>NZ_JAMQBK010000031.1 GCF_023701485.1 Aporhodopirellula aestuarii
ACGGCGCGAGCCGTCCGGTGGCTCGGGACCGGACGGCTCGCGCCGTTCCGCTAAAAAGGCACTCAAACAATCGACGTCCTGAGGGAGGGTGATGGGATTCGTACGATGGGGACAAGTGGGATCGAAAAACGTCAACGACATGGTAATCGGATCTGGCATCGAGTTCGAGCGTCGCAAAGGAGGTTGGGGCGGACTGGCGTCGGTGTCCCTCATTTATGAACCCGAAACGAGCCGATGTTAGTTGGCTGGAGGCGTGGGCTGCGTGAATTCGAACCGTTTTGTGTGGTCCATTCCTTGAACGGATTCCGATAATCTCATTCTCCCGCAGGACCGTTAGATGATCGCTTCACGAATCGACGAACTGCTGAGGGCGTAGCGTTGTGGAGCCCACGAAGATGTGGTTGCGTGGGCCGGCGGGAGTAGCGATCCGACGTAAGTAGGTGATTTGAGTTCCGTCGGGGCTGTACACGCATGCGAGACGCAGAGGGGAATCTGTAGAGTTGACCTTTGGTGCTAACGCGTGAATAGAACCATCGTCTACGTCCACCTCGCAGACGCGGGTGTCGATGACGCAAGCGATGGTACGACCGTCACTGCGGTAAGTAAACGCGGACTGGATCGGTGTGGGAGAGTGGGTGAGTTGGCGCATGTTATCACCACGAGGGGAGATGAGCCACAGCTGCGACACGCCACGTTCATCTCGCATCAGGAATGCGATTCGCTCTCCGTCAGGACTGCTGCGGGGCCAATGCCGTACACCGGAGATGCCGGGATGTTTTCGGTCTACGGTGTGCGTGAGTCGTCGCTGGCGCGTGCCCGCTGGCGGTGAGGGGCGGTTCGTTTCGGTGCCACACAGTGGTGAGTCGCCCGCGACGGTGACGTCGTCGGGGACGTCGACGATGAACAACTCTGTAATGGTGGCCCCTTGTTCGTCGAGGCAATCACCGAGGAAAGCGATGGCTCGGTCCTGGCGTTCGCCATTGCTTTTTCGATAGCCGCGGATACCAACCCACGCGTCGCTGTAGGCGCGGTTGATCTCGTCGCTGCCTGGTGTCGGGCGATCCCAAGTTTGCGTGACCAAAACGCTGAAGTGTGTCCCGTCATGATTGCGTGGATGCGTCTTGGGGACGTCTACGCCGCGGGTCGGGACGCTGACTCCGACCCCACGTTGATTGAGTCGGGCGGCGGGGTGCTTATCGGTCGCCAGTACGTGGTCTTCATACGTGAAGCTGACCCATTTGCCATCGCCGCTGAACACATGCACGTGTGAACCGCCCCGTAGCGCACCGGGTGTGAACGGCGGCGACAGATCGCGAGCGTCCAGATTGCAGGTTTGCTCGGGCCGATTGGGAATCGTCAAAACGCCTCGGCGGTGATAGGCGTTGTACTGCCACGCTGCAGTCGGATTCTCAGGACCGTGAATGAATACGACGCGGTCATCGGTGGGGCAGGCTGTGACAACGCCAACGCATGCACCCTGCCGGGCCTCGAAAACAGTCTCGACCCGCCCGCTCGGCACGTGCACGCGTCCGAGCGTTTGGCTATCGAAGATCGATCCATCACCGTCGCTGCGAGAGTCAAAGTAGATCCACTGGCCGTCAGGTGACCAAACGTCGGCGTTGGTCAAAATATGGTTATTGATCCCTTGAGTGAGTTGTCGCACGCGGATGATCGGTGGGTGGTTGTTTCGTGTTTGGGGGAACTCGATCGGCGGAGCGATCGGCCACGTGGGGGTTAGTATCCGTAGCCGGCGCGGACGATGAAAGCTTCGCCGAGATCTTGATCGTCGGGGGAGAATTCATATTTGAGTTCTCGTTGGAAGACGCCACCGAATTCGATGAACGCGGTGCGTTGTCCAGCGCGAATCAGGTCGCTGCGTCCCCATTCCCAACCGAATGTGACGGCGATTTGATTGACGTCGACGCGTTCTTCGATATTGGTGAAATTGCGTGTGACTGTCCACGAATCGCCACCGTACTCACCGGCGAGATACCACCACACGTCCTGTGTTCCGATCGTGCGCCAGTATTTCGCCAACTTGGGTTCAGGGAAGAAGATGTCGAAACGGGTGTAAGGGTCCGGTTGCCAGAGTAGACCGCCCGCGGGCAGCATCTTGATGCTCTCACGGTCCAGGTAATAAACGCCGGCTTTGAGCGTCGACGCGGGAGTCAGGCGAAACGACACCAGCCCTTTGCCCATGAACCGAACGCTATCGGAGTTAAAGGTATCAAAATCTGAAAACGCACCGACGCGGAATCCGAGTTCGCTCCCGATGATTTGGTTGGGATCCGATTGCCATCCGAAATCGAGAAAGCCGCCGTAGGCGCTGCCAGGGAGATCAGCGTTATTGCTCGCCGTCGTCATCGGTCCGTCGAAGAGGTACAGCGAGAACGAGGGGACGACGTAGAGCGGTCGGTTGCTGTAGAAAAAATTACCAAACGCGAAGCCGAGCGACACGTCCGTCTGGTTGATCCCCAGGTCGTCTTGATCGTCGCCACCGCCACCGATAAATGAGTGACGCAGTCGAGGGCCGTGGAGCAATTGGTAGGCGTTGAAACCGCCGGCGGAAAACAGCCCGGCGGGGAGGAGCGTGCCGCCGTACCCCGGGCCACCGAGTCCGCTGGGGAAGAGCGACGTCGGCGAACCTGATGGATAGGCGGACGCTGGGAATGGATCGCCACCGTATCCCGAAGGCGATGACGGCGACAAAATCGGTCCGTTCCCGTACAGCGATCCGCTGCCCATCGGGGCGGCACCGTAAGCCGGGGGTGATCCGTAAACAGAAGGTGCGTTGTAAGGAGCAGCCGTTGCCGACGGGTAGCCCGCGCCTTGGTACAGGCCCGTGCCGCTGTTGCTGCGGAACCAATTTCCAGAAAACAGACCGCCCAGTAAACTGCCGTTGGGATAGGAGGGATTGGGGCCGACGCTCGGTCCTACCGAGTAGGAGGGCGCGCCGGTGGGAGTGGGCGTGCCCAGCGGTGTGACCGTGCTGCCGCCGAATCCAGGCGGGGCAAAATTAAATCCGGAGCCACCGAGAGTGGCTCCACCAGAGGTCGCGTAGGGATCAAACGACGGCGTGGTGGGACTGAGGGACCCCGAAACGCTGGCTCCGGCCGGGTTGGCACCGTAAATGCTGCCAGAATTCGACGGAGGGTAGACGTTTCCGGACCCGGAGGGACCAATCGGCGCCAAGTTCGTTAGCGGGGTAGGTGAAAATCCGTTCTGGGCGGACACGCGGTCCGATGGTGCGAGTGCGGCAAGTACGAACGCCCCCACTAGCCAGAATCCTCTCTGGCGTAACGATAACCGGTCGTCCGATGCGGTAGACAAACAAAATACTCCGTGTGGGCACGTCGACGTCGGCTCGACGCTGGAATAACTTGAGTCGATTTACCGATTTTGTGTGACTTCCGTCAAGGGAAGTGTGGATAGAAGCCAAACGTTTACTGCCGATTGAAAATCCCATGGAAGACCTCGATATCCCCCAGCTTGCCGAATACCTGCACGTTACCCCTGATCAAATCACCAAAATGGTGACTCGCGGCAATTTGCCTGGTCGCAAGGTCGGGGGTCAGTGGCGTTTCAACGAAGCCGAAATCCACCACTGGCTCGAGGAACGGATCGGTTTGAGCGACCCCAACGAGCTGGACGAAGTCCGGCGGGTGCTGCACCGAAGCTCGGACACCCCCGCGCGAAAACTCAGTGAAATTTGCTCCGTCGATTTGATCGCCAACCCGTTATCCGCACGGACCCGCGGCAGCGTGATCCGCGGGATGGCCAACTTGGCCGCCACGACCGGGATGCTGTGGGACGCCCCGGCGATGGCCCAAGCGGTGTCCGAACGCGAAAAATTGCATCCGACCGCGCTCGACAATGGTGTCGCGTTATTGCACCCCCGCCGCCCGCAGACCTCGATCCTGGCCGACTCCGTACTCGCGCTCGGGATTTGTCAGGCGGGATTGCCGTTCTCCAACCGGGGGCAATTGACCGACATTTTCTTCCTCATCTGCTCTTATGACGATTCGAGTCACTTGCGTATTCTCGCAAAACTCAGCCGGTTGGTTTCTGACGATGCGTTCCTCGATGGGCTGCGTTCGAGCGATTCGCCCGGCGACGCTTGGTTGATTTTGAAAGAAGCCGAAGCAGCCATTGATGAAAACATCACGCTCTAATTCACCGCCTTTCGCGCTCCTTCGGAGCCAGCAAGCGGCCGCTGGCGACGAGCAAGCCTTCGGCTGCGATCGACTGCTGTGGGTCGGCGATAACGAACACCGTCAAATGCGACCGGCTTGGCGAATCTGCCAAAAACATTGCGACACGATTGCAGTCCGCTATGGCATCGATGAAGCCCTGGAATCGCCACCCCGACAGATGCCCACCCACGTGATCGTGGCTCAAACGAACCGTCACGAGCGAACGCGTTTGGCGATCGACGGCGTCGGCTACGCTCGTTTTCGTTCCCTGTATCCCGAAGCCGAAGTTCTCGTCGTACGCGGGCCGTTGGTCGCGTCGACCGTTCGTTTGCCCGAGTCACCTTCACCGCTTGCATCGTTAACGAAGCCCCGCATCGCGGCGAGTCCGGCGGATGCGAGATCCTGCGAGACGCCGATTTGGGTCGATTCGGTTTCCTCCGACGAAGCCCCCACATTCTTACCGCACTGGCTAACAAGTCAGAAACAAGCCGAATCCGGCGACGTGCGATTGGCTACGGGGGAGTCCTCCGCAATTGAAAACGATTCGGATCAGCTGCATGAACCAACGCAGCCAATCGTCGGACCGATTGCCATCGTGGCATCGCGATTTGCCGATGCCGAGAGTTATCTCGATGCGCTCGCGGGACTGTTGCACGACAGCGGGCGGTTGGAACCAATGATTCGGTGGCAGCGTGAGCTGACCCATCGAACGTCGAGTGGCTTTGCGACGGTTCTTTGGGACGAGTCGGCGGCTCCTGCGACGACGCCCGAGGATTGGCGAGAGCGTTGTGAGCGAGCCCCCGAGGCTCGTCACGTGTGGATGACCGGACTTGCCAACCTGGAGCAACGGACGGTGGCACGCGAGAACGGGATTCATAACGTGCTCGAAAAACCGGGCCGGCTAGAATGTCTGATCGCCAGCCTCGCGTTCTAACCCGGATATTGCGTAGGCCGGACTGAGGTCGCGAACAATCCTGCCGTATCCGCATCAACCTGATTTGCTCGAAATACATTCTGTTATTTTCAAAATCAATCGATTTGCGACCGTAGTTCCGGCTTGGCAATGGTTGATGCGATACGGCCTACGAATCGCGTGCAATATCCGGGCTAATACTGAGCGTCTCGAGTTGGGTTGAGTGAGTCCTGCTCGACCGCATCCCGATCGTATCGGCAACGCCTTGGCCGATCCGATCAGTGGCGTGCCCGGCCACACTATGAGGTCGCTCTCCTCGATCTTCAGCTCCTGAGATTGGTTGTCTTTGATGGGCGAAGCGATTGGCTGGTCGGGGTGCATTTCCAAATCAAAAGTACCGTCAGTTTGGTTCCCTTTCACAACACCTGTGGCTGCTTTCGGATAAAATGCGGCGTGATTGCATGTCGGTTGACGTCTGGTCTAAGTCCACCTGTTTGATGGTTTGACTCATCCGCCAAGCGCCCCCACGCGTTCCCTCCTTACACAACCCACCTTTGGTAGTTTATGAATTCCAATAGCACACCCCGCCGGCAATCGGTTTCCATGCCACGCATTGATCGTCGTCACCTCCTCGGCCTCGCTGCAGCGGGTATCGGAAGTGCAGCTTTGCCCCGTTTTGCTCGCGCAGCGGGAGCGAACGAAGAAGTCCGGATGGCGGTACTCGGTGCGGGCGGACGGGGTGGCGAAATCGCTCGTGCAATCCACGGAACACCCGGTGCCAAAGTCGTGATGGTCGCCGACCCGGACAAGGGACGCGCCGAAATGCTGGCGGGTAAATACAACGCGCAGGCCGTCACAGACTTGCGGACGGCATTGGATTCGGATGACATCGACGCGGTCGCGATCACGACGTGCAACCACTGGCACTGCCTTGCCTCGATTTGGGCCATCGAAGCCGGCAAGGACGTCTACGTTGAAAAGCCGTTGTCGCACTCACAGTGGGAAGGACGGCAAGTCGTGTTGGCCGCCGAGAAATCAGGACGCATTGTCCAGCTCGGCACTCAACAACGCAGCGATCCGATCCAGATGGAGGCACGTCAGTACCTTCACGAGGCGAAGGAACTCGGCGAAATCAAGTATGTTCAAGCAAATCGACTTGGGATTCGCGGATCGATCGGCAAACGCGACACGCCGCTGACTCCGCCAGCAGGCGTCGACTACGACTTGTGGCTCGGCCCGGCTGCGGACGAGCCGATCATGCGAAATAACTTTCACTACGATTGGCACTGGGACTGGAACACCGGTAGCGGTGAGATGGGCAATTGGGGCGTGCACATCCTCGACGATATTCGTAACGTCGCGTACCAGGACCAAGTTTCAACGCCGAGTCGTCTGATTTGCGGCGGCGGGCGGATCGGCTGGAACGATGCGGGGGAAACCCCGAACGTGCACTTTGCGTTGTTCGAAACCGAAACCTTTCCGACCCTGATCGCACTGAGCAACCTGCCATCGAAGCCGGGCGAGAAGAGCCCGTGGTCGGTCCAAGGCAAGATGAAGGTCGCGGCGCCGAACAGCGGCTACGCAATCGTTTGCGAAGGCGGCACCTACCTCGGCCAACGTGGAATCGGTCGCGTGGTGGATCAGGATGGAAAACAGGTCCGAACGTTTAAGGCGAAAGTCAGCACGATCCCGGCACACGTGAATAACTTCGTCGAAGCCGTCCGCAGCCGTGATGCGTCCAGTTTGGCGGCACCGATTGAAAACGGTCACCACAGCACGGGATGGTGCAACTTGGCCAACGTCGGATTCCGAGCCGGGGGCAGCTTCGATGCGGAGCAACTGTCTGCCGCGAGCGACCTACCCCAGTGGCATGCGGTGATGGATGACATGACCGCGCCGCTGAGCCTGTTCGGTGCCGACGCGAACGATTTGGTGTCCTGCCCGATGCTTGAGCACGATCCTAGGACCGAGCGTTTCGTGGGTGAGCATGCCGATTTGGCGAACCCCTACCTGCGGCGAGAATATCGCAGCGGCTACGAAGTCAAACCGGTTGCGTAAGTCGCCCAGTCGCTCTGCGGATGGGTGGTTAAAGAGCGAATCGCGGAGCGATTCGGCGACAATGGTTCAGCCTTGAATTGTGGCCAGACGCTCCGCGGCCGGGTGGGTGAAGAGCGAATCGCGGAGCGATTCGGCGACTGTGGTTCAGCCTTGAATTGTGGCCAGACGCTCCGCGGCTGGATGGGTGTGGAGCGAATCGCGGAGCGATTCGGCGACACTGGGCGACGATGGGCGGTGCTAGGCTGCTTTTTGGGCAGCTTGCGGGAGCTCGTTTGCCGGCTTTCGGGCATGGATGATCGCGGCTTCGTCGGGATCCTCCGCCCATTCGAGACGCTCAAGAGACGTCTCGACTTGGCCGGCGATCGCCGCGAGGTCGTCACTTTCCTGAACGTAAATCGGATCGCCAAAACGGCAATCGAGACGGCAGAACGGGATCGGAAGCTGCATCCGGTCCCAAGCGTTGGCGAACAGCCAACGGCGACGGGCGACGAGGACGACCGGTAGGATCGGGATGCCAGTTTTCTGGGCCAACATCGCGGCCCCTTTCTGAACCTTGCCACGGGGCCCCTTAGGGCCGTCTACGGCGATCACGGCAGGATGTCCTTGTTGGCAGTGGCGGATCAGTTGCGAGAGCGCTGTGGCCCCGCCTTTGCGTCCCTCACCGCTGCTGCCGCGGATCGGCACGCAGCCGCACGATTCGAGCAACGGAACGAGCAGATCGCCGTCGCGTGACCGTGACACCAACGCACCCGTGTTCGGGTCGGATAACGCAACCGCGGCGACTTGGTGGGCGTGCAGGATCGCGTAGATGAACTGACGATCGGATTGATACCGAATCTGGTCACGGCGGTCATTGATCACTCGAATCCGCACGGTGCGGCGGATAAGCGTGAAGAACCAGCGCAGACCGAACAGTTCAAGACGTTTGCCGAACGTGAGTTTTTTGGGAGCACTTTGGCGGCGACGGTGAGCCCGCGTTGGAGCGATGCCGCTCGGGGTTTCCTCGGATTGAGGTGGCACGGGAATCCCTGTATTGGATTGATACATTCAGTGCTCGTATTGATCCCACGGGATCTCTTGGAAAAGAACACGCATCGACTGCGTGTCTTTGATTTGTTTGTTAATGGAAGCGGTGATTTGATCGTGAATCGTCGTTGTCGAGCGTAACCGAATTTTGGCTGGTGTGCGGTCGACACCGATGTGGCGGGTCAGGGTGACGACAGTCTCTCGCGGCATGACATGGTGGTCCGTCATGATCGCATTGAGTTTCATCCGGGCGAACGGTGGCACACCTCGTGGGCGAGCGACGTTCAGCCGGCAGACCCAATCGACGAAGCGGCCGTACTCGGCGGCGACGCTTGGAGAGTCAGGCCGTATCGCGGTCACGCGGTAGTGCGTCTCGGCGTAGGCGACATCGAACTCGTTTTCGCTCACGCGGGTCGGCTGAGCGTCCATCCCGAATCGTGTGCGGTCGGCGGGATCGGTAACTTCGGATTCGGCGCGGGCGGACAAGCGGATCAGATCTTCGGTCGCAACGCTGGTCCGCATTTGACGCTCGCGGTCGAGAAGGACCACACTCGAGCGGGGCAGATCGAAAATCGTCCAGGGTTGTTTCGGGTCGGACGGAAAATCGTAGTAGATGCCGTTGCTGAACACGACGTGATGCGTTTCGGCGGGCTGCGGCTCGTCGCCCTGGAAAACATGTGTGACGGCCATCCAGGGGCCGACTGCTGGCAAGGACTGCGGATCGTCCGCGGACGCGTTGTCGAATGCCACGAGGCACAAAGAAGCGATCAGCAGCGCAGCGAGAACACGCGTTTGATAGATGCTTTGCAAGAGAATCATGCTATCACCCCGGCACCGACAAGAGACCAAAAACAGGTCAATAACAAACCGTGGGATTTATCTCTAGATCAGAATGAAACTGCCCTCCGTCCCGATGACAATCGAGAGGAAGGCAGGCGTGCGTCGTTGACGACTTGATCCAAATCCGGGAAACGGATTAGACCATTTCCTTAAGGCCCTTGAGCGGACGGATAGTCAGCTTTTTGCTAGCTGGCTTCGGCGCGAGCCAAATTTCTTCGCCGTTGGCTGGGTTGCGACCTTTTCGTTTGGGTTTGGCAGGAACGTCTTTGAGGACGATTTTGCAAAGTCCAGGAATTGCGAATTGGCCGGGCCCACCCTTCTTGAGCGACTTTTCGATTTCAGCGGCGAGCGCGTCCAAGACGGCGGCGACGTCTTTCTTGCTCAACTCCGTCTCTTCGGCGATGTTGGCGAGAATTTGGGTCTTAGTGGGCGCTTTGGGTGGAATGGCTGCGGGCATGGGCTGCACCTGTAAATTGGAAACTGAGACTGTAAAACGAGGGAAAACAAAATCGTTTCCACTTCGTGGTGGCTGCAAGTGTTATGTCGATACTCGAAAACCTGCAACCCTCCTGACCGACAAAAACCACGTGTTTTTCCGTGTTTTCGTCGAATCGGGACCGCACACCCCCCCGATTAGGCTTCCTCAGTGTTTGTCAAGACCTGATCCACCGCTTCGGTGAACGTTTGGACGCTCTCTGAAGCCTGTTCCGCGATCCGTTCTCCGGGACGTGAAATCAGCTCCAAAGTCTCCGAAACATCGTTCATTGCAGCATCCACGCTCGCCGTTTGTTGCGACGAAGACGAGCCCGAGAGTGGCTCTCCCGAGGCAGCCAACGTGCTGACCTCGTCACTCGATTCGTCCGATGCTTCTTCCTCGAGAGTCGCCAACGCGGCGGCTGAGAGCGGCTCGCCGGCGGGCACGAAGACGTCGTTGACGGACGAAGCTGCGGCAGCCACGGTGGCAGTCGAAGTGCCGGACTCGGTCAGATTCAAAGCACCCGAGCTGTTTTCCAAACTGACGAGCACCAATTTCATTTCACCCGACTCGCCACGCTGTCGAATGACAGTCGCATCGGTCACACTCGCCGCCAAGCCGACCGAGACAGGGTCGGTGCTTGTCGAGCCTGAGGCGGCTGGTTTCATCGCGTTCACCGTCACTGCCGAACCGGTGTCGTTGAGCTGCACCTGCAGATCGAAGACCTCGTCAAGGGCAGCCGTGGACGCTTGGGCGTAGACGGCCGAACTGCCAGGGTTCACGGCGGCCAAAACGGCGATTCGTGGTGCCGATCCGAACCAATCCGAGACGCTGTAGTACTGAGCTTTGATGGGACCCAAATTCAACTCGATCGATTCGTCGCCTTCATCCACATCGCTGCTGATATCGATCGTCTGTGCTTCGTCACCGTTGTGCAAAAACGGAATCGCTGGGACGTTGAGTTTGTAACTACCGGGCAACAGGTTAGGCACCCGGATGCCATTGGCGGTCACCTCCACGCTGCTGTGGTTGAGCGGCAAGGTCACCGTTTGATTCAGCAGGTCAGTGCCGGTGAGTGTGAACTGTGACAAGTCACCGGTAAGCAGTCCGAACGTGCTGCTGCGGAATTTGACTTCGATCGCGCGGCGTTGATAGTCGGCGACCGTGACGGTCATCGTTGCCGGGCCGCTCTTCAATCCGCTGGAGTCCTCGACGTAGAAGTCGAACGTCACTTCACCGGTGAAGTCGGCGTCGGCAGGCGTGAACGAGATCGATTGTCCGTCGGTAGACACCGTGGCCGTGCCGCTCGTCGGCGTGGTCAGGTCAACAAATTTCAATGTCTCGCCCGAATCCACGTTTGCTGGCAAGTCGGAGATCGATAGCACCGTTGATGCGGTCGCACCTTTCACCAATGTGATCGAACCTGCGGAGATCGGTGGGGCATCGTTGACGCTGGTGATCACGAAAGTCGCCGTCGCGGTAGCCAGTCCGCCGCCGGTGTCACGAATGGTGTAGGTGACGGTTTCAGTGCCGTTAAAATTGGCTTTCGGTTTGTACAACAGCGTGGTGCCGTTGTTGCCGATCGAGACGGTACCGCCTGCCGAAGGTGTGCCGAGCGCGGTGATCACAAACTCTTGGTTATCGCTATCTCGCGTGTCGTTGGCCAACACGTCATAGCTCGCCTGAGCCGCGTCTTCGTTAATCGCGGTGCCTCCCGTTCCCGGGAACGCGTCATCAACGGCTGTCGGCGGGTTGTCGGTCGGGTTGACCGTCACGGTAACTGAAACGGTGTCCGTGCTCGTTCCATCGCTGAGCGTGTACTCAAAGGTGTCGGTGCCGACGAACGAGGCGGGGGGCGTGTAGTTGACGGATTTGCCATCGCTGGCGATCGTCACCGTACCGCCGTTGGTCGGAGTCGTGACGCCGGTGACCGTGAGGGTTTCACCGGCTTCGGCGGTATCCGCTTCGTTGGCAAGCACGTCGAGTGAGTTTGCGGTAGAGTCCGCATCGACGATGAACGTGTCATCCACACCGACAGGAGGATCGTTTATCCCCGTGACGGTGACCGTCACCGGTACTGTTTCTTGAACCCCGCCAGGACCGGAGACGCGGTATGTGAACTCGGCCGTTCCGACAAAGTCGGTCGCGGGTGTGAAGCGAACTTCGCCACCGCTCAGAGTCACGCTTCCGCCGCTGGTCGGCTGAGTCACGCTGACCACCGAGAGCGTGCCGGTACCCGAGGTGATGGTGTCGTTGGCGAGCACGTTCAGCACGGTCGCACCGCTGTCTTCGGCAACGGTGAAGGTGTCTGCGAGCGCGGTAAACGATTGTCCGATCGCCAGCGAAACGCTGCCATAAGCGATCGCGTCGGCGGGGATATTGTTGTTGTTAAAGAACAATAACACTTCGCGGTTCGATCCGTCGGCGGGATCGGTTACGAAATTGACCGATCCTGCGGCGAGTGCTTCCATTTGGATCGTTGCGATCAGCGTTTCGACTTCGTTGGAAGGAGTCGTCCCGCTGCTGACGGCACCCAGCTCGTCAATCAGTCCGGTGCCGATGGTTCCCGACCGAGTGTTACCAAACGTGGTTTCGTATTGAATGCTGGTTCCGGGAACCGCACGGACAAGCGTTCCGTCAAAGACGACGTCGGCGTATGCGGCGTAGATCCCGCCTTGGCTACCGCGAGCGCGTTCGTCAGTACCGTAGAAACGCAGCAGGAACTTGTCGCCAACGTCGAGCGAGGTGATCACGTTGCCGTTCAAGTCGGTGGCTTCGAGTTTGATGCCGGCGAGTGGTTCACCAGCGACGGTGACGGAAAAGGTTTCGGTGCGAACGTTACCCGCTCTGTCCGTCAGCGTAACGGTGAAGGTATTCGCCCCGCTTTGTGCTTCCGTCGGCGTCCAATTGATCACGCCGGTTCCCGCAACGATGGTCGCGCCGCTGGGGAAGGTCGACAGCGAGTAGGTGGCGCCGTTGCCTTCTTCGGCGCTGACTAGGTCGGTCGTGTAAGCCGTGCTAACGTTACCGGTGGTCTTGACGTTGGTTACGTCGAAAGTCGGTGCCGCGGTGTCATAGACGACGGTGATTGAAGGCGAGAGGTCGCCGGCGACGCTATCGATCACTTGGCGAGCGGCCAACGTGTAACTGCCCTGGCCCATCGCCGAGAGATTGTTGGTTGTGATCGCAATCGTGCTCCCCGTTGCGGTGCCGACACCGATGACGGTGTTGTCCGACGTGTCGATGATTTGGACGGTGGCGCCCGAGGTTACACCCGTGATGTCAAACGTCAGGGAACCGACATTGGTGACATTATCCGTGTTGCTCGAACCCGAGTCGCTCGAGGCTCGCAGGTCGAGCGAAGTTGGGACCGCGATGGCCTGATCGTCAAACGTGAAGGTGACGGTTTGAGTATCCGATGCGCTGCCCGCACCGGTCTCGGCGAAGACACCCACTGACACGTTGACGCTGCCGATAAAGCCATTGGCGGCGGTGACCTCGACCAATCCCGTAGTCGGATTCACCACCGCGGTCGCGCTGCTCGAACTCGTGCCGCCAATAAAGTACCGGACCGGGTCGCCTTCAACGTCAACGCTTTCGAGTTGCAATTGTGCCACGTTACTGCTCGTGACGATCGGGTCAGCGATCGGTTTGAGGTACGGTTGGCTGTTGATCGGGACGCCTTGGATGCTGAGGTCTTCGGTCACGGTGACCGAGACGACTTCTTGGAACTGATTGCCATCGCTGTCGGTGATCGTGAACGTAACGTTTGTTGTTCCGGTGCCGCCTAGCGCCTTCAACATCACGACCGAGTTTTCGGTGTCTTCAAAAATCGTTGCGTTGTTGATACGTACGGTATTGGTGGGCTTTTCGTTGGCGTCGGTGTGGTTTTGGCTGATCGCTTCACGAACGCCTTCGCCTTCGACGAGTTGTCCAAACACCGAGTGATTGAAGTCCAGGAATCGGGCATCGGTTTCGGCGATGAAGAACTGCGAGTTATTGGTGTCGTCTGATGATTTTGCAAACGACAGCACACCCGACCGGTTGTGTTGCAGATCGGGATGGAAATCATCATCAAACGTGCCCAGCGACGATCCGCCCGTTCCCGTTCCACCTGGATCGCCACCCTGAATGACGAAGTCACCGTCAATGCGGTGGAAAATGATCCCGTTGTAGAAACCGCTCTCGGCAAGCGTCACGATGCGTTCGGTGGCGACGGATGCTCGTTGTTCAAACAGTTCAAAAACCATGTCGTCATAGCCGTCCATGTCCAACCGCAGCGACCGGTTGCCCGTGATGACTTCGGCAGACAATAGCGCCGGGTTCGCGACCGAAACCGTCACCGTGAGCGGTCCGCCTTCGGCGTCATAGGCGTCGATCGGAATGTGCAACGGCGAGCCGATCGCAACCGTTTGCGAGCCGATCGTTTCGAACATGGGGCGTTCGTCGGTCGGATTAACGAATCCACTTGCCTGGATCAGTTCTTCGATCGTGAGGACTTCTTCGTGACGCGTGTTGTCAGGGAATATCCAGGTGGGGTAAATCGTGATTCCCAAACTCGCAAACTGCGGGTCTTGCGAGCGGGTCGCGTTGGGTAACGTCACGTCCGTAAACGGAAGGTACTTGCTGCCATCTTCAAACAATTGCTTCTGTTCGGTACACGCTGGGCACCAGTTTGCCCCGTAGAATTCGAACCCGGTTTGATCGAGCCACTTGGCAAGCTCGACGAGGTTGATCCCCTGTTCACCTTCGGCGGCGAGGCTCGACGTACCGCGATCGGTACTGGATGTGCCCGTGGCTGACGCGTCGCTGAACGCGGAAACGTTCTCCGCCGGCGCAGAGGGATCGGTGAACAAAAGCTCCACATCCCCCGCCATCATCTGTCGCCCCTCGAGCGTCTCGAGCAACAAGCGACCGCGATCAGCCGAAATCTTGGCCTGAACACCGCGTCCGGAAGCATCCATGGCAACCATGCGGGCGAGACGTTGGCGTAATTTTTGAGCGAGATTCATCAGCGGGTGTGTTTCTAGCGGGGATTTTTGGGGCCTGCGTTACCGTGTCGATTCATCTTTTGGGATCGAATCGACTCCGACGAAACGCGTAATAGTCGGAATTGGGAAAGCAGGATGTATCGGAAAAGTCGACCATGTTCGGTCGCAGTAACAAGGTTTTTCAGCACAGGCGTTGTCGTCTCGCCATCCCGGCAGGTTGGCCCAACCGGCGCAGTAGCCTCGATCCATCATCAGCTGGCTAATCCGCAGAAATTGCCACGCCGAGCCTGTCCCGACACGCCAGTTTGACGGACCGGCAACCTCCCATTTACGTCGGGAACTTGCCTTTTTGCCAATGTTTTAGCAGGTGCGCGTCGTCGATTTTGCGACATGAACGCTGAATATGCATGGCAAAACCGCTGTGACGACCTTACCGATATTGACGTTTGCGGGACCAAATAGGTTCCCAATCGGCGGCGTTTTGGGTAACCACCCCTTTGGGGGAGACTGTGTTTTGAGGCGTGGGCATGCGGTAAGGGATTTTCCCGCCGAAGTCCGTCGCGACTACTGCAAGGGCAGGAAATCGGTCGTGAAGCAGTCCTCCGCTCGCACCGCATCGGGGGAGATGACCTTGAGTTCGGCCATCTCGTTTACCAGCGATTCCCAGCGGTCGAGCGTCATTTCGCCAAACTGCGTCGTCTCCTCCGGATACGCCAAAGTGCGCATTTGTTCAGCACCAAACTGAAGAACCTCGGCGGTCATGCCGTGTTTATTGGCGGCCAAGATTTGCTCATTGGCTTGCGCCGGCGATTTGAGGTAGTTCACCCATCCCTGCCGGGTAGCTTCGACGAACTGTCGGACCATATCGGGTGATTCGCGAATGAGCGTTCCGGTGGTAACCAGGACGCTGGAATAGGGATTCCAGCCCAAGTCGCTGACCATCAACGTCCGTACATCGACGCCCTGCTGCCGGGCGAGCAGTGGTTCAGCCACGACGTAGGCTTGGACGGCCATTTTGGGGTCGTTGACCATTCCCGCAATCGAATTGAAATACGGAACCTCCTTAACCCCTTCCAGGTAACCGTGCTTTCGCAAAAACGGCAAAAACGCGCGTCCGGGTTGGCACTGAAGCGTTATTCCGGACAGATCTTCGAACGACTCAACACCGCTATCAGCCCGCACCAGCAAACATCTCGGGTTGTCCTGCACCGCCGCCAACACGGCAACAATTTCCGCACCCTGGGCCCGAAACAGCACGACATCGTCAGCGTTCGTGATCGCAAATTGGCTGCGGCCGAGCAGCAACTCAGCGGCGACAGGAGTTTCGCTGCCCCCGGGTTTGATCTCCACCTCGAGGCCCTCGTTCTCGTACGTGCCGTCCACCAAAGCTTGGTAGACGCCTCCGTGTTCGACCTCGGGAAACCAATTCAATTGAACGCTGACTCGCTTCGTTTGGTTTTCCGAGGATCCATCTACCGTCGTTGCTGTCCGACCCGAACAGCCTGGGATCGTGCCGAAGAGGAGGACGGCGAGGGCGGCCAAAACGGCATTGGAGGATGGTCGTTGAATCACTTCTGTCGTCACTAAATAGGGAGGTCGCAAGTTCCAATTCAATCTACACGAGTGTAGCGACTGAAGAAGAGCCATCCGATGCCGTTGACCAATCCGAAGAGAGCCAGTCCGAGCAAGGTGGACATCCCGAGTGCCGCGATCAACGCGTCGGTTTGCGACAAGCCTTGCCAACGCGTCATCAGGGCGCCGAGCCCGACATAAACGGATCCGTTACTGACAAAGAATTCTGCCACGATCGCTCCGATGACCGCCAACCCGCTGCTGATCCGGGCCCCGAGCAACAAGTAGGTTATCGAGGTCGGAATCTGGAGACGGACGAGGGTTTGTAACCGCGAAGCACCATAAAGACGAAACAAATCGCGGTGTTCCGTCCGACAGGACTGCAGTCCCGTGGTGATGTTGTTGACGATCGGAAACAGGCAAATGATCACCGCGGCGATCACGGTTGTTCGAAATTCGTAACCACTCCAGATGATCAACAACGGAGCGATCGCCACGATTGGGACCGTTTGTAGAAAGATGACGTAGGGAAAGAACGCCCGACGCAGCATGCGAGATTGACTGAAAATAATCGACAACACGCCGCCGATTAGGATCGCCACAGCCAAACTCACCGCGGCCGCGTAGAACGTCACCCAGCTCGCCATGAGCAGTTCTTCACGTCGCTGCCACCCCGCCGCAGCGACTTGGCCCGGAGTTGGCAACAGGATTTTGGGCAGATCGAAAATGCGGACAAAAAGGTGCCACACAAGCAGTCCAAAAACTGCGACCACCGTTACGCTCAGCGTGCTGAACAACGCGTCTTGCCAACCGCGATGGTTCAGGCCGGGTTTGTTGCTCGTCTCAGGGAGTCGATCGTTATCGGTGCGGTCGCTACTTCTCATCGTCCCGCCGCCTCCCGCAATCGATCGCTGACCACGCCGTAGAACGCGGCGAACTCGGGCGTGCGACGTACGTCGACTTCATCGACTGATTCAGTCTCGTCACCGGATCGAGCAACCGGATTATCGAGCACCGCGTTGATTTGGCCGTTGTGCATCACGCAGACCCGATCGCTCAACGCAATTGCCTCGGCAATGTTGTGGGTGACCAAAACAATCGTGAAATGATGCAGACGCCATAACCGGGTGACCAATCCGCCGAGCTGTGTCCTCAAGAGATCATCCAGAGCCGCGAAGGGTTCGTCGAGCAAGAGCAGGTCGGGGCGTGTCACAAGGGCTCGAGCAATCGAGACCCGCATCTTCATCCCGCCTGAAAGCTGATACGGGAAACGCGAGGCGACATCGCGGAGTTCGACCTCGTCGAGAGCCGCACCGGCCGCATCCTTCGCAGCCGCACCGGCATGTTTGCGATTTTGCAGTTCAAGCGGCAGGGACACGTTGTCGATCACCCGACGCCACGGCAATAAAGCAGGCTGTTGAAAAACGAACGACGTCGAGCCTCGACCAGGATGTTCGCATCGACCGGAACTCAGCTGTTGAAGTCCAGCGATCACCCGCAAGAGCGTCGTCTTGCCGCAACCGCTCTGACCGACAAGAGCCAGCCGTTCACCGGAGATCACGTCCAAGTCGACGTTGTCGACGGCTTTGACGCGGTCACCCGCTCGCCGTCCACCAGCGAACTCAACCGTTGCCTGCCTGATCGTGACAGCGGCTTTCGGGGAGGAAATCGTCTCGGGATTTTGAATCAGATTCAAAACGAAAGGGGACCAAAGCGGATAAACGGGCGGGTGTATTCCGACTCCTGGCGGCGTCGATTGGGATCGCCGGAGCCATTTCGACCGAGTTTCCCAGTACATTGTGAGCGAGGCAACTAGACTTGCCAGCCACCACAGACGACGATAGCGAAAAGGAAACCGCACAACAGCGAGTATTTGCTGGAACTCCAGATCACAATCCCATGCAGCTTCATTGCCTCGGCACGGCCGGCTATCACCCCAACGAAATGCGGCACACGTCGTGTTATTTCGTCCCGGACACCGGTCTGTTGCTCGATGCCGGGACGGGGATCTTTCGTCTGCCGTCGCTGCTGAAAACCGAGACGCTTGACATTCTGCTCTCGCACGCCCACCTCGATCATATTGTCGGCCTGACGTTTCTGCTTGATATTCTGTACCAGCATCCGCTGAAACAAGTTCGAGTCTTTGGCGAAGCCGAAAAAATCAACGCGATTCGGACCCTCGTCTCGAGTGAGTTTATTTTTCCCGTTGAATTGCCCGTTCAATGGTGTGCGATCGACGAAGACTACAACACCGATGGTCAACAATCATTCGACGTCGCGGGCGCACACGTGAGCTGGCGACGCCAAGAACATCCCGGAGGATCCGTCGCGTACCGCATCGAGTGGCCGGCCCAGGAACGTGTGCTGCTTTATGCCACGGACACGGTCGGTGCGTCCGAGGACGCGATGTTGGATTGGATGAAGGGGACAGATGTCTTGTTGCATGAATGCAACTTTCATGACAATCAAGTCGAGTGGGCGATTAAGACAGGGCACTGTTATCTCGATCGCGTAGCCCAAATCAGTGCCGTGACTCAACCCAAACGGGTTCTACTGACGCATGTCAATCCGATCGACGAAATGACACTGAATGCAAACGAGAATCGATTTGCGATGCCTTGCGAAGTCGTCAGTGACAGACAAATCATCGAGTTCTGACACGATCTTCCATCGATCAAGCGGTGCGTACGCCAACGCAGCTATTGGATCCAAAGCCGGGACAGCACTTCACCGGGAGTCACCATGTCGCTTGGGATCGGGGCCGAAAGTGGCAGAGAAACCGAACCGTCGCCGCGGATGACCATGCCCCGGCGATGAAGCCCGGCGATGGAACTGGCGCGGTACGCTTTCGCCAAGCGAGGTCCTGGATCGACGCCACCAATCTGCAACGCCGCTGGACGCGAATCGCTGCAGCGTGGCGAACCTAACCGGACATCGAAGGCGGCGTTGGTGAGCTGATCTTCGACCGAAGCGGGGCTTTCATTGGTCTTCCACAAACAAACGCTTCGCAGCGTCGCGGCCGCATCGAGCGTGAGCAGAACGCAGCGAGTGTTTTGGTTACGCAGCCGCGCGATTCGGCACAGCATCGTCGCCGAGATTGTTTCCTCACCGGCCTTAAACGCTCCCGGCCCAACGATGATCGCCGCGTATTGGGCGGAGTGCCAGCGATCGATCTTTTGCGTGGGGCAGGACGCTTTCGCGGTTGTTTGTCCCGCCAACCTAGAGGCTGATTCGGTTGCCGCGGCGAACTCCGCAAGGGCATCTGCCGAGCACGAACCAAATCGCATCACACCGTTCTTGCCACCGTTCGCTGACTTTCGACGGAGCTTTGCCAACAGTCGCGGCCATGTCTTTTCGACATCACCAATCATCCACACGAGGTCCGCGTGTGTGGCGACGTCGGCGAGCGTTGCCGAGACGATTCCATCACGACTGATGACTTCAATCAACGCTTGAATGCTGGGATCGGATTCGATTGTCAAATCGATTTTGCCGCCATGGTGCCAATCCGACAACTGCCTCGCCGTAGCTAGGTCGACACCCGTGGTGACGCCCCGAATCGGTCGTGTGAGCTTTGTCACGTCGACATCGATCTCGCCGCGATCCATCGGTGCGATCAGTTGCGGGCCGAATTCGCTGACGAGCGAGCAGCCATCGGCAATCCATTCACCCGTCTTACTGATCTGTACGTCATCACAGTGCAGCGGACACAGCGGGCAAACGAATGTTTGATCGCTGGTGCAAACGGGATCACTCGGTTTCGGGTTCACAACTCGTCTTGCCCGTCGTTACTTCCCGATGCACCGGAGAAACCATCTCGCACCGAAAGTTCTTGCACGGCGCGGACGAGTTCGATCGCGTTTTCAACGGGGGTCATTTGCATGACGCCGTGACCCAAGTTGAATATATGGCCCGGCCGATTCCCGACTTCGTCGAGTAACTCTTTTGCGGCCGCACGGATCGTTTTTGGATCGGTTAAGAGTACCGTCGGATCCATGTTGCCCTGGACTGAAATGTCGTGGCCGATCCGTTTCCACGCCGTCGCCATATCGATCCGCCAGTCCACACCGACGACGGTGCGGCGATCTCCACGCAGCAGCGGCAGCAGCTCGGGGTTCCCGGTTGCGAAATTGATCAGCGGCACGCCCGGCGTGACTCCCATGATGATCCGCTGCATCCAAGGCAGTACAAAACGGGTGTAGTCTGCGGCCGACAGGCACCCGGCCCAACTATCAAACAGCTGAACGCACTGCGCACCGGCGGAGATTTGTTCGTTGAGATAAACGATGATCGCGTCGGTCAGTCGATCCATGAGCGCCGACCATCCTCCATCATCGGCTCGCATCAATTGTTTGGTCGCCGCGTATTGCTTGCTGCCACCACCTTCAATCGCGTAGCTGGCCAATGTAAACGGGGCGCCTGCAAAACCGATCAGCGGGATCGTTTCAGGGAGATCTTTTCGAGTTTGTCGAACGGTTTCATAGACAAAGCCGAGGTCTTGCGGATTGTCGAGCGGCTTGACGCGATCGACATCCGCGGCGGTGCGCACCGGATTATGGATGACGGGACCGTCGCCTTTGACAAATTCCAAATCGAAACCCATCGGCACGAGAATCGGCAGCAGGTCGGAGAAGATAATCGCTGCATCGACGCCGAGACGTTCGACCGCCGTGCACATCACTTCGCTGCAGAGGGTCGGGTTGGCGCACAGTTCGAGGAATGTTTGCTGTGACCGCACGGACCGGTACTCTTGCATGTAACGGCCGGCTTGACGCATCAACCAAACCGGGGTGCGTGGCGTTGGTTCCCCACGGCACGCTTTCATGAATAGGCTCGACTGTGACGGGTGTTCGTCGACCGCCTCGAGAGGTTCCCGTTCGGATGTCGCCGTCACCGACACGCGTGCGAATGACTCGGCTTGGTGGGCAGCCCGCCGCTTTTCGACGAGTGAGGCTGCTTCCCGTGCCGCTTCGTTGACGAGGTGTCCCATTTTGGGGTGTGATGGTTCCATATCGACATGCAGGTCGCTCTCGCGAAGCATCTCACTGGTGGTCGGACCGATTGAAACGATCACTGTCTTTGCCAGGCCTGCTCGAAGTGCCTCGGTGAGGTTCAGCGACTCGGCCATCCGCAGCATGTTGACGACTTGGTGCGCGCTGGTGAGCAACAGCATGTCGCGTTCACCCGCAGCAATCGCCCGGACGTTTTCTTCGAGCGGCCCCGTGTCCTCGGGATATTCCCAGCCATAAACACGAACGGTTTCCGGGATCGCCCCGCGAGCTTCCAGCCCCGCGATCAAGGAAGTATTGGTGACACCGTATTCTTGGATGCCGACGACTTGGTTGGCGATCGGAATACCTTCATCGATCGTGCGTAACAGATCACGCCACGTGTTGGGTTCGGGAACGCGGTGGGTCGCGGTGACGCCGAATTCTCGCATCGCCGAAGCCGGTTTCGGGCCGCGAGCGATCGTCGTGATATCGCTTAACGCGTCGAGGAACCGTTGGGAGTCGACGTGTTTCTCGGTGCTCTTGAGTAGATATCGAAAGCCGACGCCCGTCATGAAAATCACGATCGGGATCTCACCCGTAATGACACGGTACGCGAAGTCGATCGCCGGTCGATTGGGTTCGATCGGGACTTCTCGCATCGAAGGGCTCACGCAAGCCTCGCCACCAAATTTGGTGATCAGGCGTGCCATGTCCTCTGCCCGGCGGCTTTCGAGCGAAGCAATACGGAGTCCAGAAAAATTCATAGGGGCGGGCTAAGGGCTGAGAGGTCTGGTGATTGAGTGGGCGGGTTTACGCGAGTCTGAATCGGCATGTCGCGGTTTGCAAACTCGGCCGTGGCGAGCGTTGGGGACGGGAGGTTTCGCGGGCGGTGAAACCGGTTCACTGCACCCTATCTGGTCCCGCCCAGATTGTAGAGCAATTCTGACGCGTTACGATGGCGGTTCGCTTTCCCCCATTTTTGTCCGTTCATCCTCCGCAGCCTCCCCTCCATGCCTCGCGCCGCCCTGCGAAAACCGCACCCCGATCTCGATTTGTCCGCATGGTTGAAGACGCCGGAGGACCTGCCGCCGATCATTTCCAGCCAATCGCTCTTCGGCAACGATTTACCGCTCGAAATCGAGGTCGGCAGCGGCAAAGGTTTGTTCATCCAGACCGAATCGGATCGCCGGCCCGAACATAACTTCTTTGGCATTGAGATCGCACGAAAGTACGCCGCCCACGCCGCGGCGAGGTTGGCCAAGCGAAACCGAACCAACGCCAAAATGCTAGCCGGTGACGCCACTCCGCTGTTCGCGACCGGCGCCGGCGAAACCGGATCCCAGGTCGGCGAACCGGCGGCCGCAGATGAACACACGGGGCAACCCGCGGTCACGCGGATCGAGAGCGGTTCGCTGGAAGCCGTGCACGTTTATTTCCCGGACCCGTGGTGGAAAAAGCGGCATCGTAAACGGCGTGTCTTGAGCGATGCCAACATCCGCCAATTCAGTCGCTGCCTGCGGACGGGCGGACGGCTGCATTTCTGGACGGACGTGCTCGATTACTTTGAGTTGACCGTTGAGCTGATCGCTGAGATCGCCCCCGAACTCGGGGTCCCCTTGCCCGAAACGCAACGCGAATCGACTCACGATCTCGACTATCACACGCACTTCGAGCGACGCAGTCGGAAGTTCGGTATCCCCGTCTACCGCGTTTGTTACATCAAACGCGATCGGAACCGATAGATGCTGATGTTGCAGACGTGAAGTTCATGTTTGCGACGATTAACGGCACGTCGCAAATCGATCACGCGTTGATGTGTTGGTTCGGCGTAGGCGTGGGTGCGTGGGCAGTTGCAGCATTCGGGGCGATCCGTAAATGGATTCCAAGCGGATGCTGCCATCGAGGTGCTCGACCAAGCCGGTGCAGTTCTCAACCCAATCGCCGGTGTTGCAATACAGCATCTCTTCGCTGTAGACGATTGCCGGTGTATGGATGTGTCCGCAGATCACGCCGTCGCAATTCTGATCGCGAGCGTGTTGCATGATCGCGGCTTCAAAACCGCTGAGCATCATGACGACGCGTTTGACGAGCGACTTCAACGTCGCGCACGCACCGTAAGGATTCTTGCGTCGTCGTGTCGGCAAGCGATTAAAGAGTCGGTTGGCACTCAAGACAGAGTCGTAGGCAAACGACGTGACTTTCGATATCCACTGGGCCTGTGTCTCGACCATGTCGAACAGGTCACCGTGCGTGATCAGGAACCGCCAACCGCCTTTGGATTCAAACACAAATTCGTTGGCAAACCGAACGTCGGAGAATTTCCCGGGCAACATTTCCAAGCTTTGTTCGTTCCGCAGGAACGCGTCATGGTTACCAGGAACATAAAAGACCTCTGTCCCCTGTTGGATCAGGGCTTCGAGGTGTTCAATGATCTCGTTGCATTCGTCCGACCAATGCCACCCTTGATTACAACGCCAGCCATCGATGAAGTCGCCGACGAGGTAAACCCGTTCCGGTGAGTAGGACCGCAGGAATTCGAGGCACTGTTTGGATTGAGAGTGTTTGGAACCCAAGTGCACGTCGCTGATCAGCACCGTGCGGACCTCGGTCATTTTGGAGTGTTTTGTCATCGTAGTCGCTGACCTTCACCAGTGATTTGAACGCCAGCCCAACGAAGGCAAGCTTTCGGGGTGCAGATTCTATCCAAGGAAATTACAATGCAACCACTGTTTTTTCATTTTGCCGGCGATGAAATCGGTTCGATTCGCGAGCGTATGTGATCGTGAATCGGCATGAGCTTTGTCGTCGCACCCGGTTAAGGTGGCTTTTTTTGCCTCAGTGACTGGTCTCGCCTTTTTGAACGCCCTCCTGGGTGTTCACTTGCCTACCACCAAACACTTGGTTCGTCCACTTTTGCGGCAACCACACTGTTTCCTCACCGCTTTTTTTTCAGAAAACCACGGTGGATTTCTGACCTAAAAAGCGCCGCCCCACCCCCTATTTGAGATTTCTGATTGTGAATTGTCCTGTTGCGCGCCGACCTTGGGCGTGGGTTGTCGGCGTGGTGATGGTTGGTTGTGGGACCACAATTTCTTGCCTCCCTCAGATCGTGAGTGCTGCGGGGACCGCCGATCGGCAGGTTGCCGAGCGTGATCCCGATTTTGCAATCCAAGGAGAATACGTCGGCACCGACCGAGCCATGCAGGTCATCGCAGCAGGGGACGGCGAGTTTGACCTAGTCATCTACGAAGGCGGTTTACCGGGTGCGGGTGCCAAAGGCGAACCGCGTCGCATCGAAAGCGATATCGACTCCATCGAAGATCTGATCGAGTCGATGGGACTCAAAAGGGTTGACCGCGTTAGCCCCACGTTGGATCGGGAAGCACCCGCCGGAGCGATCGTGTTATTCGACGGCACGCAGCGTTCGATTGATGAACACTGGGAAAAAGGACAACTCAGTGAAGATGGCTTGCTCAAGGAAGGAGCGTCAACGAAACAGAAGTTTCGCGACTACACACTGCACCTCGAATTTCGAACGCCGTTCGCGCCGCAGGAACGTGGCCAAAAGCGAGGCAACAGTGGCGTCTATCATCAAGGCCGATTTGAGACTCAGATTCTCGATTCATTCGGTTTAGAAGGGCTTAATAACGAAACCGGCGGCATCTACACGGTCAGTGCTCCTTCGGTCAACGCATGCTTGCCACCCTTGCAGTGGCAAACGTACGACGTTGATTTTACGGCGGCACGTTACGATTCCGCTGGTAAGAAAATAGCCAACGCCAAGATGACCGTCCGGCTTAACGGCATCATGGTTCAGAACGATGTCGAGGTGCCTGCCCCGACACGCGCATCGACGGTCAAGGCTGGTCCCGAGCCAGGGCCGATCGTGTTGCAAAACCACGGAGATCCGGTTCGTTTTCGCAACATCTGGCTATTACCGCGAGATGCCGATCGTGAAGCGGCCCGCCCGATCGTTCCTGGATTTGAACGCTTTGTCGGCGGCGGATCGACATCGCTCGCCGATTCCGGTGAGGTGCTGATGGGATCGCTCGCGTGTGCGGCGTGCCATGCGTATGAAGAAACGATGGCACCGGCCAAGCGTGGGCCTAACTTGAGCGAAGTGGGAGCTCGCGTCCGCGCCGATGCGATCGTTGCCATGATCGCGGATCCCCACTCCACCAAAACCGGTACAACCATGCCTGACCCTTGGCCCGGTGCCGATCCGAGTACACGCCAACAAAATGCCGAGGCGATCACCAGTTACTTGATGCTGCGTGGCAAAAGTGGACTCGCAGATCGCGTCGTCAGCCAAAATCTCGCCGATCGCGGTCGAGAGCTTTATCACCAAATCGGCTGCGTCGCCTGTCACGGTCCGCTCGGCGATGATGGCAAAAAAACACCGCTAGCGACCACCGTACCGCTGGGACAAACGCACCGCAAATACACGGTCCCCTCGCTGATGCATTTTTTGAAGAATTGCAACACGATTCGAGGAGGCCTGCGGATGCCGGCGATGGTCGGCACTGCAGACGAAGTTGCTGCGGTCGCCGCCTATTTGACCGCAAATACCACCGTCGGTGAAACCGATGCGAAGTTCATTCGGCGTCTCTATCGGGGCAAGTGGCAGACGCTGCCGAACTTCGAGGAACTCGAACCCGTGTCCTCCACCGAAGTTGACGGACTGCAAATAGACGACATCAAGCCCAAGAACATGTTCGGGGCCGTTTACGAAGCCAAACTCTCGATCGAAAGCGACGGTGAATACACCTTTGCCTTGTCCAGCGACGACGGAAGTGCGTTTGAAATCGATGGACACCGTCTGGAAAACGATGGGATCCATCCTGACAGGACTCGCCAAGACACCTACACGCTCAAAGCCGGGATCTATCCGATCCGGATCGAGTATTTCGACGCCGGTGGGCAAGTGGCGTTGAATCTGGAGATGACCGATCCGCGTTTGGGGCGGGACGATATTTCGATATGGCTGACAAACGGCAGTCGAGGTGGTCCGATCGATTTACTACCAAGTCAATTCCAACCCGATGAGTCGCTGGTCACAAAGGGACAAACGCTGTTTGCAGCATCCGGTTGCATCAACTGCCACGCGTTTGAGGCGGCCGGCTCCGACGAAGTGAAAATGGCGATGCCACTGAATCGGCTGCCTTCGGAGGGAGGTTGTTTGTCTCTCGATGTGAAATCACCCGCAGTCGATTACGGACTCGGCGGAACACAAGTCAATGCCATCACAGCGGCCCTCGATCGGCGCCGTGGCGGTGATCTGCCGGCCGCAAGCGATTCGCATCTCGTGCACACGACGATGATGTCGCTGAATTGCTACGCCTGTCATGAGCGAGATTCGGTGGGCGGTCCCGAGCCGAGTCGCGACGAGTTCTTCCTCACGAGGGTTCCCGAGATGGGACTAGAAGGACGCCTTCCGCCATCGCTCACGGGTGTTGGCGACAAACTCAACGACACGTATTTGAGTGATGTGTTGAAGTCAGGCGCGAATGCCCGCGGATACATGCATACCCGCATGCCGGCGTTTGACCATGCGAAACTCACCGCGTTTCAGAATGCGATCACCAAGCTCGATCGCAGCGACGAGATGGAGGTCTACCCCAAAACTAAAACGCTGGAAGAAGTGCAGTTCGACGGCCGCAAATTGTGCGGCGACTCAGGTTTGTCATGTATCAAATGCCACAGCTACAACGGAAACGATGCCGGCGGGCTCAACGCGATCGACATGTTGCTGATGCCCAAACGGCTTCGCCAAGAATGGTTTCAACGCTACCTGCAAGACCCGACGAAGTATCGCCCGGGAACGCGGATGCCTAACAGTTTTGTGGATGGTCGTTCCGCGGTAACGGATATCGACGACGGAGATCCGGCAAGACAAATCGATGCGATTTGGCAGTATTTGCTCTTGGGCACGGATGCGAAGGAGCCACAAGGGCTCAACCAAGAAGCCATCGTTTTGATGGCGACCGAGCGACCGAGGATCTATCGCAATTTCTTCACGGACGTCAGCCCTCGCGGCATCGGTGTCGGTTATCCCACCGAAGTCAACCTAATCTGGGATGTAGAGCGAATGTCGCTCGCGAAAGTTTGGAAGAATGGTTTCATCGACGCCTCCAAGCATTGGCGTGGACGCGGCCAAGGCAGCCAACAACCGCTCGGAGACGCCGTCATGACGGTGGACTCGGCCTCGCCGCTGGCGTTGCTGGCGAATTTATCCGACCCGTGGCCAAAAGAAACTGGACGTGACTTAGGCTATCAAATGCGAGGTTACGCCCTCGATAAAAAAGGCAACCCAAAATTCCGTTACACGATCGGTGAGATCGTGGTCGAAGATTTACCGCTTCCCGTCGAGGACGGACTACAACGTGAAATCACGGTCGAAGTGCCAGAGTCGGATGCAAGTGAGATTCTTGTTTGGCAGGTCGCGGCGGGAGAGATCGAGCCTGTCGAAGGTGGCTATCGTGTCAACGGACGAACCAAGATCTCTGTCGATGGCGTTGAGGCTCAATTGCTGAACGTCGACGGAGGGCAAGTTCTGAGGGCGCAATTGCCGACAGGCTCCACCACGAAGGTGACGCAGCGAATCGGTTGGTAACGATCGACGCTTATCTCTCCCATCCATTTTGTCCAACTACGAATTATCCCATCATGTCGCTACGAAAACCCATTTGGTCAGTCATTTCCCTCGCCTTCCTGCTCGCCGTTCCGACCTTGGCCGCCGAACCGAAGGAAGAGGACTACTATCGCATCACGCGGTTTGAATTGCCTCCTGATGAGGTGATTGAAGCGTGTGGATTCCAACGCATGCCCGACGACAAATTAGCGGTGTGTTCTCGCCGTGGTGATATTTTCATGATCACCGATCCGCTCGCTGAAACGGTAACCGCCGACCAAGTGAAGGTGTTCGCACGCGGATTGCATGAGCCGTTGAGTTTGGCCGAACGCGACGGATGGTTGTATGCGACCCAGCGTCCGGAAGTCACCCGGATGCGTGACACCGATGGTGATGGATTGGCTGATGTGTTCGAAACCCACGCCGATGGTTGGGGCGTTTCAGGCGACTACCACGAATACGCGTTCGGGTCGAAATTCGACAGCAACGGGGACATGGTATTGACCCTCTGTCTGACCGGCTCGTTCTCGAGCGAAGTGCCTTTTCGGGGCTGGGCGATGAAGGTCACTTCGGATGGTCAAACGCTGCCGATGTGCAGCGGTGTCCGATCGCCCGGTGGGATCGGAAGCGACTTGCACGGGAATCTTTTCTACACCGACAATCAAGGACCATGGAACGGAACCTGTGGGCTCAAGATATTGCAGCAAGGAAAGTTCGTCGGTCATCCAGGCGGATTCCAGTGGTACGACTTGGCACCGACGATGGGCCCTCGTCCGCCGGAACCGGAGAGTGGCAGCCGGATGCATATTGAAGCGGCAAAAATCCCTGAACTCGTCCCGCCCGCGATTTTGTTCCCGTATGACAAACTCGGAAAGAGTGCGTCGGGCATCGCGTGCGATACGACATCCGGGAAGTTCGGTCCGTTTGCGGGGCAACTCTTTGTCGGCGATCAAACTCAGAGCCGGATCATGCGGGTGTATTTAGAGGAGGTCGACGGTCTGTGGCAGGGAGCATGTTTTCCGTTTTGCAGCGGTTTCGGTTCCGGGAACGTCGGTGTCGAGATGGACGCCAGCGGGGCGTTGTTTGTCGGTGGCACCAACCGGGGTTGGGGATCGGTGGGACGACTTCCGTTTGCCGTCGAGCGTCTCGATTGGACGGGCAAAGTGCCGTTCGAGATCAAGGAGATGCGATTAACGCCCGAAGGATTCGAATTGGAATTCACGAAAGAATTGGATCCGACCACGGCTAGCGATCTCGGGGCCTATCAGATGTCGACCTACACGTATGAATACCGGTCTCAATACGGTAGCCCTGAGGTGGATGCGACAGAGCCGAAAATCACGTTGGTGAGCGTTTCGGAGGACCGGATGCGGGTCAAGCTGGCGGTCGATGGGTTGCAACTGGGGCACGTCCATGAGCTACATGCCGAGGGCGTCCGCAACGTCGATGGCGTTGGGCTCCTTCACAACGTCGCCTACTACACCCTCAATCGGTTGCGGAAAACGCAATAGTCATGAGTGTGCTCGAGCCGATCGCACTTCAGGGCGCTGCATCAAACCTGACGGCGTGAAGGGTGAGATGTTCGTCAACGTTGTTGACCATCGTGATGACTTGATCCTCATCTTTGGACAGCCCGATGCGGTAAACCCTTTGTCCGTTTAAGGGAAAACCTAATTTCCCGATCTCGTGGAAGTCACGCAAGCTCCACATCCGGCTACTGTTGCTCTCATCGATGCTAATCAACGTTTTTTGATCGTAACTCGCTGCGAGTTCAGAAACCTCCGCCTCATGGCCATGGAGAACTGCCAGTTGCGATCCCGAATCGATGTCCCAAACACGGATTGATGAATCGCGATGGCCAGTGACAAGTGTGGCACTGTCTTGGAGAAAAATCCCACAGCGCGTGCCGTCACCGGCTTCGACCACCCATTTCAATTCAAAGTCGTTTGTCGAAAAGAGTTCCGTTTTCTCGTAATTCCCCCCGGCGAGTAACCATCGACCGTCATGCGAAAAGGAAACGATTTCCCCGCTGTCGGTAAATTCACGCAGGAAGACTTTTTTGCCGTCATCAACCGACCAAACATGCAGCCATCGGTTACTGCACGTGGCAGCGACAAGGCGCCCATCGGGTGAAATTGCGATCGAAGTAATCAGCTCACTTGCGTAGGGTTCGATCCCGGTGTGAAAGTGCGTGATGGATGCTTGCGACTGAAGGTCAATGACAGCAATGCGACCGATGTCGTTACAGGCAACTGCCCGGGATTCGTCCCGACTGACCGCGAGCCACTGTTCGTCACCGGCGGTGTCAATCTTGCTGAGTGATCGCCAATTGGGAGACGGGCCGATCTGATCATTTCCGGTAGTCGCAAACGACGCGGTTTGGGACCACGCAAAAGGGGACTCGGGATCACGATCGAGAACGACGAGCCTCGCGTCGCAATCCAGCACGTAAATTCTCCGCCCGTTCCGACTACAACAAAAGTCAACAACCGCCAAATCGGGCGAAACGATCGGACTGGTCGGGGTCCCGGTCGGGTTGTAGGTGATGATGCGGCCATCTTCACCGGCGCTCACCAACCATTGGTCGTCGAGGTAGGCGATCGACATGCAAGGACCGTCATGCAGTGCGTCGGTGTGAAGCGGCGAGGCGGGGGCTGAATTTTCGGCATCGACACGAGCGTCGATTGTTGAGGCGTTCTTGATTGCCCACGTCTGCACGATGCCATCGCCATTGGCCATCGAAACTTGCGTCGCGTCGCGATTAAACGCGATTGATTCAGCGACGCCAACAGCGTCCTCAAGCAACTGTGTTTGTTCCCATTTCGGCGAGATGCGTCCGACGCGGATGAATTTCTTGTTGGACCGACGGTAGGCTAGTAGATTCCCGTCGATCGATACGTCAAAAAGCAAACGCCAGTCACCATCACCAATTCGCTGGACCACCTCCCCGGTCTCGACATCAAAACTGACAAATTCCTCCTCGTTGGGCAGCAGAAGTTGATGCGTGTCGCCTCGGATCGCAATGTGCAGGTTTCGAGTTCCGGTAGCCATTGTGCGAGTGATTCCCTGCCCACGCTTCCACAAAAAGGTGTGCCCGTAGCGTGCACCCAACGCGAGCCAATCTGCATCACGCGTCCACGCCAGCGTCTCGACCGTCGTCGGGGCACCTTCAATTTCATGCGACTGAGATTTGGTTTTAGGATCCACGAAGACGACACCGTTGAGCCCATGTTTGCTTTGGGTGACGCCGACCGCGATTTCAGATCCGTCGTATGTGATGGCGAGTGCATGCAACGAACCGGCATTGAGATCGATCTGATCGATCTCAATGCCGCGTTGAAAGTCAAACCTTCGGAGGATGCCATCCGTGCCGACGCTCCAGAAGTCACCAGTTGATGGATCGACTGCGACCTCGGTAGCTGGGCCCTGGTGGTGGGCAACAATCAAGTAACGGGCGCGGAGCTGAGCGTCGAGCCACTTCCAACTGAGGTCTCGATGATCCGTCGGATAGCCAACCAGAGGATAGTTGTCGAGCAACCTACGAGTGCTCGCCAAACGTTTTTGCTCGTAGAACCGATAGGCCTGTTGCATGTCAGTCTCATAGACGAGTTGACGTGCCAACTGTTCCTGACGCAGCGCCTTTGCTTGGGCGAGTCGAGCTTCCTGGAGCAGTCGGTCTGCCCTGGCACGTTCCTCGATTGACTTTGCCAGTGCAGACGAAAGCTGAGTTTCGTGACTCAATAATCGACTGGAATAAATCGACAATCCCCAAACACCAATTACCAAAGACGCGACGCACACGAAAACCAACGCGGCGGTGGACGGTGATCGGCGACTCCAGCGATGCAGTTCTTCCAAGATCGGGACTGGACGAGCGATTGTGGGGTGCCCGCTAGCGAATCGCCTGAGGTCGTCGCGAAGTGCCGCGGCGTTCTCGTATCGCTTGCCGATTTGTTTTTCAAGACATTTCATGCAGATCGCATCGAGGTCGCGTGGTATCTCACTGCGAATGGCGCGGGGACGTTTTGGCGTTTCCGTTTCAAGAGCAAGATGCGTGGCGCCGATCGACGTTCGCGCGAACGCTCGGCGGCCCGTCAAAAGTTCGTACAAAATGACGCCGAGCGAAAACACATCACTGGGGAAGCTGACTTCATCGTGCCGTGCGGCGGCTTGCTCGGGAGACGCGTAGCCGGCCGATCCGAGGGGCTGTCCCGGTTCGGTCAACACGTAGTCTTGCTCGTCCATCCGCGCTAAACCAAAGTCCGTGATCCGCGCCAGGTAACCCGCCAGCGATTCCAGACACATCTCGTCGGCATGCGGGTCACGCAACTGAAGCAAGATATTCCCTGGCTTGAGGTCGCGGTGCAGGATTCCCAATTCGTGGGCGTATTGCATGGCGTCGGCAAGCGATTCGATCAGCGACGCCGCTTCCATAATGTCGACCGGTCTCGTTCGGAGACGCATCCACTGCGCTAAGCTCGGGCCCTCGATGTATTCAGCAGCGATATAGGGCGTGCCCCCGGAGACTCCGGTTTCGTAGACGCCGATTAGATTGGGGTGCCGCAGTTGGGCCGCCGATGTCGCTTCCTGGTGAAAACGCTGAAGGACCTTTCGGTTCATGAGAGAATGCTGATGCGGAATCTTGATCGCAACTTTGCGATTAAGCAAAGCATCGTCCGCCAAGTACACGCTGCCCATTCCGCCCGCACCGATAAGCCTTCTGATTTCAAAGCGACCGATCCTCACAATCGGTTTGTCGTTCACTTCGCTAGGCTGCTCGACCTCATCGACGTCAAACTCAGACTCGTCTAGCTCCAAGAAATGCGCCCTGGTCTTGGCGTGCGTCTGCGAACTGGAATCGGTTCCGCAAAGCTTTGTGACCGTGCTGGGGTCGGCGTCATTCGCCGAAGTGTCAGGCGATGATGATCCCGACGCCGCGTGGGCGCGGCCCGACACTTGTGGCGTGATTGCGAAAACCCACTTGGGCAGATAACGCGTCAGGAAGCTGGCGGATCTTGAAGCCATGGCACTCGTTTCACGGTGTGATACGGTTCGACGGTACAGGGCTAGCGTTTCCCGCTGTGGCATTCAGCAGTTGCTGAACGATCGGGGCACCGTGTTTCGGCTTATCAAACAAAGGTCTGTGTCAGTCGGCAGACACGGTGGAGTAGCGGTACGAGTTTTATTGTAGACGAAACGAGAAAGCGATTGCGACATCTCGAAAAATTGCAGAATCGTCCGGCGTCGCCGTGAAACCGTCTCGCCGAACGATTCGGTTCTTCGGTACGAGATGGCGGCGTCCCTGACCAGGCGGACACGGTTATGTTTCTGGTGCGAGCAAATTTGGATCAAAAAGGAGTCGAGAAACAAACTTTCCAAACGGCCAACCGACGCCACTTTGATAAGCAGATCTCATCTCATTCCTGGAGGCGTGGTGGGTCACAAGTCGCTATCATCGACGAGATTGTCGCTGTCGCGGGCCGACGCGAGTGCCTCATTCACTGCCACTTGTTCGCTGCAATTCGTTCGCTATCAAACGACAAAACCCTGGCTCAATTTGCATGAGCCAGGGCGTCGAGTGACACACCAATACGGAGATCAGGAATCAGGAATAGAAGTTGTATTCCTTGTTATTGGGATCAAAGTCCGCGTCGGTCAGTCCCACGTTGACTTTGAGGTTGAGGTAGTTGTATTCCTCGATCACTTGACCAGGCTGTCCTTCGCGTGTCGGCCAGCTGTAAGCGATATAACGGATCGGCATGTTGAGCTGATCGTCCATGAAGACTTGGGCTTGATAGAACTCAGCATCTGGACGTTGCGTCGGCTGCGTGACTTCGAGGACCGTGCACACGCGGTCTTTGAGTTTTGCACCGCGACGGAATTCGCAAGTGACGTCTTCGTAACGCAATGCTTTTTCACCGCGTTCGATCAACTTGACAATCATGTTCTCGACACCGATTTCGGTGAGCGGATAGCGTTGGCCTCTCATCGCCAGCATGCCATCGACCGGCAAGCTTACCGTCGGCAGGAAGCGGCCTTTGAAACCGCCTTCGTGTGCGGTCAATTTGCCGTCGTTGCGGTTTTCGACGTAAACAACTTCGCGTCCTTTGACGGAGGCGGGTTTGAGGAAGCCGATGTAAACGCTGAACGGTTGGATGAGCTGCCCACCGGAGACTTTCCGGTTGCGAACTTTGATCGTCATGTATTCATGTTCGCCGATCGTGCCGTCGATTTGCTCACGCTTGACCAAGATCGCGGTGTAGTCACGGATCTCGTTACGTGAGATTTCAAGAGATTGGCGTGCCATCTCGAGTCCGCGTTTCAGCGCCGCTTTGCCAGGAACTTCCCGCGGGACTTCCGTTTTGGGTACCGACATGGCGTTGGCGACACGGTGAACCGGATTGGCCCATTGGGGGTGGCCCCCGGGGGACTGTGCCGCAGCCCGAGAGGCCATCGTGGCGGAGAAGAAGCCACCGGTGAGCAGTCCCGTGGTCAAACCTAAAAATTGGCGTCGTGGCGTTTTCATATTCTTTCCGTTCAGCGAAGTCCGTTTGCTGTTCATGCGATCCGAAGCGATCGCTGCACTCTCTCGCGAGAAGTACCTGAGTCCTTGGTTAAGACATCGACTTCGGCGAACCGCGGCGCCAACATTCTGGCGTCCCGTCCGATCGACCCGTTTAACTGACACAAACCTCAGGTCATCCAGATATTCGACGAAACGACGTCGTCGTGAAACTAGCAGAATAATTCAGTCGGCGACCAGTCGGATTGCAGATTTGACTTGCCACTACCCGGCCGCTTACCCTAGTGAGGTGTCGATTGACCCATCGGGTTAGGTCGTTTCGGTGCTTTGTGTCACCGCCTGTTTTCCGCAGAATCAAAGAGTTGACTGATGAAAAATCGAATGTTGTCCTGTTTTGCTGTGCTTCTGATCACTTCTGCCACGGTGTTGGCCGCCAACGGTCACCTCAGTAAAGACGTCGATCTGGAAGGTGTGAAATGTATTGTCGCTGACCGCGACGCTCAAACGGGGAAATCGGCCGACTACAAAGACGGGAAGGTTTACTTTTGTTGCGGTGGGTGTGCCGGCAAGTTTGCCAAGACTCCCAAAAAGTTCGCAACCCAAGCCAACCGCCAACTCGTTCAAACCGGCCAATACACCCAAACGGGCTGCCCAATCAGTGGTGGGGCAGTTGATGAGTCGACAATGATTTCGGTCGACGGTGTCAAAGTCGGCTTCTGCTGTGGCAAGTGCAAAGCCAAAGTGGAAGGTGCTGAAGGCAAAGAGGCCAGCAACTTGGTCTTTGGTGAAAAAGCCTTCGCGGAAGGTTACAAGAAGACCGAAAAAGAAGGCTAAATCAACCGTTGGTTGAGCCTGTTGTATTCACATGAATCAGCCTGGAACATTCGTTCCAGGCTGTTTTCATTGAATGCGAGTGCATTCTTACGAGCGGTTTGCCCGGGCGGTCATTTCCTTGAGCCTCTCGGTGAGTGCGGGCGTCAGCGCCGACTCGCTCATCCGCCACGTCCAGTTTCCTTTGGCCTGTCCCGGAACATTCATCCGGGCGGCGTTGTCTAGCCCCAGCAGATCTTGCATTGGGATAATCGCCGTTTCACTCGCGGATTGCAGCACGGCATTGATCAGCTGCCAATGCACCGGTTCACCTTCGGCGTATTGGTGGTCTTCGATCCAGGTTTCCAGCGGGTCGGGAGATTTCGGTTTCCGCGATTTCAGCCACCCGACGAGGGTGTCGTTGTCGTGGGTTCCGGTGTAAGCCACCGAGTCCTCCGGATAGGTGCTGGGGCGGTGGAAATCGTCTTCAAGGGTATCAAACCCGAACTGGAGCACCCGCATTCCCGGGAACCCGAGTTGTTCTCGCAGCTGGTGCACCTCCTCGGTGATGAGCCCCAGGTCTTCGGCGATGAACGGCAATTCGCCCAGGACTTCGCGAGCGGCGTCGAACGGTTTGCTCCCCGGGCCAATTTTCCACTTTCCACCGATGGCGGTGCGAGCGGAGGCGGGGACTTCCCAATACGCTTCAAATCCGCGGAAATGATCTACCCGAAGAAGGTCAAATTGGCGCATCGCGGCCCCGAACCGTTCGGTCCACCAGCGATAATGCGTTTTTTCGAGCGCGTCCCAATTGTATTGCGGGTTGCCCCAGAGCTGTCCCGTTTTGCTGAAATAGTCTGGCGGCACACCTGCGACGAGCGTCGGTTTTCCATTGCTGTCGACGGCAAAGAGTGACTGGTTTGCCCAAACGTCGGCGCTCTCATGAGCGACAAAGATGGGCATATCGCCACAGATCTGCACGCCTGCATCGTGGGCGTATTGCTTGAGTGCTTGCCACTGGCGTTCAAACAAGAACTGTTTGAAGTTCGAGTAGTGGATCGCGTCGGTGAGTTGGTCGTCCCATTTCACCAGTGCCGCGGGTTCACGAGCGATGAGTTCGGCAGGCCATTTTGACCAATCCGACTCATTGAGTTCGCGCATAATGGCCTCGAACCGGGAGAAATCTTCCAGCCAGGCGGCATGTTTTTTGCAAAATGTGAGCAGCGGCGACCGGAGCGGATGAGACGCGGTGTTCTGAAAACGCTCAAACGCACGACTCAGTGCGGCTTCTTTGCGGAAAGCAGCGGTTGCAAAGTCGACGTGAGACTGCTGAGCGACGGGTGCGGAGACCGCCGTGGCTGCCCCCCCGGACGAGACGCTTTCGCTGTCGTAGTGGCTTGCCGGGTCGGGACCGAGGTCGGGCGGGGTGAGTTGTCGGGTCTCATTGAGGTCTGCCTGGTCGAGAAGTCCGTCTGAGACGAGTCCCGCGAGGCTAATCATCAGCGGGTTGCCCGCGAACGCGGAGTAGGCGCTGTACGGCGAATTACCCTCGGCAGGGGGAGAGAGCGGGAGGATCTGCCAGATGGACTGCCCACTCGCTGAAAGAAAATCGACGAATTGATAGGCCGTCGCCCCAAGATCGCCGACGCCGTCACCTCCCGGTAAACTCGTGATATGCAACAGCACGCCGGAAGATCGAGGGAATTTCATGGCGTTTTTACCGAATGAGCGTGGAGGATTCGTGATTGGGCACCGGTTGGCAGAACCGGTTTCAACATGCGCCAAAGTCGGGCTGCGACCAAGGTACGCGATGAAAAGAGTGGCAGTTTGACGGTTTCTGCGGCAGTTGTCTGCCCTAGTTGTGGTAAGTCAGGCGGGTGAGAGCATAAACGGGACCAAATTCCTCGCGTTGCCCTTTGCGAAATGCAGATTTAGGGTTACATTTCAAATTCGACTATCGCCCCCCGGTATCCCGCAACGCGTCTCCACTATCTGCCGCCCACTCTCTGGATGCAAACTTTTCGTGGAATTGTGCCCTCCACGGCTAGCCAGTTTTTTGTCCTGAGAGATTTTTCGTTTCAACTCCGCCCCTCGATTGAAGAAATGTTCGATCTGATTGAACATTTTCGTGTGGGTCGTTTGGAGCGACTTGTTTTGAGTGCAGGAATGGGTCCGCCACATGTGGCCTGGCACGAATTTACCGCGGGTTTCGGTAGTCTAACTTAAGTTTAGTCATCTCACTCGTTTCCGGCGTTGGACGGATCTGGCCGCACCGAAATGGTGGCAGATTTCAACTCCGGGATGTGGTGAATTTGTTCTTCCCCGCGAAGGAGCTTTCCTCTCGATGGCAACCACGACTCAGCGTCGACTCGAGCCCACCAGTATCCGCAAATTTGGAACCGGCTTGGGCCAGTTCGAATTGCCCGATCTGACCGCACTGCAAACCGCTTCCTATTCCGCGTTCCTGCAGGCCGACACGGCTAGTTCAGAGCGTGCCAATCAAGGGTTGGAGTCAGTGCTGAGGGAGATATTCCCGATCAGCAGTTATGACGGCAACACCACGCTGGAGTACCTGCGTTATGAATTGGGCAAGCCGCGGTACACGGTTCAAGAATGCCGGCAGTTGCGGTTGACCTACGGGCGGCCGATGCGAGTTTGGCTGCGTCTGAATCGGGAAGAACCGATCGAGGAAGAGGTCTATCTCGGTGACCTTCCGATCATGCTCGGCGGCGGCGAGTTCGTGATCAACGGTGCGGAGCGTGTCGTTGTTAGCCAGTTGCACCGTAGCCCCGGTGTCGACTTTGTGCTCGAGCAGGACACGACCACCGATCGTAAGTTGCCTTCGTGCCGCGTGATTCCGGAACGTGGTTCGTGGATTGAAGTCAACGTCACGAAGAAAGATTCGCTCACCGTGCGAATCGACCAGAGCGGTAAGTTCCCGGCGACCATGTTGCTGCGGGCGATGGACCCGAAGTACAGCAGCGATGCGGAATTGCTTGCCGCGTTCTACGAAACCAGAGTCGTCAAAATTGCCGGCGGAAAAGATGCGCCGAAGCTAGAAAACAAGATTTGCGTCGACGACGTGGTTTATCCAAGCGGTCACGATCGTGCGGGCGAGATCATCGTCGAGCCAGGCCACAAGATCAGCACCGAACTGGCTGAAACAATTGCCACAGCCGGGGTGACGAGCGTCGCGGTGATGGACCTGCCAAAGGTTCCGTTGATTTTCCACACGCTCGCCGAAGACACGACGGCCAGCCACGAAGAGGCGTTGCTGCGGATTTACCAACGCTTGCGTCCTGGTAACCCGCCGCAGTTGGAAAAGGCACGCACGCTGTTCCAAGAGAAGTTCTACGACGAAAACCGGTATCGCCTCGGTAAAGTCGGCCGATTCCGGCTCAACCGTAAACTCGGTCTCGACATCAGCGAAGAGGTGATGACGCTGCGACCGGAAGACATGATCGCGGCGATTCGTTACCTGATCGATTTGTTCGACGCCGACAGCGATGCGGAAATCGACGATATCGACCACCTCGGCAACCGCCGACTGCGAACGATCGACGAACTCGCCAGCGAAGAGCTCCGCAAGGGCTTCTTGAAGCTTCGTCGTACCGTGCAAGAGCGCATGAGCGTCAAAGATGCTCAGGACATGACACCACGTTCGCTGATTAATCCGAAGAGCGTTTCGGCAGCAATCGATTACTTCTTCGGTCGCGGTGAACTTTCGCAGGTGGTTGACCAGACCAACCCGTTGAGCCAATTGGCTCACGAGCGACGTTTGTCGGCACTCGGCCCTGGGGGTCTGAACCGGAAACGTGCCGGTTTCGAAGTTCGCGACGTGCACATTTCGCACTACGGTCGTATCTGCCCGATTGAGACGCCGGAAGGTACGAACATTGGTCTGATCAGCTCGCTGGCGATTTTCGCCGGCGTGGATGACTACGGCTTCCTGATCACTCCGTTCCGTAAAGTTATCGACGGAAAGATCAGCGAAGACACCGTTTGGTTGCGTGCCGACGAAGAAGGCGAATCTTACGTGGCTCCCGCCGACACCGAAGTCAAAGACGGGGCGTTGGTTCCTGGTCCTAACTTGATCGCCCGGTTCCGTAGTGACTTCGAAATCGTGTTGCCCGAACAGGTCAGCTACATGGACGTCGCGCCGGCCCAGATGGTCGGTGTGTCGGCTGGGTTGATTCCGTTCCTCGAGCACGATGATGCTAACCGCGCGTTGATGGGATCGAACATGCAGCGGCAAGCCGTGCCGTTGCTCGTTGCCGAACCGCCGATCGTCGCGACGGGGATGGAACGTGAAGTCGCCAAAAACAGCGCGATGGTCGTACGTGCCCGCCGTGCCGGCAAAGTGACTTACGCCGATGCCACACGCATCGAAGTTGGCAGCGATCATTACCCGCTCAAGAAGTACCAAGGGCTCAACGAACGCACCTGCCAAAACCAAAAACCACTCGTTTCGGTGGGCGACAAGGTCGAGAAGGGCCAGATCATCGCAGACGGTGCGGCGACCCGCTTGGGCGAACTCGCTCTGGGCCGGAACGTGCTCGTCGGATTTATGTCGTTTGACGGATTCAACTACGAAGACGCGATCATCATCAGCGAAGAGTTGGTTCGCAACGATACGTACACTTCGATTCACATCGAAGACTTCGATGTCGAAATTCGCGAAACCAAACTCGGCCGGGAAGAGTTTACCCGGGATATCCCGAACGTGTCCGAGAAGGCCCTACGCAATCTCGATGACAGCGGTATTGTTCAAGTCGGTACCTATGTTAAGCCAGGCGACATCCTGGTCGGCAAGGTCAGCCCGAAGAGCAAGACCGAGCTGACTCCAGAAGAAAAACTCCTGCACGCGATCTTCGGTCGTGCCGGTGAAGACGTGAAGAACGATTCACTCGAAGTGCCTTCGGGCATCGAAGGGATCGTCATCGACACGCACAAATTCTCTCGCCGGATGAGTCTCGGCGAAGACGAGCGGAAGCAGTTTGAGAAAGAGCTCAAACAGCACGAGACCGAAGGCAACGACGAAATCGCTAGAACGTTTGAGTCGTTGATCCGTGATCTCGAAGCCGCTGCGGGAACCAAGCTCAAGGACTCGACCGGAACGCCACTGGCTGACGGTCAGGATCCAAAGTTCGTTGCCGAACGTGCAACCAGCTTCCGCTTCGACATCGTTCTCGACCAAGTCGACGAATCGAAGAAAGAAGAAGTCGAAAAGGTCTACGCCGCCCAATGGCAAAACGTTGAGAACGCGATCGATGAACGTGACCGCAAGCTGAACTCGATGAAACGCGGCGATGAACTTCGCAGCGGCGTGTTGCAGATGGTCAAGGTTTACATCGCGACCAAACGGACGATCAGCGTCGGTGACAAGATGGCCGGTCGTCACGGAAACAAAGGGGTTATCGCCAAGATCCTCCCGATCGAAGACATGCCGTTCCTTCCAGACGGTACGCCGATCCAAATCATGCTCAACCCGCTGGGCGTTCCCTCGCGGATGAACGTGGGGCAGATTTTGGAAACGCACCTCGGTTGGGCCGGTGCCAAGCTTGGTTTCCAAGCGGTCACGCCGATCTTCGACGGTGCTTCGGAGTCGGAAATCAATGATTGTCTCGCCGAGGCTGGCTTGCCCGCCCACGGTAAGATCCGTTTGACCGACGGCCGAACCGGCGAACCGATGGAGCAGGAAACAACGGTGGGTTACATCTACATGTTGAAACTGCACCACCTCGTCGACGACAAGGTTCACGCACGTAGCACGGGGCCATACTCGCTCATCACGCAGCAGCCTCTCGGCGGTAAGGCCCGCTTCGGTGGTCAACGCTTCGGAGAGATGGAAGTGTGGGCACTCGAGGCTTACGGTGCGGCGTACATCCTTCAAGAGTTGCTCACGGTTAAGAGTGACGACGTCGAAGGCCGTACGAAGATCTACGAATCGATGGTCAAGGGCGAGAACACCTTGGAAGCCGGCACACCAGCCAGTTTCGACGTGTTGACCAACGAAATTCGTGGTCTGGCACTGAACATGCAACTTGAAAAACGCCCGATCTAGGCGTGACGTGACTCAGCCGGACGGCGTCGTGCGAAGCAACTTCTTCTCATCGACGCCGTTCCGCGAGAGATCTTCCGCCTGAAGATAAATTGACGTTGGGCTATTGCCTGACTGTATCGCGACAAAATCGCTTGAAACCTTCCACTTCAAAACGCTCAATGCCTTCCTGCCAAACAAACATTTGGCCGCAGGCGACGAGCTAAAAGCTAATAGCTAAAGGCTTCTTCCATGTCAGTTGGCGAAACCAGCAACTACGATCGCATCAACGATTACGCTTCGGTCCGCATCTCCTTGGCGCGTCCCCAAGACATCAAGAGCTGGTCGTTCGGTGAAGTTAAGAAACCCGAAACGATCAACTACCGTACCTACCGTCCGGAGAAAGACGGTCTTTTCTGCGAACGCATCTTCGGCCCTGAGAAAGACTGGGAATGTGCCTGCGGCAAGTATCGCGGGATGAAGTACAAGGGCATGATTTGTGACCGCTGCGGCGTGAAGGTCACTCACTCCCGTGTTCGTCGTAAACGCATGGGCCATATCGAATTGGCCGCTCCTGTTGTGCACATTTGGTTCTTTAAGGCAATGCCTTCGCGACTGGGCAACCTGCTCGCAATGAAGACCAGTTCGCTCGAGAAGGTGATTTACTTCCAAGATTATGTGGTCATCGATCCGGGCGAAACCGATCTCGAACCGCTGCAACTGCTCACCGAAGAAGAGTATCGCGCCGCGCGGCAACAGTACGGCCCCGGTTCATTCGAAGCCGACATGGGTGCCGAAGCCGTTCGGAAACTGCTCAACAAACTCGACCTCGTGCCGTTGTCCGAGCAACTGCGTGTCGACCTCGAAGAGACCGGCAGCAAGCAGAAGAAGAAAGACCTGATCAACCGGTTGAAGATCGTTGAGTCGATCCGTGACAGCGATAACCGTCCCGAATGGATGGTCCTCGACGTGATCCCGGTCATTCCGCCCGATTTGCGCCCACTCGTGTTGCTCGACAGCGGCAACTTCGCGACGAGCGACTTGAACGACCTCTATCGCCGGATCATCAACCGCAACAACCGTTTGCGCAAACTGGTCGATTTGAATGCCCCGGAAGTCATCATTCGCAACGAAAAGCGGATGCTGCAACAGTCCGTTGACGCGCTGTTCGACAACAACCGTTGCAAGCGACCTGTGCTCGGTTCGTCGAACCGACCGCTGAAGTCGCTGACCGACATGATCAAAGGAAAGCAAGGTCGTTTCCGCGAAAACTTGCTCGGTAAGCGGGTCGATTACTCGGCACGTTCGGTCATCGTGGTCGGTCCTCGCCTGAAGCTGCACCAATGCGGTCTGCCAAAGAAGATCGCCCTTGAACTTTACCAACCGTTCATCATCCGTCGTTTGAAAGAACTCGGCCACGCCGACACGATCAAGTCGGCGAAGAAAATGCTTGAGCGTAAAGACGAAGAGGTGTGGGATATCCTCGAACAGGTCATCACGAATCACCCCGTGATGCTCAACCGGGCTCCTACGCTTCACCGCATGGGTATTCAAGCTTTCGAACCTACCCTGGTCGAAGGCAACGCAATTCACTTGCACCCGCTCGTTTGCAAAGGCTTCAACGCCGACTTCGACGGTGACCAAATGGCGGTTCACTTGCCGCTTTCGATCGAAGCTCAAGTGGAAGCTCACACGTTGATGTTGAGCACGAACAACGTGTTCGCACCGTCCAACGGTAAACCGATCATGAGCCCTTCCCAGGACATCGTCATGGGTTGTTACTACATGACCGTCGAATTGCCTGGACGCAAGGGCGAAGGCATGGTGTTCAGCAGCTACGAAGAAGTCGACTACGCACTCGCTCAAGGCGTCGTGGAACTGCACACCAGAATCAAAATGCGGTTGCCGAAGTTCCAGAAGCTCAAAACGGATGACGACTCGGGCGTTTATGGCGCGACGATCGACACCACGCCGGGACGCGTTCGCTTCAACGAAATGCTTCCTGACGGCATGGACTTCTACAACCGTGCGATGCGTAGTGGCGACTTGGCCAAGACGATTAGCGATTGCTATCAACGTCTCGGTCGCAAGCCGACGATTCACTTGCTCGACGACATGATGCAAATGGGCTTCCGGGAGTCGACCTGTAGCGGTTTGTCGTTCGCGACGGACGACTTGGTCACACCGGACACCAAGCAGAAATTCATCAAGGACGCCGAAAAGACGGTCATGAAGCACAAGAAGGCTTATGACCGCGGCTTGATGACCGGTAAGGAACGGTACAACCAAGTTCTTGACGCTTGGACCCATGCTCGCGAAGCCATTACGGCGGACATGATGAGCGCGATGGAAAACGACATCCGAGAAGGCGGCTGGTACATCAACCCCGTGTTCTTGATGTCGCACTCTGGTGCACGGGGTGGTATTGAGCAAATTCGTCAGCTCGCCGGTATGCGGGGTCTGATGGCGAAGCCAACCGGAGAGATCATCGAGACGCCGATTAAGGCAAACTTCCGCGAAGGCCTGTCGGTGCTCGAGTACTTCTCGTCCACACACGGTGCTCGGAAAGGTTTGGCCGATACCGCACTCAAGACCGCCGACAGTGGTTACCTCACTCGTAAGCTCGCCGACGTCGCGCAAAACGTGGTCGTCACGATGCACGATTGTGGCACAACCCAAGGTATCACCAAGGGTGTCGTGTATCGCGGTGAGAAGGTCGAAGTATCGTTGGCCGATTCGATCAACGGTCGGGTCAGCTTGAAGTCGATCGTTAACCCGGTGACCGACGAAGTGATCGTCGAAGCCAGCCAAATGATCACGCCGGAAATCGCCCGCAAGATCGAGCAGATGGGTCTGGAGAAAATCCAAGTCCGAACTCCGATGGCCTGCGACGCACCGCTGGGTGTTTGCCGCTGCTGCTACGGAATGGACATGGCTACCGGATCGATGGTCGAGGAAGGCATGGCGGTCGGTATCATCGCGGCTCAATCGATCGGTGAACCTGGTACTCAGTTGACGATGCGTACGTTCCACATCGGCGGTAGCGTGAGCAAGCAAGTCGAAGAGTCGGACATCAAGTCGACGCGTGACGGTGAAGTTCGCTTCACCCGCATGAAGGCTGTGACGAACACTGAAGGCCGCGACGTCGTGTTGACCCGTAACGGTCAGGTGATGTTAGTCGATGAACGAGGCCGCGAAGTCGAGTCATACGACATTCCGACCGGTTCGACATTGATGGTCAAAGAAGGCGACAAAGTCGTCGCTGGCCAAGTCCTTTGCGAATGGAACCCATACTCGATTCCGATTTTGTCGGAAGTCACCGGTAAGATTCGCTTTGAAGACGTCGTCGAAGGCGAAACGATGCGTGTCGAACGTGAGGCCAGCGGTAACATCCGTTTGGTGATCGTCGACCACAAGGGTGATTTGCACCCGCAGCTCGTTATCGAAGACTCCGAAGGCCGACCGCTGCACGCTCAATACCTTCCGGAACGGGCGACGATCTCCGTGAAGGAAGGCGACGAAGTGATCCCAGGTACCGTCCTCGCGGAAATGCCGCGTGAAACCGGCGGTGTTTCGGACATCACCGGTGGTCTGCCGCGGGTTACTGAGATTTTCGAAGCTCGTAAGCCGAAAGACCCCGCCGTGATCGCGGAAGTAGACGGTGAAGTCGAAATCCTGAGCGAACGGAAACGTGGCAAGCGAACGATTATCGTCCGCAGCGAGTCGGGCATCGAACGTGAACACCTCGTGCCTCACGGGAAGCACTTCCTCGTTCACACCGGTGACATCGTCAAAGCGGGACAGGCTCTCGTTGACGGTGCACTTGTGCCTCACGATATCTTGCGTGTGACCGGTGAAGAGGCCGTTCAGCAATACCTGCTGCACGAAATCCAGCAGGTGTATCGCAGCCAGCGTGTGGAAATCAATGACAAGCACGGTGAGATCATCATCGCCCGCATGTTGCGGAAGGTGAAAGTCGAATCAGCAGGCGATACCAACTTGCTGCCAGGCAGCGTGATGGACAGGTTCCACTTCCGCCGGGCCAACCAAGAACTCCGCGGCTGTATCAAGATCGCCAACCCTGGTGACACCGACTACACCGAAGGAACCATCGTGCCGAAGGATGCTTTCGAGCAAACCAACGCCGAAGTCGAAGCCATGGGCGGAACGCCTGCTAAGGGCAAACGCTGCAAGAGTGCAACGGCCTCGACACAGCTGCTCGGTATTACCAAGGCGGCTGTCCAGTCGAACTCGTTCATCAGTGCGGCATCGTTCCAAGAAACGACGAAGGTGTTGACCGAAGCTGCGTTGGCAGGCAAGGTCGACAAACTCGTTGGTCTGAAAGAGAACGTTATCCTTGGACACTTGATCCCAGCCGGTACCGGCTTCCGAATCTTCCAAGAGTCGGAAGTCAACTACCGCCGCGAAGCTCTCGAAGAACTCGCTGCAGCCCCTGTGACCGCTTTGGAAGAGTCCTTCCCGCTTCTCGGTGGTGACGGTGAAACGGCTGAAGCATCCGCGTCCAGCGGCGAATAACGCAGCGTCCTGACGGACCTTAGAAAACGCATAAACCCAGCGGAGTTGACTCCGCTGGGTTTTGTTTTGGATTCACCACACGTCACGGCTCGATTCGCCTGACCAGATGAGGGAATCAATCCCGCCTGAGTCTGCGGTGATTGCGAATCCAACGCCGTGCCAATTGAGGCACTACTGCGATTTCCGCTTTGGACGCTTTGCGACGTTGGACGCCAAGTCGGGATCGTAGTTCGGATTCGGATTCGGTAGTTGAGCGTCTACGGTGTCGAGCCACTGATGCAGTTTCGCTTGCAGTGATGCTGCTTTCTCAGGCTGCACTGCCGCCAAGTCAACTTGTTCACCGAGGTCTTCGGCGATGTTGTACAAGTGAATGGAACGATCTTCGTGAAATTCGATCAATCGATAGTCGCCCGATCGAATGGCGCTGTAGGGGCCGTCGCCGCCGGCATGATAGTGCGGGTAGTGCCAAAACAAGTCACGATCCACAGTGGTGGAAACATCACGTAGCAACGGCGTGATACTTCGCCCATCGATTATCTGGCCTGCGTCGACCTCCACTGCGGCCATCTCAAGAAAGGTCGGAAATAAGTCGGTCGTGATAATGGGTTCGTTACAGATGGAACCGGCGGCGGTAACGCCAGGCCACGATACGATGGCGGGAACACGCACGCCGCCTTCGTATGCCGAACCTTTTCCGCGACGCAAAGGGAAGTTGTCAGTAAACCCGTCGTGTTTGCCATTGCGTTGGGTCAGTCCGCCGTTATCGCTAAAGAAGACGACAACGGTTTTCTCGGCCAATGAATGATGATCCAAACGGTCGACGATACGGCCCACGCTTTGGTCCAGGCTGGCCACCATCGCGGCGTAGACCGGATTGCGGTGGACTGCGTTTTCGTCGACTTTACGCTGAAAATATTCGACCAAGTCCGCACGTCCCTGGATCGGTGTGTGGGGAACGTTGTAGGCAAAGTACAGAAAGAACGGACGCGATCTGGATTCGTCGATGAAGTCACAGGCTTTGTCGGTCAACACATCGGTTAGATACCGTGAGCCCGTTTTACTTTTTGACGAGTCTTCTAATAAATAACCTTTGGCCCCTTTTGGCCGTTCGAAGGATACGTCAAAGCCTTGATCGGTTGGTGATGTGCCCGCGGCGTCGGAACCACTGCCGCTGAGATGCCATTTGCCGATGTGCCCCGTTCGGTATCCGGCAGCGCGGAGTGATTCGGCGATGGTAATCTCATCGGGTGCGAGACGTTTGGTCCAATCGGGAATCATCAGTTTTGCATGCGGACGGTGTTGCCCGGCTATAAAGTCCGTGAGATGCAGGCGGGCGGGGTATTTGCCCGTCATGATCGATGCTCTGGTTGGAGAGCAAACGGTGCAGGCGGCGTAGGCGTTGGTGAATTTCACTCCTTTCGCGGCGAGTGCATCCAGATTGGGCGTCTCATAGAAATCGCTTCCAAAGGAACGGAGCCCGGTCCAGCCTAAGTCGTCGGCTAGCAGCAAAATGATATTGGGCGGTTCGGCGGCACAGCGATTGCCCCCAATCGACCCTCCACCACTGATGATCAGCGCACCGATCGCCGAAGCGATTCGCAAAGAGAGACGGAAACGCATAGTCGCTTCTGACATGATGGTCACCACTATCAAGCTAGGGGTCGATCAGGGGATTCCGATTCGACTCCCCCGCGGCCGTAATGGAAGCGTCCCGCAATGTGTGCAAGACTGCTTGTCGTTACGTTACTAAGCGTTGAGTTCGACGTCCGGGCTGTCGGCTACGTTTACCCAGACGTGCACGTGCGGAGCGCCTCGGTAGTGCCAGACAAACGCAGGCCCCTCTAGTCGCCAGTTATCCCAAACACCGTCATCGCCGATATCCTTGTCGCTATAAAACGCCAGATGACAGGCATCCAATCCGCCTTGTGTCTGCAAGCACGCCATCACTTCCGCTTGATCGGTGGAGCGATACATCTCGACGAGTGTCTTGAGTACCAGCTGCAAGTGTTCTTTCTGGTCCGATGACAATTCAGTAACCGGGAGCCCCGCAATCTCGCCGCTGCTGCCTTTAAATCCGACGGCTTGTTCGCGTGGTGTTTTCGGGAGCAAGGCTAGTTTTTGTTGTCGGCCATCGAGCATCTTGAATAGGTCATTTGCAGCGACGGCTTGATGCCAGAACACGTTCCCAGTGTGATTGGGTCCTTCGTTGAAGTCAGGTGCATGTCCATAGAACAGAGGACCACCGAACGCGACATGGTCCGCCGAGTTGCCGTCACAACGGAGAGTCATGTGACGGCCCGTCATGACCAATTCAAACTTGCCTTGACCGGGAGTTCCAAAAATCGCAATCGATTGCTCGTGTCCGAAACCGCCAGCGTCGTCTTCGAGTTGTTGGTAGTATCGCTCGTGCCAAGACGGATCAATGATCGACTCGAATACCTTTGTGATCAGATCTCGTTGTTCATCGTTGTAGAAATCGGACACGATTTCGTGATTGGTGATGTTCCAATTGTTTGCGACAAACGTTCTCAGGAGTCCACGTTTCTTGTCTCGGTGGTCCCAGTCAAAGCAAACTGCTTGCTTTTGTTTCTCACTCAGGGATTCGTAAAGCAAACCCGTATACGATTCGGCTGATTGAACCGGCGTCGCCGAAGCAAGAAGATTGGTGGACGCAAGCAGTGGTCCCGCGCTGAGAGCGGCCGATGCAGTTCCTAAAAACTGACGACGATTGAAACTGAACTGGTCACGCATTGTTTTGACTCCCTGGTCCCAAAGAACGATCCGAAACACGACTTCAGTGTATCACGTTTCAGAGCGCAATCCGAAGTTTGTTCGGTGAGACTCGAGTCAGGAAGCGGAGGCGGTACCCGGTTGCCGGCGCGTTTCAAAAGCTTAAAAGCCACGCGTCTATTCACGCAAGACAATCGGAAGAGTCAAAGAACGAACTCAGCATCGATACCTGTCCACACATGGACATACACACCCTGAGCGGTTTGTGTCTTTGAGTTGCGTCACCGAAACCTGCCGGCATTCACGCCGTGAACCGCTTGTTGTTCACTGAATGCATCGGGCGACTGATTTGGAGCAACATCGCGTGCAGATTTGTTTGTTGCCAGAATTCCTTTCTTGCAACCGGCGAACTCAACAACAACTGTTCCAGACTTTCCTTGGATTCCTGGGTAAGCCCGCCATCTAGATAGAGCCCGAGTAAGTGCTGAAGTTTTTCCATCTTCATCGAGATTCCTTTCTTTGTGTGCAGGGCTCCGCCCCGGGAAATCGGCCCGCGTTGGCAATTCGTCTCTCGGAAATGCCATCCAAAACACCGACGAAGTCGACCACCTTCCATAGATATCGTCTGTCGCCAACATCGACTAAACGCCGATTGAGCTCTTTTGTTTGGCTCGATCGGCAACCATCGTCGACCCCGTCGCGACCGTACGACACGCACAAACGGCGTAACCCGTCTTTGCGAAAAATCGTAGACGAACGTCGCCGATGTCTGATGTTTTGCGAATGAACATCGCATCGACGCCATCTCGGGGAGAGTTTGGGTCCAGCCATTCGAGGAGCTCCGGGGGTAGAGTGATCTCAGTGCAATGAAATGAGGGCATGCACGCAAATCTGAACTACCCCATCGAAGGGTTTCCGAATATTTACTGCCATGGTTGTTCTCGGCGACGACGTGCGCGGTTTATGGCGGGCATGTGAGGCTTGTCTGAGGCGAATTTTCGCAAATAGCGAGGATAAAAACCGGCCCCACTCCCCCCCTTCGGCATGTGGTGCGTTAGCGTCGTCGAAGCAGCAGGAGGTCAGCGGCGAGGGTCACAGACATTGCTTCGACCGTTTTCAACCGTTCCTGTTGCGAGTGCCGGACGCCTCGATACGTCATAGCGAGTGCATCCAGAATGGCGTCTGGTGCGAGTTCCACCTTGAGTTCCCAGTGGGTTTGCTCGGCGCACCGGAGCCCAGCGGCCTCCATTTCTTCGACGACCAATTCCCACCGCCGCCGTCGATGTCCGGACTGCTGCACCTTTTCTCGCAGCTCGATCAGATCCTCTTCCCCCGGCACAGCGATGATGCACACCCCATCTGGAGCGAGCACCCGTTGAATCTCGGCGACAGGTCGGCGGCCGAAGAGCGAGATCACTCGATCCACGCTCGCGTCCGTCGCCGGCAGTTCGCGGTCGGCGTTAGCGAGCACCCAGGTTGCCTCCGGCCAACGCCGGGCAGCTAGCTTCATGGCAGTTTTGGAGAGATCGATGCCGCAGTAGCCTTCAGCTTCGTTCGCGAACAAGGCAGGACCGAAGAAGCCTTCTCCGCAACCAAGGTCGAGCGTACGCGGCGGCGAGTCAGCACCGGACCGTGTTGGAATTGCGATCCAAGGCGATAGCGTCTGAACTAAACCGGCGGCGTGCCCGCGTGCGAGCCAGCGGTGCCTCGCCATCACGGCCTCGGTGCAATCGCCCGGCTGTTTTGACTTTCGATCCTGGGGCTGCGTCAGATTCCAGTAGCCCTGTTTGGCACGATCGAAGTGGTGTCGCGCCTCACAGGTGAGACCAGAGTCGGAGGGTACCAAGATATTTTGGCAATCTCGGACGGTGCAGCGTAATTCAAACATCGGAGCATTCTAAACGAAGCGAAACCAAGGGGAAGTCTTGGGCCGTGTTTATCACTCGGGTACATGCGGGTCCGCAACAGCGAATGCCCATCGAGCATCATTGCGGATGCCGGCGACGCGGTGCCAGACGACACAGACGAGAGACCATCGCACCGGTCAGGTTTCGGGGACGACGCGAGTAATCGCCTGATGCCGAGTTGCCAATTGCAAGTTGGGTCCAGGCCGGTGCATGCTCTGGTCTATTTGATCAAAGCGGGTTCGAGGGCTTCGCCGTAGTTGAGGACCATCTGCTTGATCGTCGATCGTACCAGGCCAGCCGGGAGGATCGCGTCGAACGCGTCGTCCACGATTCGGCTGTTCGCTTCTCGGGTGAACTGCTGCAAGTGTTGCTGCACGTCGCCTTCGTGGTCCGCGTTGATGTCGACGCAGAGCACCTCAGCGTTTTCCTCGAACTGAAGTTCCTTGAGATCGATCCGACGGAGTTTGGGAGCGACTCGTGTTCGAAACGAGATGCGAAGCCGCTCGGGTTCGTAGACCAGGTTCCACTGCGTGTGGGACTGGGCGACTCGGTGTAATGCCGCAATCGCGTCATTGACGGGCGCGTCGGAGTCTTTCGTCTGAGACAACAACTTGGCCTGCATGAACCTTCGTTCGCTGCCGTTGGTTGGCCGCTCTCGTTCGCAGGCTTGCCATGATCGTTCCCAGGTAGAATTGGCAAGAATGCACGCCGTGACCGGATCGTGTTGGACGATCGGTTTGCCATCGAGATATTCGATGATCGCGACGTCACCACTCGCGTCGGTCACGAAGTAGTGCACCTTTTCGAGCATCGCGATGAAAGGTGTCGGCGTGATTACATCGAGGCTCTCAATCACATCCGCAACGCTGGCGGACATATCGAGCTGGTACTGAACCCACTGCACCACATTGACCGACGCGGTGTCATCGCCGGCATTAGGAAAGGCAGCGTCGCCGAGTTGAAGCAGGTCGACGGTGAGGCCTTTTTCGTTCATGCCCGCGAAGGGGATTTCGCGACCGAACTGGGCGAACGAGACGCTACCATACCGCGAGACCCACTTTGCCGGGTTGACCGGGGTGATGGCGGTTTTTTCGATCCCGCGTGGGTTGACGATCAAGAGTCCTCCGCCAGTTCCCCAGTCATGATTGCGGGCGACAATCAGTTGATCGGCGAGTTTCATCCGCATGACGGTGCACGCCGCAGCCGGGTGAGCGACTGCGGCGACCGCGAGAATCAATCCGATGCAAAGGAATCTTCTCATCGACGGAATGCCCCAGGGAAGGTGACTCAGGAGGTTGGATAACTCAGGAGTCGATTTCGACTCGTTCGCCGTGACTGTCCCGGCAATCGACTTCGAGGTGTTCGGGGAACAACCCTTCGCTGCCGAGGATCTGCACGGTCATGTTACCGACGTCTTCCATTTCAGTTACGGCACGGCGTTTCTTGTTGTTCAGGAACGCGGCGACGGCGTCGTTGACGCGGACGGTGACTCGCACAATGTGCTTGTTCTTGACCGCCAGAGCGAGCATGCGAACAACTTCGATCGACATGCTCTCGGGGGTTTTGACGAGACCCCGGCCTTTGCAGCACGGGCAATCTTGATAGATGCTGCGTTTGAGGCTGGGGCGAATCCGTTGACGCGTCATTTCGATCAAGCCGAACGGACTCGTCCGCAGAATTTTGGTACGGGCACGATCCTTAGCCATGGCGTCCCGCAGCACTCGCTCGACTTTGCGACGATAACTTTCTTTACGCATGTCGATGAAGTCGTTGACGATCACGCCGCCGAGGTCGCGCAGACGAAGCTGCCGCGCGATTTCTTTGGCGGCTGAGACGTTCAATCGGAACGCGTTTTCATCGGCCGAAGCGTTGCCCCGGAAGTTTCCGCTGTTGACGTCAATCGCAACCAAAGCCTCGGTGGGGTCGATCACGATCGATCCACCGTCTTTGAGTTGGACTTGGCGTTGATTGATTTTCACAATCTCTTCTTCGAGATTGTATTTATGGAACAGCGGGACGGCACCGTCGTAGAACTTCAAGCGATCGACGACGCGTGGCATGACGCTTTTGAGGAAGTCGCGTGCCTTGTTATACGACTCTTCTTCGTCAATCAGGATGTGATCGATGTCATCGCTATAGATATCGCGAATCGTCCGGATAATCAGATCGCTCTCTTCGTAGATTTCGCCCGGTTCGGTTGTTGTTTCGATACGCCGCGCGATCGCTTTCCAGAGACGCAGGAGGTAGTCCATGTCGCGGTGCAGTTCATCTTCGCTGCGACCGGCACCGGCGGTGCGGACGATGAACCCAAGTCCCTTGGGCGGGTTACAGGCGTGAAGTGCTTTCTTGAGACGCTTGCGATCGTCTTCATCTTCGATCTTACGGCTGACTCCGACGCGGGAGAGCGCTGGCATCAAAACAAGGTATCGGCCGGGGATCGAGATGTATGTGGAGAGAGTGGGGCCTTTGGTGCCAATGCCTTCTTTGATGACTTGGACGAGTACTTCGTCGCCGCGTTTGAAGATCTCTTGAATGGGTGGCTTGATCCGTGGTCGTCCGCCTTTGAAGACTCGTGAGCTACCGCGTCCGCTTTCACGGTTACGCGCGGCCGAAGCGGCGGCCATCTCGTCGGACTCCCGCATGATTTCTTCAGGGTCGTAACCACCTTGGCGAAAGTATTGTGGTTCGACGTCACTGATGTGGAGGAACCCGTTTCGTCCGACGCCGAAGTCTACGAACGCCGCTTGGATACTCGGTTCCAAGTTGACGATTTTTCCTCGGTAGATATTGCCTGCGAACGCTTCGACGCTTTTTCGCTCCACGTAAAGTTCTTCAAGCACATTGTCTTCGACCACCGCGATGCGGCTTTCTTCAGGCTGAAGCACATTGATGAGCATTTCACGTTTCATAAATAAATTCCCCTCATTAGGGTGTTGAGATCAGCTGGATGCCGCCATCCCTCCAAGGGTGGCCGCATGGACGCCGACGTTACGAGTGTTTCAATTCGCCCTTCAGATCCATACCGGTACGAACGAGCGTCGCACCTCTTTCGGGCCAGTCACTCAAACCGAGCAGATCCAGAATGTCTTGAATTTTCAAAGACGCTCCGTCTCCAGTCACGATCCGAACGACGAGTTTGTCTGTTTGCAGATCGAGTAAGGGCAGTTGCGTGGCCACGTGGGCGGTCACCGTTTTCCCTTTCCGCTCGATCGATACGGTTTCTTCTTGCTTGATTCGATTGATGGCTTGTTCAACACGGGCCGATTCTTCGTCGTCGAAATCGTCCGGCAGTGTGACGGCATAATTCATCGCCGCGAGTTGCGACTTGCCGTCGGCGAGGTCGACGCGGGAGACCGAGTTGATGGTAAGCCCGGGCTGGTCATCGAGCTGTAATCTCTCCAGCAGTTTTTCAGCCGGCCAGTCTTCACGGAGTTCGAGGTCGAGTACTTCGTCGAGACTTTCCACGCCAAGAGACAACGCCGACGGAAATTGCATCCGCGGTTTCGGATTGAACCCTTCCGTCATGGAAAATGGCAGCTCGGCGCGGCGTCCGATACGTTCCCAAAGATTGGCCAGGTCCCGATGGCTGATCCAACGAAGCAGCCCGGTTTTGGCGAATCGAACGCGGTAGCGATAGCGAGGTGTGCCGACCGGTTGAAGGTTTGGCGACGGGTTGCTGTTGGAGCGAGGATGGCGTCGGGAGCGACTCATTGCATCACCAATTCGGGAGCCAAGTCGGCGAGACGGTCAAGAAGATACAAATCCACGTCACGTGCCGATTCGAGTTTGCGCACTCGTTCGGCGATCGCTTCACACTGCTCGATGGACACGTTGCGGATCGCCTTTTTGACCCGCGGTAACGCCGACGGTGGCACGCTCAAGTTGCGAACCCCCATACCAAGCAGCAACAACGCGCGGGCGGGATTGCTACTCATTTCACCGCACACGCTGATCGGCGTTTGTGTTTGGTCGGCCACATCAATACTGGCTTGGATCAACCGCAGCACCGCCGGATCGCTTGACTGGTACAAGTCGGCAACGGATTCGTTGGATCGATCAACCGCAAGGGTGTACTGCGCCAGATCGTTGGTGCCGATGCTAAAAAAGTCAACTTCGCAAGCGAAGTGATCGAGCATGATCACCGCGGCAGGCACTTCTACCATCATGCCGACGGGCAAGTCACTGCGGAAAGGAATGCCAGCTTCTTTCAAATCTTCGGCGACGACGTTGAGCAGCATGCGGGCTTGGCGGAGCTCCGCGATCGTCGTGATCAAAGGAAACATGACGCGAACGTCGCCGAGCGCGGCGGCTCGCAGGACGGCGCGGAGCTGCGGGCGGAAGAGATCGAGATTGCGAAGCGACAGGCGGATGCTGCGTAGCCCCAGGAAAGGGTTGTTTTCCTCCTGGCTGCGTTTGCCGTGCCCCATTTTATCGGCACCGAGATCGAGTGTTCGGATGACGACAGGGCGCCCATTCATCTGCTCGATGACTTCGGCGTAGGCTTGGTAATGGTCCTCTTCGCTGGGTTCCTCATCCGAGGAAAGGTACAGGAATTCGGTGCGGTAGAGGCCGATGCCGTCAGCCCCGCGTTGCAGGCAGGCGGCGGTTTCGTGCGGGAACTCGATGTTTGCGTTGAGCGAGATTCGGGTTCCGTCGGTGGTGGTCGCCGGCAGCTGGCTCTGCTGTGCCAGTCGCTGCGCCAGAGAACGGCGGTACTCAGCCCGTTGGCGATAGTGTTCGAGAACTTCTTCGGTCGGGTCGATAATCAATCGGCCGCGATCTCCGTCGACGATGACGCAGTCGGCGCCCGCGATAACGGGGAGAAACTCCCCGATTCCGACCACGGCAGGGATTTCGAGTCCCTTGGCAACGATCGCGGTGTGACCGCCAGGGCCGCCGATTTCGGTGCAGAAGCCTTTGACGAATTCCCGGTTGAGCCCCGCGGTCTCGCTCGGAGTTAGCATGCGGGAAAGAACGATGACCGGTTCATTCAGGTCCTGCAGCGGTTGCCGGGTAACGGCACCGAGCTGCGTAAGCAATTGCCGCTCGATATCGAGTACGTCTTGGGCACGATCGGCCAAGAAGGGGTTCTCGAGTTTCTGCAGCGCCGAGGCGTAATTGTGTAGCACGCCGCTGACGGCGAACGCGGCAGATTGCCGTTCTTCGCCGATACGTTTTTCCAGTTCGCTGTGAAGCCGCGGGTCGTGCAGCATCTGCAGCTGAGCTGCGAAAATATCGCCGGTCTGTCGACCGGCCGTTGCGGTGGTTTCGAGCCGGCTCTGCTCGAGCTGTTCCGAGACGACATCAACGGCCTCGCGCAGACGCGCGAATTCATCGTCAACGTCCGCCGCGGGGACGATGCACCGCGGGATTCGATAGCCATCAGCGTCGAGCACCAAGGCGGACGCAATGGCAACGCCCGGTGAAACGGGAATGCCTTGTAGTTCCAGCATCGCGATCGATGCTTTTTGAATCCAATTCGTGTCGGTCTGTTGGGTCGCCTTGATCAGGCGGGTCAACAGGCGGTCAGGTGCAGTATCCGCTTGGGAAACCCGTATTCGCTCCGTTCAACGGTGCCCAGTCGGCGATGACGCCAATCGGGGCTGCCAATTGCATGTTGAAAACGACGATGTGATTCACCGGTCGATCTTCCCAAATCAACATTCCCGTGGTGTGGCGATGGGGCCGACGGGTGTGCAGCAGAGGGGAGGAGACGACTCGTTATCAACACGGCCGTCGGTGTGACGGAGCGGAAGCGTGGGTTTATGTGTGGGTAGAGGTCCTGTTGAAATTGGAAGCAAAAAGCATCCTGTGATCTCTTGTAAAAAGTAGGTTGTCAGGGAGCGTTCCGGGGAACGCAGTTGCGTCGTCCTGGAGCATTCGGGACGGTTATCATGTCGACGAGTGGACCAGGTGGATGTGTCAAAACGGGGTGAGCCAAACCGTTCGTGGTTACTGAGACGGCTGACCCAATTCGTGGAACCCGAGTTCGAACAGTTCACCGATTGCCGCGAGGGCTGCTTCGGCGTCGTGCCCTTGGGCAGTCAATTGCAGTTCGGTCCCCTCGGTTGCGCCCAGCGTCAGCAAAGACAAAATGCTGCGGCAATCAACTTTCTCAGAACCTTTTTGGATCATAATGGTCGAATCAAACCCCTCCGCACATCGAACAACCAGGTCGGCTGGGCGGGCATGCAACCCCTGCGGGTTGATGATAACCACAGTTTTTTGAAGCTGCGTTGGCTCGTCGGGCGGGTTCTGGTTCATATGTTCACCAGGTGGCCGGGTGATGGCGGGATTTTGACCGATATGGCGCCGAAGGGGAATCCCTTTGGCGTCGTGGATCGCTGATTTTTCGGGATAGACATCGTCGGAGCGGAGCCCAGGAATAGGGTCAATAGTTGGCCGGAGTCGCTGGGGGTCGGCTGTGCGGCGTTGTCTTCGGTTTAGCCAGCAGCGAATTGGTTATCGTCGGCTTCCTGCAGCAATTGCTGGATATCGTCTGGCGTCTTGCTCTGCTTGAGGAATCGGCAGAACGACTCGTCGCGAAGTTGTCGCGAGATGTTTTCCAGGGCCCGGAGGTGATCGCCGGGGCGTTCGGGGGGGCTGATAAGGAGGAAGAACAACTGGACGCGTTCTCCGTCGAGGGAATCAAAGTCGACACCGACTTCACTGACACCGACGGTTCCGACGAGTTCGGGGACGCTGGGGTGCTTGGTGTGGGGGACGGCGACGCCACGGCCGATGCCGGTGCTGCCGAGTTCTTCCCGTTTCATGATTGCGGCAATGATGTCGTCGCGTTGGTCAGCGGCGATTTCACCGGCGTCCAGCAGCGATTGGACGAGCTCGTCGATCACAGCCTCTTTGGTGGTGGACTGCAGGTTGGCGCGGATTGCGTCTTTCTTGACAAAGTCAGAGAACTTCATAGCAAAGAGTTATGTCTTGGGTTGGGATGGAATGTATGTGGATGTCGGGGCGAAGGGAGTTGTTTTACTCGTCGTCGCCGACATCTGCTGTTTCAACGTGTTTATGGTCTGCCGTTCGGTTGCCCGTTTTACGTGCTTTGAGCTTGCGTAATTGCTGCTCTACCTTGGGAATCGCGTTGTCTAACGCCGCGAGTACGTTGCTCGCTTCGGCTCGAGCGATGGAATCTTCAGCGTGCTCGGCGGAAACCTTGATTTCGACGACTGGTTTGTCCAACTGTTTCAAGTCGATGGTGACCTCGATCGCGTTGATCCGGTCATACAATCGCCGAAGCCTGATCGCCTTTTCCTCAATCAGTTCCTGATCCCCAGGCTGAAGAGTGCCGTGGCGGGCTGAAACATTCACCTGCATGTTCAAACTCGTTTGATTAGAGAATCCGCTCGTCAATATTCCCGCACGCATGGTCGAAGCCGGCTCACGGTCGGTGGTCTCTAGCGGTCAGAGAACATCGATGTTCATCTGAAATTGATCACGGATCAATAGTGTGATGACCGCGGGAGGGTAAACTACAGCCTAGCCGAATCCAGGCGTCTCGAATAGCGATACTAGGGGTCATTTTTGCTCACGAGGGGAAATTCTGTCGCAGGTGGATGGTGAGATTGCGAGAAATGGGGCAGTCTTGGCAATATTTCTCAGAACTTTTCTCCGCCGCGTCCCCATGACAAAACGGACTGCAGCGGATAACCTTCGTGATCTATTTCATCCTGGCTCCGTGATCGTTTGATTTCCCCCTCACTCCGCCGCTTCGCCTGTCGGGCAGTGGCTGACTCGTAAGGGGCGAATCCGATCCCGCTTCGGGTGGATTTTCCATGAACCCCATCCACTAACCCCCACAGCTGAGATTTATGGCTCGGAAGGTCGTCAATCGGCAGGCAAAAGCAGCCGAAGCAGATGCTGCTGAAAAGCTGGCAGCCGAGGTCAAACGCAAGAAAGCCTCCAAACGCAAAACCAAAAAGGCTGCCGCTGATGTGCGGCTGCGCCTCTATTGGGGCGTTTTCAGCCAAAATCTGAAGCGGGTCGCCGTTTTTGATTTTGACAAGCAATCCGAGGCCGTTAAGCGAGCCGAAGAATTGAGCAAAGGAGGCAAGTCGCCTCACTTTGTCCAAAAAGTCAAAGAAGAGATCAAGCCGGAGTGAGTCCGGGCGAACCCCATTCTTCTGCGGGAGAAGGCGCGCCTTCCCGGCCACTGCGACGGTTCCCCGCGCAGTGGGAACCCTGCGACGCCGTCTGGCTGGCTTGGCCGCACAACCTCGAAACGTGGCCTGGCCATTTCGAAGGAGTCCCCGAAGCTTTCGCGGTCTTTGCCCACGCGATCGCGGAGTCAACGCCCGTCAAAATTCTCGCGAGTGGGGACCTCGCCGGCCAGTGCCGCGAAATCCTGCGATTGACCGCGGCGGGCCGAAAACCACAGCAATTGCCGCGAGAAATCGAAATCGTGGACATCCCCACGAACGATTGCTGGATCCGTGACTACGGGCCGACGTTCGTCCACGAAGGCGACTCGCTATTGGCAGTGAAATGGCACTTCAATGCCTGGGGTGGGAAATACTTTCCTCACGACCTCGATGCTGCCGCGGGAGCACAGATCGCCCGCGCCGCAGGGCTGAGGCTCTTGCGGGCAGACCTCACGCTGGAAGGCGGTGCCCTCGAAACCGATGGTGCGGGCCGATTGCTTCTGCACGCCGCGTGTGTACTCGACCCCGCCCGGAACCCTGGCTTGACGGCCCAGCAGTGCGCCGAGCGTATGCACCAATATCTCGGTGTGGAAGAAATTCTCTGGATCGATGGTGGACTGATCCCCGGCGATGATACCGATGGGCACATCGATCAGATTGCCCGGTTTGTCGATCGTGAAAATGTCGTTGTCGCGGTTGCCGAAAATAATGAAGTGCCGTTTGCCGAGGCGCTCGAAGCCAATTTTCGTCAGGTCAAGTTATGGGGCACCGAAACGAACCCGGGCGTGACGGCGCATCGCCTGCCGGTCCCGCCGCCGCGAACGATCGACGGGCATAGCGTTCCGCAGAGCTATTGCAATTTCCTTCGGCTCGGGCCAGATCGGATTCTCGTTCCCACGTTTGCGGTGCCGGATAGCGATGACCGGGCACTCGGCATTTTGCGCGATCTCTGCCCCGGGGTAGATATCCAGGGGATTCCATGCGAGAAGATTGCCTGGGGACTGGGTGCGTTGCACTGCGCGAGCTGTCATCAACCCGCCGTGCCCCGCATCGGCTAGAGACGCCCTATCGCATTCATTCCATCTCTGGAACTTTGACTTGGTCAACACACTTTTCCTGCCTGAAATTCGCGAGATGCTCGCTTTTGAGCAGGAGGGCGAACTGCGGGAATTTTGTGTCGCTTTGAATCCGGGGCGGACAGCCGAGTTCATGGAGGGACTCGACGACCATGAGGTCTGGAGGGTGCTGCAATACGCGGAGGCCGACCGGCGAGCGGAGATTTTCAGTTACTTCGACGAAAGCCGTCAACTCGCGATGCTTGCCAACGAGCCCGCGGCCGAAACGGCAATCCTGATTGAAGAGATCCCCGAGGATGATCGAGTCGACTTGATTCAAGGTCTGCCGTCCGAAGCGGTTGATGGGATCTTGAAATTGCTGCCGGCGAGCGAACGCCGGAACATCGAGCGTTTGCGTTCATTCGCCGAAGGCACCGCGGGCGCCCTGATGACGACCGAGGTGGCCAAGTTAGCCGAACGGCTGACGGTCGCTGAAGCTTTCGATGAGCTTGCCAAACAGGCAAGCGACCTGGAAACGATCTATTATCTGTACGTCGTTGACGATAACAATCTGTTGCGCGGAATCGTTTCCACACGGCAATTGGTGTCATCGTTAAAAAACAAATCGATCACGCTCGGCCAGATGATGGAAACCGATGTCGTTGTTGCCCTCGCCGGCGAGGACCAGGAATCGGTTGCTGAGAAAGTCGAGCGGTTCAACCTGCTGGCGATCCCCGTGATCGACTCGGGCCGCCAGATGCTCGGCATTATCACGCACGATGACGTGATCGACGTCGTCCGTGAAGAATTGACCGAAGACGCGCAGCGGATCGCCGCGGTCGCGCCCTTGGAAGGTGATTTTCTGCAGATCGGATTGATGAGCCTTTCTTACAAGCGAGGGCTGTGGTTAACGATCCTATTTTTTGCCGCGTTGCTGACCGCGTTTGCGCTGCGTCACTACGAAGCGGAATTAGCGGTGCATGGTTGGTTGGTTTGGTTTATCCCGCTGATCATCAGTTCGGGCGGTAACTCAGGCAGCCAATCAGCGACACTGGTCATCACAGCGATGACCGGCGGCGAAGTGAAGCTCACTGATCTCCCCAAGGTGCTTTCACGCGAAGTTTGCGTGTCGTTATTGTTGGGTGGGTTTTTGTCGCTGATCGGTTTTATGGTCGCGATCTTTGTCGCGCCAACAGCGCTGGCAGCCACGGTGATTCCGATCACGTTGGTGTCGGTCATCGTTTGCGGGTGCCTTTGCGGGGTGACGCTGCCAATCACCTTTAAGCGACTGGGGCTGGACCCGGCATTGATGAGCAATCCGTTCGTGGCGGGGATCGTCGATATTCTTGGGATTGTGATTTACATCAACGTCGCCCGGATGGTGCTGGGCTAGAAACGTCCCACGGCGTCCTGGCAACCACAGTCTGCACCGGAAAGCGGTCTATTTCGCTTAGCGGTCGGTTCGACTAGGACTCGATCGAGCCTTCCTCAGTTTGATTGCGAGTCATGTCGGGATGCACCGGGCGTGGGTAGGCCAGCGTTAAACCGGCGCCGCAGTAGCGAGTCAGATGCAGAGGCGCAGTCCCGATGGGGCGGGCGTCTTGCCGAATGACGTAGGTGCCGGCCAAGCAATCGCGGATGGTTTGGTGGTCGCGATCAGCGGCGATCCAGACGAGATCCACCAGGAAATTCACGGGACCGAATGCCCATAACAGCATGCGAAACGTCATCTTCAGCAACGACGGACGATCGCCCTTGATGGACGTGATGCGAACGTCCGCCAAGCGATAGCCGATCGTGCGAAGTCGAGAGCGTTTCACGACCGTGAGATACAGCCAACTGATCCCGACTGCGATCAAGATTGCGTATGTCGTCAGGTCCTCGTCCACCCAGAACGTTTCGACCATCGTTTGCGCGACCAACAAGCCGGACGCGAAGAAAAGCAAAACGGTGGAGTCGATCATCATGACGACAACCCGGCGGGTAAATCCCGCGTAATCCTCAGATCGAAAAAAGACGCCGTCGCCTAGCGAGTGATCGACAGCCATGGTTAATGAAGCATCGGTGGGGTGAGTTGATATGCCAAGGGCGATTTCATCGTAGCAAGGACGGCTTTGGTGGAGTATCGTTTCCGCCTCCAGGTTCTCGCGTTTTACGCAAGCGAACATTTTTCCTGTAAAAAGTGTCACTGGCGAAACGGTCCGAACGCTCGCGGAGTGCGAAACACCTGAACGGACGAAGATCTGTTTAACTCCTTCAAAACGTTTCGCCGGAAAAAAAGCTCGATCGCTAACATCAATTCTCCATGTCTGATTTGCACGTCACGAAACGATTCACGATTCCGGAGGCTGAGCTTTCGTGGTCGGCAACGCGGAGCAGCGGTCCTGGCGGCCAGAATGTCAACAAGGTGAATTCCAAGGTGACGCTGCGATGGAAGCCAAAAACGCAAATCGGATTTGACGACGCTTGGCGTCAGCGATTTGAGTCGCGATTCTCAACCCGTATCAACCGCGAAGGTGAACTGGTGCTGCATAGCGACAAGACTCGGGACCAGATTCGCAATCTGGCCGATGCCCGATCGCGACTCGTTGCGATGCTGCTGGAGTGCCGCGTGCCACCTAAAACCCGCACGCCAACGCGTCCGACACTGGGCAGCAAGAAACGTCGCGTGGAAGGAAAAAGACGGCAATCGCAAAAGAAACGCTTGCGTGGGAATCCCGGACGAGACGATTGACGCGACTGAACAAGTGTTTGGGAGCGATGATTGAAGGTTCACCTACGGCCGTACGCTGATATACTGATAAATGGGGCTGGGCGATCTAATTAACAACGTTGCGGTCCCCCCCGGCTGATGACTGCGTTTCGACGCAGGGGCTTTTATTTCAGAAATCACTCCGCACTCTCGAATAATTCATTCATGAAACGCCCACGGCACCTGGACGATCTGTTGAAGCGATGGGCATTTGACCCAACAACTCTCAATGTCCGCATGATCAAAGGCAAAGACGATCGCGACGTTTTGCAGATGCGGGTGGACATGGGGGTGTTGCAGCTTGAGACGACCGGGCGGCCTGATGGGGAGTTGATCGAAGGCTCCGAAAGCTACCTCGAACATTTGAACTTATGCCGCCTCAATGACCCCGACTACCAACTTTCGGAAAAGGACTTCAACGAGATCGACCGCGAGTTCATGCAGTTTTATCACCGGCGTATCTGTTGGCTGCGGCTGCAGTTTTATCATCGCGCGGTGATGGACGCCGATCACACGTTACGATTGATGGATTTGTGCGAAGAACTGTCGGATGATCCGGAATGGTCTTCGACACACGAACAATATAGACCGTTTGTGTTGTTCCATCGCACTCAAGCTGAGGCGCTCGGCGAGTTGGAAGAGAATACTCCCGAGGAAGCGATTCAAGCGATCAACCGCGGGCTAGAAACATTGCGTGCGTTCTTTGTCAAACACGATGCTGAGGAGCACTTCGACGAAGACGAGTTGATCGTCCGGTTGGTCGAACTGCGTGAATCGTTGCGAACCGAGTACTCGGTTGGACAAACTCTGCGTGAACGGCTCGAGCATGCTGTCGAGCAAGAGCACTATGAGTTGGCCGCTAAATTGCGAGATGAACTGACGAGACGAGAAACGCACTGATATGGCGTTGATCTCGCACGCCCCTTTGGGGTCATCGACGTGGTTGTTGCGATTGCGTTCGTTCGCAAGCATCGGGCAATTGATCGCGATCGTTTTAGCCAACCCGGTAACGTCGACATCGCTGCCGCTCGTACCGTTGCTCGCGTTTGTTGCCCTGACTGCGTGCACCAACTTTGTCTATGGATGGTGGCTTTCACGCTACGAGCAGGGCGTGGTCGATGACGCGAACAGCGTAATCCCGTTGCGGGTGGCGTTTGCGTTGATGGCGCTCGACCTCGTCACGTTGACGGGAATGTTGTATTTCAGCGGCGGGGCCGACAACCCGTTTTGCTTCTTTTACTTCGTCAACTTGGCGGTCGGTGGCGTGATGCTGCAGCCTGCAGCGGTGTGGACGTTGACCGGGCTCGCGGTGCTCGGCTATTCAGTGCTGCTGCTCGAATCGTGGCCAGTCCGTGGGTTGAGCGTGCAGACGATCGATCCTTCGACGGTTCAACTCGGTGTGCTGGGGATGCGCGACATCGCATCGCTGATCGCGTTTGTCGCGTGCGGTACGGTGATCACTTACTTTGTGGCGCGGACGTCGCGGCAACTGCGAGACCGCGAGGAGGATTTGCGGCGCAGCCAATCCGAGCGGGCCGATGCCATGCGGCTTGAAGGGCTCACGACCTTGGCGGCCGGCGCCGCCCATGAATTGGCGACGCCTCTTTCGACGATCGACATCGCTTGCCGTGAGCTGACGCGGCATCTCGAATCGATCACCAAGCCTGCTTCGATCGATGAGGACCTGAGGTTGATCGACGGGCAGTTGCAGATGTGTCGTCAGATTCTTTCTCGAATGCGTGCCGCGGCGGGCGATGCGGTTGCTGATCAGTGGAACCAAACAACGCTTGGCGATTTGATCGACACGACACTCGACGGGATCCGTGACCCCCACCGGGTCGAGATTCTCGAACCGGAAGAATTGTGGATTCCCGAGCCGGTGTCAGAGGACGACGCAACCGGTTCCACTGACGAAGATGCTGATTCAGATACACCCGCGTGGGAACGCCAACCGATGTGGCTTCCCGAAGAGGCGGTCGCACAGGCGATACGCAATTTGATCCACAACGCGCTCGACGCGAGCAGCCCGGACGATTCGGTGACGGTTCAGGCTCGACGTCGCGGCAGGGACGTCATTCTGTATGTGGTGGACCAAGGGCACGGGATGTCCAGCGATGTGATCGACCGCGCCGGCGACCCATTCTTTACCACCAAGGAACCGGGCCGAGGCATCGGTTTGGGGCTGTTCTTGACCCGCAACGTGATCACCCGACTCGGGGGCCGGTTGACCTTCGACAGCGTGCCTAGCGAGGGGACAACCGCTACGGTCGTGTTACCGCTCGCCGGAACCTTGAAGTCCCGCTCGCAATATCGCGATTGAATGCACCGTTCTGGTCATTGGGGTGTTGAAAAAGTTGCTCGCGACGACGATGCTAAATGCACGTGCAGTTGCTTCTCTCCACTTATCATGCGGCGTTGCTTGTGAGTTTTTCCCCTGAATACCCAGACCCATCCGATGCATGCACCGCCGAAACGGTGGGCGCAAAGTCGATCATGCTGGTCGACGACACGGAAGTTCTCAGAGAGCGGCTCGCGATGGCGATGCGAAGCCGTGGTTTCGAAGTTCGCACGGCCGGGAATTTCGACGAGGCCGTCAGCGTCTTCACCCACGCCCCGACCGATTTAGCGGTTCTGGATCTGAGGATGCCAGGACGCAGCGGCTTGGATTTGCTGCGAAAGCTTTTGCAGATCAAACCTGATTGCAGGATTATCATGTTGTCCGGGTTTGGAAGCATCCCGGCCTCGATTGATGCCGTCCGAGCCGGCGCGGTCAACTTCCTCAGCAAACCGGCGGACGCGGACGACATTTTGTCGGCGTTCGTGCGAGGTGAAGAACCCTTGGTTCCCGAGGGCGGCCTAGCCTTCCCTGCTCCTTCGCTGGCGCGAAATGAATGGGAACACATCCATCGAGTACTCGCCGATTGCAACAACAACATTTCGGAAGCGGCCCGGCGGTTGGGAATCCACCGTCGGTCGCTCCAACGGAAGCTTCGCAAACGCGCCCCGTTAGATCCGAAGTTGCCGGGTGCCGACGAGTTCTTCGAAGGGGAAGAAGGGTACGACGACCACGACGATGAAATGCTCGACGGCCAAGACGACGACGGTGCTGCCACCGACTCGGACGACTGAAACACCGGGCCGCTATTGTTTGCGTGCCCGCCGTTTGGCTTCGAGCAATCGCTCGGTATAGCTCGCTTCCGGTTGGGCTGTCGCGTCTGATTGAGGCGTGTCCCGTTTGAGATCCGCTTTTCCGGGAGTCACGACTTCGGATAGCCCACCGTCATCCTTCACATCGAGTGTGACGGAGGTGGGTTCGAACCGGGTGTCCGAACGCCTCGCCGCACCGGACGCATTAACCGCGTGCTTTTGTTGCCTCAGCTGATCGAGTCGGGCAACGGTGGCAAGCTCGGGTTGGCCCTTGCCCATCCATTCGTCCCACCACGTCTTCAAGAAGCCGAAGCGGATCGCGACGCGGCGGATCAACACGTCGGTGAAAAATAAACCCGCCGCAATCAGGACAAACCAAGGCCAAGCGTCGCGAATACGTCGTGCCAGCGGGAGTCCGCTGCGGAAGGCATCGCTCTCGAGGACCGCGTCGGATACTTGCTCACCCAACGGTGCCGTGACCTCCCCGGGTTTTCCGCCCTCGGGGCTCAGGGATGCGAGTTGTGCCATCAACGTTTGATTCGATTTTCGATAGCGAAATTCGTCGCTGTACGGGACAGTTACTCCGGTACTCAGTGGTGCGTTGCCCGATCCGGGAAGCACATTAACGAAATAGGTACCCGCTCGATCAATCGGAAAACTTCCGGAGTAGCGTCCCGGGGCGACCTGTTCCATGCGAAGAGGCAACGGTTCGAGCGACGGGTCGAGTACGGACCCGGCCACTTCGAGAAAGTTAAGGAATTGGTCATCGTCCGTCAGCGCTGTCACGATCACTTCGACGCGTCCGTCGTCGACTTTGGTTGCCAACGAAAACTGACCGGTGTCACCCGTTGGGCGCATCAACCATCGGATAAGCTGCGAATGGAGTTTTTCGTATCCCGGCCACTGCACCCACTCGGCCGCCCATCGTTGCCCGGCGTCGGTCGTTAACACGGCGGTGCGCCCGAGTCCGTAGTTCCACGTTGCGAGGATGGTTGCGTTCTCGGGAGTATCTGGTTTGGGAGACCGCAATACGACTTGAGCCAATGGGCTGGACTTAGTTTGCGTCAACACAAATCCGCGGATCGCGGGCAAGGACGTGTCGATACCATCCAAGACCACATGCGGAAACACGACCTCTGGGAACGCACCGCCGTTAGGTTCATAAACAAGCGGACGCGATACCCGGCGGGCTTCACGCTGGAAAATCGCCGGCAATGCCCGCCCCGATTTGACTTCGTAATACTTGCCACCTGTTGATTGAGCGATTCGCCGCAGTTGGGTGCTGCCGGTCGTGCCGTGCGATTCCACAGCCACGGTGCTGACCGTGATGCTGTTGTCTTTGAACGCTTTGATGACGCCCGACGAAGGAGGGCTCGGGTCGCCATCGCTGATGATGATGCAGTGCTTCATGGCGGCGCTTGTGCGGGCGAGTCCGGCAACCGCCATTCGCATTGCCGGGTCGAATTCAGGCATGTCGCCCGGTGTCATCCGTCCGAGCGACGCAAGCATGGCTTTGCGGTTTGGGCCGACTTCAAGCAGCCCTTTCGATCCTCCCCAAAGCCACCGATCACCGCTCGGCGACCAGTGCAAAACACCAGCCAGGTCGGAGCCGCCGAGCTGGGTGATCGACGCCTCCGCGATCTTCTTTTGCCAGTAGTTGCCTTGAGCCATTTCGCTGGCGTGCATGATCAGCGCCAAAGCGCCGACGGCGTTGACCTTGGCGTTGCGAATTTTGAAATCGACCGGCATCGCCTTTTCGATTTCTGTCCCCGTCCATCCACCCGCGCCGAGTGCATCGGGACCACCAATCATTAAGAGGCCGGCGCCGAGTTGTTGCGTATTGCGAACGAGCATTTCGATATGCTCATCGGTAAATGACGAAATTTTATTCGCGCTGTCGCTGTCGACTCGCGGTACACCGGCGAGAATCACAGCATCGTAAGGCTGCAATTCGGCAATTGACCCGAATAGGCGTTCGGTGGTCATCGGCGTGACTTCGATGTTCGCATCACGCAGCGCCGACATCATCGATTCATAATCGCTGAGCTTATCGGGCGAATGGATCAACAGCACACGGCCTTTTCCGCGCACGTAGGTGTATCCCGTTGCGGAGTTGTTTTGCGAGAGGGCGTCGTCGTCTTCGGAATCCGGAATGAATTCGGCTTCGTAGGTGTATGCGGCCGGTTGTTCGATCGTGTGCCGCATCGGAAACACATTTTTGCCCGGTGCCAATTCGATCGTCTGTTCGAGCAGCAAGGACTCTTCGCCGGCGACTTTTTGTTTGACGCGAAGTCGCCCCCGAACGGGAGTGTCTGCGGCCGCGTCGCTGCCGTCGTTGCCCTTGCCGGTGCCGGTGCCACTGCGATCGCCTTGACGGTCGATCACGATTCGGGCTTCGAAAGGCTGTCCTTTGCGGATGTTCGATGGCAAATCGATTTTCTCGACGAGTACTTCTTCACCGGCTGCAGTCATCACGGGAACGATATCGATACCGATACCGGCTGCAGTCAAACGGCTGGCCATGGACCGCGCCTGTCCAATGTTCTCATTGCCATCGGTAACGATGACGATTCGCCGCGAAGTATCTTCGGGCATCGATGCTTGAGCGAGGTTCAACGCAGCCTCGAGGTTGGTCGCGTCGGTTCGTTCGAGCAGACTCTCCAGACGTCGCATTGGCGGGACGTCGTCGTCGTAGGGAGGGATCTCGATCGTCGCGTCTCGGCCAAACACGATCAGCCCGGCGCGGTCGCCGCGGGCATCGTTACGATGTTTTGAAACAGCGGCGATGACAAAATCCAGCATCGCGGACCGTTTGGCCTCGGGGATGCTTTCGCTCTGGTCGAGGACGTACATCACAGTGACCCGGTCGCTCGTCCAAACCAGCTGCACACCTGCAAGCGCCGCGACGATGCCCGTCCAAACCAACGTTCGGGCCAGCAACGCGACCCACCGACGCACCGGTCCCAGGACACCGAGGTGCCGCAATCCCAAGTACCAAATCAATGGCAGCACGGCCAGGAGAACAAGATATCCTGGGGACTCGAACCCGATTCGGAACGGCAGAGACAAGGTGATACCGAATGTGTGAGGCAAGGGAGACGGGCGGGCACCTTCCAGTGTACCGCTTTAGCGTCGCGAATTGGCGTCCAACTTATGCCTCCGTTTTGGTGCGATCCCAGAACGACACGGCAAACAAAACAAAAATAGCGGCGGCCATGATCGCCGGTGACAACCAAAAATCTCGCCACTGAGCCATCGTTTCCGCCAAAATCCCTGGATCAAGGGATTCGGGCAGATCACGCGTGAACATTTTGGAGAAGGTTTGCAGGAACGAGCTCGATGTGGATTCCCCCCTCGCCGCGCCGAGTGCTTCGACGTACTGCGGCGCCGCAGTGACCTGATTGCCGTAGTTGCCAAAGGTCAAGTTCAAAGGGATGAAACCGAACAGATTGCCACCCGCCATGATCCGATACCCAAAGAACATGCCGATCCCTTGTGTTAGGAACACAAGCAAACCTTGCGCCTGGCCGCGAATCGCCTTGGGTGCCTTGGCGTCGGTGTACATGAATCCGGTGACAAAGAAAAAGTCGTAACAGATTCCATGGAGGGCCACCGCGAGCAGCAACATCCAAGTGGTTTGATCCGCGGCGCCGATGGCGAATAACAGGTAACGAACGAACCAACATGCCATCCCGATCAAGATCATTATTTTCACGCCGAGCCGACGGAAGAAAAACGGGATCAGCAACATGAAAAAGATCTCTGACATTTGGCCAATCGTCATCGTCGCGCCCGGCTCAGCAAAACCGGTCTGATTCAAATACGTTGCCGTCATCCCGTAGTAGTATGCGAGCGGAATGCAAATCAACGTGGAGCAAACAGCGAAGACAAAAAAGTTCCAATTGCCGAGCAGTTTAAAAGCATCGACCATCAACAACGAACGAACGTCCATCGGTTGGCCACGCAGCGGGGGCGGTGTGTTGGGCAAGAAAAAACACAGCACACCGAGAGCGAGCGAACTGGCGGCGCCCATCCAAAAAATGTTGTAGGACGCGGACCACCCGAGAATGCCGAGTGTCAGTCCGGCGACGATCCACCCGATGGTTCCCCAAACGCGAATCTTTGGAAATTCATCTTGGCTAGGGATATGAGTGAACGCGATTGTGTTACCGAGCCCCAGTGTTGGCATGTAGCACAACAGGTACGCGAGGATCATCCAAACGAGCGTCTTGCCGGCGGCGTTTTCTTCCGACTGCATCGTTAAGAACGCGGCGGCGTCATAGGTCCCATTCGCCCGCATCTCCGCTGCTGACTCGGCCGCGAATGTGGACGCCGTTTCAGCGAGTCCGGGGATGATCAACATGATCACTCCGCCGATGAGCATCAGTGTTCCCATCACTTTTTCAGATGAGAAAAAACGATCCGCCACCAAACCGAGGAACAACGGTGCAAAGATTGCCGCAATCGGTGCCGACTCATAGGCTCCTCCGATAAACGCGCCGAGCAAGTGCGTGTCCATCGCAGCCGAGAGCGTGGCGAACCAAGATCCCCACGCAAAGAACTGCAGAAACATCATCACTGAGAGCAACCAGATGATGGTCGATGGTGACAACGTTGTCAGTGGTGCAGGGGCGTCGTTGTCGTCCTCAGCAGGCGTTTCGGAAGCGGTTTGTTCGGGCGGAGTATAGGGCATGCGAGGGCCGTATGGGTGGGTATGGAGATGCGAGAGGTGGGCCCGTGAGTATAGCAGTATTTTGAGAAAAGCGGCACGTAGTCTGATCGCTCCTATCCGTCGTAATTCCTACAACCCGATCGCGGCGCAGGATCATCTCGCGGGAGCCTCATTGTCGATGCAACAATTTGTTCACGATCTGTTTTTTCGGCTTACGGTTGCTCAGAGCGACTCTCGTTATGCACTCGCACCAGTCCGCCGCTTCGCTAGTACTGCCGGCTCATATGATTCAAGTTCAACATCTTACGAAAACCTACGAAGACCTCCGTCGAGGCCGATTCCGAGCTGTCGATCAAGTCAGTTTTACTGTCCGGCCGGGGGAGATCTTCGGCCTGCTCGGGGCCAACGGAGCGGGCAAAACGACCGTCTTGCGTATCCTGTCCACCGTACTGCGTCCCACCTCCGGAATCGCGACCATTGACGGTTACGACGTCGCGCACGAGCCCGCCGAAGTCCGGCGTCGCATCGGTTTCGTCAGCAACAACACGGCGATCTATGACCGCATGACGGCGTGGGAAATGGTCGAGTACTTCGGTCAACTCCACGGGATGACCAATGACTCGCTATACCAGCGCTTGGAAAAACTCTTCGATCAATTGCGAATGAACGAGTTTCGTGATGTCCCAGGCGGCAAGATGTCGACCGGCATGCGTCAGAAGGTTTCGATCGCCCGTGCGTTGGTCCATGACCCCCCGGTGCTGATCTTTGATGAAGCCACGTTGGGGTTAGACGTCTTGGTCGCCCGCAACCTGCTCGCGGTTATCCGTGAACTCCGCGAAGCCGGCAAATGCCTGATTTTTTCGACCCACATCATGAGCGAGGTCGAACGACTGTGTGATCGCATCGCGATCATGCACAAGGGGCGTATTCTCGATTCGGGAACGCTCGATGAATTGACCGGACGGCACCAAGAAACTGATTTCGAGGAGTTGTTCTTCTCGTTGCTCAGTTCACATGAGGACGCCACGCACACGATCGACGCGAAGGAAATGGAGGTGGCAAGATGAGCCTGTCGTCCAAGGAAAAACGAAAAGCCGCGATGCGTGCCGGGCGTCCCCGGTTCAGTGCAATCCGTTTGATGTACACGCGTGAGATGCGTGATCAACTGCGCGATCGCCGGACTCTGTTCACGATCGCAGTCCTGCCGATGCTGCTCTATCCGTTGGTCGGCATGCTGTTATTGCAGATCGCTCAGTTCACCCGCCAACACACGATTTCGGTCTGCGTAATCGGTGTCGAGCATGTCACCGACGACGCGGAGCATGCGGAAACAAACACCTTTGTTTCGCCGCTGTTGGTCACCGTAGAGGACGAAGAGGAAGCGAGCCCGTCTCGGTTGCAACCTCTTGGCGTGAGTGAATCGACACCTGTTCGGTTCTCGAAAACACTATGGGATTCCGATTCGAACATTGACGTTTACGCTTATTCGGCGGCCGAATTGTCGCGTTCGGGTGACTTGGAAGAACGTGCTCAAGATTGGGTGCGTGACCAGGTATTCGACTGCGTCGTTTGCGTTCGGCAACCACTCGGCGTTAACGGCCCGGTGATCATGCAGGACAACCAGGAAACCGACGCCGCTGGTGCATCCGTGGGGTTGTATTACAACGTCGCGTCGGATCAATCGATGATTGCGAAAGACCGCATGGTCTCGATCTTAAATCGCTGGCGCGGTAGCTGGGTTCGAACTCGGTTGTCCGATGCGGGTGTCGAATTGTCGGTGCTGGATCCCTTCAAGATTAACGATTGTGACATCGCCCCCGAACGAACCCGCGAAGCGGCGTTCTGGAGCAAGCTGCTGCCGTTTATCATGCTCGTGTGGGCAATGACGGGTGCGTTTTATCCCGCGATTGACCTGGTCGCTGGAGAGAAGGAACGCGGTACGCTCGAAACGTTATTGTGCAGCCCCGCGCTGCGTAGCGAAATCGTGTGGGGCAAACTCGGTGCAGTTATGACGTTCAGCATGATGACGGCGTTACTGAATGCCTCGTCGATGCTTGTCACCAGTTCATTCGTATTCAATCAAATTGGTGTCGGGCCGGCTGGTTCGTCGATGGGCGCACCACCACTGATCCCGATGCTGTGGCTGCTGGTCGCGCTTATTCCACTGTCGGCTCTGTTTAGCGCATTGGCACTCGCTGTTGCCGCCATGGCACGTAGCAGTAAAGAGGGCCAGTATTATCTGATGCCACTGATGATGGTCACCCTGCCACTGGTGCTTTTGCCGATGTTACCGGGCACGACCTTGAATCTCGGCACCAGCCTGATCCCGGTGACAGGCATGTTTTTATTGGTTCGTAGTTTGGTCGAAGGCCAACACATGGAGGCACTCACCTACCTGCCGATGGTGGCGGTGGTGACGTCGGTGTGCCTGAGCCTCGCAACACGTTGGGCGAAGCGACAGTTCGAGTCTGAATCGGTGCTCTTCGGCGACGGTGACCAGTGGGAACTTGGTGCCTGGATGCGACACTTGTGGCGTGACCGGCAACGAGCCGCGACACCGACAATTGCGTTTGGTTGTGGTGCCGTTATTCTGGTGGCGTTATTCTTCGGCAAGCTCGCCGTGACGGAAATGCCAGATACGTTTGGCGGCATCGCCAAATTGATCTTCTTGCCACAGTTCGGCTTGATCCTGGCCCCGACCCTGCTCATGGCAACGATGATGACCACGTCGCTGCGAACGAGCCTTCGTTTGAATACGGTCAATTGGCGGATCTGGTCACTCGTCGCTGTTTTAGCCGTGATGCTGCATCCGCTGTACATGCAACTCGCCGGATTGATCGGTCAGATGTATCCGCTGAGCCCTCAGGCACTCGAGGCGATGCGGCCATTCGGCGAACACATCTCATCTGCCCCATGGTTGTCCGTGATCCTCTTGATGGCGGTTGTGCCTGCGATCTGTGAAGAACTCGCCTTTCGCGGATTCATCTTCGGGGGATTGGTGCGGAACAACAGCCCCGTGCGTGCCGTTCTGGTTACCGCGTTCATGTTTGGAATTTCACACGGTGTTCTGCAACAGTCGATCTCGGCGACCTTCATGGGAATCCTGCTCGGCTGGGTTGCCCTCCGCACCGGGAGTGTTCTGCCGGGGATTCTGATTCACTTTGGCAACAACGCCCTGTCAGTTTCGCTCGGACGGATTGCTGAATTGCAACTGCCGGGGATGCAAAACTTGATTTCGGTCGATGCCGTCAGTCAGGCTCCGCAGTACCATCCGATTTGGACGGGGTGTGCGTTGTTCGTTTCGGTCGCCTGCTTGATCGGGATGTACCGAATCACCGCCGACATGGACGTGATGGAAAATAACGATGTGCTCGCCGACCGAATCATTTCGGATCAACCGGTGCGAGATCCATCACTCAAGCAGTACGCGTCATAACGGACCGGATAGTGCCGATTGGTTCTCAAGCTGTCTGAGACCTTCAAGCTTTCTAAGCTCCTCGAGTGCCCGCTCGAGGGGCTGTTTTGATATCGGATCGTTGTGATACAAGCCTGGAACTTCGACCCAGGCTTTGTAACGCGTTGCCAGCGAATCAAACAACTGTCGCCCATTTTTCATCGGCACGATCCGGTCCGGTGTGCCGTGGATCTGGACAACGCAGCCTTGAAAGTCGCTTAGTCGCGAGGAACTGTCGAATCGATTGCGCATCAACCACTGAACCGGCAGCCACGTGAACCGGTCCGCCCCCACATTAACGGTACTATCAAAGGTGCGATCGAGGACCAACGAGTGTGGCGGCGTGTTTCGCTCTTGCAGCAGCTCGACGAGTCCCGCGGCAATGCCCCCACCGAGCGACCGGCCATAGATCGTAATTTGCTCGGGTGGCACCCTCGTTAACTCGGACAGGGCATCCATTGCGGACAACGCGTCCGATACGCAAGTCGATTCCGTCGGTGTGAAACCTTCGTTCTGGAACCCACGGTACTCGGCCGTGAAGACGCTCGCGTTCATCGCATCAGACAGCAACCGCGTCCAACCATCCATGTCCATCGCGCGGATTCCGTTGCCGTGTAAAAACAGAATGACACGGTCGGCGTCAGAGCGGATGAGTAATCGACCTTTCAGTTCAGCCTCGTCGACCGCCCGATAGGCGAACGTCGTGATCATGTTGGTGATAGGTGCGTCGGGGTCGAACTGCGGCCCATTATCCGAAGATGGCGGCCCCATGTAGGCCCCCGGAAACACCAATCGCGTTTCCAGCAGGACCATCGCGACGCAAAGCACCCCATAGGCCACTGCGATGGACGTGATCGCCCTCCGCGTCCGGTGCCATAGGAAACGGACAGGAGATTTGGCTGATTGCGCGGATGATTCAGGTTTTGCCGAGGTGGCTTCTTCCATGAGGGACGCTTTCATCAAATGAGATCGGCGATTGACCGTTGCTGTCGCTCGCCGGGTGCTAGGTTTGAACGTACAAATGTAGCCGAATTCGCTGGATTTTGGACTGCCCGCTCGATCGAGCGAACCTCCCACCACCGACGACAGTGATGTTTCCCCGTAACCGATTTACCGACATTCAATCGCAGTCAACGTCAATCGCCGCGATCACCCGTGGACGTATCATCATGCGAGCCGGCCGATTGGTCGCGATTGAGCAACATTGGTTGCGCAGCCCGGTTTCGGTGGCTCAGATTTGGTGGGAGTCGAATCATGGGCGGTTGCGAGGTGATGAATGTTTGCTGGATTATCACATTCCGCGTGGTCTGCCATCCTTCATTACCCTCGATTACATCCGCAGCGGCAGCGAAACGCAATACAAAACTTTCATCGGTGCCTGCCACATACTCAACGAGGTCGCACGGCTGCGTCGCGCCGACGCGATCGTCGCTCACGTCACCAACGTACGTATCAGTGACCGATTGCTCCAACGTTTGGGGTGGCAACGTCACTTGGAGCACTGGAAAGGACGTCATTACATCCGTCGATTCTATGACGGCTACCCGACGCTACCGAACAGTTACTGCGGCGCGTAACGTTTCAAAAAATCAGCGGTCACGTTGGCGACATATTCGGCGTCACCCGGATGGTTGACGAGCAGATGGTCGGCGCCGCTGAGCGTGATCAAACTGCAACCGGGTAATCCGTCTTCGTCTTCGACGAGGCTCGCGATTCGCAGCGCGTGATCATAGCCGAGGGTTTGGTCCACCGGCGAATGGAACGCCAACACTCTGCTGCGGATCCGATTCAGGTGATCGGCGAGTTGGTGGGACCGAAAGTCCTCCACCATTTTCCGAGGTATCGTCCAGGTGCGGCCACCGATGACGACATCGCCTCGTCCGCTGTGTTCAATTTCTGGGTTCATGCGGGTGAGCAACTCCGCAAGATGCTGGGTGTCGCTCGGCGCCGCGATGCTCACGATGGCGGCGATTTTTTCGCGAACGGAATCTGCAATCGGTTTGTGTACATGCCCTGGCATTCCCGCCGCTATCGCCAGCGAGGCCGCTCCGCCAAAGCTGTGTCCGATCAGCCCGGTTACGGTACCGATTGATTCCGTTGCGAACGTGATCGCCGCCGACAAGTCGGCGAGGTTGGTCGAGAAATTGGTGTCGGCAAAGTCGCCTTCGCTTCCTCCGAGGCCCGTCATGTCATATCTCAGAACCGCGATGCCGGCTTCTGCCAAGCTTCTTGAAATCCGCGTGATCGCTTTGAGGTCTTTATTGCAGGTGAAACAATGACTGAAGACCACCACGGGGACCGCGGTGGATTCCAAGCTCGGCTTATCAGAGACAGGACGCACGGGCCGATCGATAATGCCGGCCAGTGCAAACCCGCATCCGCCTTCAAAGCGAACCCGATACGATCGGCGTTCGAAACGATCTGCCTGTGACATGGCAGCTTCGCTCACGTCGATTGATCCATGGGGAGATTGGAATCTGTCGAGCCGATGCGTCCGGCTTGAAACGCTTCGGCCATCGCTTTGGGAACTTCCGCTTCGGCAAGAACGAGTCGCGATCGGTTTTCCGAAACGCGGGCCTTCATTTGTTGTTCCTCGGCGATCGCCTCGGCACGTCGACGTTCGGCTTGAGCTCTCGCGACACGCGTGTCCGCTTCCGCTTGATCACTCTGCAACCGGGCGCCGATGTTCTCACCGACGTCGATGTCGGCGATGTCAATCGATACGATCTCGAACGCGGTTTGTGCGTCGAGGGCGCGTGACAGCACGACGCGGGTGATCATGTCTGGATTTTCGAGGACGTCGAAGTGCGATTCGGCTGACCCGATCGAGCTGATGATTGCTTCACCCACCCGGGCGATGATGGTGTCTTCGGTCGCTCCACCGATCAGTTGTTCGATGTTGGTTCTCACCGTTACACGAGCCCGTACCCGCAGTTCGATACCGTTTTTTGTGATGGCGCTGAGGGTTGTTTTGCCACTGCGTTTTGGGTCGGGGCAATCAATGACTTTGGGATACACACTCGTTTGGACGGCATCGAGCACGTCGCGGCCAGCCAAGTCGATCGCGGCGGCTTGATCGAAGTCCAACGGAATGCGAGCACGGTGGGCAGCGATGATCGCATGGATCACGTTCATGACGTTGCCGCCGGCGAGGTAGTGTGCCTCCAGGCGATGGGTGCTGATCCCGTCACCGCGGCTGATGTTCAGTTTCGCTTGTGCTGCCATCACTTTGGCCTGCACGATCACGTTCGGATTGACCTTGGTGAAGTGCATGCGGATCAGATTGGCGAGCTTCACGTCGGCTTCCGACATGAACGCCTGGAACCATAGTTTCCCGTACTGGATCAGGAAGAAACCGAGGATCGCCGCAAACGACAACGCGATCAGGATGCCGACAATAATCGCAACGCTATAAAGGCTGAACGGTGTTTCAGCCTCCGCGAGGAGGCTGGCGGCGAAGGTCGAATGCAAGGTGGCGGCGTGACCAAGGATTGGTTCGAGTGCAGCTAACATGAGAATCGGTCTGCCGGAATGGGATTCGTAAAGCAATATCGCTTGAAACGCGTCTGCTGAGAGATCCCATGGTAGCCGATAACTCAGTGACTTTGCACATGGCAGGAAACGAAATCCGATCGCCCGACCACGGGAGAAAAGATGCGTGTTTGGTCACCAAGACGCGACGGCGGCAGAATCGCACAGGAACGTTTTGCCGCGAAATCGGGTTGAGTGCACTCGCCAACGCGGCACAGGACGCGAGTCGCGGGAGCCGCGCAACCAAACTTTGCTGCTGGCTCTTCACTCGTTCGCAAAGTAGCTCGTCGGGCTCGGCCTATTTGCCCCAGCCCGCGACGTCGATCAACATGTCGGTGAGCGAACTCACCGGGGCCGCCGGTTCGGTGTAGCTCCACATGTTGCGGACCAAATCGGTCATCAACATTCCGCCCAAACTCATCACCATCAAGATCAACATCAAGCCAACGGTTTGCAACAGCGTGAAGGGGATTTCGTATCCCGCGACGCCACCCACCGCGGCTGCGGCCGGTCGTTCGTACGCACTGTCATCCGGGGTAAACGGCTCTTCGGCATGTTCGACGCCTTCGTCGATCCCTTCGACACCCCCAAAAACGTCGCCGCCTTCCTCTCCGAAGACCTCGGCGTCTTGGACCACCGCTTCTTCGACGAATGCCGGCTCGTCAAAGCCGCCACTGCCGAAGGAGTCTGAGTTCTCGACATCGATCTCTTGTGATTCGCTCTCGTCGGACGCTTCGAGCTGGATCCCGGAAGGTGAGAGTTGGAATTCTTCATCTGAGGGGAAGTCCAGGTTCGCGCCGCTGCCGTCCTCGGGAATCAGCCCCGATCCGTAACCGCTGCTGCCCGACCCTGAGCCACTGCCACTGCCCTCAACCAGTTCCGCACCCAGATCGAGTGCCGAGATACTGCTGCCGGCGAGATCCAATGGCTCGCTCTCAAGCGACAAACCACTGTCCGACGGGCTCATGAGATTGATACCGCTGTCACCAGCGATAGAAATATCGCTCCCCGCACTGCTGACGATCAGATCGTCGTCGTCGTCGGAGATGACCAAATCGTCGTCGTCCGCCAAGGCGTCATCAACGCCCGAAGATCCACCTTCGTCGGCGCCGAGCAGTGAGCTGCCCAAGAGGTTTTCGCTATCACCGCTGAGTAAGCCGCTGCCGACCGAATCGCCGGCGAGCAAATCGAGTTCGCTGAGCACGTCACCACTGACTTTGCCGACCCCACCGACACCGCTGGCGCTGTCTTGAAGATCGAGGTCCTCCATCATTTCGAGGCTGCTCGCTTTTTCATCATTGCCGACCATGCCAAAGTCGATATCCGAATCGCTGCCGAGCAACACGTCGCCCGAATCCGGAGCTGCAACATCTACACCGCTAATGTCGTCAGAGCCTGGCCCCGCGCCCTTGCCGACTGAAGAAGACGAGCCGCCCTCAATTTCGAGGGCCGGTGAATCATCATCGCCTTCGAGATCCAGAACACTGCCGAGATTGAACTCGTCACTGTCTTGCGCCGAACCGGCGGTGGGAGCAGGTTTCTTGCCAGCTGCGGCGGCTTCTTTGGCGGCCAAGTTGAGTTCGCCGCTATCGTGCGAAATGGCCGAACCGGCGAGATCGAGTTCGTCCAAATCGATCGGCAAGCTGCTGCCACTGCCGCTGCCGCTACCGATCGACGAACCGCCCTCGCCACCTGGAATGATTAAGACATCGCTGCCACCTGAACCGTCGCCGGCGATCAAGTTGACGTCGCTATCGCTGCCCGAACTCGAACCTTCCATTCCGAGTTCGATGCTGCTGCCTCCGCTGCCATCGGCGTCGAGGTTGATTTCATCGAGTTCGATGCCGCTGCCGTCGCCGCCGATCACCTTACCGACTTTTGAGCCAGGGCCGTCGGCACCGAGAACCCCTGATCCGAACCCAGATAAATTGGGCAGTTCTTCACGCAGGCGGGCAATTTCCGATTCCGGAAATTTCCAACTCGAACCGTCGCGGAATCCGCGAACTTGGCCCTGAGAACGCAAATCGATCAGAGACTGCGTGGGAATGCCGAGCTGTTTTGCGGCTTCTTCGAGCGAGAGATAAGTGGCCATGGCAACGCGAGGTTTCGAAAAGGGGCGTTAAGAAAATTGGCGAATTCGTACACCCCTTTTCCTACGTGCCGTTCTTTCGAATCGATCGCGTATGCGGTCTGACGTCCGAGCGTCGATCGATTAATTCGATCGAGGCGGGAGTCCTTGCATCCGACGGATTTGATCGGCCAGTGGCGGGGTGACGTTCAGTTCTAGGGTGAAGTCGGCGGCAATTTCGCGGCTGCTGACCAGCCGGATTTTGCCTTCAGAACCAACATGATACACCGCCATCCATCGTTTTTCCGCATCTACGATCGTAATTACTTGAGTTCCCGAGTCGTCAACGTGGGAAAATCCGATCAAATCCCCCGAACCGGCAACATCACGCCCGTCGCGAGACTCGATCACCGTCACTTGGCTCCCAGCCACCTCCCCGAATTCGGGAGCGACTGCCCCCAATTGTTGGGGCACCGAGGAATATCCAGGAGTTTGTGCCGTGACCGATGGGGAACTCCCCGAGGCCCAGATCGCGCCGATCAGGATTCCGAGGGCCAAAGGCAGCAGGCTCGGCGCAATTCGTTTGAACCGCGAAGGAAAGAGGGAAGGATTCATAGCGGGGGTCCAAAGAGTTGGAAACGGATTCGCAATCGCGAAATGTGCGGCAGTTCATCCTGCAGCCCCTCCTTTACCTGGGATCGAAACCCGGTCGCAAACCCGAAATCATAGCGATTTGGTCAAGTTTGACGGTTGTGTCGGTCGATCTGGTTGTTCGTACGCACTCCATGATATGGTCGCTCACGTACGCGTCGGAACCTCTGCGCGGGCATACGACAAACCACGCCTCGGCCCAGCGGCCTCCATCTCGATCGGAAAAGGAGTCCCATGACTCAACCTCCCGAACCCGTTTCAGTAAGCCATCAAATGTTCATGCAGGATTCGCCGGCTCGGAAATCACCAGCGATGGCGTTGGTCACCAAGCTCACGCCCCTGGCAATCGGGCTGGCTGGCGGCTGTGCGTTTTATGCAGTCGTGCTGGCCGTCGATTGGGCACCTCTGAACCGATATTTTCTCGGTCACCCCGTCGCCGTCGCCGCGACGATGTTGTTCGCCGTGGCCGTTTCGATTCTCGCGTTCATGACGCTCGACACCGCGTCGCAGCAACGTTCGATGCGTCTGCTCCGCGACGCCGATTTAATGCCGCCGCCGGCTCAGGAAGACAAACCGCTGTCGCCGGCGCAGCGTTGGCGAGACGAAAACGATGCCGGGCACGCGGCTCGAATGTGGCGAGTGGGACTGAGCAAATTACCCGCCGCGACTCGTAGCAGCGCCCTCGTGCGACGTCTCGATGAAGTCCTCACGCGGCAATCGCATCGCACAACGACGGGTGAATTGCCGGAAGATCTGAGAGAGTTGTCGGTTCGCGACGCGGATGCCGCACACGATTCGCTCGGATTGATTCGGATCATCGTGTGGGCGATCCCAATGCTCGGGTTCCTCGGTACCGTGATCGGGATTACGCAAACTCTTGGCGGGCTCGACTTCACCGACGGGACCGCCGCGGTGGACCGGCTCAAAAGCGGTTTGTATGTGGCGTTCGACACCACCGCGTTGGGACTCGTGCTTTCCGTTGTTGCCATCTTCTTGCAGTTCCCGGTCGAACGAGGGTTGCAGAGCTTGCTGGTCGATATCGACGAACGGGTGCGAGATTTGGTGTCGTTGGGATTGCCCAGCGAAAATCCGGCAGATAACCAAACGGCCATGATCACGCATCTGTGCCGAGGGATTGAAACCGCGGTCGCTGAATCGTTGGCCACCCAGGCGAAATTGTGGCGGGAAACGATTGAGGAAGCCCAAGAAGCTTGGCGCAGCCAGCACAACGAGGGCGCCGAGCAGTTCCGTCAATTGCTGCAGTCCGCGATGAAGCCGGCCCTGACACATCACGCCGACCGCATCGACGCCTCGATCGGCCGACTCGATGGGGCCGCCCATTCGGTCGAAAATGCATTGCGGGAACAGACCGCGGTGTGGCGTGGTGCGTTGCAAGAAACCGCATCGGAAGTGCAAACGCATCGCCGAACTCTGTTGACGCACACCGAGGCGATGACGACGCTCGCGACACGCCAAAGCGAACAAGATGCCTCGCTTCGAGACGCGTTGAAACGCGTCGTTTCCGATCGCAATTCAAAGAGCGAACCCAAGTCCGCTCCGGCACTCGATCCCGCGGTAACCCAAGCCATGACGACGCTCGCACGGGCCGTCGATCTGCTTTCGACCCGTTTGCCGCTGCCGCCAGAACGGCCCACGCGAACCTCCGCAGGTCCTGGCCGCGGTGCCAGAGCGGCCGGCAACTCGAATGCCGGTACGAGAGCCAATGGTGCCGCCGATCGTGACTCCCTAGGACGTGCGGCATGAGTCGGCGCCGCGCCGGAATTTCACCGTCGCTTTTCCCGTTCCTGGCGGTGTTGATTTGCACGCTCGGGACGCTGATTTTGCTGCTGGCGTTGGTCGCTCAACAAGCCAACGACGCTGCTGTTGCGCAGGTCGAGCAGGAACGTCGGGAGAAACTCGCGTCGGCGGCTGACAAAGTCAATGCGCCGGTGGCCTCGGCGACGCTCACGTCTCCGGTCGCTGACGAGGATGACGCTCCGCCCGCGATGACAGCATCGGCGGCGCAGCGGTTGATCGCGCAGGAACAATTCCGCGTCAGTCAGCTCGTCTCGTTTCGTAATGAGCAGACCGCGGAACTCGAGCGAAAACGTGACGAGATCACGCAAATCGAGTCGCATATGCGAAAGATCAAGGCACGCCTCGCCGATCTCAACGCCGAAGTCGAAATGGCCATGACGGAGGGTGAAAATCCGGTTGAGGTCGCTCAGACGGACGAAACAACGCTCGTGTTGATGCGCGAGGAAGCCGCCAAATTGCGTGCCGAGATAGATGAACTTGAGTCGAGTGAACGCGGCAGCAAGCCGCGTGTCGTGATTGTTCCACACCGCGGACCGAACGGTACCCAACGACGACCGATCTATGTTCTCTGCACCGCCGATGGTTTGGAAATCCTCCCCGAAGGTGCACGCATCACCAAGGCCCAGGCCCTCGCGGCAACTGAATCCGATAATCCACGCAGCAATCCGCTCGGGGCCGCACTCCGCACCGCACGGATGCACGCCATGCAGCAGTACGGCGACCAACTCCCGCCGTATCCCTTGCTAGTCGTTCGCCCCGATGGCATCTACATGTACCGCGTCGCGAGCGCTTTGATGAAAGATTGGGACGACCAGTACGGCTACGAACTCGTGCCGAGCGAAGTGGACTTGGCTTTCCCAGGCGGCGACAACGTGCTGCGAAGGAACATGGAGCTCGCCATCCACGAGGCCGCCGCACGCAACTTCCACTACGCCTCCGGAAGAGGTGGTGGCGGTCATGGCAACGGAAGTGGCTATGGGTCTTCGTCCGTTCCAGACGCTTATCGGGGATCGCCTGACCAGCAACCGGGATCGTACGCCGCGGGATCGTACGCGGCTGGCCAAGACGGACCAGGACAAACAAGCTCCGGACAACCTTCCGGGGGCCAGCCTCCGAATCCGGGGTTTGCCTCCACGGGACAAGCCCCAAGGGGTGCGGGAACGTCACGAACGCCGGCGCGGGCGCTGCCGACGTTGTCAGCCCGCGATCTGGATCGGCAGGCGCAATCCAACGGTTTTTCGCTCGCTCGCGACCAGCAATTTAGCGCCATGGGCAATGTCTTTGCCGAGCCACCCGGTTCGCATGGAGGATCCTACGGCGCCGCCGGTTCGGTCAAATCGCAATCCGCAGCTCTCAACGATTTCCTAGCAGGCAAAACGCCTCCCGGCCTCGAAGATTCCGCGCAGTCGGACAACCCAGGCGGTGAATCAGGCGGGACGGGAAGCTCAGGAACGGATTCGCCGGGCAGTGGTACGCCGGACAGTGGTACGCCGGGCCAATCCGATCTTGCAGGGACCGGATCTTCGGCCGGGACGTCGTCGCAACCGCCACCTCCTGGTGCACAACCGGGACAGATGAGCTCGTCCGCAATGTCACAGTCTGCAATGTCGCAAAGCCCGAGCCAGATGAGCGGGGTCGCCATGGCGCTCAGCAATCCAGGCCAACCTGGTTCGCCAGAGTCGTCTGCCAATGGATCGTCGTCGGAGTCGGGACAAAGCTCGTCACAGTCGCCACAATCACCGCAGGTCGCGCAAAAGATGGTCCGCCGCGAAGGTAAGGATTGGGCGTTACCGGAAGCGTTTCGCGGAATGGGAGGCACCGAATTTGTGCGTCCGATTTCGATGCGGTGTCACCACGACCGTTTTGAGTTGATCGAACAGGGACAGGTCGTCCAAACCTTCACCTTTGACCAGCAAGACGTTTATGGCCCGACTCTGCAACTCGCTACGGCGATCCGTGACCGCGTGATGGGATGGGGGGCGACGATGCAGGGTGGCTACTGGAGACCGCGTCTGGAGGTCAGTGTGGGCCCACACGCCGAACAACGCTTTCATGAATTGCAAACGCTCATGCAAGGTAGCGGCGTCGATGTGGTTAGGAGATCACCATGAGCGGAAGACGCCGCAGCACACTTGAGCTCGGTCACGATGCCTTCTTGGATATCGTGGCTAACCTCGTCGGTATTCTGATCATCCTCGTGGTCGTTCTGGGGACGCAAACTCAACGGATCACAGAGCTGATGCGTGAAAACGTCGAATCGGAAATGCAACTCGCCGAAGACGACCTACCACAGGTCGATGCGACTCCAGATCAACCGGTCGAAGCCGTCGCGTCACGGGCTCAACTCGATCAACTCGGTGAGATGGCCATGCGGGCCGCCTCGGCCCAACGGGACTCGATGCGGATCGAAGCGAACCTGCGCCGCTACAACCAGCAAATTGAACAACTCTCCGAAGCTCGCGGAAGATTGCTCGACCTGATGAGTATCGCCGAAGCAGCGTGGGAAGAGAAAAAGTCTGAACTCGATCAATCCAAGGTCCTCGCGGCCAAGTATCAACGTGAAATTCGCGAGGTGGAATCTGAAATAGCAACCCTCGCGGGGACCAAAGAGCGGTTGGCCAATGAGGAGGCTCCGCTCGTTGCCGTCGAGCACCTGCCGACGCCGATGGCGAAGACTGTTTTCGGTGACGAAATCGATTTCCGCTTGAAGGGCGGACGATTGTCGCTCGTTCCCGTGGAACCGTTGATGAAGGAAATCAAAGAGGACGCGCAGCGCATGACGCCCAAACCCGGCAAGGACGCTTCGACCGTCGGCCCGATTCGGGACTACATTGCCAACTATGTCGTCGAGCGAGAAATCGGTCGCATCACACAGAACGGCAAGACCGCCATGGCGATGGCCACGCGGCTTGGTGCGGTCGCGTTTGAGCCGCTCGACGAATCCGTCGGCCAACCCGTGGGACAAGTATTGCGAGACCGCAGTTTCTTAGACATCGAACTCGCCGGCCGCGACCCGCACTCCACCACGATCACGGTCTGGGTTTACCCGGATAGTTTTGGTGAATTGCGTCAGCTCAAAGAGCACCTCTATCAGCGAGGTTTTGCAACCGCGGCTCGCCCACTGCTGAACGGTCAAGCGATCATCTTCAGCAGCAGCGGCACGCGTTCGAAGGCGCAGTAGTTCGCCACCGGCTTGATGGAAGGTCGTTCGGCGGCAACCCGCCAAATCGAGCGTTCCGGCGACATTTCTCGCCACCACACAGAGTCACCTAGCCAGCTCGCAACCGGATAGACTCAGGGTAGCTTCCGAGAGGCGACGCTCCCGCGCTTCATCTGGCCCACTCAGCGGGAACGGTGAAGCAACGACCGACTTATCGCGATGTTGCCACTTCCTCGATACGGCGGCAGCGCACGAAAAAGGGAGAGCCGATGCTCTCCCGAAATCGCTTAGATCATCGTGTCGCTCCAGGATAACCCCGTTGCGAGAGGACCTTAGCCTTCGACGACGATGCCCATGCTGCGGGCGGTGCCTTCGATCATCAGCGCCGCTTGGTCGATGCTGCGGGCGTTCAAGTCTTCGAACTTCTTCTGCGCGATCTCTTCGCACTGGGCGCGAGTAACTTTGCCGACTTTGTCCTTGTTAGGCACGCCACTGCCCTTGGCGATGCCAGCGGCGATCTTGAGCATCGAAGCCGCTGGTGGGCTCTTGGTAACAAAGTCAAAGCTGCGATCGTTGTAGACGGTCACGATCACGGGGATAGGCGTACCGTTGTACTCCTTGGTCCGGTCGTTGAACTGCTGAACGAACTGGCCCAGGTTGACGCCGTACTTACCGAGCGACGTACCAACAGGAGGGGCCGGAGTCGCTTGGCCACCGGGAACTTGAAACTTGGCTTGGCCGGTTACTTGTTTTGCCATGGGAAAAAGCTTTTAGCTGTTAACGATTAGCGATGAGCTTAATCGAGGATTGTGAGTGGATATGGTAAAGTAAATTGCGAGGCGGAGATCATACAATCGAAACCGCAGTCGGGCGACCGAATGTTCGCCCGGTGTTGCCTACAGTGGTTCGACTTGCCAGTGATCGAGTTCCATCGGGACGCTGCGACCGAAAATATTGATGATAACGGTGACACGTCCGTTGGCTTCGTCGACCACGTCGACTTCCCCTTCTTGATTCTCGAAATTGCCTTCCTTGACTCGAACTCGATCGCCAACTTTGAACGGGATCGCAGTTTTGATCGGAGTATCGTCTTCGTCATCGACAAGCGGACGGTTAATGAACCGTTCGACGTCGTCCGGTTCCATCGGCATGGGTTTGCCCGCGGCACCGGTGAAGTCACTGATTCCGGCGGTTTCCCGCACTAAGAACCAAGTGTCATCATTGATCGACATGTAGACCATGATGTAGCCGGGAAGCAATTTGCGTTTGGTAACACGTCTTTTGCCGTCGCGGGTGAAGGTGGCGACGTCTTCGGAAGGCACCACAATGTCGCCGAAGTATTCTTCCATGCCTTCCATCTTGACGCGTTTTCGCAGTGCGTCGGCGATGGAGTCTTCGCGGTTAAACGCGACCTTGAGGATATACCAATCCATCGGCGACTCGTCGTTCACCTCAGGCTTGGGCGGAGCGTTCGGATCAACCGGTGCGGCTGGTGGCAACGAGGGAGCAGCGGGCGCGTCGCTCGAGGCAGCTTCAACAGCAGCCTCATCCGTAACGGCGGACTCCTCTTCGCTGGCAGTTTCGTTCTCGGTAATTTCGTTTTCGCTCACGAAGTGACTCTGAGGGTGCTAAAGATGAACTGCCAAACGACGTCAAACGCAAACAGCGTGATGGCGAGGAAGAAAATGGTGAAGATCACAACGACCGCAGCTCGCTTTAGTTCATCCTTGCTGGGCCAAGTCACCTTGTTCATTTCGGCTTCGACGGCGATCAAAAAGTCCGCGAAACGCGGCCAGTTGACGACCCGGAACCCGAACCATAGCCCTGCGGCCAACAACACTCCGGCGATGCTGCGGGCGACGATCACGTTTTCCATCATGGTGGGGAGGAACGTGTATAAACGCCAGCATCCCAAGGCGACGATCACGAAAACCGCCAGCGCAGTCAATTGCCGAACGATACGGCCTTGATTCGGCTTGTAGACGTTTGTGTGGAACAGCTCGCTCGCCAACGGTGGGCCAGCTGCGCCTGATTGAGTTAGATCTTTTGACATCCCTTAGGTCCTTCCCGGCCAATCATTTCGGCAGGATATGAAAACTCGTCCCGTTGGCGTCCTGCGAACGGAATTGCAATGACCTACTCCGTCACTGCGGGCTCGGTCCGGATATTTGATTCAAAGCAGGGGCGGCGAGAGTCGAACTCACAACCGCTGGTTTTGGAAACCAGTGCTCTGCCAATTGAGCTACGCCCCTGTGAGAAACCGGTCGAATACGATGCCAGTGGCAACCTATCCAGGCTAGATTCTCTGAACGACATGTTAACGAATTGCCGAAGCCCTGGATTGCGATCAAATCGCGATCCAAGGCTTTTCAGGCAGATTCTAACGAATGGAGGCTGAAAGCTAAATGCTAAAAGCCAGCCGAGGCCATTCTATTCGATGATCTTGGTCACAACGCCCGAACCGACGGTACGTCCACCTTCGCGGATAGCGAAACGAACACCATCGTCCATTGCGATCGGCTTGTGCAATTCAACGGTAACTTTGACGTTATCGCCAGGCATGCACATGTCGGCATCGACCAAGTTTGCGGTTCCGGTCACGTCGGTCGTGCGGAAGTAGAACTGAGGACGATATCCGCTGAAGAACGGGGTGTGACGGCCACCTTCGTCTTTGCTGAGGCAGTAAACTTCAGCTTCGAACTTGGTGTGCGGGTTGATGCTCTTTGGTTTGGCCAAGCACTGACCGCGTTGGATGTCTTCACGTTTGACACCACGGAGCAAGCAACCGACGTTATCGCCAGCACGACCTTCGGTCATTTCCTTGCGGAACATTTCGACACCGGTGCAAGTCGTTTTGACTGGCGTTTCGGCGAGACCGACGATTTCGACTTCTTCGCCAACCTTGACAACACCGCGTTCGATACGGCCCGTAGCAACGGTACCACGACCTTCGATCGAGAACACGTCTTCGATTGCCATCAAGAATGGCTTGTCGTCTTCGCGGGTTGGTTCAGGAATGTACTCGTCCAACGCGTCCATCAGTTCCGAGATGCCCTTGCTGGCTTCTGGGTCGGATGGGTTGTTGTACGCAGGCAACGAACTGCCCTTGATGACAGGAACGTCATCGCCAGGAAAGTCGTACTTGCTGAGCAATTCGCGAACTTCGAGTTCGACCAATTCGAGCAACTCTTCGTCGTCGACGAGGTCGCACTTGTTCAGATACACGACGATGTAAGGCACACCAACCTGGCGAGCCAACAGCACGTGCTCTTTGGTTTGCGGCATTGGGCCGTCGGCAGCCGACACGACGAGGATTGCACCGTCCATTTGGGCGGCACCCGTGATCATGTTCTTCACGAAGTCAGCGTGACCTGGGCAATCGATGTGGGCGTAGTGCCGGCTTTCCGTTTCATACTCCACGTGGGCAACTGCGATCGTCACCGTCTTCGTCGCGTCACGAACCGTACCGCCCTTAGCGATATCGGAGTAACCCTTCGCCTTAGCTAAGCCCTTAGCCGCTTGAACGGCGAGGATAGCACCTGTCGTGGTCGTTTTACCGTGGTCAATGTGGCCAATCGTCCCAACGTTAACGTGGGGCTTGGTCCGTTCAAATTTGTCCTTAGCCATGCTGATTCACCTACAATCGCGATCTGCACCACTACTCCCGCTGAGATACGCTCTGCGAAAGCCCTCCTCGCCCGCGACCGTGTTCACACCCACGGTGGACCGCTGACGACTCGGCCGTGCCGATCGCATTCGATCTATAAAAATCGAAACGAAACGGAAATGTTTGGACGTCCCGTATCTGAAAAGACCGGCCACGTGTTTTGCACGCTAAAAAAGCCAATCTGCCGGACGTCCCGAAAGCTGCTGATGGGATTTGAACCCATGACCTCATCCTTACCAAGGAGGCGCTCTACCCCTGAGCTACAGCAGCAAAAAAAGCTGCTAGCGATTGGCTTTCGCGGTTAGGTCGGACAGGACGCCGAGGCGTCGCGGTGAACGGCTAATCGCCAAAAGCGGATCGCTAGTAGCTTCTTTAAAGCGGGTGAAGGGAATCGAACCCTCGTATTCAGCTTGGAAGGCTGCTGCTCTACCATTGAGCTACACCCGCAGGAAAACGCTTCGCTGTCGGCTAAAAGCAAATCGCCTACTTCAAAGGGGCAGGGGTCCTGGCCGTTTGCTTGAGCGAATTGCAGCTAGCGGACTGCTAGTCGTTTCTGCAATGGGGGCTACAGGATTCGAACCTGTGTAGGCATAGCCAGCGGATTTACAGTCCGCCCCCTTTAACCACTCGGGCAAACCCCCAAAAAATCGATTCGTTAGTTATTTCGTGGCGACCAGGTCAATGCCATCTGCCGCCGCGTGCATCATAAAGAACTCTGTGTGTCTGTTAAATGTCCGTCTAAATCTCATCCAAATTGTCTTCGGTCGGCACCCGCCAGAAACATCTTGAATGATGTTTGCAATGTTCTAAGAGCCAACGGAGGGATTCGAACCCACGACCGGCTGATTACAAATCAGCTGCTCTGCCAACTGAGCTACGTTGGCCGCTGTTGCCGACCAGGGAAGGCAGAGTGTACCGATCCGCCGGTTGGGAACAAGACGGAATTGAACCAAAATAGCGACTGAAAAACAAAAAAAACGGTTGTAACGGGCTGCCAGCGAGCAACAGACCGGTCCTCGCAACGCGGGGTTCGCTTTTCAGGGCCGCTGCGCCCCCGATACAGGGCCACTGAACACGCTATCCTCGGGGCGTTTGGCGAGTTGGCAAGTTTGATAGCGGCGATTTCGCGATCGCCTGTTAAATTAGCAGGCTCGCACACATCGGCACCTTTTCCACTACCGCACGCCTTGGTATCACCTTCGAGAATGACTGATCCAACCGAAATGAATGACCTCGAAGACACTTTCGAGTCCGCGCTCCTGCGATACGGGATGCAGCTTGACGGGCCCCTCGCAGATTCGCTGAAACGGTATGCGGAGTTGATGTGGCGGTTCAACGAACAGCTGAATCTCACCCGGCATACGACCTGGGACCTCTACGTGGGCCGCGATTTGCGGGATTGCCTGCAACTGGCACACCTGATCCAGCCCGATGAGGCCGTCCTCGATCTGGGCAGCGGCAACGGCGTCCCTGGCATCCCGCTGGCGATTCTTCGCCCGGATGTGGAGGTGTCGCTGGCGGAGTCAGTGGGCAAACGCGCCAAAGTTCTCGACGAACTGGTCACCGAACTCAACCTGAGCGTCCCCGTCTATTCTTCGCGTGGCGAAGATTTACTGGAAGATTTTCGCTTCACCACCATCGTCAGCCGGGCTGTCGGAAGCCTGATGAAATTTTGCCGATGGGTGGAGCCGCACTGGGGCAGTTTTGACCGCCTACTGCTGGTCAAAGGGCCGCGATGGGTCGAAGAGCGGGCCGAAGCGAGACACTACGGGGTGCTGAAGAACTTTGACCTGCGTGTCATCGCGAGCTACCCGCTCGGTCTGCCAAGCGAAGAAGTCGCCGAGGTGGCGACTGCTGCGGCCGCTGAAGGCAGTGAGGGAGAGGTTGGCGACGACACCGATCTCTCCCATCTGGAGGGGCAAGGGGTGATTTTGCAGTTGTCACGCAAGGGACGATTTGCCTAGCCATGTTGCCCGGCTGTTGAATTTTCAGCAGGCAACTATACTTTCACGCCATGCGGGCTCGGGGATTTGCGGCTGCTCGGTGGATTAGGTAAAGGGACACACGGGCGCAGTGTGCTGTTTGGCTCGAGGCCAAAGCCCCACTTCGCTCAAATCCATGCCGCACGAAACCCGGTCCCGACCACACATCGTTTCCAACCCACATTACTCGCCTCCGGCTCAACGGTTCCCATGTCAGACTACAGCCTCACCCACCTGAGACAGCTCGAGGCCGAGAGCATCCATATTTTCCGCGAAGTTGTCGCTGAGTTCGACAAACCGGTCATGTTGTATTCGATCGGCAAAGACTCAGCGGTCCTGCTGCGACTGGCGCTCAAAGCGTTCGCACCCGCGAAGTTGCCCTTCCCGCTGCTGCACGTCGACACGACGTACAAATTCAAGGACATGATCGAGCATCGTGAAAAATACGTTCGCGGTGAACTCGGCCTGGATGTTCTCGTTCACATCAATGAAGAAGGGCTGAAGCTCAATATCCCACCTTGGGAAGACAGTGAGCGGCACACCGAATTGATGAAAACCGACGCATTGAAAGCGGCGCTCAACAAATACCAATTCGACGCCGCCTTTGGTGGTGCTCGTCGCGATGAAGAAAAAAGCCGTGCCAAAGAGCGTGTCTTCAGCTTCCGTGACAAGGCACACCGCTGGGATCCCAAGAACCAGCGACCTGAGTTGTGGAACCTCTACAACGGACGGGTCAACAAAGGCGAATCGATTCGCGTGTTCCCGATGAGCAATTGGACCGAACTGGATGTTTGGCAATACATCCATCTGGAAAACATCCCGATCGTCCCGCTGTATCTCTCGGCACCTCGCAAAGTCGTGCGGCGTGATGGGATTTTGCTGATGCGAGACGACGACCGCATGCCATTGCTGCCCGGCGAAGTCGAAGAGACGAAGATGGTTCGGTTCCGCACCCTCGGTTGCTATCCGCTTTCGGGGGCCGTCGAAAGCGAAGCCACAACGCTTCCGGAAGTCATCCAGGAAATGTTGTTGACGAGAACCAGCGAACGCCAAGGCCGCATCATTGACCAAGACGAAGGCGGCGTCGGCATGCAGAAGAAAAAAGAACGTGGCTATTTCTAGCCACCTAGTGGCAGTCTCTCGCTGACAGCAGTTCGCGACCGCTCGAGAAAGCGGACGAACTCCCCTCGAACCCGTCTACCCTCCACTCCAGCTAGCAGCCAGACGCTAATAGCTGACCGCCAAAAGCTCTCTTCCATGTCGCATCAATCAGATCTGATCGCAACCGATATCGACGCTTACCTGAAACAGCACGAGCAGAAACAACTGCTGCGTTTCATTACCTGTGGCAGTGTTGATGACGGCAAGAGCACGCTCATCGGGCGTCTGCTCTACGACTCCAAACTCGTCTACGAAGACGAACTCGCGAAAGTCCAAAGTGATTCGGTTCGCCAAGGTTCCGTCGCCGGAGGGTTCGATCCGTCGCTATTTATGGACGGCCTCAAAGAGGAACGCGAGCAAGGCATCACGATCGACGTTGCCTACCGCTACTTCAGCACGGCGAAACGCAAGTTCATCATCGCCGACACCCCCGGCCACGAGCAGTACACGCGCAACATGGCGACCGGGGCGAGCACGGCGGACCTAGCGATCATCCTGATCGACGCCCGGCATGGCGTGCTCACCCAAACCCGCCGTCACTCTTTCATCGTCTCGTTGCTCGGCATTCGCCACGTCGTGGTTGCGATCAACAAAATGGACCTCGTTGACTACAGCGAGGACCGCTTCAACGAGATTTGCACCGAGTACCGAGCCTTTGCGGCGCGACTCGATTTGCCGGACCTGAACTTCATCCCGATCAGCGCCCTCAACGGCGACAACGTGGTCGAACGCAGCGAGTCGTTGTCGTGGTACACAGGGACGACGCTGATGAATTTCCTCGAAACCGTTTACATCGGTTCGGATCGCAACCTGCAGGATTTCCGGATGCCGGTGCAGTACGTGAACCGGCCTAACCTGAACTTCCGTGGTTTTTGCGGCACGATCTCCTCAGGCATCATTCGCCCCGGTGACGAGATCATGGTGCTACCGAGCCGCCGGAAATCGAAGGTCAAACAGATCGTCACGTACGAAGGCGAACTCGAAGAGGCGTTCGCTCCTCTGTCGATCACGCTGACGCTCGAAGACGAAATCGATGCCAGCCGTGGTGACATGATTGTCCGTAGCGGCAACCTGCCCCGGAGCGAAGCGAGCGTCGAGGCAATGTTGGTGTGGATGGGTGAAGACGCCATGGTGCCCGGCAAGACCTACCTGATCAAACACACCACGCAAACGCTGCCCGGCAGCATTCAGACATTGAAATACCGTGTCGACGTCAACACGTTGCACCGGACCCCCGCCCCGACTCTCGAACTAAACGAGATCGGACGTGTGGCGATCGAGCTGTCCGCTCCGATTCACATGGACCCGTATCGACGCAACCGATCCACCGGTGCGTTTATCTTGATCGACCGTATCACCAACTCCACCGTTGCGGCGGGGATGGTTCTTGACCGCGGTGCGACCGGCAAGACTCGCTCGGTTTGGGATGACGATATCGAAGCAGCGGCTCAAGACGATAGCGTCGAGGTCTCTGCGGTGTCCGCGGAAGACCGTGTCGCACGGTTTGGCCAGAAACCCGTCACGGTCCTACTCACCGGATTGACCGGAAGCGGCAAGACTTCGATCGCCCGATCAGTCGAACGCAAACTGTTTGATACCGGTCGCGCCGTTGCCGTCATTGATGGCGAGCAACTTCGCCGCGGTTTGAGCCTCGACCTGGGCTTCACCGCCGAAGACCGAAGCGAAAACCTGCGCCGCGGTGGTCACGTCGCTCAAACGCTCAATGACGCTGGTTTGATTTGCCTCGCTTCGATGGTCGCTCCCGCCGAAGACGTGCGGCAGAAGGTTGGCAAACTGATCGGCGGCGAGCGGTACCTCGTCGTCCACGTCGCCACACCTCTGGAAGTCTGCCGTCAACGCGATACGAAGGGACAGTACGCGAAAGCAGACGCGGGCGAATTGCTGAACTTCCCCGGCGTCACCGCCGAATACGAAGCACCGGAATCACCGGACCTCGTCGTTGATGCGTCGTCGTCCTCGATTAGCGAATGTGCGGACGCGATTGTCGAGCTGCTAAAGTCTCGCGAGTTCATTAAATGAAGTCTCTTTTTCGCACCTCGTTTCTGATGTTGTCGGCCGGCGTTTTGGCGGCGGCGGCACCAACCGCTTCATCCGCACCCAATGAGCCTCTCGTGACCGCCTCTTCTGAAACCGTGATGGAATCTCCGCTGCTGGCTCCCTGGACCGGACCGTATGGCGGCGTCCCACCGTTCAAGAGTGTTCGGGTCGACGAGTTCACCGCCGCGTTTGACTTTGCCATCGACGCAGCCAAGCGTGAGATCGAAGCGATCGCCGATAATCCCGAACCACCGACGTTCGAGAACACCCTGCTGGCGCTTGAGACCGCGGGCAAAATGCTCGATCGGCTAGAAACCGTATTCGATGTGCACGCCTCGAACCTGAACGTCGGGCCAATTCCAGATATCGAGCGCTCGGTCAGCCCCAAGCTCTCTGCGTACGCCGACTCGATCACGCAAAACCGAAAGCTGTTTGCACGGATCGAATCGGTTCACAAAGACGTTTTCGAAACGCAAACCGTTGAGCTGGAAGACGATGCGAAGCGTCTGCTCGATGAGACGTACAAAGATTTCATCCGGATGGGAGCTCGTCTTTCGGAAGAAGACAAGGCGAAGCTGTCGCAGATCAACGCCAGACTCGCTCGTCTGTTCACCGATTTCAATCAAAGTGTGCTCGAGGAAGAAAAGCGACACGTCACTTGGATCGATGACCGCAATGACCTCGCTGGATTGTCTGATTCAACAATCGACTCCATGGCGGCGGCCGCGAAGGAAAAGGGCGGGAAGGCAGCTTATGCGGTCACCAACACGCGTTCGTCGATGGACCCCTTTTTGACTTACGCGGAAAACCGCGAACTGCGCGAGATCGTCTGGCGAAACTTCTATTATCGCTGTGACAACGGGGATGAGTACGACAACAAAAACATCATCCGAGAGATATTGCATCTCCGTGACCAGCGTGCCGATTTGCTCGGCTATCCTTCGCACGCACATTGGCGAATGGAATCCACGATGGCCGCCCAGCCCGAAGCGGCGATGGACCTGATGATGAAGGTATGGCGTCCTGCGGTCGCACGAGTTGCCGATGAAGTCGCCGACATGCAGCGGATTGCCGACGCGGAAGCCGAAGCCGCCGGCACCCCCAAGATCAAGATCGAACCGTGGGACTATCGCTTTTATGCGGAGAAGGTTCGTAAAGAAAAATACGATCTCGATATGGCCGAAGTCCGTCCGTATTTGCAACTCGACAAGATGCGTGAGGCGATGATGTACTGCGCCTCTCGGCTGTTCGACTTGCAGTTTGAACGGGTCTCGGGACTGCCGACGTTCCATCCCGACGTCACCGTTTATGAAGTCACGCGTCATGGCGACCACGTCGGTTTGTTCTACCTCGATCCGTTTGCCCGCGAAGGCAAACGAAGCGGAGCGTGGATGACCGATTACCGCGAGCAATCCGGCATCGGGCTCGCCGCTGGCGAGAGTAATATTCCCGTGAGCACGCCGATCGTTTCGAATAACAGCAACTTCATCCCATCCTCCGGAGATGGTCCGATCTTGATCTCGTGGGACGACGCGACGACGCTGTTCCATGAGTTCGGCCACGCCCTCCACGGACTGTCCAGCCGCGTTCGATACCCTTCGCAATCGGGTACCAATGTGGCCCGCGACTTTGTTGAGTTCCCGTCGCAGATTCTGGAACACTGGCTATCGACTCCGGATGTCCTCAGCAAATTCGCGACTCACTACGAAACCGGTGAGCCGATGCCGGCGGACTTGCTAGAGAAGATTCAGCGTTCGTCGAAGTTCAACAGCGGATTCGAAACGACCGAATATCTCGCGTGTGCAATCCTCGACATGAAACTGCACGCGGCGGACGCTAAGGAAGTCGACATCAAGGAGTTCGAACGCGAACAGCTCGATGCGATCGGGATGCCCAGCGAATTGCCGATGCGACACCGACTGCCGCACTTCAGCCACCTGTTCAGCAGCGATGCGTACTCAGCGGGCTATTACAGCTATCTGTGGAGTGACGCGTTGACGGCTGATGCCGCTGAGATGTTCGAACAATCCGAGGGTGGCTATTTCGACGAAGGTGTCGCGAACAAACTGCGAGACCATGTGCTCAGCGTTGGCAACACGATCGATCCGGCGGAAACGTATCGAGCGTTTCGAGGCCGTGACGTTGACACCGCCGCGTTGCTGAGAAAACGCGGTTTTGAGGCGGCTGAATAGGCCGTTGTGGGCAGACGTCGGATCACTCGGCTGAACCGACGCTTTCGAAATCAGACCTCCGCTCACGCGGAGTAATCGGTCGACCATTGATTCAATGGTCGACCCGATCAACGCTCTGGTAGCTTAGGCCACGCTGACTCGGGCGAAGTCGCGGACATCGTCTTCGATCGCTCGGATGCGATCGGCCAGCTTTGTGTTGGCGACTGCTAGGTCCTGCGACTCCGCGGCTTCGAGTCGAGTGAAGATGTAAAACTTCACTTTTGGCTCGGTACCACTTGGCCGGACGGCGACGTAGTTGCCCTCTTCTTCCATGTCCATGATGACCATGTTCCCGACTGGCCCGTCGAGCGGTGAGGTCTCAGGCGTATCGGAAATGGCCGTGACGGTTTGGTTTTGATAATCACGAACTTGCTTGATCGGCATTCCCCCGAGGCTCTTGGGAGGTGCTTCGCGAAACGCTTTCATGAGTGATTTCATTGCGGCCATCCCTTCGCTGCCTTCCATGAAAACGTTGATCAGGTTTTCGCGATGGTATCCGTGGCGTTTGTACAATTCACCGAGGTGATCATGCATCGACTGACCTTTGGCCTTCAGATCAGCCGCCAATTCGCTGGCCAACATGCAGGCGACGGCACCGTCTTTGTCACGCGAGTAGGTGCCGACCAGGTAACCGTGCGATTCTTCACATCCGTAGAGAAAATCCTCAGGGCCTTCGCGGTCCATCGCCTCAGCGATGTATTTGTATCCGACCAGCAGGTCGCCCACGCATCGGACGTCATGTGCGGCGGCAATGCGGCGGACAAGCTCCGTCGTGACCAACGTCTTTACCACGTAGGAACGCTCGCTGATCTTGCCGGCTGCGGCTGACTTATCGAGCACGTAATTGGCCAACAAGGCGGCGATTTGATTCCCGGTAAACGTGCCCCATTCTCCCGCAGTGTCGGTCGACAGAGGAGCGGCGATCCCGAGTCGGTCGCAATCGGGATCCGTCGCTAGAACCAGATCGAATCCCTCGATGCGAGCCTGTTCGATTGGTTTTTCGAAGACGGCGGTGTTCTCAGGGTTGGAAACGTGGCCGGGGACGTTCGGGAAATCGCCGCTGGGCTGTCGATGCGGTTCGTAAACCGTGACGCTTTCGAATCCGTCCCGGACCAACAGCGGCACGACGGCAGCCTCACCGACGCCATGCAGCGGCGAATACAAAACTCGCACTTCGCGTGGCCCGGGAGTTCCGCATGCTGCAGCGGCATCGAGGAAAGCGGCATCGATCTTGTCGGTGACGATTTCGATTTGGCCGTCTTTCAACGCTTGTTCGAAGTTCGCTCGTTTGATTTCTTGGCAACTCATCACGCCGTCGATGATCGCTTTATCGTGCGGGGGCAAAACTTGCGCGCCGCTGGACCAATACACTTTGACGGCGTTGTCGCTTGGCGGATTGTGGCTGGCGGTGACCATGATGCCGCAATCGCACTCCAAGTAGCGAACGGCGAACGACAGTTGAGGCGTGGCGCGATAATCGTCGAGCAAGTAAACCTTGATGCCAGCAGCGACCATCACTTCGGCGCACAACTCGGTGAAATGACGTGAACGATGGCGGGTGTCGTAGGCGATTGCGCACGACAGCGGTTTCTTTCCGCCGTGATATTTGACGACGTAATCAGCGAGACCTTGAGCACTTTCACCGATAGTGCGATCGTTGATCGCGTTGGATCCGATTTCGTACATCCGCCCCCGGCGGCCACCGGTGCCGAACGGGATGATCGTCCAGAAAACGTCATCGAGTTTCTGCCATTGCTCTTCATCGATATGCCGCAGCACGCTCTCCCGATATTCGCGATAACGTTCTTCGGTTAACCAACAGCGGATGTTTTCCGCCGCACCGGCCGTGATTCGTTCCTCCTGTCGAGCCTGCTCGACATGGGCGATGGCGGTTTGGACACGAGGGGAATCGGGGGCAGCGGGCGCGGGCGTCGTTGACATGTGGATTCAGCTTGATTGAGGGTAGAGGAGAAACGTGGGCCTGTGCGTCGGATCGGATTGCGACCGGCCGATGAAGATGAGCCTCACCTGCGCCGGCATTCACCCACTAGCCAGTTTAGGACTTTCCACGCCCCTCGACCAGTTAGCTGACCAGTCCCTGGGTGACGGTCATAAAGACGTCCTCGAGCGTCGGATCACGATCATTAAACGATCGCATCTTGACGCCTTGCTGAATCAGGTACTCAAGCAGCTGAGCCAGTCCCGCATCGTCGGTCTCGAGCTCAGCGATCACTCGGTCAGGACGAATTTCCAAGTCTCGCAGCGCCGGGCTGCTGCGGAGGATCGAAATGCCCGCATCCTCATTTTCGGTAAAAGAAATCTCCACCATGCGGTTTCGGCGGATTTGGCGGTACACCGAATCGATCGGTCCGTGCATCAGCAACTGCCCCCGCTCGATAATCCCGATGGAGGTGCAACAGTCCGCCAGCTCGGTCAGAATGTGGCTGCTGATCAGGATCGTTTTGCCCATCCGCCGAAGTTCCTTGAGCAACGCTTTGACTTCGACACGGGCCCGCGGATCGAGACCGCTGGCGGGTTCATCGAGAATTAACACAGGCGGATCGTGAACGAGCGTTTTCGCCAGACACAACCGCTGTTTCATCCCCCGCGAAAGACCGTTCACAAAATCATCGCGTTTGTGCCCGAGGTCCAACAGTTCGAGCACATTGTCGATGATCGGGCCGCGAGCCGTCCGAGCGATCCCGTAGGCGACGGCAAAGAAATCTAGGAATTCCCAGACCCGCATCCCGTCGTAGACGCCGAAATTGTCGGGCATGTAACCGATCGAACGACGCACCCCCATGGGGTCACCCATCACGTCAAACCCAGCCACCTCCCCGCGTCCGCGGGTGGCTTTGAGCAGCGTGGCAAGGAACCGGATCGTCGTGCTTTTGCCCGCCCCGTTGGGACCGATGAATCCAAACGTCTCTCCCGCTTCGATTTGCAAATGAATGCTATCAACGGCTGTGAATTCGCCGTAGTCTTTGCCGAAACCTTCGAGCGTGATCATGGTGTGTTCTTTGATTCAGCAATAAATGTTGACGTGACCGGCTCGATCGAGATCGGTTTCGGGAGGCCGTTTCCCGCTCCTGTTTAACCCACACACCGGCCGCACGCAACGCACTCGGTGACGGTCGGAAACGCGACGACGCCCCCAAAAGACACTGCGTGCCGCGATCAGGGGGCTGCCGCTTTCGCCCTCGTCGAATTGCCTGATTTGCGAACTAAATCACTGACCATGTTGGCATCCTGGACTGCTTTGGGACGCGGCGTCATGGACAGGTGCACGAGGACGAGGGTTTGCGCACGCACCTGTTTGCAATTCGGTGTAATCGTTAACTCACCGAGAGGTTGTTCTACGCGAGCGACAAGCCTCGCAGATCCTGGCTGAATCATGCCCGGGGTGATCAGACGCTGCATCCAGTCGGTCATCCCCATCGGCAAGTCGCCGGGTACGGTGACGCTGTTTTCCGGCCGCAGGCGGATCGGCTTACGGCTTTCTGAAGACAGCGTCCCCATGCTCGCGATCGAGCTTGATCCGTCGATACTTCTTTCCACCACAAACGCGTCGAGCAATTCGAGCGAGGACTCGTTAACGAGGTAGGCCTGATCAACCGAAGTGAGTGAATCGCTCGACTCCGCTTCCTCCGATGCAGAAACTTGCACTCGTATGGCGCCGTCGATATCAATGATCTGTTCGGTGTGCACGATTCCGTACGAGTTACTACCGACCGAGATGTTGTCGAGCGAGGGGCCGGCCTCGAATCCGAAATCCATTTCCGGCTCAACGTTACCAAATAGATTGGTGTCACCTTCTCCCTGCGATCGTCGTGTGCGGATCACGTCGATCGCGGCATCCGGCGTGGCAAAGTCAACGCGGTAGCGACTCGCCAACGAGTTGTACAAACCGATCACGCGAGTCAGGTGCCCTCGCGAGTAGTCTTTTGGCAATTCGAGCAAGGCGACCTCGTTGCGACTGCGGGCAAAACCGACGTCGAGTTGGGCGGCCCGCGCGACCCACAAAGCACCAAGAATTGCCAGCGGGACGACGGCGAGCCAAGCCCACTCCAATCGCCCCAATAACCGGAATACGAAGTAATTGACGGGGATCAGGACGATCAGATAAATCAGCAGGCTGCGGAAGACCAGCGAGGAGTCGGGGATTGTCACACCGATCTCGTGGCGGAGCGTGTCACGGCCCAACGCAACCATCGGGCTGTCATTCTTCCAACCACCTAAACCACTGACCGGATGCGGCCATGCGTCGTCCCAAATCCACGGTGCCAACGATGAAACGGGCGTCTGTGGCAGGTCGTTTTGCGAAGTGGACTCAGCCACCGCGGAGACATCGTTGACGCGAACTGCCTCATCTTCTTCGTTAGATCGAACCGGTTCCGCGGGCTTTGCAATCGCAGGCATTTTGGCGTCACGCGAAAAAAAACGAACCCCGGTGTTGATCGACGGATGAACCGTTTCGGTTTCGACACCCACGAACGTTTGGTGAACCGGCGGCAAACCCGCCAGCCCCGCCTGCACATCCTCTTTGGGGACCAGCGTCGTTGGATCGAGCGGCATCGACGCCGCGGCGTTGTTTATAAACCTGTCTGGATTTCCCAGGTGAAAAACGCGGGGTGGTCGTGCGAGGATCGCCGAGTTGACGAAGCCGTCGTAGGATCGCCACTCGGTCAGCCACTCGCTCATTAAGTCGACGCGGGACTGGACGATGCGACCGCGTCCGACGCGTTGTTCGACGAGCAGCCCGCCTTCGCCGATCTCCGTGGCGTGAGCACGCTTTTCGCCCGCAACGGAAACTTGAGAGGAGTTCTTCGCGATGTTCTCAGCCACCGATGCGATGGATACATCCGTGTGGATGTTATGCGACCGAACGAATTGCTGCGCCGCCTCGATGTCGAGTTCTTCGACCCCACTCGTTTCGATCGGTAAGAGGTCCTGGAACATTCGATCCGACAGTGAGTCCACACCGGACGGACCGTTGACGATCAGCAGCCCGCCGAAATGTAACCAATCGAGAATGGCGGTCCGCTGCGTTATGGTCAGGGCGGTAACCGGAACATCGTCCCACAACAGGACCGCCGTCGAAGTCCAGTCGAGTGCGGTTTCCGCGATCGGTAGGACGCCCTGCGTGGGCGGAATGACGATGCGGTAGTTGTCGCGACTTTGGGAGAACGATTGTTCGCTGCGAAACGGGGTGACCCAGTTGGACGTTTGCAGTCGGGTGAACCGTTCCGGTCGATCGGTCAGGATGACGAAGAAATACGTCTGAGGAAGCATCGCGGCAAACCGAGACGGATTCAAATCCAAACGACCGGATGAATCGTTGGCAATGAATTCCCCGCCAAAACGGATGGCATCAATGGTCTTAGCCCCACGATTGGGAACGAGCAGTCGCGTGTCGAGCCGGCGACGTTGTCCCTTGGGCAAAACGGCGGGGCGCCGAACGGCGAATGATTTGGCAGAATCCAGTTCGGGGAGTTCGCGTTCCAGCTCGTTTTCAAATGTGACTTCGGTGCGGCCGACTTCGGCACGCGTTTGCACGACACCGCGGCGGTCTTCGCGGTTGCTGCGGATTGAAAGTTCGACGCTCGTCCAGTGTCCCGGTTTGACGGAACCGTCGGGGAATCCACCGTTACCGGCGTCCGGTCGCGAGAGCGGATAGGCTTTTGCTGGAACCGTTGAAAAAGGTGGCTGAAGCTGCTCGAGCTTCTTGGCTTCCTCATCGACGGTTTCGTTCATGCGGCATCCATCGCAGCCCACGATGAGCGGCAATAGGACGATCGCGAGCACCCAAAACCGATGGTCGGTGCCTCGTCCATCGAACAGCGGGCGGTTCGAAAGATTGGGGCGATCGCTCGCCGCGTCGCCGTGGTGGTGCAGCGCTGCAGATGCTCGCACAACGCTTCCGATTAGTGACCACGCTCGGGTGAGCGTGGCTACCATCCCATCACCATGTTCGACTCGATCGCCCGACGGGCTTGGTCGACGTCGCAACCGGTTTCCATTCGGTACAACCGGATCGCGTTGACCTTGTCGCCGGCCGATTTGCTGAGGCAATCACGAGCAATCATGCACGGATCCAGCGTGCGGTCGGTCAATCCCAGGGCACCTTTGCTGATGACCCAGGAATCACGTGGCCGCTTGGTGATTCGCAGCACTTCGTCTTCGGGATACGCGTCGTCGACAACGTCCTGTGCGGAGGATTCGTCGTCGGCCCAGGTGATGATAATGTGAGCGTCGGTTTCGATTTCGAACAAAGGCATGGCGTTATCTCAGGTAGGGGCGAGCACGAGAGGTGGATTCGCGGCGTTGGCCGGGCCCGAACGTGCTCGAAACGCCGACTCCGCCGCATGCCCAGCATAGGCATCACTGCCTGAGTCGGCAAACGGGGAGACCCCGACATTCCTAAATCGCTTCGCTGCTTTCGAAAACCATCAACTCAGCTCCATCGAGGAAACTGACGAGCGATTTTGCTCGATAGGGCTGTTGCAGTTTGCGGACCGCCTTGCTCTCGATTTGACGCACCCGTTCGCGGGTCACTTGGAAAATGCGACCGACTTCCTCGAGCGTGTAGGTGTAACCATCGGCAAGGCCGTAACGCAGGCGAAGGATTTCTCGTTCACGGTAGTTCAGCGTTTCCATCGCCAAATCGATCTGGCGTTTGAGTGCTTCGCGGTTGGTTTCCACCAACGGATCCTGGTCCCGGTGGTCTTGCAAAAACTCGCCAAAGGCGCTGTCCTCGTGATCGCCAACGGGTTGGTCGAGCGACAGCGGCTGACGGCTCATTTTCAAAATCACGCGGGTGTCATCGAGCGACAATCCGCTGCGGGCACAAACCTCTTCCGGGGTGGGCTCGCGTCCATGTTCTTGAACGAGGTCTCGCGTGATTTGGCGGATCTTGTTCATGGTGTCGATCATGTGGACCGGCACACGGATTGTTCGGCTCTGATCTGCGATCGCACGGGTGATCGCTTGGCGAATCCACCACGTCGCATAGGTGCTGAATTTGTATCCGCGGGCATGTTCGAATTTATCCACCGCCCGCATCAAACCCGTGTTGCCTTCTTGGATCAGGTCCAGGAATGAGAGTCCACGGTTGCGGTATTTTTTGGCGATCGAGACAACGAGGCGAAGGTTACCCGCCGAAAGCACGCGTTTGGCGGCATCGTAGTCGTCCCGCAGCGTATCGCAGCGTTCGACGCGGCGTTGCAGCGTGCGGGGCGTCTCGTAGGTCAACCGCATCAGGCAACGCAGTTCGCTACGCAAATCATCGGCCGACGGCATTCCCGCGAGTGCGAGCCGATCAGGTGACGAAAGGATCTCGCGGATCTCAATCATGCGAAGGGCGCTGCGACGAAGTTTTTCAAAGATGGGCTGAAGCTTGTTGGTCCGCAGATTCATCTCTTCAACCAACCGCACCGCTTTGTTGCGGCGGATGACGAGGTTTCGCCATGCGGCACGCCGGCGGCGCATCGGCATCGATTTGTTGATCGCGACGAGAAAATCACCGCGGTTTTGAGCGAGCAGATGGCCGAGTGTTCGCGTGTTCGGGACGATCCGTTTCATGATCGCCTTCTTCTCAGACGCGTTCGTCACGCTGACTTCGATCGTGCGATCCAAACGCAACTGTTTGTCGCGGACCTGTTGCAGCAATTTGAGGGCGGCCTGCAGCATGAAATCGGTTGCCATCATGCAGTGCCGGTAGCGGTCACGCGTGGCTTCAATTTGCACCGCGGCGGAGACTTCTTGGTCGCGGGTGAGCAAGGGGATTTGTCCCATTTGCATCAAATACATGCGAACCGGATCTTCGGTCGGATCGTTGGGCATTTCCTCACGGCGGGCGAGCAAGTCGTCTTCGGAGAGGACGGCAAGGTCGGAATCATCAGAGATCGCGTCTGAGAACTCTTGTCCCATCGTGCGGGAACGTCGGGAAATCGAATCCTCGGCGTCAAACGCGTCGTCCTGTAAACTGCGACTGCTGAATTTTTTGCCCATCATGCTTTCCTCGGTTCCCGGATGATTCTCAGAGCGGTGCGAGGGAACGAACCAAGCACGGTCAGTGCCATCAAGCGATTGGGGCAAAGCGTAAATCATTACAAGTTGTTATCACGAAAGAGGTTAGGCAAGAAAACTTGCCCGCAGGGCGGAGAAGCATGCGGCGAGACATGTGGCGTCCATTCATCATCATGCTGCCTCTACGCAACATCTGATGAATTCTCCCGACTCGTCTCAACGTCCATCATTTGATGCTCATGACGTTCCCCCCGTCCTCGCATGCCAAAAAGTAGGTCAGGTTTCGTGGTGCATCTGAAAAAGCGAGGGTTTCATTGTGAAAATCGACTCGGCTACACCAATCTCTTCTGCCCGTTTAAACTCCGATTCGTGGTGGTTTGTACTCTGGTGATTCGCGATTCTCGAATCGATTTGGAGCTGCGTTTCCCGTCATTTGGGTGTATTGACGGATTTCCGCCGTTGACCCGTTAGACTCCTCCTGAGCGTGGAAAGTTCCCGATAGCGATGACCGGACGAATTTGCTTTCAAATCTCTGTCAGAGAGAGCCTGCGGCGGCACGCGACGGGGCGTATCCTGATGAAGCCGCTTGCCCTCAGGGACCGACAATGGTGAACTCTGTGAATCCTTGGAACGACTATCACCCGCTCGACGATTCGATATTTGTCGATGCACCGGAGTCGCTCCGCGCGTTGAAGGAAATCGCCGCCAGCGGGGCCTCGCAGGACCTGCTCGCCAATCTGTGGCAGGCCCTCCACGACCATCTCGGTTCGATCGATTCGCCCGATGATGGGGTCCGATTACTGTCCCGATTTATCGGCGTGTCCCGGAGCCCGACTTCATTGTTGGCCCTTTTTGAGCGTGACCCGCAAGCACTGCCGTCGCTGCTCCAAGTGCTTTCGACGAGCAACGCGGTCGCCGAACTTCTTATTGGTGACCCCGAGAGCTTCGATCTCCTCCGCGCCAGTGACGGACGCCCGGCTTCTCGGGAGTTGCTCAGTGATGAGTTGGCCAGCGAATTACGGAATATCGCCTCGATCCCGCGTGCGGCGATCGCAATTCGGCGTTACGCGGGCCGCGAAATGTTGCGGATCGCCTACGGTGAGTTTGTCCGCGGGTTGCCACCCGATCGTGCGGCAAGGCAAATCAGCCACCTGACCGATGCGGTGCTCTCGACGGCGCTCGATTTTACGATCGAGCAAACAGCGTCGCGGCTGAAGTACCCGCAGCGGATTGACGGCTCCGAACCGAAATACACGATCATCGCGTTGGGCAATTACGGCGGCGAAGAGATCGGCTACGATTCCCCGCTCGATCTACTGTTGCTATGCGATCAAATCGACCGCAAGAACGAAAGCCATCTCAAATTCAACCGGCAAGTCGCCGCCGGGCTGATCAAATTACTCGGGTCCAATCGCGGTCCCGTCGTATCGATCAACCTGCGTTTTGTCCCTCAACCTGGCGAAGATGTTACGGGACACGATACCCAACGACTAAGCGACCTCACTCGTAGTGGTGACACATCGTCGCGTTTAATTGATTTTCACGATGCGGTTGATGCGGCCGCGTATTTTGAGCGAGAGAATCAAACATTTGATCGGCTCGCATTCGTCAAGGCGCGCGTGGCGGCGGGGGACCGCGATCTCGGCGAAAAGTTCCTGCAACGGATTGAACCTTGGGTCTACCACCGCTTGCTCAGCAGGAGCGAGATTGCCGATATCCGCGTCTTACGCCGCAAGCTCGAAAAACGTGCCCTGTCTGCCGATGCCGAGAACGGCACGCCGATCGCCGACTGCCCTGGTGGACGGCGAGACATCGAGTTGACAATCCAGTTCCTGCAGCTTTTGCACGGCGGAGAACTACCGGAGGTTCGCGTCACCAGCACGCTCGACGCGATCGCGGCGCTGAATCGTCATGGTTGCTTGACTCAGCAAGAAGCCTCGATCCTCTCGGAAAACCACGCTCGATTGTGTCGACTCGAGCATCATCTCGCTGTCTTATTCGATCATCGTGTCACGCACTTACCCGATGACGACGCCGTTCGCACGCGGTTGGCGTGGCGGCTCGGCGTGCGGTTATCGAGTGACTCGGGAACCCGCGGCGGAGCACTGACTCACGGTGACCGCGTACGGTTCGAACAGTTGCTTTCGGAAACATTCGAAGTCAATCGAAAGATCATCAATCACTTGATGGTGCAGGATGTTGCGGCCCAGCCGATCGCGTCCTCAGACGCTTCCGTGGAGACAGCCGAGCCCAGCATCGCTGACAATGACGACGCCGATGTCGTCGAAATCGAAACCGAATTGATTCTTGACCCCGATCCCGATCTCGATACCTACCGGGAAGTGCTACGAGGGCACGGGCTTAAACAGACTGACCGAGCTATCGACAACCTGTCCGCACTGAGCCACGAGACGGTGTCGTTCTTATCGCCCCGTCGATGTCGACACTTTTTTGCGGGAGTGGCTCCCGCGCTGTTGCGAGAGATCGCCATGACGCCGGCGCCGGATCAGACGTTGGCACGACTCGTTGAAGTGACCGATTCGATCGGTGCCAAGGCGACATTGTGGGAACTGCTCGGTACGAATCGGGCAACGTTGTCATTGATGATCCGGTTGTGTTCTTTAGCGCCGTATCTGACTGAAATCTTGATCGGCAACCCCGGCATGATCGATGAACTCGTGGATTCATTGATCATGGATCGATTGCCACGGGCGGAGCGTCTCGATATGCAGACGATTCGGTTGTGCCAGTCGGCCGACGATCTGCAGCCGATCCTGCAGACCTTTAAAGCCGGATGTCACCTGATGATCGGTGTTCGCGATTTTCTAGGTAAAGAATCAGTGGACGCGATCGGGGAGTCGCTCAGTGATACCGCCGATGCTTGCTTGCGCCGGGTGATCGAAAGCGAACACGAGAAGCTGGCCGCGAGATTTGGCGACCCGATTGACAAAAATGGCAAGCCCGTAGAGATGGTTGCCGTGGCGTTGGGCAAATTCGGCGGACGGGAAACCAACTATCACAGCGACCTCGACCTGACCTTCCTTTACACTGCGGAAGGCGAAACCAAGCGGAGAGTGGGCGGCCCACGAACAACGCTTTCGAATCGGCAGTTCTTTAACCAGCTCGCGCGGGCTGTGGTTCAGAAAATCGATTCGCAGACCGAGCGGTTGTACGAAATTGATTTGCCATTCGCGGGCGGAGCCGATGAGACCGTTCTGACGCATTCGATTGAACAGTTCGCGAAACCGTTTCGGCACGGCGGGGCTCCGTTGTGGCAGCGGGTGGCATTGTGCCAAGCGAGACCATGCGCGGGCTCGCGCAAAGCGATCGATCTTGCTGAGATGACGATCCGCAAAGCGATTGAGCAAACCCCGTGGCGAGACAGCCACTTCACTGAAATGAAGGCATTGCGACATCGCAGCGAATCGACCGCCACGCCGGGAAATCTCAAACGCGGGATCGGTGGCACCGTGGATGTTCAGTGCATCGTCGCAGCGGGCGTGTTGAAATCGTCCCACCCGGATTCGCCTAAGATCGCGACCGGTATCGTGGCGGCGCTCAAGGACCTTGCCGAAGCGGGCGTTTACGATCGAGAGGATGCGGACACGCTGATCGAAAACTATCGCTACCTGCGAACGGTCGAAGCAAAGCTGCGGCTCATCGGCACGACTGCAAGACACGAGTTGCCATTGTCGGCCGACGGTGGTGCGGACACCTTGGCGATGAAGCAATTGGCTGACTTGTTAGAGGCAACGGATCCTAGTGAGATCGTTGACCGTTGTGACAAAGCTCGTCAGTCCAATCGGAGTCTGTTTGATCGGTTGATGTCACCGTGACCGATGTCGGCCCGGTACCACCAAACTCGGCGCAACCAGTCCCTGCGTCGTATTTGACATTGCGGGGGATTCGGAAATCCTTTGGCCGCGAGTGCGTTCTCGATGGATTGAACCTGGATGTCAGCGAGGGCGAGTACCTCGTGGTGCTCGGCCCGAGTGGCTGCGGCAAAAGCACGCTGCTGCAGATCATTGCGGGATTGGTTCGTCCCGATTCCGGTGACGTGAAGCTCGCATCGCGATCGCTCGACCGGGTTTCCCCCAAGGATCGTGACGTCTCGATTTTGTTCCAAGACGATCGTCTGTATCCACACTGGAACCTGCGAAAGAACCTCGAATTGGCTTGTGACAGGTCACCGGTGAAGAAGCACCAGAGCGGTGATCCGGTATTGGAATTGGCGCAAAGATTGAACATTGGCGGTTTGCTGCAGCGTCGGCCCGATGAAATCAGTGGTGGGCAGTTGCGGCGGGCGGCGTTGGCGAAGGCGTTGCTGCGACAGCCCGCCGTCTGTCTGCTCGACGAGCCTTTCGCGGCAATCGATACGATGATGAGAGAGGACCTGATTTCGCTGCTGGCGGATTTTCCGCGAGAACGGGGTGGTGGGTGTTCTCAGACTTCGGTCGTGCATGTCACGCACGATGGCGAAGAGGCGATGCGATTGGCCGATCGGATTGTGGTGCTCGGCGGAGGCCGGGTGTTGCAATCAGGAACGCCCGACGACATCTATCGAAAGCCACAATCACTCGATGTCGCCAAAGCCATTGGCACACCACCGGCGAACATGATCGCCGGGAATCAAGTCCGGGCGATGCTAGCAGATCGCTATGATCAGTTAGTTCAAGCACTCCCGGGTTGCCATGATTCATCGACCTTCATCGTACGTCCCGAACACATACGCCTCGCGCTGCAGACGGACGTTTCTGATCGCGATGGAGACATTTGCGACGGTCAATGGCGCTTGGCGGCAACCGTTTTGTCATCTCGCTTTGTCGCCGGCAGATGGCTCGCAAGCATATCCGTTGATGCGGATCGTGAACTCGTCTTAACGGTCTCGTCCCCGCTCGAGATTGGGCCCGCAGGCCGTCACGTGATCGCGCACGTGTCGTTGGCAGACATCGTCTGCGTGCCCGGTTGAAACGGGCGAACGATTAGCCCGCGTACTTGCTAAGGCAGAGCGTGACGTTTTGGCCGCCGAATCCGAAGCTGTTATTGAGGACGTGCTTCAAGTCGGCCTCGCGGGCTTGGTTGGGCACGTAGTCCAAATCGCAATCGGGGTCAGGCGATTCGTAATTAATCGTCGGTGGCAACACGCCATCGCGGAGTGCCATCAGGCACACGATCATTTCGGTGACGCCGGCGGCAGCGATCAGGTGCCCCATCATGCTCTTGGTGCTGCTGACAGGGGTGTTCATCGCGTTTTCGCCGAAGACCTCGCGGCACGCTTTGGTTTCCACGCGGTCGTTGACCTTGGTGCTGGTGCCGTGGGCGTTGACGTAATCGATGTCGGCCGGTGTTAAGCCGGCGTCTGCGATCGACATCCGCATCGCTGCGATCCCGCCGTGGCCGTCCGGCGGGATGTCGGTAATCCGATACGCGTCGGCGGTCGTTCCGTATCCGGCGACTTCACCGTAGATCGTCGCTCCGCGGGCTTTGGCCGATTCGAGCTCTTCCAAGATGACCATGGCGGCACCCTCGCCAAGAACGAAGCCGTTGCGTCCGGCATCGAACGGACGACTTGCCTTGGTCGGTTCGTCGTTGCTCTCGGACAACGCGGTGAGCAGGTTGAACCCGGTCACGCCAAACGGATGGATCATGCTGTGTGTGCCACCGGCCAGCATCGCGTCGGCTTCACCACGGCGAATAATCTCGGTCGCTTCGCCAACGGCTTGGCTGCTGGCAGCACACGCGGTCAGGCAGTTGAAGTTAGGCCCCTGGGCATTGAACCGGGCGGCCAAATGAGCCGCCGGCATGTTTGGTTCCTGTTCGAGCTCTTTGGCCGGGTCGAGCAAGTCGATACCAGCGGCAACGAACCGTTTGGGATCGTATTCGCCAGTTGCAAGTGCCGCCGTCATCATGCGGCTGAACGTTCCGAAGTCTTGATTGCCTTCGCCGCTGCCGAGGTACACGCCCAACCGAACCGGGTCGGAAATCACGTCGAGCACGCCGCTGTCATTGATCGCCTGGGTTGCCGCGGCGATCGCGAATTGGGTGTGTCGTCCTCGGCGAACGTGTTGAGCGCCGTCCTCGACGGCTTTGGTGACATCCCAATTTTTGATTTCGGCACTGATCCGGGTAGGAAAACCGGTAGCATCAAACAGTGTTGTCGGGGCGACACCACTTTGACCCTCTTTCAGACCAGACCAGACCGTCGTGACATCCCAACCCATGGGGTTGATCATTCCGATCCCAGTAACGACGACTCGGCGACGCGACGACATGGACGCTCAAAGATTTTTGTAGTAAGGAATCGGTTTCCCGTCGGCGGTTACCGCGACATGAAAGAAGTTCATCAGTCGCAACATTGCGCGGAGGTCACCGGGATTGAATAGAGGCCCATCAACGAGATGCCCCTCTTCTAAAAATGCAAACATCAAATCGGCTTCGGCCTGCAACTCACCGTTGCAGTGGCTCGTGCCGCTGATCACGGCACCGAGCCCTTGCGTCCGACCGAGCCGGACGTGGTAATTCAGAGTATCACCGGGTCGAGCCGGGGCATGATATTTTACTGTCCCGACCTTGGCCAAGACGACACGTTTGGTGAATTGGAAATGCTCGTGTACGAGGATTCCACCCACCTGGGCGAGTCCCTCAATGATCAACGTCGGCGGCAGCACGGGGTAGCCTAGACTGTATCCGTCTAGAACTTCCTCGTCGAGCGCAACGTTCTTGATGCCGCTGGCATGCGAACCGCTGACGAATTCGGTGAATCGATCGACCCAGAACCAACGCATGAGCTTACGCGTTGATCTTGCTGGCGACGTAGCTGCACAAGTCACCCACGGTGAGCAGGTTGCCGAAGTCTTGAACGCGTGGGTTTTCTTCGAACTTCGAAAGGTCTGCCCATGGCATGCGGGTCTTCAGTTCGGCCATGCCGTCAGCGGTGACCACGCCATCTTGGACGTATTGGCTGTTGGTCAAAATGTCTTCAGGCGACAGTTCTTCGCGAGGAATTTGGATGTCGAAAGACTTTTCGAGCTTGAAAACGATATCGAGAAAGTCGATCGACTCGGCACCGAGGTCACCAACGAGTGTGGCGTCAGGTGTTGCTTCCTCTTCGTCCACACCGAGAGCATCGACCAGGGCGGCCTGCACCTTTTCAAAAATTTCGTCTTGAGACAACGACATCGTGCGTTCCTATTCGTGGTTTAACTAAAAAGTATTAGGGTGTCATGGTTGGTGACATGTTTTCCCCAGGCTGCACCAGAGCAGCGACAGGAGGACAGTCACCGTAAAGTTGAAAAAATTGCTCGCGAGCGAGACGTTTGAGGTCGGTGTCGGTATCAAGATGATCGGGATCGCCACTAGAGCAGCTTTCTAAAATCAGCCGGGCGGCTACCGTCGTGCGATCGCCTTTGCGGGCGACGGCTTTGACCGTCGTCATGACTCCATCGGTCTTGGAGATTTCAGCCTCGATCGTGAGCGTTTCGCCGGGGGAGAGGAAGTCGCCAAACTTGACGTTGCGAACTTCCCGCACCAAAACCAACGCACTGTCGAAACCCGGCGACATGCGGATTAACCACACCGCCGCCTGATGCAATGCCTCGAGCATCATCACACCGGGCATGACCGGAAAGCGTGGAAAGTGATCCTTCAAGTACTCTTCGTCAGCGGCCAACGTGCGTTCGCCGACCAGCCGATGGCCGGGTTCGAGGAAGGTGATGCGATCGAGTTGACTGTATTTCATGTGGGGAATCTTAGTGGTCCGCCCAAAACCCCTCAACCGGAGATTCATCCCAGAAATGCCCGCTTCGCAAAATTTTCGCCGTCGGCGTAGCTCGCCTAACCCAATTTTGCTTTCAATTGGGCCAATCCCTGGTCGAGCAAGTCGACCGCCGCATCAATATGAGCGGTCGACGTAATCACCGGCGGAGGTAGGAATCGCACCCGAACCGGCGACGCGCCGCACAGAAAACCGAGCAAACCGAGGTCGTAGAGGATCCCCATCAGCATTTTGGCTTGGTCGAGCGATCCGTCCCCGGGGGTAAATCCGATCATCATGCCTTCTCCCCATGGCCCCCGAATCAGGCCAGCGTGTTTGGCCGCGAGCTTTTCGAGTTGCCCGGCAAAATACTGATGTCGGGCCACATTCGTCCCCTCGGCGCCGAAGCATCCGTTCGCTTCGAGCAGGTCCAGCGTCGCCAATCCGGTGCGAATCGCGGACGTCGACCCCGTGAACGTCTGGCTCAGGATCGGTGACGTGGGGTGAAATTCTTTGCGATACAGCGTCGCGCACACCTGCGTGATTTTCCCGACCGTGACAATGTCGGCAAACGAGTCCAGCCCGTAATGCTGGAACGCGAAAGGTCGGCTCGTTCGTGAAAACGACTGGATTTCGTCGAAAATGATCGGAATCCCGGCTTCTCGAAGCGGACCGCACAGGGCCGCGAAAAAATCGTGACTGCCCGGATAGTACCCGCCCTCGCCCGCGATCGGCTCGGCCCAGAACGCCGCGTGTTTCTTGGGATATCGAGCGAGCAGCTGCTTCAACTCGTTGACCGCCCACCGGGTCGAACGTTCTGGATTGTGCGGATCCAAGAACGGTAAATAGTCGACCTGGATTGCGAGCGGGATGCCATCACGATAGCTCGGTCGATCTGTCAACGCCGCCAAAGCGATCGAGCGACCGGCAAAAGCATTGTCGAACGCGATGATCCGGTTGGCCGGTTGGGCGTGGTGAAAGGCGAGTTTGAGCGCGTTTTCATTGGCCATCGCGCCGCTGGTCGAAAGCAATCCGTGCTCAAGCGGAGCCCCAGACTCACTCGCCAAAGCCAACAATCGGCTCAGCATCTGAACGCTAGGCACGTTTTGCTGCAGATTCCCCTGCATCACGGTGTCTTCGATCGCGGCATCGATACTTGCCTCGACCATCGCCGGATGCGAGTGGCCGCAACCGTGCACCCCGATCCCGCCGATGAAATCCAACTTGACGCTTCCGTCGGCCAATTCCACGTAGGGGCCGTTGCCCAGCCCCGAAGCGAAATACGGCCACAAGGGCGGGCCACCGCGGGCGCGAATGTAATCCTGCGTAATCGCTTGATAGGATTCGCTCAATTCTGGATTGGCGGCCGCGACGTTGTCGAGCGACGCCGCGTGTTCCTGGACCGCTTCGGCGATCAAGCGTTTGGCCTCGGAAATCCTCGGATCATTCTGCAAGGAACTGGCGTGCAGCGGCGACGCGTTTTTCGATTGGTTTGACGTGTCGGCTGACGAAGAGGCGGCGGAAGAAGTCATGGATTTCGTTTTCGCTGAAAAACGCTGAGAGTTCAGAGGAAGTGAGGGCGAGTCATCATCGTCGTTTGCCGACGCTTTGACAATCGTTGATCTTTCGGGGTTCGGCGCCCTAGGTAATTTGAGTCGCCTTTTTGCTTCCTTCCGATTGTTTTGGTCTTAGCGATCCTGCGTCGTCGATAAACAGTGCGGTAGCGAAGTACTTTCGCGCAATCCGTTTTTAACGAATGTCACCATGAACACGATGATGGAAATCGCGATGAACCGCAAACTGACACGCACCCATTTAGGCCTCCAGCGACTTGCCGCCATGGCAATCGTCGCTGCCGCGTTCTCGGCCGCCGTTTCAACTCAAGCAACCGGCCAAGGGATCTGGGCCGATCCGGCTTGCGGGACCGAGCCAGTATGTGGTGCCGAACCGGTTTGTGGTGCGGAACCTGTCTGCAGTTGCCAGGAACCCGTTTGCGGCTGTGAACCTGCCTGCGGACTTGAACCCTCCTGTGGGCTGGAACCGGCCTGTGGTTGTGAGCCTTCGTGCGGTTTCGAGGGGGCTGATTGCAATGAGCTTCTCGGGCCTGAGAAGGGACTCCTCGCCAAAGCCCGTTTGCTTAACGTGAAGCCGCTATTTTGCATGTTCGATTCCGTCACCAGCGGGATCAAAAAAATCACCAGCCACCGTTGTCTCTTTCAACGAACTTCCAAAACGAGCTGCGAGTGTGCGACTTGTTCACACACCACGGGGCACGCGATGGAGAGTTATCCTGACTACGATCCGATGATCATTTCACCTGCAAACGAGCCGTCGCCAATGGTGCCTCATGTGCAGCCCGCGGCGCCGGTCACTCCGATGCCGAGAACGACGATCCGGCGTGACGCACCGGTGCCACCGACGTTGCCATTGCCCGGCCGAACAAACGATCTCGAATTTGATCGTCCAGGACGCACGTTTGACGAATTGAATGATCCGTTCGAAGACGATTCGGCCAGTCACACGGTGCTTCGGCAGCGTGGTATTCTGCAAGCCACCTTCGCACAAGGTGATTCCAACGAGTCGCTTCGTCGTGAACAAGCGACGCAGGAACACGACGAATATGCGGATTACTTCCGCGAGTAAGGACCGGAAAGCCAACCGTTGAATTTCGCTCAAGCTGAATTTGTCGTCTTCCTATGCGTCGTCCTGGTGGTGACCTGGACGATGGGGGCTTCAAGTCGCCGGCTTCGCAACGGTTTCTTGTTGGCGGCGAGTTATTATTTCTACGCCTACTGGGATTATCGCTTCTGCGGCCTATTGTTGATATCGACGTTGGTCGATTATTACGTCGCTCGCAGAATGTTCTCGTGTGCCTCACCGCGTCGGCGGCGGGCTTGGTTGATCGTTAGTTTGGCGGTCAACCTTGGAATGCTCGGTTTCTTCAAGTATTTCAATTTCTTTCTCGATACCGCTCGACCGCTGATCGAATCGCTCGGTGGTCACGCCGGCAACCTGAACGTGATCTTGCCTGTTGGCATTTCTTTCTTCACGTTTCAAACGCTCAGCTACACGATCGACGTCTATCGCGGGAAACTGCGTCCGACCTCGAGCTTGCTGGACTTTGCCCTTTACGTCGCGTTCTTTCCTCAGTTGGTTGCCGGACCGATCGTTCGCGCCGCGAGTCTCTTGCCGCAGCTCGCGGTGGTGCCACCGTTTCGTTATCGAATGATGTATGGCGGGTTCCAGCAGCTTTTGCGAGGCGCGGTGAAGAAGGTCTTAATCGCCGATCGCCTCGCCGAAACGGTGGATGTCGTTTTTGCGGGAGTCGAAATTTATAGCAGCGTGAGCGTGTGGATCGCGGTGATCGCTTATGCAGGACAAATCTACTACGACTTTTCAGGCTACAGCGACATGGCGATCGGTATCGCCAAGATGCTCGGCTATCGATTCCCGGTCAATTTCCGGCATCCGTATCTCGCAACGTCGATGTCGGATTTTTGGCGTCGATGGCACATCACGCTTTCGACATGGCTGCGGGATTACCTTTACATCTCGTTGGGCGGTTCGCGCGGATCGACTCGATCGACCCAGCGTAATTTGATGATCACGATGACGCTCGGAGGGCTGTGGCATGGTGCCGCAGTGACCTATGTGCTGTGGGGACTCTGGCACGGGCTCGCGTTGGTTTCCGAGCGGTATCGTCGATTCACATCGAGATTTCCTCTCGTCATTCGTTGGTCATTCGTAATGTTGGTCGTGTTGATGGGATGGGTGCTGTTTCGCAGTCCCGATTGGACGACCGCGACGCTGGTGTATCAGCGGTTGTGGATGCCGTGGTATCTCACGCCAACGGGTGAGACCGTGCGGATCTTATGGTTACCACCCCTGACACTGTTGATGATCGCTATCATGGTGATCGAACACGCGGCATGGATGACCCGGCTTCGCCGTTGCATGAGGCTCCCGATCGGAGCGTGGTACAGCGGTGTGGTGACGGCGATCATGATCTGGAGTTTGCTGCTCTACGCGCCGCGTGGTTTCCGGCCATTTGTTTATTTTCAGTTCTAGTTCGACCAGCCCGAGTGTTGTCACGTGTCGCGTCCGATTAAGTTGGCGATGCGAATACTCTGGAGTTGGATCGTTGTTAGGGAAGTTTGATATGCCGAGTCGTTTGTTTCTGTGGGCGTTGACATCAGCATTGGCTGGTTTTTTATTCGGTTTTGATACCGTCGTGATTTCGGGTGCCGAGAAAACCATCCAATCCTTGTGGTCGCTCGGTCACGCCCAGCACGGCCTCGCGATGAGCATGGCGTTATGGGGAACGGTCATCGGTTCGCTCGTTGGTGGCTGGCCGACAGATCGATTCGGACGCAAAACGACGCTGCTGTGGATCGGAATCCTGTATCTTGTTTCGGCGATTTGGTCGGCGTTGGCGACCGATGTCTATTCTTTCATGATCGCGCGTCTGATCGGCGGCATCGGTGTCGGCATCTCGACGGTGGCCGCTCCGCTGTACATTTCGGAAATCTCGCCGCCGGCTCGGCGTGGTCGGCTCGCGGGAATGTTTCAGTTCAATATCGTCTTCGGAATTCTGGTCGCCTTTGCCTCCAATGCGTTACTCGCCGGGATCGGCGACCACGCATGGCGATGGATGCTGGGCGTGGAAGCGATTCCCGCGTTGATCTTTTCGCTGATGTGTCTCGGGTTGCCGGAGAGTCCTCGGTGGTTGATTTCGCGACGCGGTGACGAGGTCGAAGCGATGCGTGTGATCGGCATCGCAAACCCGGAATGGTCAGAAGACGAGGTGCGGCAATTGGCAGAAACGATCAAAGCGTCTTCGGAACAGCACGTTTCTGACGAACCGTTCTGGACGATGCGATTGCGTATCCCAATCTTGCTGGCATTCCTGGTCGCATTTTTTAACCAGCTGTCAGGCATCAACGCGATCCTCTACTTCGCCCCGCGTATTTTCGAGATGACCGGACTGGGACAGCAGGCGGCAATCATTCAATCAGTCGGGATCGGTGTGATCAATTTAGGGTTCACGTTTCTCGGTTTGTACCTGATCGATCGGCTCGGTCGCCGCACGTTGCTGTACATCGGGTCGTTCGGGTACATCGCGTCGCTGGGCTTATGTGCTTGGGTGTTCTTCACGTACGCACCGCAATTTCAAGTCGCAAACTCAGCCATCGCGGTCAAGAGTTCGATCGCGACATATGAGAAAGCCGCCGCCTTACCGGCGCCCAAGGAATCCGACTTGACGAAGTTTCAATCGGACATCGACGCCGCAATAGAAGCCCTCGCCGTCGCTTCGCAATCGCCCGAATTCGATGGCGACGCGATTGAAATTCCAGCGTCGGCAGAATTTGACGACGTTGTCGCGGCAGCCGATCAAGCGATGTCGCAGGCGAGCGTTGAGTCGGGATTCGGCGGGAAGTTGGTGATGTTCTGTATCTTCGCGTTCATCGCAGCCCACGCCGTTGGTCAGGGCGCGGTGATTTGGGTGCTGATTTCAGAGATCTTTCCAAACCGTCATCGTGCCGCGGGTCAATCTCTCGGCAGCTTCACGCACTGGATCTTCGCCGCCCTTTTGACAACGGTGTTTCCTTGGTTCATCGGGAATTTCCCGCCTTCAGTCGTGTTCGGATTCTTCTGCTTCATGATGGTGTTGCAACTGATCTGGGTTGCCACCATGGTTCCCGAAACCAAAGGTGTTCCGTTGGAAGAAATGGAAGCCCAACTCGGCATCCGAGCGATCGAGCGATAATGCCCTTTCGATCGGAGGGTGGAGTTTGTGCGGGCACCGCCGATGGGTGATCCGGGATCGGTTAGCGATCAATTCCCAATTTCATCGGTCACCACGAATTCTTTCCAAGGCACGTCACTCTGCTTGCCGTGCGGAGTTAGCAATGCTTGGTAAACGCGGTAGTCGATGGAATTATTGATGAATTGCACCGCGCCGCTGGCCATCACCGCATTGACACCATCGTGGTGAGCCGACGAGGGGCGAGCCAAATCTCGCGCGTCCCGCATGTTGGAAACCACCTTCACGAACATGTCCTGCGCGGTGCTGTTTGAACCGGTGCCGCCACCGTTGATTCGGTGGAGTGAATGAACTGCCGCGGGAGCTTCTCCAACGTTGGTATTCCATGCTGGGCTCGCAGTCGCAGTCGCGGCCATGTCTTCATAGTGCCAAACGATCCCATGGATGTACCGTGCGGCTTCGATTTTGGGAGTCACTTCCGCGTTGAATGGAACATCGTAAGGAGTCGGCAGGCTGCTCGACTTTAGATCCGAGGCGTGGATCAATCCCGCACGATGCCAAGGGAACGCTTGAACGTTTTCAGTGTAAAGCAGAGTGTGTCCGGCGCCGTCTTTGATCTGATCGAGACGAACCCGTGGGCCTTCGGAAACGGACAGGCCGACTCCAGTGGATGAATTCACGCTAGCGATGTTGTACTTGGAATTTCCGATTCCGTTGGCGCGATTTTGCGAGCTCAGGAAGGTGACACCGGCGATCGTGGAACCATCTGGACGAAGGTGACACATACCGTTGTTGGACACATAGCAGTTCTTGGCTCGAGTGCCGGAGGTAACTGGATTGCTCGCGCATTGAAAGATTGCCAAGTTCGGTGCCGCCTGGGGATGGAAACCGTCTCCTTCAAAGTTTCCGCTCGTCGCATTCGAGCTGTCCGACAGGATCGGGTAACGATCTTCGGTCCAACGTTCGTAGGTGGGCAGACCTTCAAGATAGGGGAGTAACGCGACGGCCCATGTACCGATCTTGCGATGCGACGTCACGCTGGCACCGACTTCGCTCGATGGGTCAACTCCGCCCGCGAAAAATCCGAAATCTTGCACATAACCTGGGAATTGCCCCTTCGATGCCTCGTGTTGCAGTCCTGCCATGCCGAGCTGCCTTAGATTGTTGGCGCACTCTGTTCGCCGGGCTGCCTCTCGTGCGGCCTGGACGCCCGCGGTCGTCAGAGCGACCAATACGCCGATGATCGAGATCACGACTAACAGTTCGACCAACGTGAATGCGAGTCTTTGACGTTTCATTGGAAGGTCCCCAGGGAAGCGAGAAGAGCGGCACGCGTCTGCAAAAGAAACGCATATTCCGTGACTCGATTAGAGCACCGCCTGCATCCCTTCGCAAATTTTTCGTGGTTTCCCGGGTAAAGCTAGATGAATTCCGGTCCTGCCCCCCCACTTGCGAATATGCAAGGTCACGCCGGCAAGCTCGCTTCACTCAACCGGCGTCAACGGAGGCCGCTCAAATCCCCACTTGTTGCCTGCGGTGTGCCATTCGCCAAAAAGACATCGATGCCGCAAGGCCGATGATTGCTGCCAGCGTGAGTACGGCGAAGAAAAATTGATGACCGAGTTCACCCGGCCAACGATCCAACAGAAAACCCATCAGCGGTCCCATGAACACGTCGGGCGTGTATCCCACACCCGAAACAATTCCCACCGCGGTCCCCGTATCGCCCAACGGCACACGACCGTCTTCCATCATTGCGAAATACAACCCTCGTAACGCAAACACGGCTGCGCTCGTGGAAATCAAGGTCGCAAAGAAAAACGTGTTCATGCCCGGGCGAAAACCACCCGATGCGATGACCGCACTGCCAATTCCGAATATCAACAAACTCAACATCGTCATTCGCGCAACACCAAACCGATCGGCGAGCAGACCCGCCGCGACAGCCGCGAAAGGTCGGATCCACATCGAAAGCGTGCCGACTCTCGCCGATTGAACTTCGTTGAAATCCAGCACTTCATGTGCGTACAGCGACACATCGTCTAAGCCTTTGTATCCGACGTAGGCACATACCACGACGATCGCTTGCAGCCACACGGTCGGCATCCTCAGCACGCCTCTGACGCCTTTGGGCGGAAGCGTCGTGTCGTGTGTGATCTCGTCGCGCGAGTCATCGCCCCGATCACTTTGCCGGCCCAGTGCTACCCAGACCAGTACGGCAGCGAAAAAGGTGATCCCTGAAAACATAAGGATCACTTGTTGAAACGCCTTGGATCGCTGGTCGGGCGTGGCACTCTGCACTTCGTCGGGCATGAAGAAAGAAAACAACGCCACCGCTCCGCTCCCGATCCCAGCCGCAACGAGCCCGCGTCCTCCGTCGAGTATTCCGAACGCGCGGCCCGGTAATTTGGCACCACCCCACGCACGTGTCGCTCGAATCAGTGGTGCCCAAAATAGCAAGATCGTCGTAACGCCCCAAAAGCCATACAGAACTTTCACCACGGTGAACGACGGAATCGACATCAGCATCAGGCCGCCGAGCGAAGTCGCGAGCAATGCAAACGCCATCAACTTCCGAGCGGCAAACCGATCCGCCAGCGGTCCGCCGGGGAAGTAAGCCAACATCGCGATCACGCCGTAAACCGAAAAGGCGATCCCGAGTTCAAAGTTGGTCAGTTGAAAGACTTCCAACAACGTCGGTCGAAAGACCCTCGGAAGAACAAACGGCAGAAAGAAGACCGTCTCACCCGCAATCACCAGCGTAATGATCTCGATGGATCGACGAATGGCGGATGATTCACGACCCAAGTCTTGCATCTTCGGTGTCCGTTTGAACGACAAACTTCTGCGAGTGATTCACGATGAAGCGTCGGCAAGAGCCTGTCAATTACGTTGCGAGGGAAATGCGATTGATCGGCAATATTTGGCAAGAAGATTGACGACCTTCAACGAAGATTGACGACCTTCAACCATGAACCACTGCCACTGGTGGGCTGTCCGTCTTGCCGTAAGATTTCCAACCCACCGTCGACCCACCGTGGTCATCGCAAAATAAACCGAGTTGAAGCATGAGTGTTCCCGTCATTGCTACCGATTCCGCTGAATCGCCGCAGTCGAATCCATCGAACCAATCGGTCGAGCAGACCGCGATGATGGTGCTGGCGTCGCTCAGCGTTGCCCACATGCTCAACGACATCATTCAGTCATTGATCCCGGCGACCTATCCGTTGCTGCGGGATTCGTTGCAATTGAGCTATGGCGACATTGGGTTGATCACGTTTGCGTTCCAGCTCACCGCATCGCTGCTGCAACCGGTTGTAGGAATGTACACCGATCGCAAGCCAAAGCCGTTCTCTCTTGCGATCGGTATGGGAATGACGCTGATCGGGTTGATTCTCTTTTCTCAGGCACGATCACTCGTGACGCTGATGGCATCGGCGGCATTGATCGGCACCGGATCGAGCATCTTTCACCCCGAGGCGTCCCGGATGGCGCATCTGGCGGCAGGCGGCCGACACGGGTTTGCTCAGTCGTTGTTCCAAGTCGGTGGTAACTTTGGCACGTCATTGGGACCGTTGTTGGCGGCAGCGATCATCTTTCCATTTGGCCAAGCCTCGATCGCGTGGTTCGCATTGATCGCCTTGGCCGGGATCATCGTCCTGACCAAAGTCGGAGCGTGGTATCGAACGAAACTTGCCGCCCGCGCCGCGATGGGCAAAACATCCAAGCCGCAGCGGCACGCGTTGCTGTCTCGCCGCCAAGTCGGGGGCGCGATCGGAGTATTGGTGGCGCTCGTTTTGTCGAAATACGTTTATCTGGTGAGTTTTACCAGCTACTACGCGTTGTACATGGAAGAGACGTTTGACCTCACCAAACAACAATCGCAGCTCTGTTCGTTTGCGTTCTTATTCGCCGTCGCGGTCGGAACGTTTGCGGGCGGGCCGCTGGGTGATCGCTTTGGTCGCAAAGTCGTGATCTGGTTTTCAATCCTCGGTGTTGCCCCTTTTTCGCTTTCGCTTCCCCACGCGGGTTTGGTGGGAACCATCGTGCTGACGATCTTTATCGGGGCGATCTTGGCATCGGCGTTCTCGGCGATTTTGGTGTTTGCGCAGGAGCTGTTGCCGGGACGCGTTGGCGCGGTGGCGGGACTTTTCTTCGGTTTCGCGTTCGGCGTCAGCGCGATTGCGGCCGCCTTGCTCGGTGAGTTGGCCGATCGAACGAGCCTACAGTACGTCTTTCAGATCTGCGCGTACTTGCCACTGATGGGGATCATCGCCGCGTTCCTTCCGAAGCTGGAACGGCATGTCGGCGTCTGATCGCCCGTCCGCGAAAGAGAGAGAATATTTTAAACGCTGCAGCTTTCGAGTTCACCTGATTGATCCGGTTCGATGCAGGCGACAAGAGCTTCGCCTGCGTCAACAGATGCTTCGGCTGCGGCGGGCAAACTCATGTCGACGGCGGGAACAACCAGTTCTTCAGCCAAACGCAGACGGCCGGCCAACCACAAACTCACCAGCGAAAACGCAGCGGCGATGGTTCCGACGGTCCCAAAGTTCAACAGCCGGTCGTCGGCAGATTGAACAACGATCAGTCCTCCAAGATAGGACGCCGCACCGCCGGCAATATGCTGAATCGATGAGTTGGCACTCAAGAACGCGCCGCGATTCTTAGGCAAGACGCTGCCCGTCACCATCGCCATCGCGGGAATCATGCGACCGACGTTACACACCATCAACGTTCCGAAAACGCAAATCGTCAACAACACGGCGCCGGCGGGTAATTGCGTGATCAATACCAACATCACCGCCGAGATGGGAGCGATCGCGCGAAAGACGAGCAGTTTGCCGAACCGGTCTGCGTAACGTCCGACGGTCGGCGAGGCGACCAACGTGAGCGCCCCACCAGCGATGTAGATTAACGGCAGTTGTTGTTCAGTCATCCCAACGTTGCCGACGAAATACACGCTGAGATAGGGAAAAACGAGAAAACCGCTCATCGTCAACGCAATGATCAACGCAAACGCGTTGAGATGGTTGATGTGCAAAAACGTCGTTCGCAGCGATGTCAAGGTTGATGGACGCAGGTCCACCGCGTGGTCGTTCAAAACCGGCAATGCAAACCAAGCCAGTGCCAAAACGGGAAGTCCCAGAAGTGACAAGGCGATAAAGCTCATCTGCCAACCAAAGTTGGTGCCGATGAACAGTCCCATCGGAACACCGGCGACCGACGCAATGGCAAACCCAGTCATCAAGGCCCCGGTCGCGCGACCTCGACGGCTATCGGGAAAGACGTCTCCGATGATCGCCATCGAGATGCCGCCGACGATGCCACCAAACGCCCCCGCGATGACTCGCGAGATTACCAGTGATGGATAGTTCATCGACAGCCCGCAGAACAGAGTCCCGAGTAGAAAGCCGCTGTACAAAAAGAGGAACGCCGTCCGCCGCGAAAAGCGATCGACCGTGGCGGAAGCGATCAACCCCGCGATTCCGGCTGCAAATGTGTACGAGGATACGATCAATCCAAAAGCAGATGGGCTGATGTCGAGGGTACGCATGAGCTGCGGCCCGAGCGGCATTACGATCATGAAGTCCACGATCGTAATGAATTGAACTGCCGCCAAAATCAGTAATATCAAACGTTCGTTGTGGAGTGTGTTCGCCACGCCTTCGGCTGGTTTTTCCATCATCTTGATCGGTGGACCTCGGTGCAGGTCCCAATTCCTGGTATGCGGTTCGGCTGCTTATCGATTTTGCTTGCCATTGTGTCGGTATTCGACAGTCTAGGAGGCAGAAAAGTTCGCGAAACCCGAACGTGCGATAGACCATCACTAGGGGCCGGTAGCGACCGCTCTGACGCCTTCTTCGGAGTTGATTTCGAAACCGGTCATCGCGACGCACGCCGCCGGCGTAGGCAAGAATGACATTTGCCATTTCCGATAGGTATCAAGACGTCGCGTGTCACGACACCAAGTAGACAGGTGAACCGTTCTTCAGTCACCAACATGGCACTGAATTGCCAATAACGTGATATCGTCTTGAGCCGGTTGGCTGCCGACGTGATCGGTCACTTGTTGGATAAGGTGAGTGACGGTCTCCTCAATCGGTGCCTCTTGATTGTTTCGAATCGCAGCTTCGATGCGTTCGCGGCCAAACATCTCGTCCGAGTCGTTTGCCGCTTCGCTGATCCCATCGGTCAACAGAAACAAACGATCACCTGGTTCGAGCCGGATCGTTTCAGTGGTCCAATCCAAAGATGTGTCAATGCCCAGTGGCAAACCGGTTGCTCCGATGGATTCGAGTGTTTCTCCACGAACCAACAACAATGGTTCATGGCCGGCGCTGGCCACGGTTAGCTGATGAGAATCAACCTGCCAACGCAGCATCACGGCAGTCGCAAAACCGTCTTCGGCTAAGTACCGCGGGATTTTCTCGTTGACCTGCTCTAACAGGACGCCGGGATCGGTGCAGTCGAGCACAGCCGAGTCGATGATCATTTTCAGGATCGAAGCGCTCATCGCCGCGGGCACTCCGTGACCGACCAAGTCGGCGACATAGATCAACCACGAACCGTCTCGCAATTCGAGGACACCATAGATGTCGCCCGCAACTTCTTCGGCCGGTTGATAGTGCGGAACGATTTCCAAACCGGGGACGCTGGTCTCTTTCGGCAACAGGTTCCGTTGGATTTGCTCGGCGCGTTTCATCGCCACGGCACGGTTGGCTTCGACTCGGTGCAGCGATGCGGCCATGTCAGCGATCGCGCTGCTGAGCTCGTTCAGTTCATGGCTGCGAAACGATTCCGCTCGCAAATCAAAACGCTGCGACCCGACCCGATTGACCGATGCCGCGAGCCGTTTCGTAGGTGTCGCGATGAGCCGAACCAGCACCACGTCTAAGATCAGCGCGGCCAAGGACGCAAACGCAAACAACCAGCTCACGTGCATCAGAATTTTTCCGCGGACGCTTCGTTTGATGTCAGCTGCCAATTCAATGATTTGCACGTCGAGCTGATCGGTGGAGAAGCGACCGACAATCGCGTCCTGATTGGGATACTCGGATGGATTACTGGTTCCCGGTGTGGTGTGGGTATGCAATTGACGACCGTTCCAGGTGATGTGGATCCAGCACACCGCGGAGTTAGTTGCAGCCGATGGGGAGCATGTGCTTTGAAGGAATGCAGCAATCGCCGCTTCGTCTTCCGGATCACTTAACTTCAACAGGGCTTCGCCGATCAAGCTCGCTTCATCACTGAGCGTCATTCGCCGCGCATCAGTGGCTTGCCGCATCTCACGTCGATAGTCCGTCACCATTAACAAGCCGACCAGCAGAACCAGCGGAATGTTGACCGCCAACAGCAGGAGATTGAGAGTCGTGTAGGACTTCTTAGGACGGTTCTGGAGGGATTCGGTCATACGCAGCACCCCGCCCGTTTGGGATCCCGCAAGACGTACATGGAACGATGGCCAAAACGGCGTGAGCAATACCGCATCGACGAAACACCGCATTCGCGGTGATGACACACGCGAGCGTTTTGACAGGCGGTCATTTGTGTTTTGCAAGGTTTTGGCCGTGACCCACGGCTTGGTCCGAGCGGTGCGTGAGATCGGCTCAATCCGTCCCTGGACACCAATGGATTATTTGAATGAAACGTCTTGTGATGGTTGCCTTCACCGGTGCCGTTTTCACTTTCCTGGTCCGCTCGGATGAAGCTGTCGCCGCCAGCCAGCCGTTTAGTAGCGATGATTTCCACGCGCATTTCCACGGAGGCCATTGCGGCTTCAATGGTCGTGGCGGTGCGCATGCTTACTTTCAATACGGATATGGCGGTCACGAAACGGCGAGTTTTTTCGACGGGGCGGGTTATAGCGGTTGTGCGTCCGATTGTGATGGCGGGCAAGACGCTCCCGGTGATCGTTTTAATCAACCTGCTGACAGTGGTAACGATCAGCACAGACTTCACTTGGACGTTGGAGACGCTTGCGGATTGGAAACGGCGACACCTCATAAACTCGGCGAGGCCGTCTTCTTAATGATTTCCCCGCGATCGGCTGATCCCAAGGTGGACAAATCCTTAGGAAGTGTAGGTCCACCAAGAGCAGCGAGATCCGTCAAACGCGTAACCCCAGTCGGATTTATTCAAATACCTGTAGGTTCCGTTAGTAAGTGGGGCGCACAACCGATTTAATCGGTTGCACAAATCCAACCGCGACTCCGGAGTCGACGAAAGCGGTTCGCATACCGACAAACTGATTTCTCAGTGGTCTCGCAAATCGGGACAAGCAGAAACCGTCACAGTTGCGTGGTGGACTACTCGACGATGAACACCGTGCCGCCCTTGCCGTCTTCCATCGCTTTCACTTTCGGAGCCGTTTTAGGCAGCGGACGGGAAATCGTGTATGCGGCAATTCCCACAACGAGGACGAGGGCAAGCACGGCGATCGCGAGTCCGATGCCGAGCATCACAAGCTGCGTATCTGCTGAGCGATGCGGCCCGTTGGCTTGTTGGGGTGCGACCTTCTTGGGGACGCCCCCAAGGCCCGCCGTGGCAGGCCGTAGTGCGGGATTGGGCCGGGTTCGCAGACCACTCGACAACGAATCCAATGGCCCCACAGACGAGAAATCAGACGCCGATCCGACTGAGGCATCCAGCGGCGGCAGCGATCCAAAATCGAAGTCATCGATCACTTCGACAACGTCGACCTCCGAGAGCTGCGCTGCGGAACTGTCGTCCATGGACGCCTGATAAAGCTTGTCGTCGATCGCTGAATCACGACGCGTGACCATGGCAGCTAACTGTTCATGCCGCGAATCGAGATCGCCTCGTCCCGATCGCAAACGTTGCAACTGATTGAGCAGGTCGGCGGCCGACGAAGGACGATCGGCAGGCTTTTTCGCCATCATCCGCATCAGCAGCATCGCGAGCGACTCGGGGCAATCTTTGCGAAGCTCACGCACATCCGGTATCGGGGCGGTTTGGTGCTTGGCCAATCGCTGGGCCACGCTGTCACCCCGAAACGGCGAGCTACCCGTCAGCAAAAAATACCAGGTGCAACCGAGTGAGTAGATGTCCGCTCGCGCGTCAACGGTCTTGCTGTTGAGGGCTTGTTCGGGGGCGACAAAATCCGCCGTGCCGAGCAGACGTTTGGTTTCCCGACTGTCGTCGGCTTCACTCCATCCTATCCGGGCCAACCCCATGTCGCTGACCTTGACGACACCATCACTGCGGAGCATCAGGTTAGACGGTTTGATGTCGCGGTGAATCACACCTCGTTCATGTGCGTGCACCAATCCTTCACAGGCTTGAGTGATCGCATCGAGCGACGCGTCATAGGACATGACACCATCACGCATAACGATTTGATGAAGGTCGATACCGTCGACGTACTCCATCACAATGTAAAGTTTGTTGCCGGCTTCGTTGAAGTCATACGCGCGAACAATGTTGATGTGATCGAGCTGCGCCGAAGCACGAGCTTCTTCTTTGAATCGTTCGATCCTTCGCGTGTCTTTGAGCGCATCGGGCGGCAGAACTTTGAGTGCCATCTGCCGTTTCATGACTTGGTGCTCACCGAGATACACCATCCCCATCCCGCCCCGGCCGAGCGGGCGGAGCAGCTTGTACGCTCCTAAAAAGAAGCCGCGGCTTTTTCCCGCGAGCAACTTGCTCGCTTGCCAACGCGTCAGTAAACCAGCATTGCGCAGCCCATCGACCAAACGCTGAGAGTCGACGGAGGTGCTCTCCATCAATAGCGATGCGACGACGGTCTTGATCTCGTCGATTGTCAGAACACGCGACGCGAGAGCTCGCCTGACGAGCGATCGGGTCGCCTCGTCGAGAATCGGGCGCGGAGTCACGAGGGATGACGTAGACGACATTGTGAGCTGGATAGAAGGTTCAGGAGGTGCGGCGGGGTAATTCTCACCATTCATCTTGAACTCGAGGTGGGTGAAAAAACGAACAGCCAATTCGACTTATCGGTTTCGCGAAATGCGATGCGATACGTCGCATGGATTGTCGATCATTTCAACCGATTTTCAGGCTTCAAAGGTTAAGGTTTCGTGAACATTAGCGAGGGAGTCAAAAAAACCTCATTGGGATAATTTACGCAACACAAAAAAAGCCCCTGCGGCGGGGCAGTCGCCCCTGCCAACCGGCGATCTTTGGACTCCAACACCTCATCGATCCATTCGATCGGCCGATAGCCGCGAGCAACGTCGAACATCGTGCCGACGAGGTTGCGAACCATGTTGTAGAGAAACCCATCGCCCTCGACTTCGTAAAACCATCGTTGCCCGGTCAACTCCTCAGCGAGCCCGCCGCATGGATCGCATGGCTCACGCGTCCAAACGCTGTGGGTGATCGTCCGAACGGTACTCAAGCGAACCGCACCGGACGCCTGAAACGCGGCGAAGTCGTGACAGCCAAGAAATTTCTCCGCAGCCTTCGCGAGCAAATCGACATCGATCGGCCAGGGCACTCGGTAGCGAGTACGAACGGCAAACGGATTGCGATGGCCTCCGATTTGAATCTGGTATCGATACCGCTTGCCGATCGCATCCGCAATCGGATGAAACGAGGGGATCGTTTCGCGGACATCCACCACGGTGATGTCTTCGGGCAACCTTGAATTGAGCCCCCGCATCACCGCTTTGGCATCCGCCCGCCAGTTCGGCAACACACAACGAGCGGCCTGCCCCCAGGCGTGAACTCCCGCATCGGTTCTCCCACTACCGAGAACTCGCAGTGCCCGAGGCTCCTGCCGCGTTTGAGGCTCCTCCGTTTCATACCGATCCGCTCCCGCGGCGAGGTCAGCATCGACCTGCACCCCCGGATCGTTCCCGGGCGTCGTCTCGGCGGGCTTTTGTTTTTTGCCGGACTTTCCCAGCAAAGTGGCGACGGCCTGTTCGAGTTCCGCCTGAATCGTCCGTCGCCCGGGTTGGACCTGCCATCCTGAATACTCGGTCCCGTCATACGTGACCGTCAGATGGAAAGTGGGCGACGGCGGTCCTTCGATCGATCGGGAGTTGGAATTCATCGCCAAATCTTATCTGATTCGTGTCTGTTCGGAAGCGTGTGGGGAACGACGAGATTCTGCTAAGATGACGCCTCCCTACGATATCGATGCAGCCGAATACTCTCGGCTCGTACCCGTGACCGCGACGCGTCTCCATGTTTTTCGATCTAGCTCAATCGACCCTCGCAAGCGACGTCGGAAACGAGATCCAGTGGCTCAGCGGGCTGCCGTGGCTGCTGCTCTTGGTGCTCAGCCTGCCGCTGATCATCGCCGCCTATCGAACTCGCGTCTTTCCCACTGGATTATGGGCGAGCCTGCTCGGCGTCTCGATCGTGCTGAGTGTGCTGTTTGTGTTCTCGCCACAATGGCTTGTGGTCCTCGTGATGGTCGACGGGCTCATTTTTGTCGTCACGCTGATCGATTTCTTGTTGCTGTGGTGGGGCAGTGGACGCAGCGCAGCGACAGGAATCAGTGTCACCCGCGAGATTTCGCGAACGGGCTCACTCCGGGTTCCCCTGCAGAGCACGCTGACGCTGCGAAACAAAACCTCGCTGCGGTTGCTCGGTGAATTCTGCGACGATCTCCCCGAGAATTTCACGGCCGAGCCCAACATGCACGAGCTTGACTTGGCTCCGGGAATGGAAACAATCGCCCACAGCCAATTGACGGCGCATCGCCGCGGTGCCTTCGAACTCGAACGTTGCTACTTGCGGATCCACAGCCCGTTGCGATTGTGGCAACGTCAGATCACGCTTGACGTGCATGACCGCGTGAACATTTATCCGGACATGAAACAACTGTCCGATTACGCGATGCTCGCGCGCACGAATCGGCTCAGTCTGATCGGAGTTCGACGCACGCGGCGGATCGGTCAAGACAGCGATTTCGAACGACTGCGTGATTACACGCGTGACGACAACTACCGACACATCGATTGGCGGAGCACGGCGAGACGAAACAAGCTCACCGTTCGACAATTCCAGAGCGATCAAAGCCAGCGATTGATCTTCATGCTCGATTGTGGGCGCATGATGACCAATCAACGCGACGGATATTCGCTGCTCGATCATGCACTCAACGCGTCGCTCATGATGGCGTACGTTGCGCTGCAGCAAGGTGATTCGGTCGGCATGATTTGTTTCAGCAACAAGATTCACGCTTACATCCCGCCACGAGGCGGCGCCAGCCAAATGAACCGTTTGTTGCAAGCGGGATTCGACCAGTTCCCGCGGATGGTCGAATCACGGTACGACCAAGCATTCTTGCATCTGAACTCGCGTTGCAAACGACGTTCACTTGTCACGCTGATCACCAATGTGGTCGACGAAGTGAACTCGGCGGTGGTCGTTGACTATCTATCGAACCTGACCGGCACGCACTTGCCGCTCGGTGTACTGCTACGTGACCGGGAAATGTTTGATGCTGCCGATGCACCGCACAATGCCGCCTTGGCGGCAGCCGCTGCAACGCCCGCCGGCGAACAGCCACGGCCTTATACCGAATCAATCGATGATTTCACGATGTACCGCGCCGCAGCGGCGGCCGATATTCTGCTGTGGCGTGAGCAAGTGTTGACGGGTCTTCGCCACCGTGGCGTGCTTGTGGTGGACGCTTTCCCCGACGAGCTTACCGCTCCGTTGGTTAATCAGTATCTCGAAGTCAAAGCAAAACACCTGCTGTAGGCGTTCGCCAATTCGATTGGGGGATTCGCCCGAGTTCCATCCCCCAAGGATTTCAGCCAAAATCCACTACGCCGTGGCACTTCGTTGGATGCTTGTAAACGCGACGCAACTACCAGTCTTTTTCAACGGGAATTTGACGCCGTTGTTGCATCTGCTGCAGACGAAATCGGCGGATCATGTCTCGATCGCGAATCGCCTGTAGCATCTTCATCGCCTCCTCGGCCGTCATGGGCCGGTCATCTTCCGCCTGCTCACCGGCACCGACCGACGATGCGTTCTGCGTCGACGACCCATCGCCACTATTGTCACTGGATAGCTCACCGCTGACATCGGCGGGATCGGTCGGCTGCTGATTCTCGCCTTCTGTTTCAGATGGCTCGTTGCCTTGCGAGTCGTCATCCATGTCCTGCTGGGGTTCCCCCGACGAAGATTCGGACTGGTCGGAATTCGAAGGTGATTGCTCAGGCGATTCCGGCTGCGACTGTGACTCGGATTCATCACCCTCATCCGATTGAGAGTCTTGCGCTTGCTGCTCTTCGGATGGCTCGTTTTCGGGCTGCCCGGACGAGTCGGATTGCTCGCCGGATCCGGAGTCACCGGAATCCTGCGGTTGCTGCTGGTCGGGTTGCTCCTGCTGTTGCTCTTCACCCTCGCCGGATTGTTCTGAGTTCTGCTGCTCAGATTCTTGTTGATCCGATTTTGGTTGCTCGGAATCTTGCTGCTGATTCTGGTTTTCGTTTTGCTGCTGTTGCTGTTGCTTCTCGATTTCTGCGCGCAGTCGGACGGCCTTTTCGAGGTTCACCCGAGCGTCCGCCCAATCGGGATTGAGACGCAGTGCCGAACGTAACGCTTCGATGCCACGGCCCAGCACTTCTTTTACCTGGTCTGGCCCGGCCACTTCTGTGGATTCAGCAGCTGCATTCGGTTGCGATTCTTCGGCCGACAACATCTGCACAGCTCGGGCGTAACACGTCGTACCGAGGTTGAACCGAGCGGCCGCAGCAACTTCGTCGTCAGGGGAACCGATCGCGCGAGAAAACTCGTCGGCTGCGGTTTCAAGTTCACCCTGTCGATACAGTTCGACGCCGTGGTTATACGCCTGAGTGAATTGCCGCAAATTCGTTTGAGCGTTCGCGATCGCGGGTTGAGCCAATGCAATCAAGAAAGCCAAACCCGCAATGGACGATTTTCGCATCGTCTCAACACTGCTTCGTCGCCAAGACAACCTGCTCGCAAAATCGATCAGCAACAACACAAACGCGGGCAATGCAAACCACTGGAACCTCGCGACATAGGCATCGACCTTGGCCGTTTCAAACTCAGTCGTTTGCAGGCCCGCGATGTAGCGGTCATAGATCTCGCCCATATCGACGTGTTTGGTCTCTGCTGGAATGTAAGCGCCCTCGGTTTCGGTCGCGATCTCTCGCAAAATTTCGCCGTTCATTTTGGACCACACCGGTTCGCCGTTGTATTTCACATAGCTTCCTGTTTGGCGCCGCGACTGCTCCCGATCAACGTCGGGAATACGGGCCCCCGAATTCATGTCACCCAGGCCTACGGTGAAGATGCGGATATTTTCATCGTCATGCAGTCTCTTTGCCATTTTCACCGGTTCACTCTCCTGGTCTTCCCCGTCGGTCAAAACGACGATCACTCGATGAGCGTTAGTTTTGCTGAGAAACGCACGACCAGCCGATGCGATCGCGTCGCCCAGACGTGAACCGCCACGGCGGACCGAACTCGGGTTAACGTCTTCGAGCATTTGGCTGAAGTCTTCGTAATGGTTGGTCAGCGGAATGGTTTGCCGGGTTTCGCCGGCAAAGACGACAAGCCCAACACGGTCTCCCGCCATCCGCTGTAACATGTCGCGCATCATTTGCTTGGCCCGTTCGAGACGATTGGGCGCGACGTCCTCCGCCAACATGCTCCGCGAGACGTCGAGCAAGAACATGATCTCGATTCCTTTTTGCGGTACTTCCTGCTCCGATTTACCCCATCGAATATCCATCAACGCGACCGTCAACAACGACAACACCGAGCACACGACGACCGCCGACAGGATTGCACTGATATATCGATGACGGGCGAAGAACGAAGTCCGATCAAAAAAATCATCAAGACGATCCTCCGTCGCGAACCTGCGTTGGGCTCGGTATCGAAGAGCCACCACGAGGAAACACGTCACCCCTGCCATCATCGCGGCGATGATCCACCACACGGCGGCGGGATTGCCGATCATGCTGTCTTCGGGCAACCAGTCAACCAACTCGTTCATACGATTCACGTTAACTCCCTCAACCACAACGTCTTCAACAGCACGCCAGCAACGATGAGACACAACACGATTGACAGGATCGGCGGAACCGTGCCCCACAAGGTCGGATAGTCTTCCACCGCAAGTTCGCGATATTCAACGAACTGCTTGGACTCCACTTTCGTTTTCTCGAGTTCGTCGATTTCGCGATAAATCGCTTCGAGTGAGTCGGTGTCGGTCGCACGAAAGTACTTCCCGCCGGTTCGCTCAGCAATTTTCGTCAACGTTTCTTCGTCAATGTTGACTTCAATCGGCCGTAGCACTTGTCGACCGCTGAAGGGGTCTCGCACCGGAAAGGGTGCTTCGCCCTTCGTCCCGACGCCAATCGTATAAACCTTGATGCCGAGCGTCTCGGCGAGTTCCGCGGCTTGCAACGGATCGAGCGTCCCCGCATTGCTTTCGCCATCGGTCAACAAGATGATGATCTTGCTTTTAATCTTTTGCTTGCCCCGAGCGTCGAGCGCATTGAGTTTTTCAGTCGCCAGGGCAATCGCGTCACCGATCGCCGTCCCATCTTCGTTTCGTTGATCGACGATCCGGGTCTGATTGAGCATCGCAACGAGGAAGGAGTGATCGAGCGTCGGGGGAGTCACCGCGTCGGCGTACCCGGCAAATGTGGCGAGCCCTACCAGATCGCTGAACCGCCCTTCGAGCCCTTCTCCACCGAGCACGAATTCGGTGACCACGTTCTTGATCGCTTGCAATCGATCGACCCGCTCACCATCGATGCGAAAATCCATCGCTTGCATGCTACCGCTGCGGTCGACGACCAATTCGATTGCAATCCCTTCGCTAGTCGACACGGTCTGTTGTCTCCCATCACGAGGGCGTGCCAACGCCACGATCAATCCGACCAAGGCCAGCAACAGGAGCGCGTCGGGCAACCAAATCAATCGCTGTCGCAGCGTACGAGGCAACCGCATCGTCGTTTCGACGTTGCTAAACGGGATCGCTCCGTTGTCTTGAGCGACAAAGAAGCGACGCCAGGCCAGTACCGGGATCAACAACAGCAGCCACAAATATTCGGGCGAATGGAACAGCGATAACATCAGGCCGCCTCCTTGGAAACAGAACCTGTGTCACGCCGTGAAGAAAGCTGGCGTTCGGCATCATCGATCGCCGTGCGAAGTGCATCGGCCTCTTCTCCTGAAACACCCCGGTCGCTTCGCGAGTCAAACTTCAATCGATCCGCATACCGAAAGGCCGTTCCGAGACGCTCAAGTTCCGCGTCGCCGTATTCCTGTTCGCCTAGCATTTCGATCAAACGTCGGGTCGATGGAGTCGCCGTGGTCAACCGCGAAACCTTCGAACGATCCCGTCCCATTACGCCGAGATGAAGCACCTGCTTCAACAAATCAGAGGCGGCGATGTAGTCCTCCGCATCGCTGATCGGTTGCTGCCTGAGTTCCGCCAGTCGTTTCCGACACCACTTCATCACTCGATCCCGACGACGGTACCAAACTGCGAACGCTCCGACCGCCACTCCCAGTGCGACAGCCGCGATCGGCCACCACTGCAGATCAGTGTCCACGGGCTCAGCCACTTTTTTCAACGTGATTTCGCCTTCGATGTCACGAAACTCATTCAGTGCGGCTTGCTCTTCCGGCTCGAGGACACTCTGCACCTCGATCGTGAGCGGTTCCGATTTGGTGGTTTGTGTCGTGGCGTTTTCGTCACCTGTCTGCACGCTCACCTCGATCGGTGGAATCGTTTGCGTACCGAGGGCCAACGTTTCGAGAACCAAAATCCGAGCCCACAAACGCTGATCGCTGGCCATCCCGGGAGCGGGAACGTCGGGAGTGTCCGCAACACGCAGAACATCAAACGGGCCAAGCGTTTCGTCCACCGGCGCAAAAGCGACGCGACTGCCCGCCGGCGCGATCATTTCAACACGTACGGTAAACGGTTCTGCGATCGCAACTTTCTGCGTCGAAACGACCACGCGGGGCCGTTCGAGCACAAGTGAATCGTCATTCGGAACGATTAGCTGTTCTTCCGACGTTGCCGTATTAGAGGGTGTCTCTTTCGACGCGAGATTATCGACGGGCACCGCGAGAAACACCGCCAACAGGCTGCACGCGAAACATTGAAAGATCATACCGCCCGCCGCTCGCGTTGATGAAAGTAACGCTGGAGCGGCTCGACAATGTCGTCACCGGTTTGCAAATGAAGCGGCGTCCATTTCAAGCGGGCGAACATGGCGTCGCGAGCGATCATCCGCTGTCGCGACATCGCTTCGTATTGGCTCCGGACTCGCCGGCTCCCTGTATCAACAACTTGCATCCGTCCCGTTTCGCAGTCCCGGAGTCGTAGCAAACCGACGCGAGGCAATCGCATTTCTCGTTCGTCACCCACGATGATGGGAATCACGTCATGTCGTCGACTGAGAACACGCATGGCACGTTCAAGCGATTTTTCTTCGTTGGATCGTTGTTCCTCGGAATCATGCATTCCGCCCGTCATGAAATCGCTGATCCAAAACACGACGCTGCGGCGATGCGTGGTGCGGTTGAAGTGATCAAGCGCCGCCATCAAATCCGTTCGTGTGCCGATCGGGTCGCAGTACAACATTTCGCGAATAAGTCGCAAGACATGCCGTGACCCCTTTCGCGGTGGCACGTGTTTTTCGATTTGATCGGTGAACAACGTCAACCCGACCTTGTCGTTGTTCTTGATCGCCGACATCGCCAGCGTGGCACCGAGTTCGGTGACCAGTTCGCGTTTCGTTTGATGCTGGGTTCCGAAACCAATCGACGAGCTCAAGTCGACGAGCAACATCACGGCGAGTTCGCGTTCCTCTCGAAACAGTTTGACGAACGGCATATCACTCCGCGCGGTCACGTTCCAATCGATCGTGCGAACATCGTCGCCGACTTGGTACGGGCGCACTTCCTCGAACTCAATCCCACGTCCCTTGAACGCCGAATGCCAACTGCCGGTGAGCAGTTCGTCGACCCTGTGAGAAGTTCGAAGTTGGATGCGTTTGATTTTCTTCAGCACATCGCTCGGGATCATGGTACCGCCACGTGATCCATTATTTCCTTGACGATCGACTCGCTGGTTCGTTCTTCCGCCTCGGCTTCGTAGGTGATCATGACACGATGACGGAGCACATCGAGGGCGAGATTCTGGACGTCTTCGGGCAGCACATAACCGCGGCCGTCGAGGAACGCGTTCGCTCTCGCCGCCAGCGCCAAGTTGATCGACGCACGTGGCGAAGCACCGAACTGAATCAGCCCGTCAAGTTGAAGCCCGTAGGCGGCCGGCCGACGCGTGGCCATCACGATGTCGACGATATAGCCTTCAATTTTGGGATCGATAAAAACCTGATCGACGTGAGTTCTCGCGATCATGATTTCCTCGGGAGAGGTCACGCCCGCCACCTCGAATTTTGGCGCCGTTTTGCTCATCCGCCGCAGAATCAGGAGTTCTTCATCGCGTCCGGGATAGTCCACGATGACTTTCAGTAAGAATCGATCCATCTGGGCTTCGGGCAGCGGGTAGGTGCCTTCCTGTTCGACCGGGTTTTGCGTCGCCATCACCAGAAACGGTTCCTCGAGCGGGAAGGTTTCGCCGCCGATCGTGACTTGACGTTCCTGCATCGCTTCGAGGAGGGCACTTTGCACTTTTGCCGGAGCCCGGTTGATTTCGTCGGCGAGAATCAAATTCGAAAAGATCGGCCCTTTCTGAACGACGAAACTCTGATCCTGGGGCCGGTAGACTTGCGTCCCGATCAAATCCGCGGGCAATAGGTCGGGGGTGAACTGCAGCCGTTGAAATTGCGTGCGTATGGACTTTGCCAAACTCGCCACCGCGGTCGTCTTGGCGAGCCCCGGAACGCCCTCGATGAGCAGGTGTCCGCCGGTGAGCAGACCAATCAACATCCGGTGGACGAGTGCCTCCTGCCCGACGAGCACGTGTCCAATTTCCACCGCGATGCGACGAAACGGCTCGCTCGCTTGGGAAAAATCGCCGCCGGTAGGGGCTTCTTGCGGCAAAGATGATTGAGATACAGGCATTTTTTATCGTTCGTTTCGAAACAGAATGTCATGGTTTGCGAATAATCTATTCGACCGCAAACCGGGTTCGGTTCGTAGGTTGGGTTGAAACCCGATCGACGGATTTGGTTAAATACACCATCCTCAACGAGTCGACCGCAACGATCGGTCACTCTTCCCACCCCCACTGGAGTCCTTTCCAAAGATGGCTTACCGCACTTTCACGCTCGTCCTCGTCGCTTTGTTCGCCTCGTTGTCGCTATCCACAGCCTCGGCACAAGACGCGACCAAAGCAGAAGTCACCAACAAGGTCTATTTCGACGTCGCCATTGGTGGCGAACCTGCCGGGCGAATCGTGATGGGATTGTTTGGAAAAGACGTCCCCAAAACGGTCGAAAATTTCCGTGCTTTGTGCACCGGCGAAAAGGGCACCGGCAAATCGGGTGTGCCTTTGGATTATGAAGGCAGCGCGTTTCACCGTGTCATCCCGGGTTTCATGTTGCAAGGCGGTGACTTCACCGCAGGTAATGGAACCGGTGGCGAAAGCATTTACGGTCGCGATTTCGCAGATGAAAACTTCAAGTTCCGTCACTCGGTACCAGGTTTGCTCAGTATGGCCAACGCCGGTCCCAACACAAACGGGTCTCAATTCTTCATCACCACCGTACCAACACCGCACCTCAACGGCATGCACGTCATCTTCGGACGCGTTCTCGAAGGCATGGACGTGGTCAAGAAAATTGAGTCGGTCGGTTCGGGCAGCGGTCGCACCCAAACTCTTGTAAAGATCACCGAAGCTGGCGAGCTGAAGTAAGCCCTTGCCTAGTTAATTGGCGATATCGCCCGGTCGCATCCATCTAAAACGTCAGCCACCAACGGCTGACGTATTGTCATCATGAAGCCAGCAACGATCAGCGAACTCAAGAAGGCGCTCGCTCCGTTGCCACGTGATGAATTACTCGACGCGTGCGTGCGATTGGCTCGTTTCAAGGTCGACAACAAAGAGTTGTTGACCTACTTGTTGCTGAAGTCGGACGACGAAGCGGGCTATGTTGACGAGGTTTGTGCCGAGATCAGCGAGCAATTGCCGGCCAGCCGTTCGATCCACAAAAAGACGCTGCGGAAAATCATCCGCACGATGGATAAATGCATCCGCTACTCCGGCGACAAAGAGACGGAGTTACAGGTGCGAATTCATTTCTGTCGCCAGATCGTTGAGCGGAAAATCTACTTCGGTCGCTGCCGCGTGAGCGCCAACATGTATTTGACGCAAATTAAGAAGATCGAAAAAGCACTCGAGAAAGTGCACCCCGACCTTCAATTCGACTTCCGCGAGCAAATGATCGGCCTGGATGAGTATGTCTAACGTCGCCCATTTGCTCTGCAAATGGATGGGGCGAGCAACCGTCGCCTTGGATGCTTGCATCAACCTGGATGTTCATGATGCGAGGCACAAGCCAAGGGGACAAATCGCGGAGCGATTGGGCGACTGTCGCCCATTTGCTCCGCAAATGGACAAGGCATGCAACTTTCGCCTTGCGTGCTCGCATCATCGTGGGTGTGTCTTGATGCGAGGCACAAGCCAAGGGGACCAATCGCGGAGCGATTGGGCGACTGTCGCCCATTTGCTCCGCAAATGGACAAGGCATGCAACTTTCGCCCTGCGTGCTCGCATCAACGTGGGTGTTCATGATGAGAGGCACAAGCCAAGAGGACCAATCGCGGAGCGATTGGGCGACTTTGCTCAATACTCGTGCGACGTGTCGCTGGATTCTGCGATCGACACGGTGGACGAGCGGACCGCTTGGCGTACCGTGCGATTCTTGACTTCGTCGGTGAGTCGGGCGATCGCTTCGGCCACCGGCATTGATCCGAGGTCACCGTCGATCCGGTCACGCAGTGCGAGATGTCCCATCTCGGCTTCCTTGGGTCCGACGACGGCCATGTAATTGACCAAGTCCAACTGGGCGTTGCGAATCTTGGCTTGCACCTTGCCATCACTCGAATCCACGGTGACTTTCAGCCCAGCTTCATCAAGCTGTTTCGCAACCGCCACGGCGTAGTCCAGCGATTTATCGCTCAGCGGTAAGACGCGGACCTGTTCGGGTGCGAGCCACATTGGGAATGCACCAGCAAAGTGTTCGATCAACATCCCCGTGAACCGTTCGAGCGATCCAAACGGAGCTCGGTGAATCATGACCGGTTGATGCGTTGCGTTATCGTTGCCTTTGTATTCGAGCTTGAATCGCTGGGGCAGGTTGTAATCCAACTGCACGGTCCCGAGCTGCCAGGATCGGCCGATACAATCTCGCACCATGAAGTCGGCCTTCGGTCCGTAGAACGCCGCCTCTCCGGGCTCTTCGTTGAATTCCATTCCCGAGTGTTGCAACACGCCGCGGAGTGCTCCCTCGGCGCGGTCCCAGTTCTCTTCGCTGCCGACGTATTTACTGCTGTCCGGATCACGCAACGACAATTGCACACGGTAGTCATTGAGTCCGACCGATTTGAGAACGAACTGAGTCAGCTCGATCGTTGCTCGGAATTCTTCTTCGACTTGATCGGCAGTGCAGAAGATGTGGGCGTCGTCTTGAGTCAAACCGCGGACACGCATCATTCCGTTGAGTTCACCGGTTTGTTCGTGGCGATACACCGTTCCGAACTCGAACAACCGCAACGGCAATTGCCGGTACGAACGAGGCTGGGCGGCGAAGATTTGACAGTGGTGCGGGCAGTTCATCGGTTTGAGCAAGTATCGCTCGTTGACGAGTTGCCAATCGTGCAGCGCCTTCTGCTTCGCTTCGACCGACGCGGAAGGTTTGTAGTCCTTCAGTTTGACGCCAAAAACTTCCGCGGCGGCGATCAGCTTTTCTTCGTCGTCGCTGCTGAGTTTGCCTTCTTGCAATCGCGTGTTCCACGCATCGAGCAATCCACCGACTTCGCTGCCGAACAGCGGTGCGAATTGGCTGTCCCGATAGTACGGAAAGTGGCCACTGGTTTCGTATAGTTCGACGCGTCCGATGTGCGGGCTGTAAACCGGATCGTATCCACGTGAGAGCAACTCTTTGCGAAGAAAATCTTCCAACGCGACACGAACGCGGGCACCTTTGGGGAGCCACAAACAGAGCCCTTGGCCGACCTCAGGATTGATCGCAAACAGGCCGTGCTGTTTTCCGAGCACGCGGTGATCGCGACGGCGGGCTTCTTCGAGTTGCTCAAGGTACGCCGCAAGTTCTTTTTTGTCGAAAAACGCGGTTCCATAAACTCGCTGCAACTGGCGACCTGATGCATCGCCCTTCCAATACGCCCCGGCGACGGACAGCAATTTGATCGCTTTGATCATGCCAGCGTGAGGGATGTGGGGGCCGCGGCACAAGTCGACAAATTCGCCCTGGCGATAAAAACTGACGGTCGCCTGATCGCCCAAACCGGTTTCGATGTGTTCGACCTTCAGATCTTGGTCGAGATCGTCGCAAAGTTTGCGAGCCTCGTCACGATCGAGGATGAACCGTTCGAAGGGTTCCTTGTCTTTGATGATCTTTTTGATTTCGGCTTCGATCTTTGGGAAGTCGTCTTCGCTGATTTTTTCGGGCAAATCAAAATCGTAGTAAAAACCGCCCGACGTGGTCGGTCCAAACGCCAGCGACACGCCTTTGTAGACACGCATGATCGCGCGAGCCATCACGTGAGCCGCCGAGTGACGCAGCACATCGAGAGCGGCGGCATCGCGGGTGGTCAGCAATTTCAAGGGAACCGCACCCTCTTCATTGGCCAATTCGCCTAGCGGACGAAACGAGTCCACGACTTTCCCATCCACCTCGGCCGCCACCACGCTACGAGCCAATCCCTCGCTAATCCCGCGAGCGACATCCATCGGAGTGGTGTCACTGGGATGACTTTGGACGGTGCCATCGGGCAGGCGAACTTCAACGTTTTGGACTGAAGCGGTAGACATGGTTGGGAGGGTGAAGATTGAAGGGAGTTAATGTTGAGAACGGGCACACTGATTTCGTTGTTGAGTTGGCGTGCTCTCGCAGATATCGCAGGATAGCGGTTTTGACAGGGAAAGAGAAACCTCGGTTCGGTGGGAAATCGTGATGCCGAGGCCCCAGCAAAATCGGCGTTTTCCGGGCTTCGTCAAGGATCCGATTAGAATATCGGGGCAGCCGGAGCGAAACTCAGACGCCGGTTCCGGGGTTTCAACCCCCGCACGATCGCACAAACGCGATCCGTTTTCCCGGTCCTCACCGCGACTAATCCCTTTTCACCTCGCTCAATACCATGTCGATGACCCATTTGAACGCGTCACCGCGAATCACGACTTTCATCATGGCCCTCGTCATCCTCGGCATTTCCGCAGGTCAGGCCACCGCCCAACGCGGTGGTGGTGACAGAGGAGGAGACCGTGGGGGTGGAGACCGTGGGGGCGATCGAGGTGGAGACCGCGGAGGTGGAGACCGCGGAGGTGGAGACCGCGGAGGCGACCGGGGCGGAGACCGTGGAGGCGGTCGGGGCGGATTCGGCGGTGGTCCTCCCGGTGGCGGATTTGGCGGCGGACCTCCCGGCGGCGGATTCGGTGGCGATCGAGGAGGACGGGGCGGGGGCGACCCGAGCAGTTTTCTTTCGCGTCTGGACCGCAACGGGAATGGTCAAATCGATCCTGATGAACAAGAAGGTCCTGCTGGCTTTTTGATCCAACGACTGCAGTCGATGGATTCGAGCATTAAACCCGGCCAGCCGATTTCGATCAAAAAAGTCTCCAGCGCATTCGAAAAAATGCGTGGTGGAGGTGAGGGAGACGATCGCGACCGGGGTGATCGCGGACGCTCAAGCGAAAACACTGATCCGACCGCTGTCGAACCACTGGTACCGGGTTTCGGGCAAGAGATGGCCCTGCTGCCATTGCTCGGTTTCGGCCCGACCGCCGACATCATGGCGGTTGCCCCCACCGCCGCGGATCTCGCCGAAGCCCGTGACACGCTACGGCGATACGACCGCGACAAAGACGGCCAACTCGACAAAGAAGAAATCAGCCGAGGACGCTTCTGGGGCACTCCGCTCGACTTCGACCGAAACGGCGATGGCAAATTGTCCGAGTCCGAATTGGCAACTCGTGAAGCTGTCGAACGCGCCGGCAAAGAAGCCGACCGCAATAACGGACGGGATGATCGACGACGCAGCGAGCCGGAAAGTCGTGAACCGATCCTCGAAGATTTCGAAGGCCGGCGTTCCTACCGCGTTTACGCAGCTCCCACCCCCGAAGGAATGCCACGGTTCTACACCGACCGCGATCTTGATGGCGACGGACAAGTCTCCATGAGCGAATACACGTCCGAATGGAACGACAAACTCATCAACGAATTCTATCAGTGGGATCAAAACCAAGACGGAGTGATCACCGCCAACGAAGTCTATTCGGGGGTGAACAAAGGCTACACGGCCAGCGATACCCGCCGGGGAATTTCGCCCAGCTCTGACACCATGGTTTCGGCCACTTCGAACTCCTCATCAAGCTCGTCGACGCCCTCCAGCTCAACTCCGAGCGTTCCGGAGGCCCCCAAACTCGAGATGCCGAGCGAACCACCTAGCGAAAGGATGATGGCGGCGTCCAGTAAGATCGTTTCGAAGTACGACACCAACGGAGACATGGCACTCTCGGCCAGCGAATGGAGCAAGATGTTAATCAGCCCTGCGGGAGCCGATTTCGATGGCGATGGACGTGTCACTGTGCTCGAGTACGCCGGGTATCTGACAGCCAAATCGAACAGACGGAACTAACCCCCAATCAGCAATTCAACCACCGGCTTCGGATCCCGATTTAGCTTCGCGCGGTCAGGGCATCGTTGATAGCGCGTGCCGAATTCAGATTTTGAAAGATGCAACCGCATTCAAACTGATTGCCGAACGGTTTGACCCATTTGACCGACACGCTCCCGCTTGCCCCCGAAGGCGTGGTGAGCAACAACCGTTCGGTGACGCTTAATTCCTGATCGGAATGAATGCGCACACCCGTCGTGGAAAAATCTTCGAGTGTCGCAACCTTGACCGTCGGATGCCCGTGAGCCCGGCGGAGCTGAATTTTGGTCCCCACAGTCGTTCTCGCTTCCTGACGCCGCGTGACCAAACCCTCTGCGACCATCTGATCGATCACCTTGCCGTCCATCAAACGTCGGAACCGAAACCCGAACGTGTTGCTGCCGACAGAGGTTTGCTGGTTCCAGCACAGTCGACCGGCCACCTCCAAATCGATCGCCCCTGACTTGTCTCGAATGCGCAGCACCGCCACCGACATTTCTTCGGGGTGAGCCAGCGAAACTTTGACCGCGCAGCCACCCACGCTGATATCTGCCATTTGACAGGGATGACGAACGACATCGTCCTCCTGCAGCACAAGAAGTTCGGCAATCAGGTTTTCCGTGTTTCTGGCGCGAAAACGATCACAACTACGATTTTGCGCACTGCCGGGCGTGGACGGGTTGGCGGGCATAGAAACGTGTTCCGTATAGGGTGAGCCAAGGGTCTGCTCAAGTGTAGAACACGTTTAGCACCCCCCCGACAGAATTGTGTCAATCTAGCAGCGGTAATTTGTGACGATTCTTCCGGTTGTTCGGCGTGTAGTGGACATTCGGCTGGACCGACTGACAGAATCAGCACACTCCACCACGGCCGTGTTCCGATGAGACGAGAGAACGGGATCACCACCGATGCTCCGCGCCATCATTGAGAGACACGTCATGAAACATTCACCGCTGATTGTCGTCGAATGCCGTCGTGCAAAAAGAATGCTGCTTTCGGCAGCGCTGGTTGGTGCGGCAGGATTTTCAAGCTTCGCCTCGGATGCCGACGCGCAGCAAATCAATCCGTTCGTAACCCAGACGCGTGAAAATAGCATCTCCATCCCTGGGACATCATTGGGTCCGGTCGCGCAGGCGAGATTGCAAATGCCCCAAGTCCATACGGAGGGGCATTCGTCAGGGCCGGCTGCTCCCGCGAACCTCGCCTCGCAGTCGCCATCGACGACCGCGATCAGCCCCACGGGGCCGGTTGCCGTCGGTCCGGATTGGTCTGCGTTCACGCCGCAATCGTTCCACGAAGAACCTTTGCCCGCGTATGCGACATCCTCAAACACCGGCATGCGTCCCTCGCGACTCCCCGTGGCGGACGGAAATCAATTTGCCGGCGGAATGCCCCCGGCAAATCCACCTAACTTAGCGACCACACGCGGCACCCTGGCCAGCGCCGCCCGTCAACGATCGCAATTTGTCGCCTCCACCACCCCGCCGCCGACCTCCGGAACCACCGTTTACCTCACGTCGCAAACGGCTCAATCACAAATCGACGAGGCCGCGAAATTGCTTCGACAAGCCAGTCTGGAATACGACTGCGCCGCCTACGCTTCGGCCGAAACCTCCGCTTGGGACGCGTTGGAAAAAGCCGCCCAAGCGATCGATTTGGCTGCGAGTAACTCGCCTGCACAAAACGCTTTTAATGCACCACAACGCATCAGCGCCCTCGAACAGCTTCATGAAGGACGACGAGCGATCCTGGAAGCCCAAGACTTCGTCGGACCGTTCGCCCATGAGGACCGACAAGCGATCGCTCGTCTAGCGCGTGCGCACCAGACCGATGTCGTTCGCAAAACGTTGCCGCCGATCACCGCGAGGTATTCCGCCGAGGCGCTCGCCCGGTTGGATCGATCAGCATCTGACTCGAACGCCTCCACGGATCTGCCCACGGCGAGTGAAGCGATCGATCGCTACCTGGATTTTGCACGGACCAAACTCAGCGGAATTGCAGCGCAAAGTCTGCTCGCGGCACAAACGATGGACTTGCTCGCCGCGATACGACTCGGGCGTGCCGAATCGACCCAACTGCCAGGCCCGACTGCAATCTGTTTGCGGCGTGCGGCGGTGCAAGGTCAAAGCGACAATGCCGATTTGGTCGCAAAACTGGGCCACCATCTCGCCGACATCGGCCTGCTCGACGAAGCCCGATGGGCACTGGGCCATTCACTGACGCTGCAACCCAACCCGGCCAACGAAGCACGCTTGACGCGTCTGAACACCTCGGCGCATCGCAAAGCTTCGTCATCACCCTACGGCTCTTCGATCTTGGCGGCCACACGCCCTCACGTGCCACAACAAGAACAACCAAATCGTGTACCGGAGATCACCACGATGTCGCCGCAGATGTTCGCGGCGATCTCACACAGTGTGATCCCCGGATCACCTCAGTCCACCAAAGCGGCTCCTCAGCCATCGGCAATGACGCCCGAAGTACAGTATCAAGCCGCCGCTGCCACCACATCGAATGCCAACGCAGCAAACGGCAACACGTCCAACGTGGCCACATCAAGCCCCACGGCGCCGTCACCCAGATCATTCTTCCGAGCCGTCACGGCATCCTTCAGATCACCCACCGGCCACAACGAACCGTCGAATTCGCCGCCCGCTAACGAACTGATCTCTCCGCCGTCCTCGCAATCGTATGCCCCGCAAACGTATGACAGCACCTCTCAATACGGCAATGCAAATCCGTACGGCGGCACTCATTCCACCCAGGCAACACCTGCCAGCTACGCAACGCCTCCTGAACCCGACCAACGCGAAGGACGAGTGAGTTCACGACTGCTACCCGGATTAAAGAAATGGTGGTAGCGGTCCGATCCTGCTCGTCACCCAACCCGCATTTATTCTTTGTCGAGACGTTCCCAGCATGATCCCTCTCTCTCATCGCCAAGTGATTCGACTGACGACGACCATTGTGATCGTTGGCGTGCAAGCATTGTTGGCTTGTCCGTTGTTCGCTCAAACGTATTCGGATCGACCTCACATCGTTGAGCACGGGCCTCCTTTGAGTTCAACGCACAGTGGATGCACGACGTGCGGCACAGCCATGATCATGGGACCGCAAGGTTACGGATGTCCGAGATGCATGATGGGTGTCGACTGCGCGACCGCGTGCGGCAGCGAAGCACGATGGCAAGACATGCGTCCGATGCGATTCGATGCCTACGGGCCAGGTGGATACGCCGGTCCCTCACGTCTGCAACATCTCGCCAAGTACCACGTCCGGCCCGGTGACGAAATCCAGATCGTGTATCTGGTCACGCGCCGCCAAGACAACGGGGAGTATCGCTTGATGCCGGGTGATGAAGTTTCGATCGAATCGATCGCTGACAAAGATCTCGATCGCGGCACGTTAGAACGCGGACTGCTGATCCAACCTGACGGAACGATCACTGTTCGATTGCTCGGCCAAATCCAAGCGGCCGGTTTGACTGTCCAAGGTCTGCGTTCACTTCTCGAACGAGAGTACGAAGCGTTTTACGACGAACCGGCGATCGACGTCACTCCGGTACGCACCAACACGCTCGCCGAAGACATCCGCGCCGCCGTCGGTGGCTTAGGTGGATTCACTGCTCAGGCGATCACGGTCAAAGTGATGCCCGACGGACACATCCGCGTGCCGGGAATCGGAGGCGTCAATGTGCAAGGGCTCACGCTCGAGCAACTCAAACGCGAAATCAATCTGCGCTATGCCGAGGTCGTCGTCGGGCTCGAAGTCGAACCGATCTTGACGCAGCAGGCCCCTCACTTTGTTTACGTGCTCGGTCAAGTCGGCGCGCCCGGTCGCCAAGAATTGAGCACCCCGACAACCGTGATGGGGGCGATCGCGTCCGCCGGCGGCCATTTGCCCGGCGGAAACCTCCGTCAAGTCGTGATCTTCCGCCGCGCCGAAGATTGGCGTTTGGTCTCCACGATGCTCGATCTCAACGGAGCGATCCGCGGGAAACGCCCCACCCCCGCCGACGAAATTTGGCTGCGGGACGGAGACGTCGTGATCATTCCTGAACGCCCGATTAAGATCTTTAACAACTTTGTCACTCAGGTGTTCACCGAAGGTATCTACGGTATCATTCCATTTGACGGCTTTTAGGTCGTCCGGAACGACATCTAACGCGATCGAGCACAGTCATTCGCGTTTGCTGACACAGATACCCCTTCACGCCTGAGCCCATGGCATGTCCGAACTGAAACGTCTTTTCGAAACGCTCGCCACCCAAAATCGCAAAGCGTTGATGCCGTTTGTTACGGCGGGCGATCCAGGAATCGAGACCACTGCCGCCGTCATCCGAGCGGCGCAAGACGCCGGTGCCGATCTCTGCGAAGTCGGAGTCCCCTACAGCGACCCGATCGCGGACGGCCCCGTCATCCAGGCTTCGTACCAACGGGCACTCGACGCGGGGTTCCGATTGCAACATCTGTTTGACCTCGGCCGGGAACTCACCCAACCCAATCCGACCAAAGTCACAATGCCCCGCGTCACCATGGTCAGCTACTCGATCATCTATCGCGTGGGGATGGCTAAGTACGTCGAGCAAGCGATGGCGGCGGGGTACTGCGGCGCGATCGTGCCCGACCTATTGGTCGAAGAAGCCGAACCACTGAGCAAGATTTGCCGCGCCGCCGGTTTTGACCTGATCCAGCTCGTCACCCCCACCACTACCCGTGACCGGCAGCGACGGATCGCAGAACTAACAACCGGATTCTTGTACTACGTGTCCGTGACCGGAATCACTGGTGAACGTTCAGCGTTACCGTCCGACATCGTCGACAGCGTTTCTTGGTTGCGAGAGCAAACCGACCTACCGGTTTGCATCGGATTCGGAATCAGCAGTCCGGAGACAGCCGCACAGCTCGCGCCGATCTCCGACGGCCTGATCGTCGGATCAGCCATCGTGCGTCGGATCGCCGAAGCGACCGATGCGGCCAAACAAGCTGGCGGGAACCCGACCGAAGCGGCAGCCAAAATCGTCGGTTCGTTCTGTGCCGAACTGCGGACCGCGATCGACGGGGCACTCGTCAAAACCTGATCGATGGCATGGTAGGTCGGTCACACTGAGCGATCAAACAACAGACAGCGACGACTATCGCTTTAGATAGATCGCTTCGCCGGTGATCCGTCGACGGAGTTCATCGTCCGACCATGAGATCCTGCCAACGGCTGGATCACCGATCAACCATCGTCCGCCATCCGTTTTGCCCAACACGGTGATGACGTGACCGGAATATCGGCTACCGAGAAATCGATTGCCGATCGGTTGTCCCGGAAACGCTTCAAAACTCACCAACGCTACGTTCGGCAATTGCCCCGCCTGCAACCAGTCGGTCGGATCTTTCGCCGCCACGCAGGTTTGCAAACCGTGTTCATTCGCCACCGTTTTGAGACCGCGGTAAAGACCCAGTGGAGCCGTCCCCAGCGTGCTGCTTAAACAAGCATCCGCCAACACATCCTCACGCGATTCGACACCGTTGAGTTTCAACAACGTCGCCGCCGCAGCCGGGGCGCAACTCGCCGAATGCGATTGCAAGCAGATGCCATTTTTCCACTTCGGTGAAGGATCCAGCGTCAACGGAAACAAAACCGGACGTGCAATCGGCGTCGCCACATACCCGACCGCCAAGATCATCAAACACGCCGTGACGAACGGACGGACAGCACGACGCAAACCGCGGGTGTGCCCCACCAAACCACTCGTGAACCCAAGCGCGATCGGCGTGACGTTGGACCAATACAAGGCCGAACTGGACGTGATCGCTTCGGCCCAAACCAGACGACCGAAGTAACTCCAGGCCAGCAGAAACGCTAGCCCAACGGACACAGCAAGGACCAAGTTTTCGAGTCGCTGAGACTTCAACTTCCAAAGATGTCCGAGACGATAAGCCAGGAGAGTCAAGACCGTCATCGCAATGACTGCGAGAGCCAATTCGATATCGATCGAAGACAATCCTGAGGTCATGATCTGCCCCTCCAGGCGTTTTACATCCGCATTTTTTGCGTTGGAAGCATTGAAACTGGGTTTATGAATTTCACGTTAAGAGCATATTAACAGTGTGAGAAGCCTACGGTAACTCTAATGTTCGGCAATCAGACGGCGTCGACACAAATTAATATGCGACAAACACTCAATCATCAGCGCAAAGAGGGAAATCACTCAACCGACCCACGATTTCGCGCGAACGGACGCTTCCCCAGTGCCTGCTATCGATGGATAGCGGCAGATTGTCGCCGACTACAAACCACTCATCCGCACCGAGATGTAAGTGCGTGAGAGAAAAGGGGGCACCCGTTGTTAACGTGTTCCCAGCCTTCCATCCCGACGCAGTCCGAACGGACTCATCGCGTTGCGAATCGAAACGGTTTGCGGAAACACGTGTTGAAGAAGCACGGTACACAAGGTCTCGATACACCTCCAAATCGCGAATCCGCACCGCAGGTAGCGTTGCAGTGACGTCCGACATTGCCTGCCGATCATCGTGATGCGAGTGATGCAAACGTCGTTCCAAAAACAGCCCGACGGGACGAGTGGCTGACAAACGACGCTCGAACTCTAGCTGAATGCTCGCAAAATCAGCCTTCGCAACCACTTCGTGAGTGGCAGGCCCAAGAGGCTCAACGGTGGAGGCGTGGTTTATCGACGGATCGATTGGCCGAACATGACTCCGCAAAACGTTGCCTGTTTCGGACAAACCATGCTGAACGTGTCGCTGGACATCGATCCCCGCCGGCGTCCAAAATCCGTTCCAGACCACTAGGTCAACGTCGTCGAGAGAGGACTCGCTGGATACGTGCATTTGCAGCGACACGCCATCTGCCGGGAAAAGCTTGCGTTGGATTCCAATGTTTCCTGGATAGTCGTCGAGGATCCGCACCGGGCGAACGGCTCGATAAACCGAACGGTTTTCATAGATCAACCATCCGCCACCGGCAGCCGACTCCCAGCTCCGGTCGTCTTGGCGTATCCAGCCCGGTTCGGACAGATCGTCCTCGTTTTGCACATCCGCTCGCCAACGCGAGACCTGACGGTACCGATCAAAATCCACCGGGATTGCCGGGTCGGACGGCAACGACGGAGGCAATCCATCGACGAGCAGACCACCCGACTCGTCGACCGAAACGACTTGGCCTGGCCTCGCGACGATGCGTTTGACGTGCTCGTTGGAAACATCCTGATACCGTCGTACCAAGACCACGTCACCACGGTGGAGTTCTTCGTCGGAGCACGAAACCACTCCGATGATATCCGGAGGTGTCGCGGGACTTTCGAGCACGCCCCGCAACTGGTTAACGTCGTATCCGGTTCCGCAATGCCAGCAAACAACGTTTGCCCCTCTTCCCGACTCGCCAACGCATTGTTCGACCGCCCTGTGCAAAATCCCTCGATCCACGCGGGTCACCATCTCGCAGTGATCGCAGGTGATAAAATCTGACGCGTCCCATAAGGTCGGGTTCATCGACGGCCCGGCAACGCGGTAGCGGCTCTCTCGATCTGCTCGCGGAGATCTTTTCGAACACCCTGGCAACGCGATCATGCCGCCCGAGACGATCGCCATCCCACGCACGGTCAAGTGAGCCAAATGGCGTCGTAAATATTGACGGGGGGGCTCGGCAAACATCTAAGAATCAACGCAACGATACAAAACCGGACTTGCGGCGACGGCGCGAAAAACGCTAACAGCCAAGATGCAACGTACGGACGCGTTGAAATGTTGGGCTCTGTGAGATCCGAATACGGACTTTCGTGGCCCGCCAGAACCTTCTCCGGCTCAGCCGCCGGGGAACCCAAAGGAAACGGAATCCTACCATGTCACATCGTTTGATCGGCAACGACGCCAACCATCCTTTAGCAATTGTAGTCGAATCGGTCGCTTCTCAGTTGCTGATGAAACATCCCGCCCCGATTCACCTCGAGGTGGACATCGACTTGAGCCTACGCTTGCCCGTCGATTCGTCGTCCCTGAGCCAGCTCATCGATAGCCTCGTTCGCCAAGCGATCTTGGAAATGCCCGAGGGCGGTGAGCTCACGATTACGGCGTGCGAGACCGCAACGGGCGTCGATATCGAAATCGCCGATACGGGATGCGATGTCAAACAACGCGCCTGCAAACTGCCCATGATCGCTGCCGCCATGGCCGCAGAATTGACGTGGCAAAACTGCCCGCAAGGCGGAGGCGCCGTCACCGCACGACTGCCGGTTTACCACCAAGCCCAACGGCGAGCGGCCTAAAATGTTCAACCCGTTGGCTGCCACCACGATCGGTGCCCTCGAACAAACGATCGCTTTCACCGAGCGACGTCACGAGATACTCGCTGGCAACATTGCCAACCTGAGCACACCCGATTACCGCAGCCGCGATCTCGATCTTGACCAATTTCAAACCGAACTCGCCCGCTCGATACGAGAACCAAACCCTTCGGCATCCGAAGTCGAAAACTCCAGCCCCGTCATGCCCGATTGGTCCGGCGTCCTTCCCGGGATGCTCGGTCACCCGATCTTGTCGGCCGAAGCCGCCGCCGCATCCGGTGTCGGTTCCCAGCCGAAAGATCCGCAAATCGAGCACGTCGGACCGACCGAAGCGATCACACGAGACGACCGTTGGAGTGGTCCACGATCGGCGATGGAATCGATCGTCTACCACGACGGCAGTGACGTGTCACTCGAAGAACAAGTCAACAAAATTTCGAAAAACAAACATTTGCACAATCTCGCCATCTCCACGATGCGACATCAGTTCGACCTGCTCCGCACCGCCATCACTGAAAGGGCTTAAGCATGATGAGTTCTCTTGACATCAGTACCTCGGCTCTCGTTGCCCAGCGGACTCGGCTCAACGCGATCTCGGGGAACATCGCCAACATCTCATCGCTCGTCGATGAGAACGGCAACCCAAGCCCCTACCAAGCTCGCCAGGTCATCTTTCAAACCGATGAATCGGCAAGTACCGGGGATGGCGTCGGCGTGAAAGTCGCCGAGGTGCACGTCGATCAATCCGAGCCGCTCTATCGCTACCAACCCGAACACCCACTGGCCATCAAAGAAGGTGAATGGGAAGGCTATGTCGCCTACCCCAACATCGACCTGACCACGCAAATGGTCGATGCGATGGAAACAACACGCGCTTACGAGGCGAACATTGGGGTCATCGAAATCAGCAAAGACATGAGTCGTCAACGTCTTGCCATCCTAGCCTAAGTGAATGTCTAGTCCGCTGCGTTTACCACCGATTGCCCCGCCACCGCTGCCTTCCTTTGCGCGGCCACAGGCGGGGACGATGCCCGGTTCGCGGCGTGATTCGACCTCACCCGGTTTTTCGCTCAACCTTTCACCGGCCAACCTATCCCCTGACTCGACATACGACGCGTCCTCCTCATCGAGTGGCGGCGGACTGACCGGCGCGTTGATGGACCAGGTCAAAGGCGTCAACTCGATGCAGACCGGTGCCGACGCGATGATGAACTCATTGCTCACCGGAGGCGATGTCAACGAAGCCGAAGTGCTCACCGCGGTTCAAAAAGCCGACTTGGCATTTCGAATGTTAATGCAGATCCGCAATAAGTTGATGGACGCGTATCGCGAAGTTCAACAGATCCAAATCTAAGCCCCCATGCTCAAAGACATCCTCCAACAATTCCGCAACGTCTTCTTGTCGATGCCGGTTCCCTCGCGGGTCATCGCGGGGTTACTCATCACGGTCATCGTGATTGCGCTCGGATTCTTAGTTCGCGGATCCGGCTCGCCGCAAACCGAATACCTGCTCGGTGGCAAACTCCTTGACGAGAAAGATCTTGACGCTGCTGAGTTGGCTTTCGGTAGCGCCGGACTCACCGGTTGGAAACGTGACGGTCGACGGATGGAAATCCCGATCGCCCAGCGAAGTGAATTCCTCCGCGCCCTCGAAGCCTCTGCTGCGATGCCGAGCTCTCTGCGGTCGCATATCCAAGCGGCGATCGATTCTTCCACCCCGTTCGAATCCAGCGAACAACGACTCGCCCGCGTGGGACACGCAAAAGAACGCGACCTCAGTGACAACATCAGCAAGTTTCCTGACGTCAAAACAGCCAGCGTCACGTATGACCTCGGCGAACGCATGGGACTCTCTCGTGGCCGCAAACAGTCCGCGAGCGTCGTCGTGCAACCCGAAGGCCTCGATCCGTTGCCGCGGGCCCGGATCCAAATGATCAAAGAAATGATCCGCGCGTCGTTCGCCGGCATGCAGATCGACGACGTCCAAGTCACCGACACCAACGCCACCTCCATGCCCGGTGACGCGGAAAACGATGACCCGATGTCGAAGAAACGTCGTGAGGAAGAGTCCTACTACGAAAATAAAATCCGCTCTCAACTCGCCGGCTACGGACAAATCCATGTCAAAACCTTCGCCGACATCGACCCCACGATGGGGATCGAAAAAGCCAGTCTGAAGTTCGACGCACAACCCACCACTTTGTCCGAGACACGTCGCAAGTTCGAGAACGAATCCTCACGCCCGATGCCCGGCGGCGTCCCCGGAGCCCAGGCCAACGCCCTGAGTAACCGACCGGTGAAGATCGAAGCAACCACGCAAACAACGAAGACAAAAGAAGACCAAACGTCGAGCAATCGCGTCGCCGGTCAAGAGTACGAAACGACACGCACCGCAGCACTCGCGGTCAAACGGATCCGCGTGTCGATCGGTTTGCCGATGAGCTACTACCGCCAAGTCCACCAGCATAACTTTCTGCAAAGCAATCCAGACAAGAAACCCGAAGACATCGAAGCGATGAGCGACGATGAATTACAAAAACTGCGTGACTCGACCAAACTCGCCATCCAATCCGCCGTCACCCCGCTGTTGCCAGAAGTCTCCGCTGGCGAAGACCGCTTTCCACTCGTCGAAGTTTGGGACTATCCCGATCTGCCCGAACGGGCCGTTGCCAGTACGGGCACCGGCCAAGCCGCACTGACGTGGTTGGCCGATTCGTGGCAAACTATCGCAATGTTGCTGCTCGCCGCGACGGCACTATTGGTCGCCCGCGGGGCAATGAAATCAATGGGTGGCGACTCCGATCCTGCAGGATTTTCCGAAGGATTTGGACTCGAACTTCCGGCACCCCCAGTTGTTGTCGAAGAGAAAGAGGGCAAGTACGAACAGATGGAAATCACCGGCGGTTCGCTCAAGGATGAACTCGTCGACCTCGTCGAAGACAACCCCGAAGTCGCCGCCAACGTGATCCGAAGCTGGGTCGGCGAAGCGGCCTAGCATTCATCACCGCGTCACAGACCCAAAGTGAACGAGCGTCATCAGGCTCCTGGCAGCGCACCGCGACTGGCCAACTCCACCTCGCCTGGACGCTTACCCCTCACGGCTCACGACCAGGCCGTTGCCAAGACGACAAGCCTAAGCGCTTCTCGCCTCGCTTAACGACTCATTCGGTCGCGTTGTTCTTCCACTGTTTGGCAACGATCAACCGCGCCCCTCGGGCAAAGGTCACGTAGGACCACGCCCACGAGAGGAACACGAAGAAGCGATTGCGGAACCCATTGAGATAAACGATGTGGATCAGCAACCATCCCAGCCACGCGAGTGTGCCCTTGAGTTGAAACCGGCCGCTCTGCATCACCGCACGACGGCGGCCGATCGTGGCCACTTGTCCCTTGTCCAAATAATGGAATGGACGGCGGTCCGATACCGTGATCTTTGCCGCGGCCTCAGCCCGGATCAGCTTGCCAACATAGTGCCCCTGCTGAATCGCGACCGGGGCGAGTCCCGGGAGTGGATTTCCCGATTTGTCTTTGGCCGCCGCGAGGTCGCCAATCACAAACACCTCGGGATGATCGGCGATCGAGAGATCCGGCCCCACCACCACACGTCCCGCCCGATCCGTTTCGGCACCAAGACCTTTGCCGATCGGATTCGCTTTCACGCCAGCGGCCCAGATGACGGTTCGTGCCGCGATGAACTCGTCACCGACCTGCACACCATCGGCAGTAATATTCGTCACCCGGTTCCCCAACCGGACCTCCACGCCGAGTGTCTCGAGTGCCGCCTTGCTGTATTCGGAAAGCGGGTCAGGAAACTGTTTTAGTATACGGTCACCACTTTGCACCAAGATAACTTTGGCGTGACTCGCATCGATCGTTTTGAAGTCACGCTTGAGCGTGTTGCGTGCCATCTCCGCGATCGCGCCCGCCAACTCGACGCCCGTCGGACCGCCTCCGACTAGCACAAACGTCATGCACCGCTGTTGCTCTTCGAAATCGCTCGTCCGCTCTGCCGATTCAAACGCCATCAAAACGCGGCGGCGGATCTCGGTGGCTTGCGGGATCGTCTTCAGCCCTGGCGCGAAGTCTTCCCACTCGTCATGCCCGAAATAGTCGTGAGTCGCACCGCAAGCGACTATGAGGTAATCGTATTCCAATTCCCCCACATCCGTACCGACCACGTGGCGATCCACATCCACCCATTGCACTTCGCCGAGCAGCGTCGAAATGTTGTCATACCGGTTGAGCATCGAGCGGATCGGCGACGCGATATCGGAAGGATCCAACCCCGCCATCGCAACCTGATACAGGAGCGGTTGGAACAGATGATGATTGCGGCGGTCGATGATCGTTACCGCACAATTCGAATCGCCACCGAGCTTTTTGGCGGCGTTAATCCCAGCGAATCCGCCGCCAACTATCAAAACTTTCTTCGCGGTCATTCGTCGTGTTTTCTGTGGGAAGGTGGATTCCAAAGCGTCCCCCGAAATCCGCGGGTCACTCATGCACGTTCGTCAGCAGCGTATCAGAGCGGCAAATGAGAGCATCCGATCCCGAAATTCAAGATGGCGAATCGCCCTCACCGACCGTCGAATCATCCGTTGCCGGAGTTTCTAATGAGGCCGACTCTGGCTCACGCATCGTCAGTTCGTAGTGTCGATAGGCCAACCAAAACACGAGCCCATTGAGTAAGTGCCACATGCCATGCAAAGTCAAAATATGGTTATTCGGGTTGCACACGATATGAAGGAAATCGAGCCACCAAAATCCCCACGCGATCAAGAACGTGATGACCATCGAATAAGCCCACGCTGTCAGCTTGCGATCATAGATCCCCCGAATCACCACCACGACCACGATCGCGGCAAACATCGGACTGGCAAACGCCGTCGAAATCGACGACAGCACCGTGAGGATCAACGTGCCGAGAACAACGATGCCCATCAACGCGGAACTGCCGGGATGGTTCGGGCGTGCTCGCTGTTGCTGCAACGCCGCGATGCTGAGGATGAACATGAACATGCCGCTCAAATCAAGCGTCTCGCCCAAGATCGTGTTGCTGGCGTGAAAGTACCCCGATGCGATCCCGGTCCACAACGACGCGCCGCCGAGCATTCTCGCTAGCGGACGTTTTGCGTGGAGCAGGATAACGATTCCGGCAATGATGGGACCGATGTTGGTCCACGTGTCGGCGGGATGCTTGATCGCCCCATCCAGCGTCGCCTCACAAAACTGCATGCGTGCGGGTTCGAAGAGCCAGTCCATATTCGTTCAACCGAAGGAGCGTGAATTCGGCGGGCCAGTCCACCGCGTTGAACGAGAATACTCTCTCAGCCTAATTCGCGTAAGCATCGCAGGCGGGTGAACGTCTCGGTCGGGACCGTATTTTCCGCTTCCCAATGGCTCCGCGGGAAACCTTCGCTCCCTCCTCAACGATTTGAAACCGAGAACAATTGTCCCAATGGGCGGGCGTCCTGGACGGGTTTGACCAGCAGAACGATTGAGACAACTGTTCGCGATTCCCGCCTATCGCACCGAGGCCGACACCTCGATGCTCTTGGCGGACGTGTAGTTTTCGATTCTGTCTCCCGTCTCCCGTGCGGAGAGCTGGAGGGCGGGTGATGAGGGAGCGGCACAGCAAGCAGACTTCGAACGTGTCATGTCCTCAAGCCTCTCTCCCCCAACCACTCTCCGCGAAGCGGCGTGATGGAGTCAGTGCGTTCGCGTGAGTCGTGAAGGTTGAAAACAAAATCGCTGACAAACCGAAATGGGCGGCGTCTGACCGACCAGACGCGGCGTCCCTCCGGCATGAACTGCGATTTAGGATGCGGCAACTTCGACTTCCGAATCTGCGACGCTGCGAGCCCGGCGACGACGTTTCTTCGGTTTGGTGATACCCCATTCCTTCGTCAACATCTCGAAGACTTCGGGGGTTTCATAACGCACGACGTTCTTGCCTTCGGGCATCGGGCCGATCAAGCCTCGAAAAACAGGCATCCCACGCAGTGCCAAGTCCGTACTGCAATCATCGATGCCGATTTGCTCGTGGCTGTCCAACAGCGGGTCGATCGAGGGGTAGTCACGGATTTGTAGCGAACCGTCACTGCCACGGGCGACCACGCGGTACGTATCTTTTTTCGACATCTGAATATTCTCTTGGATTTGGGGGGCAGGGGGAGGAGCCTCTCTGTTGATCGACATCGCACGCGCCAACTCGTGAATCACGAGCCGTGCCGCGGCACAACCGTGTGTGCTTGTTGAAAACCGAATAGCCAATCAAACCGGCAGAACCGTGAGAATGCGATCGAGTCTCGATTTGCCCGCCTGCTAAAAAATCAGTGACGTTGGACGGTCGCAATGCGGTTAAAACCTGATTCGAGAGCCCCGCAACCAATATCGGCCAAACCTCTCTTGGCCGACGACGTGATCACATCATTCATCCTTCTACCCTGTTAATGATCGAGCACCCCCATGGCCTATTATCTGATCGTCGGTGCCGCCGGCGGAATCGGCACTGCACTTTGTCGCCGGCTCGTCGGTGACGACCATCGCGTGATGATGATCGGTCGAGACGAAGGTAAACTCGTCGAACTCGCCGATGAATTGAAGCAACCTCACGCGGTTTGCGATGCGACCGATTGGGACCGCCTCGCGGAGGTTACTGACCAAGCGATTGAGGAATTTGGCCCGCTCGATGGAGCAGTGAACTTGGCCGGTTCGATCCTTTTGAAACCCGCACACTTGACCAGTAAATCGGATTTGCAGGATGTCATCGAACAAAACATCGTGACCGCCTTCGGGCTGATCCGCACGGTCGCCCCCAAACTAAAAAAATCTGGCGGTGGTTCGATCGTACTGATGTCCAGCGGCGGGGCGGCAATCGGCCTGTCCAATCACGAGGCCATCGCCGCTGCCAAGGCCGGAGTCGCCGCCATGGCCCGAGCAGCCGCAGCGACCTATGCCTCGGCGGGTGTCCGCATCAACACCGTCGCCCCAGGCCTCGTCAAAACCGAACTCAGCGGACGGGTTTGGCAAAACGAACGTTCCGCCGAAGCCAGCCGCTCGATGCATCCCCTGGGGCGACTCGGTGAACCGGCGGACATCGCCTCGCTAATCGCGTGGTTATTGTCTCCCGAGCAAACCTGGATCACCGGCCAGGACATTGCTGTCGACGGGGGACTGAGCAGCATCAAATCGGCCGGACGCTGATTCTCGCGAACGCTCGCCATGAGTTGACCGTGTCGGGATTCGCGTCGCCGATAGGAGCGTATTTCGCGACCCGACGGATTCGAATCACCCGGTCGCAATCCGTCTCGTCACAGGGGTTCGCCGGGAAGACGGGTGGCGCACATCGAGACAGGGGATAGTTTCGTCGCGGCAATTGCTGTTCAATTGCAGCAAATTCGCCTCCCCCGATTCTTTCCAAGAGATTCTGACCCGTGTCCCCATCCATCGACGGAACTTCCGGTCCGCTCCCTCCCGGCCGCATCGCGGTTGTCGTCAGCCGCTACAACCCCGCCATTTGCGACTCGATGTTGAACGCGGCCGTCGAATCGCTGACCAACGCGGGAATCGCCCCCGAACGCCACTGGATCATCCGCGTTCCCGGCGCTTGGGAATTGTGCTGGGCGATCGAGCAAACCCTGCAACACGCCGACGTCATCGGCGCGATCGCGCTGGGATGCGTGATCCGCGGTGAAACCACCCACGACGAACACATCAACCGCGCCGTTAGCGCATCGCTGATGAACCAGTCGGTATCCAGCGGCCTGCCGATCGGATTCGGATTGCTCACTTGCAACACGCTCGAACAGGCGATTCAGCGAAGTGGGGGCAGCGTCGGCAATAAAGGCCATGAGGCCGCCGACGCGATGCTTGAGATGCTGCGTCTCGCTCCCAAACTCCGCTAAGGCATTGATCAACGTGGAACAATCCTTTCTCGCGTACCTTCGCGGACGCACACGCAGTTTACCGTCGGTCGCTGTCGGCATCGGTGATGATGCCGCCGTGCTCGATTTCCCTATCAACGGTCAACCCACCGCGGTCGCGAATGAGCCCGGTTCGGGCGTCCTGCAACAGGTCGCCTGCACCGATCAAATCATCGACGGCGTTGATTTTTGCAGCGAGTCTCAACCACTCGCCTCGATCGGCTACAAATCCATCGCGATCAACTTGAGTGACATCGCGGCGATGGGCGCCACGCCCACCGCCGCCCTCGTCACGCTCGCCCTCCCCGCCCACAACGCGACAGAGATTGCCGGCGAAGTCTATGAGGGGATCCTCGAAGCGTGCGGGCAGTTCGGCGTCGCCATCGCCGGCGGCGACCTTTCCACCTACGACGGACCGCTTTCGATCAACGTCACGTTGCTGGGGACCGTCACCGATCCCTGGCTCCGCAGCGGCGCCAAAGAGGGTGACGCGATCTTCGTCACCGGATCGCTGGGCGGCAGTCTCGCGGGCCGACACCTTCGCCCAATCCCACGCATCGAACTGGCCACACGGCTGCGTCAAATCGCAACCGTCAATGCCGCAATCGACATCAGTGACGGGTTCAGTTTGGACCTCGACCGGATGCTCGCGGCGAGTCGCGTCGGTGCGGAACTCGACATCGAAAACATTCCGATCTCCGAAGCTGCCCAAGAGATGTCACAAACCAGCGGCCGCACACCCCTGGAACACGCCTGGAGCGACGGAGAGGATTTCGAACTCATCTTCACCGTTGGCGAGTCTGATGCCATCAAACTCGAACAACTCTCCGCCGACGAACTGACCACGGCCATCACCCGGGTCGGCACTGTCGTCGGACGAACCGGTTTATGGAAACGGGTTCCCGGCAGCAAACTGCAACGGGTCTTCCCGCAAGGCTATGTTCACGGCGAAACTGATGAGTGAAACCTTCTCATTCGCGATGGGCGAATTCGACGCAAAGTTCCCCGTCGAATATTTCTACAACAAAAACCACATGTGGGCGTTACCATATGCTGCGCCTGAGCGACATGGCTCCCCCGCATCGGCCGAGAGCTGCCTCCGCTTTCGATTCGGCTTGACCGCCTACGCCGTTCGGCTGTTGCAGGACGTATATTTCCTCGAATGGATCGTCGAGCCATCTGCGACGCTCGCCCAGCGGATGAATATCGGTTCGATCGAGAGCAAGAAAGCGGAGAGCGATTTGTTTTCACCGATCGCCGGCACACTGACCGCGATTAATGAGGACGTCCTCCAAGACCCCTCACTCATCAACGCGGATCCCTACGGCGCCGCGTGGCTGATCGAAATCGAAACCACGCCCCAAGACGCCGCCAGCTTACTGTCATCCAACCAGTACGCCGATCATCTAGTCGAAGCCTGGGAAGTCGCCCAGCGAACCATCAAAGGCCAAGCCAACACCTAAGCGACGGCAGCCGTTTCTTCGGTTTCGACGTGGTAGACCTTTTTTTCTTGGTCGTAACTCATGATTCGCACGGGTGTTCCTTTGGGGATCCGTTCGCCAGAGGTGCGGATGTCGATCAGGAGCGGCGCGGCGTTGGTCGCGTAGCGGGCTCGGCCGAACGTGTCATCGACAGCACTCGTCTCGACGATCGCGATCCCGCCCACCAAAGTGCCCGCATGGTAGTGCGTCGGTGGAACGAGCAAGCGGTGCAGCGGTGTGGTCATGAACCGCGTCAGCACAACCGCCATCACCCCGTTTCGCATCGTTAGCAATGCACTGCTCAGGAACGTTGCCGGATAACGACGGACGTCAAACTCAAACCACAGCACAAAACTCAGCACCCAGAAAAACAGACTGAATACGGTCAACCAAACCATCAGCGGAACACGGTCCAAATGGACGGCTTTCATGGTGGCCGCCGCGATCCCGCCCAACGCGTCGCCGCCGACGTGATGCCCGTCAGCGTCAACACTCGTATCGACGCCCGCGTCGACATCCACTCCCGGATCGATGTCGACGCCCGGGTCCACGTCGAGACCGGGTCCGTCGATCCCAAAATCGAATGAGAACACGCCCAGCAACGAGATGAACACGAGGGCCAAAACGATCGCCGCCAGAATGCTGGCCGGCCAAACCGGTCCGACAAACAGATGCTCCACAATCGCTTGAGGCCATTGAACGCTGTCGGATAACAACATGGAGGTCACGGAACCGTTTCCCTAGAAAAGAGGCACGCGAAAGAGGCACGCGAAGGCAGCTCACCAATCCGGTGAGTATAAGGCATAGGCGGAATCCCGCGCTGAATCGGGCGCGACCTCTTGGAAAACACGCTTGGATCTCCGCTCGCAAAACCACTGGCGACCGATCGGTCAGCCTCCCCTGGCCCTGTCCTCGGCCACCCTGGCCTCCCATTTCGACGCCCAAATACCGGCTTTTCCGGATATCCGCATTGTCGGGGCACCCGTGTGTCTTTGGGCGGGCCTCCCAATAGGAATTTGGACAAACAATTGCGGTTGATTCTCGTCGAAGCGTCGATTTACAAGGAACACTACAGTGACGGCCCAATCCGTCATCGGTTGATGCTGCACTCTCAAGAAATCGGCGTTGACCACCATCCCATCCAACAACGCTCTCACCCTCCCGTGGTAGATCCGAAAATGACTCGCTCCCCTTTGAACTCGTTCATCTCTGATCGCGGTCGCCGTATCGGCTGCGTTATGGCCGTTTTCTCGCTTGCCGCGTTCGGGATGACGACCACGGCTCGGGCCCAAAACAACACCCAACGCGGAGCCACGCTCGGCGGAATCACCGGGGCCATCGCCGGGGCCATCATCGGTGAAAACAATGACGAGGCTGGTGCGGGCGCCGCCATCGGTGGCGCCATCGGCGTCGTCGCCGGAGGTCTGCTGGGCAACGCGAAAGACAAAGATATCGCCTACCAAAACCAGTACTACCGTTCGCAACCGTACCCGACTCAGTACGGCACGACGACGAACGTCTACGCCCAACCCGTTCCCACCGGAGCGGTCAGCTTCAGCGACGTGATCGCGATGAGCCGCAGCGGTGTCGGCGAAAGCGTGATTTTGAACCAAATCGCTACCCGTGGCGTGCAACGTCGTCCCGTCGTATCAGACATCATCTCGCTGCACCAACAAGGCGTCAGCGAACATGTCATCTCGGCGATGCAACAGGCTCCCGTGGGTGCCGGCGAAACGATCGTGGCCCAACCGCCAACGAGGATCGTGGAGACTCCCGTCTACGTGACTCCTCGCCCCTACCCGGTGCCGGTCTACGACCATCACCGGCACCACGGCCCGGTTTACCGAGCCCGCCCAAGCTACCACATTCACTACGGCCACTAAGAGCCGAGTGACGCCGCATCGGCGGCAGATTGCGATTGGCCCGCGTTCACCGATGCCTGTTTTTAGCACGGTATCGACGGTGACCGGGCGTACAGAAGCTTCTCACCAAAAGCTCGTTTTTCCTCTTCGATCGGGCTTTACCTGGATTCACCTTCGGCGATACCCTATGCCGTGAAACCCGTTTCGGCGGGTGATCGGCACTGGTGCTGGCTCATGATGAGAGCGGCCGTGTCGGTCGGAACCGCAAAGATTGTCTCTGCGGTCCCCTAGGAACCAACACAGCAAAGGATTGTGCCATGAGTGGCGCTGTGATGCTTTTGATGGCCGCGACAATCGGGATCACCTATGGGTGGACTCCTGACGGTGGCGATGGCGTGAAATACATCATCCAAATCCCACCGGATAAAGTCGAACAGGTCGTTCGCAGCGGCGAAATCTCTAGCCGCATCCCTGCTGAAGTTCGCTCCCACGTCAGCGAAATCGTCGTTCGTATCGGCCACGGCAGTGTGCCCCGCATCACGCCGAGCAACCTGTCCAGCACTGCGCCCGCTCCGTCACGAGATCCCAACATTCTCGCCGCAGCCGACCGCACCCCGGTGCCAATTCCAGCGATGGGCGATCCCTCCGAATTGCGACCGATCCGCGGTTACGAATCGCCATCGACGGCGATGATGAAACCGGCGCCCCAAAGCGACGGATGGAACCTGCCAGGCGGATTTGGAATGACCCCGGCCGCCAACAGCAATAGCGCGGGCCCAAGCACCAACTTCGGCCAAGTCGCTCGTGAGACGGCCAACAACATGGTCGACCAAGCTCAAAACGCGATCGACGCCTCCCGCCAACAGGTCGGTCAAAACTTCAACGCCACCACCGAGCGGATCAGCGAAGCGGCCAACTCGCAGCTCCAATCGACCGCCAACAACTTGCGTGACTCAGCGAGTCAACTTTTTAGCGGCAATGCTCGGACCACTTCGAGCGAGTCGGACGATCCACGTGCACGTCTGTCGCAAAACAGCTCATCCGCTAACCAACCAGCCAACCGCCCATCCACCGACCCCTACGCCCGCAACACCGAGCCTCGTGCCGGTTACCCCGGTACCGGCTACCCGAACACGACGGGCGGCAATGACGCGGCAACCACTCCGCGATCACGAGCGGGAATGCCGTCGACCACGACCGCGTCCACCTCCTCATCGAACAACTCGCCTTACGCCTCGACCGCCCAATCCACTGGCGGTCAAACCGGAACTGCAGCCGATACTTGGTACGACTTGCGAAACGGATCCCGCCGACGGCCTTCCACCGATCCTGTCGATGCCAACAACGAACCGGTCAGCGGCGGAGGAATTGCCGGCAGCAACTTCGGCCGCCTTCCCGCCGGATTGCAAAACGACACGTCCACGCGAACGGGCGGCTCCACCAACAACACCTCCTCAACGCAATATGCCGGCACGAACTACGGTGATTCATCGTCGCGATCCGGCACCTCATCAACTGGTGTGGATTACGATCCCAATTTGAGCCCGGCACAGGCAGCCCGCTTACCCATCAACGGCTACAGTTTTGACGCGGAAAACTATCCCGTCGACCGACAAGGCTATCGACTCGACAGCTATGGACGGCGCATCGACCGACAAGGTCGGCTGCTCACCGCCGTCGATAACATGGCTGGCCCGAACACACCCGCGTCTTACGGCAACAACCAACGCGACACAACGTCTACGAGCACCTACGCGTCGAACTCGAACCAACCTCCGCAAAACAACAACTCAGGGCCATCCAACGGGGCAACCAATCCCTACGGCAACAACGGAACCTACCCGTACAACTCGTCGCAACTCGTCCAACCACCATTGGCACCACCCAACGGCAACCTAGCCGGAAACACCACGGGTAACCCGGCCACTCAGTATCCGGGACAACAATACCCAACGTCGCCGTATCCGGCGTCGCAGTACCCAATGGGCGGAACCTACCCGACCAACTCCGGACAATCCGGCGTGACGGCACCGGGCTACCCCCAATATCCCGATCCACGAATGGTCAGCCTCACGGGTCAGAACGGGAACACCAATAATTCCGCAGGACCAACCCTACCACCGATCGGCGGAGGATCGGCGCGTGGTGGCGACGATCGTCAATCGCCCTCCGACCGAGGCTCGTCATTAGATCGTCTCGCGAACTCTGGTTCAGCACTCGCGGGTGGACCGTCTGATCCGATGCGAACGACTGAGCAAGTTGCCGCACAACCGATCTTCAACGCGTTGCTACTGTTATCGATCGTCGCCAACGTTTACCTGTTGTTCTGGTTGAAAAACCTGCGACTCCAATTCCGTGACATGGTTGCAACCAAACGAGCCGCCGCAGCCGGCAGCTCACTCGCCACGGGCATCTAACACGCATCACCGCGTTACGTGGTGATGCCGCGTTCGGCACCACCATCGACGGACCGGCTGCAATGCCGTCTTCCTAAGCTGCGGGCATCTCGAAATGCCGGGCGATCGCGGCGAAGTCGGATAGTTGCTGGGTTTGCCACGCGTTGTCTTTTTTGAGTTCGCCCGCCATCAACCGGGCCACTTCTGGAGCACTCTCCTCCGCCGCTCCGCGGTTCAAAAACAGTGCTCGCGTGCGACGGGCCAACACGTCGTCGATCGTTCGGGCCATTTCCGAACGCACCGCCCAAACGACTTCGGCTGCGCGAATCGGCAACGCGGGATGAAGGCGAGCTCCCAGCTCGGGCGATGCATCGATCAGTTTCTGAATCTTCACCGCATCGGTTCCATAAACCGTCGCGTCCTTCGCATCGCTCGCCCCGTGCAGCTTTAACCCAATGGTCGACCGACTGTTAGCACGCAGTTGGGCAAACTCGATCGCTTGATCGACACAATCTTCAGCCATCTTTCGAACCGTTGTCCATTTCCCACCCGTGATCGTGATCAGTCCATTTCTAGAAATCAAAATCGTGTGGTCACGAGACAGCGATTTGGTATCGCCTCCGGAACCGGCGGGTGAATTGACGAGCGGACGGACGCCGACGAAGACGCTCAAACAGTCGTCGCGTTGCGGAGGCTTTGTCAAATAGTCGGCCGCCGTGTCCAACAAAAATTCGATTTCCGCGTTTTGTGCCGTCGGTTCCAACGTCGCCTTCTCGATCGGAGTGTCGGTCGTCCCGACTACCACATGGTCGTGCCAAGGAATCAAAAACAAAACGCGGCCATCGGACGTCTTGGGAACAATCACCGCCGTGTCGCCCGGTAAGAACTCTCGCGGCAAGACGATATGGACACCTTGGCTCGGCGCAATAATCGGCGCCGCGGACTCATCGTCCATCCGGCGAACCGCGTCACAAAACGGTCCCGTTGCGTTGATCACGCTCTTCGCCGCCACGCGGTACGACTGGCCGGTTTCTTGATCAACGAACTCCACACCGCTGACGCCTTGCCCCTCGTTTGTGATCAACCCCGTCACACGACAATAACTCAACAGTTCGGCGCCGTGATCGGCAGCCGACATGGCCATGTGGATCAACAATCGGCTGTCATCGAATTGGCCGTCCGAATAGATCACACCTCCCCATCGAAGACGTTCGGAACGAACGGTCGACACGACCTTTTGAGATGCTTCAGAATTGACTCCGCGTGCCCGAGGAAACTCGCTGCGTCCGGCGAGCAAATCGTAAATCAGGAAACCCGTTCGCATCATGAACCGTTGCCACCACGTTTCACAAGGCACGATGAAGGGAAGCGGGTGAACCAAATGGGGTGCGTTCGACTGCAACCGCGCACGCTCACGAAGCGAATCACGAACCAAGGCGATGTTGCCTTGCTGCAGATACCGAACGCCCCCGTGGATCAATTTGGTGCTGCGACTCGAGGTGCCCTTACCAAAATCACTTTGCTCAAGTAACAGCGTCGACAACCCGCGGACAGACGCATCGAGAGCGATCCCAACGCCGGTTGCTCCGCCGCCGATGACTACGATGTCGAACGGTTCGGGGCGTCCAGATAATTTGCGAAGCAGGTTTTCACGATTCATGTTTTTGCCATCCCATACTGCGTTGCACTGCTTCTTGCCAACGCCCACGACGCTCGCCAACCTCGGCTTGCGACATCACCGGCTCAAACGTCCGTTCGCTTTGCCAGATGCGTTCGACCTCATCGATACCATTCCAAAATCCGACCGCCAACCCCGCTAAGAATGCGGCCCCGAGCGAAGTCGTTTCAACCACCCGTGGTCGGACCACCGGCACCTGCAATAGGTCAGCTTGGAACTGCATCAACAAATCATTGACACTCGCCCCGCCATCGACGCGTAATTCCTTGACCGCCATGCCGCCATCGGTGCACATCGCATCGAGCACATCCGCGACCTGAAACGCAATGCTTTCGAGCGTCGCCCGGGCCACATGCGCTGCGGTGGTGCCACCGGAAATGCCAACGATCACGCCGCGTGCATAGGGATCCCAGTGCGGTGCCCCGAGACCCGCGAAGGCCGGGACCAAGTAACAATCGCCGCTATCGGGAACTGACGCGGCGAGCGATTGCACCTCTCCGGATGCTTCAATGATTCCCAACCCATCGCGCAACCACTGCACGGCCGAACCGGCTGTAAAGATGCTGCCTTCGAGGGCGAACTCAGGCTGATCGCGATTGCTACAAGCGATCGTCGTCAGCAGTTTGCACTTCGACACGATTGGCTCATTTCCAATATTCATCAAGACGAAACAACCGGTTCCATAAGTGTTCTTCGCCATGCCATGCCGTGTGCAGTTCTGGCCGAACAACGCCGCATGTTGGTCTCCGGCACATCCCGCCAAAGGAACCGGGTGCCCAAAAAGATCGCTCGCACTTTCACCGAAAACGAAACTCGACGGGTGCACCTCTGGCAAAACGCTCGCCGGAATATCGAGCAACCCCAACAATTCATCGTCCCACGCCAGCGTTTCCAAATTGAACAGCATCGTGCGTGCGGCATTACTGAAATCGGTGATGTGCAGCCGACCATCGCTCAAGTTCCACAACAACCAACTGTCGATCGTACCGAAGGCCAACTCGCCCCGATCAGCCCGCTTTCGAGCCTCGGGAACGTTGTCGAGCAACCAACGCAGCTTTGTCCCGCTGAAGTACGCGTCGATCACCAATCCGGTCTTTTTAGCAATCAGCCCAGCATGTCCTTGTTGACGCAAGTAGTCGCAGAACCCGGCGGTCCGTCGGTCTTGCCACACGATCGCGTTGTGCAGCGGTTGCCCGGTCTTGCGATCCCACAACACCGTGGTCTCGCGTTGATTGGTAATCCCGATCGCCGCGATATCCGTTGCTTCAATTTGCTTTTCACGCAGTACCTCTCGAGCGACATCAAGTTGCGAATTCCAGATCTCCATTGCATCGTGTTCCACCCAACCTGATTTCGGATAGATCTGGTTGAGTTCCTGCGACGCCATCCCTTGGATTTGTCCCTCGCGATCAAACAGGATCGCGCGGCTGCTCGTGGTTCCTTGATCAAGCGCCAAGATGTATTTCATGAACCCTTCTCCGTACGGGACCGCAGATAGGAAACAACCATGTCGGGTTGATCGGCAAACAACCCGTCGATTCTAGCGGTTTGAAAACACGCGTCGAAAAAGAACTCGTTCGAGGGGACGTTTTTGGGCAAGCCGTCTGACCGGAAAGTCCATGGATGCACTTGCAACCCAAACGAATGGGCCGCATCGGTCAGATCACTCGCCACGACTTCCCCTTCAGCGACACACTGAAAAATATCGTTCAACGAGGGTCCAATCCCATCGGCAATCTCCGCAACACCCGCGAGCCCCTCGCGCGACTTCAAACGGTTGTAATCGGTATCGGATTCTTCGTCATACCCTTCTCCGATCAACTGAATCAAGCGTCCCTGGTAGCCGTATCGGCCGCGAATCGCAACGACCTCGTCGGAGTCAAAACACTGCACATAACACAAGTCGACTTTGCTGGCGTATCCGTACTTCGCGATCACGTCGAGAACGGCTCGTGAAAGATCTTTCCCATGTTCACGGTGCCAGACGGGACGTTTGATCTCGGGATAGATTCCCGCTTCACGGCCAGTCGATCGGTTGAGATTCTGGATAAATCGAATCTCCTCGGCGAGCGTGACGATCCGAAATTCACCTTCACCGGTCGGGTATCGACCGGCGAAGACAGCCTGCCCGCTGCCACGATCAAACCGTTCGTAAACATTGAGAGTTTTCAGTTCGTCAAGCGTCAGATCGATGGCATAAAAACGGCCATCGTCTCGCCGCCGCTCGGGAAATTTCTTGGCGACATCCGTGACCGTGTCGACCTGCACGTCGTGCAGCACGATCGGTATCCCGTCTTTGCTAAGCACCACGTCTTGTTCGATGAAGTCAGCCCCCATCGCATGAGCGATCCCTTTCGCCATCAGCGTGTGTTCGGGGACATACCCACTGGCACCTCGGTGCGCGATCACAATCGGCTGCTTCACGTTATCAGTTCCTGGTGTTTCGGGGCCTGTCAGCAAAGCGAGTTAGTCCGCCAAAACATGGCCTGACAGGCGATCCGTTTTCACTAATTCAAAAAGAGAACGCTCATTCAGATCATCCTAGCACGTCGACGCCGGTGACGAGTTTTTTGCCCCGCCCCCACTCAGATGTCGCCGAACCACAATCCTGACGAGTGAGTCGTGGGCTGCATCGCCTGAACTACGCGTTCCGCCCAGAAGTTTGCGTGTCGCGGCTCACCAAAGCATTCGACGCGTGAACTGCTGCGGAGTGACTCGCGTTAAGCGGCGCTGATTTGGCCGTCTTCGCTGACGTCTTCGAACCGAATCGAGACCTGTTTGCTGACGCCCGACTCCTGCATCGTGACACCATACAACGTTGTCGCCGCGGTCATCGTTTTCTTACTGTGCGTCACCACGACAAACTTAGAGTGATCCAAGAATTCGCTCAACACGGTAACGAACCGCCCGATGTTCGCTTCGTCAAACGGAGCGTCCACTTCGTCGAGCACGCAGAACGGACTCGGTCGATACTGGAAGATCGACATCAACAACGCAACCGCCGTCAACGCTTTCTCACCACCGGATAACAACGAGTTACTGAAACTGGGTTTCCCAGGAGGCGTGGCAACGATTTCCACCCCGGCTTCGAGCGGATCATCCGATTCTTCGAGCACCAAGTCGGCGTGACCACCACCGAACGACTTGCGATAAAGTTTTTGAAAATTCTGGCGAATCGCTTCGAGCGTATCCAAGAACAACCGTCGTGAATCGGAGTTGATCCGCGCGATCACGCGCTGCAACGAATCCTTCGCCGCTGTGAGGTCTTGATATTGACCATGCAGTTCGTCGTAGCGGACTTGCAACTCGGTGAGTTCCTCGAGCGCCTCCATGTTGACCGAACCGACGTTTTGAACTTGAGCACGCAGCTTCGTGATCTCGTCGTCAACAGCGCTGCGATCTTCGATCTCGCTAAGTTCTTCGGGCGGTTCGTCGCCTCGCAAATCGATTCCGTAGTCTTCCGCGATTCGCTCAGCCAAGGTGTTCCGCTTCAATTCCGCGGCATCTCGCGACGCCGTGATCGACGCGACCGCTTCGGCCGCCGCGGCAACCGCTTTGATCGCCGCCTGAGTTTGAGTCTGGACCGCACGAGCATCCGCACGCTGAGCTTCGGCGCGGACGGCGAACGCCCGCAACGCTTCGTCGGCCGCTTCGCTGTCGATCATCAAATCGGCCAAACGGTCGTCCGCCTGAACGATTCTCGCTTCGACCTGTCCGAGTCGTTCACGGGTGTGCGTGATCGCATCGCGGATTTCTTGCTTGGCCGCTTCACGCTGCGTCTGGTCCCGGCGTGCCACTTCGGCTGCGGTCGCGAGCGATTCGACCTGCTGTTCCAACCGTGCCGATTCAACCGAAACACTCATCGCTTCGCTTTGAACCGTTTGCAGATTTTCGATCGCCGCGGTGAGTTCGGCTTCGATCGCGCCGCGTTGTTGCTCAAGCGTCGCAATCTGTTCTTTCCCCGTTCGGATCGCCTGATCTAATTCCGTGTCACGGACTTTGGCATCGGCGAGCAGGCGTTCGTGTTCACCGCCCGCGTCCTTCAATTCATCGACCGATGCTTGTCGCGCGGCTAACCGTTCGGCGATGTGATGGCTGCGTGCTTCGGCGGCGGCGTGGGTCGTGATCCAGCCTCGCTGGGTTTGTTCGTGACGTCCCAATTCGGCAGCGTTCTCATCGAGTTCGCCGGTCAGCCGCTCGATCTCTTTCTCCGCTTCGCTGATTTGGAACGCATAATGTTCCATCTCCGAACGCGCCGACTGCAGTTCGCTGCGACGACTGACCAATCCGGTTTCACCACCGGGCGGTCCCACCACGCTCGAACCGTCGTTGTCGAGCAGATCACCCGACGCGGTCACGAAACGCAATCCGGCACCTGAGAGCTTTCGCAAGCCCAACGCCGTACTCAACGAATCGACCAGCCAAGTGTTGCCTAGCAGGTGGCGAACGAGCGGTTGTAAATGTTCGTCACAATCAACCATCCGGTCCGCACGTCCGATCACCCCCGCGAGCCCATCGAGCCGGATGCGGTCGCCGGGGCGTCTGGCAGGCAATTCATCCAAACGGATGATCCCTACGCGGCTGGCGATTTTGATTTCACCGGCCGCGATCGCGTCACTAATCGCAGGACCACGCACAATCACGTACTGCGTCCGTGGACCGAGGGCGGCATCGATCAGCGGTGCGACTTGACGATCGACGTTAAAACAATCGGCGACCAAACCGACCAACTGATCGCGGAGTGCACCTTCGGGAAGACGCAAGATCTCGCGGACACCGCCGCTGACACCCTCTTGCCGTTTCTCCAATTCACCGAGCACTTTGGCCCGCTCGGTGATGCCTTGGAGCCGAATTTTCAGCGAGCCGATCTCTTCGCGGCGGCGTTCAAACAACCGGCGAGTCTCGGCTAACTTCGCATCCGCGATTTCAACGAGCCGTTGCGAAGCGGCGATTTCTTGTTCGAGTTCTTGCACGCGTTTGTTGGCTTCGTCGTGCTCACCACGAGCAGCCAACAAGTTCGCTTCCGCCGTCGCTAAGTTCCGTTGCGTTTCGGCGATCGCCCGCGATGCTTCCACCATCTGTTGAGCCACACGTTGCCGGTTGGCTTCGTGGTCGGCAACGCGGCGAACCGCAGCGAGGTGTTCGCGCTGAAGCTCATCGCGACGGTTCTGGATCGAGTTGACTTCTTTTTGCAAACGATCACGGTCTTCGGTGATCGTCTTCTTCCGTCGCTCCACATCAGCGGCTTGAGCCTGAGCGATTTCCAAATCGGCGATCGCTTTTTGCAAATCCGCCGTGGCACTTCCGGCGGCGGTACGCGTGACCCGCAGACGTCGGTAGTGACCGGCGAGGGCGCGACGTTGTTCGGCGAGTGTCGTCTGGTCGGATTCGCGGCGTCCCTGCAACCGGGCAACTTCTCCCGACAATTCACCACGTGTCCGCTCGGCGTCGCGGGCCTCTTCGGCGATCCCCTGGAGACGCATCTCGGCGGCTTGGCGTTGTTCTTCGAGCGATTCACGGAGCGTTTCGCTGGCCTCGTGTGAGGCGGTCGCATCGGCCAAACGCTGCTGAGCCGAATCCAACTCGCTACACAACGAAAACCAATCGTTCCACGCCACGACCGTCCGCAATTCCTTCAGACGATCGGACGCTTGGCGAAACCGTTCCGCTTTGCCCGCCTGACTCTTGAGTGTTTTCAACCGCGTGGCGACTTCGTCAACGATATCGCCGAGTCGAGTCAGGTTTTGCTGGACGCGGGCGAGTCGCCGTTCCGCCTCGACCTTTTTGGCTTTAAAGCGACTGATCCCGGCGGCTTCTTCAAAAATCGCACGTCGATCCTTCGCGTTGGCCTGCAGCATCCGATCGACTTTGCCCTGTTCGATCAGACTGTAAGCATCGATCCCGATCCCGGTTCCGCGGATCAGGGCTTTGACGTCTTTGAGCCGCACGGCCTGATTGTTGATCAGGTATTCACCTTCGCCGCTGCGATAAACGCGACGGGTCACATGGACTTCGGGTGCGTCGACAGGCAGTTGGCCGCCCGAATTATCAAAAATGATCGTGGCTTCGGCGGCTCCCGCCGGACCGCGGGTTTGCGACCCTTTGAAGATCACGTCCGACATGTCTTTGCCGCGCAGACTCTTGGCGCTCTGGCTCCCCAGAACCCACTTCATCGCGTCAACAATATTCGATTTCCCAGAACCGTTGGGGCCCACCACCACGGTGATCCCATCAGGAAAATCAAAGCGGGTTCGATCCGCAAAGCTTTTGAATCCGGCCAGCTCGAGTGCTTTGAGCATAGGGGTAGGCTGTGGACCGGAAGTGAAGGGAAAAACAAAAAACGGAATCGGCGAAGGCACCGAAACGGACGACATGGGGGCAGGGCAGGGTGCCCGCTCGACTTACAAGATTAGACAAAACGCCAGTGAAATCCTAGTTGAATCCGTCTCCGACGCCGTCAAAACGGGGTCAAATACAGTAGAACAAGGTAGCCTGGGCATTGTAGGTAGCCCGCCAGCCGTTTCGCCCACTGCATTCGCCATGCCACGCTCTCGCCGACGCCCCTCCGCTGCCGAATTTCAGCCTGCCGCACCACCCGAGCGAACTCGCCTCCCTCGTCTGGACATCACGCTCAGAGTGAGCAAACGGCCCGTTTAGGTCATCGCGACAGCCCCACGCTTCGACAAAAACCTCCGCTGAGCTACTAAAACAGTACCGCTCCGACGCAAATCAGCACGATCACCAGCCCCGCAATCATCTTGCCCACGACGCCCGTCGTTCGGCCCCAAAAAGCCGCCCGGCCGATTCGCCAGTTGTCACGCCAAGATTTCCCGTCGTGCCACTCCGCCAACATCGCCCCCGCCGTCGCCCCCATACCGCCAAACAACAACGCGGCCAAAACGGGCCCAAGCACGGGGATCGGCAGCCCGATGATCCCGCCCACAATCGCGCCGACGACGGACCCGGCAACCGCCATGATCGTCCCCCGGCGACTGGCCCCCGCCCGACTCGCACCGACCGCCCCGGCAGCGAATTCGATTAACTCGCCCACCAGCCCCGCCACAAACGCGGCCCCCACGGCGACGAGTCCCACCTGAGCTCGCCCCGACTCAGGCCCCAGCCAGGCATACAACCCCATCGCCAACACCGCCAACCAGTTCCCAGGCAACGCGACCAAGTTCGTCAACCACGCTGCCGAACAAACGACAACGAGCGAGACAGCGATCAAAACGATCCCCCCGGATAGCAATACGCTCTGCGCTGATTCCTTAAAACCGGCGAACCACCCGGCGTCGTCCGCCAACACGCCCACCCACGCACCATCGAACATCACCAATAACTCCAAAGATTCGATCATGGTTTGATGAAGTCTGGACTCGTTCCCGAACCCAGTTGCTCTCAATTCCGTCTCAAAGGTGTCAAATCATCCATGATGCGGCCGAGAAACACGATGACCGAAGTGGATTGAAACTTTGCGAATCGCTACCATGGTTAGCAGCGACCTGCAACCTGCCCCCCGGCTTCGCCTAGCGAAAGGACTGTAGTATCTATGAACGGAAGGGTTTTAGATACCAACGTATTGGTTTTGAATCGCTTTTACATGCCGATTCGAGTGGTCAACGTGCGTCGTGCTTTAACACTCCTGTATCGTGAGTGTGCGGAAGTGATCGACTGCGATGACGGCCAGTACGTGAGTTACGATTTTGGTTCTTGGTGCGAGCTGAGCCAATTGGCCTCTTCGGATAAACAGCCAGGGGAAGAATATCTGCAAGCGGTCGGTTTTGAAGTCAAGGTGCCTCGGATCGCTCGCCTGACTCGCTTCGACCGCATGCCCGCGCAAACCGTGCGTTTCAACCGACGTAACCTGTTTGCCCGGGACGAGTATCGCTGTCAATACTGCGGCAAAGTCGAGCCGATGACCAAGCTCAGTTTGGATCACGTCGTGCCTCGATCTCATGGCGGCGCAACCACGTGGGAAAACATCGTTTGCAGCTGTCTGCGATGCAACAGCCGCAAGGGCGGTCGGACGCCGCAGCAGGCACGCATGAAGTTGCTGACCAACCCTGCGAAGCCTCGGTTCAATCCTCTGATGACTCATTCCATAGACGACCCACGTTATGAATCTTGGAAGACTTTTCTGCAAACGTCATGACGAGCATCAACGTGTCACATGAGTCAACTCACTCAGATGAGTTCAGCGACGTCGAGTTGCTCGCCTTTCTAGACGAGCAACTCGACGCAGAACTGTCTGCCCGGATCGAAACCGCGATCCGTGATTCCGCTGACTTGCGTGAGCGTCTGACCCGACTGCGAGGTCAAAACCTAGCCGGCCTGCACACCATCGGCGCAATTTGGCGACAAGAACGCTTGAGCTGCCCGGACCGCGAAACGCTTCAGAAATACTTGCGTGGCGAACTCGAACGGGACTCAGCCGATTACATCCGGTTTCATCTATCCGAGATCGGATGCCGTGTTTGCAACGCCAACCACGACGACCTCAATCAAGCGATGCTAGACGAACAAGAGTCCGCGACCAGACGTCGCCGTATGTTCCAAACCAGCGCCGGACACCTTCGTTAGTACCAAACGAAAATAATTGATGTCGTGGGTTTCACCAGAAATCCTCAGGGCGAGGAATTCTGGCGAATTTGAATACCTAATCAAGCTCGATCCGAGATAACCGGCTGCTCGGTCGCCAATGGTCACATCGGTTGTTTGATCACAGCGACGTGGTCGCGGGCGCAGGAAGAATCTCTACCGAACCTTCGGTGTCCTTGTTCGTCAACACCGACTCACCCTCAGGTTGATTGGCATCATCGGACGCGTTCCCCTGTGCCGACTCCACCTCTGGCGCAACCGTTGGTGAACCCGAACGTGGTGACGGGGACGAGGCTCCGCCCATCGGTTGTCGATACACGTCCGTTTCGGGTTCCATTCCCGATCCCGTGATGGCGGTCAATCCGGCCAAAACTTCTTCAAACCCATCGGCACGCCGCACCCAATCCAAATCAGGATTCGCGACAACGCCTTGATAGCGAGCGGCAAGGTTTCGCATTTCGACTTCGCTCGGCAATTGCCCTCGGTTCGCCAACTCGGCAAGTTGATCAGCGTGTAGGTATTCGATCCACACGCTTCCGTTTTCCATTTGCGACAAGGCGTTCGTCAATCTCACGGCGGCGCGGGCGAATGATCCCGCATCGGGAGCGAACTCCATGTGGTAATCCGGTTCCGGATACGCCGCGTCGCCGAGCGGCGCGATCTCGTCTTGTGGCGGGTAGGGATCGACCCGAACGACACCCGGCAAAGCGGGCACTGGGACCACAGGCACGTAGGCTGGTGCGGGCTGGTATCCGAAACGGGCGGCGTATCGTTCCGCCATTTGAGCGTGTCGACGAGCCATGTGATCGGCCATCATCGCAAACGGCGACGGATACCCCGGACCGACATAACCACCTGGCATGGGCATCGCGCCCGGCGCCGGGATCGTAATCGAAACATGGGGACCATATCCGAATCCGTGTCCCCCAAAATAGTACTGAGCGTTCGCTACCGAAGCGCCTCCCACCAGGAAGAGCCCGATGACGACGAGCACTGTGATGCCAGATCTCAATGGGGCAACCTGTCCCAATCGAGCGGCGGGGTAATGACGATGGATCGACAGGAGCATTTGGATTCTCTTTGGCTATTCAGTTTCGTTGTAAAACTTGTATTCAGGATTCGTTCGATCGAAATCGAGGTCGGTTAACTCAGCATTGAGATTAATTTGGGTGATCGCATATTGCTCCTGCAAAATCGGCTTTCCATCCGGCTCTTCAGGCCAGGCATATGACGAAAAGAAGACCGGCAGCTTGAGTTCTTCGTCGATGTAGACCTTCGCGATTTGGTAATTCGAGTCGGGTCGACGCTCCAATTGGCTGATTTCGATATGTTGGCACGGCCTGCCATCAACTTTGGCATCGGCGTAGTAGCGGATCTTCACATTTGTCGGATCAATTTGCGACTCCATCCGATCGAGGATCTGTTCGACCATCGGGCGGATTCCGGTTTGCACGATCGAGAAGTTGCTCTCTTGTTTTGCGAGCCGTCCTTCGGGATCGATCTCCAAGGTGAGGTTGGGCAATCGGGTGCCACCTCGACGGACCAAGACGTCACCATCGCGTTCGTTTTCGACGTACAAGATCTCGCGTCCGGCAACTTCTTTCGGTTTAAGGAACCGGCCGTAGATGCATTGGGGTCTCAGTAATTCTTGTCCATTGTGCCGACGCTCACGGATTTTCAACCGGATGTATTTGGTCGGTTCCAGTTTGCCATCGAGCGTTTCGCGTTTGACTAACAAACACGTGTAGCAATCCACTTCGGTTTCGAATTTCTCTTTCACCTGCCGCGCCAACTCGATCAGCGGCTCCAGCGACGCGGGAGGCTGTTTGCCGGGACCGATCGTGTTCACCGGTTCAACCGCTGCATCTTCGTCCTGTTCCTGTGATGCAATTTCGTCGGCCAACTCCTGTTTCAGATTGACGCTCGACGTGATGTTCGAAACGGTCGTGTCGCTCGAATTTGGTTCCTCAACGTTTCGGTCATCGGCGGCCAGCGCTGAGGACACCCCGAGCAGTGATACCATGACCAGCATCCGCCCCGCAGTTCGCAGACTTCCAAACCCGATCGATCCACAACACTCAAAATATCGGTGGACAGATGAATCCACGCCCCCCGCCGCGTCGGTAACCAACGACACGATTTTGCCGTCAACGGCCACATTACTCTCGCCAGGGTGCTTCGCTGAAATCATTCGCTCGGGATAGGACAGGTGGAGATGGATAGAAAAAGTACGGTGACCAACCTTCCTAGTGTCGTTGATCGGGGGATTCGATCAAGGCGCCGGGTTGATCGGATGGCGGCAAAACCTCGCGAATGATGGGATCTCGCGCCAAAGTGTTGCGTTGGACACATCCAAATCCTGTCCCCGCAATCGGCAGACCACTTTTTGCAAACGCGACCAAAATCACCGGCTACATGGGTTATAATCGTCGACACCTTCCCCACCCCTCCCTTCCGCAGTGGGCTTCCGAGTGTCTTCCGCTCACCGGCGGCGATACCCCACCACCAGCCCCGCCCCCACATTTCCTCGAGATTGAAAACATGTTTCGACGTAGTGCTTACGGTTTGTTCGCGATCCTCTTGACCGCCTTCACAGGCGATTTCGCTTTGGCCGCTGAGGCGAACGTGGATAGCGCGAGTGAAACCAAAAAAATCGTGTTCATCGCCGGTCGCCCAAGCCACGGATATGGAGCCCACGAGCACTATGCCGGTAGCCGATTGCTGGCCGAATCGCTCAAGGAAGCCGTTCCCGGATATGAAGTCACCGTCATCAAAAACGGTTGGCCCGAAGAGGGCATCGAAGCACTCAAGGACGCCGACTCCGTCGTCGTGTACTGTGACGGCGGTCCGCGTCATTTGCTCAATCCACACATCGACGAATTCCAGTCCGTGATGAAGTCCGGTGCGGGGCTGGTCTGCATCCATTACGGCGTCGAAACTCCAGCAGGAAAAACGGGCAACGCGTTCCTCGATTGGATCGGTGGCTACTTCGAAGCCGGTTGGTCAGTCAATCCACACTGGGAAGCCGAATTCACCGCCTTCCCCGACCACCCGATCAGCCGCGGCGTCAAACCGTTCAAGATTAACGACGAGTGGTATTTCCACATGCGGTTCCGCGATCAGATGAAAGGTGTCACCCCGATCCTGTCGGCCCATCCACCCGAAGACACGATGCGACGCCCTGACGGCCCCCACAGCGGTAACCCAGACGTTCGCAAAGCCGTCGCGGCGGGTGAGATCCAACACGTCGCCTGGGCAGCCGAACGTGACGGCGGCGGGCGCGGTTTCGGTTTCACCGGAGGACACTTCCACTGGAATTGGGCCGACGAGAACTTCCGCAAAGTGATGCTCAACGCGATCGTATGGACCGCTCACGGCGAGATTCCCGAAAACGGCATCGCGACCCCAGACCCAACTCAGGAAGAACTCGAAGCGAATCAGGACGAGCCCAAACCCACACCGGGCGACTCTCAGAAAAAACGCGGCGCCAAGAAAAAGTAGTCCCGCTGATCCCACAGGATCCTGCGAATTCGCGGCAATTCTCGCTCAGCCGCCCTCCGATCCGCGGTAAATCCAGCCGCACCGGAGGGCGTTTGGCTGCAAAACTCTGCGGCAACTTCGTCAGAACGTCTGTGGCGAGATTTTCGAGAACCTGATCACCGACAGCCCGCTCTCAGATGGCACCGCGGCCCTGTCGACGCAGCCGGATCAACACTCAGGCAACTCGGCTGGCGCCGCCGACGGGGAAGGCGATTGGCCGGCCACCGCGGCGCCGTTTCGCCCTCGGGCTCCCTTGACGACGATCGAGGGTTTGGCGTCTTATATGCCCGATTCCTGTTTTTTCCGTTGTTCTCCCGATCTCATGCCATCTGACATGTCTCCATCCGACACGCCGGCCTCCGCGTCTCCCCTTATGGGAGCCGAGCAAATTGAGGCGATGATCCCGCACCGATCTCCGATGCGATTGCTAGACGAAGTCGTTGAGATGACCGAGACAACGCTCCACGCCCGGAAGACGTTTTCCGAAGACGAGTTTTTCGTGCAGGGCCATTTCCCCGGCTACCCGCTCGTGCCGGGCGTAATCCAGTGTGAATGCTGCCTGCAAGCCGGAGCGATCCTGCTGCGAGAACACACCCCCGAAGTCGGCGAATTCGTTCCCGTTGCGACTCGCATGGACAGCGTGAAATTCAAAAACATGGTCCGCCCCGGTGATACGGTCGACATCCACGTCACGCTCAAAGAGCGACTGGCAAACGCGTTTTTCTTGACCGGCAAAATGCTGCTCAACGGCAAAACGACCACCCGCCTCGAGTTCGCATGCAGCATCACCTCGCCGAAAGGTGACGCCTCGTGAGTGCCCCGGAAACACCAGACGCCCCAATGGACTTCCTCGGGTTCTCCGGCAAAAAGTATCTGGTCATGGGAGTGGCCAACCGCAAGAGCGTCGCCTGGGCGATCGCGCGGATGATCGAACAATCCGGCGGTGAAGTCATCTACACCGTACGCAGCGAGTCTCGCCGCGAGAGCACCGCGAAATTGCTCGCCGGCCGACGCGTGATCGTGTGCGACGTCGAAGACCAATCCCAAATCGACGCACTCGCCGAAACATTGGCCCAAGACAACATCCAACTCGCCGGTTTGGTTCATGCGATCGCATTCGCCGATTACAGCGAAGGGATTCGACCGTTTCACGAAACGACACGTCGGCAGTTCTTGCAGGCGATCGACATCTCGGCGTTCTCGCTGACGGCGGTTTGTAATGCCCTCCGCGAACGTTTGGCAAACGATGCCTCGGTGGTCACGATCGGTATCAGCACCACGCGAATGGCGAGTGAAAGTTATGGGTTCATGGCACCGATCAAGGCCGCCCTCGAATCATCGCTCGCGTTCCTGACAAAGTCGTTCAGCCGGTTTAGCGAAGTTCGCTTTAATAGCGTCGCCGCAGGCTTACTCAAAACGAGTGCCTCGGCAGGCATTCCGGGATACGTCGATTCGTACCTGTATGCGGAGAAAGTCATCCCGCGCGGTCGAGCGGTCGAAACGGACGAAGTCGCCGCGACGGCGGCATTTCTATTGTCCCATCGCTCCAGCGGCATCACCGCTCAATCCCTCGTCGTCGATGCGGGCATGTCCATCAACTACTTCGATGCCGATGTCGTCGGCGCGGTCACCGCCGCGTCCGTCGATTGACACCCCGCTCGCCTCCATCGTAGCGTTCCATTCCCTCCAACTCCGTCCTCTCTGCTCTCATGCCTCAAGCGATCTATATCAACGGCGAATACTTTACTCGCGAAGACGCCAAAATCAGTGTTTACGACCACGGACTGTTGTACGGTGATGGCGTCTTTGAAGGCATGCGCATCTACAACAGCAAAGTCTTCGCACTCGAAGATCACCTCGTCCGACTCTATGAATCCGCTCGCGCGATCGCATTGACCATCCCGATCGACATTGACGAAATGCGGACCGCGGTTGAAGAAACCGTCAAAAAGAACGGCCTCAAAGAAGCCTACGTGCGATTGGTTTGCACCCGTGGCGGCAACCAACTCGGACTCGATCCGTACCGCTGCGAAGACCCCCAAGTCATCATCATTGTCGATAAGATCTCGTTGTATCCTGAAAAGTTCTACACCGAAGGCTTGGACCTGATCACCGCGTCGACGATCCGTAACCATCCCGCTGCTCTGAGTCCGCGGATCAAGTCGCTGAACTATCTCAACAACATCATGGCCAAAATCGAAGCCATCCGGGCGGGGTGCATCGAAGCCGTGATGCTCAATCACAAAGGCGAAGTCGCCGAGTGCACCGGCGATAACATTTTCATCGTTCGCCGCGGCCGTCTCATCACGCCGCCGATCCACGCCGGAATCCTCGAAGGCATCACCCGTAACACGGTGATGGATCTCGCTCGCGGCGCGGGCATCGAAGTTGCCGAGGAAACACTCACGCGTCACGACTTGTTCATCGCCGACGAGTGCTTCTTAACCGGCAGCGCCGCCGAAGTCATCCCGGCCGTTCGTCTCGATGGGCGTTTGATCGCTGACGGCAAAGTTGGTCCGATCACGCGTCAACTCAACGAGCTGTTCCGTGCACACGTGACGAGCGCCGGCTAAACTGAACGTATCGCCTCACCATCACGACGCATGGGACGAGGACCAATCAACGCCAAACTTTTAGCGAGCACGCAATGATCCCCAAAAGCTACAAGAAGATGCAGGAGAACTATCCTGAGTTCATGCAAGCTTACGAAGCCATGCGGGACGCGGCTCGCGATGCCGGACCGCTCTCGGACCGCGAAGTCGCGTTGGTCAAACTAGCCATCTCGATTACCGCCGGACTTGAGGGTGGTTCCCATTCGCACACGCGAAAAGCTCTCGATGCCGGTTGCAGTGGCGACGACTTGCGGCACGTCGCAATGCTGACCGCTCCCACGATCGGTTTCCCCACCATGATGCGGGCGAAAAGCTGGGTCGAAGACGTGCTCGAGAAGAAATCTGCTCAATAGCAGGCCCTTCCCAACGGCAAGCCAGCCCCAATTGCAAATCTGCCCAACAGGTTGGTTCAACATGATCCCGGCTTGTCCGCCATGATCCGAGCTCGAGGGCCGTCATTGAGCCGGTGAGTTCCGGATCATTTGACGACGATACGTCTGCCCATCATCATGCGATTGCTTCAGGGCGGTGCCGAAGGACCAAGCTTGATGTCATTCGTCCTTTCTCAACTCGTTGAGAAGTCGAACGATGTCCCACGCGAGGCTACCTCGCGGGTTTCTCCTATCAGAGCATTGATAGCGTGAGCGATGATCCGACTACCGTCGGATGAGTGCTCACGCAGCACTCGGACCGGTTGGTGTCGGCCCGCCTTGAGGCATTCACAACTCAACCGACGGCGTTCGCGTCGGCTTCACCTTGCAGCACGTCCAAGCATGGCCAACCCCGCAGACGCCAAACGCGACGTCACGGCAGCGCAGTTGGCAAATCGGATTGCCGGTAATCTCGCCAACCGATGGCTCGGAGACCCCGCTGCGATCACGCGTGAGTTGAAACGCTTGACCGGCAGCCGAGCAGGCTGGATCCCGGCGTTGGCAACCTCGATCACGCAGTAATTCGGACGCCACGGCTACGCCACCCAAGGTGAAATGGCACACTGGCTCAAACGCCAACCACACTTCGTTGCCGCAAAACACAAAAAGAAAACGTTCGCCATCTGGGTGCAACCTGCGAAGGCCGACGACGAATCAGCTTGCCCTCTCATCGCGTCCGACATTCAACTCGTCGACTTCCTGGAATTGCCTTCCTCACGGGTACTCGATTGGCTACTCCTTCCTCATCGCAGACGTCGAACCGAAGTCGATCACTACTCTCGTCGTTGGCTACGTGGACACAACGGTCGCTCACGCTTGATCGAAGAACCACGTCCACTACTCAAACGCGTCCAACGACTAATCAACGCCGAGATTTTGACGCACCTTGTCATTCACGACGTCGCACATGCTTATCAACCGGGTCGTTCGGTGATGACCTGCGCGAGCCCTCATGTCGGCCAACGAGTTGTCCTCAAAATGGACCTGCAGAATTTCTTCGGAACGATCTCGCTTCGCCGTGTTGCCGCGCAATTTCGACGGTGTGGCTACGATCGCCCGATCGCACTGTCTCTCGCACAACTCTGCACCGCTCCAGCAATACCGCCTGGTGATGCAATCGATTGTTCTGATCACTTCACTCGCGAGCATTTACCGCAAGGTGCCCCCACTTCACCCACGCTCGCCAACGCCGTCGCGTTTCAGATGGATCGACGGTTGATCGGACTGTCCAACGCGGTCGGAATCACTTACACACGCTACGCCGACGATCTCTTTTTCAGCGGTGATTCCGACTTCGCCTGCCGCGTCAATCGTTTTTCAACCACAGTTGCCCTGATCGCGATGGAAGAGGGTTTTACGGTGGCTCATCGAAAGACTCGGACGATGTTTGATGGACATCGACAGCGGGTCCTCGGTCTCACCGTCAATCAAAAACTCAATAGCGGCCGCGAGGAATATGAACGCCTCAAAGCAATCCTAACCAACTGCTACCGCCACGGATGGAGGTCACAAAACCGCGACAATCACCCTCACTTCGCCGACCACCTCCGAGGCCGCATCGCCCATGTCTCTCAGTGCAACGCCAACAGAGGCCAAAAGTTGATGCAACTGTTCAATAAGATTCCATGGAATCAAAATTCCCCGACCACCACAATCACATGAAACACGCAATCGTCGGGTGCCTCCTCGGAACCGCGGTGGGCGACGCGTTGGGACTTCCCTACGAAGGTCTCTCTCCGAATCGCGCACACGGACTGCTAGGCCCACCGGACCGATACCGATTCTGTTTCGGTCGCGGCATGATCTCCGATGACACCGAGCACACCTGCATGGTGGCTCAATCACTGATCGAATCCGGAAACGATGTGAATGAGTTCACTCGCCGGTTTGCACGCCGACTTCGTTGGTGGATTCTGGCGTTTCCAGCGGGCGTGGGCAAAGCGACCGCGCTGAGTGGTTTCCGATTGTGGTTGGGAGCAAAGTTGCCCACACCATCTGCGACACACGGTTCCCTCACCGACACATGCGGTGTGTTCTCGGCGGGTAACGGTCCCGCGATGCGGGCTACAATTTTCGGCGCAGCGATTGGTGATCGAGAAGTACTACTTGCGATGGTGCGAGCTTCCACCAGATTGACGCACACGGACCCCAAAGCCGAATTCGGAGCCGTCACGGTCGCCCTAGCCGCACGTGAATCGCGAAAAAGCGGGCCCATCAACGCGAACCTGTGGTTGCAAACCATTGTCGATACGATCGGTGAGCAAGGCGTCGAATTCAGTGAATTGCTCTCTCAAGCCGTGCAAAGTGCAACCTCGGGAGAACCGACACAGCGGTTTGCCGAGTCGCTCGGTCTTGGAAACGGCGTGACGGGGTACACCTATCACACAGTTCCCGTGGCCATTCACGCATGGTTGTCCAACCCAAAGGATTTTCGCCGAGCGGTGACGACGACAATCCGATGTGGAGGCGATGCGGATACCACCGCTGCCATTGTTGGCGGTATCGTAGGTGCCGGTGTCGGACGCGAAGGGCTCCCCAAAGATTGGCTCGATGGACTCCGTGACTGGCCCCGCAGTCTTCGCTGGATTGAGAATCTTGGCATTCAACTCGCGTCATCCCGATCAGCTATCGAATCGAACGAGTGCCAATCCACCCAATCAACGGTCTCACGGGTTAATTTGATCGCCGTCATCATCCGCAACCTCGTCTTCCTTTTCGTCGTTCTCTTCCACGGTTTTCGCCGACTCGCTCCGCCTTACTAACAACCTCATACCCGCGTCCCGCCGACAGACCCATGAGCGACAACCGCGAACAAATCGAGGCCAACCTCCGCATGCATGTCGATCGGATTGCCGGACTCATCGGCCCCCGAACGCTGAGCAAGCCCAAGACGATTGTCGCAACGATCGGGTATATCGAAGGCCAGTGGAAAGAGATGGGCCATGCCGTCGAACGCGAAACCTATGACGCGATCGGTGACGAAGCGACCAACTTGATTGTCGAACAAACTGGCAAGAGCCGTTCGGATGAAATTGTTCTATTAGGAGCCCACTACGACACCGTTTCCTCAACGCCTGGCGCAGACGACAATGCGTCCGCCGTCGCCGTGTTGATCGAAGTCAGCCGTTTGCTGCGTGATCACGCCGGCAAACGAACCGCTCGCTATGTCGCGTTCGCATGCGAAGAACCACCGTACTTCAATGTCGATGCAATGGGCAGTCAACATCATGCACGCCGGTCCCGCGGCCGTGGCGACAAAATCGTCGGCATGTTGTGTTTGGAAATGGTGGGCTACTACCAACTCACGAGAGGCTCGCAAGCCGTTCCCGCAGCGATTCCAAAGGTATTGCGTCGCTTCTTTCCCCAGCGTGGCAATTTCCTCGCCGCGGTTGGAAACTTGCAATCATGGAAACTGTGCTGGAGATTCCGGCGAGGTTTCCGACGAGGCACGCGGCGGTTGCCTCTGTTTTCAATCGTGCTCCCCGAAAAGATCAACGATATCCGACTGAGCGACAACAGCTCGTTTTGGGATCAAGGCTATCCCGCGCTCATGCTCACCGACACCAGCTACCTGCGAAACCCGCACTACCATCGATCGACCGACACCCCTGAAACCCTCGATTATCCCCGCATGACCGAAGTCACCCTCGGTGTTGCCGCCGCGATGAAAAAATTGTTGGGCTGACTCCCCGTACACACGCGTTTTGCATCTGAATCCTCTTTTGACTCGTTCGTCTTTCTGATAGAAGCCGTTCCGCCATTGAGATTTCACTCTCGCTGGCGGCGACATCCACACCGTGCTGCTGCGAACCGACACACCGTTCGCATTTCCGAATATCGAAATTCTTCGCGAAGCCCCCCATGACCAACCTGACCGCCAAATCAACGATCGACGAAATACGCGAACGGTTCGACAACGACGTGGAACGTTTCAGCGTCCTTGAAACTGGACAATCGGCCACGATAGACGCACCGCTGGCGATGGAGCTGATCACACAAGCGGCCGTCGCCGCGACTCCAACGATCGACCGGGTCCTTGACATCGGATGTGGGGCGGGTAACAACACGATCAAGCTTAGACACGTCTACGGCAAGGACTTTGATGCCGATTTGTTGGACCTGAGCGAACCGATGTTGAATCGCGCTGATGAGCGAGTCCGCGAAGCAGGTGCAGGTGAAGTTCGTCTGTGGCACGACGCTTTCCGAAACGCGGAACTGCCCGAGCAATCGTTCGATGTGATTTTGGCCGCCGCAGTCTTGCATCACCTCCGAGACGATTCCGATTGGACGTCCGCGTTTGAAAAGATCCATCGGCTGCTCAAGCCCGGCGGTTCGATTTGGATCACCGACTTGGTGTCGCATGAGATCGCCAGTGTTCAGCAATTGATGTGGACGCGTTACGGCGACTACCTCAACGACTTGAGCGGCGAGGAATACCGAGACAAAGTTTTTGCCTATATCGAAAAAGAAGATTCACCACGCCCGGTCACCTTTCAACTCGACCTGTTCCGTCAGGTCGGATTCACGCAAGTCGACCTATTGCACAAGAATTCCTGCTTTGCCGCCTTCGGTGCGATTAAATAAGAAACACGCGACGGTTGATCATTTCGCGGTACCAAACAGTTTCTTCTGCAAGTAATCCGACCGCAGGTGCTTAAGCACATCGAGCGGTTGGCAATCATTGTCATCGCCATAATCGATATCGACCGGACCGATCGCTTCGGCGGCTTCGATCGCCGCCGCATTGAGTAACGCATTGCGTTTGCCAATTCCCATCAGCGCGGTGTTCATCGACTCACGCACCCATTTTTCTTCGTCGTGGATCGTTTCGCGAATGTGGCGAATGCGTTCGAGCAAATAGTCATCGTCCATTCCTTTGGGGTTCTTTTTCGATAGCTCGTACAACAACGCGTACCCGCATCGGCGACGCATCGCGTCTTTGCTCTGCACCCAATCTTTTGCCAACTCAAAAGCGAACGGTGTTTTGGCAAGCGTGGCGTCGCACGACGCGAACACGTGTGCCAAGTATCCCGAGTTCAGCCCACCATCGACCTGCGATTCCGCTTGCTCGCGAGTGATCTTTTTTGGGTCGTCGACCAACAGTGCGAGGACCTTGGCTTCATAGATGTCACTCTTCCACAACGACTGGGCGAGTGCGTGGTCACGCCCGATCTGTTTGGCATATTTCCTCAACCGGGTTAGACCAATGCCCACGGTCTTGAGAACCTGAGGTCGTTTCTTCCAGTGGTCGATCCCGCGTTGGTCGGCATTCTCCTTCAGCCAGGCAATCACTTCTTTTTTAGTCGTCGGCATGGATACGTTCTCGCAGTGAAGGCATGCAGCATCAATCAAAGGGCAGGGGGATGCTCAGATTCTAGCGGATTTCGCATTCCGCCATCCCCAACCCATCGCCCCAACTCGTTTTCAGAGCGTCGCCAGCCAAAATCAGCATGCGGCTTGCAAAGATCGGCGCGCGATTTGCCTCCGGAAGCTCATTGTCCACCACTGAGAACATTTTCAAGATTGAGATATGGGATGCAGGGCCAGTTCCTGCTGGCCAAATCAAGCCCGTCCGATGGGAAATGACCCCACGTCGTTTCCAAAAGTGCTCTAGGCGTGGACGAGCACTCAAACGCGGCCGAGCATCGATCACCGCGATAACGCCTGATCCGTTGTTGTCTCTCTCTAACCACAACCCCCAACGAACCCAACATGAAAATCGATCTAACAGGGCAAGTGATCCTCGTCACCGGAGGCAGTTCGGGAATTGGCAAAGGGATCGCGATCCATGCCGCCAAGTGCGGCGCTTCGATCTGCGTCGTGAGCCGCGACGAAGAAGACATGCGAGCGGTGGTGAAATCGATCGAGGCCGACGGGGGGACCGCATCGTGGGAACACGCCGATGTTACCAACAGCGAACAGGTTCACGAGGCTGTGGAAAAAACGGTGGCCCGATACGGACGACTCGATGGGGTCGTCGCCAACGCGGGCACCAACGGAACGTGGGCACCGATCGATGAAATGACTCCGGAGCAGTGGCGCAAAACCATCGACGTCAATCTGACGGGAACCTATTTAACGGTTCACCACAGCGTCCCGCATTTGCGACGCCAAGGTCGCGGCAGCATCGTGATCATGTCCTCAATTAACGGCACGCGAACGTTCAGCAACGAAGGTGCGTCGGCGTACGCGTCCAGCAAAGCGGGACAATTCGCGTTGGCCCAAATGCTGGCTCTTGAACTCGCGCCTTCCAAAATTCGTGTCAATGTGATCTGCCCGGGGGCGATTCAATCCGAGATCCACGAGAAAACCAACCGTGAAAACCTGGAAAAGATCGAAACTCCGATCGAGTACCCGGAAGGCGATATCCCTTTAACCGGGGGCGAATTCGGAACCCCCAAACAAGTCGCCGAGCTGACCGCATTTCTGATGAGCGACCTGAGTAGCCATATCACTGGCACCCCCGTTTGGATTGATGGCGGGCAGTCGTTGATCGTTTAACGGCCAACCTGAGCGGGCGTCCGGGGACGACACTGGCCGACAATTTCGACGATCTGGGTAACGACAATTGCTCTAGCCCGAGTGCCGCGAAGATTGCTAAACCGGACAAACTCGGTTCTAAGACGGTGACCTCAATTGGCGCCCATGGTGTTTCACGCTCAAACTCGATCGCAGCAACTTCGCCCAACCGCATTTTTGAATGCCGGTCGATGGAGGATGCCTGCGTCCGCAATCACGTTCGCCGTTGTAATCGGCGTGACGCTAGCGAGCTCGGGCTGCGTCCGCCGACGAATGACGGTGCGGACATCGCCTCCTGGAGCAACCGTTTCCGTTGACAACCAACTGATCGGAACGAGCCCCGCGGCAACGAGTTTCGTCTACTACGGCACGCGTGAGATCCGGATCGAAAAAGACGGGTACCGCACCGAAACGATCCGCAGAAAAATCAAGCCGCCGTGGTACCAGTTGCCGGTTGCCGAATTTGTCAGCGAAACATTGTGGCCGGGTGAAATTCGCGACGAACGGATCATCGACGTTGAGCTCGTCCCGCAGGTCGTCGAACCGTCTGAAAACGTGCTCAACCGAGCCGAACTTCTCCGCAGCCAAGCGACAGGCGGCTGAAACCTCAGCGGGATCGACCGAACCAAGCTCGCGTATCGGTAGCTGTCGATACGTCCCAGACTTCGATGGCTGGTGTCGGATTTTGCTATCTTAAAGCGTGGCGTGCGTGAATCGAAAACCGCTGTTTCCGAGCCCGCCCCGGATCAACCAATCCGGCCACCTCAGGCTGCTCTGACGAGATCCCCATGAACGACGCGACCGATTTTGCCATCATTCCCGACCGGAAATCCATCGCCACGGTCGAACGTGAAATACGTTTCTTCCCGACCGAAAATCCTGCACCAAGCGTGCTTTCGCAAGCACAAATTGAATCGTGGAACCGGGACGGCTATCTCGGCCCGCTCGACGTACTCGATCCGCAAGAAACCGCATCGCTGAGAGCGTATTTTGACGATTTGCTTGCTCAAACGTTTGCCGCAGGCAAAGACAGCTATTCGATCAGCAGCGCTCACCTCAAACACGCTCGCGTCTGGGATCTATTAAGTCACCCAAAAATTGTCGCTTACGTGTCCGATTTGTTGGGTGAAAACGTCATCGGATGGGGTTCGCACTTCTTCTGCAAAATGCCCGGCGATGGCAAACGGGTCGATTGGCACCAGGATTGTAGCTATTGGCCGTTGACGCCGACCAAGGCCGTCACGGTGTGGTTAGCCATCGACGATGCCGACTTGGATAACGGCGGGATGGAGGTGTACACGGGATCTCATCGCCATGGTTTGATCGACTTTGACACAACCGACGAGGACTCGGGCAACGTGCTCGACCAAGTCGTCGTCGATCCTGAAAAGTACGGCGAACATCGGTTCACACCGATTGCGGCTGGCCAAGTCTCGATCCACAGCGACTTGTTGGTCCACGGTTCGGCCCCCAACCAGAGCGATCGGCGGAGATGCGGACTGACGCTCCGCTATTGTCCTGCCGACGTCACCGCGTATTTGAATTGGGAACGAAAAGGCGTCGTCGTCGCCGGAACAGCTCCCCAGGATCGCTGGCCTGGCGCGACGCGCCCGTTTTAGAAAACGCGTCGCGAATACGCGTCGATGATCCGCGGGACGTCCCCATGCTTTCTTTTGGCGGCCGCGGTGATTTGGTTTGACACGGGCCGGGCATTCTTTTCTCGGCCGGCCGCGTCGTGGGTCGACGAATCGGGGCCGAGCGGCGATAACATGCATCTTGCGAGGGTGCCGCCAGAACAGAGAACCTGTTCCAGACCGCGTCCCTGACTCACCTCTCCCGTAGCCCCCACCCATAAAGGTTTTCGATGGAAGCCGGAATCGTCGGCTTGCCGAATGTAGGCAAAAGCACACTGTTCAATGCTCTGACCAGCAGCGTCGCGGCTCAAAGTGCCAATTACCCGTTCTGCACGATCGAACCCAACGAAGGCATCGTCAGCGTGCCGGACCCGAGATTGACCAAAATCACCGAATACATCGTGCCGCAGAAGGTCATTCCTGCCGCGTTGAAACTCGTTGATATCGCCGGCATCGTCAAAGGTGCGTCCGAAGGCGAAGGCTTGGGTAACAAATTCCTCAGCCACATCCGCCAAGTCGATGCGATCATGCAAGTCGTGCGTTGCTTCGATGACCCTGACGTGACGCACGTTGCGGGCAAGGTCGATCCGATCGCGGACATCGACACGATCGAGACCGAACTCGTTCTGGCCGACATGCAGACGCTTGAAAACGCGTTGCCGCGTGCCGAAAAGAGCGCCCGCGGAGGTGACAAAGAAGCGGTCCTGCGGGTGTCGGCGATCAAGAAGTGCAACGCCCACCTCGAAAGCGAACAGCCGCTCCGCACGCTTGAACTGCCCGCTCCCGAAGCCAACGCGATCAGCAGCTACGGCTTAATGACGGCCAAGCCGATCCTGTATGTCGCCAACGTCGACGAAAACGACCTTGCCGGCGAGCATGAATTGGTTCAAAAGGTCCGCGAACACGCGAAAAAAACCGGAGCGGTCGTCGCCTGCGTTTGTGCGAAACTCGAAGCCGAAATCGCTGAACTCGATGAAGGTGATCGGGCTGAAATGCTCGCCGACGTTGGACTCGAGGAACCCTCACTCAACGTGATCGCCCGCGAAACCTACCGCACGCTCGGTTTGCAAAGTTACTTCACCGCTGGCGAAAAGGAAGTTCGTGCATGGCCGGTCCCGATCGGAGCAACCGCTCCGCAAGCCGCCGGCGTGATCCACAGCGATTTCGAACGTGGGTTTATCCGGGCGGAAATCTACAACCTAGCCGACCTGGAACAATACAAATCTGAGAAAGAAATTCGAGCCGCAGGAAAGCTACGCGTCGAAGGCAAATCCTATGTGATGCAAGACGGCGACATCTGCCACTTCCTGTTCAACGTTTAACATCCCCCGCCAGCCTCCCTCGAGAGATACATGAGTAAAATGTTAGTACCAATCCTTTTCGCACTCGGCACCGCGTTCTTTTGGGGATGTTACGGTCCGACGATCGGGAACGCACAAGCTCCCCGTGTCGACGGCGTGCCGTTATGGTCTCCCTTCAAACCATACGTGTTTATCGGAATCGCCTATCTCGTGATCGCGATCCTCGGTGGACTCGTCATGATGGGTCTCAAGGGCGACTCGTTCAATTTCACCGGCGAGCATTTCGCCACCGCGAAATGGGGATTCTTGGCGGGATCACTGGGGGCGTTTGGCGCGTTGTGTTTGACAACCGCAATGATGACAAGCCGCGGCAACGCGTTGCTCGTCATGCCGATCGTTTTCGGGGGCGCGGTTTCCGTCACTGCAATCGTCTCGATGATCAAGCTGCACGCCGGAACCAATGTCAGTCCGTTGCTGTGGGTCGGGATGGGCCTCACCGTGGTAGGCGTCGTCATCGTCGCCATGAACACCCCACACGGACACGCTCCCGCGAAACCAGCTCCCGACACGACGGTCTCCAATAGCGTCGAGCCGGCCGCGCTTGCCTCGGACGTCAATCCCGCAGAAGAACCAGCGACGTGAACACGAGTGACGACGCGATAGCGGAACCATCCGGCGACGATCATTCGATGGCTCGAGTGCGCGAGATCGACGCTCAACTCACGCACGTCTGGATGGTCCGCACGTTTCTCAAACACTGCGATGAAGCCGAAGACGATGAAGACATGCGAGAGATCGTTCGTGATCTCTACGACTTTATCCTCGCGGTCGGACCGGTTGATGACTCTATCGACACGTCCGCTTATTTGAAGATGGCCAAGAAGAAACTGCGGCGACTCGTCGGAGCGACGCAGTTGTACGAGCAGATCCAACCGGAAGTTAGCGCCCACACCAACTTCATCATGGCCGCCCGTTCCCTGCGACTCGCCGTCGACGTGATCTCACGCTGCGTCTCCAACGCCTGATCGCGAGTCCGAGATAAGACAATCCGTTGCACCGGAGATCCTGGTCGATAGGCTGAAAACGCAGAATCCCACCAGAGCTGCCCGAGTAACAGTTCAGGGACGTCGTCAGTAATCGACTCATCACGTCGAACGGGCCCGAAAGCGCCCAAAACGTCAGATTTCCGTCATCGAAATTTGATGAGCACCGATTTTCTCAACGTGCTTCGCACCACACGAATTCGCATGACGGAGACTGAATTCGCGGGGTCGTTCGCGACTCTCGGGGACAACGACGAATGGCCGACTCGGCCTTATCAAAACGCCTCTTGCGCCAACGCATGTATTTCCCGGCACGGCAATTGCTTCCCTTCTAAAGCGAAACTACCTCGCAATCTCGACCTGACGGTTTGTTCCGTCATGCCGATATTCAATATTCGTTTAGGAGCGACCAATGTCTCAAACGCAACAAACGACGGAAGCCTCGTCGGAATGGAATACCGAGCCGTGGAGTCGTCTCAAAGAATCCATCCATTCGCGATGGCCCCACATCAGCGAACAGGATTTACATTCGGTGCCGCGAAACCGCGACGAGATCGAAAAATTCTTGGGGGAGTTCACCCAGGCCTCGGATGAGGAAATTCAATCCGTGGTGCGTGAACACGCCCCAGCACCGACGATTTTGGACCAAGTCGGCCATGTCGGCGAGCAAATCTCTGAACAAGTCACACCTCCCATCCAGTCGGCGGTTGATCGGGTGAGATACGAGGTCGATGAGCACCCTGGCACGATCACCGGACTCGCCTTCGTGAGCGGTTTGGCGTTAGGCGCACTGGTAACGGCCGCCTACATGCGGGCGCGTCCGCAACCACCGGCCTACCGCCAGCTGCTACCTGAACGCTGGCAATAAACCCTGCCGCCGAGCGGATCACGAAGGCATCGCAAACGTGACTCGCAAAAATTTTTGTCGAGTCACATCCTCTGATCCGCCGTTCGCCAGCGCCCGATTATCGACCACATCGTTCGTTATTCGAACAATCGGGTCGCAGTCACGGGTACCACATGGCACGTCCCCACCGCCTTTTTTCAAACGAGAGCTGAATCATGGACCAACACAAAAAACTAATCGAACTGCTCAACGACTTCGACACCGCAATGTTAACCACGCGGTCCAGCGACGGGTCTCTTGAGTCACGCCCGATGGCGATCGCGCAAGTAGAACCCGATGGCGACGTATGGTTCGTAACTGACCGCAATTCGGGCAAAGTCGCTGACCTCATGCTCGATGACGAAGTCGCGGTCACGATGCAGAGTTCAAACAAATTCGCAGCCCTCTCCGGAAACGCCCACGCGGTAGATGATCGCTCGAAACTCGATGAACTCTGGAGCGAAACTTGGAAAGTCTGGTTCCCAGAAGGAAAGACCAGTCAATCGATCGTACTGCTGCGAGTGGAAGCCAAACACGGAGAGTACTGGGACCACTCCGGAACCGAAGGTCTGCGGTACCTGATTAAAGCCGGCAAAGCATACGTACAAGGCAAACGTCCTCAACCTGACGAATCAATCAACGCTTCCGTCTCGTTGTAACGTTCACGTTTTTCCCGGTGGCAAGTCACGTCGCCGGAATGCTTGATTGAATTCGCACCCACAGTTTGGAGTTAGCCCCGGTTGATCGAATGGAGCTTCAAGATTGAACGAGTCACTCATAACCCAAAGCAAGAGCTTTGACGTTGCGTGTCATGACTTCACCCTCCCGCGCGCGGGAGGGTCGGACGCGGTAGCGGCCGGGGAGGGCTCTCTCCATGCATTAGGGCCCGACTCTCTCGGAGGAAGATCAAAGGATCACGAATTATTCCTTACACGAGCTACGAGCTACCGAACCACCACGCCGCCAACGGCGAACCGGCTTGCGTGCTAATCGATTCCCGCGACTTGCTTAAAGAACAGGACACCCATGAACACCAAATCTGACGACGCTCCGCTGAATCAAACACCTTGCCCACATTGTGGTAAGCATGTGGACGACCGCGCGGTCGCGGGCCCGCACTGCGGTGAAAAAATTTACGTTGAACATCCCGGCGGAATCACTCCCACAAGGCATCCACCCGTTACTTACCCACGTCAAGAAAAGTGAGACCCATGCTCGATCGTATCCAAGAAAAAACCAATCAACTCACTGAGAGGGCAGAAAGCTATCTGCCATCTAATTCCAAGGACCGCAACCTCGGCATCACCAAGACCGAAAACGTACTGGCGTTCGGTGCCGCCATCGCGACCACGTTCCTGGTCCGAAACGCTTTACAGGCCGGGTGGAAGACCACGTTTAACCGTGCTCCTCCCAAGAACCCAGCCTCGCTGGAGGTGGACTGGAAGGATGCGTTGCTGTGGGGTGCCGTATCAGGCGCGGTCGTCGGCATGGCCCGGATCGCGTCGCGACGAACCTCTTCGAGTGCCTATCGCGCATATCGGTCTTGAGGTCGCGTCCACCATACGATGGCGATTCCCAAAACCATGCACGTGCCGGTAACCGCGAGCCACATCGGAGGAAGGTGACGACTCGATTCCATGTCCGCTCCCAAGAACGAGAGTTTCTCGTGGTAGCGAGCAACCATTTCGAGCAAACCGTTGTGCAGGAAGTGCAGTAGCATGCCTGGCAACACGCTGCCGCTACGATAGGCGAGCCAACCGAGCAGAATCCCCAACAACGTGGTTGGCAAGAACCGCTCGATCAACAAGGCACTGCCCACAAACACGTGGAAGAGCCCAAACAATACCGCGGTCGTCATGATCGTCTGCCACGGGCGAAGCACGCTCGAAAACGCGGAGAACAGGTAACCGCGGAAGCACAGTTCTTCGACCACGGCGGGGGTGAGCGCCATCGTCGCCAGCAACACCAGCGGGGAGATCGTCTTCCACTTGTCGAGCACACCACGAGTCCGCTCGATCTGGTCTTCGCTCAGCAACGCCCAACCCCACTGGTCGGCGAGCACCAACGCTTCATGTGCGAACGCCCACGCACCAAGCGACATCACCGCGGCGCCCAAGTAAAACCCAAGGCTTGTGCGTTCAAGACGATACGTTGATCGATAACGATGCCGCCCCAGGAACGTCGCGAACCAGGGAATCAAGCCGAATGCAGCAATCAATGCGAAGGCGTTGAGCGTCAACTGGAACGCAACGTCGACGGCCCCTTCCTGACTTCGCACCCACTGCATCAACGCGTTCGATACGACAAACGAGACGGGTAACAACAACGCGATGACCATCCCGGCTTCGCCAATGGTCGGACGCAGTGTCGATTGAGCGGGACGTTTGAACAAAGAACCGATCGACGCGTCACTGGTTCGATTGACGGCATCGTTGCCGAACAATTTTGCCGCGATCGCCAGGGCCGCAACGGCATAGAGCACCGTCGAAGCAATCGCCAGCGTGGCACCAAACACATGCACATTGTCGGCAAGAATCTCTCGCGCCAACAGCACAATATTGAGCAGCGGCGCAACCGCGAGTGCACCATCTAATCCGATTCCAGGCATCAGTGATAGCATCGCCGGGGCGAGCGATAGCAGCATGACCGGGATTAAATACGCCTGTGCCTCTTTAAATGACCGTGCAAAACTGGTCAGCGACAACAGCACCGCCGCAAAAAAAGCACTGAAGAGCACGAGCAGCAAAAAGATCAAACTCATCTCTTTCAATCCGAGCCCGGCGCCTTCACCAGCTAACATTGGCATCAACCCGGTCAGCGAAAGCGTGGTGAACATCGCCCCCAAGTTCGCGACCGCGGTTAACAATGCGACGCTGACCACGGCAACGTACTTCGCGAGTAACAACCACCACCGCGGCACCGGGGAGGCCATCAGCGCCTCCATCGTCCCCCGCTCCCGTTCACCAGCGGTCAAATCGATCGCGGGATAAACCGCGCCCGTGATCGTCATCAGCACCAAGACCAGCGGAATGATCGACGCGAGCACATTGCCGCTGGGACGCTCGCCGATTTCGGTTGTGTTGATCTCAAAGGACGTAAAACTCGGCACAACACGTTTCAGGATTCCGACCGTGTCCTCGAGTTTCAGCCAATGCAAACGTTCGATCAATATCCGCCGCGCCGATTGGCTCGCTTGATCGCCGGCGAACGCCGTGATCGTGATCGCGGATGGTTCGTTGTTGGCGATCTCAACTTTCGCGGCCACGTCGAGCTGATTGTCGAGCAGTGCCTCATTCGGTTCGATAGCGTCGGTAACAACGACTTTGAACTCCGCCAAATTTCCGCCACTAGCGTCTTGGACCGATTGCGGCGGTGCGCTACGAGGATCATTCAACAACGACTGCAACCAATCGCTTTCATCCGCGGTAGCGACTCCGACAACAAATCCCGTTTCGCCGGGACCGCCCGATGAGATCAAAAATCGATTCAACGCCATGCTGAGCAATGGGTAGACCAGCAACGGCATCATCACCAACGTGAGAATCGTACGTCGATCGCGAAGGGTTTCGCGAAGCTCTTTCCGGCTGAGACGAGCCAACCGTGACCAGGACAATTTCACGCGTTGGTCTCATTCAAAGCGGAAGATGGGTTCATTAAGTCGTCAAACATTTCGACAAGGTGTTGGCGTCCCGAAGCTTCACGGAGCGCAGAAAGCGTTCCGTGATAACGGAGTTTGCCACGATGCAGCAAACCAAAATTGTCACACAATCGTTCGGCTTCATCGAGCCGGTGCGTGCACACGACGACGGCCTTTCCGACCTGTCGCAGGTGAGCGATGTAACGAAAAATCGTCTGCACGCCGACAACGTCGAGTCCGCGGGTGGGCTCGTCGAGCAACATCACCGGTGGATCATGAATCAGTCCACGGACGAGTGTCACGCGTTGTCTTTGTCCGGTCGACAATGTCCCCGCACGACGATCGAGCAACGCTTTGATATCCATCACGTCGGCGAGCATCTTCAGTCGTTCCACCGCTTCATCGGGCGAAACGCCGTACAAATCAGCAAAGTACAGCAACATTTCGCGCACGCTCAGCCATGGGTAGACGCCGTCGCTGGCCGACACAAAACCGAGTTTTGATTTAGCCGCAAAAGGGTCCACCGACGTGCGAACCCCGGCGACTTCGGTGTAACCATCGTCGGGGACGACCAATCCGAGCACCATCCGGAGCGTCGTCGTCTTACCGGCACCGTTGGGCCCGAGCAAGCCATACACTTCCCCTGGTTGGACATCCAACGACAAGCCATCGACCGCACAGACGACCTCATTCTCGGCCACAAAACGCTTGGTCAATGCGTGAATATGAAGCATGGTGTCGCGGTCGGTGGCAACGAGAAGAAGAGAAGGATACACCGGAACACGCCCTACGCACGTTCCAATCAAATGGGTCTATGAATTAAAGCTCCGAATTCAGGCTCCAAACCCGCCGCCGCCCGGGGTTTCGAGACACAACCGATCCCCCGCCTCGATCGGAACCGATACACAGCCCGCCAACGGCATCTGCTTTCCGTTCCGAATCAACATTTGCCGCCCCGGTTTACCGGCGCCCCCTCCGCGACAACCATACGGCGACGTTGTTCGTCGCGATGTCATCAACGAAAGCGTCAACGGTCTCAAAAACTCCATTTCACGTATCATACCATCCCCGCCACGGTGACGCCCGGCACCACCGCTTCCACGCCGGATTGCAAATTCCCATAGCCGAACCGGCAATCGCGATTCCAAAATTTCCGGATCAGTGATCCGAGTATTGGTCATGTGCGTGTGCACCGCGTCAGCGCCATCGGCGAACTCCGTCGCCCCCGCTCCTCCGCCGATCGTTTCGTAGTACCCAAACGTGTCGTCACCGAGCAAAAGATTATTCATCGTTCCTTGAGACGCCGCAGCGACACCGAGCGCGCCGAGCAACACGTCGACAACGCGATTGGACGTTTCCACATTCCCCGCGACCACGGCGGGACATCGCCACGCGTCTTCATCGCCGGGCGGGTCGAGTAATCCCGACGGAACGATCAATTCGATCCGCCGTAAAACGCCATCACACAACGGCAGTTCATTGGGGGCCACACATCGTAATACATACAACACAGCCGCGGTGACAATCGACCGCGTCGCGTTGAAGCCGTTCGGGTGAACGTCTCCCGAACCGGAAAAATCGATGGTCAGACGGCGTGCTTCCGAGTCAGGCGTTAATCTGACTTGGATCGGTGTGCCATCATCGAGCTGATCGGCAAAACTTCGAACCTCATTTCCGAGCGATTCGATCCACGTCGCGGTGGCTTCCCCTGCAACGTGCATCAGTCGCTGGAGAAGCGACGCTAACCGGCCCGGTGGCAGTGATTCCGCCAGGCCCATGATCGCTCGCGCGCCTTCCCTCCCCGCTGCTTCGGCCGCTGCGATGTCGGCCATGTTTTCTTCCACACTCCGTGATGGATAGCGGCCCGACGACAACAACTCACGCAATGACGCGTGGTGAGAAACGCCAGCACGAGTCAGCGGCATATTTCGAATCAGCACACCTTCTTCGCCCAAACATGTCGCCGCAGGTGCCATCGACCCCGGAACCATTCCGCCGATTTCCGCGTGGTGGCAACGTGACGCGACGAAGTAATCACAGGGCCATCCGAGCGGACGTTGATCCGCCTGCGATTCGCAAAACACCGGCGTCACAACCGTGACATCGGGCAAGTGAGAACCACCTGTGAACGGATCGTTGCTGATGAAGCAATCACCTTGCTGCATGTCCGGGAACGTTTTCGCCATACTGCGAACGGTATGCCCCATCGCACCGAGGTGCACCGGAACGTGAGGCGCGTTGGCGACGAGGGATCCATCGCCGAGGAAAACCGCGCAACTGTAATCGCGTCGCTCCTTCACATTAACGCTCACGCTCGTGCGCCGGATCACCTCGCCCATCGCTTCGGCGATCCCTTGCACGCGCCGACTGACGACCTCCATTTCGATCGCATCATCAGCGTGCTCACCTTCGGCCGCTTCCGAAGAACCCTGTCGTTGTGAAGCGTCTTCCTCGCCCCGCATCCGCCGCAGTTCGATGATCCCATCGCCCCGCACGTCGGCCGCCCACCCCGACTCAACATTCAGAATTGAGTGGGGTGAGGAGATGATCGCCGGACCGACAATCGATTCTCCACCCGTGAATTGCTCACGGTCAAAAACGGGAACCGCATCTTCGGCCGCTGGTGCAAACGCGACCGTTTCGCTGACGACTTGATTGGCCCGGCCGGTGCTTTCGTCGACTGCCGCATGAGCTTTTTGTTGGATAGTCGCTTCACATCGCATCGACACAATCTCGATCGGCATGTTTGTGCGATCGTACCCGAACGTCGACTCATGTTTGGCATCCATCCGAGCGGCGAGTGTTTCGATCGGTTCCAACGGGATCTCGAGTGTGGACTGTGTTCCTGAATAACGCACGTCGCCCCACAGTGTGACGTGCAAGCGTCCTTTCTGCGGACCGTCATCGGAGAGCGATTCTTCTCGGTAAAGCGTCTCGAGACATTCCTCACAGATCTGCGACGCCACATCACTTAACTGCCTTTGACATCCCGCGGGCATACGTCGTGGCATGGATCCGTCTGCGATCGTTTGTTGCCACGACCGTGTCACGATTCGTCCAACCGCGGCATGACCGATGCCGACTGCGGACAAAATACCGGACTGAGGGTGGTCCACGACATGCGACATTCCGAGCGTCTCGGCGACTCGGCAGAGATGCCCACCAGCAGCTCCACCAAAACCCACCAACGCCATCTTGCGAACATCGTTGCCCGCCGACGTCGTAACGACACGAACCGCCTCGGCCATTTCCGTCACCGCGATCCGCAAGAACCCCTCCGCCAACTGGGTCGGCGACGTCGCAACCTCATCGGGAAGCAATTTGTGAATCGCATTGAGTTCTTTCCATGATGCCGCCGGATCCAAGCGAAATGGAAAGCGTTCGATCGGCAACCGACCCAAAATCACGTTGATGTCTGTGATCGTCAGCGGTCCTCCGCGTCCGTAACAGGCCGGTCCCGGATCAGCGCCCGCACTGTCGGGGCCGACGAATAAACGCCCGTCTCTCACCCCGCAGATTGATCCGCCTCCAGCGGCAACGGTGTGGATATCCATCATCGGTGTCAGCACACGGATACCACCGATCTGACTCTCTTGACGCCGCCCGATTTCACCATCGAAACGGCTGACATCGGTGCTCGTGCCACCCATGTCCAGTCCGACCGCGCCAGGAATCCCGAGCGATTTGGCGATCTCGGCGAGTGCCACCACGCCTCCCGCCGGCCCCGACAAAACGCTTTCCCTACCGCGAAAACCACCGGAGGCGACCAGGTTCCCACCACTCGTCATCCACCGCAGCTTACACTTCTCCGGCCCACCAAATTGTTCTTCCACGCGAGCGACGTAATCTTCGAGCACCGGTTGCAGATACGCGTCGAGCGTCGTCGTTTCGGCCCGCGGCACGATCCGAGGCAACGCTGCCACTAACGTCGAACGCACCACTCGATCAAATCCGACCTCGCGTGCGATTCGCTCAGCAAGTCGTTCCTGAGCGTCATTCTGGTACGAATGCATGAAACAAATCGCCACGACTTCGGGACGATCAACCGAGTCAAAAAGGGTCTGCAACTGTTTTCTCAAAACAGCTTCGTCGATCGCAATCATTTCGTCGCCAGACGCTGCCAATCGGCATCGCACCTCGATAATCTGCTTGGGCAGCGGAGTCGGCTTGACGATTTCGAGCGAGAAGAGATCGGGCCGGTCTTGCGTTCCGATCGCCAACAAATCGCCGAGCCCCTCGTTAATCAGCAGAGCCGTACTCGCACCTCCGCGCGTCAAGAGTGCGTTGGTGCCTCGAGTGGTTCCCAAGCGAACCTGCAGATTGGGCAGCGGATCTCGCAATCCGCGTCCGAGTAACAAACGTGTCGCTAACACGGGAGCTTCCAATCCCGCATCAAGCGTGAGCCGTAGCCCCGCGACTCGCTCCGTGCCGATCCGGTGATCGCGATCGAGTGTCAGTTCAACCGCAACGCCTTCGCTCGGCTCCCCCACGGTACGATCGACATGACACCTCTGCACCACACCGAGCGAGGTTTCATCCACACCGACCAACCGTGCACCGATCCAAAAGTCTTCTCGCACGAGCGATCCCGGCATCCGCACGATCAACTCGCGGGGTGCCACGACGTCGGCCAGGTCCACCGTCACCAACCCACTGCTGAGCACCTTGAACGTGTCCTGCTGCGGAGCCTCGTGAGGGTGATGCCGCGTGACCAAACAATCGGTAAACGTACCGCCGATATCAGCCCAAACTTCGATCATCATCCGTCGCTAATTTGTAATGGACCACCGTTGAAGGTGGCGAGGCTGCATCAATCGGAATGGAACAAGCTGAGGATTTCGTCGGTGTCATCGAGGTCGATCAGCGCCACGATGATGTCCCCCACCTTCAACACGTCTTTTGCGGTGGGTACGCGAACAAAACCGTCTCGCTGAATCGCAGCAATCAAGCATCGCCCGGCCAGCGGCAAGTTTGCCAATGAGGCTTTCGTAATCGGCGAGTCCGGCAACACTTCGAGTTCATAAACCCCGATCGAACCGTTTGGCAATTTCGTCTGGCTGATCACGGCACCTTCGTTGAGGAAACCGAGGATCTGCCGCGCGACAACGTCGCGTTCACTAACCGCCAAGTCGATACCGAGTTTGCCGACGACGTTTGCATAGTCAGGACGCCCGACGACACACATCACCCGAGATGCCCCGAGCTCCCTCGCCTCGACGCCAGCCATGATGTTGCTCTCGTCATTGCCCGTACAACCGACGAAATAGTCGACCGTGCCGCCGCCTTCGTCTTCGAGGACACTGCGACGGTTCGCACTCGCCTGCACGATCGTCGCGTGAGGCAAGAGTTTGGAAAGTTGTTCGCAGCGGTGAGCATCGGTTTCCAACATCACGACGCGGAAATCCTCACGCCCCAACAGGCTGGCCAGGTGATATCCGGTTTCGCCACCGCCAGCGATCATCACCTTGGCTTTCTTGCGTGCACGCTTTTCGCCACCAAACACTTTCCGTGCGACGCTGATCGCATCAGGCATCCCCACGAGGCTGACCCGGTCGCCGACGTGCGTTTCGTCGGAACCACTCGCGATCCACATGCGGCCCTCGCGAGCGAGCGATCCGACCCGCACGCCCTGCGGCAAATCCAGCTCCATCAGTTTCTTGCCCGTCGCCGTCGCTCCCCCTGCGACCTCCATCTCGTAGACCTGTAATTGTCCACGAGCGAAGTGCTCAAGCGGAATCGCATCAGGGTTGCGAATCGCCCGGGCGAGTTCCGACGCCGACAACTGTTCGAGCGATAACAAACTGTCGATACCAAAGTGCTGTTGGTAATCGAATGTCGCCAAGTCGCGAAACGCGGGTGCGTAGACACGAGCGATCGAGCGGCGGGCACCGAGGGCTTTCGCCATGCTGGCGGCGACAATGTTGACTTCGTCGTTGCCTGTGACGGCCAAACAAAGGTCCGCGCTGAGCACGTCCGCCGAAAACAACACGGTACTCTGAGAAGCGTTGCCCTCAATCGCACGAACGTCGAGTTCACTGTTGATCGTGCGCACGATTTCCGGATCGCTGTCGATCAACGTCACGCTGTGTCTTCGTCGACACAACATGTCCGCGATCCAGCGTCCGACTGTCCCGCCGCCGAGCGTTAGAATTCGCATCGACCTATACCATCCAATCCATGATCAACAGGACGACAAACACAATCCCCATGAACCCCGTGATCCAGCGGGCGGTGTGCATCGCGTGCTTCAAGATCAAGGTCATGTCCTCATGCCGGGTCGCGCCGAACACCAGCGAAATTGCGACAATCAGCGGCAGATAATACAGCAGGTAGGTGGGAGAGATTGAAAGCATTTTGGATGGGCTGGAAGAGAAAACCGTGTTCGATACCGCAGCATCCTAGTGGAGCCACGCCCTACGGGGCAATGGACCCGTCACACACCAAAGTGATCGCCTGTACACACATCGATAATTGGGATACGATCTTGCCGTTGTCCTCCCATTCGGTTTGGTCGAATCAGTTGACCGATTCTGGCCCGGAAGCACCGCGTTGAGCCTTCTTTTCGGTAAAGGATTGTCGCTATCTCGACGACAAGCATTGAGATCTCGGACGGCTAATCCGGTGTTCTGATAACCATCCGCATTGTGAAAGAACGGGGACACGGATTTGTCCATGGCGATTCCGCCCCGCCTCCGATTGACGATAGGATGGCTGCAAAAGTCGGGCTGCCAACGGTTTAGGAAATCATCAAGGCTGTGGTAATTCCCGATGAAGCGACCGCAAAAAACTTGACGCCACTGCGTCAAACCCCTATCAAATGCCCTCTCCCCGCCCCCCAGCCTTCACGAGCAACTTTTATGTCGGCACTCACATCGTCAACTTTCCTAGCTCGCCGTGGTATTAGCGGGATCGTCAGCTGGTTCATTCGAATCGTCATTTATGACATCTGCATTACTGGCATTTCGGATGTTTTGGGTGTCTCGCGGATGGTCGCGTTGTTCATCTTCCTGGGCATTCTCGGCGTGATCGCGTTCGTCGGCTACATGATGCGGAACAAGTACGCGACGGATGCGGGCAGCGATTTTTAATTTGAGGCAGGTGGCGTTCGCCCCATTGGGGTAGCGTCTTTTAAATACTGTCAGCTTCCCCGCGACCCCGCGTTTATGCAGTTTCAGGTCCAGCACTCACCCGTTTTTTCGACGTTAGAAATTTCGCTCGCCCAAAACGAGTTCGTCGTCGCACAGCCCAACAGCATGCTGACGATGACCGCCGGCATCGGAATCTCGGCTCACATCGGACGGCAATCGCCAAAAGACAACGTGGCAGTCGATAGCGATACGTCCCGCGATTCGGCACCGAACACTGGGGGAGTAAGGTCTGCAAAACCGAAGCGAAAACACTCGTGGACCGGCGGCTTTAAAAGTCTGCTCGGTGGTGAGAGTTTCTTTACAGCCGAATTCCGAGCCAAATCGGATGGCGAAACCGTCGTGCTCGCACCGGAGAGCTATGGCGATATCGTCGTTCTCAACCTCGGCGGCGAAACCGGTTTCTACCTCACACGGGGTTCCTACCTCGCCAATACCGGCCAAACCGATATCCGCACCATCTACGGCGGTCTCAAAGGGTTGATGAGCAAAAAAGGCCTGTTCCTGATGCACGCCTCCGGCGCAGGACACGTTTTTTGTCAAAGCTACGGATCAGTTGTGCACCGCGAACTCGCCGCCGATGAAACCATCTTCGTCGACAACCGGTTCATGGTGGCTTTCTCCGATACCGTCACCTACAAACTCGTCAAAGCGACCGAGAGCGTCCGCGATTCGTTGATGTCGGGTGAAGGGTTAGTGAACCGTTACACGGGACCGGGGCACGTCTACTACCAAACACGCGGCCGGCCGAGTGGCGGATTCCTCAGCGTCTTGCTCGACGCATTCTTCTAGCGTCGCTTCCTTTAAGCGCCGCTTCGCCCCGCGATGAAGCTTCCTCGCATGCCCTCAAAAATTCCCGATCGAGCCGATTTGCTCGAACAACTTCGCCTCGCAAACCGGTTCGTGGCGTTCTGGGTGGTGTTTCGCCTTATCGCAATCGGATCTCTGGCAGCGATCATCCGCTGGGATGGAGTCCTTCAAGAACCGATCGTTTCGGTGACCGCATGCCTCGTCATCATCGGGCCCTTTGCAATGGAACTGATGATGATTTGGGGACAAAAGAAAAAGCGACTTGAAGAGATTAAAGAAACCACCCGCTTCGGTGATCTCGACAAGTACAAACTGCAGACGCTGTTTCGCGAAACCTTGCAGAAGCTCCGCTTGCCCGATCAACGCATCTCCGTCTTCGTCACCAACGATAAATCACTCAACGCCGGTGCGCTGCGACAGGGACGGTTGTTCGCGTCGCTTGACGGCATTTATCTCAATCGCCAAGTCCTTCACAAACTCGAAGGAGATGAAATTCAAGCGATCATGGGACACGAATTGGGTCACTACTATCGATTCTATCTCGCCGGTGATCGATTCCGCTTGCTCACGCTCGCCCTGGGCATCCTGATCGCGATTTTTGTCGTCCAAGCAGCCATGCTCGACGACATCATTGGGTTCTTCGTTCTTTCGATTACGTCGTTTTTCTTCTGGCGGATCAGCAGCATGGGAATGCTCAAGCATGGCAAAGCGATCGAGCACCTGTGTGATGACCTCGGTGCCCAAGTCAACGGCATCGAACCGTCAATCAGTGGGCTGATGAAAATCGGATTGGACGCCGAACAGCGTCAACTCATCGAACTGGAACTGCTCGCACGAACCGCCAAGCACGAAATCCTTTCACAGAAAGACGTACTCGCTGCTGTCGAGAAGGCAACGCCGTTCGGGCACGTCGCCGACAACGATCTCTACGAGAGCGTCGAGCAAGAATTACGAGCGAAGGCAAAGTCCAAACAACAAGCATCGCTGTCCGGTTTCCTTCAATATCTGTGGGAAGCCGACGATTCCGACGACGAAGACTACCACGACGAACTGCAGCAGCGAGCGCGTGCAGTCAATCAGATGCAGCGACTCGATTGGGAATCACTGCTCGACAATCCGCGAGAAGTTCGATTCACTCAATCGCAGGTCGAAAAACTGGTTGAGATGATTGAGGCGAACCCCACCCATACGCTCTTTCGATTGCTCCACGTCAATGACGGTGTCCACCCGCCACTGGCAAATCGCATCCTCTATCTTTGGAAGAACCGCCACAGCGACGCATCACTGATTGCGAACAATTGGTAAACGCGGCATGTCTCTCGCTTGGTCAGCTCATTCGCGTCTTGCCGAAGCCTGCCGGGCGAGTTGATCGACCGCCGCGAAATACTCACGGGCGTTTTTGCTCAAGATGGTGTTGTGTGTGCCCGTCGGCAAACGAAGCAACCGTTTCTGTCGCGAACCGGCCCATTTGTAATTTCGTTCAGCGTGTGAGATATCAACTAAACCGTCGTTCTCGGTATGCATCACCAACAATGGATTGGTGTACCCAGACAATTTTCGCTTGTGATGAAAATGCAGCTTCGTCGCCGCCACCACCTCGCTTTCCGTCATTCCTTCCGCAGTCAAATCCGCGTAGTTAAGAAAACGCTCGGCGGGGTCGGCAATTCCGCTTTCGAGAATCAGTCCGGCGATCTTCGGTTGCCGAGACACCAGTTCGATCGCGTAGAGCGAACCGATGGAGCGGCCAAAGGCGATCGCCTTTTCTGGCGCAACCCCCGCTGCCGCCATCACAGCCTCGCCGTCTCCCAACATCGCGACCAACTGAGCGCGCCCTGTTGATCCACCGTACTCTCGGTATTCGATGAACAACGAATTCAGCCCCAGCTCGGCAAACCGATCTGAAATCTCAGGGACGTAGTCCGCAACCGCCTCGCCGTTGCCGTGAAAAAAAACGACCGTGAGCTTCTCAGGGTCGATTCGATCGTGATAGCAAGCCAGCTCCGCCCCCTCGACCTCAACGACAAAGGGGTCACCAACGTGGCGAGATTGTGGAAAGAGATATCGTCCACTGATTGCAGGATGGTCAAGGATGCTGTTGTTAGACGAATTCATTCGCGTTCTCCTCTCTCGGTCCGTTGAAAATCCAGACACGCCTCCAGCATTTTGTTGAGCGGTTCAGGATCAGCGAGCCGATGATCCGTCCCCACCTCGACCAACGCCGATGGCGGCATGCCGCTATTGGCAATCAGATCGACACTGTCCTCAAAGGGGATCACGTCATCACGTTTGGAATGCAAAATGGTCGTGTTGGGTTTGACAGTGTTGACCGTGCCCCATTTCTTCCAGGCCGGGCACAGCAAAACGAGCGGAGTACGACCACTATTCATGTTGATCGCGACGGCGCCACCGCGAGACGAGCCAACGATCACATCAGGATGATGCGTCGCCCACGCCGCTTCCGCGATGCGCACCGATTCGGCAAAGTCGTCATCGGGTATCGCCGGGTTGATCACCTCGTGACCCGCGGTGGCCAGATATGCCGGCTTTCGCCCGCCCGGCACACTCGTCCAACCATGTAGAAAGAGTATCTTCATCCAATCGGCGTTCCATGAGAATAAAAGACCGGCGCGCCCGGCACGGGTAATAAACCAGCCTACCAGCTAGCCGCAATCCATCGACCAAGGAACAATCATGTCTGACGAAGAACAGATCAATCCGGGGCATACTCAAGTTCGCAGAATCCTGCCTCGATTGGGGCCCGTGATCCTGGTTATTGGCATTCTGTTCACGATCGTGGGCCTCGGCAGTTTCTTTTCGTCGTTTGGCAGCTTCTCACCACCTCGCTACTTTTGGTGCGGATTTATCGGTTTACCAATGATTTTTGTCGGTGCCGTGATGACCCAAGTCGGCTTCGTCGGTGCGATCGCCCGTTATCATGCCGGTGAGATCGCCCCGGTTGGCAAGGACACCTTCAATTACATGGCCGAAGGAACCAAAGACGGCGTCAAAACCGTCGCCTCGGCATTTGCCGCCGGGCTGAGTGAAGGCGTCACGGGTCCCCAAACCCGCTGTTCCCAGTGTGGCAGCGAAAACGATAACCGGGCAAAATTTTGCGACGAGTGTGGCGCCGCCATTTCCAAAACATGCGTTTCATGCGGGCAAGTGAACGATGGCCAAGCAAAATTCTGCGACGGATGTGGTACCGCGTTTTAGACAAACAGGGGCAGCGAGATGAAGTTGATTGCCATTGAACGCAAGGGGCAAATCGGAGTGCATGACTCTTCCGATGAACACTTGCTAATGCTTATCGAGATGACGATGAAGCACTACTCGCAAACCGGCTATTGCGAACCGTGGATCGGTTATCTGGCGTTGGCAGAGACCGAACCGGTGGGCGTTTGCGGTTTCAAATCCGCACCGACCGACGGACGTGTTGAGATCGCGTACACGACGTTACCCAAACACGAGGGACGCGGCATGGCCACGGCAATGGCCGCAGACCTTGTCCGCATCGCCCGAGCAGAAGACGAAAACCTGATCATCACCGCCCAAACACTCCCCGAGAAAAGTGCCTCAACCTCGATCCTGACCAAGCTAGGATTCAAACTAACAGGTCACGTCGAAACCCCCGACGACGGCACCGTTTGGCACTGGGAGCTGCATTAAACAGGTCGCTCCATCCCAAAGAAATCGGCCCGATCGCCCCGCCACTCGATGCGTCCGAGCGTCAATCACATCGAAAGCAGATCCCGTGTGGACAGCAAAGCGAGGCTGTGCTCGATCCCAGCATTTTTATGACTGCGGGAGAGCAAGAAGCGGATGGGGTGGGATTCGAACCCACGGTAGAGTTACCCCTACGCTAGTTTTCAAGACTAGAGCCTTCGTCCACTCGGCCACCCATCCGGCGAGCTGGCAGATTTTAGCAGGTGAGGTGAGGTTCGCCCACTGGCGGTCGAAATGAATCGGCGAAGGTTTTTTGCGGATTAAGCAAAGTTTGCCGCCCGGCCTGCCGATGAGTCTATTGGGGGTGGAGGCGATGCGCGATCATGCTACTGGCTAAGATCCGTGAAACTCGCATCAAACGTTCGGACGCTCAATCAATCGACCTACCATCAAGCGGACAGCCGCTGGGTGGCTTGGGGAGCCCGCGTTCCGATGCTTCTTGGACTTGCCCTGCTGCTGATTTGTTCAGCCGGTGGATGTTCGCTGATCCCCGAAACCCGGACCCGCGATTCGCTGCACAATCCCTTTCCGCAGCTCAAACGCGTCGCGGTGTTGCCGTTCTTCAATCAGAGCGACCAACCCAACGTCGACGGCAACGAAGTCGCGCGGGCGTACTACGCCGCTTTGCAGGCGATTCCCGGATTTGAGGTGCTGCCGGTCGGTGTGACCGCGATGCAGTGGCGTTCGTACGCGGCACAATACGGTGAACCTCGCACCGGGGCGGAATTCCAACGCCTCGCCCAAATGATGGATGTCGAAGCGATCGTGGTCGGGTCGGTCACCGATTTCAACGCCTATTATCCGCCGCGAATGGCGATGACCGTCCATTGGTACGCTGCCAATGAAGGATTCCACGCGATCCCACCCGGTTACGGCTTGCCTTGGGGCACCGAAAGCGAAGACAAAATCCCCGCTCGGATCGCCAAAGAAGCGGAATTTGAATTGGCACGCAGCCAGCTCAAAACTCAAGAACCGCAGAGCGTTCCGCTCGCACAAACCCCGCCCGCGGCTCCCGACGGAGTCAATCCGAACGGCCTAACACCTTCAACCGCTCCCCCGGCCACCGCCGGACGTCCTGCACCAACCGACCCGTGGGGCGAACCGGTTGTGAAATCGAGCATCTCCCGAACCCAGTTCAACGAAACCACGGCCGGACAGCAAATTGTGGTGCCATCGGTCGGCGCCGCTTCGTCGCCCGCACAGCCTGCAGGACCACGACGCACGGGTAACGAGTCCGGGATCGAATTCGAGTTCGCCGACACGTACTCTCCCGACGGTGCCTGCATCGATGGCGATGGCGCCAGCGATAGTGGCGTTTGGATGGACGGCGAATTCGCCGCAGCATCGCCGTTGCCCGCCAGCTGGCCTGATCCCACGGACCTGATTCCCGATCCGCCGCAGCCGGTGCCGCCGATGATGATCCGGCAACATGAACCGGTTCTGACACATACGCGGCTGTATCGTGGTGACGACCCTTACTTTACGGCAAGACTCGCCGATTATGTCGAAACCGGTGACGATGCCCGGGGGATGTCCTGGCAGGGTTATATCAAACGTAGTGAAGATTTCATTCGTTTCTGTTGTCACCTGCACATTGCGGAAATGTTGGAGTCTCGGGGCGGTCAAGACCCAAGCGACCTCATTCTTCGTTGGCCTGTCAGCCGATACTGAGCAAACGTCGGAAGTGCTGCATCAGGTCGGATCTCCCGAACCGGGCTGCATTTGGCCTGATCTCCCGAACCGGGCCATGAACCGACGCAACACTCCTCCCCCGCTGCGTGACCCAACTCAGGACGAGAACAAAAGATGGAAAAGGAAGTCAACGTATTGGCATTGGTAAAAGGTGAAGAGAAGTTCATCTTTTTGTTTGACGACGAAAACCGCGACGAAACGCTCCGCCAACTCGCCCGCTTTGCCGCCAATCCGGAGCTGGACTTCTCCTGGTACGACGCCGCCATGCTGTCTCGCAAGATTCGCGAAACGGTCATCACCGAGTACGACGAGCTCTCCGCGAGCGAAGAGTTCGACAGCATTTCGATCGACGATTTTGCCTAGGGGACGTTAGGACAAGGTATCGGCCGGTGATCGGAACACGAACGGTTTTCTGAACCGGTGGCGTTCGCCACGGGCCTTTCAGGAACAGCGATTGTTTCCGCACGCCCGCGACCGGGTTTTCCGGTCGGCGGCGTCGGGGAAATGCATCGAAGAATTTGTTTTTTGTGTTAGGAACGGTTCATGGCGCGAGTCCCATTGTCATCGGCAATCACTCGGTTTTTGAGATACATGGCGACCGAACGCAACGCGTCGGAGCTGACGATCAAAGCCTACCGGGAAGATTTGTTCGGGTTTGCGCAGTGGCTCGAAGCTGGCCCGTTTGCGGGCACCACGCTCGATGCCCTCGATCCGTCACACCTGCGTCAGTTTCAAGCGGCGTTGCAGCAAGCTGACTACGCCAAGAGCACGATCTCCCGGAAGCTCGCGTCGCTGCGCAGTTTTTTCAAGTTCGCGATTCGCGAAGGGTCCGCAAAAACCAACCCCGCCAAACCACTCCGCAACCCGCGGCGAAACCGCAAACTACCGCTCGTTCTTTCCAACGAAGAGATCGGGCGTCTGCTGACGACCCCGCCGGCGCATGATCCGGCCGGTTTGCGAGATCGGGCGATTTTGGAAACGATGTACTCGTCGGGTCTCCGGGTCAGTGAGCTGGTTGCCCTCCGAGACGGTGACCTCGACTTTAGCCAAGGCATTGCGCGGGTACGAGGTAAGGGACGCAAAGAACGGCTCAGCCCACTTGGTTCCTACGCGATCGCCGCGATTCGGGCTTATGCGGCCCGCCGCAATCGTTCGGCCGAAGCTGAAAAACTCGGCCAAGCGGCGCCGGTCTTTGTAAACCGATTCGGCAATATTTTGACCACCCGCAGCGTCGGACGAATGCTCGACAAATACATCGCCGACGCGGAACTCGACTCTCGGGTCAGCCCCCACACGCTGCGACACTCCTTCGCCACCCACCTTCTCGATCGGGGCGCCGACATTCGCAGCGTGCAGGAATTGCTCGGTCACAAATCATTGACCACCACTCAGATTTACACCCACGTTAGCGCGGCGAATCTGCGAACGATTTATGAGAAGGCTCACCCTCGGGCTCAATAGTCGACGTTCCGAAGAAATCGACAACTCCCGTTTTGACATCGTATAACGCGCCGATCACTTTGACTCGTCCTTCGCCGACGGCATTGCGGATCACCTGACTGCGGCGCGTGATTGCCTCTGCGGTGTGAATCACATTGAGTCTGGCGACATTGTCCACAAACGTCTCGAGGTCTTCCTCAGCCAAATCATCGAGCGGCCGTGGCGGCAGGTCCTTGACGCTCGGGGCGATCTCGTCCACGATCGATTGCAAGTGTTCACAACCGGTCACGGACATCGCATCCAATTTTCCGGCGACGAGTTTGACCGAGGAAGTCACAGCGCCGCAGCGGGTGTGCCCCATCACCACGACCAACTTCACCCCAGCAACCCCAACGGCATATTCAAGACTGCCGAGCGATTTGGTGCCGATGACGTTGCCAGCAACACGGACGCTGAAGATGTCGCCCACACCGAGGTCAAAAACCAACTCCGTCGGGACCCGCGAATCAATGCAGCTGAGGATCGCGGCTAACGGGTTTTGGCCGATCGCCGTGGCGTTCACTTGCCGGCCCAGATCACGGTTCAATCGTGTTCCAGCGACGAAGCGTTTATTGCCTTCCTCCAAAATCCGAATGACCTGATCGGCGACCACCTGGTCCTGCAACTCTCGCGTGGAGTAGTCGGCAAACTGCACATCATCATTGAGCCGGTACTTCCGTTTGAACCCGATCAGGTTCACCAGCACCTTCCGGGCGGGAGCGACATTGTCCTTGTAGTCTCGAATCAAACTCAGAACATCGGGATCGATGTAGTCCGAGTCACTGGCGTCGATCGTCATCCGGCTGCCCGGTTTCGCTTCATCGAGAATCCGTTCGATCGCCGCCCGATTGAGAAAACTAACTTGATTTGCCAATTCGACATGGGTCACGTCGCCCGCCAAGTGGGTCTCGATAACACGGCGAATCGGACGACGCAGGTTACTGTTAAGAATAAACAGAACCGCCACACCCAACCCGATCAAAATCCCGATCAACAGGTCGGTGAAGACGATCGCCAGCACGGTGATGATGAACGGAATGAACTGATAGCGTCCTTCGTCCCACATCTGTTTGAATAGAGACGGGCTAGCGAGTTTGAATCCGGTCACCAACAGGATCGCCGCCAGAGCCGACAGGGGAATCATGTTCATGTACGTCGGCAAAATCGCGACGCTGAGCAGCAACAACACGCCATGGAAGATCGCTGAGACCTTTGTCTTCGCGCCCGAGTTAACGTTGACACTGCTGCGTACGATGACCGACGTCACGGGCAAACCGCCGATCAAGCCGCAAACCATGTTGCCACAACCCTGAGCAATCAATTCACGACTGGGCGGAGAACTTCGTTTTTCGAGATCGATCTTATCGACCGCTTCCAGGTTCAACAGCGTCTCAAGGGATGCCACGACGGCGATCGTGATCGCGCCGATGTAGATGGCCGGGTTCACCAGCTGCGTGAAGTCCGGCAGACGCAAAAAACCGACGAATTCTGAAACACTGCTGGCGATCGGGATCTGCACGAGATGGCTCTCGCCGATCAACCACTTCGCCCCCATCCGACTAAAAAGGACATTTAGCAGGACGCCCAGCAGGACGACGAGCAACGGCGCCGGAACAATCGACTTCTTTAGCTTCGGTATCCGATCCCAAACCGCAAGAAAAATGATCGATGTGATGCCGATCACCATCGCGCCGATGTGGATGTCGCCGGCGATCATGAGGAACAGCTCTGTAAACGTGTTCTCGCTGTCGGGCTGGATGAACGACATCTCGCCCTCCGGATCCGAGTCGTGACCAAAAACGTGCGGCAGCTGTTTCAAGATCAGAATCACGCCGATCGCGACCAACAAACCTTTGATCACACTCGATGGAAAGAACGCCGAAAGGGCACCCCCTTTGGCAATACCGAACCCGACTTGAATCATGCCCCCGATGAAGACGGCGAGCAAAAACGCTTCGAACGAGCCCAATCCGGCAATTTGAGCGGCGACAATCGCGGTCAAACCGGCGGCGGGTCCACTGACACTGGTGTGAGAGCCACTGATCGCGGCGACCACGATCCCGCCAACGATTCCGGAGACTAATCCCGAAAACAAATTGGCGCCGGAAGCCAACGCGATGCCGAGACAGAGCGGCAACGCGACCAAGAAAACCACCGTCCCGGCGACTAAGTCGGGAAGAAGGGTAGAGGATTTAGGTGAAATAGTTTGGGAAGACATCGGTGCACATCCTGATGATAAAAACTGAACTGATCACAGCAACGCTAGCGTCAGCAGGGGATAAACGCACACATCGCCAAACACAGCGAGAACACTCGCAAGGCGAAGGTAGGTATCCGCAAGAGGGAAAAAGAAACGCAGCCAAAAACCCGCGTGACCAACAGCAGACAACTCAAATGAGCAGCCCATCGCAATGGACCGCACGCGTCTACGGATGATCTCCGCATGGATTGAAACTAACTAATGCAAAACGAAAGAGATTTGCGTTTCGCTAACAGCGGATCGGCGCCAAATTGTCGCTGGAGAGACGATGCCCCACGAGGGCTCGCGGGAAGTCGATGGTACGGACCACTTCCCAATACGGCGTGCCGACGCGGAGTATGCTGAGACCGGAATCTTCCGCAAGATTCGCACGCTGACGACGCTCGACCGAACACGGCACGCGTTCTTCTAACTCTTCGGATTGATTCTGCGTCTCACGGTCGAGCGAAATCCGAGATACCGTGGCGGTAATCCCAAAACTCGGCAACGCAAACAGCAACAGCATGATGCAAGGCATCATCCAATGCGGCTCAACGAATTGCGATTTTTTCGTCATGGAGGGCGAAAATCGGCGTGTGAGTTTGGAATGTGGAGTTAGGTTGTGCGACTATTCTTACGAACTCCGCATTCAGGAGCAAGAGAGATCGGAGTGATCCAACCGTCGCCCACCTACTGTATAGCGTCTCATTGATGCGATGGGTCCAGCAATTCGATATAAATCACCGCAATAACGAGATGACGGGTGCCCTGGAAGCGGCCGATTGTCACCGAAAATTCATCGTTTTGGCGGGCGGATGCGATCCCACGCTCAGGCCGCTCGACAGGATCCAGCCTTCGCTTGCGACTGCTCAAGCTGCGCCGCGGGCAGCCGGGGTTCCGTGTACGGAAATTCTTCTGGGTCAGCGATCGACTCCAGCTCTGCTAACGTTTCTTGAATTCGCCGGCGGTAGGCTTCGAGCGTTTCATCGTCGCCGCATTTGAGTGGTTCAGAAAAATGCAGCTCGATCGTCGTGAACGGTTTGGGAACCTGCATCCGATCCCATGCTTTGCTAACGATCCATCGCCGGCGTGGAACTACGACAGCAGCCAGTACCACGGCACCGGATTGGCGTGACAGATCGCCAATTCCTTTGTGCACACGCCCACGTGGCCCACGTGGCCCATCGACCGTCAAACACGCCGGCCGCCCGTTGCACACGTGCCTGATGAGATTGCGGAGCGCCGTCCGCCCGCCACGATTCGCCACCCCCTGTCCGCTCGATCCACGGACAGCCACGCAACCACTCAGCATCAAAGAGGGGACAATCATTTCGCCGTCGGCGGATCGTGAAACCATCGCGCCGAGCCCACGCTCTGCTACCATCAACGCGGCGAATTGATGGGCATGCAAAACGGCAAAAACATAGGGCGTTTTTGACTGGCGCAGCACCGGACGGATGTCGTTGTAAACCTTGACACGACATGTCCAACGCAAGGCAACTAAAGTGATGGCAACGAGCCACGAAAAGAACGTTCTCATCCTCTTTAACGCTCTGCGGTGTCAGTCGAATCAGTTCGACAAAATCGAAGGGGCATTTTTGTTCACGCACACCACGACTCCATCTAGCCCGGTTGACGGGTCGAAACGCTATTTAGAAAAAATGCTCGCACAGGTAAACCGCAACTTGTGTAAATTTCCAATCTACCGGATGCCGCATTGAGCCTCCCCACGTATCGAGCAATTGGCGCCCTCTTTTGCTTCGCGTTCCTGATTTCCGCCTCATACGTATTGAACAGCTCAATCGGCATGAGTTTGTATCTTGCGCGGGTCGGAACGTCGGCGCTGCCTCTTGTTCTGGTCGCGTCGGCCGTCGTTGTCGTCGTCGTCTCCTCGCTCACGTATGTCTTGATCAACTGGGTCGCCCCGCGGCGATGCATCGTGGCAACGTGGGCTCTACTGGCATCGGCGTCGGCATTTTTGTCGCTGCAACTTGCGGAATCTCATCACTCGGCGATCATCCTTGGATTGATCTACGTGCTGGCCGAGGTGCGTGGATGCGTGAACACCGTTTTTTTAACAACGGTGACGACGGATTGGTTTCGCAATTCCGATTCCAAACGTCCCTACACGCTGGTGGCGGCGGGCGCGCCCATCGCCGGAATCGTGGCTGGTCTGTTTCTGACTTGGGGCGCGATCTCGGTCGGCAATGTGAGAATTTTGCAAATCATCTCGCTGCTCGACGTCGCCGTGGCGGTGCTGGCGTGGTCGCTGCCGAAGCATTCATTGATGTCATCGGCAGCCACATCGAATAGCGACGACGATGGATCCGAACTCGCGTTTGCACACGTCACTGCGAAGGCCTCGAATGATGCCGCGACACCCGAACTCACCCACATCGCTCACCACGACTCTGAATCCGTCACCGACGTTCACCCGGTCACGCGGGTCGCCCCCTCTAAATTGCTGTTGCAGTTTCGTTCGTACATTGTCGTCTTGATGGTGCTCAAAACGGCGGTGCTCACGTTGATCGGCTACCAATGGAAAGTCGCCATCTCTGATTATTGGCACGAAGACGAGGCCGATCTGATTGCGTATTTCGCCGCCTACTACGCAACCGTCGACACTTTGATTTTGTCTTCTCAAATATTCTTTGCCGGTCGATTGCTTGATCGATTCGGCGTGGGAATGGCGCTGCGTGGTTATCCGTTGCTGTTAGCCTCGATGGCCTTGGCCGCCATAGTCTTTGACAGTGCCTTGGGTTTGATGGTCGTCTTCACACTCGCTCGCGCGTTCGATGTGTTTCGACGGTCACTCCATGATCCCGCACTCGCGTCCGCGTTCACGATCTTAAGCAAACGATTTCGCCGCCAATCGATCGTGATGATCAAGGGGATCGCCAAACCGATCGCGGAAGTCGTTACGGCGTTGGCGTTGTTTGTCTATGCGTCCCAAATCACGTCCGATGAGATCACGGTCATCTGGTGGGTGCTTCTGATCCCGTGGATTTTGGCGGCAACAGCAGCAAGCAAGATCCATCACCTAAGCAACGGTCACTAAACTCGCGCTTCTAATCGAGCGGGGTGATCGGTTGATTGGCGTGAACAGATGCCGAGGAGGTTGAGCGTGTCATCAGTCCGTCTTCCATTTCATAAATCGTGTCGAAAACATCAAGGGCACGATGGTCGTGCGTCACGACGATCACGCCGGCTCCCTGTTCATGAGCAACCTTGGCAAACAGTTCCATCACTTGACGTCCACGCTGTCCATCGAGCGCCGCGGTGGGTTCGTCCGCCAAAATCACGCTGGGCCGATTCGCCAACGCCCGCGCAACAGCGACACGTTGTTGTTGCCCGCCTGAAAGCATGGATGGGAAATTGCCGGCGCGATCGGCGACACCGAGGTAGTCCAACAATTCCATCGCACGGTGGCGAGAGGCCCGCGCGGATTCGCCGCTGAGCTGCATCGCGATTTGAACGTTCTCGATCGCTGACAAAAACGGTATCAGGTTGGATTTTTGAAAGATGAATCCAAGATGTTTGCGGCGGAAGGACCGCAGATTCGTGTACGCGGCATCCCCATCTTGAACGAGTTTCCCACCGATGGTGATTCGACCCGACGTGGGCGTATTGATCAGCCCCACGGCGGTGAGGAACGTTGATTTTCCGCTGCCGCTAGGTCCGAGCAACGCGACCACTTCGCCCCGGGCGACTCGCATCGAAGCGTTTTTCATCGCGACGACTTCGGTGTTGCCACTGCCGTATATTTTCGTTAGCCCCTCCGCTTCGATAGCCGCTGGTTCTGCCTGACTCATGCCAGCGCCTCGTTTGGGGAGATCTTCATCGCTTTCCAAATTCCCAGCAGGCTCGACAGCACCGAGATCGCCAACACAATGCCCGCCAACTGCAGTAAGTCGGCATTGGCCAAAATCACTCGACGCGGAAACAGCGGAAACAACTGTTGACCAATCAGATAGGCGATACCGAATCCGACAAAACCGAGGATCAATGCCTGCTGCATGATCATGCCCAACACCACGGTGTTCGGCGCTCCGATCAGTTTCAACAATGCGATCGAGTGGATTTTATCGAGCGTCAATGTGTACAAGATCAAGGCCATGATGATTGCCGCAATCACGGTGAGCAGTACGCGAAACAACCCGATCTGTCGCCGCACTCGTTCGACACTGCCTTTGAGCAACAGTTCACGTTGACCATCGGCGGTGTAGACCGACACGTCACCCCAGCCAGAAATCACGTCCGCGACTCGTTCGGGGTCCGCGCCCGGCGAGAGCGTCAACATCACGGCACTGATCTGCGGTTCGGCGACCGCGGGCAATTCGCTCGCTGGCCGCATCGCGTTCTCGAGCACCGACGGTTGCTGGATCGCCAGCTCAAACTGCTCGCCACGTGATCGGCGAGCGGCCCGTTCCAAACGTGTGGCTTCGCCCGGCGTGTCAAACTGAATCGCCAATGCATCGCTAACGCTAAAAAATGCCAACCCGTCGCCGCTCGCACTGATCATGTTCTCGGTCAGGCCCACGACCGTATACGTTTCTTTGCCGAGTTTGATTCGCTCACCAAGGGCAAGTCCGAGTTGTTTGTCGGCGATCATTTCAAAATGAACTTGACCGAGCGTTCGGCCAGCCGACAACGGCAACCACTCACCCTTATCGGTCGGCCAACTCAATCCCAACACCGCGATGCGAAGCGGTTTCCCGTCACGTTGGCGTTGAATCGTGTGATAGACAAATTCACGTGCCTGACTGACGCCGGGCACCGCCGCGGCACGGTAAACCAGATTCGATGAAACGCGAGACAACTCCGCAAACGGCCCGCGTGTGTTTCGTTGCACGATCCAGAGGTCGGCATCGACACGTTCGATCAACAACGTTGCGTCTTCGACCACACCGCGATAGATGCCTCCCATGCCCATCACGACCATTAACAACATGCCGATGCCCACCGCAGTCAGTGCGAATCGTCCGAAGTTGTGACGGATGTCTTTGGTGGCAAGGTTCATCGCGAAGCGTCCGTACGAATCGCGATCCTGCGTCCTGGCGACAGCCCCGTCGCCGGATTCACAGCCGAGACAATCACGTCACCCTCTTCTACACCTTGCAACACTTCCACGGTGTCGCGACCGCGAACCCCAAGATTCAACTCATGCCATGCGGCGGTCCCGCCGTCGTTCGTGAAAACACCGAAACGCCCGTCTCGATGGACGAGTAATTTTTCTGGCAGGACGAGTGTGTCAGACCGCTGAGCGACGTCGATGAACGTCTCCGCTCGCTGACCCACAGCCCAATTCTCGGGTAGCTCCAACACTCTCACGTCGACAATGAATTCGCGGGTTTCTCGGTCGGCTTCTCTTCCCAGCCGAGCGACCTTGCCGGGATAAGATTGCTCGGGTTCGCTGCGGAAGACGACGCGAGCGGTTTGTTCGGTTTTCAACTTGGACATGGCTGTTTCGTCCACCCACGCGCTGATCCATAATTCATCGAGCGAGATCAACGTCATGATGGAACTGCCGGGCACAACGACGTCGCCGGGTTCACGATTTCGCCGGACGATCAATCCATCGAAGGGGGCGTGGATTTCCGTGTCACGCAGGCGAGTGCTGTGATACTGCGCGGTCTTTTCGGCGGCGATGTATTCCTTTTGTCCTTCGGCGATTCCCGCCTCCGCGCGGGCAATATCCGCCTGAGCGACGGAGAGCGCCTCGGTCGCTTTGTCGGCATCGTCACGACTGGCGGCGTTCTTTTCAACGAGCGACTGAATCCGATCGTAACTCCGACGGGCCTGCTGATAGACGGCCTCGGCACGTTCTTTGTCTATCTTGAGGCGGGTGACCCCTGCGGCCGCCGCATCCACATTCGCCTGGGCGATGGCCACCTGTTGTGTTAACTCTTGATCGTCGAGTCGGACGAGCAATTCGCCCGCCGTCACACGCTCGCCTTGATCGACAAAGACCTCAACGATCCGTCCCGAGATTTTAGGACTGACCGTCGCCTCCACGCGTGCCTCTAACGTCCCCGTCCCCATCACTTCCGCCACGATCGCGTCACGTTCGATCGTGTACGCCGCGACCGGTATCGGCGAGAACTTCAATTGATAAACCACTCCTCCGACGACAACCGCGAAGAGGGCGAGTTTAAGTAGTTGCCATTTGATTTTCATGCGACTTGGTATTCCTCGACAAATCGTTTGTCGATCCATGTTTTTAGGTGCCAACACCAACGTGAGTGAACACTCAAAGGCCCATACTCAAGGAATGCTTTCCCATCGCCGGTATTAAGCAGTTTCAAAAAATCCGACTGAGGCTGGAATGACTCCAGCGGACCGCCCGCGAAGAAAGCTCGTAGGTTGTGCCACAGTACGGGTGACTGACGTACCGCATAGACACCTGCCTTGGGTGACGGGGATTCGATCACGGTTCCTGAATCACCCACCGCAAATACCCGAGGGTCGGTCAGAGATTGCAGGGTAGGGGAGGTCGCGATGAATCCACGGTCATCTGTCTGCAGGCCGAGCTTGCCAAGCACGGGCGGTGCCGCGGCACCGGTGGCCCAGATCACGCAATCGGTTTGATGTGTTTGACCGTCCTCTGTCGTGATGCTGTCCTGACCAACGTCGGTGACCCGTTTTCCAGGTCGAACGCGGATCCCTCTTGAACTCAGTAGCGTTTCGAGACGGCGGATACTGCGGTCGCTCATCCCATCCGCCACGCGGTCACTGCTGGTAAAGATCTCGATTGACAGGTCGGCGGCCTTCTTTTGATCGCGTTTGGCAAATTGTTGAAGCAAACAAAACGCGATCTCAACGCTCGCGACGCCGCCCCCAACAACCGACACTCTCAACGGCGAATTCGGTTGAGCGGCGCCATCCAAGTGCTGCTCTAAACGGGTCAGGAATGTTTGCATTGGTTTGATCGGCACCATCAATGGCGAGTCGGCATGATCTTGCCAACCGGCCGGCATGGAGCCAACACCAACGGACAGCGCATTAAAAGAAATCGGTTCGTGATCTGAAAAGTGAATCATTCCCGATTCCAAATCCAACCGCTCGGTATCGGCCAAAATCAACTTCGCCCCCGCTCGCTCGGCAAGAGACTCCAAATGGATACGCATCTCGTCGTCTTGGAATTGCCGACCCAATGTTCCCGGCAGCATGCCCGAATAAGTTGCCGTGGGAAACCGACTGATACACGTCAACGAGCAATCGGCAATCGGCTCACTCGCCCACTTCTTCACAACGTGAGCGTTCGTGTGTCCGATCCCCAGCAGAATGACGTTTTGAGTAGCCACTACCGAGTGACCTGTTCGTACTTGGGTGGAATCTTGTAGCGGTCGCTATAGGTGTGAACGCGATTGGTGAGTTCCCCGTCGAGAGTCACCACGGGCAACCCGGCACCGACCCATTTCAAAATACTTCCTTGGTAGTTTTTCACCTTCACGCCTTTGGCAACAAGCTCTTTTGCGTACGCGCCGCTACGGCCGCCGACGGTGCAATAGGGGATGACCAATTTTCCTCGATACTTCTCCGCATTCTTTTCAAACTCTGCTTTCGTGACGGCACCGGGGATGACCGACACGTTCACTTCGGCCTCCGAGCGAACGTCAACGACAACGAAGTCAGCTAACGGAACCGGTTTTCCCGCTTCCCTGGCCTTGGCTTCGGACTGCTGCTTCTGCACCAGCATTTTGTGGAGATCGTCAGTGCTGATGGTGTCGATCTTAGGGCCACCAAAAAAGCCACCGAACTGAGCGGGCGCAGGCGAAACACCCAAAAGAACGGGGACGACAAATGCAAACAGGGCTACCAAACGGAGTGTCGGATACTTCATACAATTCGTTCTCAATGGGGTGTTAACTGTCGAACGGGAAACTTATTCGAAAAAGATCGAAAACTACTCGGATTGAACCCAAAACCAACCACGCAGCTCGCCTTCGCTAAAACCGGTTGCTTGGTCGTCTGGGTAAAGCCTCGCGAGTTGGTCCTGGATGATGGGTGCGATTTGGTCGGACGGTCCATGACACATCAGGCACTGCACCTGCAACTTGATGGGCAGGAGTGCGGCCACGTGCTGGTTAGACAGCGTGACGAAGGTCGGTGTCTGCGTCTTCGCATCCGTCAATGGTTTCGCCCAGGCGGGCGGCGTGTTGTTCGGATTGCGAAGCCGGACTCCGACGCGGCCGATCTTCACATCGAATTCCTCTCCGACTTCCGTGGCGATCTTCGGAGCTTCTTGATTACAGACCTGGATCGCCGCAGCGGGACCTTGAGCCATCGCCTCCATCAATCGCCCCGACAATCGCTGCTGTAGTGCATCTTTGGCCGCAATGAGCGTTTGCTGTTGTTCAGCATTGGGCTCACTACCATCGACAATCGTCACCGACACCTGCTCGGTTGCCGCTGGTGTCGGCGTGGATGGCTTGGGCGAGCAACCGGCGAACACGACCGTTGCCAACGACAACGTTGTTACGATGCGAATGCGTTTCATGTCATCGGTCCTGAATGAGAAGACGGGGCGGCTAAAAATTCGATTCGGGAGAGCAGTCAAGAGACGAGCATACCCCCGATGCGTCACAGGCATCACTTCAATAATGGCACGTACGCATATCCGTCGGCCTGCAAATTCACCACGGCGGTGAGCGCCGAAACCGCCGTATCGATGAAAACGGCGGTGTCAGAAGTCTGATATCCGGCGGCGTCCAAGCTCTGACCACAAACATACAGGCCCACCCCCGCTTCATGCAGTTGGTGCAGAAGATCGAGGTTCGGGTTGTCTGTGGTTTGGAATTTTTCCGCATAAGCATCCGAGTTGAGAACCGTAAGAGTCGCTCCCCCGTGAAGGACGACGGCAATCTCGACTTGGGCCGGCTTCGCACCGCCGCCGGAATAGATACTGAAGTACTTCGCGACCTGCTCGATCGCAGGGTTCACTTTGTCAGGATCGCTACCACGAGTGATATCGACTAGAAATTTTGTGCCATCGCGGGGTTGCAGCACCGCATTGGGCAACCGAACCACCGTTCCGTTGCCAATCTTTGCCGGATGTTTGTCCGCCACCTTCGTGGCGGCTTCGGCTCCCGGTACCGCGTGGTTCTTCATCGCCTCGGCGAAACCGCGCTCGACAAACCCCGAGACCGCCTTGGCGTGGGCTTTGATCAATTGGGCCACGTACGGATCGGCCGACGTCTCGGTCACGCGAACGCCTTTTTCCGTATCCTCGTGTACCATCTTGATCTGATCGGTGTGTTGAAAGATTTCCGCGAACAGAGGGTCACGCATGCGAATCGGATTCGTTTCTTCGATTCGATACTCCATCCATTCGACGTGCTCCTTGATCTTGTCCGCTACGTCGGGGTCATCCGATTCCGTCAGCGTCTCGACGCCGTCGGACAACTCCTTGACGCTGCGTTGGATCTTTTCGTGATTGGCGAGGAGGTATTGAAAAACGTCGCGATCTTCATCGTGACGATCATCGTGCGAATGCCCGTCGCCGCTGTCTTGCAACTGACGCCCCATCGCCTGACCGGCCCCCATGCCCCGCCCACCACCGAAGCCGGGACCTCCGCCGAATCCTCGGCCACCACCGAACCCCGGGCCGCCTTGAGCCCGAGCCTCCGGCAACGGCATCGAAACCAAACAGGCTAGAAACAACAGAAATCCGAACACGGGTAAGGTCGAGCGATTCATGGGGGGTCCTTTGTCTAGGCGGATGGTGTGGTTGGCATGTGTTTGGCTATGTAGGCAGGTTCACCCATGCGTTGAAGCAAATCGAGTTGCAACTCGAGCCAACCCATGTGCTGTTCTTCATCCATGGCGATGCGTTCGAAAAGTTGCCGCGAACCGATGTCACTATCGGCAGCGGCTTCTACGGAGGCCTTTGTGTAGAAGGCGAGTGCTTCCTGCTCGTCTGCTAGATCCAGTTCGAACATTTCCTTCAGTGAAGTGGCTTGGATCGGCGTCTTGGCGAGTTTGAGTTCCGGAGTCCCTTTGAGGAAAAGGATTCGCACCATGAACTCTTCGGAATGCCCCAACTCTTCTTGCATTTCTTCACGCATTTGATTTGCCAACAGCCCCATTCCCCAATCGTCCAGAACACCCGCGTGCAATTGATATTGGTGGGTTGCGGACAATTCCATGGACAGCGCGGTTTGCAGATTTTCAATCGTTTTGGTCGAACTCATTGGAGTTTCTCTTTTGGTGAAAGGAAGGTAGGAGACTGAGTTGTGAATTGTACAAACATGTCTCCTGGGGCGATCGGCTTAGACGATTTCGCTCATTTCAGGGACCGCGTTGGCGCTCGGCAAACCTGCCGCCTTCCAAGCCAGATAACCGCCCGACAGGTTGATAACGTCTTTGAAGCCCGCCGCTTGCAGCACGCTCGCCCCGATTGCCGATCGTGCGCCGCTGCGGCATTGCACCACAAGTGTTTGATTGCGAGGTAGATCGGCGAGGTGATCCGGCAGACGTCCCAGGAAACGATGATCCGCCTGCCCGATGTGTCCCTCGTTCCATTCATCGTTCGAGCGAACATCAATCAACTTCACCTCACCTGATTCAATCGCGAAATCCAGTTCGCTCGGATTCACGCTGGCGTAGTCCTCCGTGGCCATCCCCGAGTCGAGAACGTCGCCGACAGAGAACCCTCCGACAATTTCTTCCACGCCAATCTTGTGCAAAACCCGAGCGGCCTCTTCCAATTGTCCCGGTTCGCAAATCAGGTAGGTCGGCCTTTCGTAATCGACCAACCATCCCGCCCAACCGGCCAACATTCCCAGCGGAATATTGATCGTTCCCGGAACATGCTTGGCCGCAAACTGTGACGACGGTCTCAGGTCGATCACCGTTCCCCTTTTCAAAGCGTCACGCAGTTGAAAGCGATCAAGCATTTGATGGTGATGGTCGGCACCGAGAGCGATCGGGCCTTCTTTGTTAACCCGTTTCATTACCGCAAAGTACTTCGGTGCTTCGGGCTGATCGGCCAGAATGTATTTCACGAATTCATCTTCATCGGTGAACTGCAATGCCGGGTTAAAGAGTTTTTCATACCCGACCGTGGACGATGGGATGGCGCCGAGTCCCTTGCCACAGGCGCTGCCGGCGCCGTGGGCGGGCCAGACTTGTAAGTAATCCGGCATCGATTTGAATCGTTCGGCCGAGCGGAACAAATCGCGTGCCCCTGGTTCCGCGGTGCCCTTGATTTGGGCGGCTTCCTCTAACAAATCAGGGCGTCCGATTGAGCCGACAAATACGAAATCGCCCGTAAAGATTCCCATCGGCTTGTCCGCGCCTCCTCCCTGATCGGTGAGCACAAACGAGATGCTCTCGGGCGTGTGTCCGGGTGTGTGCATCACCTCAAATTTGATATTGCCGAGCATGAATTGGTCACCGTCATGCAAACGTTGATGGTCGTAGGCATCCAAATACTGATACTTCCATTCGTTCGGCCCTTCGTCGGAAACATACAATTTGGCGTCCACACGGTCGGCCAACTCACGGGCACCCGAAACGTAGTCCGCGTGAATATGCGTTTCCGCGACCCCGACAATTTTCATGCCCTCACGCTCTGCCATCTCGAGGTATTGGTCGATATCCCGACCGGGATCAACCACCAAGGCAACGTTCGCCCGCTGACAACCGACCAAGTAGGAGGCGTGAGCGAGTTTTTGGTCATAGAAATACTTGAGCAACATGATTCGGTTTTCCTGTTAATGATTCTTTGGCCTACGAGACCGTCGATCGGAAGATTACGAAGATTGCGACCAACACGACCGCGATCGAAAATGTTTTTTGAAGTGTTGGGCCTTTCAAACGTTGGGCCACCATGCCGCCCAACCACATCCCGACAAATCCGCCCAACAGGAATTGCCACGCTATTTCCATCGGCAATACGTTGCCGCCGGCGAGGTGTGATGTCACGCCGCTGATGCTGACTAACACGATCACAAATAGTGATGTCCCGACCGCTTGGTGAATCGCCATCCCGCTGAATAAAACCAATGCCGGCACAATCACAAAACCGCCACCGACGCCGAACATGCCTGACAGCACACCCGTCATCAGACCCACGATCACCAACAACCGGGCACACTTCGACGTCAGCCGCAACTTGCCATCAAGGTCACGCTGACAGACGCTCCTGTCACGTTCGTCGATCGATTCGGTAGGACACACCCCGCTGGCAATCTTCGGGTTCCTCGCTTTCGCCCACATTCGATAGGCCACCACCAACATCAATATCGCGAACAGCATCAATAACGCCTGCTCGGGGATCAATGTTGAGAGATAGGTGCCCAGAGGAGCACCCATCATGCCCGCGATTGCAAACAGCAGCCCGGTCCGCAATTCGACTTCGCCACGCATCAATCGAGGGATCGTTCCGAAGAACGCAGTGCCGCCAACCGAAGCCAAGGAGATTCCGACCGCTTCGCGTGGCGCCACTGACAACCCGTAGACCAACAACGGAACGGCAAACACACCTCCACCGCCACCGGTCAATCCGAGCGCGAACCCGACGATGCAGCCGAAGAGAATTGCTAGACCGAACATGAGCCTCCACCGACGCACTGATTCCACGGCATCTTTGCGATCAACGATGCCATCGGACAAAGCCCGGTGAAACCAGCAAACATCAGACCAGCGCCGACAAATCCGGAAAGCCCGACGAAGTATGGGTGAACGAAGTAGCCCAGTACGACGCCGAGCAAGACCAAGAACCCAGCAGTAATCTGTACTTGCTGCATTAGCGGTAGCGACTTTTTGCCACGCACGACGGGCAAGCCGGCTTGCTCCCACGCCAACGTGCCGCCTTCGACGTTGACGACATTGTCAAAGCCGGCCGCCGCGAATTTCTCACACGCCTGAGCCGAGCGATTCCCGCTGCGACAGATCACATACAACGGCTCGCCGGCCGAACCGTTTCTCGCCGACATGATCGCTTGCGGATCGAGCGACTCCAGCGGAACGGAACGCGCACATTCGGCGTGAATCGCACGGAACTCTGTGGGCATCCGCACATCGATCAAATCGAAGTGTCCATCGGGGTGTTGGTCGCTCAGACGTTTTACTTCAATCGTTTGCATCTTAATTCTCCTCATGCAATCAACGCCCGCCGCACACGCAAAACAGCGTCACATCGCGACTAGACGATATATTTTGGTCAAAAATACGACGGGTCTGAAACAATCCGATTCCGCCGATAGCTGCGTAACGTGGTACCGAGTCCCAAACGGACCGAGTTACCCGCGACGCTGCAATCATCATATCGTAAGGTTACGATATGTCAATACAATTAAAAAGCTGAGATTGTGCAAATGCGTCGAAATCTCACGCCCCAGATCTCAAATTTGCTTGCGCGGGCAGCCGGCGGCGGACGGCATGGGGCAGGACAGGGCGGCTCAAACCTGAAAAGGACAGATCCACCCGGCGAGGCCGCGGGTGCGGGAACGCAGCGTGGGGCAGGGCAGTGTGAGGAAAGAAAGGCTGCGGAGGTGCGCCAGAGTGGCTCGGGGGCAAACAGCAGCTTATTTCATCACGCCCGTGAACAGACTCGAGCCGATACGGACCATCGTCGCACCTTCGGCGATCGCCGCCTCGTAATCGCCACTCATGCCCATCGATAACTCAGGCCATTCAAGCTTCGTCAGCAGTCGCATCTGATCGCGAAGTTCTCGCAATCTCGCGAATTGCGGGCGAGCCTGTTGCGGGTCGGTGCCCCAGCCCGCCATCGCCATCAAACCGATCAGTCGCACGCCGGCATCGGACGCATTCGCGTCTCCCATCCGCAAAACATGTCGCTCCACCGCGCCGGCCAGTTCATCGGGGGGCAATCCCGTCTTGGCGGCCTCACCGCTGACGTTGACCTCGATCAACACGTCGACACCGATCGATTGCCGGACAGCTTCGCGGTGGATTTCTTCGAGCACTCGTTCGCTGTCGACCGAATGAATCGTCGGACAGGTGGACAATAACCGGCGGACTTTATTGCGTTGCAGGTGACCGATTTGATGCCAGCGAATTTCCCCGGCCACATCGCCTCGATTCGTCGCAAACCAATCGGCTTTTTGCATCAACACTTGCGGCCGATTCTCGCCGAGATCACGGCACCCCGCATCGATTAACCAACTCGTGATTTCGGCGTCAACATACTTCGAGACGCCCACCACACGCACTTCGGCAGGATCGCGGTTGGAATGGGAGGCGGCGTCGGCGACGTCTGCGCACACCCGCTTCCAATTGTCCGAAATTCGCAAACGTGCCTCTTCGACCGAACAAGCGATTTGGGTGGAATCGATAGGATCGGCTGCCATGGGGAACCTTTATGAAACTCGATACGACCTGACCTGAGTGCCAGGATACAACGGGAGCGTGGGCCCGCCCATGACACCGCTCGCTCGTCACTCACTGCCGCTCGTATCGTCGACCGTCACCAACTCTTCCATTCCGCCATCGCCCGGATGGAACCGTGCGGCAAAGAAGTCGGCGATCAGGTGTTTGCCCATCACCGAACGTGGCCCACCCGCGGACATCGATCGATACACGACCCAGTGCTCGCTGCCGGTCTGGACGCGAAAACCCGCGGCGACATTGCGAGGAATAATGGAAAGGTTTTCGGCAACCGTGAGTTGCCGCCAAGTCCGTTTTCTGCGAGCACGTCGAGGCTGCAAATCGAGCCAAACGGGTGAATACACCGCACCTTGACCTGACGTGGTCACAACGAGGTGCCGATCCTCCGACACGGTCACCTGACAAGCCGATGGCCCGACCCGCCATTCATTCGCGGCCAGTGGCATCAGCAGCGCTCGTCGTTTATTGCCGCTCATCAACAGCAGTTCGCGTGTCTCGTCATCTTCGACGACCTCGACACCGGGTGCCAACGGAAGCCGGCTGACGCAAACAATCTCCGGTGCAGGTTCCGGTTCTCCGCTTTTTGTTTTTGTCACCGCCGATACCTCATCCGATGCCTTCTTCGTTCTCGGCAACACGGCGTCGGAGACCATCACACAGCAATCATCACGGACCAACATCCATTGACGTTGCAGAACGACGCCGCCGGTAAACGGTTGCTCGATTTCGATCAGGTGGACGTCGTCATCGGTGTATTCGCAAGTGCATTCCCACTCTCCATCGGGTTGCTGGTCGACGCCGTTAACGCGGATCATGGTTTGATGCTCGCCTGTCAATATCGACTGACGCCCCGCCGTCAGCTCGACGCGTACATCTTCGGCCGAATAATCGACAAAGGTGCGTCCCCGCCGCACATCCCATTGGGGCAACATCGCGAGTGTTTTTCCGGCTTCGCTGTGCCACATCGCTTCGGGCAACGACACCTCCCACGCCAATTGCCCGCCGGAGTGACTCTGGCCGAGTGCGGCTGCCAAGGCGGGCGTGAGACTTTCGTTGTCAAAATCAGACGCAGCCTTCATCAAACCGTGCAGTTCGTTCTGGCTCGCCTTGACTCGCGAACTGGTTTTGCGGCGGGTCCTTGTCTTGGACGATGAATCGGCCGCGGAAGAATACGCCATGCAATCGACATCGCACTCATCGGCGTCGGCGTAGGAAAAGACTTGCGTGCCATCGTGCCGAGCGAGCGCCGCCATCCAAGTGGCGAATTCGGCTGCGATCTCACGTGCTCGTTTTTTGAACTTGCGTTTGCTGACCAACGGAAACAATCGCTCGCACCGAACCAGCGAAGCCACGATCAATCGCAACTCGCAAGCTTTGGTCACCGACCGGTCGATGGACTCGCCCTCACCCTCCAGAAAAACCGTGACCGCCTCGACAGCAGGTTCAACGAGTGCTTGGCACGATGGAAGTCCTCCAAGGCCCCACGCAAGCGTCAGTCCGAGTTCACCAGCGAGCAGCAGATGCAAGGGTGACGTGGCGTCGGATCGCAACGCCGCATCGGCGCGAATTTGCATGAGTTGTTCGCCGCAATGCCACCAGACTTCTCGCGGCAGGATCCGGCTGAGACTCGGCATCGCCGCCGCCCACAGGATCGTTTCCGCCGCGTCGATGCCAGACATTTCGTCGTTGAAGACGCGATCGATCAGACGCTGCGACTCCGTGGCGAGCATTTCTTGGTCGGCATCGGACGTTTGGCCGCCCTCGCCATCGACGCGGGTCGCCAATTCCGCGAGTTTCTGCTGGAGAACCGTCGTTGGCCCGTGCATTGCAGTCGCCATCCCCCACAGATAGATGGCTCCTCCCGCCGCATCCTGACCGAAATACTTTGCCGCCGAGCGACTCCGCAGGTCCGTGTTCTCCAGCTCGCTTTGCAGTGTTTCCCATTGGTCAGCCGACACCGGAACGCCGAAATCGGGAGTGATCGCCCGTTTCGCCGACTTATTGGACCGTTTACGTGGTGAGGGGGCGGTGGAAGTCAATGTCATGGACCAATGAGCGAACAACAGAGATACTAAAGCGGTCAGGCAGTTTAACCACCATGCCGGGCCAAGGAAGACGTAACATCGACGCTTCGGCCCAGCCCATGGCCGTGCATTCATTCCCCAAATCGATTTCTCGCCATGAAATCTCCATTAATGTTCCCCCTCTCAGCCGTCTTGGCCCTCGCAATACTGACCGCCGGTTGCAGCCGCGACCGCAGCGGCGAGGCGACGACGAAGGCGGTCACATCCGATTCGCCAACCGAAACCGTAACCGCCCCCATCGCGGAAACACCGGCCTCGGCGAACACGGAAAGCCAGGCCATTACTACCGAACCGGCGGGGCAGACCGCCCCCGCTGCCTCAGCCGCCTCCGACACGGAACCGGGTGAGCCCGTCTCCGATTCCCCCCCGCGAATGTTGCCCACCCCAGGATCGGATTCGCCGGCAACCGATACGATGGCTAACGCAAACGTCTCAACCGGGACCTCACCGGATGGCACAGACGAAATGGCCACCGAGGAGGCTCCAGACGTCGGCGATGACCTCGACGAGGAATACGAGATCGATCCCGAGATCATGGCGCACATCGAAGCTCAACGGGTGGCCCTGCGACGGATTGCGGACACCTACGCGCCGCCCCCTGGTGCCAAACAACTCGGCGAGCAGCCCGATCTTTGGGTCGACCTCAAAGCCAAACGGGTTTACGTCGACGGCTACGTCGCGATGAACCGCGGCCCGCTCGAAATGTTGGCTTGTCCCGTGGGGACGAAAGAGCACGAATCGGTGATCGCGGTGTTCGCCAAGAGCAGCGAAGTCCACGCGGCGTTGCTCGCGATCGGCGCCCAAAGCGGTACGCCGGTGCGTTGGATCCCTGAGTTCTTGCCACCCACCGGACAAACCATTTCGGTCTGGGTCGCGTGGCGAAAACCGCAACCGAGCACTGCACAGGATGTCGCCGATAACACCTCGGATGAAGACGCCCTGGACGAACCCTCGCCGGCGGAGCCTTTCATCCCGAGTGACGAGTTTATGGTCGTCGACGCGCGGAAATGGGTCCGAAGCGTGGAAACGCAAACCGAACTGGCAGAACCCTGGGTATTTGCGGGCAGCACGTTTTGGTCAGATCCGGAAGATGGCATCGAACACTATTCGGCCAACGCGGGCGACATGATTTGTGTTTCCAACTTCAGTACCGCGATGCTCGATGTGCCGTTCAACAGCAGCGCCGAAACCGGCAATCTGATGTTTGAACCCTTTACCGAACGCATCCCTGAACGGGGCACGCCTGTTCGCCTCATCCTGGTTCCCCAACCGATCCCACGCGACGAACCGGCACCGCCGCCAGCGGTTGACCCGACAACTCCGCCTGACGAGTCCATCCTGCCAATCTCTGAACAGGCCAAACCGTGAACGACGTTCATGGCTCTGAAAACCAACACGCCCCGGTTCAAGTGCTGTTAGTCGGCGCCGGTGTCGTCGGACGCGCGATCGCGGTGGATCACTTGCGATCGGGAATCGAGGTCTGGATGTCTGACGTTGACGAAGACGTGCTGCGTAAGAGCTGTGACTTGGTCTTGCGCGAGAGCGATGGGGTAGCCGATTCGGCATCGCCATGGGGCGCCCGCATCCCGATGCCGATCGTCCATTTCTCGCCACCGGAAACGCGTGCCGGTTCACAAGACACGCCGACCACATCTGCCGTTCCCCGTTGGCTTCTCATTGAATCGATCGCCGAACGCCTCGATGTGAAGCAGGCATTCTTTGCCCAAGCGGAACAGTGGTTTGACCGAGCGGCGGTCTTGACCACCAACACGTCAACGCTTCCGATCGGGTCGATCGCGGCCAAGATGCAATCCCCGGAACAACTTTGCGGCCTGCATTTCTTTATGCCGGTGACCGATCGCCCAGCCGCGGAGATCATCCCGCACCAATCTTCTTCCGACCTTCACGATTCAAACGCTTCGACGCATCCGGAAGTGGTCCAAACATGCTGCGAACACGTCAAAACGCTCGGCAAAACCCCGCTGAAGGTTCGCGATGCCCCCGGATTTGTGGTCAACCGATTATTGGCCCCTTATCTAAACTTGGCAACCGATCTGTTATGTGGCGGCATCGAGGCCCAAACGATTCGGACAGCAGCTCTGCGATATGGGATGCCGATTTCGCCGTTTGAACTTGTCGATTTAATCGGAACTCGCACCGCGTTTGACGGTGGCCGAATCGTCTGGAGTGCGTTCCCTGGACGGATGGATCCTTCTCCGCTACTGCCAGCCCTAGTAAAACGGAAATTGGCGGGAGTCGCCGTCGGCGAAGGTTTTTATCGCTATGACGAAAGCGGGAATCGAATGGGCGACGACCTCTCGCCGCTCACCGCGGAACTCGCCGCAAAATATAGACACGACTCTTTTGCAAATTTCCCACACGAAGAAGAGGATCGGATTAACCTTCTGACGGAACTGCTCGCCGCGGCAATCCGTCTGGAAGCGATCGCGATCGAACAGGATGGCGTGGCCGATGCGGCAACCATCAACGCCGCGATGAAAGGTGGACTGGGCTGGAAACCGGACGTGGGCGATAAGGGTCCGATCGACACTCTGTCTCCCGAACGTGCACAAGAACTTGCGAACCGATTCCCGAAACTCAAATCGATCCAACCGTGAATGAGTTCATGACCCCATTCTGTTTCCCCGACGTCAAGAATAGAACGTTGGCGGATAGCAAATCCAACCTCCAAGTGCTTCTGGCTTGGACGCTTGGAGTGTTGCTCTGCACTGCCACCGTCGCTCAAGGAACCACACCCACCAACGTCACGCCCGCGCCTGGTGCATCCACAGCGGACGCGACCAATCCGGATCAATCGAGCCAGGATGCTGCCGCACCCGAATCGGATTTGCCATCGGTTGAAAAGAACGGAGACGCCCAACAGATTCTCGATGGCTGCGACGGACGCGAGCTTTCGGTGCGTAAGTTCAACCCGATCCCTCAGCTGAAAGTTGCCTCGACGCCGCTAACGCACGCCCGCTTTCCAGTCGTCGACGTGCACACACATATTTTTTATCGATTGCGTCACAACGAGGAAGCGCTCGATGACCTCGTCGCGATGATGGACCGCAACCGGATCGCGGTCTGCGCGTCGCTCGACGGGAAACTCGGTAGCCAACTCGACGAACACCTCGAACATCTGTGGTCGCGATACCGCGACCGTTTCGTTGTGTACGCCAACGTGGACTGGCAAGGCGATGGGGCGACGGACGATCCCGCCACGTGGGCCTGCCATCGCAAAGGCTTCGCCGAACGCACCGCCGAAAAACTCCGCATCGCGGTTTCTCGCGGCGTGTCAGGACTCAAGATTTTCAAACGGTTGGGATTGGGATATCGCAATCCTGACGGATCGCTGATCAAAATCGACGATCCACGCTGGGATCCGATCTGGGAGGTGTGCGGCGAGTTAGAGATCCCCGTGATCATTCACACCGCAGATCCGGCCGCTTTCTTTGAACCGATCGACTCTTCCAACGAACGCTGGGAAGAGTTATCCCGCCATCCAGACTGGAGCTTTCACGGCGACGAGTATCCTTCGCGTGATGAACTGCTGCAGGCCCGCAACCGCGTCATTGCCCGACACCCCAACACGCAGTTCATCGGCGCCCACATCGCTAACAATTCCGAAGACCTGCAGACGGTATCAATGTGGATGGAACGATACCCGAATCTATGGCTGGAGCCCGCATCGCGAATCAGCGAACTCGGCCGGCAACCTTACACATCGCGGGACTTCATCATCCGTTATGCCGATCGCATTTTATTTGGCACTGATGGCCCCTGGCCGGAAAAACGCTTAAACCTGTACTGGCGTTTCTTCGAGACCCGCGATGAGTACTTTCCGTACAGCGAAAAATCTCCGCCGCCACAAGGACTGTGGCAGATCTATGGCATCCATCTGCCCGACGAAGTGCTGCGGAAGATCTACTTTGAAAACGCCTCGAGGCTGATCCCCGGGGTGAAGTGGCGGATCGAGAAATTTCGCGAACTGGCTCAGTAGCGATTCAATCGCGTCGGTCATAACGCTTTTGCTTGACTCGCATCAACAACCCGATCTGGTGCTTTAGCGCCGGTTGAACGCGGTCATTGACCTTCACCCGCCGCGACTGGTCGGCGGGACCGACGACACCATGATTCAACTCGATGTCCAACCGCACGGTATCAAACCGCTGGAGTGATGGATCCGAGAACTCCAATCGCACGCACTGCGCGTCTTCTTTGGTCTCGCAAAACGCTTCCACTCCGCCGTCGGTTTCCGTTGACCATTGGTAGTGCCGCTCGTCGAGCAACGCCCGACGCAGATGGCCGAGCCCCGGGAATGCGGTCAATTCCACCGGCTCGAAATCCGAACCCTTCCGCGGCAACAGCATGACGTGATCCCCGAGCTGGATCGCGGTGATCGTCGTGGGGCCCCAAAATCGAGTTGTCGCTTCCAAACGGGTTCGGCGGACGTAGATACTCGACACTGCAAAGATGGCACCGCCGATCAAAATCGCCACCATCGACGCCCAAGCCTTCCATCCGAAGTGGACACGGGGGTCGTTGTACTTATCCGCGTGCGGGTCGCCGGTCGTTGTGGCGCCAGCGGGCAACGGGCGTTCGTCGGCGACAGGACTCTCGGTAGCGGGTGTGTCGGCAGAGGGTGAGTCAGACAAGGTGGGATCCGATAGGGCGGTAGATAGATTCGGTCGTATCGCTTGGAACCCGCGATAACGGTTAAGATAGGGCGCGACCGAGACACGCCTCGCATTCTTCCAATCACTCCGTTTTATCATACCTGCCGTGCCAATCCCTCCCCGCACCGAGTCCGCCGCCACCTCGACCGCCGACGCCTCCGTAATCACCGTTGAATTGGGAGATCGCAGCTACCCAATCGCCATCAACAGCGGCGAAACAGGCCTCGCCGACCAGGCAGGCTTCGCAGGCCACGCGCAAGCGGCATTAGGCGACTGCACTCACGCGATCATCATCCAAGACAAAGCCGTCGCCGATTCGGCCGGCGTGAAGATTGCGAAATCGCTCAAACAAATCGACCTCCGAGTCAGCGTGATCGAAGTGGCCTCGGGCGAAACGAGCAAATCGACCGACCGGATCGCCAAACTGTGGAATGAAATGCTGGACACCGCGGCCGACCGTCGCAGTGTCGTGATTGCCGTCGGTGGCGGAGTGATTGGTGACTTGGCCGGGTTCGCGGCGGCGACATTCACGCGTGGTTTGCGACTCGTTCAAGTTCCTACCACATTGCTAGCAATGGTCGACAGCAGTGTTGGAGGCAAAACGGGGATCAACCTCCCGGGTGGAAAAAACCTCGTCGGCGCATTTTGGCAACCTCATCTGGTTTGGATCGATACTGATTTCCTCAACACATTGCCGGAACGTGAATACATCAGCGGGCTGGCCGAGGTGATCAAGTATGGCGTCATCGAAGACGCCGAATTCTTTGAATACTTAGAAACGGACATGGCGGGAATTCTGCAGCGAGATCCCGTTCCGACTCGTCACGCGATCGCAAAGAGCTGCCAATCCAAGGCCCGCGTGGTGGCCGAGGACGAACGCGAAACAACCGGCCGCCGCGCGATTCTCAACTATGGCCACACGTTTGCCCACGCGATCGAATCCACCGCCGGTTACGGCGTGATGCTGCACGGCGAAGCGGTCGCGATCGGAATGCAAATGGCCGCCAACCTGAGCATCAACCTCGGCCGCTGCGACGAGCAGCTTCTGGAACGGCAAACCGAACTGCTCGCCGCCGCAAAACTGCCACTCACTTGGAAAGATGCCGACCCGAACGACATGATCGCGGTCATGGCTCGCGACAAAAAAGTCGCCCATGGAAAGCTGCGGTTTGTGCTACCGGACCGCATCGGCAACGTCGAACTCGTCGGCGACGTCCCCGCGCCTCAAGTCGTCGCTGCCATCAAAGCGTGTCGATAAAACTCCGGCGGTGTGCCGCGGGATGACGGCACGGGCAAATCAGCAGGGTGAAGAAGCGGGGCAGGGCAGGGCAGGGCAGACAACTCAGCCGCGAGGGTGTGCTGGAGCGTGACGCAAGACTCGTAGTTCGAGAACTGATCTTGCCGTCACGTCGGTTTTCTAGCTATCGCTGACTTCATAGCCTCGGCGTCGCCGCAGCTATCGAACTTGCTCATTGAACCGTTCCTTTACCCGTCACAACGGAAGCCGCACGATGCGTCGGTCCCCGCTGACTTATTTATCGCTCCAATTCCCGGCTCGTTCTGTGTGGACGTCAGGCGTCTGCGTGCTGCTTTTTGCCGCATTCGGACTCGTTTGCCCTGCCGTACCGGCGCAAACAATCGCTGCCCCATCCGGCGAATCCGGCCCCGCGAACACGGTCGTCTCGGAGCCCTATCTCGTGTTTGTTGCCGAAGAAGCGGCACATTTGCGCTGCGGCCCGTCAGGCGAATACTACCGCACCGATCCGCTGCGCCATGGTCAAGAACTCGAGGTTTACGTCGAAACCGAAGACGGCTGGCTAGGCGTTCGCCCGACCGAAGACAGCTTTTGCTGGATCCCAGCCGATGCGACTCAGTTAGTCCAGTCCGATCTGCCAGCGAACGTCAAACCTGACGCCATTGAAGCCGAAATCATCGAAGACAAGACGGTCGCCTGGATCGGCACCAATCTAGGACGGGCGCGTCGTTATCGCTGGCAAGTGCAGCTCGGCGAGGGCGAAATCGTCACGATCCTGGGTCGCAGCGAACGCGACGGCCCCGATGGCCCTCAGACCTGGTACCGAATCGTGCCACCCTCGGGCGAGTTTCGCTGGATCCATCAAGATCAAGTCGCCACGACGGCCGAAGAGTTGATCGCCAGTTTGCGAAACGAAGACTCCGGCGAACCCGTCGAATTCCTTCCCGCCGGCCCATCCTCGATCTCGAATCCAAGCGGCCGCGCCGACCGGATCGCCTCCGCATCACGCTCGGGTGCCGCCGGATCGGGACTACGCCGCGTCTCCGACGACCAGCCTTACCGAGAGAATTCGTCCGACGACGCCGAACGAAAACGGCTGGAATCACTTGCCGAAATCCGTCGACTCGATGAAATCGAACGGAACATCGAAGCCCGTCGCCGCAGCCGGTTTGATCGCGAATCAGACGACTCGAATTCCGGCAGTGCGATCGCCAGTGACTCCTCGTCCGCAAACGCCGAGCACATCGCCGGCCATGAATCTGACGCCCACCACCCGCGCAGTTTCTCGCAACGGGTGACCGATAGCATTTCATCGTTAATCGGTGGTCGCAAAACGGATGCTCAAGAACTCGAACCATCGACCCAGTCGAGCCGCCGGTTGCCGGACCTCGTTCCAATCGGCAGTGGATTGGCGTCTAACTATCACGCCCCTGCCGAAACTTACCCGAGCGAACCGATAGTCGAACCGACCGCCCCTGCCGCGGCAAATACCTTGGCTGAAGCCGCACCCGCGCCGAGCGTGACGTTGCAGACTCCTTCCGCATTGCCCAACGCCGCAACGCCGGCTCCCAAAACGGTCGCCGCGACGGCTCATCCTGAATTCCGTTCCGGAGAGTCTCAGATCGCCATCATGTCAGCACCTCGACTCGTCGCTCGCTCGGAAGCTCCTCTGACGTCGCCGAATTCGTTCGTGACACCTCGAAAACTTCGCACGATCACCGCGGCCCAAATCGAAGAGGTGCAGCAAGCGGTCGCATCCTCCTCGCCCGAGTCGCTGCCGATGATCATGTCCTCCTTGATGGCACGCGGGGCATCGGCCCCCGAAATTCGACTCGTCGCTGACGCCGCCCAGCGGTTCTCAATGCACGACCTCGCACAACGGGCGCGTGATTACGAATCGTTGGCCCGCCGCCGCGATGGTGATACCGTCGTATCGACACAGTATCTCGGCACCCCGAGCATGATCGCCAGCACGCCATCCTACCCGGTCGCGCCATCCTACCCGGTCACCCCCCACAGCTCGGCCGCCCCCGCCTATCCCGCACCGGCCTCTTCGCCGACGACCGGTGGCAACTTTGTCGCACGAACGGGTGGGCTGATTTTCAGTCAATCGACAAACGCGATCGTCCCCACCTCGCACACCGAAATCCAACCGATCGCCGCAGCTCCGACGGCTGGGTCGATCGACTCGCCAACGCCCGCGATGGAACAAAGCGGGACGCTCGTCGAGGTGTATTCCGCCGATCCCAACCGGCCCCCATACGCGATTACTGACCAAGGTGGTCAAACGCTCGCGTACGTCACTCCGGCTCCTGGAGTCGATCTGAAAAAGCACTTGGGCAGCCGAGTTCGCGTGCAGGGTGAAAGCGGATTTTTGCAAGGACTCGACACTCCTCACGTGCTGGCAACCGCCGCCGAGAGGCTTCTCCGCTAGCCGCGATATCGCCGCAGAAGCATTGACACTGAACCGGTCTTTCGATAGGTTCGATAGCACAGACTTCAGGCAAACCTTTGTTGGCCCGGGCCTTTTCGGTCCGGGCTAATTTTTTATCCCCTACTTCATGGTGGATAGACCTATGGTTGTGTTTGCAACGTCTTTTCCCCACAAATTCCAAGCCCTTTTCATCCTCGCCGCCCCTCTTTGTCGCCATGAACCCGCAAGACATTTTGCGTTACGTCGATTCGCTCCATCGCGACAGAAACATCGATCCGGAATTACTATTCCAAGCAATCGAATCTGCACTTCAGAGCGCCGCCAAACGCCAATACGGTGAAGACTCGGACGTCGTCGTTTCGATCAGCCGCGAGAACGGACAGATTTCCGCAACGCTCGAAGGCGAACCGCTCGGCGACGATCAAATCGGTCGTATTGGCGCCCAAACGGCGAAACAAGTCATCATCCAAAAGGTCCGCGAAGCAGAGCGTGACGCGTTGATGATCGAGTACCGCGACCAGATCGGTGAGATCGTCAGCGGCATGATCGGACGCGCCGATGGCGGCGTGGCGACCGTGAATCTCGGTAACGTCGAAGCCATCCTGCCACGCAGCGAACAGATCCCCGGCGAAAGCCTCCACGCCAACGAACGCGTCCGCGCGATCGTTTACGAAGTGCGTCCTCAAGGCGGAAACCGCGTCCGCGTCGTGCTCAGCCGCACCCGCCCGCAGTTCGTCCAACGTCTGTTTGAACAGGAAATCCCGGAACTCAACGACGAAGTCATCGCGATCAAGTCGATTTCCCGCGAACCGGGTTACCGCAGCAAAGTCGCCGTTAGCAGCGACGACGTGAACATCGACCCGATCTCGGTGTGCGTCGGCTACCGCGGCAGTCGCATCAAAGCCGTCCGCGAAGAACTCGCCGGCGAACACATCGACGTCGTCCGCTACGACAGCAACCCGGAAGTCCTGATCCCGAACGCGTTGCAGCCTGCCGAAGTCGACCAGGTCCTGCTCTGCGACATGATCGGCCGCGCAATCGTACTGGTCAAAGAAGACCAATTGTCGCTCGCCATCGGCCGCCGCGGACAAAACGTGCGGCTTGCTAGCAAACTGTGCGGTTGGGACATTGAAATCATGACCGGCTCGGAACTCGAGGAACAAATCGAGCGAGCCGTGGCCGGATTCAGCCAAATCCCTGGTATCAGCGAAGAGATCGCACAATCGCTCGTCGAGCAAGGCTACCTCTCCTACGACGACTTGTCGGTGATCGAGCCTGACCAATTCGCTGAAATGGCGGGCTTGACCGAAGAGCAAGTCGATCAAATCGTTGAAATCGCCGAAGCCAAGGCGGAAGAAGCCGAGCGAGCGGCAGCCGACGAACGCCGCGCCCGCCGCGAAAACGAAAAACTCGATCGCGATCGAGCCGAAATCGAAGCGAAAATGCCGGCATCTGAAAAGACTGCCCCAGACGCTGACGCGACCGAGACGACGGCGGAATCCACCGATGCAGAACCATCGGCGGAATCGCCTGAACCGGCAATTACAAACGCCAATAGCGACGAAACGGCGTCCGAACCCGCTTCGGCTCCGGAAGCGAATGAGGAATCTTTAGCCGCGGCAGAAACGCCTTCGGAAGAGCCCGCAGCGGTCGGAGAATCGACCTCCGAAGGCGAATCCGAGAAAGATTCCGGAGGAAACGCGTAAGACTAACGAGGAAGCCGTTTTCATATTTCCTCGCTTTGCGTTATCCTATCGTCTCCGCGTTCGGGCATCCGTGCCTTTCACGGACAGTCCATTTTTTTGACCGCTATGAAATTCCCCGGCATTGTGACGGATTCCAAACCTCGATTCCACGTTCGGCCACTCACGTGAGCCCTCCCCTGGATGACGCGTTTGGGACCAGACTTAATGTCGATGGAGGTCTTTTTATGCGATTTTGAACAAAACAAAATGAAGCCGAGCAGCCCGAGCGGGGCCGTCGGACTTCATCTATCGAATTTGACAGGATCCCCCCCCAGTGCCAGTACGCATTTACGCGCTTGCCAAAGAACTCGACCTCGACAGCAAAGATCTCGTTGATCTGGTGAAGAAAGCCGGAATCACCGGCAAAGGCTCTGCGCTAGCAAGTCTCACCGACGACGAAGCCCGACAAGTACGCGATTCCATTTCGAGTGCCTCCAAGGCGGCGCCAAAGCCCGCCCCTGCCGCCACGGCAACCAAAGAAGCACCGACGCAACCGGTCGCCCCGGTTCGCGATTTGGACCGCTCCTCCCTCCGGCGTCCTCCCGCCATCCAACTCGGGCGTCCCAAGACGCGCGAAAGCGCCCCACCGGAAAGCTCCGAGCCCAAGCGTCCGGCTCCGGTCCTGCGTGCCCCGGTACTCAAACCAGCTGCGCCGCCCCGCCCTGCCGAACCCGCCGAACCGAGTTCGCCTAAGCCGGAAGTGCGTCTCAAAGACGTCATGCCTGCGGCTCGACAAGACAAACCCGCCTCGCAAGAGCCAGCGGCCGGTGCACCCGCCGCCCAAACTCCCGCGCCCAAACCGCCAGCCAGCGGTAACGAACAGGGTGCGTCTCCTGCAGCACCTGCCGGCGGAATGGCCAGCCGAATCGCCGACCGCATGGCCAGCAATTCGGGCGGACGCGTGGTCCCCAATCGTCCGGGTGAACCGGTACGTCGTGAAATGCACACCGGCGGCGGTAAAATGCGTTCGCTCGATCGCACCTCCGGCCGCTCCGGTGGCGATAAACCCGCCGAAGGTGGCAAGGCTCGCAAACGCGAACCACGTATCAAAGTCAACCTCGCCCAGCTGCCCAGCGCTCCCGCGCCGACAGCACCTGTCTCGAACACAGGGCCTGCCCAAAAGCCTGACATCAAGCTGACCCGCGACGTCATCGAAGGCCACAAACAAGGCATGAAGGCACCTTTGGCGCGGCTCGAAAAAGACGACGCCGAAAAGAAACGCGTCAAGAAAGAAGGCACCGCCGTCGGTGACTTCGCCGGCCGCAAAAAGATTGTCGACGAAGACGAAAAACCACGTGGCAAAAAAGGCCTCGCGGGAATGGCCAGTGCCCGCGCCGAACGTGCCCGCGGAGGCGGTGGCCGACGCGTTATCGGAACAGGCGACAACGACCGCAGCCAAATGCGTCGCAATCGCCCACGGATCCGACGCAAAGGCACTAATACCGCTGCCCCGCGGAAAGAACGCGTGCAGCTCGAACTTCCGTGCACGGTGCGCACGTTCTGCGAAGCCTCCGGTGTGTCGATGTCCGACGTCATGAAAACCCTCATGGGGATGGGCATGATGATCAACATCAACTCCGAAATGGACCTCGAAACAGCCGAACTGATTGCGACCGAACTCGGCGTCGATATCGAGCTCAAAGCCGCCGAATCGCTCGAAGATGAGCTGATCACGGAAATCGAAACCCAAGAGGACACCGCCGAGTCGCTTGTCCCTCGTGCTCCGATCGTGACCTTCCTCGGCCACGTCGACCACGGCAAAACCAGCCTGCTCGACTACCTGATCAACATCAACGTTGCCAGGGGCGAAGCCGGCGGGATCACCCAACACATTCGTGCTTACAACGTCGACAAAGACGGTCGTAGCGTCACGTTTGTCGATACGCCGGGTCACGAAGCGTTTACCGAAATGCGTGCCCGTGGTGCCAACGTCACCGACATCGCGGTGCTCGTCGTCGCCGCTGACGACGGAATCATGCCTCAAACCGAAGAGGCAATCAGCCACGCCAAGGCAGCCGAAGTGCCGATCGTGGTTGCACTCAACAAGATCGATCTCGAAGGCGTCGATGCCAACCGCGTCATGACGCAATTGACCGAACACGGCCTGACCCCGAGTGAGTGGGGCGGTGATGTCGAAGTCGTCAAAACCAGTGCCACGACCGGCGAGGGCATGGACGAGTTGCTCGAAACGCTGCTCACCATCGCCGAATTGAACGAGTTCAGCGCGAACCCCGAACGTTCAGCGTACGGCGTTTGCCTGGAAGCGGAACAACACGGTGACAAGGGTGTCGTCGCGAAGATGGTCGTCCAAAACGGAACACTCCGTGTCGGCGACATCATCGTTTGCGGTCCCGCTCACGGTCGTGTGCGAGCATTGCAAAACCCACTGACGGGCAAGACGATCACCGAGGCCGGACCGAGCATGCCGGTCAGCTTGACCGGACTGGACACACCTCCCGGTGCGGGCGACCGTTTCCACGTGCTTAAAGACATCACGCAGGCACGTGAGATCGCGGGCAGCCGCGAAGACGAGTTCAGCCGTCAGTCACTCTCGGGAATCACCACGAAGGTCTCGTTCGATACGTTCCAAGACATGCTTGCCGGCGGTACGCTCGGCGGCGAAGAACGTGCCAAGTTGAACTTGATCATTCGCGCCGACGCCCGTGGTTCGCTCGAAGCGATCGACAAGGAACTCAGCAAATTCGATCACCCCGAAGTCGAACTGCGTGTCCTCCAACGTGCAGTGGGCGGCATCTCGCTCGCCGACGTTACCTTGGCGAGTGCCTCCGACGCGGTGATCCTCGGATTCAACGTGATCCCGGATGACAAGGCACGCCAACTCGCCGATCAACGTGACATCGAGATCCGTCGCTACAACGTCATCTACAAACTCACCGATGACATCCGCATGATGATCGAAGGCCGCCTCAAACCCGAGGAACGTGTCGTCGAACTCGGGCGAGCGTTGGTCAAACAGGTCTTCTCGATCAGTCGCGTGGGAACCATCGCGGGTTGCTACGTCGCCCAAGGTTCGATCGTCCGTGGTTGCCGCATCCGCGTCAGCCGCGACGGCCGTGTGATCGGGGAATACCCACTCGACACGCTGCGTCGGATCAAAGAAGACGTCAAAGAGGTGCCACGTGGCATGGAGTGCGGCATCCGGCTGTCCGGTTTCAACGACATCAAACAGGACGATGTTCTCGAAGCCTATCGCATCGAAGAGGTCGCACGAAAGCTCGACTGATCGCGTCAGCGTCTCATGACCGAGCCACGTGAACGTTTCGCGAAACTGACGCTTCCCTCACCACCACATTCGTGGTGGTTTCGATTTTTCCGAGCAACAGACGCGTCTTCCGTGGCCGAGCAGATCGCCCCCGTGGCCGTTGCCGCCGTTTTCAGGCTCTGTTCAGGCTCCGGTAGCCGCACCCTATTCTACGCCCACACTCCTCACTCCTCACTCCTCAGCCTTCCTGTGTCCAGTCGTCGCCAACTCAAAGCCGCCGAAGCAATCCGCGAAGTCGTTGCCACTTCTGTTTTGACCGATATCCGAGACCCACGCGTCCGTGACGTCACGATCATCTCCGTCAGCGTCTCCCCCGATATGCGTGAAGCCAAGGTTTCCGTCAGCGTCATGGGGGATGAAGCCCAAAAACAACTTTCGATTCGCGGATTACAGAACTCCGCCGGATTTTTGCAAAGTAAAATTGCAAACCGGCTCGACACGCGGTACACCCCGCGACTGTCCTTCGAGCTCGACAAAGGCCAAGAGAATGCACTCGCAGTCTCGGAAATCTTGGCTCGAATTGCCGCCGAACAAAGCGGGGAAACTCCCGCCGAGACGCCTCCGACACCCACGTCAACGCAATCGCACGCCGAAACGGACGCCTCATCCTCTGAAGACATGTCGACCGAAGACGAGCATCCCCAAGACGAGCCAACCAAAGACGACAGCGGGCTCCAATCCTAACAGCGTTCAATCCATCGCGTGAACGCCCCCGCTGACCTCAGCCACCTGAACACCGAACTCCTATAGTCTATGTCCGCCACCAATCGCTCCAAACTCATCGCCAAGCTGCACGCAGCACTCAAGAAAAACTACAGCGTCCCACCGGCGAGCCCCTCTCGCCCTCTGCTTGAGCATGCACTCTACGCTTGCCTTCTCGAAGATTGCCCCAGTGAATTGGCTGACGAAGGCCTCGCTAAACTCGAGCAAGACTACTTCGATTGGAATGAAGTCCGTGTCACGACCGTCACGGAACTTTCGGACGTCCTTTCGAGCTTGCCCGATCCGACGAAAGCTGCCACCCGGCTGAAGTCGAACCTGCAATCCATTTTTGAAGAGTTTTACTCCTTCGATCTCGACCATCTGAAGAAAGAGAACCTCGGCAAAGCGGTTGCGAAGTTCGAAAAACTTCCGGGCATGACGCCGTTCGTGCTCAGTTACATCATCCAACACGGTCTCGGCGGTCACTCGATCCCGATCGACTATTCCGCGATGGTGATCATGCTCGTCAGCGGAATCGCAAGCCAAGCCGAAGCAGCCGACGGACGCGTTCCCGGCCTCGAACGGGCGATCCCCAAGAGCAAAGGCGTCGAGTTCGCAAACCTCCTGCACCAACCCGCCGTCGCGCTGCTGATGGACCCGTCGGACAAGACCGCTCGGGCGATGCTCGAGTCGGTCGCCAAGGGCAGTTCCGCTGAACTCGACGAGTGGCTCGTCAGCAAGAAAGCCGCCAAGAAACGCGTCGCCAAACGGAAAGCGGAAGAACGAGAGCACGCAAAGCAAGAAGCCGAAGCTGCCGCCGTCGCCGAACCTGTCGCAAAAGCCCCAGCGGGCAAGAAGAAACCGATCCGATCGGCCGCCAAAGCCACTTCGACGACCAACAAACCGAAGGCCGCCAAGAAAGCCGCGACGCCGAAAGCAAGCGAAGTAAAAGCGGAAGCGAAACCCGCCGCCGAAGAAGCCAAACCGAGCAAGCCCAAAAAGAGCGCCAAGAAGTCGGCGAGCAAGAAGACTGCTGAAACCACCACCAAAAAGAAAGGTGATGCCGGCGTCGCAGAGGCAGCAGACACGAAGAAATCCACGACAAGCGGCGGCAAGAAAGCTGCCAATCGTAAACTGACCAAACGAAAACCACGCTAAGTTTTCTAAACCGAAGGAATCACGGAAATGGCAGGGCACTCAAAATGGGCCAACATCCAACACCGCAAAGGTCGTGTTGACGCAGCTCGCGGAAAACAGTGGAGCAAACTCAGCAAAGCGATCATCGTCGCCGCCAAAACAGGTGGCGGTGACCCTGCGGCCAACATCCGTCTTCGCAAAGCGATCGACGACGCCAAAGCCGTCTCGATGCCCAAAGACAACATCGAACGCGCGATCAAACGCGGCACCGGTGAACTCGGTGGTGACGCCGTCGAAGAAGTCCTTTACGAAGGCTACGGCCCCGGCGGTGTGGCCGTGATGTGCTCGGCATTGACCGATAATCGCAATCGCACGACCCCCGAACTACGCACCCTGTTCGGAAAACACGGCGGTGAACTCGGTAAGACCGGCTGCGTTTCGTACCTCTTCGAACGCAAAGGCCTCTTCATTTTCCCCGCCGGTACCGATGAAGAACGCGTTACCGAAATCGCGTTGGAAAACGGCGCCGAAGATGTCGAACCCGACGACGACGGCCAAATCCAGGTCACCTGTGCCCCCGAAAATTTTGACGGCCTCTCCGACGCGTTTGACGCCGCCGAAATCGAAGCTGACGTTCGGGAAGTCACTCAGATCGCGTCGACCAATGTCGATCTGGACAAATCGGTAGCCGGCCAAGTGATGTCATTGCTGGAAGTCCTTGACGACCACGACGACATTCAAACCGTCAGCACCAACGCAAACTTCCCCGAAGACAACGACTGAAGACTCTCTTACGAGAACTTCTTCACCCATTGTTTGCCTTGCTCGATCCGTTCGAATTTCAATTCATCGAGCTGTGTGAGCAGTTTTTGGTCGTCACGATCAATCGCCGTTTCAACCGAAAAGATTTGCCGGTTGGAAAGGGATTGCACTAACGACGCAATCAGAAACTGCTGCTCCGTCGTGAGCTCGATCGCCCCCGATTCCTCTTCCAAATTGGGTTCGATCTGAACCGGCAACCCGTTGTAAGTGTGCGCGTCGAGCAGCGTTAACGAGAGAATCGCTTTTGAACTCTCCATCACTTGGACTTCCGGATCACCCATCCACAATCCGCACATCGCCAGCGTTTGCTGCTGTTGGTAGTCGACCAGCATGTAACGTTCGATGTCAAAGTGACTCATCGCAGAGGCGACACGGGGCGATGATGGCAAGACCGGCACATGATCCAATCGCGTGCTTCGCCGCAACTGCAAAAACGAACGATTCACTGGCGGTCGATATGTCGATGTCTGCACCACCATTCTCTCGATTGTCCGAGAGACTTGGTATCCGTTGCGTGAGAGCAGCGAGCCGGTCCTCGCGTCGGAGACCGGAATCCCGATCCCATGCCCCACCGGGGCCAATCCCGCATACCCGTTAACGTCATCGCGAACCGCTCCGACGAAGATCTGCTGCACTCCATCGGCACGCAAATACTCTTCAGCCGCTTTGAGCATCTGGTCGCAGATCGCCAGTCCCGGCTCGTCGGCAAAACACAACGCCGCGATCGTGGCGGTCGACGACTCACCCTCTTCGGATCCTTCGCCGTTCGCCGAGTCGGACACCGGAGGATCACGAAACACATGTGTCCAAGCAATCACCCGACCGTCGGCGAGCCCGACGATCAGATCCGCTGGCCGGAAAAAACTACGTGACATCAGCGCGCGTTCCAAGATCGAAACGCTTACCGGTGGCGTCTGCCGGGCCGCGAGCCAATGCCGAATCCAAACCTCGAATACCCCCGGCAGATCGGAGTTTTGGAACGGTCGAATTATGGCCATGGGATAATCTCGAGTCGGCTACCGAGCACGCATGCGTGCTGTGCCGCTTCATTGCGGCACATTCCTGCGTCGAAACGCAAAAACAAAAACTAACCTAGCATTCCAGTACGCACAATCACGGATCCACGACCGGCGACTCACAATGATATTCACGGCATCTGTATAACGTGCACGTTTTCCCCAATGAAACCTTGCCATTCAACAATTCAGGGGCAACCGGACACGCATCGCCTCCCCCCTCTACTGAGTCGTCTGCGGGCAACGTCCAAGCCACCGTCAGCCCCGGCTCATACCGCGCGAGAACCTGTCGCGCAACGCGGTTCACACCTCCTCGGTCACTTACCGCGATCACTAATTCGCCCTGATCGAAATGCAGTTCATCGACCACACTGATCAACGCAGCACATGCCCGCGTTTGTTTGCGAATGACAGCTTCGCCACACCGCAACGTTCTGGTTGCCGCGTCGAGCCATCGCGAGTTCCCCGTCAAGCGAGACAATTTCAACAACACCATCGCCGCAGCCGCATTACCGCTGACGAGTGATCCGTCATGCCAGTCCTTGTTACGTGTGATCAGAGCATCGGTATCGCTCGCGGTGTAATAGAACCCACCTTCGTCCGCATCCATAAACCGATCCACTAACGTCTCGGCAAGCGATAACGCTTCGCTCAACCACTTCTCGTCCGCAGTTCCCTGGTAGAGCGATAGGAATGCGTCAGCCAAGATCGCGTAGTCATCAACAAACGCATTTCCGTGTGCCGTGCCATCGCGATAGACGTGCAACAATCGCCCGTCGTCGCGACGCATCGCCTCCAACACGAATCGTGCGGCGCGTATGGCGGTTTCGAGATAGTCCTCTCGATGCATCGCAACACTCGCAATCGCAAACGCTCGGATCGCGAGGGCATTCCACGCGACAACGATCTTGTCGTCTCGTTGCGGTTTCACCCGGCGTTCACGAACGAGTCTCAATCGCTCACGATCGTCCGCCAACTCGCCGCTCAACGACTCCAGCGACATCGAAAACGATTCCGCCCATTGCGCAAGAGGACGGGGTAAGTTCGCGATCGATTTACCCTCAAAATTGCCTGCGGCTGTGATGTCGTAAATCTCGCAGAATCGCTTGCCTCGTTCTTCGCCGAGCACGTCAATCACCTCGGCAGGATCCCACACATAGAACTTGCCCTCGACTCCTTCGCTGTCGGCGTCTTCGCTGCAGTGGATACCACCGGAAGGATCGATCAGGTCTCGCTGGATGTAGTCCAAAATTTCCGCGGCGACGTGCCCATGTCGTGCATTCCCGGTGACCTGCATCGCCCTCGTGTAGACCTCAGCCAACAACGCGTTGTCATAGAGCATTTTTTCGAAGTGCGGCACCAACCAGTGTCCATCAACGCTGTAACGTGAAAACCCTCCCCCGATATGATCGCGAATGCCACCGGCAGCCATTTTATCGAGCGTCAATTCTGCCGCCTCGATCAACCGGGTATCGCCGGTTCTCGCCGCCACGCGCAGCAACAATTCCAAATCGGTCGCGTGAGGAAACTTGGGTGCTTCGCCGAACCCTCCCCATTCCCAATCCACGGTTTTCAATAACAACTCGATCGCGACGCCGACTCGATCGCCGCCCGGTGTTCGATCCGCCGTCTCGCCGGTACCCACGGCGAGCTGCCGCAGACTTTCGGTGATTTCGCCGGCGTGGCTCGTGATTTCTTCACGGCGATTCGCCCACGCATCCACCAACGCGTCGAGCACCTGCGGAAAACTCGGCATCCCGCCCCGTGGCAGCACCGGCCAATACGTTCCCGCATAAAACGGCCGAGCCTCGTGATCGAGAAACACGCTCATCGGCCAACCACCACGGCCGGTCATGAGCTGCACCGCGTTCATGTAAATTTGATCGATGTCCGGGCGTTCTTCCCGATCGACTTTGATGGAAACGAAATGCTCGTTGAGATACGCGCCGACCTCTTCGTTTTCAAAACTTTCATGGGCCATCACGTGGCACCAATGGCACGCGGCATAACCAACCGACAGAAACACGGGAACGTCGCGGGCACGAGCACGCTCAAATGCCTCTTCGCCCCAGGGCATCCAATCGACCGGATTGTTCTGATGCTGTAGCAGATAGGGGCTGAGCGATTGAGCGAGTTGATTGGGCATGGAATGGTAGAAAAAGACGGGTCGGGCAAAAACGATTCACGGGACGAACATCATAAGGGGTTTGATCCCGACGATCACCGAGGCCAAACATTCGATAATCAATCGCAGATTACACCGTTCCCTTTATTCGCGACCTCCGATGGGGTACAACAACGTCCCTACCGGCGCACTCGGCAACAGGGCCCTTTGGTGAAAAAAACTTGGATATGAACGAGAGTATCGTATCGAACGAAATGCCGCCGATCGTTTCCGTCGGGACGCAGTGGGTGGTGGACGCGAGCGGTTGCGATCCTCCAACGTTGCAATCTCTTGAGATCATCGGATCGCTTTGCCAACGCGTCATCGATTCACTTGGGCTCCACGTCATCGGTAGCCCCGCGGCTCATCGATTCGCCGCACCACACGGCGTGACGATGCTGTATCTATTGAGTGAATCACATCTCGCCGTGCACACCTACCCGGAACATGGGTTGGCGACCTTCAATTTTGTTTGCTGTCGCGAACATGCCGATTGGCCTTGGGAAACAGAATTGACGCGGACACTTGGGGCCAGCCACGTTTTCTTGCGAGTGCTTCGTCGCGGCGCATGGTCGATCGAATCGGCCGCGGAGACCGCCCGATGATTGGCGCCAGATCACTTAAGAAGAAAGGCGCGCCGTGCCCCAATTGTGGCGGACCGGTTGAGTTCCGGTTCGGCGGCACGATGGTTACGGTTTGCGAATTCTGCCATAGCGCTATCGCGAGAAAAGACCGAGACATCGAATTGATCGGCAAAGTCTCGGATCTGGTCGAAACCGACAGCGTGCTGCACCTCGGATCGACGGGAAGTTATCGCGGCAAACCCTTTGAATGCGTCGGACGGGTGCAGTACCAACACTCCGCCGGCGGTTTTTGGGACGAATGGTATCTGCGGCTTCCCGGTGACAAGATGGCGTGGCTCGCCGACGCCCAGGGCCAATTGCACATGACCTTCCCGCGTGAAATTCGCAAACGCATGCAAGTGCCTGAGTTTGATCACCTCGAAGTCGGAAAAGCCGTCTCTCTTGGTGACAACCAACTCGTCGTGACGGAAAAAGGAACCGCGAAGGCATACGCCGCCCAAGGCGAAATCCCGTGGGCGTTCCGGCCTGGAGACGATCACGTTTACGCCGACCTGCGAGGTGAAGGCGACTGGTTCGCGACCTTCGAATACGATTCCAAAGACGACGGCGCACACAAACGCCTTTCGGTTGGCAAAACCATTTCTCTGGACGAACTCAACCTCACACCGCCGGCCGTCGAACCACTCGAATCGGATTCGGTGCGGCGCGTCGCCACCGTGAACCTGAATTGCCCGCAATGCGGCGGGCCGTTAGACCTACGCACTCCCGATCAGACAAAGCGCGTCGGGTGCCCGAACTGCGGCGCGTTGCTCGATGCCGATGCCGGCAAACTGCGGATACTCAAGACGCTCGATGACCGCCAACTTCACCCGGTCATTCCGCTCGGCTCCGCGGGTCGTTTCCAATGCCCTGACAAACTCAGCAACCATGAGTTCACCGTCATCGGATGCATGGAGCGGTATGCGTTGTATGAAGGCACCGTGTATCCGTGGTTTGAGTATCTGCTGCACAACCCCGAGATCGGATTTCGATGGTTGGTTCAAAACGACCGTCACTGGTCGTTCGTGGAACCGATCGAATCCAACCCTCCCGTTCGCCTGCCAAGCAAGGTCACTTTCGACGGTCGATCTTATCGCATCTATGATCGTGGAACCGCTTACGTACGGTCCTGCATGGGCGAGTTCTATTGGAAGGTCAACCAGGGCGACAAAGTCACAACGAGCGATTACATCTGTCCGCCGTACATGATTTCTTATGAGCTTTCGAAGACGAAAGATGCCGAGGAACTCAACATCTCGCACGGTGTGTATCTCACCGTCGATGAAATCGAACAAGCGTTCGGATTAAAAAACATCACGCGTCCGTGGGGCGTCGGAGTGATCCAGCCTTCACCACCGATTCACTACGGCGTGTGGTTGTCGTGGCTCCTTTTTATGGGTTTTATCACGATGATCCATGTGCTCGGAGACTCCCTGTTTACTCTACCGACGCAGCTCGGTCCGGACCCGTGGATGTGGTTCTACGCGATGATTTTTGTCTCGATCGTTCCGATTGGAATTCTGGTCTTCAAATACAGCTTCGAAGTGTCGCGTTGGAAAGACAGCGACTACAGCCCGTACCGGTCGGAGAATTGAGATGCGATTGCTTCAGATTTACTTAGTCGTCGGCGTCCTCATTTGCCTTTGGTTCGGCATCGCAACGGCGCGCGGATGGCGGGCGATCGATACCGGGTTCCTCAACTCGGGTGGATCAGGCGTGTACGGCGGCCGTGGTTATGGCGGTTCTTGGGGCGGCGGCAAATAGGCATCCGCGAGATGGAAGAGGTGTGGCAACGGATGAGGCCACACCGCAGCGAACGTAGACACTCAAACGGACAACCAATTTTCTCTAATTCAAACAAACTCTCATGAACTTTCTCGCACAAATTGAACAATCGGTCAGCGAGGGCGCCCAGCACGTGCTCGTTTCTCCCGCTCGAGGCACCGGCATCGATGTGTTACTCGAACACCTCATCGCCGCGTTCGTGTTTTCCGTTGTCGGAATCGTCGTCTTCGTCGTGTGCTTGATCCTGGCCGAGAAGCTGACGCCGTTTTCGATCATTCATGAGATCGGTGAAGAGCACAACATGGCGGTTTCGATCGTCGTCGCCGCGATCGTGTTGGGCATCTCCGTGATCATCGCCGCCGCGATTTTGGGCTAAGCAACTTGATCGACCGCGCCCCGCTCGGACTCCTCTACGTCAACGTCTTGATCATCGCGACGTGTGGGCTGGTCTATGAACTGGTGGCTGGCACGTTGGCGAGCTATCTGCTCGGCGACTCCGTCACGCAGTTCTCGCTCATCATCGGTGTTTATCTATCGGCGCTCGGCGTCGGTGCTTGGTTGTCGCAATACATCGAAGACGGGCTCGCACGAACGTTCATCGAAATCGAACTCGCCCTCGCACTGATCGGAGGATTCTCCACTCCCTTGCTGTTTCTCGCCTTTCCCTTAGTGGATTGGTTCCACGTGCTCTTGTTCGGCAGCGTGGTCTTGATCGGAATACTGGTCGGTTTGGAATTGCCGCTGTTGATGCGGATCCTCAAAGAGCACCTCGACTTCAACGAACTCGTGTCCCGGGTGCTAGCCTTCGACTACCTCGGGGCGTTGTTTGCTTCACTGCTGTTTCCGATCTTTCTCGTGCCTCGGTTGGGACTGACGCGGACCGCGATCCTGTTCGGATTACTCAACGCAGCCGTCGGGCTGTGGGGCACGTACTTGCTGCGTCCCTTATTGCCACAACGAGGCATCGAAGGACTGCGGGGCCGTGCGATCCTGGTGATCGGATTGCTCGTGGTCGGGTTCATCAAAGCCGATTCGTTAACGACTCTTTCGGAAGAAAATACGCTCGGCGGAAAGATCGTTTATGCCGACACATCGCCCTATCAACGCATCACCGTGACACAGGGTAATCGTGGCTTTCAGCTGTTCCTCAACGGTCATTTGCAATTCAACAGTATCGACGAATATCGCTATCACGAGTCACTCGTTCACCCGTTGATGAGCGTTTGCACCGAAGCCCGGCACATTTTGGTACTCGGTGGCGGTGACGGACTCGCGGTGCGGGAACTGCTGAAATACAGCCGCGTCGAATCGATCACTTTAGTGGACCTCGATCCAGCGATGACCCGGTTAGCCACGCGGTTCGAACCCTTGGCCGAGCTCAACAAACGGGCGCTGAACGATCCCAAAGTAACCGTCCTCAACCGAGACGCGTTCGTGTGGGCGACCGAAGACGATTTGACTGCGGACGACATGACTGTGGACGATAAAACCGCAGATGCCGAACCGGTCCTGTACGACGCCGTCGTGATCGATTTCCCCGACCCCGGCAGTTACTCGGTGGGCAAACTGTACACCACCTATTTCTATCGCGCGCTTCGCCGTCATCTGTCCGCTAACGCCGGGATAGCGATTCAGTGCACCTCGCCACTGGTGGCACCGAAGTCGTATTGGTGCATTCTGCACACCTTGCGGCAATCCGGATTCGACGTCACGCCGTACCACGCCAGCGTGCCGACGTTCGGGGTGTGGGGGTTCGCGTTGGCTCGGCCGGTCGGCCTGAGTGAGCGAGTTTCCGAGGGTGAATGGGCCACAAACGCTGATTCGCCATGGCAGCTGCCGCCCGTCCTGAATCCCGAAATCACGCAGTTGCGGTTTCTAAACGACGCTGCAATGCGGGGGCTCTTTGATCTTCCGGAGGACCAGCAATCGCTCGAAATCCCCTCCAATCGCCTCAATGACCAGATTTTGGTGCGTCTCTACGACCAGGAATGGGGCGGTCGGAGCTAGACTCGATTGCGAATTTTGGCACCGCCTGCAAAACTATGCTTTCAGCCGCCTCGCTTCGCGGTTGTCGTTCGATGCCTTTCCCGTTCCCCTGTCCCCAAGTTGGCCACGACGTGTCAGTTCCTTCTACCGTAACGCTAGTCGACGTGTTTCCTGAGGATTTGCAGCATCTCGTCGGCGAGAATCAACCTCTCAATGAATTCCTGTGGCTCGGGATCGGCGGACCGGCACGCTTTTTGGCGGAACCGGTCGAAATCGGTCAAATCGCGGAACTCATCAAAGCGGCCAAATCACACGACCTCGCCGTCCGCATCCTCGGCCACGGCAGCAATATCTTGGTCCGCGAAGCTGGATTTGATGGCTTGGTCATCTCGATGAGCGGCCCAACGACAACGGGTCTGGAGATCAACGGAAACCGATTGAAGGCGGGTGCGGGGGTCAAATTGACCCACGCGGCGATCAAAACGGTCGGTGAGGGCCTCGGTGGGCTCGAGCACTTGGTCGGAATCCCAGGCAGCGTCGGCGGTGCGGTGGTCGGTAACGCGTCAGCCGAAGGACGAGACATCGGGTCGGTCGTCCGATCGATCGAGGTGCTGGATGAAAACGGCGAGGCCAAAACGATCACGGCGGAGGAAGCCGGCTTTTCACACCGAAAATCCACCCTCGACGGGCTCGTCGTGCTGAGTGTCGAATTCGAACTTGAGCCCAAAGACGTGACCGCATTGACCAAGCGGATGCAAAAATTGTGGATCCATCGGGGCCAGCGACGCCCGGCAGATACCTCACGAATCGTCATGCCGTTCATCGATCCGAACTCGATGTCGACCCGGGATCTGATCGTCAGCACAGGCCTTTCCGGCCTGCGTGAGGGCGACGTTTCGTTGGATCTGTCGGCGCCCCAGTACCTCGTCGCTCATGAAAACGCGACCAGCGACCAGTGCTTGCGTTTGATCGAACGGGTTCGCGAACAAGTCTTGCTTCAAACCGGGATCGACTTGCGGCTCAACCTGCAAATCTGGTAATTCGAAGGCTGGAATCCAGCCCGAGTCGCTTTTCCTGCAAGGATGTAGAGCCGCGACGTGACCGAATCGTCTCAATCGAAACGTACCTCGTCGAATCGTCGCCGAGGTTCTGACGCGGAAGCACCACCGTCGAAGATCCGCTGGATCGCTTCGCTCGTCGCTGCGCCGGTGATCCTATCGATTTTGTGGCCCGCCATCCTGCTCGTTGTCGGCTACGCCGCCTGGCAATCTTGGGGCGCCCACTACGTCGCCCACGAATACTATGGCGTCAACGCCGAAGCGATTAACGTCACGCCGCTCCCGGATTACGTCCGGACCGACATCATCAGAACCGTCTACAACGACGCCGCGATGGACAAACTTTCGCTGATGGACAAACAGGCTTGCGCCAAGGTTGCTTCGGCATTTTCATCCAACGCTTGGGTCCGACGTGTCGTCGGCGTTCGTAAATTGGCCGGCGGCCGGCTCGACGTGCGACTCGAATACCGTCAACCGGTTGCCATGGTCCACGTCATCAGCCGTCATCCCGATCGAAACGGTGCCGGTTTTTTCGCAATCGACGGCGAGGGGGTGTTGTTACCCGATACCGATTTCTCGCCCTCCGAAACGCTGCGTTACCTCCACATCATCGTGCCCGGTGCCTACCCGACCGGCGGTGTGGGATCGGAGTTCGGCGACTCGCGTGTTCAGGCCGCCGCGTTGCTTGCCCACCTGCTGCATCCGTACCGAGAACAGCTCGGCATCACGAGTATCGGCGTCTATGGCGACTTGCGGCAAAACCCTATCGTGCAGCTTGAGATTGCCGGCAAAGAAGCGGATGAGCGCTGGTTCTGGGGCAGCCCTCCCGGTGTCGAGGCCCAGTCCGAACCGCCAGCGATGATGAAACTGCAAAGCCTACTCAACGGAGCTCCTCCGGGCAGCGACCTACGGCAAGTCCAGTACACGTCCGCCCCCATCGTGCAAAACCATCCGGTGATGCAGGCCCCTCGAATCGGGACCGCGCCGGTAGGCCAACCGCGATAGCACCTGACCGAAACACCCACCTGTCTCGGCTAGGCCCGTGGAATCGCCGCGTTCTCTTTTCAGGGGCCAAGCACGAAACGCCGCTCCGACTTGCTTGCGTTTTCTCGAAGCTGCCCAAGTCCGCCAAACCAGCGAGAATGACCCACTATTCTCGTGACGAGACCTTGTGTCTATTGAACAAAAGTGAACCGGATCTCATGCCGAGATCGTACACCTCAATCACCTTTCCGAAAGCTCGACTCGATGGAACCGCTGGATCTCGCCAAGTTTGAATGGAAAACAATCGTTCGACCTTTGACGATTGATGATTACGACGCTTTGTTGGCCCTCGCCGAGAAATGCTTTCCAGGGATGGAAGTGTGGGGGCGTGATCAAGTCGAAAGTTTGCTCAAGCATTTCCCGGAAGGACAATTCGTCGTCGAGATTGAAGGCAAACTCGCCGCATCTTGCTCAAGTCTGATCCTCGAATATGACGCGGGCTTGGAATGGCACAATTGGAAAGCCGTCTCGGATTCCGGTTACATCCGTAACCACAAACCCAAGGGCGACACACTCTATGGAATCGAGATCATGGTTGATCCCGAGTTCCGGGGAATGAAGCTCTCCCGACGGCTGTATGATGCGCGCAAAGATTTATGCCGCCGGATGAACCTTGCGCAAATCATCATCGGCGGACGCATCCCAGGCTACCACAAGTACGCCGACAGAATGTCCGCCCGCGAATACATCGATGGCGTTCTCGAGAAAAACATCTATGACCCTGTTCTCACCGCCCAACTGTCCAACGGTTTCGTCGTCCGTGGACTGACGGCAAATTACCTTCCCTCGGACACCGAATCCTGCGGGTACGCAACCCATGCGGTGTGGACGAACTTGGAATATGTCGCCGGTGCCAAACGGCGATTCCATCATGCCATCGAGCCGATCCGTGTCTGTGTGGTTCAGTATCAACTGCGGACGATCAGCGGGTTTGATGAATTTGCGCAGCAGTGCGAATTCTTTCTCGATACCGCCTCGGACTACAAATGCGACTTCGTTCTCTTCCCCGAACTATTTACCACGCAGCTGCTGTCCTGTGTCGATGCCACCCGTCCGGGACAAGCCGCGCGACAGCTCGCCGCCTTCACGCCACAATATCTCGACATGTTTACAGAGATGGCGGTCAAGTATGACATCAATGTCATCGGCGGTTCGCAGTTCGTGATTGAAAACGACACGCTCTACAACATCGCCTACCTATTTCGTCGCGATGGCTCGATCGGCAAACAGTACAAGATTCACATCACACCGAGCGAACGGAAGTGGTGGGGTGTTAACCCCGGCAACAAGGTCGAGGTTTTTGATACCGATTGTGGCCCCATCGCGATCCAGATTTGCTACGACATCGAGTTCCCCGAATTAACTCGCATCGCGACTCAAAAAGGGGCATCCATCATCTTCGTGCCGTTCAACACCGACACGCGGCACGGATACCTGCGTGTGCGTTATTGCGCCCAGGCCCGCTGTGTGGAGAATCACTTATACGTCGCCATCTCCGGTTGCACCGGGAACCTGCCGTTCGTGGAGAATTCAGACATCCACTACGCCCAGTCCGGAATTTTCACGCCCGCCGATGCGGAGTTCGCCCGTGACGCGATCGCCGACGAATGCAATCCGAACGTCGAAACGCTCATCGTCCACGACCTCGACTTCGAACAACTCCGCCGACACCGTGAACAAGGTTCGGTGCAAAACTGGAATGATCGCAAACTGGATCTGTACAAGATCGTCTACACCGAAGACGGCACCAAGTTCGAAGTCTGACGGCGATTTGCGTATGGGAGGTTTGCGAGGAAACACAAACCTCCTCGAAACCAAGGTCAACCGCTGACGGCGGGGTCAACGATCCCGTTTTCGGCAAAACCTTTCGCGCGAAGCAGACACGCGTCACAGTGGCCGCAAGGGCGAACTTCCCCTTCGGCCTGGTCGGTACCAATGGGATCGTAGCACGACAACGTGTGCGAATAGTCAACGCCCAGTCGCAATCCCTCAGCGATGATTTGCCCTTTCGTCAAATCGATCAGTGGCGTGTGAATCCGCAACTTCGGTCCCTCACCGACACCCGCTTTGGTTGCCAGCCGGGCCATCGTTTCGAACGCCGCGATGAACTCGGGACGGCAATCAGGATAGCCGCTGTAGTCGAGCGAATTGACACCAATGAAAATATCGGTCGATCCGCTCGTTTCGGCGACCGCGAGGGCATAGGACAAAAAGATCGTGTTGCGCGCAGGCACATAGGTGACCGGGATCTCATCGCCGATGTCTTCCACACGATCCGATTTGGGAACGTTGATATTCGGATCGATTAACGCCGATCCGCCGAGCTGCGCTAAGTCGATATCGATAATTCGATGCGACGCCGCGCCCATCGACTTGGCCAACCATTTGGCTCGCTCGAGTTCACCCTCATGTCGCTGGCCGTAACGGAAACTGATTGCGTGAACGGCAAACCCCTGTTCCCGCGCGATCGCCAGACACGTTGCGCTGTCCAAACCACCGGAGAGCAGAACAACCGCACTCAACCCTTCCATAACTTCCGTCCAATACTCGGGTTAAAATTAGTCCAATTGCCATCGGCGGCGACGTCCCTTCCGATGATCGCAGTGTAGAAAGCAAGCTTTGCATCGAGGTTATCGATGTGATGCAGCGCGACCGCTTCGAGCGTCACGGGAATCTTGGGACTGCCGAACTCTTGGCTGCCGTGATGACTGACGACGAGGTGCTCGAGCTGGTAACGAAGATTTGTCGGGAACGATTCTCCGCTATCGCGTTCGACTTGTTGAATCTTCTCGCTGAGTTGCTGGATACCAATGACGATATGTCCGATCAATTGACCGCGATCGGTGTAGCTGATCTCGCCGCTCGCCTTCAGTTCATCGATCTTTCCCAAATCATGGAGGAAGGCGCCCATCATCAGCAACTCCGTATCGAGTTCGCTGTAGCGGGGCGAGATCAATCGAACCAACTCCATCATGTTGACGGTGTGGTGCAGCAAACCGCCGGGATACGCATGATGATTCGACACCGCCGCCGCTGCGACGCGGAACCGCTCCATAAAATCATCATCTTCGAGGTACGCAGCCGCCAGCCGTGTGAGGAACGGCTGAGACAACGTCGCGAGCAATTCTCGCAATCGTGCCGTGTGCTGCTCAGCCTGTCCCGAATCGAATCGATCAAAATCATTCGCGTCCACTTCGCTGGCGTCCATCCGCTCGAGCTGCGTGACGATGATTTGCAACACGCCGTTATGAATCTGGGTCCGACCTTGGCAAAAGATATAGTCGCCTCGGTCAAACCGATCAAAGATCGTTTCGTCTGCGTTCCACATCATCGCGGCAATCGTTCCGCTGCGGTCGGACAATTTCAAAAGGATGTATTTGCCGCCTTGGCGGTTAACACGGAGCTGCTTGTCGGCAGCCTGGAACGCTTGAGCCAACGTCATCCCGTCGGCGAGCTCGTTGATAGGTGTACGCAAGTGAGAATAGAGGTCTGAGGGCAAAAACGAAGCGAGAGAGCCATGACATCGGGGCAGGGCGGTGAAGCCGCCCGGTGCCGGCACTCCAAGAGCCTACCAAGGGACCGGTGGTCTGGAAAAGCGGAGGGCGAAAGCCACCCAACCGGTGATCCACGTTTCCTCTCCGAATAATTCGCGACTTCCCGAGCCCGCGAGACTGGATTCGCAGCTCACCCCGATTTACCCTGCACGTGCACGCTCCTGTTCGACTGATCACGCGGGACCCACATGGCCGTTTCGACCGCCGATATCGAATTCCTCGACCCACCCCTGCTCGAAGGTGAACTGGGCCGGCTCGGCCCCTACCGGGTCACCGGTCTTTTGGGCGTTGGAGGCATGGGTCAGGTGTTCCAAGCGGAGGACACCCGCTTGCGACGCACCGTCGCAATCAAGGTGATGAACCCAAAGTTTGCGTCCACCAACCACAGCCGCAAGCGATTCGTCGCCGAAGCCCGATCCATGGCGGCGATCCATCACGACAATGTTGCCGTGATTTTCGAGGTCGGTCAGCATCAGCGAACGCCGTACATGGCAATGGAACTGCTGCACGGACGCACAATCGAACAATGGGTCCAAGAGGGCCGGCATTTCGACCACTTCGAAATCATCGAGATCGCCAAACAAACCGCCCTCGGCCTCGATGCCGCACACCAACGAGGGATCGTGCATCGCGACATCAAACCAGCAAACCTATGGATGCAATCCCCGCAAGATCGGATCAAGATTCTCGACTTCGGACTCGCGCTGATGGGAAACGGCATCGATCGCCTATCCGGCGTCGGCAGCGTCGTCGGCACGCTCGGATACCTGTCGCCCGAACAAGCCAGCAACGATCCGGTCGACGAACGGACCGATTTGTACGGGCTCGGAGTCGTCATGTATCAACTCTGTACCGGGCAACTCCCCTGCGTAGGCGACAAGGTCGCGTCGCAACTGATCGCGATCATCAACCAACCCCCAATCCCGTTCGTCGATCACGGCATCGACGTCCCCGAACTGCTCGGCAAACTGATTCTCCAGCTACTCAGCAAAGACCCCCATCACCGAGTTGCCACCGCCAAACAACTCGTCGATCGACTCGATGCCGTAGCGGACGAGATCCGACACGGCAAACAACGTCTGCTCGACATCAAAGTCGCCCCCGACGATCTCGGCGCGGGCAAATCCCGCAAGCGATCGCGACGGCGGGGATCAAAAAAACAATCGGAGCGAATCGATACACCGCCACCGGAAAATTCCGTCTCCGAGCAAAACGCCGTTCCCCTTCGCGAGCAGCCGAGCGTTGAGAGGCCCGGCGAGTCCAATGACTCGACCCCTCCCAATTCAATCGCTGGCACCCCCGATGTTTCGACTTCATTTCCAGGCGATGTGACGAGCGAGGAATCAGCTGAGTCGCCTCCTATCGGTGCAGATTCGCACGAACTGGATGAATTGGAATTACTCGATGACGAGGAATCGAGATTCGGTAATTGGCCCTGGATCATCGTGTCGATCGTTTCGGCGACGCTGCTCACTTTGGGGCTGGGTAGCTATCTGTGGTTTCGTCCGAACCGGGCGGCTCAGGTCGCCCGCCCGATCGTGTCGGATCAAACCCCGCAAGTGCCGGCTCATTCGAATTCGTCAGGAGAATCACGAACTAACTCGGTCTCATCTGCTGGGACAACGACATCGGCAAACGAATCCCCCGAAGTCACCGTTACGTCGATCGCACCCATCGTTTTGAAAGACGAAATCGAAGGCAGCCGCAGTGTCCTCGCGGGCAACTTCACCCGCTTTAGTCTTCGCCTGGCGAACGAGGCGACCTCTGAAGACGAGGACCCGCGGAGAATTCATCAGAACGCCAAAAAGGTCGTCAGCATCGTGACGTACCTACAGCAGGAGGGCTCCTCCAATGTGACCCAACCCGCGTTCCCACAACACGTATCAGCCAAACGTCTGCCCCCGCCCGGCCAATCATCCGTCCTCCCCGTGCAGTTCCCAACCCAAGGGCTGACGCCTGGAAAATACACTGTCCGCTTTGAACTGCAGATACCGAATGGGAGGAAGGTCATGGAGCAAGAACTCGAATTTACTGTGAAACCACGCAAGTAAACGACCTATCTGGCACAATTGATGCTGCGTTTCTTGCTGAGCATTGATCTGGCCGAAAAAAATTTTTCGTTTCTCTCTACCCAGCCAATAATATTCTGGAAGAATACCGCCTCAAACACCCTTTAAGGCAAACTTCACCACCACAAGCGAGGATTCGGGGTTAGAATACGCGAATGAACGAAGCGTCAGCCTCCTCTGTCGACAAATCCGATGCCGCGGCGGGTAGCAAACGCTCGGGCGTTGTTGATCAATTTGCTAGCAATTCGGGATCAGGCAGCTCTTCCACTGCAACACTTTCGAGCAGCCAATGGATCACGACCTCCAGCAGCGTGCACTTGGCACGGTCGAAACAAACGTGGACAGGTGCCGGGAGTGCCGCGGGGTACGTTCTGCGGTATCTCACCCCGATGCGACGCTTGATGCTGGATGTCGTTGGTGGCGAGAAAGAAGCCGACCGTGCGTTGTCGATCCTCGTCGCTCATTTGGTAAAAGCCGGCTTCAGCGGGCATGACAGAGGACGGCTACGAGACTTTTTGGTTCGCGGGATCCGCTCGGCCGCAAAAGCTCGTTACGACGAAGCCGTCCAGGGTGGTGGCAAAAACGACTCGCTCGAAATCGCCGAGTCTACGAACGCTCCTGTCCCCCCCAAAATGGAACTGGCCCAACTGGAGTCACCCCAATGGCGGGCCTATTGGCGGGATGGAATTTTGCAACGAAGCTGGCGTTCCCTCGAACGATACCAACACGCCCGCCGCTACGATCGCATCACCCATACGCTCCCCGAAGGCGGAGAACCACCTCGTGAGGATCTTATTCACGACGTGCTACGCGTCGCGATGGCTTACCCCAACGAATCATTAGAATCTTGGGCCGGACGCGTCGCCTCCACCACGGGCCGTAAAGTCAAACCAGATGAAGTCAAAAGCCAACTCGAATTGGCGAGAATTCGATTTGCTCAGCAAATCGCCGACGAAGTTGCCCAGACGCTCGAAACCCCCGATCCGGTGATGATTCAGTCGGAAATCAAAGCCCTCGGACTCGGCAAAGCGTTTGCCGGTGTGAAGGTTCAAGCTTAAAACGCGGCAACTCGTTTGCCCCTCGTCGTCCACGCTCGTGCTGACGGCGGATCCGATAGCGGATTCCCCACTTTCGCCAAGAGAGTGAAAGCGTCGAAGCGTTTCTTCGGTCTTCGTTTGGACCGCCGACGAACGATCTGGCCCTCCACGACCGGGTTTTGCTACCGTCGGTTTTCTCGGCCGTTCCCTTCTTGAGGACGACGCCCCGCGAATGGCGGGGCAGGGTAGGGCGACCGCAGATTCCCCAACCATCAACATAAATTTTTCGACGAAGGAACGTCCATGCAGTGGGTGATGCGCTACCGCGATCTGGTGTTGCCGATGGGCATCATCGGTTGCCTCGTAGTCATCCTGGTGCCACTACCACCGCTGTTGATGGACCTTTTGCTCGCTACCAATATCACGGTCGGTGTGATCGTGCTGTTGACAACGGTCTACGTCCAAACGCCACTCGAATTCAGCATTTTCCCGTCGCTCCTGCTGGCCACGACGCTCGCCCGCTTGGTCCTCAACGTCGCCACAACGAGGTTGATTTTAACGAGCACGGAATCCGGAGATAGTTCGGCGGTCGGAGGCGTGATCCAGGGTTTCGGTGAATTCGTCGCTGGGGACCGGATCGAAATCGGAATCATTATCTTCGTGATCATCGTGTTGATTCAGTTCATCGTGATCACCAAAGGTGCAACTCGGATCAGTGAAGTCGCCGCGCGTTTCGCATTGGACGGGATGCCGGGCAAGCAGATGGCGATCGACGCCGACCTCAACGCCGGAACCATCGACGAAAAACAAGCCCAGCAGCGCCGCGAAGAGGTGGCGTCGCAAGCAGATTTTTACGGGGCGATGGACGGTGCGAGTAAGTTTGTCCGCGGGGATGCGGTTGCCGGTATCGTGATCACGCTCGTGAACGTCGCCGGCGGTTTGTACATCGGGGTGATGCGTTACGACATGACCATCGCCGAAGCCGCTGAACTGTTTACCAAACTCACGATCGGTGACGGGTTGGTCAGCCAAGTGCCGGCGCTGTTGATCTCATTGGCCGCCGGTTTGTTGGTGACGCGGAGCGCTCGCAAAGCGAACCTACCTGAACAATTCCTCCAACAACTCTTTAGCAATCCAAAAGCACTCGCGGTCGCAGGCGGATTTCTCTCACTGTTGATCCTGACGAACCTGCCCACGGTTCCAATGGCCACACTCGGTGCCGGCTGCATCGGGCTGGCTGTCGTCCTGCGTCGGCAACGCGCTCAAGATCAGTTTGATGAACAAGCTTCCGAGGATGCTCAAGCGGCGGCTGCGGCAGCGCCTCCGGACAAGCGTGTCGAAGACTTTCTCGCCGTCGATCCGATGGAACTGGCGATCGGCCTCGGCCTTCTTTCACTCGCCGACCCCGCTCGCGGCGGCGATTTGATGCAACGGATCACCGGCGTGCGTAACGCCATGGCAGGGGACATCGGCATTGTGCTGCCCAAGGTTCGTATCCGCGATGATATGAACCTCGATGACAACCAATACGAAATCCGGATTGCCGGAAACCCGATTGCGACCGAACGCGTTTTACCGGACAGCTTGCTCGCGATCGACAGCGGGCATACCACCGGCGTGATTGACGGTGAACCGACGCGTGACCCGACGTTTGGCGAACCCGCCGTCTGGATCGATCCGATCCGCCGCGAACAAGCCGCCATTTATGGCTACACGACAGTCGAACCCGGTGCCGTCTTGGCGACACACTTGCAAGAGATCGCACGTCGTCACGCTGATGAATTACTCACCCGTGACGCCACCAAACATCTCATCGACGAACTCAAACAAGCCGCTCCGGCGGTTGTAGATGAACTGATTCCCGGTGTCTTGAAGGTCAGCGATGTGCAACAGGTGCTGCAGACTTTGCTGCGGGAAGATGTCCCGATCCGACAACTTTCGATCATTCTCGAAACGCTCGGTGACCACGCGTCGAAAACCAAGGACCCGATCTTCCTCAGCGAGTACGTACGTCATCGACTCGCCCGCACAATCAGCACGCGGTACCGCGACGAATACGGCCAACTGCACGTCATCGCGCTCGACCCGGCGATGGAAGACCGCATCGCGGCAGGCATTGAACATACCGACCGTGGGCTTTTTATTCGGATGAGCCCATCGGCTGTCGACTCGACTTGCAAAAAAATCTCCATTGGTGTTAAGAAACTAATCACGTTGGGTCATCACCCGGTCGTTTTGGTCAGTCCGCGGATTCGTCCCGGTCTGCGCCAGATCATTGCCGCATCGATGCCCCGCGTACGTATCCTTTCCTACAACGAAATCACGCAGGATACGCAAATCCAGTCGCACGGCGTGGTGAGTGATTGATGTCCATACGAACTTTCAAAGCAGCGAATCTGCAAGCCGCATTGGCCGACATCCGTGACCAGATGGGTCCGGATGCTTCGGTGCTGCACACACGTCAGATCCGAGACGGTTGGCTCGGTTGGCTCGGCCGCACCCAAGTCGAAGTGATCGCCGGATACCGAAACTCTGGCGAATTTCCATCGCCTTCGTCGGAAAACGATACCGACACGCCACGTCCTCAAGACGTGCGTTCGATCCATGGATACCGTCAACCGGCGACCGATTCCGACATCGTGTCGGCTCCTTCGGCAACCTATCGTGACACCTATCCGATGGCCGCCCAATACTCCGACCGAGCGACCGAAGTGGACCCGCTCTCGGTCGATCCGCTCGTCGGTCCGCTCCGCCAAGCCGGCGTCGCCGAACCGGTGATCCGTCGTTGGCTCGCATCGGCGACGAGCTTTGCCGCCAACGTCGGTGATCCTCACAGCGATCCGCTCGGCAGCACCGAACGTCTCGAACACCTTCAACGAGCCGTTGCCCGTGAACTGAATCTTTGCGGTCCGATCCGGACCCAACCTGGCGAACGCCATGTCGTTGCTTTGGTCGGCCCCACCGGTGTCGGCAAGACGACCACGGTTGCCAAACTCGCTGCAGGATTTCGAATCGAAGCGCGTCGCCGAGTCGGCCTGCTGACGATCGATACGTACCGCATCGCGGCGGTCCAACAACTCAAAGCTTATGCGGAGATCATGGACCTGCCGATGCAGGTCGTTGAATCACCCGATCAAATGCAGTCGGCCATGGACCAGCTCGGCGATGTTGATCTCGTATTGATCGACACGGCCGGCCGCAGCCCACGTAGCGATGCAAGAATCGATCAATTGGCCGACTTCCTTCGCGCCGCCCACCCCGACGAAACACATCTCGTCTTGAGCGCCACCAGCTCGAGCGAAAATATCCTGTCGACACTCAGCGGGTTTGCCCCCGTACGTGCCACCTCGGTCATCCTGACGAAACTCGATGAAACGCCTCACACCGCTGGCGTCCTCTCCGCACTGACGGCGGGCGAACGATACCTGTCAACACCGCTGAGTTACATCACTCATGGACAACAGGTACCCGATGACATCGCCGTCGCAGATGCACCGCACTTGGTCACATCACTGCTGCCAATGACTCCTCAAGCCGTTTCCTTTGGCGAAGCGGCGTAAGGCCCGTTTGTGTTCGCTCGGCGTGTCCGATGGCGAGATACCAGCAACTAAGAACAAATCACTCGTTTTCACCTAAAGAACCCAACACCCTGTAGCCGATAACATGAACTGACGCGGAACGTGAAATGCAAAACTCACTTGAGTCTTTTTTTCATGAGTCCGTTTAACGAATTTGGGAAACAAGACGCATCCGTGTGGAAACGTTCTCACGAACCGACCACTCGATGACCGGAGTTGACTGTTGATACGGACGCTCGCCATTTCACTTGGATCACTCGCGATGGGAATTGTCATCCTACGCGGCGCGCTCCATGGTCAATTGGCAGTCGAAGTAGCTCAAGAAGCGATCGCCACCCTGATCATCTTCTTGGGTATCGGAGCCATCACCGGTGCGATTGCGGACTACCTCGTCCGTGATGCCGTAGAAAACTTGTATCGCAACCGGGTTCAGTGGTATCGAGATGAAGTCGCTAAGCGAGAAGCTGGCGCCGGCATCACGACCAACGAACCCACCCCCTGAAGCAGCAATGAAATCGAGGCAAGGCCGCCTCGCTTCATCGCACCACGCTTCAAACGAATTGTTAAGTAGAAAAATTCCATCGTCAGACAACTCTGTCCAACCGAAGGTTCGGTCGGATACATCTGGCGATCAGTGATCATCATGGAGGATTCGATGCCCGCCGCTGCCCCCGTCGACGAAGAAATCGCCAAAGTCTGGGATTCATTCAAAGCTGTCACGAAAGACCATCCCGACTACGAGAGTTTGCGTAATCAACTCGTCGAGCGTTTCATGCCGTTGGTTCGCTACAACGGTGAACGCATCTGGCAGCGTCTCCCTGATGGCGTCGAACTCGACGACCTGATCAGCGCTGGCATCTTCGGTTTGATGGACGCCATCGACGCTTACGATCGTGATCGTGGCGTTAAATTTGAGACCTACTGTGTCCCGCGTATCCGCGGAGCCATGCTCGACGAACTCCGCACGATGGACTGGGTGCCCCGCCTCGTTCGCAGCAAAGCGAGCAAGCTTAGCGCCGCAACCAAGACGCTCGAAACGCGTTTCGGACGAGCACCAACGGTTGCCGAACTCGCCAACCACATGGAACTCGACATCCAAGAAGTCGAGAAAATGCAAACCGAAGCCAACGCCGTCGGTGTCGTCTCTCTCAACAAGAAGTGGTACGAAACGGACAGCTATAAAGACGTCCGCGAGATCGACATTCTTGAAGACAAAAAGGGTGAAGACCCAACCCGTCGTGTTCAGAAGACCGACCTCATGCGGCTCGTCACCAAGGGCCTCAATCGCAACGAACGCCTGATCATCATCCTCTACTACTACGAAGAGCTGACGATGAAAGAGATTGGTGCCACGCTCGATCTCTCCGAATCTCGTGTCAGCCAGATGCACACCTCCATCGTGACCCGGTTGCAACAACAACTCGGTGTCCGACGACTGGAGTTCGGCGCCTAATAACAAGCAAAGGAACCGGCTTCGGCTCGCGGGCCGATCGTGCCAGGTGGTGACTCTCTTCAGCCGATCACCTATAAAGGCAACTTCCCCCGCACCCGTTACCTGCAGCCGTTGTCCTTTCCATGCGTATCGCTCATGTGATCACCCGAATGATCATCGGCGGCGCCCAAGAAAATACACTGTTCAATTGCCAAGACCTCGTCGCCGATCACGGCGACGAGGTCTTGCTCGTTTGTGGACCGGAAACGGGCCCCGAAGGAGACCTGCTCGGGCGGGGATCTCACGCCAATTCGACCGCCCCAGAGCAGGGCAAAGCAGAGCAGGGCAAAGCAGGGCAGGGCAGGGGAGGGCAGGGCAGGGCGGCTTCTACCGCAACGAAGGCGTCTATGCCGGAGCAATTCGACTATCGCGGCGTCCCCGTTCGTATCGTCGATTCGCTCCGACGTGCAATCCATCCCGGTCATGATTGGCGTGCCGCTAAAACGCTCCGCCGAGTACTGCAAGACTTCCGCCCCGATGTCGTTCACACGCACAGCGCCAAGGGTGGACTCCTCGGACGCCACGTCGGGTGGAGACTTTATCAATCATCCTCCGAACAACGCCCCATTGTCGTCCACACCGTGCACGGTGCACCGTTCCACGACTATCAATCCGCAGCCGCCCGGCGATTCTTTATCGAGTGTGAAAGATGGGCGGCGCGACGATGCCATCATATGATCTCGGTTGCCGATGCAATGACCGATCTGATGGTGAACGCGGGAGTCGCCCCGCGTGAGCAGTTCACCACGATCAGCAGTGGCATGGACGTCGAACCGTTCCTACACGCTAACGATCACCGTGAACAAACTCGCCAAAAATATGGCATCCGTGACGAACATGTCGTCGTCGGTAAAATCGCTCGCCTGTTTCATCTCAAAGGTCATGAAGACCTCGTTCGCGCCGCACGTGTCGTTGCTCAAGCATGCCCGAACGTTCGCTTCCTCCTTGTCGGAGACGGCATCCTCCGCGGGCCACTGCAAGAACAAATCGCTGCCTTGGGCTTAACCGAAAATTTCATCTTCACGGGCCTCGTTCCTCCCAGTGAAGTCCCCGCGATGATCGGAGCGATGGACATGCTCGTGCACACGTCATATCGCGAGGGACTCGCCCGCGCGCTCCCGCAGGCGCTCATCGCGGGCAAACCGACCATCAGCTATGACATCGACGGCGCACGCGAAGTTGTCATCAACGACGAAACCGGTTATCTCATCGCCCCGGGCGACGAAAAAAACCTAGCCGATCGGATCACCCACCTCGCTACCAATCCCGACCTGCGACTGCGTCAGGGAGAAACGGGGCAACGTCGCTTCACCGACCAGTTCCGTCATCAAACGATGACGGACGAGATCCGCAAACTTTACACAACGTTGATCGAGCAAACCGACGCCGCGGCGAAACACGCCTCGCGTTATACACGAGTGACAAGACATCAACGCGATCAAATGACTGCGTTGATCAAAACAAAGAATTAGGCCCTTTCACATCGCACTCCGAAGGCGCTTCGTGGCCTCAATCACAACGTTGCCTTGATTGTTCAGCGATGCTCATCGATGAGACCATTCTTTTACTCACGCACAGGAGAGCAGGTTCTCACCGACTCGAAGACGGCAACTACAACCAATCGAGCTTTGTCAACTTCCTTAACCGCTCTTCGAAGTTGCCTATCAGACCGCCTACCATCACCCATTCGTTGCGGTCGCGCAATTCGATCTCACCGAATCTGTTGATGCGCAAAATAGAATCACCGTTCACGCCCGCCTCACGCAAGGAACGCATATCGATTTCGCCTTCGTTAATGACGTCTAACAACGTCTTTCCGGTAAGCTCGATGAATTGCATGACTGAGGTGGCCGACATGGCAAAACTGATGGTTGATGAAATCAATTCCGTGAAAGGGGCTTTCAGTAAATTTTAGTTCAACGGATCAGCTTTTCGACCTCTGACGTCAAATCTCGACCGGAAAAATCAAGATGCCGTACTTTGCCCTCCTGATCAATCACCGCCACAAAGAGCAGCGTAACGGCGCCGAAACGGTAAGCAACATCGTTAACAATTTCCGCACTGGGGTCGGACTCGCTGCGAAAACTGGGAAAAGTCAGCTTCTCCTGCTCCACGAATCCCATCACGCTCGTTCCAACCACATCCAGATTCATACCGACAATGGCAACGCGATCGGGATAGCGTTCTTGGATTTCTAATAGGTTCGGCAAGACAATTAATGAATCAGGAAACGCCGTCGACCAAAACGGCATCAAGACGACCTTCCCCCGATAGTCCGCCATGTTTAGTGGTCGTCCGTCAACCGATGGCAAGTCGGGATCGATCACCTCACCAATCACGTTCTCACGATTCTCGCGCGCCTTCAATGCCGTTCGTGCGACACGTCCCACCGCATCGGACCGATCAGACAACTCGCGTTTCAAGGCATCATAGGTTGCGGTGGCGATATCCCCCCGCCCGACTGCTTCGGCCTCCAAAGTCGCGCCCGCCAGAAACTCCGCCGTCAACAAATCGGCCGGTTGGGCCAACACCGCATCGACTGCTTTTGTCCACATTTCAACCGTCACGGCCGGCAAGTCTTCCGCGACCACTCCTTCGGCTGGTCTCGCTTTGGCCACAAATTGTTGGCGAAGCTGATCAAGATGCTCGATCGCCGTCTCCGCTTGAGAAAACCCTGAAGAGGCGATCATCGCAGCCATACGCGCGACCTCAGCGTTTTCTGAAGAGCCAAATCGCTCCAAAATCAACCGCCGTACTTCCGCAGCCTCTGCGGAGCGTTCGTACTGCAACAGCGTGTCTTTCGCTTGGCCCAAAACCATCAACGTTGCCACATCGACCGGTCGCTCATCATCCATCAACTCTTCAACCAATTTCAGCACTCGCTCCGCCGCCCCCTCTTTCCCGTGACGCAGCGACTCGATCGCGAAACCGATCAGCACAAGTTGACTATCGGATCTCAACTCGGGACTCGGATCGGCGCGATATTTCTCAGCAAACGCTTGCAGGTCCTCAGCCGCTTTGAGATCGCCCATCGAAGCAAGGTGGGACAACGATTGCAAGAAACCTCGACGTCCGATAACCCGGTCCGACGCACTGGCATCGGCATCGTCCATCAATCGTTCTGACGCAACCTTCTTGAGCGCAACGACGCGTTCGACTTCTGATTCAAACGCCTTCGGGTCGGTGATTCCGGATTGCCCGCTAATCAGCGTTCGCAGTTCGCGATCCACTTCCCCGAGGAAGTCGACAAGCTGGGCGGGACTCAAACTCGATTTCAGTTGCAGACCTGGCGCGGGGGTGACACCGCGAGGCGTCTGCGAACGGCCGCTCTGGATCGGCTCATTCCACGTCCTTTCCTGCTGCGGTTGAGCAACGGTCTCATCGACTCGATCGGCCGAACTATCTCGCGAAGCGGCGTTCGATGGCGAGGGGGAAGTACCCGGTGGGCGTGTGTCGGCGGATGGACCGGAGACGGGTGACTGCGGCTGCTCCGGGGGAGAAACGTCGTTTTGGGTCGTCGATGTGCCTGGCGTGACGGCACCCGAGTCAGATCTCCCGCAACCCACCATACTCAGGGTGGCAAAACTCAGGGCCGCAAGAATCACACTCCTGCCACAGACCTGCAAGCACCACTTGAGATGCGAGCACCCCAACCGTTGACATAAAACAGGCCGTTCAAAAAACACGGACCGTTCGAACAACACGGGGCTTCTTGAGAATTGATTTTGCACGCTGATTTACCCGCTGAGGATACGAAAACCGGCAGTCTAAACCGATCTCGAACCAGCCGGAAACCCGCGTGTCTCAGATTGCTCGATCAGGCCGCGTGATGATCCAACGCCAGTGTTTCCAACAGACTTGCGAAACGACGATTCGCTTCCATCCGGCGATCCATTCGTTCCGACACTGACCAACCGCTTTGGATTCGGCGAACCCGACGGAGGATCTCAACATCGGTAAGCGGAGTCTCATTTTGAGCCGATTCGGCGGCTTGCGAGACGTATTCGGTGGCAGTAGCGGTTGCGGTCAACATGGGAGTTCTTCCTGAAAATTAGATGTTAAGTCGTTCCGAATGCCTGAAAGAATCCGGTTCCGTTTGTAACGATGATTCCACCTAATGCAGACCCCGTGCCAAAACACCTTGATCGCGGCAACAAAATCCACCATTTCTTTTCTGACGCCCCGATCGGTGCGTGATTTTGATCGCAAATCACGCTTAATACCGCAAAAAGATAGGCGGGACTGCTACCTGCCGCAGGCGACCGCCCTGTACCGACGTGGCGAAAAATTGGTCGCTGGTCGACAACCGCCCTCCGATCAACCGTCAGAAACGGACTCTTTTGCAAAGTCTTGTAAATCTTGCCATCGACGATCGGGCAATCGCATCAGCCTGAGGTCCTCCTTGTTTCCCCAAGTCCCAAATAGCTCGTTGAGCCTTTGGTTGAGCACTCGACAGCCGTCCTTGGTCGCCGCCCGGCCGTGCAGATCGACATATTGCACCTGCGTCCCGTCGTCGAAAACGGTCGCATCAATTTGCCACCCGTCGGCCTGATTCGCCCAAGTCAGCGAACCATCCCACTCAAAAAAAAGTCCTGGCAGGGCGGTCATGCTCTCGGCAACCTGCTCGAGGGTGCGTCCGATCGGTTGGCCTTCACCGAGGTAAACGTAGGCTTGGAAGGAAAAATAAGCTGGCATTTCGACAAAATCGCGCGTAGTTTGGATGGAAAGAAGATTTTTATTGGTTTGTCAACCCAGAATTCCTTGACCGCGACCATTTTTGTCCTAGAGTAAAGTTCTCTAGGATCCCCGTCCGCGGATACGTGCTTAACGACCTGTCCTTCCAACTAATGAAATGGAGGGTCGTTTGTGAGAGGTACTGCGGCCTTTGAAAAGGAATTAATCCATGTTGGTTTTGTCAAGAAAAAAGAACGAAAGCATCGTCATCAACAACGATATTAGAATCGTTGTTGTTGAGATTCGCGGCGATAAAGTCCGTTTAGGCGTTGAGGCGCCCCGTGAAGTGCCCGTTCACCGACACGAAGTTTACGAAGCCATTCAGCGTTCCAACGAGGCTTCGGGAGCGACCGACAATTCAGTCGAAGGTTAGTTTCGAGACTTTCGATTCTGCCTGAACCTCCGCGGGGCTCGCGGGGGGTTCCTCGTTGACTTTTCCCAACCGAACGGGGTTGAGAAACCGTTTTGACGAGTTTGGCGTGGTCGATTCATTTCCGCAAGCAATCTCAATGATTGAGCCTCGTAGTTTTCTTAAACTACTCCGCCGTGAACCCTTGACGTACCTAACGTCTCCTTGTTAAAACTCGGCCCACACGGCAATTGAGCCAAAAACGGCGACGCGGCAACGCGACGCTAAACCACACCGGTGGTGCAACACCGCCGTTGTCATTAACTTCGACAACGCGAAATTGCCTACCAAAAAACACGGTCCCTTCGTCTAGCGGTCTAGGACACTGCCCTTTCACGGCGGCAACACGGGTTCGAGTCCCGTAGGGATCACTGATTCAAAATCACCCAGCATTTCAGAGCTTTCCAAAGCTCCGAAACGCTGGGTTTTTTTGTGCCTCTTCGGCAACAATCGCCGGTGACTGCACGAGAATCTCACCACGGCGCCGTCGCGACGCGAGGCCCTGACAAGCCCTGGATTCAGCGACGATCGGACTCCCAGTCAAATTGGAGGCCTCTCCGCCAATTGACGCCGTGCCCTAGGAGACAGGAGCTTCCCCCTACGCGAACCAAAACGTGGGAACGCAATCACTTGGAGGGCCGAAATCAGTCAGTCGAGCATCGGGACTTTTTGATCGACATCGCCTAGCGTTTCATTCAATGTCAAAACGCGTGCGTACCGATCACGCAAAGTCGACAGAGACGCCTCGTGCAATTCCGGTGTCACCGTCGCACAGCAATCCTCCACCACGGTGACGAGATACCCGAGATCACAGGCGTCTCGGATCGTGGTTTCGACGCATTCGTTGGTGTAAACACCAACAACAAACAGCGATTCAATCCCCATATTTTTCAACACGTAATGAATGTTGGTTGACGAAAAAACACCGCTCGCCGTTTTGTTGATGACGATCTCGTCGAAGGCGGGATCGGGCGCAACCTGCTCCAAGAAATCGGCTTCGCGTGAGCCCGGCGGCGCCAACAACCGCAATCGTTTGTGTCCCTTTCCTCGATCTCGGCCGTTTTGGGTTAACGATTGGATCCGAGTGTGGATGACTTCGAGACCGTGCTGGCGAAACGCATCTTGCAATTTTCGAACACCGGGCAGTACGGACTTTTCCAATCGCTCGAAATAATACGCCTGTGCCTCCGGCGTCACACCACTGGCATCGGCATCCGCAAACACCCCGCAGCCTGGCGCCGCGTCGAGATACTGCAGATCGATACACAGCAACGCCGTGTTCCGCTCCGACAAGAACTCCATGTGCTTGGGGTTGTCGATAAACGATTCGTGATAGGCATCGCGGAGCGGATCGACGTGAGGATTGGAGTCTTCGTCGCGGTAGGTCATAGGTCAGTTGGCCAATTGGATTAAGGTGTTGAGCATCACGTTCGCGCCCGCTTCGATGTCCTTCCACGCGGTCCATTCCGATGGCGAATGACTTTGACCGCCTTTGCTGGGAACAAAAATCATTCCGACAGGAACCATCCTGCCCATGATCTGAGCATCGTGAGCGGCGCCACTGGGCATCGTGTTTGATTCTAACCCGAGCAAACGACATTGGTCGGTGAGAGCCTCAACCATCTTGGCACTGCACTGCACTGGAGCAATGTAGCTTTTCAATTCAAACTCAAACATCAGGTGTCGACGACGAGCGATTGCCGACAACGCTTTGCGAAACGCGGTCGACAACTCTTCGAGAACGCCTTCCGACGTATCCCGCACATCCAGCGAAAATTCTACCAATCCGGGTACCGTGTTGGTCGCACCGGGCAAGATTTGAGCTTTCCCAATCGTCGCTCGACTCCGATCGCTACCGTTCTCGTCGAGGATCCGGGGAATTTCGTGCGCGAAATCGGCGAGCCCCATGAAGGCGTCGTTTCGCATGTCCATGGGCGTCGTCCCGGCATGATTGGCCTCACCCTTGAAGCGGACCGCCCACGTAAAGAGCCCGGTGATTTCGTCAACGATCCCAACCGGTTTGCCGATCCGGTCGAGCACCGGGCCTTGCTCGATGTGCAGCTCCAGGTAGCCCTCAATTGACTCCGGATTGCGAGCGGCATCCAACGCCCCCATCGGATCGAGGCCATGTCGCCGCAGTTCCTCTTCGAGACGAACGCCATTCATGTCCGTCATCGTCGCGAGTTTTTCAGGGTTCAGTTGGCCGCACACCGACTGCGAACCGAACATCCCTCCAAAGCGGCCTTCCTCGTCACTGAACGCCACCAACTCAATCGTCCGATTGAGCGAAAGTCCCGCGTCGCGAATACACCGCAAACACTCCAGTCCCGCGATCACGCCTAGCGTGCCATCAAGAGCCCCCGCGCAGGGAACGGTGTCGATATGAGATCCAACCAAGATTTCAGGGGCCTCACTGGAGCCCTCAATCTTCGTCGAAATGTTTGCAGCACCATCGATCGAGTGAGTCAACCCCGCCGCCTCGATCTGGTCGGTCAGCCATCGCTTGCCCTCCATGTCCGCGTCCGTAAACGCCATCCGATAGATGCCATGGTCAGCGGGATCGCGTCCAATTTCGGCGAGCGCGAGGATATCCGATTTGATCCTCTGCAAATCGACCTGAAGTGCTGGCATGATCAATCAACCGCCGGCAGCGGAAGCCCTTCGACGTATTGACCGTGCAACATGTGAAGCTGCAAGGCATGGTTCATAACGATATCGTTGCGACGTGCGATCGTGCCGTCGGTCTCGTTCCACGCATCGGTCAAGAACTTCGACAGACGATCGTGATCAAACAAACCGACCTGCGCAACGCGTTCGGGAGTTAACCAGTGATCGATCATCTCTTGCACGGCCGCGCGTTTGACCGGATCAGTATGAGCGGGCGGGGCCATGAAGGCAAACTTCTTGCGTTCGTACAGTTCTCGCGGCAACACGTTCACCATCGCTTCTCGGAGCACCCATTTCTCCACCCCGTCACGGATACGCACGTCCGGTGGAATCGTCGTCGCGTATTCCGCAACGTGATGATCCAAAAACGCGGGCCGAGCTTCCATCGAATTGGCCATGTCCATCCGATCGCCGCCCCATGTCAGGATCTGCCCCTCGAGCATCGTCTTGCTCCACGTGTACTGGGAGATATCGAGACGGTGTCGGCCACGGACCATGCTCGGATCGATCGCCTCTGCCACCTCGGCAACCGGATCATACGTCTCCAGCATGTCGTGAATCGGCGAACTCAATAACGGCTTGACCCGCGCCAGCACCATCATCCACGGCTGAATCCACGACGGGGTGAACCCGCACAGGTCTTGCCATGCTTGGTGAGTCTGGTCCTCTTCGGCCAAAATCGCACCGGCGAAGATCCCCGCCTCGTTGTCGCGGCCCAACCAGTCTCGTTTGAAGAACGGATAACCACCGAACAGTTCATCGGAACCTTCACCGGTGATCACGGCTTTATAATTGCACGCCCGCACGCGACGACTCATATGCCACTTCGCAACGGCGAGCGTGTTGTAAAACGTCCGCTCGGCGTGCCATGTCGCTCTCTCAAAGGCGGGGCCGTAGAGTTCCTTTTCGGTCAACCTCAACAGCTCTTGCTCCGCCCCTGTGCTTTCGGCCATCCGGCGAGCGATATTCGACTCGTCGTACTCATCACTATCAAAAGCAATCGTGAACGCCTTGATCGGCGATTGTTGCAAATTGGTGGCCAACCCCAGGATCGAGCAACTGTCGATGCCGCCGGACAGATAGCACCCCACCGGGACATCGGCTTCCAAACGGGTCGCCACGGCATCAATCAAACGATCCTGAACACCCTGCACATACTCGCTCGGATCGACACCGGACTCGTGCGAGTCAGGGAATTCAAAATCCCACCAACGTTTGGTTTCGACTTCCAAACGGTCTCCACGAAGACTCGCGACCAGCATGTGTCCCGGCTTAAGCGCGTCGACTCCTTTAAACGAAGTCGAACCGGGTACCATCACCTGCATCATCTGATGCACGGCGGCTTTGGGGCAGAGCTGCGGCTCCACATCGGGGTGTTTGAGGATCGACTTCACTTCCGATCCCCACACCAACCCAGATTCGCCGAAGCGATAGTAAAGCGGCTTCACCCCAAAACGGTCTCGGATCAAGATCAACCGTTTCTCTCGCTGATCGAATAAGACGATCGCAAATTCACCGCGGAGTTTTTCGACGAAAGACAAACCGTGTTTCAAGTACAACGGCAAGGTAATCGCGCTGTCACTCTTGCCGTTGCACGTGTACTGCTGACAGGCAAGCCGTGTGCGAATGTTTTTGTACCCGTAAAGTTCGCCGTTGACGGTAACCGCGTAATCTCCGTCACCGGTTTCGATCGGCTGGTGCCCACAATCGAGCCCGATGATCGATAACCGCGTGTGCCCGAGCGCAACCCCGTGCTCGCGAAAAAAACGACTGCCGCGTTCATCGGGACCACGATGATCGAGCACATCGAGCATCGGATCGAGGGCGAACCGCAAGTCGCGTTCGTTGGTGCGAGACGGATTCCAAAAGCCGGTGATACCACACATAAAGGATGAAAAAGTTCTGAGTTCGAAGGAGAGATTTCAAGACGACCGCGGTGAGAAAAATCAGCTCTCGCCCAATCCTGAGATTCGATCGAGCCGGTCGAGAACGGAGGCGAGCACGGACTGCCGCACGAACACGGCTCCGGCTGCTTGAGCGAAGTACAAATTGTGTTCCGTCTCGTCCAGATTTTCGCTGACTTCGTCGTTACGGGCCAACGGGTGCAAGATCACGGCGCCGGATTTGAGGCGACTGCCGGCATCCAACTTGTATCTCGCGTCCAGCTTTCGGTAACTGTCGCCGAGAAACGCAATCGAGTTGACATAGACGACATCCAGTTCGGGCAACACCTCTTGAACATCATTGATGATTTCCAGCTCAATCGCCGATTCTTCGATCGGTTCGGTCAAATCCAACCCGACGGGATCCGCCAGCTCCGAAATCAACGTGATCTTTTTCACCGCCCCGGGAAACATCAACGCCAAGCGTACAAAACTCTTCACCGCCCGCATCGAACCGGGCGTGCCGATGATCCCCAAGTGAACGCGTTTCTCTGGCGGGCAATCTGAACGACACAGTTCGGGACGCCACTTTAACAACGCATACCAATCGATCAGCGCCTGCGTCGGATGATGCCCCGATCCATTCCCCGCATTGATCAGCGGCCGTTGTAAATTCTTGCTGATCTCGTCCAAACAATTCGTATCGGGATGTCGCATGATGACCACATCACCGTACGTATTAAACATTTCGCCGATATCCGCGAGCGATTCGCCTTTCGCGATTCCGGTAACCTGTCCATCGGGCACCGACAACACCTTGCCGTCTAACCGTAAAACGGCACTTTCAAACGACAAACGCGTCCGCGTGCTGGCTTCGAAAAAGGCCGTGATCGCGATCTTTCCGTCAAGAGGTTTGTCCATCTCGACGTTGCGAGATTCCAGTAACGCCGCAAGCTGGGCGATCGCGACGACGCTCCGTCGGTTGAACTGACGCGGGTGCAAAATCGATTGGCCCGCTAACGTTTTCAACGCTTCGCGATCGATCTTGTGATCGCAATACTCCAACAGCGCCGATGGAGAGAGCCGCTGCCCTTTCGAATTTGTGGCCGCCGACGTCAACGGAGATGCTTCTTGATTGCTGGTATTCATGCTCGTACTACTCACCAGATTTGTCGGTCTCGAGAGTCGATGATTAGGAACGCGATCAGTGCCACCACGCCGACGCACGTTAACGCCAACGCACCAATCACTAACAGTTGTAAAAACCAAAGCGGAAACATCTTGCTCACGTTGCCTCATCAGCAAGAGTCGAAAAATTAAAATCGTCGGGTGCCAACCACGTCGCCAAACCAAACACGACGCCGGATACAGCAGCACCGACCAACGACGCGACAAACCATCCGATGGCGAAGTAGGCCCACAGCCCTGTCGCGGTCCCGACCACCATCGCGGCTCCCGCGGCCAGAGGGCTCGGACGCTTGAAATAAAGCCCACCGACGATCGGCCAAATGCAGCTACCGACCATCGGACCGGCAAAGAACAATACTGTCGCCAGCGTCCCCACATTCGGATACGCCACTCCCCATGACAGCAATCCCAAAAAGATAATCGACAACGTCGATGCACGTCGTTTGGCCGAGTCCGACATCGCTCCTCCGCCGGACTTCAAACCGCTTGGCGACGATTTCGCGATCGGTTCAACGATGTCATTGACGATCAAGTCCGCCGTTGCCGCCAACAGGCTATCAATGCTCGATGCCAACGAGCAGAACACGACGACGAACACCAACAACGCGCCCCCCGTGCCCAATAACGTGGCCGCCACCAAGGGCCCAACCGTATCCGGTTGACTGATCCCAATGCCCAGCGCCGGAGCCGCCAACCCCAGAAACCCGGCCACGATCGGCACCGGCAACCACAACACCCCGCCGAGTGCGTAGGCCTTCGGGCCGACACCCTCTCGCATCGCGAACGCGCGGCTCCACCAGACATTGCTGTGGAAAATTTCACCAAACCCGAACAGCATGTTATTGAACAACGCCATCAACGCCGCCGGAAAGAACACCGACAATAACATCGGTCGGTTGGACTCCAGTTTCGAATGCACATCAGCGATATCGATTTGCGTCAAAACCGCGATCGCGACAACGACCAACCCGATCAGAATGATCAAACTCTGAATAAAGTCGGTTCCGATCACCGCGTACATTCCGCCAAAGAGCGTGTAGGTGACGCACACGGCCACAACCACCGACATGCCAACGGGATACGGTATTCCCGACAAAACTTCCAGCAATTTCCCGCCAGCCATCGACATTGAGATCAACCATGTGATCGCATAGAAGATCGAAATCAGCAGGAACGGCACCGAGCCCAGACTCCCGTATCTCCGCCGCACAAACTCAACCGCGGTGTAGCCTTTGGGCATCAATTGGCGGATTCGGCCGCTCATGGGCGCAAACGCGAATAATCCAAAACTCGCCGTCGAATACGCGACCGCGCCCCACACACCTAACTGCAACGCAAATTGAGGTGCCAGCATCGTGGTGTTGGACGTAATCCAAGTCGCCACCGCCGTGGCTGTCCCCAACGCCAAACCGACGTTTCGCCCCGCAACGGCAAAACCATCGTACGACGTCGCCCGACGCCCCCACCAAACGCCCAGTGAAATCCACAGCACGCTGAAGCATGCCAACATCACATAACCGGCCGTCGGAGACAGCACCGCCGTCGCCACGACCGGAGCACTCAAAATCGCTTGAATCACGAAACCGCCCTCGATGTCTCCGTCACCTTGGACGCTCTCAACGCCCCCACCCCTATCAGACCGATCATCGCGAGAAACACGATCAACCCCACACCGAACGACGCCCACGCCTGAGACATTGGCCAGTGATTGACCACAATCACCGCGGGCTGGCCGGTAACACCGACGAGCACTTCGTCAACGGAAAAAGCCTGAACGACAAAGGTGTGCTCGCCATCAGGCAACCCCGAAATGAACGCTTCGGGCAGCCCACCTTCGTAATAAGAATTGCCATCGGAATCGAGCACTTGATAGCGATTGGCACCCTCGATCTCATTCCACTGCAGCGACTGATAGCCTTCACGAACGTTATCAAACCGCGCTTGCACCAGCACAATTTCCGCCACAGTGGGACCAGGCATCAAAGGCCCCGGCAACAAAGGCTCAGGTGCCGACAAAACAGATCCAGGCGTGGCGTCCGACAGACCTTGAGCGGCACCAGACGCATGGTGACTGGAGAAAGCCACTGCCTGACAAAGAAGTACCATCGTTAGACGAGGGATAAGCAAACGCATCCGAACGATATCGAAATTTCACTCACCAGGGCCAAGTCGCCTCTGTCGGCCGGCGAGAAAAATTGTGGTCTCCTTACTTGCGAATGCGAATTGGCGACTGGAAACAAGATCCAATCAAATTGCGATTGCGGAACGGAAAAGCACGACAAAACGTGTTTTTTCGAAAGCAACCCGAACTCATCGATGCCACTCCACGGTGCGTCTTGGAAGATAACACGTCTCCGCTCGCGTCGAAACCGGTGTCTATCGCACACCCAACCCGATCAAGCAACAAACTGGCGCGGTCCCCACAGGCTCACGAACAACCACACATGAACATTAGCTCACACCGCTTCATCCCTGGATGATTCCAATATCACGCCCAGCCTCCCACGGCCCAGCCCCCACCACCGACCCCCTTTCGAACCCCAAACCATGGTCTGATGTTCAGTTCACTGCATAAGCAACAGGCGGTTCACCACGGCTCAACAAACATCGATTCACTCGGCCGCGTTGATGGGCACTGCCACCGACCACCGCGGAGTATCACCAAACCACCGGCAAACGGTGAGGGCGGCAACAAAGAATCGTCGCCGAACTTGGTGTGGACCAAACGTTTGGAACTTGGGCGAAGCGGCAATGATAAATCGCCTTGCTCGCTTCTCACGCAGCACGACCGTCCATTGGCTAAACGCGGTGAAGAATCAGATTCGTCAGAAGATGGACCAAGCCGCTATTCATGGGCGACATCGACGAGCGTAATAACTTTCGTTCGGCGATCGTTGAAAGTCGATGCGCGTCGGTCACATCACCTTCTCAACCGCTGTGCACTGCCAGAGGCTCTTCCGTCCGCCGATCGCATACAGAAATACGCGTTCCACGATCACACTCGGGCAAACGCACTCCTCGAATCCCGCACAAATCCATCGCTTGTTATCTGCCACTGAATCGACGTCGCGGATCGTGGCAACCATCGATGCCAACCTGTCGTCGTCGCCTCTCAAAGAATGACAATCGATTCAAGTGCTACATGCTTGGGTGTCACCTTTGTTCCACACACTTCGCAGCCGGGTCGACGAATCGGAGTCCGCTCTGCGCCATCAAACAAGAACGGCATGCCATACGATGCCAATTCTACTGCAACCGGTGTTGCCATGGTCATTTGGTTTGCGTCCGTCTCGAACAGTAGATTCTTGCTCTGGTCGCAGACAAAACCAAATTGCAATCCATAGAGCAAGCAACTCCATAGAGCACAACATCTCACATTTCCAACGTGAATTACAGGAGCTTAGAGAGCACGCTCAATCTCAGTCGAGGTATGCTATTCCGGTGCACAATTAGGTGTTCGAACGCCTCAGAAATCCATCATTACATTAAGCCGGCATTGCGTTGCAGCACTCGCGACAAAATCGCTTTCTCTTTCGCCGCGAAACTGCGCAGACCTATAGACCACGTTGGCATATAGAACGCATCGCTCCCAAGCCTTTCTCCGCAAAATGAATACTCGAACCCCCATGAAGCGAGTCCCAATTTTTTTTGTTGGCACTGCGTTGCTGACGGCGTTGGCGCCGATGATCACCGCCGCTGAAAAGCCGAATATCTTATGGATTGTCACCGACGATCAGCGTCCGGATTCGGTCAGGGCATTCAACCGGTTGGTTGATGGAAAAGACGAGAGTCCACTTGGATACGTTGAATCCCCTCACATCGACAAACTTGCAGCTGAAGGGATCCTGTTCACTCGGGCAATGTGTAACTCTCCCGCTTGTGGTCCGTCACGTGGCTCGATGCACTCAGGGCGATATCCGTTTCGCCATGGTCATTACGCATTCGAATTGACGCATCAGAATCCTGATTTCGTACGACCAGTCGTTCCGCAAATAATCCGCGAGCATGGCTATGCCACCGCAGCCTTCGGAAAAGACGATCCGTATATCTACCGATGGGGTCCCGGCCAGGGCTTCCATGACCCAGGATTCTATGACGTGCGTGTTCACGACAAGAACGGCTTACAACGTGGAGGCATCGGCGATGTCGCCACGCTGGAAGCCTTCGGCAAAGGCGGCTATTTAGGCGGCACCGAGGTGGTGTTCTATCCCGACGGAACAAAGCGGACGTATTTCCTCCAACGCAAGGACGGAAAACTGAACGAAGAGGATCTCGCCGCGATCGCGCGAACCAACAAGGAACTCGACATCCTGCGTTCTTACACCAATGGGGGTAACAAATCGCTCATCTTTGGCGGCGTCAACCCGAAACCAGCGGAGGACACCGCTGACGCACACATCGCGACGGAGATGAAAAACTATCTCGCCAACGCCGGACGCACCTACAAGACACTTTGGGGCCAAGAACTGCAGGGCGCCAACACAGCAAAACCTCAGTTCATTCATTTGGGCTTTCACTTCCCCCACACACCGGTACTCCCACCCAAATCTTTCCGCGACCGTTTTCAAACCAAGAAGTATCGCGTGCCGGATTTCGACAAAGAAGAACTCGCCAAGTTCCCGCCGCAATTGCTACGTCTCTACAACAGTTGCAAAGTCGATGGCATGACCGAAGCTGAAAAACAGCAAGCGATTCAGGACTACTATGCGTTCTGCGCACACGGCGACTCACAGCTGGGCGAAGCCGTTGAGGCGTTTAAGGCCTACTGCAAGTCCGCGAACCAGGAGTACTTGATCGTCTTCACCATCGGCGATCACAGTTGGCACCTCGGCGAACAAGGGATCGAAGCGAAGTTTGGTCCATGGGGACAGTCGGTCGCGAATGCCGCGATCCTGGTCTCCTCTGACAAAAACCTGATCCCGGCCGGCGGACACTACGACAAAATGGTCGAATTTGTGGACTTTGCTCCCACACTGCTGGCGGCCGGCGGCGTGGATATCCAAGCCTCTAAGTTTGACTTCCTCGACGGCGTGAGTTTATTCGACGTATTCAACGGCACCGCGCCACCGCGCGAATATACCCTCGGTGAGATCCACCTCGTCGCCGGACCGCGAGCCTACATGTATACGGACAGATTTCGGTTCTCTATGCGCAGCCGACCGTTCCCTGGACAAGTCAATGAACAGAACATGGGTCAGAACATCAGTTGGGCACTCGAGGCTCCGGTCGAAAAGCTGGACCTCGCGTTGTACGACCTGAAACACGATCCTCTCGAACGCAACAACGTCGCGAACGATCCCAACTATCGCGAACTCGCCGGGTGGTTCCGAAACAAACTCGGCAACATCGTTCTCGGCGATGGACGTATCGAGTGCGACTGGTCGCAAGCGAACCGTTACTCGCTGAGTGACTTTGCAAAGGGCGCCGACGACAAGCACGCGGACATCCCTGAAAACCTCATTCCCAACTAACAACGTGCAAAGAAAAAGCGTTCGCGAATGACAAGGCAAAATGGCGGAGTGGAAGTCGCCAAGACATTCCTGCGCTGACGACACGAGACGCAACGAGCGCAGGCCAAATGGAAATCCGATCACACAAGGCGAATTGAATGATGACGAACTTATTAAAACTCTCTTTCAGCTTGGCGGCGTTGCTTGTCGTCTTTGGCCAAAGCGATGCATCCAGTGAAGACGAAAACACCCCCGCACCAGCTTTCCCCTACTTGGTCCCCGACGAGAAACCGGATCGGCCTCTGAGCACCGCGGTGCAGCGTAACTATGACGCTTACTCCTCCATCCGCCCCGAACAAAACGAACTGTTTACCCAGTTCAAATACACCAAGCTCAAGGGCTTTGACTACAACGATGGCGATGGCACGATTACACGCCGCGATCCATCCAAAGTGATCTTTGCCAACGGCAAGTACTACGTGTGGTACACCTGTCGCAAAACGCCGGTCAAACCGGTCGGCATGTCGCGGGCCGCCGAGGCCACCGATGTGATCCCTTCCGCCGACTGGGATTTGGCAGACATCTATTACGCCACCTCCAAAGATGGCTTTACATGGCAAGAACAGGGCGTGGCCGTGCCTCGACCGCCCAAGCCCAACCCTGGTTGGCGTTCGGTTACCACCACGGACATTCTCGTTTGGGAAGGAAAATACTATCTCTATTACCAAGCCTTCATGGAAGCCAGTGGACTGCGAGGTGACTACTGCCCCGTAGCGGTTTCTTATGCAGATTCACCGGACGGACCTTGGACGCCAGCCAACAAAATCGTCATCCCCAATGGTGCCGAAGGCGAGTGGGATCAGCATGCGATCCATGATCCGTATCCACTCGTCCACAACGGAAAAATCTACCTGTACTACAAGTCGGATTTTGACGAACGGCCTGAACTCACCCCCTCCAAAGTCCGCATGCACGGTCTAGCGATCGCCGACAATCCGCTGGGGCCGTTTACCAAACACCCGCTCAATCCGGTGATCAATTCCGGTCACGAGACGACGTTGTTCCCGTTCAAAAAGGGAGTTGCCGCGTTCGTCATCCGTGACGGGATGGAACGCAACACGATCCAGTACGCCGAGGATTGGGTGAGCTTCAAGATCGCCTCGATCGTCGAGTTGATGCCGAATGCCGCGGGCCCATTTGTCCCCGACGCGTTTACCGACACGGAGGACGGCATTGGGATCACCTGGGGCATTTCGCACTTCACCAATGCCGCAAATGACTGGAACCGAAACCATTCAGTCTTGACCCGGTTTGATTGCGACCTAAGCCGCAACGTGGATGACCCGCAGATGAAGGGGCACCACATGAATCTCACTCCCGAGTTCCACTACAAGCAAGGACTCAGCGGCAAGCAACGTGAACGCGTCACACGCGAGACCGCAGAACTGAACAAGCCATCGGCACAAAACTGAAAACGAGCAAACAGAGAATCTAAAATGAGAAACGTCCTATTCGCCGCGATCTGCCTAGCCTTGGGGGCTGTCGCTCACGCCGAGTCGCCGCCCCCACAACCGAACGTGTTGTGGATTTTGACCGACGACCACCGTTACGATTCGATCCGCGCGTTCAACAATATGTTGCACGGCCGCGAAATGAGCGAACTGGGTTACGTCGAATCGCCCAACACGGATCGACTGGCCAAGATGGGAACGACGTTTATCAACACCTATTGCCAAGCACAAGGCTGTGCACCGTCACGTGCGTCCATGCACCTGGGCCGCTACCCATTCCGTTCGGGCGTCTACGAATTTGAGTACCACAACAACAACGCCGAACACTGCCGACCGACGCTGCCCGAATGCATGGCGGAACTAGGCTACCAAACGACACACATCGGAAAGCTGGGCGTTCGCCTAAAGACTATTAAAGGTAAATGGGCCGCATCGCACCCGATGTACCAACAGAGCTTCTACTTCAAAGACCTAGCCAAAGATGGCTTGTGTGCGTGGGGCAAGGATTGGATTTCGGAAATCAACGGCATGAAGTTTGACAAGCCGTTTCAAAGCCTTGAGTTTTTTGTTACCCCGGAAGGCAAGTTCGAATACTGCTCGCTGGAACTCGAAAAAATCATGCCTGAGTTCGCGGGGACCTGCGCCGACACGACCGAAAAGTATGACCTGCTGCGTCATTACAATCCGAAGAAGGGCAAGCACATTGACAACGGCATGATTTTGGCCGGCGTCAGTTCCCGCGAAGCCGGAAAAACGCGTGACGGTTACTACGCATCGATCTTCGTGGACTATCTCAATAACAAGAACCAATCCTTCCAAGTCGGATCCAGAGAATACGACGGCGTCGACACGTCCAAGCCGTTGTTTTGTCACATCGGTTTTGACTTCCCCCATACCCCCGTGCTGCCTCCCGCCGATTTCCGCGAGCGTTTTCAACAACACACCTACAAGGTTCCTGTCTTTGACAAGCAGGAATTGGAAACGATGCCCGCTCAGCTGAAAAAGCAGGTAATGCACGGCTATTCGGATCATTTCACCGATACCGAAAAGCAGGCGATGGTCCAAGACTACTACGCGTTTTGTGCTTACGGTGATGTCCTGGTTGGCCAAGCCGTTGACTCCTTCATCGAGTACAGCGAGTCGCAGCAACAACCTTGGACGATCGTCTATGTCTGTGGCGATCACGGCTGGAAGCTCAACGATCACGGATCGGTTTCCAAATTCACTCCATGGGATGTCGATAGCCACAATCCGATCATCGTCGTTTCATCGGACAAGAAAGCGTTTCCGGCCGACAAGGTCGTTACCGATTTCACCGAGTTTGTGGACATCATGCCGACGATCCTGGCCGCAGGTGGAGCCAACCTGGACGACGCGAAATATGACTACCTCGACGGCAAGGACTTAGCAGGAATCGTTTCAGGCGAGATCCCAGCCCGCGACTATGTGATCGGCGAAAGCCACGCCGTGATCGGGCCTCGTGCGTTCATCCGCACCAAAGACTACGTGTTCTCGATGCAAACACGTCCCGGCAAGAAGCGTGGTGAAGACATGGATTGGGCACGAACCGCCTCGTACCAGGATCTCGATCCGGCGCTCTATCACATGCCGACCGACCCCAAAGAAGTGAACAACCTAGCGTTCAATCCGGAACACCAGCACGTCGCCAAGGCGATGCAGCAGAAGCTGCTCAACATTGTGCTCGGTGACAACCGCGTCGAAGTGGACTGGGGTGACAACAAAGCGTTGGGAACGACGGTCTTCCGCAGCAACTTCGCCCCCGGTGCCCATGACGGCAAACTAAATTTTTAATCTTCTTAGGAAATAGAAACTTGTTCAAAATAATCGTACTCGCACTCGTTGCCGTAGCAGTTTGGGTAACTCCACTGCCTGCCACCGACAAACCGAACATCGTGTTCATTCTTGCCGATGATCTCGGTCTCGGCGACGTCAGCTATTACGCGAAAACCATTCAGAACCAAGAACCGGTCGTGTCCACGCCCAACATTGATTCGTTGGCGGCGCAGGGACTTTGGTTTACCGATGGGCATTCGGCCACGGCGTTATGCGCACCAACCCGCTACGCAGTGATGAGCGGCAACAACAACTATCGTTCGTACGCGCCCGCGGGTGTCTGGAGCACGTTTGCTCCCACGGCATTCAAGGAGGGTGAAGTCACGCTCGGCACCGTGGTTCGCGATGCCGGATACAGCACGGGCTTCATCGGCAAATGGCACCTCGGTGGTGACTTTTACGTTCCTGGTACAAAAGAGATTTATCGCGGAGCAAAGTCTGGTGACCTGATTGAGAAAGTGGACGTGACTCGATGGATCGGCGGCGGCCCAAAGTATTGCGGATTTGATTACGACTTCACCGCACCCTGCGGGATCCAAGGCCCCATCTACCTGTTCTACGAAAACCAGCGATGGTCTCCGTGGGCGGACGATTCTGAAATTGTCTTCTTCAACGAGCAGACGGCCAAAAACCCCAAGGACGTCAGTGACAAGGGTCCGGGTCCAGGAGATTCCAATTGGGACACACGTGAGGTCGGTAAGATTCTATCGTCCAAGGCGGTGGACTTCATTCAATCCGGCGCCCAGAGCGACAAGCCGTTCTTTCTTTATTACTGCAGCCCGATGGTGCACTTGCCGCACTGTCCGACCGACGAATTCGACGGCCGGAAAGTCAGAGGCAGCTCGGTCACCGCACACCTCGACATGCTCGCGGATCTCGATATGCAGGTGAAGCGTATTGTCGATGCATTGAAAGCCAGCGGTGAGTTTGAGAACACGCTCATTGTTTTCTCCGCGGACAACGGCGGGTTGCAGGACGGGAAAGCAACCACGGCAATCGGATACCAGCCCGGCGGTGAATGGAACGGATCCAAAAACTCGCCCCTGGAAGGTGGACACCGCGTTCCAACCTTTGCGGTCTGGCCGGGGCATATCAAGCCCGGCATCACAAACGAGTTGGCAGTTAACCAGGACATGGTCGCTACATTTGCGGCGCTCGTTGGCACCGAAATCCCAAAAGGCCAAGCCCAGGATTCAAACAACCTGCTGCCACTGCTCACCGGGAAGGGCAGTTTTCAACAGCGTGACTTTTTCATCAACCAAGCCGGGTCGAGACAAGAATTGATGTTCCGCAAGATGCCGTGGAAGCTGATCATCCAGAGCAACTTCAAACGCACAAGCTTTGAACCCAAATCGCTCTACAACTTGCAAAACGATCCGCACGAAAAACGCAACCTGATCAACAATCCGGAATTTAAAACCGTGGTCGATCAGATGTTTAGCGAATACATGGACATCGTGAAATCCGGCCGCCCGACAGCCCCCCGTCAATCGCAGTGAGCGGATTCATTCCGTGCAGATCCCGCAATGAATCCGCATCGTTTCACGCCCACATACCAGTGATGAACGAAACTTACCCCCATGAGCAAGATTCAAAGAAAACGCATGACACTTTTGCCCCCTACAGCGTCCCGTTTGTCGAAAGCCATTACGATCTTTCTTATCGGACTTCCTTCACTGCTGCCTGCGGCCGCGCCCACGCCTCCGAACGTCATCGTCATTCTTGCCGACGACCTCGGTTATGGCATCGTCAACTCGTACGGCGGAGATCCGAAACGCGTCACCACTCCCAACATCGACCGACTCGCCGCTGAGGGTGCGAAATTCACCGAGGGCTATGTTACCTGTTCCGTCTGCGGCCCCTCCCGGGCCGGTCTCATGACGGGCCGCTATCAGCAGCGTTTCGGCATCTACGCGAACTGCGACAACCAAGCCAAAAACAGCGGGGTGCCGGGTGATCAAACCCTGATGTCGCGTTACTTCAAAGACGCCGGATACGCCACCGCGATGATCGGCAAATGGCACCTCGGCACCAAAAAGCCAGGGCAACATCCGTTGGAAAGAGGGTTTGATGAATACTATGGCTTCGACAGCGCGCAGACCGACTTTTTTGAGTCCCCTATTCTGTTCGATGGCCGCACCAAGGTGGAACAGCACGATTATCTCACGCGTGAATTTACCGACCGGGCCATCCGTTTCATGGAAAAGTCCGGTGACACTCCGTTCTTTGTCTACCTAGCTTACAATGCAGTTCACGGACCTAACCAAGCCCCGAAAGAAACCACGGCGCGTTTTTCTGGATTTCCAAAGCACGAGTTGGTCGAGGCAGCAATGGTTGCGGAGCTTGATTCGGGCATCGGACGGGTTCTCGATGCACTCGACAAGTCCGGCAAAGCCAAGGACACACTGATTTTCTTTCTCAGCGACAACGGCGGTCTTCCTTATTGGTGGAAGGGCAGCAACGGCAACTTGCGTGGACTCAAACGCTTTCAGTTTGACGGTGGCAACAAGGTCCCGTTCATCGTCCGTTGGCCGGCTGCCGTGGCGGCGGATCAAGTCCGAACCCAGCCTGTCATCTCGCTCGACATCCTGCCCACCGCGCTTGCCGCCGCCGGCATTCCTACTCCTGAGAACGAGGTGCTCGACGGCATCGATTTGCTGCCTTCACTCAAAGCCCAACAGGATTTGCAACCCGATCGCCCGCTGTTCTGGGCGGGATCACACTTTGAATGCACCGACATTAAGAGCGACTGCTGGGAAAACCATGACAATCCGCCACCAGCGTGGGCAGTTCGCAAAGGCAAATGGAAGCTTATCCAGATCATGGAGCATGGAAGACCGATGCTCTTCAACATCGCCAACGATCCATCCGAATCGAACGACCTCATCGCTCAAAACCCGGAAGTCGCTTCCGAGATGCAGCGTGCCTTTGCGAAGTGGTTTCAGATCGGCGCGGACCCAATCGCGTGGAACCGTGTGTATTTCCAACAACTTAAAGCCATCCGTTGATGGCTTCGATTATGAAACGATCACGTGTGTTGGCAACGTTCGCTACTTTTTTCATCGCATCCACGCTAGCGTTCGCTGTGGAGCCTCGTCTTGAGAAAGACTCGACTGAAGTACTGACAGTTCCGATCCTCTCCGATGGTCCGCCAGCTGCAGGAAAACGCGTCGCTGTGACCGCTCCCGAGTATGTGGGAACGGATGTGTTCCATACTCTTTACCTTCCGCAAGACTGGAAACCAAACGGCGAGCCGCTTCCGATCATCTTTGAGTACACGGGTAATTATTTTCCACAGAGCGGCTCAACCGGTCAGCCGGAAGACGCGGCTCTCGGGTTTGGTCTTTCCGGCGGAAAATACATTTGGGTTTCTCTCCCGTATATCAACGAGGTCGGCAATGGCAACGCTCGAACTTGGTGGGGCGACGAGAAAGCGACGGTGGAATACGCCAAGCGGAACGTGCCAAGAATCATCCGCCAATTCGGTGCCGATCCTAATGCAGTGTTCCTGTGTGGGTTCTCGCGGGGCGCAATCGGCGTGAACTACCTCGGACTTCACGATGACGAAATCGCGAACCTTTGGACTGCGTTCATTACCCACGATCATTTTGATGGGGTGAAGGAATGGAAACCGCCTTGGGGAGCACCTCTGGAACACTATCAACGCGAGGCGAGGAAGCGTCTGGTGCGAGTCGGAGATCGACCGTATTGGGTCAGCCAAAATGGTACCGTCAGCGAGACGGAACGATTCGTTCGATCTGTCTTCCCCCTCCCCAGCCAATTTTCGTTTGCGAGCATCAACACTCAAAAAATACTGGGTGGCTTTCCCAATGAGATCGCAAAATCAGCACACACTGACCGCTGGCCTCTCAAGCCCAGCAGTTACCGCAATGATGTTTGGACATGGATGAATTACGTTGCCAGTGGCCATGGCAAACGAGACGAACAGACTTACGAGAATCACTTCGAACGCCCCGAAACACAACAGCAAAAGTAATCAGCGATCGTTGCCGCTCATCCTGCTGGGCCGTGAAAACGATTCGACAAACCGCTCATTGAGTAAAGGGCGTCAACTAATTCCGCCGACGCGTCCATGACGAACAATCGCCATTGGGTTCTGGGCATTCTTTTGTAACGACCGATTTCCAAACTTAGCAGCGGATACGAGTTGGTAGATCAACCAGCGTCCGGCTTCGCCGCTGATCTATACACTCGCGTTGCCCCAGGATCGTCGCGAAGCATCGGACATTTACCAGAAACCAACGCAGCTATCGGTAGAAAACCGACAGAATTTGGCAAGGAGCGAACTGCAAAGTTTGAGCGTGCCAAATCGCTTAGGTAAGTGGTTGTATGATATACAGGATGATCCACACGACGTTGACGACTTAACAGAGCAATATCCAAAGGTCATTAAGCAAATCAGCAGGCTTGACTTGCAGCGGCATAAAATGATTGTCCTGTTCACGACCGACCACACAAACATCTTAGAAAGCACGGTACTCTTGGAGATTCGTTGCCTCACACGGGAGGCACTAATCAGGTACATAGAAGTGATTCGGTATAACGACAATTCCGCTGATCGTGATCGGATCGGCGTAGGCCGGACCAAGGAGCCTAAGCGACGCAGTTCCGACACGACTGAGCAAGTGAATGCCGGAACTCGCAAAGCCTCGGTCCGGCCTACAGTTCGCGGCAGTTTCGCCAGATGATTCCTGCATACCTGCTTAGTATTTGGATTCGGTTGCTTCGCCAGGGCAGGGGACACGATCGTTGGCGGGAGACATTCAGAC
>NZ_JAMQBK010000032.1 GCF_023701485.1 Aporhodopirellula aestuarii
TGTTGAAAATCAACAGGCTGTTAGGGCGTTAGAGATCTTGATAGCAGCGAAGCGTTAACTCTGCCGTTCTATCCCATGTAAGCTCACGGGCATTCTTCACAGCATTCTCTCGAATCTTCAACGACAAGTCACTTGACAATGCCTTTGAAACAGCCGTCGCAATTGATCCCGATGAGCATGGATCAAAATAGATTGCGCTGTCTCCGGCCACCTCTCGAAAGACAGGCAGGTCACTTAGCACCGGAACCGTTCCGCAGTTCTGACTCTCTACAACAGGTAAACCGAAACCTTCGGAAAGACTTGGAAACACAAAACAAGCGGCGCGAGAATAAAGATTTCTCAGCGTGGAGTCATCGACGCGTCCCAAATTCTCTACACGTGACTCAAGTTGCTTGAAACGAAGCAGATTCAACTCATCATCACTAAATGGTGACCCAACAACCTTCAAAGGAAGGTTCCCCGGCCATGCCGTGTGCAACATCGCTTCGAGCAGCATCAGGAAGTTTTTGTACATCCCGCGATTCCCGACGAACAAACAGAATGACTCAGCTTCTTCTACAGAGCGTTCCACAGCCGGCCCAAGGTGCTCCGACCCAAGAGTTGCGACTGTTACGCGCCCCAACAGCCAAGGATAAAACAGACAGACGTCCTTCTTTGTAGACTCGGAGACCGCCAACACATGCTTGGCCTGAACAAAACACTTCACTTTCTCTGAAGTTTGCTCACAAAGAGATGGATCGAAATAGAAGTATTTTTCTGACGTGCAATCGTGCGCCGTTACTACGGATTTTGAATTCCTACGTGGATCAGGTGTATAAAACGTCGAATGCCAGATCGCACCGGCGTAAGCTTTTTCGAGGTGTCGAATTGATCTGCCTCGGGCAATGCGTCGCAAAACAAACTTTCGCGAATTCGAATTTTGCCGATGAAAGCTGCGCCTTACTTCCACGTTTGGAGGAAGTTCTTTGACCGCATCGTTTTCCAGAAGTACGACGTAATTCACGTCTTGAGAATTGCGGCGCATGACTTCATAGAAGACTCTCCAAACCCCATTCTGGTGAGGATTCTCAAATGCAACGCCGTCTACAAGGACAGTTATTTTTGACATGCCGAACTTCCGCCTGGACGATCGGGCTGTTGTGCCTTCGTATTTTTCAACTGCTCAACTGCATTTGCAAAATCAGCAGGTAGAAGACTTTCGCGGCGGTTTGACTGAGTCCGCATACGCTTCCCGCGACGCCAAACTGGTTCAGCTAACAAGCGAAACAAGCTAGATGACGACCGCTCAGCTGGAAACGGATCTATTTCCAGCTTTCTAGCTGACAGGATGTGATTCGCTGTGTTATCAGAGTAAAGGAAGAGATTGAACTCCTCCGCCAACGAGTGCAGTGCTTTCCGGCTATAGAAACTGACGTGCTGGCCTGTTTCAGGCGTAAAATACCACCAGTCACTCTCAGCGTTCAAGGGTTGCTCCGGAACAAGTTCAGTGGAAAAGAGAATGGTGCCCGACACAGAGAGAAGTTGGCGAATTAATTCCCGGGGATTGGGTGCATGCTCAAACACTTCCCACGCAGTCACCAGATCGAACTTCGACAACCCGACGGGCTCCAACGCGTCCAGCTCAAATCCTTTCGCAAAAATGTTCTGGCAGTAGATATCGTAGTGCCGGAAATCAAATCCTTTGTCTCGCATTAATCTCGTGAACAGACCGTATCCCCCGCCAAAATCTAGAAACGTTTTGGCGTCTGGCAGGGCCCGATCGATTAGCCGTTCAGCTGCTTCCGCCTTGTTCACATTGCGACCCGCCAGCCCAAGGTCGAGATCCGTGATTGCAGTGGAATAGGCCTCATCGAGCCAATAAGGTTCATCAGTTTGAATGAACATTGTCTCAAGACACTGCCAATAGGTCACACAATATTTCCCGAGCACTTTCGCATCGAATATCGGCTTAACTGGCCCACCAGTTATTTTGCTTTTGACCGTTTGAGTGCTATCCATCTGAAATCGTCATGTAAAGTTAAGCTGCAGTGTACGTCTATGCGGTCGCTACTCCCGCGATCTTAGCAACACAAATTGGCTCCCTCGCTAAGAAACTTGGCCTGCTTGTTCATGCCAATCACATCGAACATAGACACAACCCACGTCGACATCTTTATAGCGGGAGAAATGATAGCCATCATCGACAATTTCGAAACGAAACACCTCTTTCAAAATCTGCACAATTCGAGAGTTGGGCACACTTGCGGCTAGTTCGACAGTGTAGTGGCCCGGAACAAGCGTCTCAGCTGGGATTGACACTGTCGCTTCGGACAAACCAACTGAAACGGGATGATCGAAACACATGGATCTTTCCGAAGTAAACACCCGATTCCCATTGACACCATATATCGCGACAGCAAGCTCCAAACCGACTATCTCAACTTCCAAAAAATACTCGAACTTGAGATTTACCTTGGATCGAAAACCAATTTTGTCGACGCTGCCATCCGACGAGTCGAGGGAAACAGATCGAAACTTGAGTTCGCTGTCTAACTGCAAGGCGATTAAATCTTTTGGGGATTGATACAACGGAGAACTGTCGTGGTAAAACCTAATTGCATTCTGCGGTGACTCGACAATTGCGAGCGCACCTTGATCGAGGACTACGGCGCGGGTGCAAAGATTTGCCATCGCTCCCATGTTATGACTCACAAACAGCACGGTTTTCCCCGCCCCACTCGAGACACTCTGCATTTTTGCAATGCAACGCTTCTGAAATTCGGCGTCGCCAACAGCGAGCACTTCATCGACAACTAAGATTTCACATTCAAGATGAGCGGCTACCGCAAACCCAAGTCGGACCATCATCCCGCTGCTGTATCGTTTAACCGGGGTATCGATGTATTTTGCACAGCCGCTAAAGTCAATGATTGCGTCAAGCTGCCTCGCTATCTCCGGTCGCTGCATACCCAAAATTGCGCCGTTGAGGTAAATGTTTTCGCGTCCAGTGAGCTCAGGATGAAAACCGGTCCCAACTTCCAACAGACTTGCGATGCGTCCCCTGGCTCTTATCCGCCCAGCGGTCGGCGCAGTGACCCGGGATAGCAATTTTAACAGTGTGCTTTTACCGGCACCGTTGCGACCGATAACCCCCAGTATTTCCCCTTGCTTGACATCAAACGAAATATCCTTGAGCGCCCAGACGTATTCGCCGCCTTTTTGCGCACGGTCGTTGACCGAGCCCACTAACGCAAAAGGGTCAGGCTTGCCACGAAGCTTCGCCCACGCCCGATGCAAGTCGTGCGATAGCGTTCCCGTTCCGACTTCACCGAGTCGGTACTGTTTGGAAACGTTTTCAAAGCGGATGGCAGCTGTCACAATCTGATCAGTACGGATTTAGGTTAGTTGGAGGTGGCAAGCCATTCTGCGGTTCTTCCCGAACTTGGTGAGGGGAGCACGTTTGCTAATCTTACGCTGGGCTATCAGATTCACTGCAATCGCAACGGCGTTTCTTCTCGTCCCAACTCACACTGTGTCCATAAACGTTCGCTCCACCCGATTAAAGATGAGCGTCGAGATCAAAAAAACGCCGATCGAGAAGAGCACGGAATACGCAATGCCCATCGGACTCACACTACCCGATCCCAAAAATCCGTGCCGCGCCGCTTCGAATACCGGGATCAGAGGGTTCCATGCAAACAATGGCTGTAGCTTCTCGGGAATTTGCGAAAAGGGGTAGATCACAGGACTCGCATACATCAAAAGCTGAACACCAAACTGCAGCAAGAATGCCATGTCGCGATACTTGGTCGTCATCGCCGAGAACAACATACCAAGCCCTAAACCGAGTACTGCCATGATCGCAACGAGCAGAGGAAACAGCAAAACGGTCAACTGAAGATGAACCTCGCCACGCCAGTAGTAATAGCCAGCAATGAGCAAGAAGAGGACAAACTGAATTGCGAACCGAAACAGATTGGACAGGACGATCGAAAGCGGGGTAATGATTCTCGGAAAGTAGACTTTGCCGAACAGGCTTGCATTGTCACGAAACACGGTGGCCGTTTTGGTGAAACACTCCGAAAAGTAATTCCAAAAAGCGATGCCGCAGAGGTAGAACAACACCTGCGGTAAGCCATCGGTCGAAAGCCCAGCAATTTGGCCAAACACGAGAACGTAGATGGACGTCGTCAGCAGCGGCTGAATGAAGAACCAAAGCGGCCCCAAAATGGTTTGCTTGTAGAACGAAACAATGTCTCGTCGCACAAAGAGATATAGCAAATCGCGATAACGCCAGACTTCGCCAAGCCGAAGAGACAACAGCGACGCGTGGGGCTCGATATCGAGATCCCATGCTTCATCTTCTTCCGTATCGCTGGGAGCGCAAATGCTATTCATCGCCCGTGATCAACCTGAATATCATCTGCAAGAACATTGGATGTGGTTTTGTCCGTGGCGAAGTAGTTATCGGTGGCGAGAAACAGCAGCACATGCGACTCGGAAAGAGAAGACTGCGCGGACTTCGTCTCCTCGGGTGACACCAACTACGGACTCAAAACGAGCCCCGTCCAAGTTTAGCGAAACCGAGTCCATTCAGGGAAACGACGTCCAAAACATGAACTTTCAGGGCATCACCGACGCATATCAAGCAAACGACGCACTGAAACGGTCAAGCACCTTGCCGCGAAACACGCAAAACATCAGTGCCCGGCTACGAAGTAACGGACGCATCGGTTCATCCATTTCGCTAAGTCGCAACAGCGAGACTCGAGTACGCAAGCGAAAAAAGAACCTCTTTGGGGGGACCGATCGCTTCAAATGAGCCCAGCAGAGCGTATGATAAGGCAGTGGAGCCCGAAGTATTCCCACGTTAACCGCGACGATCATCATTGCACGAGTTTTTTATGGCTACGACAGGGACAACAACCCATCCGATTGTGATGCGTGGATTCGAATGTTCAATCAGCTCTCGCATGCAAACTAGCAAAAACACGGGTCTAGACCGCGGCGTCCCGGGAAAGAGTTTGAAACCGTCTGCCAGCCTGAAAAACAGCTGGAAACTGCGATCTTTTCCCGTGGGGCACATTTCCATTGCCGCCTTGCTGCTCACATCATTCATCGCGAATTCCGCCTACGGGTACACATCGAATGACCCGGTGGTGAAATCGATGATCGACCAGGGAATCAAACGGCTTGAAAAGGACCTCAAAACGGCGACCCACTACCCTGTAGGGGTATTCCATTCTGGTGGTACCGGTGAGCATTCATTAGCTGGCTATGCAATGATGAAACTGACTCACGACCCAGCCAATCCGGTTGTCCAACGCGGCATCCAATCATCACTCCTGTTTGTCCGCAGTATGTCTGGGAGAGATCCAGGCGGTGCAAACAGCAAAACAGTTTACTCCGCTGCGGTAGCAACACTTCTGTTGGCAGAAGTGGACAAAATGAAATACCGCAAAGAACTCAACTCACTCGAATCCTATTTCCGTCGAGTTCAATTCCGAAACGGCGGCTATGGATATGCTGGGACGCAAAAAGGCGACGTGTCTCAAACCCAGTACGCGATTCTGGCGCTCTGGACACTCGACAATGCCGGAATCGTGATCGATTACGACGGCATTGCAAAAACGATGCAGTGGCTGCTGCGAGTTCAGGACATCAGTGGCGCTTGGCCATACCAAGGGATTGACCCGCCCGGTGACGCGAGAATCAGGCAGACAATCGAGGTGGGGTTATCAATGGCGTATGCGGGCGGAAGCGCTTTGTTAATCGCTGCAGACATTCTGCAACTTTGGGATGCCGAATCCGAGGCGTCACTTCTCAAAGGGATGCCTCGTTCTGTTCGCCTGTACGAAGAAGGCATGGAAAACCTCGCCGTCAGACGACCAAAATTCCCAGTTGATAAGGTCCGTGCCTCGATCAAAGACTGCGACGCATATATAGCGAAGCATGGCGACGGTCACGTCGCGTGGCCGTACTACTGTATCTACACAACTGAGAGATACGAAAGCTTTCGCGAGATCGCATTCAATCTTCCCAAAAACGCGCCCGCGAAATGGTACGACGAGGGCGTCGATTTTCTAAAGGGAAAGCAAGCGAATGGAGGTGGTTGGACGGGCACGTCTCAATTCGTCACCGCGAGCACGGCAAGTTCATTTGCGGTCTTGTTTTTGAGTCGCAGCACCCAGCACGCGATTGAGCAGGCTGCCGAAGGCTACTTGACGGGAGGACAAGGACTTCCGGGCGACACTACAAAAATCCGAGTCGAGGGATCGCAGATCAAAGGCGAACCGGTTGCCGAAGCGGTGACGGATCTGCTCGACATGCTCGAAGGGGACGACGCCAACTCGCTGGAAGACAAGTCGTTGCCAGAGAACATGAAACTGGCGACGGACCCGAAGGCTCGACGCGCTCAACTTGATCGGCTCGAAAGGCTGGTTCGAGGTTCATCGTCGTGGCAGGCCCGCCGGGTGGCCGCTCGCCTGCTGGGGCAAAGCGATGAAATTCGCGTCGTCCCTTCTTTGATCTTTGCTTTGGACGACCAGGATACCACCGTTCGGACCTTTGCTCGCGACGGCCTGCGATTCATCAGCCGTAAATTCGAAGGCTTTGGGATGAAAATTGAACCTGGCGAAAAGCAAGACTACGGTGAGGTCCGCCGCGCTCAACGACTGTGGCGTGAGTGGTACCTAACCATGGACCCTGGGTACATTTTCTTGGCTGAGTAGCGAACCCTTCTTGCGAATACCAGCGCACCGATTGGCTCACGATCAATTTGTCGACGGATAGCCGTCGGAAAACGCCACCGAAAGCTGCTGGCTTTGCCCGTCACGGCGGTAAACGCCGGAAGGTCGTCTAGGACAAACGCGCGGACATGCTCGTTCTATCACAGAATAGTTTTCGAACGCTCCCCGCAAGACGCCGTGCTCACTACCCTCGACGCCACCCCCTCGCACGGCCAAACACGCATCCCCCGTCATCAATCCGATGAGCCCGACTTCTTAGATCCTGAAGCCGCAAAATCCCCGCGATTCACAACGCCCCTGCCCTCGGCAGCTACTGAACTAATTTACAATCAATAGCTGGACGGCGCCCACGACGAACCGGTGCTTTCCCGGCGCATGAGCGAGGCAACATCGTTTTTTCCTTCAGGCGTTGGGTTGGTCGAGGAGCGTGACCTAACGGCTTACTAGTAAGTCACGCCTTTTGAACAGATGTTGACGTTGTCCGGTTATCCACATTTTCTTGTTTGGAGTTCCTCAATGCGCACTGATTCCCCCCAGCGCCGACGACACAACGTTCACATTTTCTTCGCCGCGTTTGCGGTCTTTGTTTTCTGCTTGGGATCGGTAGCGACTGCCAATCCGTCGGACCGCAAACCAGTTGCGGCCTTGGATGTACACGGAACGATTCCGCAAGCAAACGCCTTAGCGGAAAGGCTGTACTCCCTCTTCAATGCTGCCGAGCCACTTCGGCTAGAAGGACATGCGTCGGGAGGCGACTACTCCAAATTACCAATTGGCGAGTTGATGCGTGGGACGGGTGAAATATGGAAAGCGCACCGCGATGCCGTTCACTTGAAACTAATGGGTGAACCCGCAGGATATGAAATTGAGCAACGACTGGCTGACCAAAGAAAGGACTATCCCGGTTTTGCATGGCGTTATGGCCAAACGCCTGATGGCCAGAAGATCAAAGCCAAAATGGAGATTAAGCTCCAGAGGGCAATGCCCAAAATTCAAAAATTGGCTGAACGAGCCGCACAGACACTGGCAGCCGGTAATCTCGATGCGTTTGAGTCAATGATGGAAAAAGAGGGAATTCAACTTAAACAGGACCTGTCTATTTTCCATCCAAACGACGCCCCAAAATTCGACTTCTTCTTTAACCTACTTGCTGAGGGAGACGCTCAGATCGCAAGGGCTCGGAGTACGGAGTATGCATTGATCGCCGAGAAAGCAGTAGCCAAGAACCTAGGAACTGCAAATGCGTTCGACGCGTTTGCCTCTGACGTCGTATCGCAGCTTTCGCAATCAGGAACATTCAGGTCGACGGACGGCAAAACCGCAGATGCCGTCGCTGCAATTTCGAAAATAATCCGTGGATGGGAAAATGCGTGCGCGGCATTACTAAGAGCCAATGCCATTCGCGTCGCGTTTGGCATTAGCGCAGATCAAAGCGGCGACGCCGAGATCATTGCACGAATGCAATCGCTCAACGATCGCGCGATCACCACGATTGCGTCCAGCATTGCCGAGGCGTCAAAACACGTCTCCGGCGACCAAGTGCCAACACTGTACCGCGGATTGCTTGCCCCCCTCAGCATTGCACTCAGAAGATCGGGGCCCGGTGCGGTTAAACTCTCGAACGCCTGTGCAGAACCCCTCAGCAATCTGGCAGCTAGAAATCCGGTGTTTGCCAAACAGCTCGACTCGTACCGGATGGCTACACAAGAAACGCTCCGCTGGCGTGAGAGCTTTGCCACAAAGCACGCAAAGCACATTTCAAGCGGCTACCCTTCTTCGGCGACTTTCTTGACAAACTCAAAGGTTCCTTCAGTACTCAACCCCTGGATTAATCGATACATGCCAACCACTGCTTCACAGCTGTTGTTGAAAAAAGTTTCTGATCAAGCCGTGACGCCACTTTCGGCAGGAGGACGTTTGGGTGTCGTTGCGTTCCAGGATCAGCACTACTCACTGATCGCTCTACCACTTCCTGTTGACGAGCAGATCGACGCTTTGAAGGTTTCGCTCCTGGTCAAGGACGAAAGTCCTCCACTAACCTTAGAAGCCGTCGACGCAATCACCTCTGGCAATCGACAAGAATTTCTCTCAGTCGGTGGAGTGATCCGCAACGTGTCTCTCGAACCACTGCTGGTTCGATTCGCAGCCCTTCCGAACAGCGCAAGTATGGTCGTGCCATTAGGCACCATCCCAAGCCTCGGCGACGATAGGCGGCCACCGCTAAAGGCTGCGTGTTGGCGGCTAGATATCCAACCGCACTGGGCACAACACCGGTACTTTGTGGCAAAGGCATCCGCCAACTGACGGCCTAAGCATCTACTGACGTCCTTGCCTCGTATAAACCGCGTTAAGGCTACATCCGGGTGCTGGTGCCTTGGGTGAGGGCCATGAAGGCGGATTCTAGGTCGAGCTCTTCTTCGGCGAAACGGCGGAGGCCGATGCCGTTTTCGATGAGGAGTTTGGGCAGTTCGCTGTAGTCGTCGGTGTCGCTGTTGAGGATCACTCGAACGGCGTCGTCGCCGGGTTGCGTGGACTGGACGAGAGGATGACCGCTGAAAAGGTCGGCGACCTTTTGCATCTGGTCACGTTGACTCGGTTGGATGATCAACACGGTGTGCTCGCGGACCATGCGGATGACCTCGGTAACCTTGGCATTCTGCTTCAGCTCGCCACGGTCGATGATACCCACTTTGTTACATACGTCGGCAAGCTCGGGCAAAATGTGACTGCTGACGATGACGGTTTTTCCCATTTCGCCAAGACGACGCAGCAGGTTTCTCATCTCGATCCGTGCACGCGGGTCGAGTCCCGACAACGGTTCGTCAAGCAACAAGACTTGCGGATCATGCAACAGAGTCCGGGCCAGTCCGAGACGCTGTGTTTGTCCCCGAGACAGCGTATTGGCAAACGCATCCCGCTTGAAATCGAGATCGACGATGTCGAGCATTTCGTTAACGCGTTTGCGCCGGTCGGCACCACCGATCCGATACGCGGCGGCAAAGAATTCGAGATACTCGACGACGGTCATGTCGTCGTACACGCCAAAAAAGTCGGGCATGTAACCGACTAACCGACGGATTTCTTTGGGTTGCGTGTGAACACTGTGGTTGCACACGTAAGCTTCCCCCCAACTCGGTTCCAGCAACGTCGCGATGATCCGCATCGTCGTCGTTTTCCCCGCCCCGTTGGGGCCGATGAACCCAAATAGATCACCCGCATCGAGGTTCAAGTCGATCGATTTGATGGCGAACGCATCGCCATACTTCTTGGTCAAGTCAACGGTTTTGATCACGACGATTACAGAAAAAAGGAAGCCGAAGAAACAAAAGGGGACACCAAAATCACAAACCATCCAAACCGCGAGCGACAACCGCAATCAATCCGCACAACGTGACCGCTCAACGTCGCACCTCTTTGACTGGCAGAATGACGCGAACCCATGATTGAGATTCACCTTGAGGGGTAATAAACGAATCCGTCGACGCCGCCCCCTCCGTACGCGCTGAGTTTTCGCGTCTTGTCACGCTCACATCCATCGTCAACCAAGGCTCTGCACACCGACCGACCAAAATACATTGTTCCTTGGTCAGCAGGTCGGTTAGATCCAGATCACCGAGAATTTCGTTTTGCAAACCGGTGTAGTCGACCCCACCGACGACTTCGTGAAACATCAACATTTCGGCGAGTCGCTCGGGCTGGTCACTGCGAGTCACGTCCCAGGCTTCGGTTTGAGAAGAGCTTTCGAGTGCCCGCTGCCGCGACAATTGCCAACGGAAATTCTTTTGCCGCAGCTGATCGACCTCTTTGACCGTTGCCTCGGCGGGGAATCGGGTCGGCAACAGATAAACAATGTTTTGGTAGATCAACATCGCATCGAGCAGATCCACGTCGAGCGGATTGACGAGGCTGCCTTGCAACGAATCTGAGTTGCGCCGCCGATTCAATGGCAAGGCATCGACCGCGGATTGGAATTGCATCCTGGCGGCGATCGACTTGCTGCTGCGTGGGGCCAATTCGAGAAACTCGATGCGGCTGGTCAAAGGCACCCCACCCGTATCCGACGCGTCCTGCGAATTTGAAGTCAAACGAGAAACCGGGACGCGTAGTGGATCGCTCCATCCGTCGATTTGAATGCCCCCCATGGAGCGACCGGGGGCACCGAAAGGGCTGAGCACCTGATATTCGACATCACGGGAAATCGCACGCAGCGCCGGACTCGGACTCGCCTGCACATTGACGGTTTGCGCGGGATGCGAATACAAATATGACCAACGAAACAATCGCCCCGACTGCGTGTTGCTGTCGATATCAAGCAACTCAATTGCGTTGGCTCGCAACAAACTGTCCTTGCCGGTCGGATTCGATGTCGAAGCCCCGGCCTCTGATTTGGCGGTGGTGCTCGAAAGTGACCGCGGATTCGCTGCGATCACCAGGGCCACCGACAGCACAACAGCGACCACCGGAAACGTCGCCCAACCGAGCAACGGATTGCCCAAGTAACGCCGAACGAATAGGTAATCCAGCGGTGCCACCAGGGCAATCAGTGTGGCAATGATCAATGCGATGATCGAGAAACTCACGTTTCGCTTCGTTGAAAAACGATCCAACGTCCGGCGGACTTGGCCCGACAGGTCGGAGTACCCACCTAAGCGAAAACTGCTGCCGACTTCCGCTCGCTCTTGAGTCAACAGCTCACCCGTCAACTTGGTGACCAAGTCAAGACGCTCGGGCCATTGGATGAAAGGGGCGGAATCGAGGTCCGCCGAAACGATCGTGATTCTGCCCATGCCAGCGGTGTAGCGAACGGCCAACGGAAGCCCGATCCGACGCGATGTCCGCCCCGCGATCAATGCTTCGCCGACACTCGATAACGTCACGCCACCGGCTCCGATCGTTTTGGGTAATTGCCAACCATCAAACGCGCTCAACCGCGTTTGACTATTGGCAAACGTTTCCAAACCGGAGGGATCCATTCGGGTCACGGATGAAGACCCCACGCCTGGGGGCAACAATTCGACCAACCACTGCGACGCATCGAGCGTCCTGGGAGCGTTCCCGCCCAGGGTGACAAACAGCTCACCGCCGCTGCGAACCCAATCCGCGATCGCCGCACCTTGGGCGGTGCTTAGTTGCTCCAACACGTCCCCGCCGGAACCTGTGATCATGATCATGTCGACGCCGGAGAGCCCAAGCACATGATCGGGAACACTCTCGGCCGCAGTCACGCGCGTGACGGCAACGGACGCATCCCGGTCGAGCAGCTCGTTAGCACCAATCTTTTCGATCCCCAACGGATCGCCGAAGACCACGATCCAGGGCATCTCTACCGGGATCATCGCGGGACCTTCGGCAGGCGTACCGATCTCGGGGAACCGGGTCTTCAACGCCGCGCCGCCTGCCGCGCCATCAGCTTGGTTAGCTGGTGCCTTCGAGGCGCTGCGAATGATCAGCGGTGCCGCTTCCGTGCCGGGGATGCAGTAACCAAAAACGGTATTCTTGCCGCTTGCGGTGGTGCTTTCCTTCGATGCGTCCTTCAGAAAATCCTGTTCGTAGAAAACCGGAACGCCATCCCCATCGGTTGTTTCGAGTACGGCGTCGGGGACCATTTCAAAACGAACGGCAGTCCATTGTCCCGCACGGTAGTGGCCCTTGATGCCGACAAAATCAACGGCTGGCATCGACGCGGGGGCGTCTTGAGCGGTAGCGGTGCCGATCAGCGAACAGAACGCTGCAACGAAGAGAAGCACAACAATCATGGTTTTTCATCCAAACTGCATTCGCACTCGAAGCGGTGGCAACCAGGACATCCCTGGCCATATTTGGCAGACAGGGCTTCGGCCAAATTCACGTCGGCGACGTTCGCGATGGTGAACAACCATGCGATCACGTCGGCAAACTCTTCTTTGAGATTCTCGCGATCATTGCCACGCAAAGCCGAGGCTAACTCCCCGACCTCCTCCATCAACCACATAAACGTACCGTCGACCCCGCGTGCGACGTCTTTGTCGTAATACATCCGACGAATGTGTTGTTGCAGATCTTCAATGGAAAGATCACTGGCGGGAGTGGGCATGATAAAATCGGTGAAAAAGACGATGTGTCGGAGCGGCTGAGGCCCCACCTGAGTCGGAAAATTGCATAAAATCCCGGCCTCGGCACTGACAGCTGATGGGCCTCGGCGGGATCACGCTTTATCCTTCACGGCGGAACGCGTGCCAGAACAGTCTAACGTCGTATTTCGTTGGAGGGAGACGGCACCTGGCGAACGGCCAGTCGCCAGACGTTCACTCGAGCTCTTTTGTTCGCCCGAATCGGCCTTTTGCCTTGGACTTTCCTCATTCATGCCCGAGTCTTCACTGAATCGCTACCCGTTTTATTGCCCAAGGTTTTGGCATGGGATGCGACCGTCGGCGTGGTGGCGTTTGTTGCGTGGCGGCGGGTTTGCGATTAGCCCGTCGAGGCTGCCGCTGGCCGTGTCGGTTTCGATCGCAACGCCCTTCAATACGCTCTTGATGGGCCTGCAAAACGTCCTCTATCGCCGCCGGATTCGCGAGGCCGAACTACACGGCCCCCCCGTTTTCATCATCGGACACTGGCGGAGCGGCACGACGCTGCTGCACGAATTGATGGTTCGCGACGAACGGTTCAGCAGCCCGTCGACGTTCCAGTGTTTCGCGCCGTCACATTTCTTGCTAACGGAATGGTTCTTTCGCCGGTTCGCCAAATGGCTGCTGCCGGGCAAGCGACCGATGGACAACATGGACACCGGATGGGACCGCCCACAAGAAGACGAGTTTGCGCTCGTCAATCTCGGTTTGCCCTCACCTTATCGCCGCATTGCATTCCCACGAGGCGGCCCGGTCGACATGGAATACCTCGATTTCGAAGGTGTGGACAAACCGGCACGCGAGCATTGGATTGCCACGATGCAGGCTTTTCTGCATCGGGTCAGCGCCTCGACCACGCGTCCGCTCGTGATCAAGAGCCCCACGCACACGGGACGAATCGGACACCTCGCGGCCGCGTTCCCTCAAGCAAGATTCATTCATATCACCCGAGACCCGCGAGCCGTGTTCCCCAGCACTTGCCGGTTGTGGCGAAGCCTCGACGAAGTGCAAGGCCTGCAAGCCCCGAAATCGGACACATCGGATGACGGCATCGAAGAATACGTGCTCGATTGTTTCGAACGAATGTATCAAGCGTTTCATCAACAACGCAAACAGATCGACCAGCATCACCTGATTGATATCCGGTACGAAGATCTGATCGCGGATCCTGTCGGAACGCTGCAAAAAATCTACGATTCTCTGCGGCTCGCCGATTTCGAAACGGTTCGCGAAGACATCCAAACGTGGACTGAAACGGAACACCAAAGCTATCAAACCAATGCCCACCAATTATCCTCGTCTCAAGAGCAACGGCTTCGGGAACGATGGGGCGATTATTTTGAGCGGTACGGTTACTAAACCGCCCCCACGATATCCGCGCAGCCCGCTCGCAGCGATTTAAGCCCCACTCCCATTCCCGCCTTCGATGTGTGCCATGTCCTCTCGCGATACCCACTCATCCCAAATGATCTCTCGCCCCGCACTCTTGATTGCGTTGATGATTGTCATTGTCGGATGTTCGTCAAAATCGACCTCGCCCAAAACAGACGCCAAAGCGGACGCCAGTCCCTCCGATTCGATCGCCACAAACGACACGGAAACGAAAGCCGAAGCCGAGACGCCGTTCGTATTTGAGGCGCAAGCGTACGAAGCGAGCGCCGAACAATTACTCGCCGCCCGATTACCGATCGAACAAACCACTCAAGGATGGGTTCGGCTGTTCGACGGACACACGATGTTTGGATGGATCATCGCGGGCGAAGCGAACTGGCGTATCGAGGACGGCGCCCTGGTCGCCGATCGCGGAAAAGAATGCCTGCTAACCACGTCCACACGATGGTCGGACTACGAACTCGAACTCGAATTTCAAAGCGAAGCCGCCACTAACTCGGGCATCTTCCTCCGCACGAGCATCGACCCGAAAGATCCCGCGACCGATTGCATTGAGGTCAACATCGCTCCAGATGACAATCCGTTCCCGACCGGCGGGATCGTCAAGCGAAAGAAGGGCGAAGCGTTCACCGGCGATCCCAACGAATGGCACACCATCAACATGGTTTGTGATCACGAAACCGTGCGAGTAAAAATTGACGATGACTTGATGTGCGAAATCAACGATGCCAAGTCGCCACGGATCGGATACATCGGCCTGCAATTCCGTTCCGGAAAAGTGAGTTTTCGCAACATTCGCGTCCGCCCGCTTGAACTCGAGGACATGGTCGACACGGAACTCACCCGGTGGACGCGATACGATGACATGCCAGGCGAAATTAATATCAACGACGAGAACCACCTCGTCGTTGACGGCGGGAAACAACAGCTCGAATCGAAAGAAACGTTCGGTGACTTCACGCTGCTGGCCGACTACAAGATGGACGATCCCAAATCCAACTCAGGCATCTTTTTCCGCTCGATTCCCGGCGACGTGATGATGGGATACGAGTGCCAAGTCAACAACGAAATCGTGAACGACAATCCGTTGCAGCCTGCCGATTGCGGGGCGGGCGGAATTTTCAAACGGCAAGACGCTCGCATCGTGGCGGGTGAACCTGGACGCTGGAACTCGATCCTGCTATCGGCCGACGGATCGCACTTCGCCACATGGGTAAACGGGCTCCAAGTGACCGACGTTTATGACGATCGGAAAGTGGACGAGAACCCTCGCCGAGGACTGCGTCTCGATCCCGGAACGCTGATCATCCAAGGCCACGACGAAACCACCAAAGCAACCTACCGCAAGATCGCGATCAAACCGTTATTCGATCCTGCGGACAGCGTACAAGAAACCGAGTAAAGCCATGACGCAAGGTCCTTCTCGCCGTCAGATTCTCGGCGCCGCCACTGCCACCGGTTTGCTCAGCGGCATGCATCACGGCCGATCGGCTTTTGCAGCCGAGACACACGCCGGCAGATCGTCTGCCGAATCGAGCAACGATCCCACGTCTCGTGCATCGATATCAATGCCGAAAATTTCGCTCAACACGAGTACCATCCGGGGACATCAATTATCTGTTCCCGAACAAATTCGGGTCACCGCCGACGCGGGTTACGACGCGATCGAACCGTGGATCAAAGACCTTCGCGGCTTTGTCGATAGCGGTGGAAAACTCTCGGATCTAAAAAGGCAGCTCGATGATTCCGGTATCGGAATCGCCGGCGCGATCGGGTTCGCCAAATGGATCGTCAACGATGCCCAGGAACGTCAAGCGGGACTCGATGAAGCCCGGCGGGACATGGAGATGGTCCGCGAACTCGGCGGGGTAGTTATGGCGGCGCCACCGATCGGCGCCCACAACGAAACCGCCCTGCGGGACTCGGGACCGATTGAATTGGAAGTGATTGCCGAACGCTACCGAGCATTGCTCGAAATCGGGGATGAAGTGGGTGTCACACCGCTGCTCGAGTTATGGGGTTTCTCCCCCACGCTCAGCCGACTCGGCGAGTTGGCCTATGTGTCGACGGCGGCAGCACACCCCAGCGCCGCGGTATTGCCTGATTTTTATCACATCTATAAAGGCGGCAACTCGATGACATCGCTCGCGATGATCGAAGCGTCGCGGATGCCTCTCTTTCACATCAACGACTATCCGGACCAACCGCCGCCGGCCACGATCGCCGATAAAGATCGGGTATTCCCAGGCGACGGAGTCTGCCCGCTCGTCGATACGATCACGATGCTATTGAACAACGGATTTGCGGGAACCTTTTCGCTCGAATTATTCAACCCCGAATATTGGAAGCGGCCAGTCGGCGAAGTCACCCAAGAAGGTTTTACAAAATCAAAAGCCGTGATCGAACAGGCCGTCGTCAAGGCAACCGCAAACTCGCGATCGTAAACGGTATCTGTTGTTGCTCGGTCTGGTAATGCGACCGGACAATATCCATGTCGATTTCGGCTCGCCAGCGAGCCTCCTCGATGGTCAGCGAGCGGAGTTCCTTGAGTGGCCTCTTATACAAATCGACTGCACCGGTTTTTTGACCACACTCGACGCCGAGATCAAACGCAGACTGTAGAAATCCTGGAATGCGATAGGGTTCCGGATAAACGTGTGCCATTAAAAACTTGAACACATGGTACTGGATCCGACTGATTTTTTTCGCCGTTCCCATCGCGAACCCGAGCACGAAGGCTTCGTCCTGGTCTTGCAAGCCGCGTCCCAACAGCACATGCAGCACATCATGATCGTGCAAATCGATGGCGCCCCGAAATCGGATCGGACTGGTGGGATTTTCGAACAACCGGACGATCCAAGGGATTGCGGTCGCGGGCGCCGCGGGCATCGAACGGATCACTTCATCGACGGTCCGCTGATCGTCATCCACGCCGGGATACCACGCCAACCACAGGTCGGTATCAGTGTAAGAATCACGTGAGCGGCCGTGCTCGTCGAACAGCCATGCACTGGTATCGAATAGGCTCAAAATCGATTCGGGACGAGGATGATTCGTTGCCGTGATCACGGCCGCTGAGGCAACCCGATTGAGACAATCCAACACGATGCCTTCGGCATCGAGAGTTAACGCAGGATCGGAATCAACCGGCGTCTGGTAACGGGCGAACGCGTCGGTGATTTCCTGAACGGCTTCACGTGACCACTGCCGCAGCGTTTTCTGGTTGTTCGCTCGATAGTCCGATTTGAGCAAGCCGGCATGGTTGGCGGCGCGAATAATAGCGAGCGTCCACGCGACCTCGGCCCGCTCCGCCGTCGCCCGTCCGGAACCTCCCCGAGGCGAGTCAGATCCCTCAACCGGTTCACCAGAAACGGCAATCACACACTGCCATGCGTCATTCACGTTTTCGATCTGTTGCGAAATCACATGCAACGGTTTGCGACAAATCTGCGAGATGACAGCAACGATTGCCGCGACCTCGGTTTCGCCGCTGGCGACGAGCAACGTGCCGCCGCACGAATCCGGTTCGACGTCGCGATCGGTTTCGATTGATTGGGAACTGAGTTTTTTAATTCGCAAACTGCACTGGACGGGCCCGGGCGGTGATTTCGCGATCGTCACGTCGCGTACCTCCACCATCGCGACACGCAGGGGCAGAGCTCGTGCTTGCAGAGGATCGACGGACATGGATTACCTCGGGGACGAATTCGATCAGCCGATTCACACCATCGATGTTGCCTGCTGCATCGATACAGCAACCACATCGAGACCGGGAGAACGTCTTCCGCCATTATACGCTCCCCACGAAACGGCCATTGAGCGAAATGCCCATTGGGAATCGAGACGAGCGGGCAATCCGTGGGAGTCCGCCTCCTGCATTGGCTGGAACTTTGATACGATCGCCGCGTCCGCCGAATATTGTTTTCCCGTCCAGACGCGTTGACTCCTCATGACCAAGCCAAAATCGTTTGAATCAATCCGCCGGATCGTTTTGTGCTACCCGGTGGAGCCGCATCACATCGTGCAGATCAAACAGACCCTGACTGACTGTCTGAATGACGACGCGATTCCACTGGATCATGAAGTTGAAGTCGTCGATGCGGGCCAGGAACGCATCGATCAACTGTTGCCGACCGCCGACATTTTCATTGGCCATGCGAAAGTTCCGGTCGATTGGGACCGCGCCCTCGCGGCAAAGCGTCTGCAGTGGATTCAGTCGTCGGCGGCGGGTCTCGATCATTGCCTTGTGCCTGGCGTCATCGCCGAACCTCGGATCGTGGTCAGCAGCGCGTCGGGACTATTCGCTCCCCAGGTCGCCGAGCAAACCTTTGGGCTGCTGTTCGGACTGCTGCGACGGATCGGATTATTCGAACGGGCCCGGCAAATCCCTGAATTCATTCGTCGCCCTACCGACGACTTACGTGGCAAAACCGTCGGAATTGTCGGACTGGGCGGCAACGGACGCGAAATCGCCAAGATGCTGCGGCCTTGGGAAGTTCGAATTTTGGCGACCGATTTCTACCCTGAGAACCAACCCGACGAAGTCGACGCACTGTGGTCAGCAGATCGGACGGACGAATTGTTCGCCGCTTCGGATATCGTAATCCTGACGCTGCCGCTGAATCAGTCGACCCATCACTGTGTTTCGGAAACGCAGCTTTCTGCGATGAAACCGGGCGGCTATTTGGTCAACGTGGCACGGGGTGCGGTCGTCGACGAAGCCGCCCTGGTCGCGGCTCTCGCGAGCGGGCATTTGGCGGGGGCGGGGGTCGATGTGACCGGGTTCGAACCGTTGCCGCCGTCGAGCCCGTTGTGGACCGATCCGAACGTCTTGATCACGCCCCACGTGGGCGCTCAATCGTTTCGCCGGGTCGACGACACGACTGATCTGGTTTGTATCAACCTCCGACGCTACTTTGCAGGTCTACCGCTGTACAACCGCGTTGACAAAACCCTCGGTTTTCCCCACCCGAGCGTTTCGTATCGGGTTGCCGGCGCCGAATCGGATGATTCGCAAAAATAACGTTTTCGGGCCTGACGATTCGATTTCACCCACTTTCATCCAATCAACCGACGAGTTCGACGATGAGCAGTAACCGCCAGCCGATGCCGTCCCACGCGATCGTGACCCACAGTGGTCGCCCGGTCGGCCCCATGATGCTGCCGGCAAACAATGGGGATTCTTTCGTTGAGGAATTCAACCGCACCTACCGCTCAATCGGGCTGACGGTGACCCTCAACGAACACGGCCGCCCTTTAGTCTCACAGGTGAAAGGTTTACACTCTCCCATGGAGTGCTGTTCTCCCGGACGCGCCGATGCGATTGCGTCGGGAACCGTTTGATCGGGCACGAAACACGGCAGCACCGAGCTGGCGTGATATTGATTTTGACCGGGCGAATTTGATCGAGAATACAATGAGTGATGCAAAAGTACGTGGCGTAGTCCATTTGATCGAGGAAACCAAAACCTACGGACAAAAGGGATTTCGCAAGCGGATGGTGGTGTTGGAACAGGACAAAGGCAGTTTCACCAACTACGTTCCTGTCGAATTCACACGTGACGCTTGCGATAGCGTCGACGAAATGAAAAAAGGCGACGAAGTCGAAATCGCCTATCGCCTCAACGGACGCCGTTGGCAAAAGGACGCCAACAGCGAAGTCAAATTCTTCGTCAACGTCGAGGCTCTTTCTTTCCAAGTCGTCGGCGATAGCCCGTCGTCGAGTGGATCGGCCAACGATGCGTTCGCGGAAGCTGGCGAAGAAGACGACGCCCCGTTCTAAAGCCGCTCGGTGCAGGCAAATCACGCGTTTGCGACAGCAATTTGAGATTTTCTCGAAAAACTCTCGCAAACATTAGACAAAAGACGCCCTAAGGCGCATCTTGTGGGGTGATGAGCCACTCTAACCCACCACCGCATGCCGCCGCATTTTCCGACCGGGTCCGCACCAGCGCCCGGCAACTCGCCGAACTCGGCGAGGATGCGATCAGCGGCCTGATCGACCTAACGTCGCTGCGGCTAGTCCGATTTGCGACCACGATCACCCGCAACCAGCACGATGCGGAAGACGCCGTGCAAGCGACCTTGGTCAAAATTGCGGCGCAGCCCGGACGGCTGCATCAATGCGCCGACCCGTGGGCATTCCTGTTGCAAATGGCCCGCAACGAATCCCTGCTGATTCTCCGGCGGCGACCGCGCTGGAATCTGATCGGCGACCTCTGCGATCTGCTGACACGTTGCCGTGTCGACGAATTAGAACGCGAAGAAAGCTACCGCGAGATCTGGCGGGCAATACGAACCCTGCCGACTCAGCAAAGCGAAGTTGTTGTCCTGAAGATTTGGGAATCGATGACCTTCGCTGAAATCGCGGGTGTGTTGGAGATCTCCCCATCGACCGCCGCGAGCCGGTATCGATACGCGATCGCGAAACTCAACAGTCAACTCCGCGGGAAAATCGAGTCATCGGCGAGCGAGGATCTGCAACATCATGTTTGATCCCTACCCAACCCATCGCACGGGCGACCACTCCAAGCCATTCAACGACGAGTTCGAGAATCTGTTCGGAGACGAATCACTCGGCCCCGATTCCATTAACATGTCACTGCACGGTGACTCCGACTTGGAAGATTTGATTCGTGGTGCCGGCAACTACGTGCGTCCCGGTGATCAACTGCGTGCTCGTATTCTCGAGTCGGTCGCTCACCGACGTGAGCGTCGGTACATGTGGCAGCGTTTCTTTGGCGGTTTCGCCTTGGCAACCACCGTCGTGCTGGCCTTAGTCATCATCGGCCAAATCGGCCTCGCGATCGCCCCACGTGGGCGAACGGCTAGTGACTTGCAACGTCAAGCCGCTCGTCGAGCAAACGCCGATGGGGTTGCTTGGGAGTGGGCGCTCACGGAAGTGGTTTATGATTGGCGTCGTTCCACGACGGGCCGTTTGGATAATCCATCCGTCCCCTCCAAACCGTTCACGCCGCTATCGACGCAAACCCAAGGCGACGCGCGATGACGGACCATCCTGAGGACACCAATGACTTGACCGAACGCCTGCGATCGTTTCACCAGTCGCTGCGAGCCGCTGTGATCGCGGGAACAAAACTGGACCTCGGAACACCTCGAGCCACCTCGGCGACAACAACCACGCACCCCGGGTCACCCGTTGCCCGCACACCGCTCGGTGGAATCGCAACACTCGCCAAGATCGACCAACTCGAGCCGCTGCTCGCGGAGCTTATTCAATCGGAACAAACTCAAACGGGTAAAGCCGCAACGCCCGAGGAGCAGGATGTGCCGCATACTCTGCCCACATCCTATGTTTCCGCCTTTCGCGTGTTTCAACAAACCCGCCGCATTGATCTAATCCTTGATTCGCTCACGCTGACGCGGACGATTGCGGACGACCTCGCCGGAGCGGTTCGACCGGTCTGGTTTTACCTTGCCATGATGCTGGTCGTCGCCACCGCGGGAGTTGCCATTTTTGCGAATTTCTCGTCTCCCAAAATAGCCGCGATTCGAGCGGATTTGGAGCTGACGCCCGCTGGCGAAACTAGCGAATCGTGGATAGCAGAACCCAACCTCAAGGGACTGTTGGTGGCGTTGCCACTGTTGGCTGCCGGCATGATCTTGCTGGGCGTGACGACAAAAGGATCCGCGGCAATCGTCACCGGTTTGGGCGGGCGTCGCTATCGCACAGACCGATCGCGTGCCGTCCTTGCGGAAATAGAAAGAGCACGCTGCGGAGACGACAGCACTTCGGATCCCTCCGCACGCCGCAACCGTTTATCGCTGATCTCGAGAAACGCCGGTTCCTTGGCCCAGCATCGGTTGACGCGGCTCAAGATCGGACTGCCTTCCCTGCTGATCGCTGTGCTCGGCGGCGGCGGTGCGCTGCTGTATTGTCTGACCCTGTTCGGCCCCTTGATTTGGCTGATCCACGACTTAGCCACCATCGCCACCGAGCATGGAGTATGGCCGTGACCGATGCACAGAACTCGCCGGAAACCGATACCCAGTGGATCAACGCCTGGCTCCCTTTCCAAGACAAGATCGTTTCCGCGATCACGCTGACCGCTGACGCTTTATCGGGAACGGCTCGCCGGAAACTCCATCGCCTGGCGGATGAAATCGCGTTCGTCCGTTCCGAAACCGATGTGCTGAAAAACCCGCTGGCGTTGGAAATCTTTCTCAATCTTGCGTCGATACCAAATGTCGCGGATGCATTGACCTCGTTTGTCAAAACAGCGCCATCGAGTGGTTTCCAGTCGGAAGCCGAACCATCGGACACTTCGACCGAATCCGATCGATCGACAAGAGATCTAGAAACGAAAATCGAATCCGCCGTCAACAGCGTCTTGTTGGCGCACCAACCGGTCCAAGCCAACCGTCAAAACATCATCACCGTCGTCGCCTACCCCGTCGTCGTACTGGGCATTTGCTGTCTCGTGCTGGGATTGATCAGCGTGATTGTGGTGCCGACATTCCAACAAATGTTCGACGAGTTCGGGCTACAACTCCCGATGTTCACCCGGATCCTTTTCGGCGTTTCCGATTTCATTCAGTCACCAATGACGTATGTCGGCTTGGCTTTGTTCTTGACCTGCTGTGGGCTATTCGCTTGGCTTCGATGGGGCGCGTCGTCCCCACTGCATGCCCGGGCTGCCAAAACAGCGGGCTCGGCGGTCAATCTGCATGGCTCAGGTTTACGTTCGACACGCGGTGCCTGGGCGGATTGGGCATGGCACGTGTCGTTACTGATGCGTGCGGGGCGGTGCAAAGCCGATGCGATTGAAATGGCCGGCGCGGCATCGAATCAATTGTGGCTGCGCCGTGGCAGCGGGTTCTGGGCCGATGCGATTCGCAGTGGAGAAAACCCTTTCCATGGAGTCACTCATTTTCGCAGCGTGCCGTGCCATTTGCTCGCTGACGCACTCGGTATCGATATCGCCCTGAGTCAACCGCCCCGCCCCCGCCCCGGCGTATCCCCCGCGACTCCGGCGAACGCCGATTCGCTGAAGCTCTATCAAGCGGGTGTGCTACGTGACATCGCCGAAATCTATTGGGATCGGGATCAACGCGGCAAGGTTTGGCAATTGGGTTGGTTGTCACCCCTGATCATTTTCGGCGTCGGCTTCATCATTTGGTTTGCCGTCATTGCGCTCTTCGCGCCACTGGTTGAGCTGATCACAGGGTTATCATGAGCAACGCGGAGCATTCCTTCTTTCAAGTCACCGCGCCGCATGAACGAGCGCTCGTGCGGGTGCTGGCGATCTCGCTGCGACGGCGTCTCAACACGGCGATGATGGTCGACCGACTAGCCCATGAGTTCACACGCGGACCTGGTCGGGCGTTACGGCAGGTGGCCCGCCTGCTTGCTGAAGGAACTCCCATTGTCGATTCGCTTGAACAGACGCCCCGCGCCCTCGACCCAACGGCGGTCTTGCTGCTGCGACTCGCGGCCGAAACCGGCACCTTGCCCGAAACACTGCAATCGCTCGTTACGACCAACGGGCCATCCGATCCCGTCAAAGACCTCCACAAGACTTCGGTTGAAAACCAGCTTTATCAGGTCGCGATCGGCTTCATGATGGCGTGGCTGATGATCACGTTCTTGCTGACATTCATCATCCCAACCTTCAAAAAGATGTTCGAGGAGTTTGGCGTCGAATTACCAGCGACAATGCTGTTGCTCATTGCGATCGGTGATTATTGGCTCTTGATGCTATTACTGTCTCTCATATTTTTCATGCTGCTCTTAACCGTGGGACCGTTCGCTTTTGGGAAATCGATGTGGCCGTTTGGCTTAGGTCGGCGGATTCCGCGAGCGGGGTCGGACCTGCTCGCTTTATTCGCGATCATCATTCAATCGGGCCGTCCGCTGGCGTCAGGCATCGACACGTTATCTCGAATACATCCGGTCGGTCGCCTCCGCAAACGTTTGGTCGTCGCGTCGACGTCGATTGACCAGGGTGAAGACGCTTGGCAAGCACTCGCGACTGAAAAAATTATCGGCCCTAAAACTTTGGCCGCTCTTCAACTCGCCGAAGATAAGACCGCACAAGCATGGTTGTTGCGTCGCGCGGCGCGACTGCGCAAGTCGTGGACAGATCTCTGGACCGCTTCCATTATCCGGTTCTTTTCCATGGCGTTACTGCTGATGTTGGCCGCAATCGTCATGCTGGCTGCGGTGGCAGTTTTCATGTCAGTGTATGGACTCGTTGATGCGTTGGCGGCGTTATAGGTGATTCGATGAAAAAGAACCAACCACAATTACCCCGACGTCGCGGAGTCACCATGATCGAATGTGTGGTCGCCGCCTCAATCCTGCTGGTGGCGATGAGCACCGTCACGACGATGGCTTTTCGCGTCAATCGCGTATGGATCGACGTTGCCGATCAGCGGATCGCCATGAATGAATTGGCCAATGCGATCGAATCGATTACCGCATTACCCGCCGAAACAATCGACGATGCCATCAAGGAACTGCAACCTTCCGCGACAGCCACGGCAAGCCTGGATCAACCACAACTATCAGGCATTCGCATGAATGATGAACTCGGTGACCGCGTGGTGCTGACGTTAACGTGGAGGTCAACGCATCCGCTTCACCCTGTCCAGCTGATCGGCTGGATCGATCCGCCGGAGGCGACACCGTGAACGGAACTCCCCAACATCGTACCGGGTCATCGCTGATCGAAATCATCGTACTCCTGTCGGTCTCGTCGACACTATTTGTAATCGCAATCGGTTGGATTCACCAATCGTTTCGCTTGGCATCGATCATGCGGGATCACGAGCGACATCACCAAAGTCTGCTTCGACTATCACGACAATTCCGCGACGACGCCCACCTCGCCACACAGGTGACCAGCGAAGGCGACACGATGATTTTCCAAGCCGATGAGTTTGAGATTCAGTATCGCCGCGATGGCAATACGGTCCGCCGCAGCCTTCGAAATTCATCCGATGATGCTGCGTCCGGCGAAGAAAGTTACCAACTTTCTGAACACACCGCGGTCCGCTTCGACATCGACGAAACTCCCGACTGGGTCGCCCTCACCGTCCACCGCGTTGATCCTGCTAGTAGGTCAAACGCAGAAAGCGGCGAGGAAACCGAAACCGAAATCGACGATTCGCCTCGCGATGTCGCAATCCGCGCCGCCGTCGGACGATGGCGTGGTGATCGCGACGAGCCGCTCGCCCCCGAATCCACGGACAGCCTTGAGTCCGAGGAGGCACAACCGTGACTCCGCCCCCATACCCACGCCACCGCTTAAACGCACTTCCACGTAGGCAACCCCATCGCGGAGCCATCTTGCTCGCGGTACTGGTTTGCTTGGTGGTCGCATCGGCAATTACCGGACTGGCGATGCAAACGAGCCTACGTGCCCGACACCAGATGAAGGTTCACTGGCAACTCGAACAAACTCGTATGTTGCTCGATGTTGGTATTCGTCGCACTCTGAAACTTGCTGCTGAAGACGTCGACTACGAAGGCGAGTCGTGGGTCCTCGACGATGCGTTTGAAACTTTTTCCCAAGCTCGAGTCGAAATCAAATCGCTTCCTCCGGACGAATCCAACGAACAAGCGTCAAGACGATTCGAAATCATCGCGACCATCCACAATCTCGATTCGGTACCGGTCCAAACCAAACGTTCGCGCATCATCCCGGTGCAAATCTCCTCATCTTCAAACGAATCCGACTCTGCCAATAACGGCCCGTCCGATAACTCTTAGGAGCTTCCCATGACTCGAAAATCACATCGCACATCGACTGCGTTTACATTGGTGGAACTGCTGGTCGTCATCGCAATCATCGGCGTGTTGGTCGGACTGCTGTTACCAGCCGTCCAAGCCGCCCGCGAGGCCGCCCGACGTTGCTCGTGCTCAAACAACTTGGCCCAACTCGGCCTTGCCACACACAACTTCGAATTCTCGAGAGAACACTTGCCCGCCGGTTCTATCAACCCGACCGGTCCAATCCTTAGCGAACCAGTAGGGCAACACGTCGGGTACCTCGTACAACTCTGCCCTTACATCGAACAACAAGCAATTGCGAATCAATTCGACATTGCCTTGGGAACATACGACCCCGCCAACGCACCGGCTCGCGCCCAAACGATCAGCACATACCTTTGTCCGTCGTTTCCCTATGGGCAGAACAACGACTTCTCGTCAGGGCTAACCAATTACGCAGGATGCCATCACCACACCGAAGCCCCGATCGACGCTGATAACACGGGCCTGCTGTTTCTCAATAGCCGCGTACGCTACGGCGACATTTCCGACGGAAGTTCGCACACGATCCTGATCGGCGAGATGACTCCCGAGCAATCGAGCCTGGGATGGGCATCGGGCACCCGCGCCTCCCTGCGGAACACGGGTTCCTTCGGCGGAAAATCGATGTCGCCGAACACAACCGATCAAGAGAACCTCGGCGACGGATTCGACATAACGGGCGACGGCGACTTGGGTGAAAGCAATGAAGCCGACAAGAAATATGTTGGTGGATTTGGCAGCAAACATGCAGGCGGTGCCCAGTTCTGCTTCGCCGACGGCTCAATTCGCTTTTTAACCCATTCCATCGACCCGGTTCTGTATCAGAACCTCGGACACCGAGCCGATGGCGCCATGATGGGCATCGAATATTAGTCACCCAGCGGCAGGCAAAACTGTTTTCCGTCGCAGCGTGCACAATCAATTTTGCGTGCCACGATCAAAACTGAACTGCCGCTTCTTGCATCGCGTCGAAGCGGTTCATCCATCGTTCGTCGCGAGTACCATCCCAACGATCCGAAGCGGAACGCAGCACACCCCGGATATCATGGGTCCATCCCTCTTGCTCGGCGATCGCAATCGCGAGCTTTAATTGGTAGCGAGCTTGCGGCAAAATCGGGACGCCGCGAGCCTTCAACGACAGTTGCCCCAAATCGAGCTCGTGCCAAGAATCGCCTTCGTTGTCCTCCGCGACAAACTCACGAAGACCAGGCGACAGATCGTCCAACGTGCTGCGATGAACCTCAACATGCACGCGACTGTTGTGCGGCGAATACAACGCCCACGACAACCAATGATCCCAATGCCAATCGCCACGATCATATCGCCCCCGTCGCTCCGTCATGGGGAGTGTCACTGCCGCCAACACGATCACGGACGCCAGTGACACACGAAGGGACCGACAGCAAATATCTTCGTTTTCCGGCAACCTTGGGTCCGAAGTCGCGTCTGAACGATGCCGTTGCGGATAGACAAACAACCAATACGCCTGCCCCGCCAAAACGGCGTTCCAACAGATCACTCCGGGACTGTGACCCATTCCCCATGGGGACAAAATCACAATCAATCCGAGATGCATCCCGATCGCCATCACACCGCCAATCAAGCGTGTCCGCGGAACGATCAGCAGCAGGGCCAGCGTTAACTCTGCCACCGGAAAAACACCTGCGGCGAACAATCGGCTGCGTTGGCCCCACTGTCCAACATCGATCCCAATCCAGCTTGTGACGGTACTCAAAAAATCTTGACCGACCGTGTGCAAAAACTGGAAATCGAATTTCCCGATCGAGCTGTAAAAGTAGATGCTAATCGTCAACACTCGGAAGGCGGTCGCCGTGAGACGAGAGGACAACAAGCAAAACAGACATGCGTAAAGAAATGACTGATACGCCCACGGTTGCAAACGGTGCTGATCAGCAACAAATCCAAACGCCAACGCAACGGCAATGACCAACCAGCCCATGCGCCGGAACAATGGCGTACGATCGGCGAAAAAGACAACGCCACAGGAACCGATCGTCAACGGAATCAAGGCCCAACTGACGCTTGAAATCAACCACCGCGGCACCGCGAAAAAGGGGACCGCCGGATAGAACGTTGTATACGTCCACTCGGGAGGCACCCACAGCCGAAACGACGCGGCGATCAAGAGTGCCAGTGACGCGGCCCAGTACCGCGACATCGGATCGTGACGATCGAGTTGCTTCGTCGAAAAATTCATCAGCTAACAATCGCCGTGGATCGGTTTCGGTTGAACAAGTACAGCGTCCAAATCATTTTGGTTGCCATGGAGCGGTATGGTCGCCAAACCTCGGCCCGCTCGCAAATCGCGTCGACGGATGGACCAACCGATGGATCGAGTTCTTGAATCCCTTTGACGAGTGCGAGGTCGCCGATGGGCAGGATATCATCCCGCCGCAATGCCATCAGCAAATAGATGTCGGCCGTCCAGTTTCCCAATCCCATTCTCTCCGTGATGGATTGACGAACCTCATGGTCGTCCATCGACGCGAGCGCGGCGATCGAAAACTTTCGCTGCCGCACATCGTTAGCGAGCAAGCTGACGTAACGTGCCTTCTGACGACTGAGCCCACATCGTCGCAGGTCCTCGTCGCTGAGCGTTAAAATCCGTTTGGCATTGATCACCCCGCCACACGCTGATCGCAACCGATCAAAGGTTACCTTGGCGGAGGCTAAGGACACCTGCTGCTCGAGGATGATTCGAGTGAATGTTGCGAACGTAGCAGGTCGCGTCCAGGCAAGCGGTTCGCCGACGCGTTCACGAACGAGTTTGAGCTGCCCGTCGCGACGACAAAGGTCGTCCAGCGGAGAGTGAACCGGGTGATTGCTTCGCAACGACAAAGACTCAATTCCAATCGGGCACCTGACGCAAACGCGGCGAGACATTCAATGCCTCGCCGCGTGCGATGTTTGTTAATGACGGAGTCGCGGTCATTGAGACGACCGCTCCGATGCCGACACGTGCGATCGGACCGGGCAGAGACCTATGCCAACGACTCGACAATCTGATTGAACGTGGGGCTCGGACGCATCGCCTCGAAAGCCGCTGCTTCGTCGGGGAAGTAATAACCTCCGATATCAACTGCTACGCCTTGGGCATCGTTGAGTTCACCGACAATTTTGTCTTCGTTCGCTGCCATTTTCTGAGCGATCGGGGTGAAACGTTCCTTCAACGTGGCGTCTTGATCCTGAGCCGCAAGTGCCTCCGCCCAGTACAAGGCGAGATAGAAATGGCTGCCCCGGTTGTCGAGTTCGTTGACTTTGCGGGACGGCGATTTGTCTTCATCCAGGAAACGTCCGGTCGCTTCGTTGAGCGTCGAGGCGAGCACGGCGAGTGATTGATCGCCAGACTTTTCAGCCAAATCCTCGATCGAGACCGCGATGGCCAAAAATTCTCCGAGCGAATCCCAACGCAGGTGATTCTCGGCGAGAAACTGCTGAACGTGCTTCGGAGCCGACCCACCGGCACCGGTTTCGAACATCCCGCCGCCTGCGAGCAGAGGCACGATCGAGAGCATCTTCGCACTCGTACCGAGCTCGAGAATCGGGAACAAATCGGTGAGGTAATCACGCAGCACGTTGCCGGTGACCGAAATCGAATCGAGCCCTTTCCGGCATCGGCCACACGCATGCAGCGTCGCTTCGACCGGCGAAAGAATCTGCAGATCGAGTCCCTCGGTATCGTGCTCCTTCAAATACGTTTCGACTTTCGCGATCAGGTTACGATCGTGGGCACGAGCCGAATCAAGCCAGAAGACTGTCGCCGCACCGGTCGCTCGGGCACGCGCGACCGCCAAGCGCACCCAATCCGCGATTGCAACGTCTTTGGTTTGGCAGGCTCGCCAAACGTCGCCGCTGTTCACCGTGTGCTTCAGCAGAACCTCACCGGCCGCGTTGACGACACGGACTTCTCCGGCGGCAGACATTTCGAAAGTCTTGTCGTGAGAGCCGTACTCTTCCGCCTTCTTCGCCATCAGGCCGACGTTTGCGACGCTGCCCATCGTGGACACATCGAATTTCCCATTGGCTTTGCAATCATCAATGACGGCTTGGTAAACGCCGGCGTAACAGCGATCGGGAATCATCGCGATCGTGTCATGCAGTTTGCCATCCTTGCCCCACATTTTGCCGCCCGCGCGAATTGCCGCTGGCATCGACGCGTCGATGATCACATCGCTCGGAACGTGCAGGTTCGTGATGCCTTTATCTGAATCCACCATTGCCAACGGCGGCAATTCCGATTCGATTTTGGCCATCGTCGCTTCGACGAGAGCCCGCTCGTCGGCGGGTAACGTTTGAATTTTGCCGAGGACCTGTCCGAGACCTTGGTTCGGATCGACACCCGCCCGGGCCAAAATTCCTGCGTACTCTTCGAACAATTCGGAGTACAGCACGCTGACGGCGTGACCGAACAGAATCGGATCGGACACCTTCATCATCGTGGCCTTCAGGTGCAAGGACAGCAAAACACCCTGTTCCTTGGCAGCCGCAGCGGTCTCGGCAATGAATTTTCGCAAATGCTCGCGGCTGAGCACGGAAGCATCGAATACTTCGCCTTCCTCAACCGAGATCGATTCACGCAGCACCGTCACCTTACCTGACTCGTCGACGTGCTCGACTCGCAAGGTATCGGCTGCTGGCATCACGACCGACAATTCGCTGCCGTAGAAATCCCCATCCGTCATGTGAGCAACCCGCGTTTTGGATTGCGAAGTCCATTCGCCCATCGAGTGTGGATTCTTCTGAGCGTATTTCTTGACAGGAGCGGCGACGCGGCGATCCGAGTTCCCCTCACGCAGGACCGGGTTAACGGCACTGCCGAGAACTTTTGCGTAAGCCGCACGAACCGACTTTTCCTCCTCCGTCTGCGGGTCGGCGGGGAAATCGGGCACATCGTACCCCTTGGCTTGCAACTCCGCGATCGTGGCGGTGAGTTGCGGGATCGACGCACTGATGTTCGGAAGCTTGATGATGTTCGCGTGGGGTTCCTTCACGAGCGCCCCCAACTCACCAAGGGCGTCCGCAACACGCTGGTCGTCCGACAAGCGATCCGGGAAGCTCGCAAGGACTCGCGCGGCGAGCGAAATATCTTTCGCCTCAAACTCCAGCCCCGAAGCCGCTGTGAAGGCACGCAAGATCGGAAGCAGCGAGCGGGTCGCTAGTGCGGGAGCTTCGTCGGTAATCGTGTATACAATCGTTGCCATGGAAAATCCCGACAGTAATGTGATGTGAATGGTGTTGAGGTCGGCCTTACGGTCGCCCCACGCTCGTCAGAGCATGGAATCCGGGATCGACGAGCCAAAAACCCGCGACGGGGGGTTCGACGTCGATCCACTACAAATCGCCCCAAAAGCCTGTAGAGACGGACTTCATCTGTCAATGCCGAGTCACCCCAGTTTGGGCTTGCAGTAGAGAGCAAAATCGCCATACTGCCGTGCTTCAAAAAAAATCCACCATCCCACACTTCTATTTTTGCCGAACCGGTTCCCGCCATGACGGACGTGATTCAAGCCACCAAACGAGACTCCACCGGAACCGCAGCGACCATCCGCTTGCGCCGAAACGGACTTGTTCCCGCAGTTCTTTACGGCCACGGTGAAGCCAACGAACACCTGGCGATCCCAGCGACCCAGGTCAAGAGCTTGCTGCGTCACCACTCGAAAATGATCAAACTCACCGGTGACGTCGATGAAAACGCGCTCGTCAGCGAAATGCAGTGGGACGCACTCGGTATCGAAGTGCTCCACCTCGACCTGATCCGCGTTAACCTCAAAGAAAAAGTCGAGGTGACCGTTGCCATCGAAACTCACGGCGAAGCTGCTGGAACCCGCGAAGGCGGTATCCTGATCGAGAACCTGCACGAAGTTGATATCCGCTGCTCAGCCGGAGCGATCCCTGAGAACCTGGTTGTCGACATCAACGATTTGCACCTCGGCCAAAATGTCACCGCGAGCGACCTTCAATTGCCTGAAGGCGTTGAGCTGATAACCCCCGGCGACACCGTGATCGCTCACGTCGAAACCCCACGTGAAGAAGTCGCCGAAGAGACTGAAGACGGCCTCGGTGCCGAACCGGAAGTCATCAGCAAGGGTGGTGGCGAAGAAGACGACGAGGCGTGAAGCTGATCGTCGGACTGGGGAACCCCGGTCGGAAGTATGACCAAACACGCCACAATGTCGGATTCATGGTCGCGGCTCAACTCTGCCGCGAGTATGCGGGGACGACCCCGAGTAAAAAATTTGACGGCGAAATTAGCGAAATCCGTATCGGTGCCGAAAAAGGGCTGGTACTTTGTCCCCACACTTACATGAACGCGAGCGGAAAAAGTGTCCGCAAAGCGTTCGACTTTTACAAACTCGACCTAGAGGACCTGATTTTAATTTGTGACGATCTGAATTTGGCCACCGGCCGAATCCGGATCCGCCGAGGCGGCTCGGCAGGCGGTCAAAAAGGACTCGCCGATACCATCGCTCACCTCGGTACCGACCAATACCCGAGGCTGCGAATCGGAATCGATCGCCCGCCCGCAAAATGGCAAGTCACTGATTATGTCCTTGGAAATTTTACCGAAGAGGAACGGACTGATATCGAATTGGCCATCATGCGATCCTGCGATGCGATCAAATGCTGGGCGACAGAAGGAATCGGTGAAGCAATGAGCCGATACAACGCAAACGCGACCTGAACAACCGATACCAACCGTTCACGAACGCAGCTCGCTGCGATTCAACTTCGAACAAAATCACCGTTACGTTTTTTCAATTTCAAACATCTTCCGATTTCCCCGCGATCTGACCCGTGGCTAACGTCAAAACCTACGAAACGCTTTTCATCCTCGATAGCAACCACTACGCCCGCGACCCTGGCGGAGTGGCCAAGCAGCTAGAGGACCTTATTGCCGAAGCTGGCGGCGAAGTGCTCGTCAGCCGGATGTGGATGGAGCAAAAGCTCGCCTATCCGATCGACAAGCACCAAAAAGGCACCTACTACCTCATCTACTTCAGCATGGATGGGCCACACCTGCCTAAGCTCGCTCGCTCATTCAAGCTGTGCGAACCGGTCGTTCGTGAATTGACCATTCGCCTCGACCCACGACTCGTTGAGCCGATTCTGGCTAACGCCCGTGGCGAATTGTTCAGCGGACCGAGCGGCGCCGAAGCGGGTGAAGCTCCTGAGGAAGTGGCGAACGAAGAGGAAGCCGTCGCGGACGCCTAAGTCGCTGCGACTTAAGCCCCCCATGCCGACGACCAAGCGGAGGAAACAGAATCCATGGCAAGTTATAATCGCGTAATGTTGATGGGCAATTTGACCCGAGACATCGAGCTGCGCTACTTGCCGAGCGGAATGGCAGTTTCGGAATTCGGCTTGGCAGTGAACGACAAACGCAAGAACAACGAAGGCCAATGGGTCGACGATGTCAACTTCTTTGACATCACCCTGTTCGGCAGAACTGCGGAAGTCGCGAGCGAGTATTTGTCGAAAGGCTCACCCATCTTCATCGAGGGTCGCCTCAAGCAAGACACGTGGGAAAAAGACGGCCAAAAACGCTCCAAGGTCAAAGTGATCGGCGAGCGGATGCAGATGATCGGTGGACGAAGCGAAGGCGGTGGAAACTCCGGTGGCGGATCTGTCCGTGAATCAGCACCCCCACAGCAACGCTACGTTAACTCGAACGATAGTGCTCCACCCTCGCAAGCACCCCGCGATGCCCAACCGACCGGTGGCGGGCCCGGATACGACGAACCTGAGATCCCGTTTTAATCGGCCTCACCTGTTACACGAAGCCTCGGCTTCCCCCAAGTAAATTGCTGGCGACACGGCTTCCACTTTCCCCGCGATCGCCTCCACCAACAAACCTAACCAACCCATTCGCAGTCACCTCTGTTTAATAGTCAATCCGCTATGTCCAAAGCTGCCACTCGCCGAGCCTCAAGCCACTTCAAACGCCTCCCCAAGGGAAGCAACGGCGGGATCCAACTGCTGTTGATCCACAATGTCGAGCACCTCGGAAAACAAGGTGACTTGGTCGAAGTCAAAGCAGGATTCGCGCTGAACTACCTGTTGCCCCAAGGCCTCGCCACTGTCGCAACCGACCACCACAAACGGATGGTCGAGAAGCACCGCGAGAAACTCCGCGAAATCGAAATCCAAAAGCTGCAAAGCTACCAGGACCAAGCCGACGAATTGGCCAAGCAATCGATCACGATCGAAGCCAACGCCAACGACGAAGGTCACCTGTACGGCAGCGTCGGACCTCACGAGATTGTCGATTCGCTCAAGAGCGTCGGCATCCACTTGGCCCAAGACCAAATCCGTCTCGACGGACCGCTCAAAGAACTCGGCCTCTACACCGTCAAAGTTCACCTGCACAGCGAAGTGCAAGCGAGCCTCAAGGTTTGGGTTGTGCCGACCGTTGCATCGGAAACCGGCGAACCAGGTGCCTAACTGGGCACTCGGCTGCGAACGACCTGTTGGCAGCCATTGCAAAAAGTCGATTCGAGCATCGCTCTAATCGCGTGAAAACGAATCAGCTACGACCAAAATGCGAGTAGCTTGCCCGGGGCTGTGGCGGAACTGGCAGACGCGCTGGATTTAGGATCCAGTTCCTTTACTGGAGTGCAGGTTCGATTCCTGTCAGCCCTATCTCATAAAACCCCGTCAATAACGTGGTTTGCAAAAAGCGGGTTACCTTCGGGTTACCCGCTTTTTTTTCGCCCCCTCACCATCACGCCAATCGACCAGATTGAAAACGCCAGCATCAACGCGCCGAGCCCATTGGCGAGCTCGCCGGATGCTATTTCCACGACACCGATGACAACGAACACACCGGCCACAATCGTTGTGGTGTACGGGCGGTTGCTAGGCGGATCTTGTCCGGCATTGTCGTCGTCGACTTCAGGCGGCGATTTGTACAAATTGCTCATGGTGTCTCTTCCTTGTCATCCATCGATAACCGGGCTTCCCTCTTGGTCCGTCGCCGGTCGTCGGGACGCTAAGCGGCGGCGCGAAAGAATTCTACCCATTCATCGCACCGAACACCCAGACGCCATGCACTCCAAAGTGGGCTAGCTGGTAACGCTTCAGCCCGCCCCACCTCAGCGGAAGATAAACAATCTCTCGCTAGAAATCGTCGCAATTCAATTGCGTTCCTGAATGGACTCCTGGGCGACGGTGGGAAGTTGATGTTCCATCTTGTCACGTTTGGTCGTCAAGTAACTGATGTTGTGCTTGTTGACTGGAGGCAAAATGGGCACTTGGTCGATCACGTCAATTGGAAACCCGTTGTGTTCGAATGCGTCTGTTTTCTTGGGGTTGTTGGTCAGCAACCGAACCCGCTCGATCCCCAAATCAGCCAGAATTTGGATACCAACCCCGTACTCTCGCTCGTCGGCGCGGAAACCGAGTGCAAGATTCGCTTCGACAGTATCCATGCCTTGCTCTTGGAGGGCGTAAGCTCGGATTTTGTCGACGAGTCCAATTCCGCGTCCCTCTTGGGGCAAGTAGACGATGGCCCCTCGACCGTCCCGAGCAATCATCTCAAGCGCCAATTGCAGTTGATCACCGCAGTCGCAGCGGAGCGAGCTCACCAGGTCGCCCGTGAAGCAGCTTGAATGCATCCGCACGAGAGGTGCCGCCGCGGAGGCGACATCCCCCATGACCAAGGCAACGGGCTGCTCCGTTTCATGGTCAACGTTGTAGGCAATGATTTTCATTGTGCCGTATTTGGTAGGAAGCGTCGCTTCGGCAGCCCGGTGAACCAGCTTTTCATGGCGACGACGATAACGGATCAATTGCTCGATTGAGACGATCAGCAAATTGTGCTTTTCGGCAAGTTCGAATAAGTATTCACGACTGGGCCGGTCTCCCTTTTCGTCCAAGACTTCACACAGCACGCCGACCGGAGCGAGGCCGGCCATCCTTGCCAGATCCATCGAAGCCTCGGTGTGACCGGCGCGGCGGAGAACGCCGCCCTGCTTGGCCAACAGTGGAAACACGTGACCGGGGCGAACAAAATCCGTGGTGGTGCAAGTCGCGTTTGCCAAGTGCCGAATCGTCGTGGCCCGTTCGTAGGCCGTGATCCCCGTTTTGCAACTTTGGTGATCGACCGGCGTGAGGAAGGCCGTCGACAACGGGGCATTGTTATTTTGAACGACCGGCTGCAGATCACAGCGAGTTGCAACGTCAGGCAAAACGGAAACGCACAATTGTCCGCGTCCGTTAAGAATGAAGTTGATGACTTCGGGAGTTACCGTTTCCGCGGCACAGACGAAGTCGCCTTCGTTCTCGCGATCTTCGGCATCGACCACGATAATGACCTCGCCACGCGCGATCGCTTGGACGGCTTCCGGAATGGTTGAGAACGAACCTGACATGGCGAATTTCCTTCAAAGCAAGCAGTTGGAAGTGGTGCTGGACGTTCCCCGAATACCGGCCCCGAACACTGGACTGGGCTTGGAACTCCTTTCCCAAGCGTCAGTCGCTTTCAAATGTTTCTGCAAACTCGGCTAAATCGTGTTGGTCAGTCGCATCAGGTCGAAAGCAGCCCGAAATGACACGGATCGCACCGCGATATATTCACGCTCAATCCAATCCGTGCCCCATTTCGTCTTGTAAGCGACCTGCGAATCAGTGGGATACCATCTCGCTCCGTTCTTGCGGAGCCAGTGGATGGCTCGGTGTAGCCAGCCACACGCCAACCCTTCCGCTTCATCGTCCACCACGAAGGGTGTGAAGCCGAAGTGCAGATAGCTCACGCCTTCCGCTTGGAATCGTTCGATCGCCGTTGCGTTGCACAATTCCATGGCTCCGACCGGAGCATCAGCGATTTTTCTCGTCAGGTCGTGCAAGTAGCCGGGCTGTTCCTTTCCACGGACAGGAACATAGGAGATGAATGCGACTGGACGTTCTTCGGCATCCATCACCAAAAAGATGCGTCGTTGGTCGAGCAGATCGCCCTCGAGGTCTCCCACCATAAAATCCAGTTCGGGTTTGCGTTTTTCGCTCAACCAACTTTGACTAATCGCATCGAGTTGTGCTCGCCAATCCTGGTCCGCCGGCACGTCCTTCCCGAGTTCGACGACTCGTAATCCGTCCTTCTTGGCACGATTGATCTTATTTCGAAGTTGCATCTTCTTCTTGCCGGAAAAACTATACGCTTCCAGCTTGACCGCGTAGGTGCTTCCCATTTGATTGACGGTGAAACCACGACTGGTAAAAAGTTCGACCTGCGATGCCCGCACTTGGACCGCAGCGACTCGTTTTCCCGACGCGGCTGCGAAGCTTGCGAATTGATCCAACAGCTTCGCCGCATCCTCCGCCGCCGCGTGGACACCACCAAACATCCACAAGTGCTTGCCTTGTTCGCGATAGGAGATGAATCCCGCCACCCCATCAACCGCAAACTTGCTGTTGCGTTTGGAGAGTGACAAATTTCCCGACGGATGTGCTAGCACCTCGTCCAACACCTCCGGGGACACCAACTCATCAATATCGTTGGTCGTGCGAATGTTGCTTGGCTTGCGACCGAGCGCCGATAGGATCTCTTCGTCGGTGTGTTCGCATACTTCAAAGGCAAGTTCTTTCGGCTTGAGAATATTGCCAAACACGCCACGGTCGATCGAAAGATGGAATGGCACCGCCAACATGGCCCACTCGAACCCTCCGAAGTACGCCCAGATTGCGACGGCAACCCCGGTGACTAAATACGTGTGTGCGAAGTTGTACGCGTGGTAGTACCAATGATCAATCTTCTTGTCGACTGACTTGCGAAACGCCATCGCTCCAGGAAGATATCCAACAACGTCAATGATTGCGAACGCAAAGATGGCTCGCAGCCAGTTGATGTTTCCAGCGTTCCATAGAATCAACCCTCCCGAAACTGCAAGCACGAGCAAGTGCTCGCCTCGTATAATGCGGTAGGTCGTCTTTGAATGAATCAGGTTACGGGCGTCCACGTTACTTTCCTATTTTGATGGTTGTTGAAAGGGGTTAAACGAAACGATCGATCATCTGGGTTGACCATGCCCCAAGTTTGATCCCACACCAGCGTGCAATTTCAGTGGGAACACGAGGTGCTTGGTTGCGAAACCAAGGCTGTGCCAATTCGGCGGCGGAGTGGTCGGAGCGGAGGCCTTGCGGAGCATCGGAAGTTCCGACAATTAGGTCGCTGACCCATCTCCCCGCGTACACGCTGAGCGCGATCCCATGGCCACACCAACCTCCGACATGCAGGACATTGGGAAATCGTGTGGGGCTACCAATCACGGGAAGTGTGTCGATCGAGTAGGCGATCACTCCCGTCCATGTGCGTTCGATTTCGACACCGGACAATTGCGGAAAAAGCTGCCTCAGGTCTGCGGTAAGGCTGGCCACGTCCGGGCCCGTTGACGCGAGATCTTGCACGCCGCCTTGCCAACGGTACCGAGGTACTCCTCCGCCTAAGATCAGTCGATGGTCATCCGTCAAACGGAAGTAGTTAAATACGCGGCGTGAATCGATCACTCCTTCACGCTGATGCCACGCCAAGGCGCTGCGTTCACTCTCGGTGAGCGGCCGCGTCGCAATCATCCGCAGGTGCATGGGTATCAGTCGCCCCCGCTGCATGCCGAGCGAAAGATCATAGGCGTTGGTGGCCAGGACGACCTTTTTTGCGCGAATTGCCAAGCCGCCGGCCAAGTCGACACCGGAGGACGAGACATGCTCCACTTTTGTGTTTTCGACGATCCTGCCGCCGAGACGCAGCACCGCCGCCGCGAGTCCGCGCACCAATCGGGTTGGATCCAGCACGCCAGCGACTGACAACTGCAAAGCGGCTGGGCCCTTGCCGGGAGCATCCAGACTGATCGAGACGCGGCCGGCTAAACCCACATCGTCCAATTCCCTACAGGGCAGGTTGAGCTGCCCCATCAACGCGGCTTGTCGAGCGAGACGCTGTCGTCCGGCGTGTCCACGCGCGACGATGAGCTGTCCCGTCCATCGCAAACCAAAATCCATTTGCTCGCGATGAGACAACTCCGCGAGATATTCCACCGCCGCTAGCGACGTGCGGTACATCATGCGAGCTTGCTCCGCACCGTACTTTTTGACCAGTGCTGCTAGGTTTTGGCCAATGCCTGGTGTCAGCATTCCGGAGCTTCGTGTCGAGGCCCCGTAGCCGATCGTTTGTGCTTCCAAGACGACAACTCGCAGCCCCGGCTGAGCACGCAGCAAGTGGTATGCTGCGGATAAGCCAGCCAATCCCCCGCCCACAACGACCACATCGAACGTCTCCCGATGGAGGCAGTCGCTGACATCCGGCTCCTGACGGAAATCATTTTCGATACCGTCAGGAACCGTCAATGGTGACGCAGACGTGCACCAAACGGATTGCGATGGTAGAGGAGAGAGTTCAGTTGACATGGAATTTCTTGGTGCAGTTGTTGGTTGTTAAGCGTCTACGCTGACAAACGAACTTGAGAACGCTGCACAAAGTGCTGCAGCCCCGTTCGTAGCTCTCGCGTGACGAGTGGTTTGACGAGCATCATCATCAACGGCGTGATCGGCAGGTCTGGCTCGACGGTTTCTCGGTAGTGAATCTCACTGCCGCCGTCTGGGAGAGTTGCGATTCGGATCTCTCCGTCGTTTCTCAAGTTTCCTTCAATGAATTCCCACGCAACGCGTTGCCCGTCTTCACAGGTGTATTGCACGGTGTAGTCGGGTTGAAAGCGAATGCCTTGATCGGATTGTTCTTCCAGCAACCAACGCACGCGGTCCTCTTCCATCACTTCACAGCGTAAAACGCCTTCCATTGCTTCACGAAATAGATGTGGTTTTGAAAAGAATTCGTAGGCGGACGACGCATCCGCGGTGACATGAAACGTGCATTCTTCGGTAACAGCGACTTTGGCCATGGGTCTATCTCCAAGACTGAAATGGGAACTGACAAAAACAAGTTGAGATGTGTGGTTTGGAAAGCCGATCACTCAACCAACTTTGAGTGCTCGTGCGAAGCGTTCGTCTATCATCTGTCGAATCCGCGGCATCACTTCGCAGGCAGCTTGGTAGCCGGTTTCGGCGAGTTGATGTGCTTTGGAAAAGTCTTCGAATTCGAAACGGGACGTATCGATCCAAATCATCTGATCCGCGTCACGATGATCGGTTCGACTCACGTGATAGGTACGGATCTCGTTGAGACGAAGAGCCGTTTCCAACATGGATGGCTGTCGCACAGAGTCTTCGTCCTGTTTGTAGGACTTGCGTCCAAACCCACGCGGAAGGTGGCTGCAGACATCCACACCAATCACGGTTGTCGCGCCGCGCGGTCGCAGCAGATTAATAGGCACGTTGTTTAGGATGCCGCCGTCTACCAACACGCATCCATCCCGAAGAATGGGTTTGGAGATGTATGGAAGATTGATACTCTCGAGGATCGCGGCGACGCTATCGCCCGATTCGCGAATGATTTGACCGCCACGCAGGAGGTCAGCGGACACGGTACAGAGTGGAATCTGCAATTGATCAAAAGTCGCGTGCTCGAAGAATTTTCTTAAACTCGATTCCCAGCGTCGCAGGCGAAACTTCAATAACATGAACCACGTTTTGCCGCGGGGAAGCACGCGGAAAAAGCGACTCGGAGTCAATTCGTCACGAAAATTGGCTTCAGCCTCCGCTGGACTCCATCCGGCTGTGTAGCTAAGGCCGACCAGCGCCCCCATGCTGGTTCCCGAAACCAAATCAATTCCAATGTCCTGTTCTTCGAAGGCTCGCAGCACACCGAGGTGCGCCAGACCGCGAGCGCCGCCACCGCCTAGAGCAATCCCCACGTTTTGATCAAAGAGTGACCGGACAATACGGCGTAGGCCGCGTCGCGTGGCGGAATCGCCGCTCGGGTTCCAATGTCCGGACAGCGGAACCTTAAAGTCACGCCCCATGCTGGCGATCAGCGGCCGTACCGGTTCAGCAAACCTGACTCCTTCAGGAATCAAACGGACGCAGTGAATACGTGGTGCCAATTTAGGATTGGTTGCCACTAGCCTCTCAATGGTTTGTAGGCTCACGCTATTGTTCACGGATTCGACGAAACACAAGACGCGGTCGCAACCCATGATCGTGTCCAAGTTGCGTTCGACATCTTCGTAGCTCGTCGACAACAGCACGCGGTCATATTGCTCACCGAGATGGAGCAACTCCGTTTCAGACGGAAAGACTGACTGGGCACGCGTATTGGTTGAGCATCGTGACCTCGAGTGACTGGATTCCCTGGCGGTTCTCAAAACCTTGACGCTAGCACCCATCGCAGACATTTCGTCGCACAAGCGTTCACTTAGCTGCTCGGCACAGTCGGAGCCCCACAAAATTCCAATGTTTCGATTGGTGGTCTCCGTGGCCGAACCGGGTGCGGAACAGGCCAGTCGAACAGCCAGTGTTTCTGAGATCAGTGCAGCAAACGCGGGCTCATTCTTGCACAACGCGTTAAAATCACTGCTTTCAATTTGCAACAACTGGGTGTTGGTAACCGCGAACACGTTGGCGGTACGTCGACTGCCGGTGAGCACCGACATTTCTCCGAAATGCTCATCGCGATCCAAATACCTCAGAACACGTTCGCCTTGGTCGGAATCACAAGTCACTTTGACGCGTCCATGGAAGACGATGAACATGCTGTTGCCGTCTTCGTTCTGCTTGCAAATCAATTGTCCGGCTTTGTAACTCACTAATTTCAACGAATGCGAGAGTGCCAACAGGCCCTCGGCAGACAGTTTTGAAAAGAGCCCTAACGTTCGCAGTTCCTGACAACTCAGACTCGAACTTGGACCGTTTCGCTTCTTCGAACCGCGAGAGTCGCTGGAGACACTCCAGAAATCCGGTAGATCCTCTGGGAATGCTGGGATAACAGATTGGGTGATCATGGCAAGTTCCAAGTTTGAAGCGTCAATGACGAGGTGTAAGGACCGAGAGAACCAATAACGGTTGGCGCGAACGGCTCGGCTAAGCAGCCATCCGGATACCGCGTGCAGCGAGCAAGCGATTCCAATCGTTCTGATCGAGAGGCACTCCAAAGCGACGAAGCCCACCGACGCGGAACCCGTGCTCGGCAGCCAAGCGACGCAGTTCTCGCAGTGTTTCCGGATCGAGATCGGTCCCCAGGCTCGTGTCTTCGAAATGCCCAGCCAAGGTCAACAGCATGGTTTCCGCCATACATGAAAACGCATGGCCTGTACCGATGCCGAATCGCCCAAGCTCGGGAAGTCCCGGCACGCGGATCACTCCGCCGTCGATCACGAGCACGTCAGGTCGCAACTCCGCAACATCACGACTGACGTTAAACGGACGCGACAGGTCGCACACGATCGCACCGTGTTTGAGATCACGTGGACCAAGCAGCGAGTTGGTTGCACTCGTCGCTGTCACCAGAATGTCAGCGTCTGGCAACACGCCGAGGTCTTGAGTCAACACGATGTAGCCTTCCAACTCCAATTGCTCGATGAGGGTGTTGTAGAAATCGGCATCGAGTTTTTCAGAATTCTGCGCGGCATGAAGCACGCGGCTACCCAAACTGAGCGGCTCAAACGCACAGCCTTCCGCTGCACTCGTAACTAACTGCTCGCAGACCGTGGTCGCAACATGATGCAGTCGCGTACGGACGTGTTCTGGAACGCTGTCTGGATTTCCGAGCAGAACGAGACGGCCAACGTTTTCGGCGAGCAGCACCGCCATCGAGCGACCGATCGCACCGGTCGCACCAACGATCGCCGCACAGTGTTTGGCACTCAGTCGATCGCCTAGCTGATTGAGCGCCATCGCAATTCCTTCCGCACACGCGACGGCGGTGTAGGAGTTGCCCGTGGTCAACGGAACGGTTCCCGAAAGAGCTTTACCGCCGCGGGTGACAACGGACGTGAAAGCTCCCAGCCCCACGATTTGGGCTCCGCGATCGCGACCAATTTCAACGCCTTCACGTACGATCGCCATGGCGTCTTCCCGTGGCATGTCAGCCAATTGTTCAGCAGTCCGTGGAATCACGATGAACTCGCCATAAATGCTTTCCCCGGCCTCCGATTGAATCCGTGCATGGCTCAAGACGAATGGGTCCACCAAGTCGGTTAGACGCTGTGCGATGTCCTCCAACTCAGGTTTCGGAAGCCAGGCCAGTGTTGGATCAAAGTCACCAGCACTCATCAATTCCAACGGGTGCACCAAGAACGCAAAACGCCGCTCGCCGATTTGTGGCTCGCACGCAAGAGGATCCGCCTGCATTTCGGTCTCAGCAAGTTGTGGGGCCGACACCTCCATCTCATTCAGGATCGCGCTGATAATCTGCCCGATGTTGCCCTTGTCAAATACTTCGAGGGTTCGTTGGAAGGCAGCGAGCAACTCCTCGCACTCACACCACTTCATGCTCAGTGGCGGCTCAATACGAATCACCGCTTTTCCATTAAGAGTGGGGGCAACTCGCACGCCTTCGACATTTAAGAGGTACGATGCAAACAGCGGTGACAACAATGACTGCTCGGCCGCGACGCCCAGCAAGCTACCACGCCATGTATGGCGGTCAGCACCTAACTTGATGCCCAGCAAATAGCCTCGACCACGGACTTCGGCGATCAATCGTGGATACTTTGCACGAAGTTCTTCGAGGCGAAGTTTCAGCAGGCGGCCGTTGCGGTGGACGTTATCGATCAGCAGCCCGTCGTCTTGCGTTAAGACATCGAGCATCGCCAATCCGGCACGCGCAGCGAGCGTGTTTCCAGCGAATGTGGAGGAGTGTTTGAGGGCAAAGTGCTTGGAAAAAGCACGTTCGTTCGAGAGCACCGCACCGATCGGCATGAGCCCCCCGCCGAGTGCTTTGGCAAGTGTCATTACGTCAGGAGCGACACCGTCCGCTTCGCAAGCGAACATCGTTCCGGTACGACCAAGACCGGTTTGGATCTCGTCGAAAATCAAAAGTACTTTGTTCTCATCGCACAATTTGCGAACGGCAAGCAGATATTCCGGCTGAGGTTCAACAATCCCACCTTCACCTTGAATCGGTTCGACCAAAACAGCCGCGATCTGATCCGCACGCTCTTCGAGCACGATGCGTAGCGCGTCGATGTCTCCAAAGGGAACATGAGTGATCTGTTCAGTCGGTGCGGCGAAGCGATCTTGATAGTCTGGGTTGCCGGTCGCCGCGAGCGCACCCAGAGTTTTTCCGTGAAAGCTATTGTGGGTCGCAACAATCCCCGATCGCCCGGTAGCCGCACGACACATTTTGATTGCGGCCTCGACGGCTTCGGCACCACTGTTGGCAAAGGTGACGTATTTGAGATCACCAGGAGCCAGTTCGATCAGCCGAGCGGCGAGTTGACCGGCCGCGTCCAAGCACGATGGTTGCACCAAGCTGGGTTCGCCCGTCGAATGCACGTTAAGCAGCGCACGCCAGATCGGCTCAGGATTGCTGCCCAGCGGAAGGGCACCGTACGCAGCAATGCAATCCAAATACTCCCGACCACGAGCGTCGCTCAAACGGCATCCATGTCCCGAAACAAAACACTTGTCCAAGTTAAGAGCGTTTAACAACTCCGCCAGATACGGATTGACGAATTCCGCATAAGGGTGACAAGTCGCAGGTGCGTCTTCATGCATCGGTTCGGATACTACCGTGCCAATGCGTTCTGTTTGAGGGACGACAGCAACCTCCGGTAGAGCCGCTGCCATACAAAGGTTTTCGAAGTTGTAATCAGTATGCATGACAGGGGTCCTAAAGATTGCCAGTAAGCCGAGTGTTTGGAATCGACATCGTTTGTCGAACGGGACGTGCGCCACGTCATCGATGCGTTGGCGTTCATCCATTCGCTACATCAGCAAGCGTGAACCAATGCCCTGCGTTACAAGCTGCAAGTGTTTCTTTGAAATAGATGCGACTTAAATTTGTCGCCCTCGAGGCGGCGCAGGTGCGTGCTAGCCTTGATCGCAATCCAAAAAACGAGTGGGCAGTGAGCGATAAGGCACTTGCCCGTAGGAGGCTGGGCGGTGTGTTCCGGCTGGCCGCCTACACGACGCTGCTCACCAAAAAGAAAGCGATCGAGCCGCGGGGTGCATCATCAAAGACTGAGTGTCTCTTGGTCACCGTCTGAGATACGAAAGCTGTGTCCGAACACTTTTTTTAGTAAGCAGCGATGCGTGAGCCATTGAGCAGATAGGCAGGAATCATTGGGGACAATCCTGTTGGCCGTTTGGGAGTTGGCCTGGGTTGTTCGCTGGACAACGACAGTTGCTTGTAGACGTATTGCCGTTTTCGCCTCTCACGAGCTGGATCTCTCCGAGGCTCATAAAGCGGGCAACTCCCGCAATTCTCGGTCTCGGGGACGTCGATTGTATTACTGAAGGATTGCAAAAGCAGCGGAACGGCGCGAGCCGTCCGGTGACTCGGGACCGGACGGCTTGCGCCGTTCCGCTAAAAAGAGCACTCATTCACTCGACGTCCCGAGACACCGAGATACGTGAAGAGTGGTGCGAACCAGTAGTGGTGACTTTCAGCCGCCAGCGGTCGTGCGTTGGCGGCTGGAAGCCACCACTACTTGAAAGATGCAAGTGATCTAGCTGGACAGCGTCACTTGCTAGCAGACGTATTGCCGTTTTCTCATCTCACGTTGCTGAGGCTCTCCGAGGCTCAGTCATCAGGTAACTCCTGCGATTCTCGGTCTCGGAGAGCGTCGAACTAATCACTGCGGAATTTAAAAAGCAGCGGAACGGCGCGAGTCGTCCGGTGACTCAGGACCGGACGGCTTGCGCCGTTCCGCTAAAAATGGCACTAAAGCAATCAACGTCCCGAGAGACCGAGCCACGTGAAAGCAAACGCTGAATCCAATTGAGACACGGGGAATGGTCGCACGCTCAACCGGTTTCCCCGACGCGCATCTGCCGATGCGTTGGTAACAAATCTCTGTACGGATCACTCACAAAGCATGAACCGATCAAACCGTACTTCTGCCGAACGCAAGTTTTGCAACGACGCTGGCGACACGACGCGACCGCGGCAAGCTCAAGACAGGCATCTTCGCCGTCAGCAGCACCGGTAGAAAAACCAGGTCGCAGAGTAGGCAAACCACCATCGTGACCGCTACCAACAATCCCAGACTGATGACGGGCAAAAAGTTGGAGAGCATCAGCACGCTAAAACCGCAACAAAGAATCACTGACGTCGTCATCATCGGTCGCCCCACCGCGTTGAGCGTCGCGTGGATTGCGGCCTGCACATCATTCAACTCGGTGAGTTTCTTTCGGTAGGTCACCATGAAATGGATGGTATCGTCCACCGCAATGCCAATCGCGATACATCCCGTAATACTCGTCGCCGCGTTGAGCGAAATGTCAACGAGTCCGAGCATCGCATAGTTTACCGCGACGGGAATCATATTGGGAATCATCGCCAAAAGCCCCAGTTTGACCGAACGGAACAGCAGCATCATCACGAGGCAGATAGCTCCCATCCCAACTGCCAGGCTACTCGCCAAACCGCTGGTGAACTGGATGTTCGTGAGGTAAGTCAGGTGTGCGTTCCCGGTGATCTTCTTGATTTTCAGATCGGAGAAATGTTGAGCAAGATATTCGTCGACTCGCTGCGCAAACTCTACCCCCGCTTCGGATCCCAGCAGTGATGACCGAGCCAGAATATTGGCGGCACGGCCATCGTCAGTAATCAACGTGTCCAGCCCTTCGATATTTTCGCTACGTGCCAACATCATGACCTGCGCAACGCCCGCACGGTCATCGGGAATCCGATACCAGGATGCGTCACCACCAAGTGCCCGAAACAGCACTTTGTTCACGTCCGCGATGGAGTAAGTTGTGTCCACGTCCGCTTGAGACTCAAGCCAGCGTTGTAGTCCGGCGATCCGCGTTAACATCTCGGGGTCTTGAAATGTCCCTGCTTTGTCCGACTCCAACAAAATGTTGTAGGGGGTGATCCCAGCCATGTGCTGATTGGCATAGTCCACCGCCAGTCGCGTTTCGGAAGTGCGCGGGAACCAGCCTACCGGCGCCGTATCGACTCGAATTCGCATGATGGCGAAACCGCTGACGACGACGACTAGGATCGTACCAGCCCAAATGATTCGTCGGTTCGCCAGAACACGATCTAAAAAACGATCCCAAGAGGCAACACGAGGATTTGCAGAAGGCGTTCTGGGCCGGATCGGAACGAAAAGAGCTAAACAGGGCATGAATACCAGAGCCATTAATATGCTGACCATCACACCCCAGACTGCGATCGTACCGAACTCGTCGATCACCTCCAGGTGATTCATCTTCAAAGCAGCAAATCCGACCATGGTCGTGAACCCGGATAGAACGACGCTCAGTCCAGTTTTCTGGAGTGCGAGGCGGATCGCGGTTGGCCGGTCTTTTCCCGCGTCGATCCCTTGGAAAATTGCCGAGGCGACGAAGATACAATACGTGGTACCGATCGCGATGATGATGATTGGCAAGCTATTGGTGACGATGGTCATCGCGTGACCAGTGACAACCATGCCACCAATGGTCCAAATCTGCGCCGTCCCGATGGCCGCGAGTGGCAGGACCACGCCGGCGATCCGCCGAAAACTTAACATCAGCAGCACCGATATCACCACTGCCATGACCGGCAATAGGACACGCAGGTCACGTTCCATGTAGTTAGTAAGATCGGCTTTAATCACTGGCCATCCTGCCAAGTGAAATCGTTCGCTACCAGATATCTGCTGCAGCGTATCGCGAACTTGCTGTACCAGTTCACGCTGCATGCCGAGTCTCGCCTCAGCCTGCGGTTGCAGGCGTAAGTTGATGGCGGCATTCAATCCGTCCTCGGAAACTAAATTGTTACGGACAGCCGGATCGCTATCAGCGAGCGTACGAAGCTCATCGACCGAGGCGCCCTCGGCAAGTCGCTGCGAGATGCTAGACGTCGTCAGCATCCCATATTGACTGTCGACGAGGCGATAGTTGGTGAGACCAAAGACGTCGACAACGCCTTCCAACTCCGCGAGCGTTTCACTCAACTGCTCGAGCTGTCGTAGTTTTCCTGGCTCCCAAACGGTGTCATCAGAATTGATCACGATCGAGATGACTTCGTCGGTTCCAAACAGCTCCTTAGCATGTTCATGGAATACATTTTCAGGACCATCCTTGAGCATGATTCGCTCAATCGAACCGTCGATAACGAGCTGCGGGAGGCTAAATAGCAGACAGCCACTTACCACCGCGATCGACAGTAGCCAAACCGTCTTCCTGCGTAAGACGAAGTCGACACACTTGGTAATAACTGATTCCGAGAACATGATATTTTCCGATTTCCTACATGTAGTTGATTGATACCGTCAAAAGCCTACTTTTGCTCTCGCATGAACTCGGCGGTGAAAGTGCGTGCGGGAAGGTCTGCATCGGCTACGTTGGTTTGAAAGTTCGTAACCTCAAGCACGGTTCGAGATCCGCTCGTCAGATCTTTCATCTCGATTTGAGTCGCTAGCCGCGTGTCGGCGACCGTATCGAACGAACGCACTAACAGATCTTTGATCATCTTGTGTCCGGCTTGATAGAAACAAACCCGCAGGACAGTGAAGTCCTTCTTGTCGATGGTGAAGAGAATCCACTCGTACATGCTGGGAGATGATGGCCGAGCCGCCACGACCCAATGCCGATCCGTTTCTTCAACGATTTTGCGTTGCCCCAAATCGGAAGGCCGGATCTGCAGATCGGCGATCGAAAAATCGGAGTTAAGAAACTTCTTCTCTCGAGCCGCTGCGGGAATCTGCCGGACTTGTTTCGTTGCGGGGATGTACAGCAAGAGGCGATCATCCGAGGCTGACATGCGATTGCGGACAAACTGCATGCCCTTCAACGACGCCGGCTCCATCACCCCGATCCAACTCTGAACGACTTCACCGTCGCGACGAAGTCGAAACTCCACACGGTTCTCTCGGGGCGTTCCCGAAGATGGAGAAATAGTCAATTTGGTTTTTAGAATGACGTTGCCCAATGAGTCCTGTGCATGGCTGGCTCGATCGACAATTTGATCCAGGTTTTCAGCCGGTAGGGGTTTGGGTGTCGCAAGGAGGAGACCGAATGCAATGCCCAGCAAAACGGGCGAACGCGAAACGAGGAGGTTCATGGGAGATCCTTGAAAGGGGATGGTGTAGCTAGCACTGCCTAGCGGACGACTCCGAGAACTGTTTCACCGCCGCGTCGTATTTTCTCGAAGAGAAGCTGGCCGTTTATCGCGAATCCCCCCTTCGCAGCAGCGTTTTTCCAGAGCCGCAGTCTCTTGCTGAAACCTGGCTTCGCCGAAGGTCGACCGGAAACGAAGAGCACGGTCCAGAGCAACTTCAGCATCTCAAGCTGTGAGAATGAGATACTTCCCACCGGTGACGCATCGGGAAGGTAGATGGCATTGGTTCGAGTGAGCCGCGTCGCGCAAGCAGTTGGGAAACTCCCAACATCCGGTCCTCACAGCCCATGGCTCACAAGGGCGTTTGAAATTTTCTATCGACAATTCGAACCCGGGCCGGCGTTCGGGACTAATCGCCTGCCGTCGCTATCACGATAAAAAATGGCGTGCGGTGTGACTTTCCGAAAGCGAATTTCGAATCGTTAAAATGCAATCGCGGGACTGAACATGATAACGATGGCGCATGACGCTCTGTCCGATCGTTTTCACGCCGATGATCCTGTGGATCGCATCAGCACTGAGAATGGAACTCACGGTTGCCTCAAGCCCATTCCCATGTACAAAAACTGTTTTTCACACCGCGGTGTCATTTAACGACCGCAATCGGATCTGCCGCGTCGGCTCGTAATGCGTGAAGGGTCCATAGCCCGGTGAAGACATCGAGGATGCCGCAGCTCAGTACCAAAGGACTTTCCAGGCCTTGAATCACGAATAGGGATAGGAAAAGGATCGGAATCATGCGAGCGCGAGCACCCCAGAGCATGAACTGCCGGTTATCGGCGCGGGCGGCTTCCAGAAAAAAGTACCCCATCGTCCCCAACAACATTCCGCTGAGCCGCAACCACATGCCGTTTCCCGGGTCATGCAACCCTACCCAGGTAAATAATGATGTGGGGGCAATGAGTATCATTGCTCCCGCTGATAGCAAGTAGGCCGACCAAACATACGTGGAAAACTGAGCGCGATTCATCGTAAATCTCCTTTAGGAAACGATCTGAGGGTACTTCGACTTTGACGAGTGGGACTGATGCTTTATCAGCATTAAAAATGGGTGAGACCGGACGGCTCGCACCGTTTCGCTACGCTTTTTCAGCGACAGGCGACGAGCTGACTGGACAACGCCACTATGTGGCAGACGTATTGGAGTTTTCGCCTCGCACGTATGCTGAGTCGCTTCGAGGTTCCGAATGCGGGTAACGCCCGCAATTCTCGGTGTCGGAGAGAACGAGCGACGTGAAAAGTGGCGTTGTCTGCCTAATCCGACTGTGTTTGACTCTTCGATCTCTCGCCAAAATTCAGCCAGTGGGCACCTTTGACGATGCAACGCTCTTCCGCTGGCGGCAGCATCGGCGTGACCTCAGCAACCCGTGTCCAATGGACCTGCGGGCGGAAATGATGCTCTTGGTGGAAACCGTTGTTAAACCAAATCCAGTTGTAAAAACGGCTGTAACAACTGACCGCGTTGTGTTCCCGATCCCCGGGCGTTCCGCCATGATGCTCAAGGTAGTTTTGGGCCTGAGACCCGATCGTGCCCAACAGCCAGACTGGCAGGTAGAAAACGAAAAATCCCATCGGATTGAACACCCCGAACGTAACCAGCATCACCAGGATGGACAGCGTCTCAGCAATGAGAAGTTTGTGATGCCGTTTCTTGAAGGCGGTTCGCACCAGGAAGGGAATATCGTTTCGGAAATAGCTCAAGATGGCGTAACGCAACAGCGGCTCTTCCATTCCGGTCGAATTGCCAAAGCGATACGTTGAACCGATGTCGCCGCGCAAGCCTGTTCGTGGGTCGGTAGCCGCGTTGTCGTATTTGTGGTGATTGAAATGGTAGATTCGGTGCAGCGTTTCCGGAGTCCCCAACAGCATGGAGTTGAAACAACTGAATACTGAATTGGCCAGTGCACTTTGGAAGAACGGATTGTGAACAAAGTTGTGGGCAACGGTAAAATAGTTGGTACATAGCAACGCTGCCGAGGTAATCGCCAACGGCAAACTAATGAACCAGGCAATTTTGCCGAACGAGAGCGTTCCAAAAACCAGAATGGCAAACTGAATCAGCGCGAGCAGGACGAGCCAGCCATCGAGTGGGCTATGGCGAAAGACTTTTTGAAGCCTCCCCGGTGCCACTGGATATTGCGGAGATCGTTCCGTAGGTTTCTTCTGAGTCATGAGTGCCAAACTCCTACGATAGAGTTGATAAGGTTGCTGGATTGTTGAGTGCCTGCTCAGGCGTCACCGCCACCTGAGGTGTGGACTTGTTAGCGGACAGCACCTCCATTTGTTTCAGGCCTAACCGATGTTTCAGATGAACGAGGCCGATTCGCCAAAGATTTGCCGCCGAAACCAATTTCAATGGGCTTGATTCGCGACGGATCATCGAGAAGGCGTTCTGCGCAACGCGTGAGTCATGCACCGCCGCGGAAAAGAGAAGACGTTCAAACCAACTCGAGGATTTCCTTCGTGAGAAACTCGCGATTTGCTGGTAGTGCATGAACGTGGCGCGGTTCTGGCGTCGCTGATACACGCCCAAGGCTTGATCGATACTCTTCTCGGTGCCGCTTGATTCGCTTCGTTGCGTCTGCGCGAGTGCCGTCACCAATCGATCGGCCGACGCCACCGCGAAGGACAGACCGGCTGCCCACATGGGGTCGATCGACATGACCGCATCGCCGACGAGAGCCAAGCCGGGCATGGCCGCAGGACGAAGCTGGTTTGGATAAGAAACGTAGCCACGCAGCGGAGCAATCGGTTCCGCCGACCCGATGGAAGGCGCGTTCGGCACGCTATCCCAAAACGACCGAAAGTTCGCTGCTGGATCGCTGCGGAAACTCGCAAGGTCCTCTGCCGGGAGAAAGATCCCCAAGAGTGACGTCCCATCCCCATTTTCGTATCCGAAGGCAAGTTTCGATTCCAGGTGCCAGAAATTGGCATTACCACCCGCCGTTAACAGTCCACCGTCATAGTAGGTGTAGTAGCTGAATCGCGTATTGTTGCTGCTCCGCACCGGAATATTGGCCAGCTTGGCGACGGTCGAATTGCGTCCATCTGCGGCGACAACCAATGGTGCATGGAATTGCCGCGTTGTTCCTTGAACTCGAGCCACGACACCTTGTACCCGCTTACTCGCATGGGTGACGAGTTTCTCGACATTCGCTCCCCTATGGAATTCGACGCCAGACTCGGACGCTGCGTAGGATCGGATCAATGGATCAAGCGTGCGGCGGGATAGGTTGATGCCACGTTGCCTGTAATCGGTTTCGGGTTCTTCAATCCATCCCCAAGGAGTACACAGTCGCATGTCCGTACGAACTCCGCCCGCCGCTTCCATGGCATCGGTGACCCCGAGCGCATTCAGAATTGGAATCGCGGAGGGTTGGATAAAATGCGTGCAGAGTTTTTTGTAGTTGTCTTGATTGGGACTCCGCTCCAACAACGCGACTTTCCAGCCACACCGCGCCAGCCGTATCGCTGTTGTGCATCCGGCAAGACTGGCACCGACTATCACAGCGTCATACATCGCAAACCTCCAAACCCTTAAGAATTGTCCCGAAATAAAATGCCTGGGCCTTCCAGCCGCGGACTGTTGCTGGAAGCCCCAGCCACGAGGAGAACGGGAAGTGATTTCGGGACAATCGCCTGGTGACCGACTTTCCGCGAGAACATGAGCGAACGAGCAAACCGTTGGGTTCGCGGCGCGGCACGACTTAGCTGACGTCGAGTTCTCCGCCTCGGGCGAATTCGTCGAGAGCGTCCAGGGCAAACATTCGTCCGGGCGGATGAAAGGCCATGGCGCGGCAAGCACACATGCGGTAGGTATGCTCCGGCGTCGACATGAACGACATGCCACCTAAGAGTTCCACACTTCGCATGGCCAAGTGTTCGATGACACTTTGCGCGGCATAACGGGTCGACAAGGCACGACTCAACAGTCGTTGATGATCCTCGCGAGCTTGCAGGGCATAAGCGAGACCATCCAGGGCGGTCGCTTGGTTTTCCCACTGAATGACTAATTGGGCACGTTCCTGTGCGTTCCCTTTTTCAGACTCCAAAACGCGTTCCACAAGTGCGCTGACCACGCCTAAGTAGGTGGATGAGAGCGCGAGTTGAAACCAGATGTATCCCGTGATTTCGACGGGATTGAGCGCATCGGTATCATCGACCACGAAAACAAAGTCGTCGGGTACGTGCGCGTCGGTGAGGATGACTTCATCGCTTTCCGCGCCCGCGAGAATTTCGGTTTTCCAAAACGGCCGGCGTTCGATTCCTTCGGCGTCCGCAGGTATCAACCCAACGGCGCGACGCCAAACACCCGGTTCGGTTTCCGCAATTAGGCCGCAAGATAGGAAATCCATCGAGTGAGTCAGTGTGCAGGGTTTCTTCTTGCCTGACACAAGCCAGCCTCCGCCCGGTGCCCGTCGTGCACGCATGGTCATGTCCAGCGGCCGCGCACCACTGCGTCCTTCCGCAAAGCCGGATGCCACGTACATGGCGTTTTCGGCCAGCCCCGAGAGCAATAGTTGTCCATATTCCTCGCCAAAGATCGCCCATTCCACCAGTGTTGAAACTGAAAAATTGTGCATCGTGCAAACAATTCCCAATGACGGGGCGCGAGAACTAATCGCCCGCAACATGCGTGAGGCTTCGACGGCACTTGCCCCCAATCCGCCGAATTCTTTGGGGATCAGCATGGCCGGACCCTTGCGACGCTTAAATAGCGAGATGCCCGGATTGGATGGACTCTCTAGGTCCGAAAATGGAATTGCTTGAAGTTCCTCGTCCAACTTTGGAAAATAGCCTTCAAGCGTTTCCCGCTCCAGGCTCAAAAAGTTTCGAGGTCGTGTGTTCGCATTTTCAGGAGTTGAGTTCGACGTCGGCACTCCTGAAACGAACGGAGAGACGCCATGAGAGGTGGTTTGGATCGCGGTCATCGGAAGCTTCCACATTCGGTAGGGGATTCATGGGAAAGCATCGCAAACGGGATGCGCCATGAGTTACCCAACCAAGCGAAGCGGAAACGAGAGTGTTACCAACTTTTTCGTGGTAACCTGTTTACGTCTATCGATGCTAATCCTAGGGAGCAATCGATACCGACAAGGCGGACTGCGTCGAATGACAAATGAGAACCGAATCATGCCCGCACAAGTGCCAAAACAGATCCGCCCTCAGCTTGGTGCAGCCAAGCCTTCGGTGGGTGCGGGCTGTTTTATAGGTGCCATTGTTTTGATCAATGTCATCGGAATCACCATGGCCAAGTTGCTACCCTGGCTCAACCAATACTTGCAATGACAACTCTTTTAGACAATCACATCGGCCAACGTTTGCTCGCCTGCGGCATTGCGTTCGGCAAGCTTGAGGCTGGCGAGCGTTTTCCAGGCCCGGTGATTGTTGGTCGGGCGCGCTTGATGGGCGAGCTCCAACACGTCTGAAATCAAAATTCGCTCGGCGGGTCGAGCCAATGTCAGTCGATCTTCTTCGCCCGCCGCCCCCGGGACTCGCCGCAGACAACCACCGTTAATCAAGTGATTCTCCATCTCGTGAACGACGCGGCTGCTGAGCCCTAATTCCTCAGCCAACTCTTGTCGCCCGATCGCTTTACCGTCGCGAAACGCACTGGCCACCTCGGTCATGATCGGCAGCATCCAATCCGGGTCACCTGCGGGCAACGCATCAGCATCCTCGAACTTGCGGCGTAATCGCCGACCTCGCATCGTCTGTGTCGTGTAGGTCAGAATCAGACCGAACAACACGATCAGCCATGTCACGTAGATCCAAAACAGGAACAGCGGGATTAAACCGAGCGAGCCATACAGGGCCGAATAGGGCACCGCCTTGCTCACGTAAATCTGAAACCCGTACTTCGCAAACTCCCACAACACCGCCCCCACAGCAGATCCGATCGCGGCGGCGCGCAGCGAGACGTGCGTGTTGGGCATCAATGCGTACAGCAAAAACAGCAGCACCCAACCGGCCAACAACGATAACGCGTGCTGCAACACCCACGTCGGCCGCGACCCCGCACCAATCGTGTTGAACCAGTCGACGACCTGCCCCGACATGTACAAACTCAGCGCCAACAGACCGCTGCCGAGCGTGATGATCGACCAATGAATTGCCAGCCGCAGATGAATCGGACGCTGACTCGGCGCGTCATAAATGATGTTAAACAAATGCTCAGTCGAATCTGCCAGCGCGACCGCGGCGTATAGAAACAAGAGCAACCCAAACACACCGATCGAGGCAAAATCGAGGGTCGCGATCTGCGACGTGACTTCGTGCAACGTCCTGCGGATACTTGCGCGGGCTTCCATCGCGGTCGCCGCTTCACCCGCCTTTTGCTCGACGGCATCCACCAATGCTTGGTCTACGTCGGCACCGGGCTCCTCACCATTAAGCTCATCGCCATCGGAAACGATCGAGCCTGCATTTCCGCTGGGTCCATTGAACTCCCCTGAAATCGAATCGGCATTTTCCCCACCCGCGAGCGTTTCTGCGATCCGCCGTTCCGATTCCTCTTTAGCCTGCTCGGATTCCTGTTCGATCTCTTCAGCCTGCTCGTGCAAATACTGGATCGGGATTTCCGGCACACCAAAAAACGAATAGAGCTGGTTCTCGACACGGGTTTGCACATCCTCGAGTCCGCCGACGACGCGGAACATGACCAGACCGAGCACGACGACCGGGATCAACGAAAAAATCGTGCGGTAGGTCAGCTCCGCCGCCATGCCTTCGGCGCGATGGCGTTCGAGTTGGCGACCGCAGTAGACCACGAGATCCCAGCCATAGCGAAGCTGATGCTGTCGCTTGGACAGCTCTTCCCGTGGACGCCGGATCGCATCAAATAGGTACGTCAGCCAATTAGGCAAGGGGCACCTCGCAGCGCAGCGGACTATCGCTCAACCCGGCTAAGACATTGTCCACCGCGATCTCGGACATGGCGTGGCGACTGGTATCCGTGGCGCTGCCGATATGGGGCAATATCAAAACATTGGGCAAGCCGACCAACGGATGCGTAGGCGGCAAAGGTTCTGGCGTTGTCACGTCCAACCCGGCTGCAAAAATTTGCTTGTTCCTGATCGCGTCGACCAGGGCCTCCTGATCGATGATCTCGCCGCGGGCGGTATTCACGATCACCGCGGTCGATTTCATTTTCGCAAACGCGTCCGCATCAATCAGGTGCCGAGTCTCGTCGTTGAGCGCCACGTGCAGGGAGATGAAATCACTCTCGCGGAGCAACTCGTCGATCTCCACGTGGCGACCACCGAGCGATTCGTCGACATCCTGTTTCGCCGCACGCGACGTGTACAAGAGCTTCATCCCCCATCCCCCGACCATCCGCTCGGCAAACGTTTTGCCGATCCGGCCCATTCCGATCACGCCCAGGGTTCGACCGGCCGGCTCAACGCCCAACAAAACGTCCGGCTCCCAAGCTCCCCAGCGACCTTCTCGGACTTGCGCCGAGGCCTCTGGAACGAGTCTAGCCGCCGCGAGAAGCAGCGTTACCGCGAGATCGGCGGTCGCGGCGCTAAGCACATCAGGCGTATTTCCCACGCGGATCCCACGCTCGCGAGCGGCCACCAAATCGATATTGTTGTATCCGACCGCATAATTGCTGACCACTTTCAATTGGGGCCCGGCCGCCTTCATCACGGATTCATCGATCCGATCGCTCAACATCGTCAACAAGCCGTCACAACCAGCCACTCTCTCGAGCAATTCGGTTGGCGTCGGCGGCACTCGATCTGGCCAAATGGACACGTCGTGCAGTTGACAAAGGCGGTCCAACGCCGCCCCCGGGATCTGGCGAGTGACGAAAATGCGGCGACGGGTGGGTTCAGTCATTTTTGCTCATTTGGTTGGTTTTCGATATTTCCACGATCCAAAACGCTCTCGCGAAACGCATCATCGCGACAAAGCACCAGATTTACCTAGGTTTGGTCTTCGCTGCAGTTGCCGGCCCCGCCATAATTACTAACTGAGGCTCTTATCGGACGAAAGATGATACGATGCGCCGATGCATCGTCCCATCCAGACGAAACACCACGAACCACAATGCGAGAATACAGGATGAATCGAAAAAACATCATAACGGAGTCCGCCCGCCCTCACGACCGAATCGTGGCCCCTCATCCAGGCTCGGTCGTATTAGAGCCCGTACGGTTGCGATGTATTCACGGATTTTTTCGTTTCTTTTTAGCCACCGCGATCTGCAGCCTGCTGGCCGCCGGCACCACGTCTGCCCAAGAAGAGGCCGTTCCGGAACCGCCACCGATTAACGCCCAAGTCGACCCGGGACAATCCGATCTCGACGAAGCGGTGCTCAAACGGATCGACGCCGAATCCAATCGCGATCTCGAAGCGGTCGCCGCGTTAATCGAATCGGCGCTCGCCAAAGGCCTCAGTGAAGAGAACGACTCCTTCGCCCGTAAAATGCTCGGCAGCGTGCAACTCCAACGCGGCCAAGGACTCGCCGCCGCGATCATCCGGCTTCGCGGCCGACAACAACTCCAAGCTCGCACCGAAGCAGCCGAAGCACTTACCGAAGCGGTCAAACATGACCCCGAATTGGCGGAAGCACACATGCTGATCGCTCAGCTAAATCTGCTTCCCGATGGCGACATGGAAGTCATCAAGAAGTCCACCACCGCCGCGATCGAACTTTACGAAGACAACCCGGTCGAACAAAGCAAAGCGTACCTGCTGCGTGCGGTCGCCCAAACCGACGTCGACAAGAAACTCGAAGACCTCAACGCTGCAATCAAGGCGGATCCCAAAAACACAGGTGCCCTGCGTGAACGGGCCGGGGCTCAACTGCAAAACGGCGACGTCGATGGCGCCGTCAAAGACTTGCAAGCTGTGCTCGAAATCGACCCCACCAACCAGCAAATCGCACAAGCGACCGTGCAACAACTCGTTGATCTCGATCGTGCCGATGAAGCCGTCGAGTTGCTCAGCAAAACCATCGCCGCCAACCCAAGCGAAGGTTTGTATCGCTTACGGGCAATCCTCTATCGCATGCTCGATAAAGAAGACGAAGCCTTCGCCGACCTCAACAAAGCACTCGCGATGCAACCTCGTGATCCGATTGCTTTGCTCCAACGTGCCGAAATCGCGTTGGGACGCGATGACGTCAAATCCGCCAAGCGTGACCTCAAAGCCGCGACCGACATCGCCCCACAGGTCGAACAAATTGACCAAGCCATCATCGTGCGTTGCTTCATCGCAATTGAAGAAGGGCGGATGGCCGACGCGATCAACGACATGCAAATCTTGATTGAACGCAATCCGAACGATACCTTTCGCCAACTTCAACTGGCGAGTCTCTACCTCCAAGACGACCGCCCTCGCAAAGCGATCGAAGTCCTGACCCGAGTCCTTGAGAGCGATCCCAGCAACGCGGCTGTTTTGCGTTCCCGCGCGGACGCTTACCTCGCTGTCGGCGAACATCGCAATGCGATTACCGATTATGAAAAAGCACTCAAAGCGATCGGCAAGGACGATGACCAAGAGAACAAGAGCATTCTCTCGGGCATCTTGAACAATCTCGCGTGGGTCTTGGCGACTTCGCCCCAAGATGGAATTCGTGACGGCAAACGTTCCGTCGAACTCGGCCTACGCGCCGTTGAACTGACCGAAGAGAAGGAAGCTCATATCCTCAGCACGCTCGCGGCGGGATACGCCGAGAGCGGCGACTTTGAAAACGCAATCTTGTGGAGCGAAAAGGCCGTCAAGCAAGGCACCATCGAGGAGAACGAACAACTCGAGCAGCTCAAAGAGGAACTTGATTCCTACCGTAAAAACGAGCCATGGCGTGAGAAGCAGGAAACCGAGGAGAACCAACTGCCGATTCTCTCACCTGAAGATCTCATCGACACCTGAGCGTGGGCTCCCATTCGACACTGCATTCCGTCGATCGTTCACGCATCTGCAATCTGCGATGCACACGAACAATCGGCGGATTTTTTTTGACCATGCGAGTCATTTGCTGACGCGAGTCGAATCAACCAAGGGTGCGGTTCAACTTCCAGTCGCCGCCGAATGGATCAAACAGGGAGCGATCGCCGAGCGACCGGTGTCACACATCGCTTTCACGATTTTCACCTGCTCGGACCGACGGGTCGTCCACCGCGTATGCCGCAATCTCGAACGGATTGCCGCGATATCCATCTCGACCGATCGCGTACAGCAACACGGAAATGCCGAGGTAGGCTGGCAAGAAAAATGGCCCCCAGCAGGCAAACTGGTGAACGTGCACGCGTTCATGCGCCCGTGTAGCGGAGAGCACTGCACGGTCACGACCGAGCACGACGTGTCCGAGCGTCATCGCCACCGCCGGCACAAACATTTTCGCGAGCGCCGCGGATACCCGCGGCCCGTGGACCTCGAGAACTCCGTCAACCCGCTCAAAACGTCCACCGAGCAAAAACCCGATCGCGATGCCCAGAAATGTATTGGGCGAGGCCCAAACATAACCGAGCCAACGCAAGACAACTTTCATGAATTCGATATCCTTGTGATATCGATCCATTGTACTGGCTAGCGGACTTGGCGGAGTTGCATTGTGTCGATGATCTTGTCATCCGCCAAAGCGTTCGTGATCACCACCAACCAAGCACCCGCCGGACACCATTTGTTGTTGCGGAGTCGGGACAATGCGTTGCGAATGGTTTCCTCGGGGTCATCCGAAAACGGCATCAAGAACGGCTCAACACCCCACGGCATCAACATCTGGCGAAAGGTCGGCTCAACGTCCGTGAAGGCAAAGATCGGAATCCCACGCGGTCGCAGTGCACCGAGCACGTACGCCAAAAACCCACTGCGGGTGAAGACGACGATCCCCGACTGGCCCAACTCCTGAGCCAAGATGGCGGAGGAACGAAGCATTTTGTCTTTCGGAGCACGTAGTTTGATCCGGCTATTGAGCTGACTACTCACCGACGGTTCCGTACTCATCAAGATGCTCTTGAGCACCTCAACCGATTCCGCCGGGTAGGCCCCCGTGGTGGTCTCGCCGGAGAGCATCACCGCATCGGCCTGTTCACGCACCGCATTACAAACGTCGGAAATTTCTGCCCGGGTTGGTATCGGAGACTCGATCATCGACTCGAGCAAGTGAGTCGCGATAATGACCGGCTTGCCCTCGGCCTGGCACGCCTGCACCAATTCCGTTTGCACCAACGGCAAACGATGGAAATCAATTTCGATTCCGAGGTCACCACGTGCGACCATGATCGCATCGGCTGCTCGAATGATGTCCTTCATGTTTCGGACACCCGCTTGCTCTTCAATCTTCGCAACGATCCGAGCCGGCGAACCGTGTTCTTTCAGAAAGTCACGCAGCGTTTCGACATCTTCGGCGCGTCGTACGAACGATAAGGCCACGAAATCGACGCCGGCTTCCACGCCAGCTTTCAGATCAGCTTCGTCTTTCGCCGTGAGTGCGGGCAAACGTACTTCCACACCGGGCAGATTGATGTGCCGACGAGACCCCAAGGCTCCTGGTGTGAGCACCTCGCAACGGACCGAATGTTCATCCGTTGCAAGAATCCGCAGCCGCATCAGTCCACTATCCACCAAGACCGTCGCACCGATTTCAACATCGTGAGGCAACAGCGGATAGTTGACCGTGACACTGGCACAGTCTTCCAACGCGAGATCTTCTTCACGTACGCAAAGACGCAGGATGTCCCCTTTTGCGAGCTTGATCGGCGTGTCGACCGGCCCGGTCCGGATCTCAGGGCCTTTGACATCAATCATCATCGCGACGTGCCGTCCAACCTGTTCGGACACACGACGCACGCGCCCGATAATATCGCGAACCCATTGGGCAGTGCCGTGGGCCATGTTCAATCGCATGACATCGACGCCGCCGCAGATCAACTTCGCGAGCATTTCTTCGGAGTCAGTTGCGGGGCCGATCGTGGCGATGATCTTGGTATGTCGATAGGTCGACATGACTGCACCTTCCGCACAGTCGACATGAGTCGAATTCGCCACAATCTGCGATCCAGAGTCCATCTGTATTGTCCCGCGATTCGTCATTGTTCGCCCAATGGGTGAAAGAAAGTAGGCTACCAGACCCGCCATCGCGACACCGAAACCTCGCTCCGATGTGCTCCACTGTTATAACCCGAGTCGAATCGCCACGGCATCAACAACAATACCCCTCAGAAGGCGATGTAACTGACATGAACCGCATCGCCCATTCACGGAGCGATCCGCCCCATTGCGCAAGCAACGCTTGCCCCTCAATTTGCTTCGGTCAACAAACGCACACATCCGCAGACGCTCTACAGAGCGGAATTCGGCCAATCAACCGCGCCGGCCATCTCCACCGAGACATCACCAATTCTCATGGTTCGACTCGCCGCGATACCGTCCGTTGGCGTCGTCAATCGAAATCAACACTCTTCCTGCGAACCGTGTAACTCTCGAGGGATGTATCGGCCAGGGCCGTCGACGGCGTAATGCTCCGACAACGCTGTCTCAAAATCCGCCCGTGTTTTGAGCCGCGGAAACGCCAATCGCACCGTTTCATACTGTGGATGATTTTGAGAGTACTTGATGCAAAACTTGCGCATCAATAATGGTGCTCGCTCGACCGAATAAGTCTGCTCGCACAAATCGAAGTGTTCACGCATCACCCTGGCTTGCTCGTGCAATGTCGGAGGTGGAGGCAATGGTTGCCCCTCCGCCAGACGCCGAGCTTGATCGAAAACCCAGGGGTTGCCGATCGCGCCGCGCGCGACCGTCACGCCATCCACACCGGTCTGTTCGATCATCCGCAGACAGTCTTCGGCGTTAAACAAATCCCCGCTGCCGAGGATCTTAAATTCGCTCCCAACGTGCTGTTTCACCTCTCGCAAAAACTCCCATCGGCTCGGCCCGATATATCGCTGCACGACGGTTCGCCCATGCACCGTCGCCGCGGCGAGCCCGGCCGCGATCGCGCCGTCGAGGATTTCAAAGAACTGATCCCGCGCCTCAACACTGTCATCGATCCCTCGTCTCATCTTGACCGTCACCGGTATTTCGTCGGGCACGATGTCCCGTGTCCGTTTCAAGATCTCGATGGCCACCGACGGCTGCGACAGATGAAAACCACCGCGGCACCGGCCGAGCACTTTCTTGACGGGGCAACCGAAGTTCACATCAATAATGTCGAACCCCGCCTCGACGAGTTTCATCGCACCAAGCGAAAACTGCTCGGGTTCCGCACCCATGAGTTGGCCACCGACGGGATGCTCTTCGTCTGCAATATCGAGAAAGTGCTTGGTTTTCTGACGCTTCGTCAACGACAGCAGGAATTGATCGAGCATCACCTCACAGACGCTGTAGCTGGCTCCGTGACGCCGCGCGATCACACGCATCGGCAGATCGCTGTACCCCGACAGAGCAGCCTGCACGACCGGAAAACCGATTTCGACGTTGCCGATCATCAGCGGAGGCAGGCCTGTTCGCGGAACCGTTTCCGATGTACCGGATCCGGCTCGGTCCTGCACGTTCAATGGTGAATTCATGTGGAGTATCTTACCTGGAACCTTCGCAAACCCAATCCACCGTTGTACCAAGCGACATTTGTTCGTTCGAGGGGCAACGGACGAGCTAACCGCAACGACCGCGGGCTCCTCACCAGCCGTGCCCCCCTTGGTAACCACCACCTCACATCGGGAAAACTCGCCCGACTAAAATTTTTATGCCGGCCACGCTCTCGCGGCGCAGCCGGACCACGATCCACTCGCGAGTGAAAGAACCGCCCCTTGCCCCGCCGAACCCACCACCGAGTTCTCTCCACCGAGTGGCTATGTTGGTGTGTCTGGATGTTTCTTTTTGCGGTGCTTCACCCGTGGGGTAAGGCACCGTTGCATGACGGCACCCCCGTTCATTTCGGCTGGATCGTCCTGCAGTGCGTTTCGCTGCAGGTCCCAGCAATGGTCATCGTCGGTTGCTGGAATCAATGGCGGCCAACGGCAAATCGCCCCGTGGGAACGTTGCTTTTTGCCATCGCTCCCACGTGGTTCGCCCTGGATGTCCTGGTCTTCCGGTGGAGCGGCTTTCATCTATTCACGCGGGAATTCGCCTCGCTCCTTCGCGAGCACGTTCCCAACCTGCTCGCATTCTTTTCATGGGGCATGCTGCTACCTCTGTTCGCCGTCGTGATTTGGCTCGCGGGCGGTTTCGTCGTTACCACACTTACCGCCCGCCTGGTTAATCCTGCCCCCACACCACGTCTCGTGGCCGGTACCACCACGCGGGTAGTCGTCACCCTCGGAATGCTCGCTGGGCTGCTCCTACTCGCGACGCGGCCGACATCAGATGAGTTGTTCAAGAGCGTGCGAGAACATCCGTCTCGGTATCCCTGGACGGCGTTACGCGACTACCACAGCACCACCGCCCCAATCCAACCATTCCAATACGATCGCAATCGGCTTGCCGACGTCACCCACAGCCGCATCCAGCAGATGCGGATGAACGTGGTAACTCAGCCCGCTGAAATAACGTCGCCCGCCAAGTATCCCGATGTGCTAATCATCGTCTGCGAGTCACTCCGGCCCGAGATGCTCGATCCAGCGATCATGCCGCATGCGGATGCTGCGTCACGTTCGGGCTTGCGTCTGAACCATCATTACTCCGGTGGCAATGCGACAAGCCTGGGGATGTTCTCAATCTTCAGTGGCTTGGAAGCGGTTTGGTTCTACAAATCTGAAATGCGGTTCGCGCCTTCGCTCAATCGGCTCTTTCATCAAACCGGCTACGAACTGGGGTTCTTTGCAGGACATGACGATTGGGGCACGTTCCAAATGGATGCGTTTGTCTCGCCTCGGCATTTCGACCAATTCACCATCGAGCCAATGGACTGGCTAGCGTCGGATCGGCGAGCGATCGCGGCGGCGGAATCCTTTTTAGCTGAGGCCCCCGACACGCAGCGTCCACCGAGGCTCGCGGTGCTGTTTCTCTACAGCACCCACGCTCCTTTTGCGGTAGAACCGAGCCACTCGATCGACCGGCCCGCCGCGACCGCCGACTACCCAATTCCGTTTCCAAGTTCATGGCGACCGAGCGTGTGGAACCGCTATCGCAACGCAGCCCGGACACTCGATGCCGAGCTCGCCTCATTGATTCACGACGATCGGATCACCGTGGTGACCGGTGATCACGGCGAATCGTTTCTCGATGACGATACCATCGGACATGGCACACGGCTGTCGGAATCGCAGATGCGGGTTCCGGCTTTCATCACCGGCCCCAACGTTCCCGCTATGGAGACATCCGACATGACAATGCATGCGGATCTCTTGCCAACAATCCTATCGGCAGCGGGAATCCAAACCTCCATGCCGAATCAGCTTGATGGCTTGGACCTTCTTTCGGCATCCAACAAACAATTGCGATCTCGTATTTTTTCCGTGTCGAACCTCGTTGGACGCGACATGATGTTGCTCACACCCGGCGTAGGGATCGATGGCGTTCGACCGCGGATCCGCGTGAGATTCTCGCTGCTGGATCAGACCGCGGTTCCGCTCGGGCACCTTAATGAGATGGGCGAACTGCTAATGTCGCCTATGCAGACGGTCCAAAGCCGCGGGGACGAAGCTCTTAGCGCGTGGTTGCGTCAACTCGCTCGTTAAAGATCTAGCGGAAATTGGCTGCCCGATTCGGCAGTGGGATTCACCAAGATTCCGCCACCGAAAATGGCTTCTGGTGACATCCACTCCGACAAGCCGACCGGATCATCCATGCGGGCGTGTCTTGGAAAACTCTACCGCCCGTCATCCCAACAGGCATTTCTGGGCGGGCAACACGAGACAACGCGCGTCCCGTTCGAAACTCACTGTTCGACTTCGGGTTCCAAGCTGACTTCGGCAGCAAGAAGCAATTTATATAAATCGACTTCGTTATCGATGTTGAGCTTGGTGAAGATGCTGCTGCGATGCTTTGACGCCGTCTGAACACTGATCTTCAGTTCGTGAGCGATCCCCTTGAGCGGCATTCCGTTTGCCAGCAGAAGCACGACTTCATGCTCTCGCTTGGAAATCGTTTCGAGCAAACTCCGAGCCTCGCGCCGAACCTGATGACGGAACCGCTCGCGTTGATTCTTTCGAATCGCGCGTTCGACCGAATCAATGAACTGAACCGAGTCAAAGCCCTTTTCAATAAAATCGAAGACACCTTGTTGAAACGCGGTTCGGCAATTCTCAGCGTCGCCATGGCCGGTAACCAAGATGACAGGAATGACCAAGTCTCGCTGGGCCATCTTCGCTTGCAGTTCCAAGCCGCTGATCCGAGGCATTCGCAAATCGGCAACAACACAACCGACCGCATCCACATCGATGGCTTCGAGCAGTTCAAGTGGGTCGCCGAAGATCTGCGTATCAAACCCGGCGCGTTGGCACCAACGCTGCATCAGGTCCAACTCGACTTCGTGATCATCGACAAGAAAGACGGTGGGTTCGGGGCCTTCGTCACGCCCAAGTTCGAAAGCGTGATCGGATGGTTGGGGATGCATGCTGGACCTTCCAAATAGAAGAGGTTAATTGCAAAATTCGCCCAAGGTCCGCCTGTTGCTACGAACAACGCTCGCAGCGACCCGCGGGCAACCATGGTTTATTAGACACGCCCAAGCACAACGCAAGCATTGTGACCGCCGAACCCAAAGCTATTACTCATGGCGACGTCCACCTTCTGATCGCGAGCCTTCAAAGGCACGTAGTCGAGGTCGCACTCCGGGTCAGGTGATTCGAGGTTGATCGTGGGGGCGATCACGCCAGTCTGAATTGTCTTGCAAAGAATCACCGCCTCAATCCCACCGCTGGCACCGAGCGAATGGCCTAGTGCGCTCTTGGTGCTGCTGATCGCGACACTCTTTGCATGTTCCCCAAGGACCGCTTTGATCGCCCGGGTTTCGGCTTTATCGCCGAGTGGTGTACTGGTTCCGTGAGCGTTAATGTAATCGATTTCGCTCACACTCCGGCCTGAATCAGCGATCGCTAAACGCATCGCCTGGGAGGCTCCGTTACCCTCTGGATCGGGCGCCGTGATATGCCCCGCATCACTGGTCGTTCCGTAACCGAGAACTTCGGCGTACATCTTCGCGCCCCGTGCCTTGGCGTGCTCGTACTCTTCAAAAATGAGCAAGCCCGCACCTTCGGCGAGCACGAACCCGTCACGATCCGTATCAAACGGACGACTAGCTCGCTCCGGCTCGTCGTTACGAGTCGAAAGTGCCTTCATATTTTGAAACGCTGCGAGGCCCATCCGCGTAATCGCCGCTTCGCTGCCGCCGGTGATCATCAAATCCGTTTCACCGCTGCGGATGCTGCGGACCGCATCACCCATCGCGTTGGTCGCACTGGCACATGCCGTGGCGACGGCGAAGTTAGGGCCTTTGAGACCGTACCGGATCGAAAGGTTTCCGCCGGCCGCGTTGAGCATCATCTTGGGAACGGTGAACGGGCTGACGCGGTCAGGTCCCTTATTGAGCATCCGTTCGATTTGCTCTTCGATCTCATTGAGACCGCCGATACCCGATCCCAGCACAACGCCACAGCGATGTGGATCCATCGAGGCGAAATCGATACCGCTATCCGCGACCGCTTGAGCGCCGGCGTGGACCGCAAACTGGGTGAACCGATCGAGCCGTTTGGCTTCTTTTGCTTCGACATGCTCGGTAACGTCAAAATCAGGGATATCGCCGCCAAAGTGCACCTTGTAGCGGCTTGTATCCATGATCGAGAGCGGATGCACTCCGCTGGCACCGGCGGTCAGCCGATCCCAAAACAGATCAACATCATTCGCAAGCGATGTGACAACACCGATTCCGGTAATCACGACACGGCGTGGAGTTCCATTATTGGGAACGAGTCGAAAAGGTTCCGTTGAAACCGTCATGTGTGTGGGGCCGGTGTATCTTCGCAATAAAAAGGGTCAACCACCGATGTTGATAGATGTAAACGGTGCCTGACGCCTGAAAATCAGTTTACTTAGCAAGGACAGCTTCAATTAAGCGTCGTCGCCTTTTTCCTTCTCGATAAAATCGACCGCTTCGCCAACCTTTTGGATTTTCTCTGCGGAATCATCAGGGATGCTGATGTCGAACTCTTCTTCGAGTTCCATGACCAGCTCAACGGTATCGAGTGAATCCGCGCCGAGGTCGTTTACGAACGAGGTTTCACGTGTGATTTTATCTTTGTCGACACCGAGCTGCTCGGAAACAATGTCGATAACGCGTTCTTCAATAGACGCCACGGGCGTAACTCCAAAATGGATGGGGGTTGAGAGTAAATTTGTGTTGGTCGATAGGACGGGAAAAACGCCAGGATCGAAAGCTTCGATAAACTTGGTGTTGCTTCAGAGGAATGCGGTTGCCCACGGTCCTCTAAATAGGTATAGCCGAGATTCCCTTCTCGCCGGGGCGTGAAGATAGGGGAAACGGCTAAAACCCGTCAATATCCCGTGAGCTCAGATGCAAGGGAAAATCTCGTCAAAAGACGGGATATCCTCGCATCTCTGGCCAACGGGAGGCTCGCTCGAAAGCGATACCTTCGTTAGCCGACCATGCCACCATCGACGACGATGGTCTGGCCGGAAATATAACTCGCGTCTTTGCTGGCCAAAAATAGAACCGCTGCCGCGACATCTTCTGGCTGCCCGACCCGTTTGGCCGGAATCCGCTTTTTCACTTCTTCCATGACCACGTCACCGAGTTCCGCCGTCATTTCGCTGGCGATGAACCCGGGAGCGACGGCATTTACCGTCACGCCACGCGAAACGAGCTCTTTGCTCATCGTCCGTGTCATGCCGATCATACCCGCTTTGCTGGCCGAATAGTTTGCTTGACCGGGATTTCCGATCAAGCCCGAAATACTGGCCATATTGATGATTCGGCCGTATTTTTTGCGACGCATCACTCCGGCGGCTGCACGACAGCAGACGAAACAACTTGTCAGGTTGGTCGCGATCACCGAATCCCATTCTTCGTCGGACATGCCTCGCATCAATTTGTCGCGGGTAATTCCCGCATTGTTGACGAGAATGTCGAGTCGGCCGTGCTTTTTATTGGTTTCCTCAATCGCTGCCGCGGCAGCCGTGCGATCGGTCACGTCACACGGCAAAGCCTCCGCCGAACCGCCAGCAGCTTCGATATCAGCAACCGTTTTCGCCAATTTTTCAGCGTTCCGAGCAACGCAAACAACGTGCGCCCCGTTTTGGCCCAATGCTACCGCGACGGCCTGACCGAGCCCCTGGCTGGCTCCGGTGACGATCGCGACCTGACCCTTGAGGTCAACCGATAAAGATAAATTCATGTCTGAAGAAGTGATGGCTTGAGAGCAGAGAAAGAAAAAAATGAGAAACGCGACCGTGAGGCCTATGCCGCAGACGAAGCCTATACCACAGAAGAACCCAATACCACAGAACCCTGGCCTGCCGCAGCAAACCGACCGACGCGCCGATCAATGGCGCGAGACAGTCGCTTACGGCTGATCGCCAAAACCTTCGGTTGGCATTTTGCGCGAGATTCGCTTAATCGTGCCACGCAACACGCGGCCCGTTCCGGCTTCGAGAAAACCGTCAACTCCGTCCGCGATCATGCGGCTGATCGAGGCTTCCCACATCACGGGGTTCACCACCTGACGGGCCAACAAATCGCGAATTTCACCGGGATCGCTGTGAGGCGACGCATCGACGTTGCTGTAAACCGGGATCCGGGTCGCCTTGATCTCAACGTCCGCGAGCGCCTCCGACAGCGTCGCGACGGCGTCCTGCATCAGCGGCGTGTGAAACGCACCTGCGACGCTCAGCGGAACGACTTTCATCGCGCCAGCGGCCATCGCGATCGGCTCGAGCCGATCCAACGCCGTTTGATGCCCCGAAACCGCGATATTGCCTGGGCACAGAAGATTCGCGGGCTTGAGGATCTCATCGCCTTGCCGACATTCCGCACAAACCGCGTCGAGTTTTTCCAAATCGAGCCCCAATACGCTCGACATTCCCGAAGGAATCGCGTCGGCACATGCCTGCATCGCTTCGCCGCGTTTTTGCACCAAACGCACACCGTCTTCGAACGCCAATCCGCCTGCAAAACACACCGCGGTGTATTCGCCCAAACTCAAACCGGCTGCAGACTGGATTTTTGAAGCGATGTCGCCGTGAAGCTGCGAATACACCTCCGCTGCGGCCACGCCGGTGACAAACAACGCAGGTTGACAGTGAACGGTCTCGTTAAGTTTTTCCGCGGGGCCTTCGGCGCAGAGCTGTTTGAGGTCGTAACCGAGAACTTCGCCGGCGCGGTCGAACAATTCGTTCGCCGCGGGATAGTTCTCACACAACCACGTGCCCATGCCGGGCACCTGAGCTCCTTGGCCGGGAAACAGAATCCCGGGGCTGTTGACGTCAAAAGCCAATTTCAGGACTCATCCTGTTTGACGACCGTGCGGCCTTGGTAGTAGCCACACTTTGGACAAATGTGGTGCGTAGGAACAGCGGAACTGCACTGTGGGCAGTAACCGATCGATCGCTTCTTCAAACGATCATGGCTGCGGCGTTTGCCGGTGCGACTATTGGAGTGTTTGCGTTTTGGGACGGCCATGACGGGGGTCCGGATGGGTGATAGTTGTGAGGGAAGATGCCCATTTCAGTTCGAGCAATCGCGAAGAATAAACAGGGGTACGCGGTTTCGTCAACGTCTGACGAGACATTTGACGATCTCAGGGGGACATTTGACGATTCCAGAAAAAAAATCCGAATTCCTTGTGATGCTTCCACTTGAGCAAAACGGCAAGGGACTGCTATAGTTCGCGATTCAATTTTCAAAATCACGCAGTTGCTCTCGGAGTTTTTGCCATGCCCCGCTTGATGGGCGTTGACATCCCCAACGACAAACAGATTCAGTATTCCCTAACTTACCTCTACGGTCTCGGCCTGTTCCGGGCACGAGAAGTATGTGAAAAGCTTGGAATCGATCCGATCACTCCTGCGAGTGACATCAGCGACGAGGAAGTCGGCCAGATCGCCGCTCTGCTCGAGCGTGATTACTTGGTCGAAGGTCCTCTCCGTCGCCAAGTCACCCAAAACATTAGCCGTCTGCGTGAGGTGAAATCCTACCGCGGAATCCGGCACCGCGTGGGACTTCCCGTCCGCGGACAACGCACCAAAACAAACGCCCGCACCCGCAAAGGCCCGCGTAAGACGGTTGCCGGTAAGAAGGGCGTCAAGGACTTGCGATAGTTTTCTACGCATTTCCCTCTCTAATTCATCTTCACCCACATGTTCGTTTGAGACCCACCGGTGGCAAAGACCAACAAGAAAAAACGCGTCCGTCGCAACGTCAGCAATGGCGTCGCTCACGTTCACGCAACCTTTAACAACACGACGGTAACCATTACCGACACCAAGGGCGACACGCTTTGCTGGGCCAGCGCCGGAACCAGCGGATTCAAGGGCAGTCGCAAAAGCACGCCATTCGCAGGCCAATGTGCCGCCCAACAGGCCGCTGAAAAAGCGACCAAGTTCGGTATGCGTGACGTCGAAGTTCGTGTCAAAGGCCCCGGTTCGGGTCGCGAAAGTGCCATCACGGCTCTGCAGGCCGCTGGTTTGAACGTGAAGTTGATCGAGGAAGTCACCCCGATCCCACACAACGGATGCCGTCCACGGAAAAAACGACGCGTCTAATCGCCCGTCGAATTTCCCGATCCCGTTGTTCCCAACGACTCAATCCCGCAACCTCAACAACGCCGAAAGCACCTCAACATGTCGATGCATATCCGTTGGCGTGGCATGGAATTGCCCAGCACGCTCGAAGTCGATCGCGACACGCTGACTCAGACCTATGGCAAGTTCTCCGCCGAACCGTTCGAACGCGGTTTCGGTGCGAGTATCGGAAACAGCATGCGTCGCGTGCTGTTGAGCAGCCTCATGGGCAGTGCCGTTACCCAAATCAAAATTCGCGGTGCCCAGCACGAATTCACCTCGATCCCCGGCGTTCTTGAGGACGTGACGGATATCGTCCTGAACGTCAAATCACTGATCGTTCGCAACAACAGCGATGCCACCCGCGTCATCACCGTCGAACGGAACACCGCCGGCGTGATCACCGGTGGCGACATCGAAACCGATGCGGATGTCGAAGTCATCAACAAAGATCACGTCATCGCGACGCTGACCGACGACAAACCGTTCATGATGGAAATGGTTGTCGAAAACGGCCGCGGTTACGTCCCGAGCACCGAACACAGCAGCGTGGACCACGAAATCGGCATCATTCCGATCGACGCGGTCTTCAGCCCGATCGTTCGCGTTCGTTACGAAGTCGAAGCAACCCGCGTCGGCCAAAAAACCAACTATGATCGCCTGAACCTTGAAATCTGGACCGACGGAACGATCAACCCCGAAATGGCGTTGACCGAATCGGCAAAGATTTTCCGCAAACACCTCAACCCGTTTGTTCAATATCGCGAACTTGGACCGAGCATTTTCTCGGCCGCTCGTGGCGGTGCCGGCTCACCTGAAGCCCAGCTCGAAGCCAAATTGAACATGACACTCGCCGATCTGCGACTGTCGGTGCGAGCTAACAATTGCCTCGAGAGCGAGAACATCATGACGGTTCGCGATCTCGTCCAACGCAGCGAAGACTCGCTCTTGGAAGTCCGAAACTTCGGTGACACCACGCTCAACGAAGTCCGCGAAAAACTTTCGCAGTACGGACTCCACCTGGGCATGCGAGTGCCAAATCAACCGCTCTTCTAGAGAAAATCAAACCAACGCGGGCCGTTCGCTATGTGCGAAGGCCCGCCTTCACCTGATCCAATTCACACATCCAGTTTAGTAGACATTCGATATGCGTCACCGTCGCAAAGGCCGCGTGCTCGGTCGGTCCCCATCGCACCGTAAAGCACTGCTTAAAAATCTCTCATCCGCTTTGTTTTTGACCGAGCGTGACGCCAGCTTGGACGACAACGCGCCCAAGGTGCCCGGTCGGATCATCACCACGCTGGAAAAAGCAAAAGAAGTGCGCCCTCTGGTCGAGAAATGCATCACTCTCGCTAAGAAGGCACACGCCGCCAAAGAAGAAGCCCAACAGTACGCTACTCAGGCCGAACGTGGCACCGACGCTTACAAGCAATGGCGTGCTAGCGATCAGTGGCAACAATGGGCCAACGCACGTGCCCCTTACGTCAACGCCCAACGTCGCGCCGTCCAGTTGATCGGCGATCGTGAAGCCGTTTCGATCCTGTTCGACACCATCGCTCCACGGTTCGTGGATCGCCCCGGTGGATACACCCGAATCATGCGTTTGGCAACTCCTCGCCTCGGCGACGGCGGAACCCGCGCGATCCTCGAATTGGTCGGTGGCTCGAACGACAAAGTGAAGAGCACTTCCTCGAAACCTGCTTTCGAAGCGACCCCCGAAAGCGACGCTCCTGCAGCTGAAGAAAAAGAAGAAGCCGCAGCAACGTCCTAGCCAGACCGCCGAGCGTCAAACGCCTCGGATCAAAATACCAACGAAAACGCCCCGATCTGCTCGGGGCGTTTTTTTTTGCGCGTCTGCGGTCTCGTTGGCTCTTAAGCAATCGGCAGGAGACTTCCGGGACCTTGGCCGTTTGGCGTTAACCACCGTAGCGACGTTCACCCAGAGCTATCGCCGGAATACTGAAGCTTCGTGGCTGACAAGACGTTTCGACTAGCGATCTTACATCGTGCCGGAACCAGTCTTTCGCGAACGCTTAGTCACGATAGTGACGACACGCAACAGCCACGGACGTGAGTCCGTGGATTGGGAGAACAATAGCGAAGCAAGTCGCAACGCGACCAGACAAAACACGGGTGTGCTTACCGAACCACTGGGAACAGCACCTGTCATCGCTTCGCGACTTGGTGTTTGCGGGGGCCGTCGAACGCGGACCGGCATCCGCGGGAACGATCCGATGCGTCAAGCATCAGTTCTCCCACTTCGCCAACTCGTCCGACCATTGCTGCAATCGCCCCCGGTGCTTTTCGATCCCCGCGAGTGCCGACAATAGCAACAATCCTGTCGTGATCCCAAACACCCACCACGGCCAAACCGCATCAATCGACTGCGTCGCGTGCCATACCATGCTGGTCACGCCCATGAAGATGAATATTGCACCGAGATAAAGAAACGGTTTAATCCGGAGCATCACACCAGCCAACATCCCCGCCAGCGATAGCAAAACGAGGATCACCGGCCCCCACAGCGAACTTCCAATCTCGCTCATCAGCATGTCCGCTGTACTGCTGAGATAAATCACCAGCGTCGCCCCATAGCGGATCGCCGAACCGACGGTTGGATCGAGCTGATCGCGTTGCCAATACGCCACCGCGAGCACACAGACCGCAGGCGGGATCAACCACGCCTGAGGATGCGTGAGAAAATCCCAGCCCGGCATTTGCGTCAGCATCACCCACAAGGCCCCGTTGGCCAAAACGACCGTCGCCACCCGTGGCAATCCACGTTTCCACATTGCCGACATCACGCCGTAATAAATCGCACCCACGACCAGCAATCCCTGATAAGACGTCGTCCCGCGGTAAAACGTCCACGACCAATCTTGCGAATGCAACATCGATGCATACGAACCACTGAGCCAGAATCCAACGATCGGAATCATCGGTAAGAACATCGCGGTCCGGCGCATCGTCTCCGACAACACCGCGTCGCCACGCCGAATCGCCCATTGGGTCAGTCCGATGCTCGCAAACGCGATCAACATCACGATGTACGGCCAGACCTGGCGCAGACCCAAAAACGCGATTGAACTGCGGCACAAAAACAGGTGCAACCACGTCAGTGCCGCGATCGCCTGAGCCGCATACAATAACTGCCGTCGCCGTGAATCGTCCAAATGCAGCCAATTCTTTTGTCCCGCCATGCCAGCCAACGGTTGCCCCACCGCGGGCCCGCTCAAGACCGCGACGACACCCGCCATCAATGCCAGACCGCCTAAAATGATCGCGACGACCACGACTAGCGGCATCGCAATCCCCGGGATGCCCATAGCGCTGCTGCGAACCACCATCTCGATCCCGAGCATGATCACTAAGGACACCGCGGCGACGCCTGCCGACAGAATCCCACCACGACGCAACGCTTGCTGCCAACGCGCCAAAAACGCGCCACCGAGCAATCGAGGCACCATCAGCAAGATCACGCCAATCGCCAACACCGAAGCGATCAGCAATCGCATTGTCGCCGTCAACGCCCATTCGCTCGCATCAGGCTGGCCCAACACTGCGATCAACCCCAACGTCCAAAGCCCGACTGAAACGCACCCATTCCGCCGACGCATCGCCGCATCTGAAATCGTCGGTTGCGTTTGCTCGGCCAACTGAAAGAGCGACCACGCCGAAATCCCGATCGCCAACACGCTCAGTCGCACCCAATTCGCGTCCGCCTCCGACAAAACCAATCCGACCGAGACCAACGTCCCAAAGAACACTAATCCGATCACCACTCGCTCAACAGCAGTCCCCAACCGATCGACGACCGGACCACGAACCACCATTGCTTCCAATCTCGATCGCAACCGCTCAAGCGAGCCCAATCCCCAGACCATGACTGACATCGATGACGTCGCCGCCAAAATTGCGATTACCCAACTGACATCACTTTCGACCTGCCATACCCTCGACAAACTCTTCGCAAGCACCGCGGAACCGGCCGCAATCAACCACATCGATACGGTCCACATCGATACCGGTCGTGTGGATGCTAACGCTGGTCGTAACCACGCCGACGCAGCCACGCCCCACGCGATCACAAATTGGAATCCTCCCATCACGGAGGACAGATTCGTTGCACCAACACCTCGCCACCTCATGTTCACGTCCAACATGAAAACGCTAGCCAACAACAGCAGCACCAACAAAGTGGAAACACCCAGATCAGCTCGTGCCACCTGAGCGTAGCCGTGCACCGTCAAACGATCGCTCCGCCACAACACAGTACAGGCCCCAATCCAACCAAACACACAGGTCATCTGGACCAGGTCGCCCGATGGGATATCAGGATGCGTGGCCAACAAAAATGCACCCGCCAAAACCACAAACCAACCGAGCGTCCGCGGCAAAACAGCGATCGGGCGAAACGTTCCTGCCGAAACATCGGCCACCGCAAACCGCATCAGTGCCACCGCACCGATCACCTGGCCGGCGAATCCCAGCCATGACACCCAGCCCTCATAACCGACCGCCACATCAAACGCGCCGTCCAAGCACAGGAACGCGATCACGAACAACAACACCGCCTGCACGCTGACGTGCCACGCCTGCAATTGGGCGAAACCTCGCCAAACCAACACCGCCGACGCAAAAGAACCCAACAGTCCACACGCCATCACGACCAACAACGAATCCGCCACCGCGATCCAGCCCATCGCGATTGCCAAACATGCCAAATGCCCACTCATCACCGGCAACACAAACGGAACAACGCGGACGACAGACAGACGGCTGATGCCCCACTGCGACGACCCCAACGACGTTTCCCGGCAGCAAACCGCCAAGGCCAACATCGAAACGATTGGGCCGAGCGGTAAACTCCACGAAATCGTCCATGCGGACTCGCTCATCAATCCTGCCAAAACCATGCCTGCAGACAGGAGACCGACAGCGCCGATCCAGCCTCGCGACAGTGCCGCGCCTTGATCGACATCAGGTTCTCCAGAGGTTCCCACACCCGATCGATTGCCCAACCACGCGATAGCGAGCCATAACACCGACCCCAAAGCTGATGCTTGCCACCAAACGACTTCTTCCGTCGCGTAGAAAACAGGGACACTGATACCAATCGCGGCCGGCAGCAAAAGCGCCGACAACACGCGGCTCGCATCGACCGCACGCCCCATCGCACCGGTTACCAAAACATCGCCTTGCTCAGATGCGTTCGAACCGGCCAACCCCGGTCCGGCGTCGTCCACCTCGCCGCGTTCGCCAAACAAACGATTGCTAAATAACAAGGCCAACGAAGCCGCCACCCACCAACTCGCCACCGCCAACGTGCTCCATCGGTCCGGCGGCAATCCCTCCGAGAGTGGCTTCCACCAGTTCGACGACAGCAACACTGCCGAACCCAGCGACACCAACACCCCGACCACTCCCGCACCAACAACGCGATCCTCAAGACTTGTGTTTGGCGATTCCACGTCACGCCGCGTGATCCAACGAGAGATCCCCCACGCCGCGATCACCCCGCCACACGCCAACGTCGTCGTAGCGATCAGCCGCAACGACGGCAACTCCGTGAGGTAGGCTGAAATCGCCATCGCGAGCAGCAGCCCACTGATCGCTCCCACCGCCCCTAATACCCGGTGCATCGACCGGCTCGGTTCGCGGAATTGACTCAGCCAAACCCCGCCACCCAAACACGCTAATAACGCCAACCGCCCCAACGCACGAACGTCCAATTCCGAATCGACTACGAACCATCGATCCAGCGGCGTCCCCAACGGTCCGGTCAGGATAGCGACGTAACGCCATACCACGGCAACGACCAACAATCCCAACGCGACCAACAGCATCCAACCGTCTGGCATCGTCCGCCGCGACCATGCGGGGTCAGCCGTCAGCGGATTGTCAAAACGATCGGGAACGAACCTCGCCGCTTCGCGGATCAACAACCACAACATTGCCGCGGCGACCGTGACTCCCGCAAGATTCCACAACGCGTCCCCGCTCCTCCACGCAGGCGAAAACCAAAGCTCAACCCTACCGTAATGCGTCACGCCACAGTAGATCGCAGCCGCCGAAACGAACATTGCGATTTGCAGATAGCGACGTTGCCGAACGAAGATCGCCCCAATCGCCAACAGCCCACTCGCCGCGGCGATCATCCAACCCGACGTTCCCCATTGCGGCGACACAATTGATTCCGAAGCAAAGCCGAGTGCCGCCTGCGTCGCTAACCACCCCACCACTCCGCATGCCGACGCGGCCGACACTTCCACAAAACGCCCCACGGCCACCAGCGATTTCTCGCCCCAACCAAGCTTGCCTCCGATCGCCAACGCCAGCATCGATCCGGACAATCCGAGCAATCCCAGCGAAAGCGACTCGTAGTCGACGACCGGTTGACCTTCGCTCCAGCGAACTAAGCCGAGGCAAGTGATCCAAAAACACGTTCCGGCGATCGCCGATACCCACGCCAAGATCGGCTTACCAACCGCAGCAACGGCCGCAGAGACCATCGCCGCGAACAGCACACACGCCAATCCCCACACCGGCAGCATCCCTAACCAACTCGCCGGCGCAATGCTCAACACCATCGCTTGCACACCCGCAACCGAGCCCCAAAGCGCCGGCACGATTGCCATTCGAACCATACTCGGCTGCACCGCCGTCGCACCTGTATCACCTCGTTTGCGGCTCAAAACCAGACCGATCACAGCCCCCAATGCTGCGATCGTGATCGCCACCAACAACGGCTCACCACCCATGAACGCTCGCCAAACCGGAACGTCGCTCCAAGCCTCCCCGGCCAACCAAAACGGCGACGACAACATTGCGGCAACGCCCACCGGCACGCTCGCTTCGGCTAGCCGCGGACGTCGGTACAACAACGCCCCCACCACCGCCATCGCGACCGACATCGCCAACGCGTGAGCCCACAACCAACGAACCTGTTCGATCGAGGCGGGTGTGATCGCGAGCGAGCATCCGACCGCGATCACCCCAATCACCACACAAATGAAACGCGGCGTCGCCCACTTCGATTGATTCGCCAGAATCCTCGCAAAACCGCCGTGCACCATCGCCAGCGATACCCAAACGGGCACCGTTGCGATCGCGATTTGAATCCACGCCGCACGACCATCGGCCTGGTACAGGAACGCCGCGTAAACGACCACGCTGGCGAGCGACGCGATGGCAACGCCCAAGTGCAACCAATGGTTCTTCCAAAACCGTTGCCCCACCTTCATCATTCGATCCGCTTCGCCGCCGCGGAGCCGGAAGTGTCGACGCGTCGGCATCACGAGCGTAATCGCCGTCACAATCGCCGGAACGATCACAAAACTGCCCGCACTCACGCCTAGTAGGCGGCCCGCCGCGGGCAATAGAGGCAGACACAACGTCGGCACCACCACGCTCGTTGTCAACGAAACCGCCCCACCGCGGCCGACCAGGGCGAGCGATGCCTGCCACATCAACCAACCGCACACCGCCGTCCCAATCACGATCGCAGCGAGCGTAACGGGCGAGGCCAACGAAACGGTATCGATACTTGCGCCCGCCGCGGCCAATCCGGCCAACACGCACAATGGCACGAGCAGCGTCGCGATGATCAGCACCGCTCGCGACGTATGCCGTAGCTTCCAACGCCGCATCGTGTACAAACCCGCTGCAAAAATCGCAGCATCCGCTGACATGAAGATCAGCGATGGAACCACGCGGTGCTTCGAGGTGATCGTGCTCCACAAACTCACCACCAAACCGATCGAACACACCACGATCATCAACCCGGCAACCAACTCACCCCAACGGATGTTGTGATCGGCCAAGAATGACGTCACGACTTCCGATAACGCCCGCTTGGCAGGCATCGGTTGCCGAGACGGCCCGTGTGCTTCGTCGCTGAGTGTCTGTGTTTCTGCGCCTAGTTGAGTCGTGCCCGGCGAACCCGCCCAGACACTCGCTGCTGGCGGAGCCGAAACCGAGGTCATCAAGTCCCCGGCTGGCTCCGGTGAGGCTGTCACGGCATGCGTCTTCGCCGGAGTCGGTACAGCCCCGGACTCCGCGGGCAGAATCGCTGGACTTGCCGGCGGACTCACCATCTCGCTCGACGGTGACGCTACCTCCAACCCGGCAAACTCCCTCGCCTTCGCTTTCAATTCCCCCGCCGTCTCTGCCGAGATTTCCTCCGTCGCCGTCAACGCGTCCACCATCCGTTCGAACGCCGCGATGTCCTTTACCGGACTCGGCCGCTCGGGCTGACCTTTCGGTCGCCAGCTTGGAGGTAGCCGGCCAGCCAGTCGACCCAATTGCGTTTCCCCGTTCGAGCCGTCCACGCCGAACAGTCGCTGATAGACCGCTTGGACCGTCAGCCAGGTGCCATGCCCCAGCGCAGTAATGAACGCCCAGACAACGAGGATGTAGAAGATGGTGGCCATGGCGATTGCCGTACTGGACAGATAAGAGGGTACAAACAAGCAAAGTTAGCTTTCCCAGAGCCCATCGCGGCAAAAATCTGCGCGCGCCTCGGTTTTTTCGCGATTTTGACGCGATTTCGAGTCCTTCACACTCGGTGTTGCGGCTCCTGACGACACCACGCGAAGCGTAAAAATGCCGAGCGTCAGCCCAGCCAACTGCGTCTACCAATCGGTGAGCCCGCGAGATAACATGCCCTGAGTTTTCCCCACCCACAATTCGCTAGTCGGTTTCGTTTTGTCTCGCCGGTACCAACTCATCGATTTCGGCAACGGACGTAAACTCGAATCCCTGGCCGGAAGGCTGATCGATCGCCCCTGTCCTGCCGCCGACAACGCCTCGCCGCGGGATCCATCCAAATGGTCCGACGCAGAAAGCCATTTCGATCTCACCACCCGAACTTGGCGTCATCGCACTCCGTGGCCCGACGACCTGCACGTCGAAGTCCAGCAAGCTCCGCGGCAACGCCACGACGCTGACGCCGCCGAGGAGCCCGAAGACCAGTTGCTGCTGCGGATGCCGGTACAGCCCACACCTTTCGGACACATTGGGATCTTCCCCGAACAAACCGACAACTGGCGCTGGCTGATGCAAACCGCACCGGCGGACGATCTCCCCGGTCGGGCGAACCAGCGGCAAGCATTGAACTTGTTCGCATACACCGGTGCGTCAACCATCACGATGGCACGCAGCGGATTGAAAGTCGCTCACGTCGACGCGGCCAAACCGAACGTCGAAGCGGCCAAGCGAGTCGCGGCCGCCAACAATCTCGACGACGCGCCGATTCGATACCTCGTCGACGACGCGGCCGCGTTCGTGCAGCGAGAAATACGTCGTGGCAATCGCTATCACACCATCGTGCTCGATCCACCCGCCTACGGACACGGCCCCAAAAGCAAACGCGCGCCACGATCACCTGGAAAACGACCGGCCCGACAAGCCCAAGCGTGGCGGATCCAACGCGACTTGCCCGAACTCCTAGAGAACTGTTTCGAATTGATCTCCGGACGATCGTTCCGCATCCTCGCCACCGGCCATTCCGCCGAGATGGATCAATCCGATGTGCTCAAGTCGATGCAGCGAATTCTGTCTCGCAGCCGCTTGGGTCGACTCCAACCTCAATTTGAAACCGGACGCATGTCGCTGCCCGATCCGAGCGGCCGAAAACTCGACGCCGGTTTTTACGTCCGCTGCTGGAAAGAAGAATCGACGTAATTTTCAGGCTCGCCTGCTTACCTCTTTCGAATCTGATCAATCCGGCGGCGGTGATGCAGCATCGTCCGCACAACGTCGAGCCCCGCCAGCGCGACGATCGTACACAACACCAACATCGCACTCATCCAACACCCGATCCACCACTCACGGCGGTCAGGCGTCGCCAACGTCGCGCCGAGGATCAATAACCCGCACAGAAAAAACAGCCCATTCACACGACGGCGCGACCGGGACCGCCGACGCAGATAAGCCTCATCCACGGGATCGTCGCGGCTGTCATTTGGCCATCCGATTTGCTCGGTGCGAAACAGCCAAACGGAAAACAACATCAACGTGGTCGCTATGATCAATCCGCCGGCAAACATTCCAAACTCCCTTCATCCGAGTGAGTCCATTGTTGAACTCACCACGCCCCAAACTCACTCGCGAACTCATCAACGCATCCGCTGACAGCTATTTTCCTGACTGTTCGACGAGCCACTGATGTACCGTCCAAGTTACCGCAGCCAAGCTCGTCCCGCTACATTTTTCAGGCACGTCTTCGGTCGTGTGCCAATACTGTGGTGCACGGAATCCCGGACGGGGATAATCGAAATCGATCAAATCGGTGGTCGGGATGCCGGCGATCTGATTGAGCGGCAAGTGATCATCGCGGATGTCTTGCATGCGAGTTCGGGGAACAAACGCACGAACTCCCAGTCGACGCGCCGTTTGCCAGATCGATTTGGTCACGTCGCGAGCGTATCGCAAACTGTTGCGTTCATAGAGCAACTGCAACTCACGGTCACCCACCATGTCCAACAACACGCCGGCGCGATAACCCACTGCTGGCGGTGACATCTTGTACTGCTGCGCAAAATGGGTCGATCCGAGGAAATAATCGTCTCGCCCTTCCGAAAACACAAATTCTTCAGCATCGAACAAGACAACATCGACGCCCACGTCAGCGGGCAGGCTCGAAAACTGATGGCTCATTTCCATCCACGCCGCCACGCCACTGGCGCCATCATTGGCACCGATGAAAACTCCCTTCGGGTCCTTGCGATCGCGATCCGGGAACGGACGCGTGTCATAGTGGGCGCACAACAGAAACCGAATCGGACGATCCGGATACCAGCTCGCGATCAAGTTAGCCATTTCCACCGCCTCACCCGTCAACGGATGGCGGATCGACGCCTTCTGCAACTCGACCGACGCACCGTTCTCGGTGAAGAAGTCAGTCAAGAATTCTTGCTGCCGCTTCATCGCTTCGCTGCCCGTAGGCCGCGGCCCGAAGTCGCAAATCGTCTCCAAGTAGCCCATCGCCCGTTCAGGCGAATAGATGGCCGGGATTGGGCGGAGGGTGAGCTCCAGCGGTCGATCGAGCCCCCGATCCGAACCACCTAGAAAATAGATACCCAGCCCCGCGCCGATCGCGATTCCGAAGATCAACAACGGCCACGATCGCCGCAGCCTCCCCGCGAATCCGACCCGCTGAGACTCTGGCCGAGACGTCGCCGAACGCTGAGGTATCGCCGTCATCGCAGCGTCAGACGAGTTTTCAGAGTCGCTCGGCGAGGCCGGCCGGTCGGCGGGTCGATGTTTCATTGCATGTTGCTGGCGAGAAGCCGCCGGATCCGAAACCGTCATCAAGGAAATCCCATTTCCAGGAACAAAAAACCGCCGGCGAATTGTACCCGGCAATCCAGTCCACCCTAGCGAAAGGTGGCCGGTTTCGGTAGAGTTTGTCGTTCGAAAGCCGGACTTCCCACCCACCCCAAGGGAAATCCGACCCACAACGGGATGTGGCTCAGCCTGGTTAGAGCGCTGCACTGGGGGTGCAGAGGTCGCAAGTTCGAATCTTGTCATCCCGATCGCCGTTAAACGCCGACTCAGCCCGCAAATCGCGGGCTGTTTTCGTTTCCACCCCACCGTCATCGCGAATGACTCAACGTGACCGGAACGGCAACTTTGGGCCGAGCTGGCTTGAATCGGATGCGTTCACAGGTGCATCAGCCGCACAATCCGAGACGGGGTAGGCGAGCAAAAGATCGCCAACACCTCGACCGCCTCTGCCGTGTTGCAGCAACCGAGTATCTGCCTAGGTGTTCATCGGAAAATCGACATTGCTGTGACGCATCGCTGCCTGGGCAACACGAACAGCCACGCCAGCCAACGACAAGGGCGTCCCAAAACTGTGGCGTAAAGCATGAACGTGAACGATGCAGCCCTCGGCAACTTTTCTGGGGCTGCTAGCGGCAACAATGTCGCGGTTCATGATCCGCGGCACTCCCGAACGAAAATAAAGCCCCGTCTGAAACGCTCGTGTCCTATCATCAGACGGTGCTCAGCCGTTTCGACGGGTTGCAGAAAATTGGCCGACGTCTTTAGCCCGGATATTACGTAGGCCGGACCGAGGTCGCGAAAAACCCTGCCGTATCCGCATAAACCTGATTTGCTCGAAATACATTCTGTTATTTTCAAAATCAATCAATTTGCGACCGTAGTTCCGGCTTGGCAATGGTTGATGCGATACGGCCTACGAATCGCGTGCAATATCCGGGTTAGCGCACAAGGCTTCGCTACCACTTCTCTTTAGGACTTTCGTCACATGAAGATTTTGTTTCCAACACTTGTCATCGCCTCGCTAGCTGCGATGTCAAATATCTCAAGCTCACAACTGTACTCACAAGAGACTGTGGTGGCCCCCGCCGGTGCCGCCGCGTCCACAGACTCCCAAGCCACGCCCGGCCGAACATCTCCTTTCACCCAACTGGTGTGGCAGGACGAGTTCGACGGCGAGATGCTGGACTACAGCAAGTGGGGCGTCGAAGTCAACGCATTTGGTGGCGGCAATAGCGAGTTGCAAATTTATACCGACCGTTCGGAAAACGTTCGGGTCGAAGACGGATGTCTCGTTTTGGAGGCGCGGAAAGACAATGCTGCGGTAAGTGGCACCGCGCGTGAGTACTCCTCGGGACGAGTGCGAACCAAGAACCGGGGTGACTGGAAGTATGGCCGCATCGAAATCAGAGCTCAATTGCCTTCAGGTGCCGGGCTCTGGCCGGCAATCTGGATGTTGCCAACGGAAGACCGCTATGGTGGGTGGGCGGCCAGTGGCGAAATCGACATCATGGAAATGCGTGGGCAAGAACCCAACATTGTCTTGGGGACGCTGCACTATGGAGCGACGTGGCCCAACAATAAGTTTTCGGGGGATCAGTTCACACTGCCCGAGGGCAGCTTTGCGGATGACTTCCACGTCTTCACCGTTGATTGGCGTGAAGGGGAAATCCAGTGGTTGATCGATGGCCAGCACTATCAAACACAGACGGAGTGGACAACGGAGGGCCACGAATTCCCAGCCCCCTTCGACCAAAAATTTCACCTTTTGATCAATCTTGCTGTCGGCGGTCACTTCCTTGGGCCCCCCAACGACTCGACACCGTTTCCAGCCAAGATGCTGGTCGATTACGTCCGCGTCTACCAATAACGCGGGATTGCATCACTCCAATCCGGTCACTGCGATGGATCTGTGGGGCCAGGGACTGCGACAGCGAGGTCCGCTTGGATGACACGTGCAGTGATCGGGACGTGGTCTGCCTAGCCCGCAATGAACAAGGCAAGGGGTTTGGGTCGCACGTGGCAGACCAAGTTCAGCCCCATCGACATTCCGGCCGCCTGCCCAAGTAGGCTTCCGCCCCCGAGACTCCTGGACTGACTCAGCGATTTGTGCCGTGGTGCCTTTGAAATCGGCTAGAGCATTTTCCTTAT
>NZ_JAMQBK010000033.1 GCF_023701485.1 Aporhodopirellula aestuarii
TTTAATAACAGGCGCCGCAGACGACTGCGGATCTTCGCGTCTAAGTCCTTAAAGATCGTCCAACGACAGTGGCGGAAGTAACCGAACCATCCGATCAACACTGGGTTCAGTTCCTTCGCGATCGACTTCAGAGAGCCGCTTCGCTTGCGTACCGTTAGCTCGTAAATCCGCGTCTTCATCTTCGCCAGACTCTCGCGTCGAGGATAGATCTTGTCCCCGCGAAACGAGTAGCCCAAGAATGCGAAGCTCTTCACGCGGCTGTCTACAATCTTCGTTTTGTCAGGATGTAACTGTAAGCCGGCACATTCAACCCATTGCTGAATCTCCAGAAGAGCCACCTCGGCCTCGAATTCGCTACGGCACAGAACGACGAAGTCATCTGCGTACCGCACCATCTCGAAACCTAACTCGTCCATCACATGATCCAGCTCGTTGAGGTACAGGTTCGACAGCACCGGTGAGAGCACTGCGCCTTGCGGAACTCCGGTAATCGGATTCCAGTGACGCAGTTCTTCGAGGATTCCCTGATCCAGAAATGATTCGATTAAGCCGATCACCTTGGAATCGGCGATGTGCTCTTTGACAAGCCGCACCAACCGATCTTTGGGGATCGAATCGAAATACCCTTTCAGGTCCGCATCGACGACATACACGTAGCCTTCCTCGATCTTTTGCTCGACGATGCGAAGGGCATCGTGAGCCGAGCGTCCATGGCGAAAACCGAAGCTGCGCTGGTGGAACTCGTTGTCGAGAATCGGTTCAATCACGCTGACCAGTGCAGTTTGCACGACTCGGTCACGGACTGTTGGGATGCCTAAAGGTCGTGTTTCGTTCGGTTTTCCCGGCTTGGGAATATGAACTCGACGTACCGGATGGGGTGTGTAATGACCACTGGCGATTTGCCCACGAAGCTCACGTGTTTCCACGATCAGTTGCTCCTCGAACGCTTCACAGTCCTGACCATCTACCCCGGCTGCACCGTTCTTCCCCGTCACCTTGCGGGCGGCTTGGAACAGGTTCAGCTCGCTGGTGACCTTGTCGATTAGCGAATACCATTTGCCGTGTTTCAAACGTCTTTCGACGAGTGTCGACAACATTCGATCAGTCCAGACGCTCCGCGAGGCCCAGGAGCGGATGTCCGCTTTGGGGTGTTCGCCCGGAGGTATAGCCGCGAACGGCACTCGCTCCGGCAAGAGTTCGCTATCCTTCTTCTTGGCTTCACGCCGTTGGCGTTTCGCATTGCGTTGGGGTTTGCTGTTTCTCATACGTCGTTTCTTCTCGAATCTACTTCCCTATCTCCCTTGGCTCGCAGCGGGTTTGGTTCCCGCCGGTCATCACTACTATGGAGACTCTGAATCCTGAGGACAGTAAGACGAAGTCTGCGTCGGTCCTCAGGCCTCCCTGCTTATCTCGATTGAACTTCCAAGCATTCCGTCTCCAAACACCCTACTGCCATTTCGCACCGCCTCGGTTTAACACGTTACCAACGTTCAATCACCGTGCGGGCCGTCCCACCGACCGTCCGCCGTTGATCGCGGACTGACTTGTTAAGGTCATCATCGGGCCGTCGACGTGGGATCAGAGGTTCGCGATTTGCTAGCACGCTCCCCGACAGGCTTGGCCGAAACGAGTTCATTTTGTTACGGACTGCTCATTCGCTCCTGATTGCTCTCCACCTTTTCTGTTGAAAACGCAGTTATCATTCACTACGGGGACGGTAACGTCTTCCCCGACCGGGACTTTCACCCGACTGTTCAATCGCCTTCACAGGCGCACTAGC
>NZ_JAMQBK010000034.1 GCF_023701485.1 Aporhodopirellula aestuarii
TAAATCCCCGTGCAATCGCCTTGGATCTATCGGTGTGCCCACGCACGCTACAAGCTCAGTGATTCATCACTGCTGGTCGTCGTTGACGCGTCACGCAGCATGCGCAGTAGGACGACTGTGGCTTCAGCAATAACACCGGCTAACAACGTATAGCCGAGGTCGACGACTGAGAAGGAGCGATTGGGGATCGCGTTTTGGGCGAACTCCATCACGAGCAATGCCATGATCACGGACCCCAATAGGACGCGTCGAATCGAATCCTGCATTTTGGTGTGTAGAAAAATGCAAATAGGAAACACGACTCCGGCCGTCATCAGGAAAGTGCGGCCGTCGTAGTACTTGTCCAACAGCGCGGCAATGCTTTTGGGTAGCCAAGCCACATTGGAAGCTCTCGGGTCTGGCCGCAATAGAAAAAACGCCGCTAAGCAAATCGCAACGATAACCCAAGCCGTGATTGCGTGGGATCGCCAAGCTCTTTCAGGCTGATCATGACCGGATTCGTGTGTGATTAAGTCTTCTTCAAGATTCAAGTTTCGTCCGCCCCGCGGCACATCTGCGAGTGACTCGAGCTCTCGTGTAAAGCGACTCAAGATCGCCTCTCGGCTGAGGTGGTTCACCGCGTATTCTCGGGCGGCATCGCCAGTCTGTTTTCTGAGTTCACGATTGCCCGCGAGGCTGTTGATTGCATCGGCGACAGCCCTTGCGTCGCCCGGTGGCACGACCGCTCCGAGTCCCTCAACGACATCGGCAATTTGGGTCCCCGAATGGGCACAGGCCACAACCGGACGCCCACTGGCGAGCATGCCCGTCAGTTTTGAAGGCATGACAAGATCGGCCGCGTCCGACCGCTGAGGCAGCAAGTGAATGTCTGCACAATTCAGCAAGTCATTTAACCGCTCAAATGGTTGCAGCGGAAGCCATTGCACGTTGTCTAGGTCTCCGGCGGATGCTTGCAAACGATCCCGGTTAGCACCGTCACCGCAGATCAGGAACTGAATATGTTGCTGACCCGACAAAATCTCAGCCGCCTCCAAGAGCACCTCCAGGCCTTGTTTGGCTCCCAAGTTACCCGAGTAAAGACAGATACATTTGTCGTCCGGAATACCAAAGGAATCTCGTAAGCCATGAAGGTTGTTCAGTGGACGAATGGCGTCACAATCGACCCAGTTCGGAAATGCGACTACCTTTTGCTCATCGACGCCTTTCTGGACTAGTTTCAGGAGCATATTGGGAGAGATGCTAGAGACGCGATTAAAGCGTCGCATCAAGAAGCCTTCCACTCCAAGAACGAGTTTTTGGAGCAAAGGCTGTTTCAATATACCAAGATCAAAAGCGGCGGCGATTTCAAAATCTTGGACATGCAGCCATGTTTTCGCACGACAAAATCGAGCGGCGAACAAAGTAGTCGGCATGCACATCGCAGCCGGCTCAACCGTCATAACGACATCAGGCCGAAACGAAATCGCTTTCCAGAGCATCACGGGGACGCTTGAAAGTCCGAAAGTTGCCAAATGCACAATCCGCTTCAAACCCGTTACTTTGCTGGGAACCCAGATTGGGCAACGAATCACGTCGAGCTTACCGATTGTCCCCCGTGTATCGCGATTCGCCCCAAGTGAGGCTAATGCAAAGTCTGGTATGATTGATGAGGTGAACGCAGACTGACGCTGCGACTGGTGTTCTGACGTTGAGTCAGGTGCTAGTGCGGTACGAGCGTTCGCCGTCTCGGTGCCGCACCCTTTGTCGAGATCAATATCAGAAAGTGTATGTAGACGGTCGCTGGTCGAATCTCGATGATAGCGCCATCCCGAGAAGCCCGACGCAATCTTCCATTGAGGATAGTAAGGGGGCGTGGTAACGACGGTGACGTCGTGCCCATGCTCCATTAGATACTCTACCATCTCACCGGAGTACTTGCCGATACCGAGTTCCTCAGGCGCGAAGTTCAATCCGTGTAAAAGCAGTCTTATTGTTCTGGTCCGTTCATTATGAAATTGGTTTTTAACAGCGTGTTGATTTATGCCAATCGAGCTAACTTGGATTTGATCTGGTTCGATACGGGCAGAAAGTTGCCGATGGGCCGCAGGCAATCGTTTTGTCGGCGAGTAGTGTTCGTCAAGGTCGTCAGGAACTCTTGACTGAGCTGACTGAGGCCCCAAAAAGCCAACGCGGCGCGATCCGCCAGCAATGCAGCGTATCTCGGCTTGCCCGCTCCGATCAACAGACGCATGATCCGCCCCAAGTTGAATGCCATTGCCGCACTCATGTAACGCTTGCGGACATCTTCAATCCCGCGAAGCCATGTGCGGCGAGCACCGCCGGTGTCACAAAGATGGGCGAACGTGCGTTCGACTCGCTCGCTCCGCAGTCGCTGCAACTGACGCCCTCGAGTTCCCTGGGTGTTGCGTCGATTGCGACGATAAGATGCTTCACGGCCAGCGTGTTTGTCGGTCCAATTGCGATTCGATGATCGCTGTGGTTCGGGGATGTATGTTCGCGTTTGCGATTCGTCTTGCAACCGGCTAAGCACTTCCTCACTGTGATAACCCTTGTCCGCCACAACTTCCTTGACTTCCTGGCCGTCACCCGAGACGCGAACGTTAGTCTTGGCCGTGTTAACGGTGTCTTCGATCGTTTTGGTATCACCCTGGTCGCCGTGATAAACCTCCGCTGCGACGATCAGATCCGTTTCCAAGTCCACGGCGTTCTCGGCTTTGAACTTCAGGTGAAAACGCCCGTCTTTCATCTTGCCAATCCGAGAATCAGGATCGGTCTCGCTTTCCCAGTCTTCGTTGCTGACTTTCTTTTTCGGCTTGCGCGATTTATCGAAACGGCGCAGCTCTTCGTCGTTCGGATCCTTCTTACCAGTCTCTTCTTCGTAAAGCTTTCTTAGGTACTCGCGCCAGCCATCGCCGTTGTCTTTGCGGACAATGCTTTTGAGTGAAGCGTTGGCTTCCAGGTCTGTCGCATCGACACCAATCGTTTTGCCTTTGAGAAGCCCTTTGTCGTTGGCCGCCTTGAGAATCATTTCGAACGCGAACTGATGAATCTCCATCGGCAAACGTTCTCGGGTCAACGAGAGAGTGCTGTGATCGGGTGTCGACTCGCCCGGCGTGTAGCCGAGAAACCGAGCCAGCGAACGACTGTCATCGCAACGCCACGCTATGCCTCGTTGCGTGGAAATATCCTCAAAGTAACCAATGAAGATCATCCGGAAGCAGACGCCCGGCGGCAGGCCTTTGCGTCCAGTGGTCTCGTAGAACGGTTCGACTACCTTCTCAAGCTGGCCATCGAAATCCATTTCATGGAGCAACTGATTGAGTCGATCGTAGAACGCGTTTCTCGGTCCACTGCCGAGCTTATCAGCGGCTACCCAGAACGTATCCTGCTGTTGCCGCTTTCGTTTCCCAAGTCCCATCGTGATGCCTCCAAGTAAGTTTTCTCTAAGATAGCGCGAAAGCGTCGAAAATCAACAGGCTGTTAGCTTACTCGTGGTGAGTATGTCTGCATGATCCATTTGGGAAATGCGCAAAGCTAGTCCTGAACGACTCCTTTCTGCGAACGAATTAGTTTCGTGAGGTGGTGACCTGATCCCGGGCGCGCCCAGGGCTTAGGAGGAAGCGTCCCAATAATTGTTGAAAGTTGAAAGATGGTCTCCCGGAGGGCAGAATCTGCCCTTCGCAATTTCTCAATTTTCGTCGGGTGCAACCGACGGGGAGACCATCATGAATGAAGTTAGTCTTTTGCAATCTCTTGGGCAAGTTTCAGCGTCAGAAACCGGGGAAGTCTTTCGCGACTTCATCCGTGGCCACGTCCGCGAGATGATCAGTGAAGTGATGGCTGCTGAAGTCACACAGCTCTGTGGTCCCAAGCACGCACCGCATGAGGGCGATCACTTTCGAGCCGGATCCAGTCCCGGCCGCGTTCTTTACGAGGGTGAGCGAGAAGAGGTTGTTCGACCTCGTGTACGCCGCAGGGACGACGACGGGGCCAGTCACGAAGTCGAACTGGCGACGTACCGTGTAGCGAAGGATCCCAGCCAATTGCAGACGCAGATCATCCAGGCGATCGTTTCCGGGGTTAGCAGTCGATCGATCGAAGACATCAAACCGAATTCCCCGGGAGTCAGCCGGTCGAATGTATCGCGATTGTGGAAAGAGGTAGGCCACAAGTTAGTCGATGAATTGCGAGGCAAGAACTTGGGGGCCCAGAGTTGGTGTGTGCTGATGCTTGATGGGATTCGCTTGAGCAGGGATCAGACCGCAGTTGTCGTGTTGGGAATCGACACCGAAGGTCGAAAGCAGGTCCTGGATTTTGTTCTGGGAAGCAGCGAAAGCCTGGAAATTGCGAGTGATTTAATGAGCCGAATCATCAACCGCGGGTTCACTTGCTCGCATCGCTTGTACGTTGTTCTTGACGGAAGTGACGCGTTGCGTGGTGCGGTCAAAGAACACTTTCCCGATGCCGTGATTCAACGTTGCTTGGTTCACAAAGAGCGGAATCTGAAGGCGAAGCTATCCAAACGACATTGGGGCGAGGTCTCTCGTCTGTTCACGCGTCTTCGGGGTGTCCAAGGGTATGAGGTAGCTAAAGTAGTATTTGATGAGTTGGATAAGTTTATCAAGCCGATCAACGCCGAGGCGCACAGGAGCCTGCATGAAGCCGGCGAGGATCTTCTCGCACTGCATCGGTTGAATGTCCCGAACACGCTTCATCGTTGTCTTCTGAGTACCAATGCGATCGAGAACTCGTTCCGCACCACGCGCCGTAAACTTGACCGCGTGACACGTTTTCGAGCTGAGACGGATCAAGCGAGTCGCTGGCTCTCGTACGCGTTGCTGGAGGCTGAGAAAGGCTTTCGCCGGATCACCGGATGCAAGTCGCTTCCGCATCTGCTGGAAGCCTTGGCGAGACCCGAATCAACAACGAGCTGAATTTGCTTTTCCACCTCCTGGAGCTCGCCTACGGCGAGCTCCAGGAGGTGGGGCTTGTTGCTCACTCCAACCGGATTACTTACCTTTTTACGAGAGAGACCATCACGAGTTTCAACAACAAACGGGACATACCCCGAGATGACCGAATACGAGACTGTATCTGAAGGAGAACGCGAGCTCGGAATTTACCTCAGCTATTGCAACCAAGATCGGAAGCACTCGAGTCTTGGCTACCAAACACCCACACAGTTTGAATCCACTCACCCAGGTCGAGAATAAGCCCTGGGCGCGCCCGGGATCAGGTCACCACCTCAATTTCCTAGTATGTTTCGATAGAGCTGAAGCACTTCTTCGGTCGTTTTATCCCAGGAAAAACACTTCGCACGATCCTTACCCGATTGTATTCTAATAGTTCGGTAAGCATCGTTCACCAGTAGCTCAGACAGCTCTCGGGCCACACCCACCGCATCATTGCATTCCAGCACTTTTGCCCCGTTTCCTGCGATTTCAGGTAACGCGAAAGCATTTGAGCAGACAACAGGACAGCCGCAACCCATGGCTTCAACAACTGGCAATCCAAACCCCTCGTGATGTGACATGAATGCGAGTGCGACGGCATTACGGTACAGGTTACCAAGTTGATCGTCGCTGACTCGTCCGAGGAATACCACGTTAACGCCAAGTTGGTTGGCGTGAGACTGCAGTATCGCCTCATTAGGGCATCGCCCAATGATCAATAATGTAAATTTGTGGTGCCGAATAAGCGGAGATGACAATGCCTCAATCACACACTCCACATTCTTGTGTTTCTGATGACCAAAAGAAAGAACGTAAGGCGAGGCGCAAGGAATGATCTCATTAGAGCCATTATCCGCGAAATCAGTTTTTCCGAGATGAATAGTTTTGATCTTCCCATTAGAAACACCGAAATATTCGATTGCCTGCTGACGAGAAAACTCGCTAATCGACGTAATCGCTACAGCCTTCTTCATGCTTTGGCGATAACTGATGTTTTTGTATAGCTTCTTATGCCAGGGAGTCTGGACGTGCTTGTATACGAAGTCATACAAACCAAAGATCATCGGCGTTCCGGAAGTGATTAAAGGAAGCTGCCCGCTTGCCTTGTGTAACAGGTGGGGCTGCTCACTCTGAACTACCCTTCTGGTGGCAAGTTCCATAGCAAGAATCGAGTTGATTGGGCGTTTTTCGACAATTAGTTTTGCATGAGGTTCACAGTCTTTGAAGTAAGGGTAGGTGATTTCGTCAACATGAAGCAAAAACTCCCAATCTTGAGATTCCACAACGCGTCTGTAGAGTTCCCATACCGCCTTGAAATTGCCGCCAAGTGCATCGCTGTGCCCTTCATGCAATCTGATTGCGCTTAGAAGAATCTTAGATGGCATTGAACTGCTTTCTTTGGTTGAAGGCGACCACAATATCGGCTGTTTGAGAAAACGAAAAAGTCGACACACGCGAGGATTTCGACCGACATCAGCTTAACGTTGGATGGCAACATGGACAATCCGGAACTATTGAGGGAGAGGCGTCCGTGTGCTCTGTGCTACTTGTTGTGAGAAAATCGGTACTTCATCTGTTCGTCTCCTAGGCCAGATGAAGCGTAGTCTTTGGTGGGCAGGTTATCCAAAATGCTGTAGGGCTGAAGTTCATTCAGGGCGATTGCGCCACACTGGGTAATCTGCGAAGCTGAGCAAAGGTTCGTGATTGGGTAGCTGGTTTGCAGCAGCCGGGCGAATCAACTCGCTTCGGATTCTTTCGATGGAACGCTCCGCTTCGTTGGTTCAACAGCTCAAGGCCGTCTCGGATCCGCGTCCGGGAGAACCCGTTCACCCATTGGTGAATGTCTTGTTCATGACCAT
>NZ_JAMQBK010000035.1 GCF_023701485.1 Aporhodopirellula aestuarii
GAGTTGGGAGTTGGGAGTTGGGAGTTGGGAGTTGGGAGTTGGGAGTTGGGAGTTGGGAGTTGGGAGTTGGGAGTTGGGAGTTGGGAGTTGGGAGTTGGGAGTTGGGAGTTAGCGGAAAATCCAGTAGAGGATTGCCATGACGACGATCAGTCCGGCCGAGAGAAGGCGGGGGTCGCCTAAGCGGGTTTTGCCGGGGATTTTGAGGGCGGCTAGGGGCGTTTCCCAAGCGAGATCGGAACCGGTGGGCATGCCGTCGGTGGTCGCGCGTTGGACATCAGGCATCATGAGACTCAGGAGAATTTGGCCGATCACGCACAGCATGCAGAGGGTGAACGCCATCATCATGAATCCGCCAGGCAGTTGATTGAGTATCCCGTCAGGCACAAACGTGTTGATCGTGAAGATGCCGATGCCGAGGATTGAGCCGCCAATGAGCGTGGTCGCCGCGGCTCGCGAGCTCGAGCCCCGCCAAAAGACGCCGAGTACCAGCACGGCGGTGATCGGCGGTGCAACGTGCGAGATGATGCTCGCCATCCCGTTGTAGATGCTCTCGAACATGTTCAGCGCGGGAACGAGAGCGACCGCGAGGACGAGTGCGACGCCAGCGGCGATCCGTCCGGATCGGACCAGCGATTTGTCACTGACGGATGGGTTAAAACGTTTGATTAAGTCGTAGCTGACCAGGGTCGAAATCGAATTCATCGCTCCTGACACCGTACTCATCAACGCCGCCATCAGGGCTGCGACGAGAATCCCTCGCAGTCCAGGTGGCAGCAGTTCCGTAATCATGCTTGCGTAGACGCCTTTGGATTGCACCTCTTCGTCGACGGTGATCATTGACAGATCAAGTCTGCCGTCGACGTATAACGCATAGGCGAGCAATCCGGGTAAGACGAACAGGAATACCGGCAGGATCTTGAGCACGCCTGCGAAGATGGGTCCTTGGCGGGCGTGTTGTTCGTCTTTGGCTCCGAGGACGCGTTGGACGATGGTTTGGTCGGCGCACCAGTACCAAATTCCCAGCACGGGGTAGCCGAGCAGGACGGCGTACCAGGGCATGCCGTCTTTGTCGCCGTGGGGACGTAGCATGGAGAGCTTTTGTTCTTCGCCCTCCTGTTGCAAGATCGAGAGCAGGTTTTCCCAACCGTTCCAACCACCCGGAGAATCGGCTGGGCCGCCGAGTTGCCAGAACGCGAACCAAGTGATCAGCGCCGCGCCGGCCAAGAGAACAATCGTCTGGATGCTTTCCGTCACCACAACCGCCAGCAGTCCACCGACAATCGTGTAGATCCCGGTCAAAACGCACAGCACGATCAGGCTGTAGATCATCGGGATTTCAAGGAGCTCTTCGAGGATGATGCCGCCGGTTAGGAGTGCGAATGCGATGTGGATGACGACGGCGGTCAAGACGGACACGAATGCAAGGCAATCGCGACAGGTGCGGTTGTAGCGTCGCTCAAGGAAGTCCGGCAGCGTCGAGATTCCCGATCGGATGTAGAACGGGGCAAAGAAGAGTCCCAGCATCACGAGCGTGAAGCCGGCCATCCATTCGAAATTGCCGTTGAGGAGTCCGGTGTCGAACCCGTTTTGGGCGAAGCTGACCAAGTGCAGGGTCGAGATGTTGGTGGCGAAGAGGGCCAACCCGATGCTGGCCCAGCCGAGGCTTTTTCCGGCGAGGAAGTACTCATCAGCGGCGCCCTGTCGAGCTTTGTGTCGCCAAGCAGCGAGCAATCCGATCGCGACGATTCCTATCAGGTAGATGACGGCGACGGTGATGTCGATCGGACCTAAATGAACGCGCGTACCTAGTTCAGATAGTTCACTCGTTGTGTGCTCCATGAGGGGCGTTTCATTTTGGTGGGGAAGTGGGGAGTTAGATTAAGCGATCACGTCATTGATGACGTGTCCTTTGACATCGGTTAGACGCATGTCGCGGCCACCGAAGCGGAAAGTGGATCGCGTGTGGTCGACGCCCATGAGGTGCAGCATCGTGGCGTGGAGATCGTGAATTTCGACGCGGTTTTCGATTGCTTTGTATCCCCATTCATCGGTGGCGCCGTAGATCGTGCCCGGTTTGACTCCGCCACCGGCCATCCAAACGGTGAACCCGAACTGATTGTGGTCGCGTCCGTCTTTGCCTTGAGCAAACGGAGTGCGTCCGAACTCGCCAGCCCAGACGACAAGCGTTTCATCAAGGAGACCGCGTTGGCGAAGATCTTTGAGCAACGCGGCGATCGGTTGGTCGACCGCAAGGGCATTGTTTTCGTGACCCGATTTGAGGTTGCCGTGTTGGTCCCAGCGATCGCCTCCGACTTTGGGGCAGGTCAGTTCGATGAAACGCACGCCGCGCTCGATCATCCGTCGCGCGATCAGGCACTGCGCCGCATACGTTTGCGTGGGTTGGTACTCCGATTCCATGCCATAGGCTTTGAGCACGTGGGCGGGTTCATCGTTGAGTGACATGACATCGGGGACAGCCATCTGCATGGCGTAGGCGAGTTCATAATTGCGGATCGCCGATTCGAGGCTGTCGTGTTGCCCAAATCGATCGACAGCAAACCCGTCAAGTTGGCTGATCAGGTCGAGCTTGTCTCGCTGTCGTTGCTGAGTCGGTTCGGTCGGTTCGATGTTAGCAACGCCGCTGCCCGATGGTTTGAAGATCGAGCCTTGGTAGCTGGCCGGTAGAAAACCGCTGCCGAAACAATCGACGCCGCCCGGCGGGATCAGTCCGCCGTTGATCACGACAAAGCCCGGCAGGTTCTGGCACTCGCTGCCGAGGCCATAGTTCACCCACGCTCCCATGCTGGGGCGTCCCTGCAGTCCGCTGCCTGTGTGCAGAAAGTAGTTTGCAAACGTGTGTTCGGGGAACTCCGAAACCATCGATCGGATGATCGCGAGTTCATCGACACAGGTGGCCACATGAGGAAACAGATCACTGACGGGAATGCCAGACTCACCGTACTGGTTGAACTTCCACGGACTGGCGAGCACGTTGCCGTTGTTGTTGAACTGGGTCGGCTCGACGTCGAATAGTTTGCCGGGATCTTTGCCGTCGAACTTGTCGAGCATTGGTTTGGGATCGAAGGTGTCGATCTGCGATGGTCCGCCGTCCATGTAAAGGAAGATCACGTTTTTGGCGCGGACGGCATGATGTGGGCCGTGTGCGGCGGAGCCTTGCGGGACAGTGACTTTGGGTCCGGGAGGCGACGCGGTGGCCGCGAAGGCGGGGTCGGTTTGCAGGCCTGCTAATGCAACCGCTCCAAATCCGCTCGCACATCGCTTGAGCATCTCACGACGTGATGTCGGTGCGGGCTGATATCGCTGGCACGGGAAGGGGTAGTTTAGTGACATGGGAGGGACTGCAGGTGGGAGGGCGTTTCGAGGCGGGAAGGAGGAGGTGAGGCGGGAAGGGGGGGGTGTCGAGGAGCGGGCGGACGAAGTGAGGGGGGCTCATCACGCCGGCGTGGCGGTCACGTCATCATAGCACGGCTCACGGCAGGAAGATGAATTCCTTGGTATTGACCAAGGCGTGGGCAACGTCGGCCCACAGGTCGACGTCGTCGGGAGACACGTCTCTGGCTTTCGATTCGGAGTTGATGAAGGCCAACGTGATCGTGGTTTCTTGATCGGTCGGTGTTCTCGCGAAAGCCATCTCATACATTCGTTTGAGTCGCGATTCGGCATCGGCGTACTGTTCGATCGTCCGAGTCGCCCACGTTTTTGTTTGCTCCACCACAAACGGGTCGTTCATCAGAATCAGAGCTTGGGCGGGAACGTTGGAAACGTTGCGTCGTCCCATGGTGCTAAATGGTGCCGGTGTGTCGAAGGTGAGCATGAACGGGGACAGGAAGTTTCTTCGCACCGCGGTGTAGATCGAGCGGCGGCCTTCCCCATCGAGCGGTCCGCTCTTACGCGGCCTTCCACGTCCGTCCATAAACGGTGTCAGGTGGATCGGGATCGGCTCGCCGAACATGGTGGGATCGAGACGTCCTGACAAAGTGAGCAGTGCGTCGCGGATCGCTTCGCCCTCGAGCCGTTTGGGCGGACGGTGATGCCAGAACATGTTTTTGGGATCGGTTTGGATCGCCTCTGCGTCCGGCTGGCTGCTGAGTTGATAGGTACGTGAAAGCACGATTTTGCGGATCGTCTTTTTGATGCTTCGTCCGTTGGCATCAAAGTCTTTTGCCAGGTAATCGAGCAGTTCGGGATGAGTCGGCAGTTGTCCGAGGACGCCAAAATCGTCGACAGTTGGCACGATCCCACGTCCCATCAGGTAGTGCCAGATTCGGTTGACGGCAACTCGCGAGGTCAACGGATTGTCTGGGGCGTTGATGTGTTCGGCGAGTTCGAGTCGACCGCTGCCCTCACGGATCTTCATCGGCTCATTACCGCTGAGAGCGGTGAGGAAGTGGCGTGGTTCCAGATCGCCGGGTTTCGATGAGTTGCCGCGGATCAAGACATGATCGTCTTCGCTGGTTCCGTCCATCATGGCCATTGCCAAATGCGAGCGTCGCATGATTTGACCTTGGAGTGCAGACCGTTCGCGTTTCCAAGACTCGACGAGGTCGGCGGCTTCTCGGTTGATCAATTCGTTTGCGGCGTTTTCATAATCGGCAATCGCTGCGGCGGCGTTGGCGGTGTGTTCGTCGATCGATTTGGTCGTGTCACGATCGGTCCCTTGGAGAACCAGCGACACGGCGAGTTGTTTGTCCTCGGCGGGCGTGAATTCGAGGTGGATGCGGTGGCCGATGTAACGGTCCAGACGCATGGTGACCCAATCGCTATTGCCTTTGATCGGCTTGATCGTTTCGCCGTGCAGCGGACCGGCGATAAGTCGGTGTGAATCGACGCAGGCGACGACATGGCCTTCCCCGCGGACGCGGATGGAGACGTCGCCGTTTTCGAGTAGGAAGGTTGGCGTACGGAGCGTGCGGCCGCTGCGGGGAATTTGATAGAGTCGATTGCGGTGGCCGATTCCCTGTTCGGTGATCGATTCGAGACCATTCCAGATCGGATCATTGATTGCCGCATTTTCGGTCGAGAATGCCAGTGACTTTCCTTCTTCGCCGAGGGTCCAATAGGCGTCGCCGATCGCGGTCGGTCGATTGCCGAAGATGAAACCGTCTTGCATGTATTGGTCGCCGGCGAGCGAACCGTAATCGACGAGTGATGGGACGCTCAGCGGTGCGATTGTTGGGCGAGTTAGCCCGTTGTTTTGCAGAACGCCTTCGAGTTCATGTCGATAGGACTCGTCGAGTGCATTGATTTGTTGTGCGACGCGTCGGTTGTGCTCCAGCGACTCAAACCGTACTTCGCGGAAATCGCTGCTTTGCAAGAACCCAGACAGCGAATAGTAGTCTGCCGTCGAAATGGCATCGAACTTGTGATCATGGCAACGGGCGCAGGCCACCGTCACGCCGAGGAATGTTTTGGACATGACATCGATCATGTTGTCAAAACGGTCCGCTTCGTCTTTGCGAATGTCGACGGGGGAGTGAACCCATTCGCCCAAGAACCAGAATCCGGTGCCGAGGATGGATTCGTTGTATCCCGTCTCGGGGTTTAATCGCGGATTCGCGAGTAGGTCGCCGGCGAGATGTTCCCGGACCAATTGGTCGTACGGGACGTCTTCGTTGAGGGCACGAATAATGTAATCGCGATACTGGAAAGCGTTTCGGGTATCGTCATCGAATTCGTGGCCTCGCGATTCGGCGTAACGCACGAGATCCAACCAATGGCGTCCCCATCGTTCACCGAACTGAGGTGAGTCGAGTAATTGATCGACGAGATTTTCGAGAGCGTTCGGGGATGTGTCGCTTAGGAAGTTTGCGGTTTGTTCGGGAGTGGGCGGCAGGCCGATGAGATCGAAGTACAACCGCCGCATCAGTTCGGCGCGTCCCGCGTCGCCGGTGGGTTTCAGGTTTTGGGCTTCGAGACGCGCGAGGATGAATCGATCGAGTTCATCATGTGGCCACTGCGTGTCGGCGACGTCCGGAATCTTGGGTGACTCAATGGGTTGCCAAACCCAATGTTCATTTCGTCGGGATTCGATGTCGAAGGTGGGGCGGGTGAAGTCGCCGCCAGCTTCTTCGGCAGGCCAGGGGGCACCCATTTCGACCCACCGCTCCAGTGCAGCGATTTGTTCGGGGGGGAGCATTCCGGCGGGCGGCATTTCGTACGATTCGTATCGGACCGCTTCGATGAACAGGCTACCGTCGACGTCGCCGGGAATGATCGCTTCGCCGGAATCGCCGCCATGCAGTAGCGCCTCTCGGCTGTCAACGAAGAGGCCGGCTTGAAGTTTCTCCGATTCGCCGCTGTGGCAGGAGTAGCAGGCCTCGACCAGGACCGGGCGAATCTCTTTCTCGAAGAATTCGAGTTGTTCCGCGGTCGGCTCGGCACCGACGGTGTCGGACGCCATCGTGGCATCGGCAGACATCGTCAACAGCACAGAAGCCAGTGCTAAGCATAGGAAGATAACAAAGCGGTTCATCGGCTCTCTTTCGGATCGGTCTGTTTGCACGTCCCTCATCACCATCATTGCGTGCCAAAACGCTTCCTGTGAGGATAATGTGCGACGGTCGATTAATCCATTGCGACACGCCGCGTAGGCATCATCGACACCTTCATTACGGATTAATGTACCCTCGGCACGCTGCCCATCTTTGGCCGGTGGGATCGGTAACCATGACGACGATCACTGCGAATCCGTTCGCATTCTGGGCATCCACCTGACCGGCCATTGGCTTCTACGATACACTAGTGGCTTGAATAACCTAAATTTGAAGGGTTGCTCGAACCGGAGGGCTCGCGCCCTGCCGCTTAAAGCCTAGCGGAACGGCGCGAGCCGTCCGGTGTCACCCCCAAATCGAATGCTAATCAAGCACGAGTGTTTTGGCTGACCTGAATAAAAGGGTTGCTCGAATCGGAGGGCTTGCGCCCTGCCGCTAATATGCCTAGCGGAACGGCGCGAGCGGTCCGGTCCCACCCCAAGTTTTTAACGCTGACAAAGCACTCGTGGGTGGGCCGCAAAACGAACAAACGCCAATGTCGGAGGGCTGTGAGTGCTAGTTGTCGAGAATGTCAAGAAATCTTATGCGACGGTGGGCGAGCCGCTGCAAGTCTTGCGTGATGTTTCGCTCAGTCTCGAACCCGGACAATCGGCAGCGATCGTCGGCCCCAGTGGCAGTGGTAAGACGACGTTGCTGCAGATCTTAGGAACGCTGGACCAGCCAGATGAGGGGAGCGTGACGATCAATGGTACCGATCCGTTCACCCTTGATGAAAAACGACGGGCAGCGTTCCGGAACAAAACGATTGGGTTTGTCTTTCAAGATCACCATCTGTTGCCACAGTTATCGGTGATCGAAAACGTGTTGATTCCCGCCTTGGCAACGGGGAAACCGACGGACAATGATACGCAGCGTGCCATCTCGCTGATCGACGCCGTGGGGTTGAGCGAGCGAAGTTCCCACTTACCGGGTGAGTTGTCCGGCGGAGAACGGGAGCGGGTGGCGATCGCGCGTGCGATGTTGATGCGTCCAACCTTGATTCTAGCTGACGAGCCGACCGGGAATTTGGATTCTCGCACGGCGAATGACATCACCGAATTGTTGCTTCGATTGCAAGCCGATGAAAAGGCGGTGCTGATCACGGTGACACATTCGTTAGCACTTGCCGAAGCGATGGGAAGCCAGTTCGAATTGAGCGAGGGTAGGCTCGTCCAACGGGCGACGGTCTAGACACGATCGCGGTGCCGCGTTTGATCGTCGGCCGCGTCAGGCCACGGTTGGCATTTGGGGAAAGAGCGTTTTCCGACTTCGATTTTGATCCACTCATTTCACGGAAGTGATTCGCGTATGACACAGTCGCTCGCTCCCGAGACGTTGCAGAAAATCAAGCGGCTCGATTTGCGCGCCCGCATGGTCGTGCGAGGTTTTTTGCAAGGATTGCATTCGAGCCCGCTGCAAGGGTTTTCGGTTCAGTTCAGCGAGCATCGGCGATACAACCGTGGGGACGACCCCAAACAACTCGATTGGCTGGTGTACGCCAAGACAGATAAGTACTACGTCAAACGTTACGAAGCTGAAACCAACCTGACCGGTTATCTGGTCATGGATTTGTCGAAATCGATGGGGTTTAGTGAACGCCAGTCGATGACCAAGTTCGAATATGCGACTTGCCTCGCCGCGTCGTTAACGTATTTGATGACGATGCAAAAAGATCCGGTCGGTTTGCTGACATTTCGAGACAAACTCCGCGCGGTGCTGCCCGCTCGAAGTCGACGGGGGCATTTGGGGGATGTCATGGCGGCGTTGTCGGGGATGACGCCTGACGGCACCACTGATATCGCGACGAGTCTGGTGCAAGTCGCCGCGATGTTGCGACAGAAAAGCTTGGTGATGTTGTTCTCCGATCTGCTGGGCGATCCCGTTGAGATACTCAACTCACTCGGACGGCTGCGTCATGGGGGGCACGACGTGATCGTGTTTCATGTGATGGACGAAGCCGAGGTGCATTTCCCCTATGATGGCCCGGTCGAGTTTGAAGATCCCGAGACAGGCGAAGTCGTGACGGTGGATGCGACCGGTTTTCGAGCCGAGTATCTGCGCGGCGTGGACGCGTTTCGCGAAACCTATAGCGAAGGTTGCAATCGGATGCGAATTGACTACGTTGCGCTAGACACGAGCATGCCGTTTGACAAAGCATTGACAGAATATTTGCAGCAACGACAGGCTCGGTTCTGAAATTCCCCACCCGTGCTCACACTCGGTAGAGTGTGAGCGAGCTTTCAATGAGAGTCTCCGGTAATCCGATGCGAACATTCCCCACGCGATTGAGTGTCTTCCCCGTAGCAGTGCTGTGCGCGATGGCAATTGGGATTCCGGTTTCGGCTGGCGAAGAAGCATCGGCTACGGCAGGAAGTGCGTCCGCGGCACCGGTGGAAAACAGTTTCATCTACAAGCAAGTGGAGCACCAAGGTGAGACTCGAGAGTTGCGTGTTGATTGGACGCGGCCGGCGGATTGGTCAGCCGGCGATCAACGCGGCGCGGTTGTATTCTTGCACGGCGGCGGCTGGGTCGGTGGTGCGCCGGGACAGTTCGCCGGTCACAGCGAAGAACTCGCGAAATTGGGTCTGGTCAGTTTTCGCGTTGAGTATCGTTTGTTGAGCAAGAAAAGCAGCCTGCCGCCGGATGATTGTGTGGAGGATGCTTCCGACGCATTTCGGTATGTCCGCAAAAACGCGGCTCGTTTTGGGATCGATGCCAACCGAATCGCGGCGGGCGGTGGATCGGCGGGCGGCCATTTGGCAGCTTATTTGGGCATGATGGACGATCAAGTCGTCGATGGCGTTTCGCGGAAACCCAACGCTTTGCTGTTGTTTAATCCGGTTTACGACAACGGCCCCAATGGTTGGGGAACGAAACGCGTGGGTGATCGTTATGCCGAATACTCACCGGCACACAACATCACTGAAGACGATCCACCGGCAATCGTTTTTTTGGGTGACCGTGACAAGTTAATTCCAGTCGCAACGGCAGAGCGATTTCAACGTCTCAGCCGTGAGGCGGGTTTGAAGAGCGAACTGCGAATCTACGAGGGGCAATCACACGGATTCTTCAACCAGAAGGCCGGTGGTGGCGAGTATTACAACAAGACGTTGCAAGAATCGATTGCATTCCTACGTGAAGCAGGATGGATGCAATGATCGCGTGAACCGCGAGCGGCTGGCAGCGTGCATGGCCCGTGGCTCGACAGCGTTAGGCTGACTGTCACGGCGGACGTGCTGTCTCGCGGAGCGATTAGGCGGCGCGGCGAATCGGTTCGCAGTCGGTGTGGCGAATCGCCCACCTGCCGCTCGTGTTGGTCAACACGCTGGTAGTGGCACGGGTGACTTTCCCCAAGAAAGTTGCCAACTCGGCTGCGTTGGTTGCGTCGACTGCTGAATCGATCAGGATCAGGTCCATCGCGCCAAAGCGGTGGGCGACGTTGACGAGTCCGCGGCCGACCGGTTCGGGGAAAATGACGGGGCGAATGGTGAGTCCAGCGAGTTGCCGGTGATAGTCACGCATCGCGAGAGTGCCGCCGCCGAGTTCAAACTCATCGATCACGATGGCCTTGATCACGCCAGGCTGGATTCCCGATTCATCCAACATCGAAAGGATGGCAGGCATCCGTGAACCATCTCCGACGCCGATCTCGAGAATGCTGGACGGACGTTTGTCACGGACTACTTTCAGGAGCCCGTCGTGTTCACCACGGGAAAGCATCGAGAGCACGCCGCGTTTGGGCGGTGCGATCTGCGGGGCCTGTGGAGCGGTGGCCGTCGTCGCTACTGGCGTTGCGGCAGGCCGTTTGGTCGAGACGCGAGGCGTCTTCGGTGCTGTCTTTGCCGCAGACGGCTGAGGAGCGACGGGCTGCACAGGTTGTGCCGGTTGCGACGGAGCGCCTACCGGTCGCGGCGCCGGTGCGCTCGCGACGGGACCAACCGCAGCGGATTCTGAATTCGCGGTTGTCTCCGATTTCTCAGATCGTCCGCAAAGTGAATTCCAAATCTTTCTCAAAGACATCGCTGTCGCACCCTGACTTGTCGCTCCCACCGGACTTACCACCGCCAAGGGCGCGGGTTGTCGCGCGTGCCGCCTGGCTACTCAATTGTTTCGGAACACCCTGACCATGGACTCAAGCCTCTTGATAGAGGGTCCGGTTGGGCAAGATCGGTAAGTCGAACCGTCGAATGTCCGCGTGTTTTGTGCGTCTTAGACCTCGATCGTGAACTAGGTTTCAGCGGAAGAACCGTTCCGAAATGGTTTGTCGGCGAATCGCTCGGTCCGGTTGTAACGATTCAATCGCAATGTGTCGGTAAGGACACTTGCGCACTCGACGGCGATAGGCATGAAACCCCAAACGACTGTTCCCCGTTCCGCTCCCACTGGAATCGATCTCTCCCCAACCGGGATTGAGAGTTGTGAACCTCGTTTCGCTCTTTCGGCCAGCATGATGGGAGCTTGGCTGGCACCTTTGGCAGATCCGTTAACCGATCACACGCCTGAACTTCAAACCGCACAGGACCAGCCGTTTTCAGCACCGTGTCCCGCCGACATGTATGCGATTGGAAATGATGCGTTCGGCGGTAATGCGTCGATCAACTCTGGCGTTTCTTCCGCGTCGACGGCAGCAGACTTTCCGCTCTCGATCGCGCCGGCGGTTTTGGATCCCTCGATCCATGGTTCGTCGCTCAACAATCTCGATGACCTGTTCGCGCAGGCTGCCTTGAATTCGGGGGCGGACGGTACGGGCAGCAGCCTGCTCGCTCAATCGGCACGGATCGGGGCCTCGAGCGGTTTTGACGGGCTCGGTCAAACGATCGCGGTGATCGATTCTGGGATCGCGTACGACCACTACGCGTTTGGTTCAGGATTTGGTTCAGGATCACGCGTCGTCGGCGGGTGGGACTTTGCCGAGAACGATGCAGACCCTTATGACGATGCACCGGCGGGTTACCACGGTTCGCACGTTGCGGGTCTAGCAAGCGGGATCGCAACGACGCTCGACGGAAGCACGTTTCGCGGCGTCGCACCGGGCGCTGACATCGTCGCGCTGCGTGTATTTGACGATGCGGGGAGGGGCAATCTCGGATGGATCGAACAGGCGCTGCGTTGGGTGCATGACAATCAAGACTCGTTCGATTCGCCGATCACGACGGTGAACTTGTCATTGGGTACGGAGCTAAATGATTCCAATCGAGACGGCGCGCTAGCGATGCTCGAAGATGAATTGCAGATGCTTTACGAAGACGACATTCTCGTCTTTGCCGCGGCGGGTAACTCGCAGGCGAATCTCACACCAGGGGCCGATGATTTGATGTATCCGGCGTCGAGCCAGTGGGTGACGGCGGTGGGGTCGGTCGATACGAGCGGCAACCTCAGCGGGTTTTCGCAGCGAGAGAATGGGATTTTCACGGCCGAAGGTCAGCAATTACAAAGCGCCGTTCCCGAACACGTGCGGGGATATGACGGATATGTGAACGACTATGCGGCACTGAGCGGTACCAGCATGGCGAGCCCGCAGGTTGCGGCGGCGTCGATGTTGGTCCGTCAAGCGATGGAGGCGGCGGGGCTCGAGCCGACTTCAGCGAGTATTCTCGATCGTCTTGAATCAACGTCAGTCACCCACACCGATCCGTCGACAGGGCTAACCTACCGAACGCTCGATCTCGAAGCCGCAGTTGACTTCGGCGATTCAAACAGCGGGCTGCCTGATGGAGAATCGGTGCCCGACAACACTCCGACGACGATCGATGGATACGTCGGCGGAGCGACTTCGAATAGCATCGAGTTGGATTTGCGAAATCTGATCAGTGGAGATGCTCAAGCCAACGGTGACGTTTGGTTGAGCGATGAAGCGGGGCGATACCTCGTCAATACGGGTGCGGGCTCGACGGCGACCAGTCCGATCGTGATCGATGCCGGAGAGGGCGGCGACTCGCTGCAGATTTTTGGATCGACTGGTTCAGAACAACTCACACTGCGTCCGTCGAGCGGTGCTGGGGCCGGGAATTCTTTGTTGACGTTCCCCGGCGGTGTGATCGAGTTGCGTGGGTTTGAGAGTGTGAGCTTTGTCGGCGGCGGTGGGCAAGATCGGGCGACGATGTATGATTCCGATGGCGACGACGTATTGCGATCCAGCGCGAGTTCGGCACAGTTTACCGGACGTGGGTTCGAGTATCAGTTGGAAGACGTCGACAAGTTTTACGTTTACGCGACCGCCGGCGGCAGTGACACGGCGCACCTGAGCGATTCGGTGTACGACGATCAATTGGTCATTCGGCCTCAGTTCAGTTCGATGCGGGGCGGCGATCAGTTTCAAGCGGCGTTCGGTTTCGAACGCGTGTTCGCCTACGCCGAGAACGGCGGCCACGATGCCGCGGACCTGGGAGACAGTGCGGGCAACGATTTCATGTCGATCGCGCAGACCCGGTCGCTGATCAGTGGCGTGGGTTACCGGGCGAGTGCGTCGGGGTTTGAAAATGTTGTGGCGACGGCATCGCAAGGAGGTGAGGACACCGTCCGGATCTATGTAGACAGTCCTGACGGATCGTGGCACACGAGTGAGTCGTTGACGCAGTGGACGGGAGCCGACGGAACGAGCCGCATCGCGCGTGGCTTTGAACGCAGCGAAGCGTTTGAGCAATTCGAAACCGTGCCAGTCGGTTCGCAGGCGGTCGCCGCGCAAGCGGTTGTGCCGCAAACGATGGCCTCATCGAGCGATTCCTTGGTGCCGCCGCGATCGCTCGACGATCTCAAACGCGAGGCCGACGATCATCTTCGCGGACTGCGTCAGCTATTCGAAGACTACATGTAGTTCCGCGCAGCGTGCCAGGGCCTGACTCCGACACGATTTGGTCGATCGTATCGGAGTGGATATTTCGGAAACGGTTACTCCGTTTCAGGGAGATTGGCGAAGTCGCCCGCGATCGCCGTGACGAGTTTGTCAGGGTCGATGAACTTTCGAATCGCCGCGTTGACATCTTCAACGGTCGCGTCTTGGATCTGTTGTTCATGTTTGGCAACGTCCGCCAGAGTGCGGTTCGTGAACATGTTCATGAGCAGCATCGACGCCAGTGTCGGGTCGCCGGTGCGAGAGATCCGAGCGGCTTGCAAGTATGATTGCTTGGCCGCATTCAGCTCATCCTGGGTGACACCGTCGTTGATGAGTCGGTCGATCTCTTCACGGATCACGTTCATCAATTTGTCTTTGTTGCCCGGGTTCGTGATCGCGTAGATCGTCATGTCGACACGGTGATCTTTCGGCCGTGGGCTGACTCCCGAACGGACACCGTAGGAGAGTCCTTCCTGTTGACGAACGCGGTCGGCGAGTCGGCTGCTGAGTGATCCGCCGCCGAGGATGAAGTTGCCCAGCGTCAGCGCGGCGTACTCAGGGTCCATGTCCGACAGCGAGTACTGTTGGCTGCTGTACATGAACGCGTTGGACTTGTCAGGCGTTTCGAGGATTTCGAGTTGGCCAGGGATTTCGGGGTGAGCGGGCCGATCGATCCGCACGTAGGGCTGATCGGTGGTCCAGCCTTCGAGTTCGGATTGGAACGCGGTCAGTACGGTGGCGGGTTCAAAGTTCCCGACGACTGAAAGTTCGCCCGCTTGATTGCCGAGGAAATCGGCGTGGAGTTCGCGGATCTGCTCGATCGTCGCTTCTTCGTACATCGCGATTTCTTCGTCGATCGTCATTTCGTAGCGGATGTCGTCTTTGGAGTAGGGTGCCAACGCACGACGGACGTTACGCGGTGCCACGACGCTCGGCTCCGTTCTGCTTTGTTGCATGCTAGTGACGATTTGACGGCGGATGAGTTCGAGTTCGGTTTCGTCAAGACGCGGTGTTTTAATGACTTCACTGACGAGTGCGATGACCTTCTCGAGATTCTCTTGCTTGGTCGTCACGTCGACTTGGAGCAAGCCCATCAAGGTGTAGATTGACACGTCGGCTTTCAAACGCGTGTACTCATCTTGCAATTCTTGGTAAGTCATCTCCGTCGTACCCCGGGCCATCAAGAGGCCGAGAAGTTCGACGGCGCCCATGCGTTCCTTGAGGGTATCGGGGGTGCCAAAACGGATCGTCAGTTTCAACGAAACGGAATCGCCACGGGTTCGTTTCGGGAGCAAAGCGTAGGTGATGCCACCGACCAAGTCGCCACGCAACACTCGTTTTTCGATCGCAAGAGGATCGGGATCAAAGCTTTCACCGGCGGCGACGGCTTCGCGACCTTTGTAGTCTTTCAACAGGATATTGAGATCGGGCGACTCGGGGATTCGCACCCGTTCGGACTCGTCGCTGGGGATGAACAGTCCGACGGTGCGGTTGTTACGAACGAGGTATTTCTTGGCGACCGCACGAACTTGATCAGCGGTCAATGCTTCGACGGCGTCGCGGTAGAGGAAGTACAAACGCCAATCACCTTGGGCGGCCCAATCGCTGAGTGTGACGGCGATCTTGTCCGTGTCGGTGGATGCCATCTCGCGTTGTTTCAGGATCTGCGCCTTCGCCCGCTCGACTTCAGCGTCGGTGATCGGGTTTTGGTCCCAGGAGTCTTCGAGGATGTCGATCAGTTTCGCGCGTACTTGTTCGATCGATTGTTCGACCGGCGCTTCCACAATCGTCATCAACAATCCGGGGTCGCGGAATCCGAATGCCATCGCGTACACGTTGCTGGCGATTTTGGTTTCGACCATTTCCTTATACAGCCGGCCGCTCGGTTCATCGCCGAGCACAACTGTTAAGGCTTTGACGGCGGCGTATTCGGGGTGACTGCCGGCGGGAATGTGGTAGGCGGCACCGACGGATTGGATTTCGCCGACGCGGCGGAGGACGACGGTTCGCTCACCATCTTTGGCTGGTTCGACGGTGTAGGTTTCGTCGATCGGTTTGTCAGGAACCGGGATCGGCCCGAATGCGTTTTGAATCGTGGCGAGTGCGTGGTCGGGATCGAACTTTCCAGCGACGATAACCATCACGTTGTCGGGGCGGTAGTACTTGCGATAGAACTCCCGCAACTTCACGACGGGCACGCGTTCGATGTCGCTTTGATTGCCGATCGTAGATTTGCCGTAGTTGTGCCAATCGAACGCGGCCGCTTCGATGCGTTGCATGAGAACGCGGGTCGGCGAGTTTTCGCCACGTTCGAATTCATTACGGACGACCGTCATTTCGCTGGCGAGGTCTTCGCCGCGGATATAGCTGTTGACCAACCGATCGGCTTCGAGGTTGATCGCGAACTCGAGATTGTCTTCGCTAGCGGGAAGCGTTTCGTAGTAATTCGTGCGGTCCATCCAGGTCGTGCCGTTGAACCGAGCACCGCGTTGTGTCAGGGCTTTGGGAACTTCCGGGTGGGTCGGTGTGCCTTTGAACAACATGTGTTCGAGGAGGTGAGCCATACCGGCCTCTCCGTAGCCTTCGTGCCGTGAACCCACGAAAATGGTCATGTTGACCGTGACGACCTCTTTGCTGTCGTCGGGGAAGAGTAAGATTTGAACTCCGTTGTCGAGTTCATACTGCGAAATCCCTTCGACGCTACGAAGCATCTTGGGTAGGGTATCGGTTTCGGCCACGTTGTCGTCCTTGGCAGTAGTTGATTCAGCGGTAGTTGACGTCTCAGACGTTTCGTTGGTGGAGGCATCAGCGGCGGAGAGACTCGCAGCGGCGACGATCCCGACGGCCAAAACGGTCGGCAGAAGCCCGCGGCAAGCGACGGAGCGGAGGCGAGAGAGCAGGTGCCTGGATCGAGAAGATGAAAAGTGCCGGTGCATCTGGTGGAAATCCGTTTGTGTTGCAGATAGATCGTTGTGCGGGCATTGTAACGTCATGGCCACCGGGGCGACCATAACCCCGAACCGATGTCTCGACTTACTCGAACGATTTAGACGACCGTCGCCCGATGAGGTGATGAAGCGGGAGTCGGGGCGGGTCCGCATGGCGTCCAGGTCGGGTAAGATGTGGCCGCTGAATTTTGACCACTGATCGCAATGCAACCAACCATGTCTGATACCGACCACGTTCCCCGCTATCCAAACGATGCGGTAGCCCACACGAACAAATCGTCCGACGAAGCGGCCAGGCGATGGCGGGTGGCGATCGAAATCGGCGACCAGGGATCGGGAACCGAGAAAACCTCGGTGAAAACGGTCAGTGCCGAAAAAATCGAATCGGGCGAAGATTTCGCGATCGAAACGTTGATCGACGACCGAGTCCTTGCGATTTTTCGGCACGCCGGGAAGTGGTACGCGATCGATGGGATGTGTTCGCATCAGGGTGGACCGCTGGCCGAAGGGGTGGTACGCGACGGATGCGTGACTTGCCCTTGGCACGGATGGCAGTACGACCTTGCGACAGGGATCCAGATGATCAATCGCCAGCCGCTTCAGGAATCGTTTCCGATCCGCCAAATCGAAAATCGCGTTGAGGTCTCGTTGCACTGACGTCCAGCGCGACCATTTCGATTTTCAAGATGACAATTCAATTCGCTACGTCTCCGTAGTCTCACGCTTAACCGGGTTCAAACGCATGACCAACTCATCCCATTCTCCTGCCGAACATCACTGCGAATCTCCCGATTGTGGCTGCGGCAACGTGGATGTCAGCGCGGCGCTACGCGTGGTGGTGATCACGCTGAGTGATACACGAACGATCGAGAATGATCCCAGTGGTGATCGGATCGTCGCGTTGCTCAAGGACGTGGGGCATGAACTGGCCGAGCGGATCGTCATCACCGATGATCCCGATCCGTTGCGAGAGTCGATCCAAGCGTTTGTCGCGGATGATTCCGTCGATGCCATCATCACCACGGGCGGGACGGGGATCGCCCCGCGAGATTTGGCTGTCGATGTGATCGAGGACTTACTCGAAGTCAGTTTGCCCGGGTTCGGCGAACATTTCCGAGCGGTCTCGATCCAGGAGATTGGACCCAAGGCGATGCTCAGTCGTGCGACTGCGGGCCGGATTGGCCGCGTCGTGGTGTTTGCGTTGCCAGGATCGACGGGCGCGGTCACGACCGCAATGAACCACTGCGTCTTGCCGATCATTCGTCACGCTTCGGCCTTGGTGAAGGCGTAGCGGAGTGGTTGGCAGCTCGCAGGCACCGTATTGATCGCGGCTATTCTGGCTCGATGCCGAAGTCACGGATCGTGGTGAGGGTATGCAGTTGCAGTCCCTTGGCGGCGAATGCTTCTTCGCCACCGGCCAAACGGTCGATGATGGCAAGGACGTAAAGCACGTTGAGGCCGAAGGCTTGAGCGGCTTCGGCGGCCTGGATCGCACTGCCGCCACTGGTGATGACGTCTTCCACAATCACGACGTTTTGGCCCGGTTCGACGGGGCCTTCGACTTGTTTACCCATGCCGTGCCCCTTGGGTTCTTTACGAACCATGAACCCGTGCAAGTCGATGTCTTGCATGCCGGCAATCGTGACGATGGACGCGGTAATCGGGTCGGCACCGATTGCCATCCCGCCGACTGCGTCCGGCATCTCGCCGCTCGCCCCACCATGGCGACTGATGAAATTCAGCATCGCGTTACCGATCAAACCCGCTCCCTTGGGATGCAAGGTGACGTGGCGGCAATCCAGATAGTAGCTTGCCGTTTTTCCGCTCGCGAGCGTGAACGTGCCACGTTGCAAGGCTTCACGCTGCATCAACTCGATCAGAGGTTTCAAACTGGCATCGGCGGTCATCGCTGGGGGTCTCGCGTGCGGGTGAGGGGAAAATCGGGAGCGGTCGTTTTCATATCACAAACCCGGGCGGTCGGGGACCCGTCGACCGTGCGAAGTTCACGTTTTCATGTTGCCAGACGACGGTCTGGTGGCGAGTTGAGTGTCTTGCGGTTTCTCGGAGTGGATCCGAATGCGAAGAGTCCAACGGCAGAAAGTTGAGCGGGTGTTGGCGTTTTTGGCCGCCGATCGACCGGTGGGATTGCTGAGTGTGCCCAAACGGGGGCGTCCGTGTGCTCGCTGGATTTCGAGCGAGCACGGAGACGCTTAGCGTTCGCTACCACGGTTGTGGAATTGCGCGGCCGTCACGGGGTCGGCATCGGAGACACGTCCGAGTTCCATTTGGGCGGGTTCGATCAGGACGTCATCGCTGTTCGTCGGGATGGGGACGCTGAGTCCGCGAAAGCCGTTGGAATCGACGCGGGTCGGGAACGTGGCTTGGACCACGGATCGATGTCGATCGCTCAATTGCACGTTCAGCGAATAATCGCCGACGGGCAGGCTGCCATCGACCATGCCTTCCAATCGCAATCGGCTGTGCGGCATGATTCGTACGAGGTAGCGGCTGTCGTCATCCAGTTCGCTGCGGGACGGCATGTTCAGTCGAATGGGTCGCGTGGTGGTCGAGTCGTCGGCAGACAATTGAGCTTGGACCTCACATTCGAGCGTGTTGTCGGTTGGGTTGGTGAGGAAAGCGTGAATGTAGGGCACACCATTCTTTGCGACCAACTCGCCGTGATCAAAATGCAATTGGTTCATATCCGCCATGACTTGAGCACCCGTTTCGATGTCGACACGCAATACATATTGGGTGACTAAGTGATTCGACGCACGCGTCTTGGCCTCAGCATGTGATGCATTTGGGGTGTCCGAAATCGGGTCGTTGTCGTGGACCAGGATTCCGAAGGAGACGTAATTGGTTTTGTGAAATGGAACGGTGACTTCACCTTCGATCTGGGTTTGCTCACCAGGTTGCAATTGAAATCGTTTCGGTGAGGTGAAGCGTACGCTCGGCGAAGGCGTGATCTTGTCGTCGTGTTGGATGACGCCGGTTTCGTCCTGTCGCAAACTCACGGCGCGGACTGTGACATTCCTGAATTGACCGTTTGATTTAATCTCAAAGGAAAACGGAATGACTTCGCCGCGTCGGCCGCGGAACCGGTGTACGACCGGTTCGATATGGAATGAAGGCTCAATGCTGCGGGACAGGGAGATTTGTTTGCCGGTTGGTTCGATATCGGTTTGCTCGGCGGCGTTGAGATTCACGCCGGGACTGGTGGCGAGGCAAGCGGTGCCGAGGATCGCGAACAACGGGGCGGCAAGACATCGGATTGCATCGGAATGTTTCAGCAACGGCATCAGTGGTGTCAATCTCGGAGGCAGTTCATGTTGGTGATTCACGACCGGTCGGAGTGCACGATACGTGGCGAGCGAAAGACCATCACTTCCGCATTTCGTATCTGTCGTCGGGTCGACCGGAAAAGATAGGCCACCCCGGGTAGCCGAATCAGGCCGGGAACTTGATTGACGTTATCAACGGTTTCTCAATCGGGGCTAGTCGCCGATCGCGATGGTTTTACCGTCTGTAACGCTCGGATGTGTCGAAACGCTGCTAAAGTCGGAACCGCTCTGATCGATCCCAACGTCCCAGGCGGCGACGTGGAACCTCAAATCGTGGGCGACGGGGTGAGGGCTTTGGCCGATGCGAGAGGCTCGGGAATGCCCTTGGCGGATTCGTCGATAAACTGCGTCGAAATGCCGAGATCTTCTAGAAGCAATCGTGAGCTGATCCGGCTCGATTCATAGATCACAGGCAATCCGCTGCCGGGGTGCGTTCCGCCGCCGACCAAATAGACTCCGTCGAGTTCATCGAAGCGGTTTTTAGGTCGGAGGTGCAGCATCTGACCAAGATTGTGGGCCAGGTTGAACGTCGCGCCTTTGTAGATGGCGTAGTCGTTCACCCAGTCATCGGGCGTGATTCGATGTTCGATACGGATTCGTTCACGAATGTCGCCAAGTCCGATGGCGGCGAGTTGGTCGAGCGTCTTTTCACGAAAGCCGTCCGCCTCGATTGACCAATCAATGTTCTCGCTTTGATGCGATACGGGGACCAAAACGTACAGCGTCGAGCATCCTGCGGGAGCCAAACTCGGATCCGTTACACAGGCGTTCTGCACGTAGACCGACGGGTCGGCGCTAAGCACGTGGTCTACTTCGATCTCGCGAAGATTCCGGTCGTAGGTTTCACTGATGTGGATGTTGTGGTGCGGTAGGTCTTCGTAGATCCCTTCGATACCGAGATACAGCATGAAGGTGCTGCACGAGAACTTTTTCTTTTCGATCTTTTCGTCCTTCCAGCGTCGCCGTATCTCGTTGGGAACCGTTTTGGTCATCCAGTCCGCGAAGTCCGCGTTGACGACGATCGCATCGGCGGAGTAGCGGTCTTGGGCGGTTCGCAGTGCGGTGACGCGTTGGTTTTGGATCTCGATTGAATCAACCGGTTCGTTCAACCGAATCGTGACGCCCATCTCTTCCGCGATTTCGGCCATCCGCTCACTCACCCGGCTGCAACCACCGAGCGGGTGAAACACGCCGTGCTCGTATTCGAGAAACGAGAGGATGCTGAAAAGACTCGGGCAGTTGAACGGGGACATCCCCAAATACTTTGCTTGGAAGGCGAACGCGATCACCAGCCGTGGGTCGCTGAAGTATCGCTGCAGCTCTTTTCCGAGACTACGAAAAGGGTGCAGTTTCGAGGCCGCCGCGAGCAACGATGGCCGCAATAAATCGAGTGGCGAGTTGAACGGCGATTCCAAAATCGGTCGGAATTTTTCCAGCTTGTCGCGGTTGTCGTCCATATAACGCCGGAGTTGTCCGACGTCTTTGGGTGAAAACTTGGCGATCTGTCGATCCATTTCGTCCATGTCGGGGGTGCAATCAAGAATTCCACCGGCGTCTCCGCCGAATGTCAAACGATATTGTGGATCGAGTCGTTCCATCGGCACCTCTTCCATCAGGTCACGACCGACCGAATGAAAAATTTCCGCCAGGACACGAGGGTAGAGAAAGAAAGTCGGGCCGCAATCGAATCGAAACCCTTCGGTTTCGATCGCCGACGTCCGTCCACCGACGCGATCGCGACGTTCGAGCACGGTGACTTCGCAACCGGCCTCAGCCAATTGCATCGCAGAGGCCAACCCGCCTGGTCCGGCTCCGACGATGACAACTTTCTTTTTTTGCATGGGTGGGGTCTCGATAACAGCGTCCTGCTGACCTTGGGGTAGCCGACGTTTATGGCTTCGAAGTTTTGTCCGTACTATACGGCCCCGGCGAGTTTGGTACATCGGCGAGGTGACTTGTCGCCATGGCGTTAGTATCGCTGAAGCAGGTCGAGCATTTTGCGATCCAGCATGTGGCCTTGATACCGCTCATATTTCACGTCGGATCGCTCGCTATCGAGAATTCCGAAGCTGCCACGGAAATTCCACAGCGCCCAACCGATGTCCGCCCGCTGCCAATTCGCGAGGTTGTCTTCCATCCACGCGAGAGTGATGTCATGAGGTGTTTTGTGGTAACAGCCGAACTCACCCACGATGACACCGATTCCTGACCGGGTTGCTTTTTGCCACGGGGCGACGGTTTCGTCCCATAGCCATTGACGTCCGCGCTGCGAGTCACTGGCGAATAACGTAGGTGAGGCTTCTATGCCGGGTTGAGGACCTTGGTAAGTCAAAGTGGACGGCGGAACGGCCCAGTTGTTAGAAAACTGCAATTTGGTTTCGCGTTGGAATCCCTTGGAGTTTCGATATCCGATCCCGATCTCGGTGAGTGATAGCCAGTCGCCTTGGATCACCGCGATTTCGATCGTTTGGGTTCCGGCGGGAATCGTCGTTTGATAATTGCGGTTGTACACCGCTCGGTGCAGTTTCCACTGCGGGAAATACTCGACCGAACGCCACTCGCCGTCCCCGGGCCCCGGGTCGAACGTTTTCTCAAACAACGGTTTGCCATCGGCCCGGACGACGAGCGTGTTGGTCGATGAGACCGTGCCGACGCGGAATCGCAGCGACGTGTCGGCATTCCATTGAGAGTGGATCCGCAGAGGTCGCCGTGCCTCAGGAGCGATCTCAGATTTTGTCGGCGCGTAAAGCGTTGCGTGGGCAATGATTTGCGGCCAGGTCGGCACAGGATATTGGTCAGAACCTTTCATCCAATTGGCGCGGTAATGCGTGATCTCGACCGGGGCGTATCCACGTGTCGCCTGGGCGACGCCGAGTTCTTTTAACGTCTCGACTGGTTGCTGTCCCCAATCCAGCCCATCACAAATGATCAATCGATCGGGATCATGCTCGCGAATCGCCTCTGCGATCTTCTTGACGACCTCGACGTATTGAGACGCATCGACATGAGTGGGTTCATTGAAAAGATTGAAACTCAGGTTGCGGTTGGAAAATTTTTTGTATCGTCTCGCGAACTCCGCCCAATGCTTCGCGCAAACGCGTTGAGTTTCAGGATCGGTCCAGAGGTTCGTGGATTCCGGTGGTGAAGCGACAGTGTAACCGGGCGCGCGGTGAAAGTTGAGGCAAACATGGATCGAATATTTCTCACCCCAAGCGACGGCTTGATCGATTTCCCGCAGCGTTTTTTCGTTGAATCGGTTCCAATCACGGTTTTGGATCCAGACGCGATAGTCCATCGGTAAACGAACGAAGTTGAACCCTAAATCTGAAATCATTTTGAAATCGGATTCCTGAAAGGGGCCATTGCTCCAGTCCAGGTGAAACTTTTCGAGTAAGTTAAAACCCCGCCACCTCGGCAAATGAGTGGGAGACGGATCCGGAAGCGATTGCGCCGTCACGGTTGTCGTCTGGAACGCGAGCAAAACGGCGACGAGGATACCCAACGACTTCATCAAAGGTGCTCGGTGGAGTGGCGGGACGGAGGAAGGATGCATGGCCGTTATTGGCTGGGCTCGGGCATAGCGAGGCAACGTTGGTGTCTTGCAAGCGGACATGGCTGGATCAATAGGATTACGTCGCGTTTTGCGGTTTAGAAGCACTCGATCCTGCCTGACGAAGACGCGACGCAGCAAACCCCCGTAGACAACGGGAGCAAAGCCCTGACCTGTTCGCTGAACAAGAATGTCTTTCCGGTTTGGGTGGAGGATTGGCGGTTGATTTGATAGCGAAACAAGGTCGTACCGGATACCGCGAATAACCTGCCCCCACGCATCCAGAGAACGTGCTCGATCGGCTGATCGGAAGCGATCTTTTGGCAATGCAATTCTCCCGTTTCCCACCAGTACACATTCAGCCCGCCCTCGTGTGCAACCGCAATCCGCCGACGTGTGCTACGTGGCGAGACGCTGATACCGTTGATTGGATAATCGACTGCGGCCGCGATTCCCGATGGCGAGTCGGCATCAACGATGAGCGTACTGCCAGCGGCGACAACGATTGCATTTTCTAAAAACGCGATATGCGACGTCGATCGCGCTGGCGGTGAAAACAACGGAGGGGAGACGCCGTGTTTTAATTGCAGCGATTGTGTTACTGGATCGATCTCGATGTCGTCGATGTTCCACCCGGTAGACGATTCGATCAGCGACGTCAGCGACGTGGTGCGGAGAGCGAGGCCGGCGGAGGTCCAACGCGTTAACACGGTTTGGGAGTTCTCGGTTTCGATAGTGGCGAAGCTGTTTCCGCCATCGGAAACCGCCGCGTCACTCGATTGCAAAGTTCCCGGCCATCGCCAGTGAATCGTCCAATCGTCAGCGTGTGTCGTCGACTTCAAACGCAGTGGAGGGATGGTGTTGGGCGGAGAATCGAAACGAAGGTAAATCTCGTTGCCCGACGCGATGACGCCCACTGGGGGAGGATTGTTCAAAAACGTTGGGATGAGTCCTTTGACCTGTACCGTGGGAGTTTCTTCGAGCGAAGACGTGTTGTCAGCAGGATTTGGGACTCGCATCACATAGAGTGCCAAGCCCATTTGACTAACGGCGAACAACTCATCGTTCACCATTTGGTAGGCGACGTACCTTCCCACGGGCATCGAAGTGACAGAAAGTCGTTGGATGCGGCCATCGTCTTGCCGTGTCGTCGCCGCCGGCGTTTTTGCTGGTGAATTGCGGAGTCGGGTGGATGCGAATCGATGGACGTCTGAAGCCAGCAACGGATTCTCTTTGTCGAGCGTTTTGAGAATCGCCAAAGTTTTGTCGATCGTTTGATCGTTGTTGTCGCGTTGAATAATCTGCGAGGCCGCGACCCGGCATTGGTCCTCTGCCAGACGTTGAAGGTTGCGGTCGGGATAGCGTCTCGCCAAATGATGAGTCAGTTCAACGAGGGTGCGGCGCTGACCATCAGTTGTCGTTTCAACGAAAGTGCGCAAGTGGTCGATCGCGGTTTGGTGTTCACCGGCATCCGCCCACCATGTGAAGGCCTGAGTCGCGCAGCGTTTCAAATCGTTGCCGTAAGGCCACTGATCGACGAGCAACTTGATTGCCCGTTGGCGGTCGTGAAGCAACGTGTCGATCAGTTTAGCCGCGTCGTGGATCGCATTGACATTGCAAAGCGACTTCACCGCCCGTTCGAGCGATTGGATCGCTTGTTCTTCATCACCGGCCCGTCGCCAAGCGTCACATTCTTTTTCGTACTCGTTCAGTTTTGCGAACGCATGAGCAGCCTGCTCGAAGAGTCCGGCCGACATCAAACACCGCGCCGCGTCAGCGGGGCGATGGAGCTTATCGCGATACAGAACTTCGGCTTCTTGGAAGTAGCCTCCCTGTTCGAGCACGTTGGCGGCGGCGGAGAAATTACCGAGCAGGTTCGCGTGGATGTACGCGGCGCGTCGATACCGACCGGCCGCAGATTCGCGGTTGGCCATCTCGTGATAAGCGGCGATTAAGCGTTGGCGGGTGGAGTGATCAATGTCCCAAACGTCTGCCGGACCGCTGCCGCCGCTGATGCCGGACAGCGAAAAGTTGGGCAGGCGTGACATCAGTTTCGCACCGGGAATCGCGAGTCCGCGAAACGCATCGGCGCCAGCGAGTGGGATGGCAAAACGCAATGCACGGTCCGGATCGAGCCGTGACATTTTGAGCAACTTGTTGAGCTGTTCCTCTCGTTCTTGGGCGACACTTCGCGAGAGGAGTCCGAATAGACCCGCGGAGATCGATCGCAACACCCCGGACCCGGCACCCGAATCCGCCGTTTGCCCGGAACCGGACGCCGGTAGACCAGACGGGGAATGATTAGGTGTCCCCGTTTGATCACCTCGGGTTGCGTCGTCTGACCCGGCCAATTTGTCGAGTTTGTTCAGGATCCACTTTTTAAATCGGCCGGTCTTGGGAGTGCCGCCTCTGTCAGACGGTTGGTCGAACAATTCGGAGGCATCCTGGCCGATATCGGCCGCGTCGCCCCCGAGTCCGCTGGGGCCGAGTAATTGATCGATCGTCATCGGTTCGAGCAATTGCAAACCGGCGAGTCGCTGCGGCAGCGGAGTAGTGGGTGGTGGCGGTGTCCAGTGGCTTGTCGTTCCCTGCGTCGATGGCGGGCGAAGACATTGAGCGAGTTGGAAACGATCGGATGGTTCGAGGACGATGAGGCCGAGTCGAGGCAGCCAAACGCACACGACAGCCTCGCCCGAGGGCAACGCTTCGGCGAGCCAGTCGGCGGGGCATTCGGGATCGAGACGGCTGTGAGATGCGATCCAACACTGCGCGGTTTGCGAATCCTTTTTAGGGGTTGTGCGTCGTCCGGTAGCGAGGAGGTTTTTGACTTTGACCGTGCCGGGAACACCGTTGATGGACCGCTCCGAAAGCGGCAGTGCGAGTATTCCGCGTCTGGAAGTGTTGGGGGCTGCGGTGTCAGCGAGCGACGGAAGAGAATAGAACGCCACTGCGTCCTGGTCATTGCCGCCGCAACGGATCATGAATTCGACTTGAGTTCCAATATCAGCATCGGGCAACCAGCAGCCCGTTTGCACACCGGAGTCGTGAGGCGAGTCGTCAAAACAAAGTGTTGGACGCAGCGTCAGCTTCATAGCAGTTTCCTCCACTGGCTGGTCCAATCGCTTAACCAATCCATCGCCACCGAGGGGACTGGAACGTCCTCAGTGATGCCGGCATAGGGAGGAGCAAAGAAGACCGGTCCGAAGAATCCGAAATCACTGAACCAGCCCGCGCAGTGTGTATCGACTAAGACGAGCGTCAATTCGCGATGATCATCGAAACGCTGCAAATGGACGAGCCCGCGCGAGTCGAGCCACGCTGTTCCTCCGTTGAGAATCGCTTTTCGCATACTCCAGCCGGAATCAGCGTCGTCGGAGTCACGCGGTGGTGACTCAAAAGGCGTGAATTCGATATCCGAAGCGAGCGGCTGCTGGACGAGGGTGAGATGCGGGATGCGGTCGAGCTGTCGTTTTAAGATCAGGGCGTGATTGGATCGTAATTGGAATACGAGGCCCTCGTTGGTCAATGCGACCCCGCGAAATTGATTGCGAACGGACTTCTGAGTGATCAAGATCGTGTGGGCTTTGTTCCTCGACCACAATCGAGATCTAAAATCATCGTCTTGAACTGGAGTCACTTTGCCATCGCGGGTGTCGACGCGAAGGACATTGCGTGTCCGCGTGTAGTTTCGATCCAAGCCTGTGACGTCTTGGATTTGTTCGTACTGAATCACCCACCATCGACCGGTCGGGTCGCACACAACGGGACGCGGTCGATGAATAGATTGCACTTTTACGCCGCTGCGTTTGGTCGCGCCGGTGAGGCGAACGCCCGATCCAGCGTCCAGGGGCTGGACTTGGCTGAGGTCTTGCGCAATGGCCATCGGTTCGTGGTTTTCACCGATCACGACGCAGCCGACGGGGGCGCTCGTGGCGGATTGAAATCGTCCGTACGAGTGCCACTTCTCCGGTGAGGTGCCGTCGTTGCGGAAGATCGCATCGTGGTGGCGGAGGACAAAACCGTTGCCAAGATGATGTCCCTGTTCGGTTCCTTGACCGGTGATGTGGCCGGTGGTCGGGTCGATGATTTGGTATTCGCCGTCGCCCAAGCGAAGGAGGGCTGAGTCCATGAATCCGTAGTCGGACGATTGAAAATCACCGTGCAATTCGATCCGTTCGTTAATCAACGATTCAGCATTCACGCCAATCAAACAGTGCGGGACCGTTGGTGTCCCCAACACGAGACTGAGTCGGTTGTGATTCCAGTGATGGGCTAGAACTGTCGAACAGGGCAGGTCGTTAACCACTTCGGTGCAACCGTGTCGACTCGTGGTGCACATTAGCAGTCGTTGATCGGTCGTGACCATCCACACCACGGGCCGTTGGTCGCGGTTGAGTACGGTACGTCCCCAGATCACTTTTGAATCAGCACTGAATGCGAGAGGGGGAATCCGGTGACTCAAGAACAGTGGCTGACCCGCTTTGTCTTGACGGATCATCACATTGGGTGGACCACTCAGTTCGAGTTTTAACCGTTGGAGCTTTTCGTCGCCGAGGAGTGTCCGTCGCGACAACTGTACCTCGCCGTCACGACTGATCGTCGCGATCAGGAACGGGCGGGCGACGTGGCGGATGGAATCGGTGAATGCGGCATCATGGTCGGTTGATTCGGAAACAATAATCAGCGGTTCGGCGAACGTCGCCTCCCAATCGTCGGTGTCTTCACGCAGCATCGCATCCCACGCGGCGATGCCTTCACCGGGATGGGCATCGGGTTCGAGGCGTCCGAGTTGCTCGAGCATTCCGTCTCGCGTCGTTAGGTCTTCAGGCGTGTAACGCTTGCCGGCAACGGTCCAGAACACGGCACGCGTGTCGCCTCGCCGCTCTTCGGACGCGCCCAAGGCGAGCGCGAACGTCGACATCCAGATTCGTGTCGAGCCCCAACAACGAATGCCGTTTTCGATCGCGATCGGTCGCTGTTTCGGGGCTGGGCCCGGTGGCGTTTCACGTCGCAGATAGAGTGCTTGACCGTTCGCGATCCGTGCCAGCAACAGCATCGGATCGGCGGCCAGTTCCGTCATCAGCAACCGCTCGGGGTTCCCGCGATTGGTGACGTCGGAGACACCGCCGATCGGCAACGATTCCGGTTCGCTCGGTCGCCGTGGCAAGGCGACGATCGCGGAGGCCGATCGACTCATGCGTGCCAAGTCACCGTAGAGCTCGTCGTCGGAGAGATTGTTTAGCAGGCGATTGATCGGATCGCGTGGAGGCGGCGGAGGAGTGATCTCTTTTGCGGGGGCAGGCAAGAACTTTAAACCCGTCGACTTCCACGTCTGCAGCGAGTGGGCATCCAGGTCCGAACGGCTCAATAACACCAACGTTTCCCAGGCCCGCTTGCATCGCGCGGCGTCTCTTTGGCGACGCGTTAGTTTTCTTGAACCAGGGGTATGGTCATCGGGGTGGTCGACGACGCGGTCGATTCGTGAGAGCGAAAGTGTCTCTAATACGAGATCGGATTCCGCTAGATTGGCTTCTTTAAGATAGCTGCGGCAATTTTCAAGTCCGCAGCCGAGCACGACGACGGGCCCTTCGATTTGAGTACGAAGTTGCAGGGGCAGTTTTCCAAGCGACTGCAAGAACTCAGCAACGGCGTCCACGCGTGTTGATCCTGCAAGGATGCTCAAGCGACGAGTCCAAACGTCCTTCGGCAGGTCGTGGCGGCGGAGTGCGGTGATGATGAAAAAGGCGACTGTTAACGACGGCAAACCTTCCATTGCCATTCGCACCGGTCCGAGAATCGTCGCAACTTCCGCGGCCATTGCGATCGTGGTGGAGTCATCGCTCCACACGAACGCATCTCCGTCATCGGCGGTCTGCCAAAGTTCGGGTGCCGGGGATTGCAGGTAATGGGTCACCGTGGGAATTCCTCGCTGCTATCGCAATGAACCGGAGAATTCCGAACGGCCATGCGAACGCTGCTGCGCGACATGGCGGTGATCGCGTCGTCGGGAACGATTGACCATCGCTCGTCCGATTCCCAGAGCAACCAATCATCCGCCGGTACCTCGAACGAGGTCAGCAGGATGTGGCTCGGTACGGACGGCGTCCAGGTCATTCCGGCGGGCACGATGACTCGACCGCGCGTCACGAAATAGGTCCCGTCGATCGGCGGCAATTTGTTTCCCATCACGAGACACTCGTCGCGACGGATGGACCATCGCAAGCTGTCAATGCGAGCTTTGGGGGCCAGTTCGATCCACTCGAGCAGCGTGGCGAGACGAGTTCGCATGGCGTCGCACTGCGTCATCGTTCCACCACGAATGAGGCGGACGGTCTGCTGCGTGGAAACAGTGTTACCCGGCGCAAGTTGTGGTATCGGAATCGTCACGTCGCAAACGTCTGCAACGGGCTGCCACTGAACCTTGGGAACGTGCGCGTCGAAGTCGGGCAAGCTCGGAACGGTTTCGCCCAGCCGCACGAGGTCGCCACTGGGATGTCGGCTAAAGAGAACGCCGGGCAATTGTCGTAACGCCGGTAGGATGTCGGAGCCCGGTCCGTTGGTGCGAACCCAGATGGTTGAGTCGACGCTTGCGATCCGCGTGGACGGGTTCAATGAGACCAGCCGCGAGGCCAATTCATTGATGGCTCGTTCGGGTAGCGAATCGAGGCGGACAAACCAATCTCGACAGCCATCGCCGGTCGGCGTGGGGCTCACGTGGTTGCCTCATAGGCGGGGCGGATGGTTTGGCGAAGCTCGGTGACTCGCGTTTGCAAGTGTTCCCTCGCCGTGTCCGCTTGGACCCAATTCAAACGCGCCGCGACGAGCGAAAGGGCGTCGGCAGATGCCGGGGCGTGAGGTTCGCTGGCGATTCGGTCGAGCAATCGTGACAACTGTTCCGGGTCTGGGCCAGACTTTGCATCGTGATCGGCCATCGGATGTTGCTGGAGTTCAACGCTGTCGGTTTGAGCGGCATCGTCTCTGCCTGGTTCGAATTCCGCCTGCACGCTCGCTAATTGTGCGGCCAGCAGTTCTTCTTGATCGGGCGTGTCCCAGATATATCGCATGATCCAAAGATCCGAGACGGTTGCGTGGACGCGTCCGCACGTCACGGCGCTTGCCGCGACCACCTTTTGCAGACGAACAGCGCGGCGGTCGCTGAGTTCCATTCCCGCCGTTCGCAACCGCGAGATCAGTTTTGCGTACGCGGGCAGCATCACCGATAGATCCACCTGCGTGACACTGGCCTGCAACCGACGAGCGTCTTCGATGCCGAGCGTCGGTGTGGGCGGATCGGATTGTTCACGCTTCCATCCTGCAGAAAGGACTTCGCTCAGTCGATCCGTGTCGACGTTGTCGCAACGCACGCGTAGGAGAAAACGATCGAACAATGCGGCCAGGGCATCGTCTTCGGGCAACCGGTTACTCGCGCCGACCGTCATCAGCATCGGCAAACGCACGCGTTCCTTCCCGCGGCGGAAGACTCGCTCGTTGAGCGCCAGCAGCAGACTGTTCAGAATCGCACTGTTGGCGTTGAGCAATTCGTCGAGGAAAACGAAATCGGCTTCGGGCAGCATTCCTTCCGTGTTCGTGACGAGGTCGCCGTCACGCAGTCGCCGCAAGTCAAACGGACCGAACAATTCGCTCGGTTCAGTAAACCGGGTTAACAGATAATCAAACGCCCGGCCGTGCAGTCGTCCGGCCAGTTCATTGATGAGAGCACTTTTGCCGGTCCCGGGTGGTCCCAGCAAAAACGCGTTCTCACCCGCAGCCAATGCCACACCAAGAACCTCGACGATCTCGTCTTTGCCGATCAAGCGATCTTTGATCGGCTCGAGGACATCCCGTCGAAGTTTGCCCGCGAGCTGCGAAATTTCGCCGGGGTCGATCGCGTGGTTCATAGGTTGTTCCCGTGTCGCTCGGTGGATCGGACGTCATTCAGTTTGCGTGACCTTCTCGTCGATCGGATTGCCCGCCGAGAAAGTGAGCGTTTTGCAGTCGAGTCAGTTCTCTTCTAGAGAGAGCGAACTGTTACTGTCCAAGTTCGCTCGCCAGCGATTCTGCGTCGTAGATCGATCGCAATGCTTCGCGGATTCCGACACCGGCAACGCTGACGGCACGGGCCTGTTGATCGGTGTACAGGTAATCGCTCGTCAGGCTTTGGATGTTCCCGTCGAAGATCAATCCGACGAGTTTACCCTCGCGGTTTACGACCGGCGAACCGCTGTTACCGCCGATGATATCCGCTGTCGAAACAAAATTGAGCTGCGTTGAGAGGTCGACCTTCGATTTTGCGTTCATCCAGCTTTCCGGGAGATCGAAATCATCTTGACCGGCGTGTGCGGCAGCGTGTTCGTACGCTCCGGCGAAGTCGGTCGTCGGTTGGATCTCAGTGGCGTTCTCGACATAGCCTTTCACGGTTCCGAACGCGAGACGCAGCGTGAAGGTGGCATCGGGATAGCCGCCGGTTCCTTCGATGGCGGTGATCACGCGAGCGATTTTTGCGTACGCCTGTTTCTCGCGTTCAGACAATTGGTCTTCGATCGCTCGATAGCGGCGGTATTCGGGTTCGATGATACGGGCCAGACGCATGGCAGGATCGTCACTGCCGAGGACCGCGTTGATTCCTCCGTCAATCAATTGGCGACGAACTTCCGGGTCGGCGAGTTTGGATTGATCCACGATTTCCGCGGCAACTTCGCGAGGCGAACGTCCCGCCAAGACTTCTTGGACGAGTTCATCGTCCATGCCCCGCCGCTCGAGCAAGAGGGCGATTTCATCGGCGAGCTTGACCCGTTGCAAATCGTTGTACAGAGGTGCCGGGCTGGTCAATCGCGTTAACAGCGAATCACGCGACGCGTCGGTGTATTCGGCCAGTCGATCGCCGTTGGGTTTTTGGTCTTCTTTGGCGAGCAGCAGGATCGAGATTGCGAGTTGGAACAAATCACTGCGGAGTGACACCGACCGTGTGAGCTGTTCAGCTTTCTCTTGCTGAATGTCCGCAATTTCTTTCCACGCCGAAACGAGCGGTTTGAGTTGCGGATCGTTGGACGCGGCAGTCATCAAGCGATGCTGTCGTCCACGTCGGGTTGCGATCGTTTGTGGATCTTGCAGACCGGCGAGCATGCCCGTGTACGCTTTGCGGGCGTTTTGAATTCCGAACAGTTCGTCACGACCGCGGCGGGCCGCTTCGTTGCCTTCGAGTTGATATTGTTGAAACAGGATCTCTTTGCGACGCAAGTAATCCAGCACGAACGGAAGTCGTTTGTCTCGCAGATATTCGAGAGCCTCGACGGTAAAGATTCGCTGGGTTCGCCCGGGATGTCCGCTGACGAAAACCAGATCGCCGTCGCTGACGGGAATTTCGCTCCAACGCAGGAAGTGTTTGATCACGGCGGGTTTGCCGTCTTCATAGACACGCATCAAGGTGGCGTCGAGGTTGTAGCGTGGGTATTCAAAGTTATCGGCATCTCCGCCAAAGAACGCCGCCGCCGTTTCGGGAGCCCAAACCAAACGCACGTCTGTGTATTTCTTGTAGCGATAGAGGTGATAGCGGGCGCCACCGAATAAGGTCACCACGTCGCTGCGTAACCCCGTGGCGTCAAGTGACTCACTTTCGATCGACGCGATAACTCCTTGGCGTTGTTTTGCCGATACGTCGGGGTTGTTCTTTTCGGTGACCGCGGCGTTGATTCGGTCGGTGACATCGATGATTTCGATCAGGACGTTGAGTTCCAGATCGGGTGCCTTTAGCTCGTCTTCGGTCGAGCGTGCGAGAAAACCGTCTCTGATCAGATTGCGATCTTCGCTGCTGAGTTTTTGCAGCGTGTCACTGGCGACGTGATGATTGGTGAGCACGAGACCGCTCGAAGAAACGAACGAGCCCGATCCTCCCGAGTTGAACCGAACTGACGACAGACGTAGTTCGTCGGCCCATTTGTCGGATGGTTGGAAGCCGTAGCGTTCTTGCAAGAGTTGCCGGGGCAAGTCATTGAACAGATACATGCCTTCATCGCCGAGAACGAACGTCGAAGTCGATGGAGTCATGGAAACTGCAATTACCGAAAGAGCCAAGGTCAAGTGTCGGAGTGAACCGCCAAACATGTGAGATACTTTCACAGGGACGAGGGGATGGGAGCAGCAGCAACGAAAGCGGCCAGGATGGAGAGCTGGGGGTGACGCAGATCGACCCGCTGTGCCTGTGGGCCGTCTAGGGTGAATCGTAGAAGACGGCCGGGGCTCTGGCAACGCAGCGGCCGGAGCCAGACGGGCAAAGTTCACGTTCCGGATGGCAAGATTCTCGATCCCGGCGGGCGGATTTCAGCTCATCGGGCGGAGTTTTTCGAGCGGGACGTACCACCGTGTGTATCGTCCGCCGTCACTGAATCGTTCGCCTTTGGGGTCATTGACGAGCACGGTGGCGCGGCGGGTGATGCGATTGACCCGACCGACGATTTTCGTGCCGCTGCTGTCAAACCACACCATATCACCGACGCGAATGTTGAATTTCGCCGCCGCCCGTTCTCGCTGGGTGATGAGGTCGTGTTGGTAGTCGGTGTGGGCAAAAAATGATTTGGCGATCCCTTGGAAACGCGGCTGGGAACAATTGCCGGTGTTCCAAATCAACATTTCGATCAGATGCGTCATCTCATGTTCGGCAACCCGCTGCATCGCTTCGAGTCGATCACGACACTTCCGGCCGGTGACCGTGACGGGGCGATCGACGTCTTCGAAGGTTTGAAAGAGCAGCGTTGAAGAGAGAATCAGTTCGAACTTGCGAGGCGCCTCTTTGCGGCCGGTGGGATAATGCGTGACGAGTTTGCCCGCGGCACTCGTCATTCGCGACGAAAACTTGAATTCGAGGCCTTCAGCTTTTGCGACCGGGAGCACTCGCGATTCAAAGAACGCTTCATCCATTAGGTGGATCAAACGAACGAGATCGTCGCGGCCGACTTTGCGGAAATTGGGCTGGTCGATCGCGCGGCTGAGTTTGAGCATTTCCGCATGAATGCGTTGTTGCTCGAATTTGATCTTGTCGACGGCTGGTTGGTTTTGGCGGATCCAGATCGCCAATCCGGTTAATGCCGCAGGATCTCGCGGCCGAATTTTGGGCGGAGCCGACGGGTGAGTTTTGCTGGCAGCATTGGGTACCGATTTCGTCGGTGTCTGCGGGACAAGCTTGGAACCGTTTGGGCTGGTCGCTTGTTGACGATATCGATTCGTCGTTTCGGAAACCTGCGTGGTCGCAGACGGTTTGCGTGAACGACGAGGAAAAGCTGCCATGTATCAAATCCGTTCTTGGTGAAGGTCACGCCCGTGGCGTGCCCGACGTGTTATCGCGAGGACTCGTCCGTTGCCTTTGGAATTAACCAACCACCGTCGGCGAGATCGGTCGAGGAATCGCCTTTGCGGTAACAGCTCAAACGCCACTTCGACGATGTTTGTCCTGCCAGTAGGGTTATCGTAAACCGGTGGGTGCCCGCTGCCAAGCGAATTTGCGTCGAACGGGTTTTCGATGCGTCGTGATCGAAATCGTTGTCAATCAAGATCGCGTCGTGAATCCGTGCGAGCGATGGTGTCGCTGATTGCAATTCGAAACGGTATTCGCCCTCGGCCGGGATGTTGAGATGGCCGATGTATTGATAGACGCCTTCGTCGAGACCCTCCGGATCATTCGAAATGTCCTTCATAATCATGTTGATCGTTTCGGACGCTGGCAGTGACAACATTTGTGGGACGTAAGGGAACGTTCCTTTGAATCCCGACAGCATGATCCCCGGCGTCATCGGTTGCTCGGGCAAGGCGGGAACGGGCAGTTTGTCGTAGGGGCGTTTTGCCGACTCGTTAGCTCGCCGCATGCGAAGCACACGTTCTTGCATTCCCTGTTGCAATTTCTCGAACTTTGCCGAGGTACCGGCTAGGTTTTTGGTTTCGCTCGGATCGTTTTCTAAGTCATAGATTTCAAATGGCTTGTTCGGGTCGGTGATGTTAACCCGGACGCCTTTGTATCCGCGATGCATGATGACCTGCATCTGGCCACGTTTCTTGTTTTGTTTGCGCTGCTCGAAATCCGCATAACGCTGAGTCGATCCGCCGACGGAGTATTCCACATAGACGCTGCTTTCGCGGCGATCACCTTTGCCCGTCATTGAGTTCAACAACGAGACGCCGTCGCATATTGCCGGAGGTTGCGTTCCCGCGACATCGGCCATCGTGGCCATCCAATCATGGAATTGACTCGGTGTGGTGTCGATCGTGCCCGCTGGAATATGCGACGGCCACCATGCGACGGTGGGCACGCGAATGCCGCCTTCCCAAGTGTCACGTTTGGTGCCGTCGAAAGGACCGTATGATTGGAATGACGTCGGCGCGTACTGAGCTGATTGCAAGTACGCTTCGTGATGTGGTCCGTTATCGCTCGATAGAACGACCAAAGTGTTTTTGTCGATCTCCAGGTCGCGGAGTGTTTGCAGGAGGTCGCCGACGCAGTCATCAATGCGGGTGACCATCGTGGCAAAACGCTCTTCGACATCGGACCAACCTTTGTCGGTGTACTTAGGATTGCGATAGGAATCGATGGTGCCTTTGGCGGTGTTGATCATCTCACCGTCTTTTCCGGTCCACTGGATGCCACCGTTGACGCCTCGTCCCGATGGATACTCCATCGTCGGAACCTGTAACGCTGCGTGGGGCGTGTCGTAGGCGAGGTAGAGGAAGAAGGGGGATGCGACATCTTGCTTGGATTGATCGACGATCCACTTCTTTGCATAAGCGGTGAACAGGTCCGTCGTATAGCAACGATCGAGTTGCTGAGAAACTTCTCGGTCGTTGTGCCAAACTTCTTTGGGTGTTTGGTGCGTCGGCGAATTGCCCAGTGGCCAACTTTCGGCTGGGTAGTGAAGGTGTCCGTCGACGTGTCGGACATAGCCAAAGAACTCATCAAATCCACGCTCGGTTGGATAGGCTGGCCAACGTGCCGCCGGTGTGGATGAGCTCGTTGACTCATTTTTTGTTCCACCTTGCAGTCCGTACTTGCCGATGATCGCGGTGGTGTATCCGGCGGATTTCAATACCGACGCGATGGTGTGGTTGTTAGGTAACGCTTTGTCGAATTGATTGTCACGCACATCGCTGTGTCCTTGATGGACACCGAGCAGCAACGACGCGCGGCTTGGTGCACAAACGGGTGCCGGGCAGTAGTGATTGCGGAGTTGGGCTCCTTCGCGAGCCATCGCGTCGATCGCGGGTGTCACGAGTTTCTTCGGGTGACTCGATTCGTTTTGATAGAGAATACCGAGGTCTCCCCAGCCAAGGTCGTCACACAAAATGAAGATGATGTTTGGGGCATCTTCGGGGGATGTGGTCGCAGCGAAACTGGTGGACGAATAACCAACCGCTATGGCGAAAAAGCAAACGCCTAAGATTTTTTCAAAGCGTGACATGGTGGGTCTGGCAGGGGGGAGTGAAGGAAAGTGGGTGTGGCGGGGTGCTCGACGAGAAATTTCTGTAGAAATTTTTGGAGGGGTGGAAGTTTTCCGAAGGGGTTTTGTGCCGGAATCGTCACCGCAGACCACGCTTGCGCAGAAAACTTGAGCGGGCAGTATAGCCCAACCGTATGGTACTGGGTTGATGGCTTTCGCGACAAACGTTTTGATGTCAAAACGTGAGTGTTCATTCATCTAGAGTGAGGATGAATTATACTCATGCTCCCTCCAAGCCGACCCCGTTTTTTCTCCCTCCTTTGGTGTCGAACCCTATGCCTACCGAACGAACGCAGAATGTTGTTCCTGTTTCCCAACCTACCCGCCGCAGTGTTCTGCAAGGGATAGCGGGTGCTACTCTCGCCTCGGGTGTGTGGAGCAGCGTATCAGCACAACCGTCTTTATCGCCCAACGAGAAGCTAAAAGTTCTCTGTGTCGGCACAGCCAACCGCGCTTCGGCAAACCTGGATGGTGTCGAGTCACAAGACATTGTCGGGTTGTGCGATATCGATCAAACGTATCTCGATCGTGCTGCAGAAAAATTCAAAGACGCCAAAACCTATCGCGACTATCGCGAGATGATCGATAAAGAAGCCGAGGCCGCCGACGCGATCGTGATCTCGACTGCCGATCACCATCACGCGCCAGCGACGATTCGAGCCATGCGTGCGGGGCTGCACTGTTATTGCGAGAAGCCGCTGACGCATACGATCGAAGAAGCACGTATCATTGCGAACGTCGCCAAAGAAACCGGCGTCGTGACGCAGATGGGCACCCAAATTCACGCCGAAGATAACTATCGACGTGTTGTTGAGATTGTCCAAGCCGGTGTGATCGGCGACGTGAAAGAAGTGCATGTTTGGGTTGGAAAAGGTTGGGGCGGCGGTGAGTTGCCTGAGAAAGCTGATCCACCACCACCGCACTTGGACTGGGAACTCTGGCTAGGCCCGGCACAGCGACGACCTTACGCTGCCGGACGTTATCACCCGGCGCAGTGGCGACGTTGGTGGGAGTTCGGTCAAGGAACGCTCGGCGACATGGGATGCCACTACATGGATTTGCCGTTCTGGGCTTTGCAACTGCGGCATCCAATTTCGGTGGAAGCCGAAGGTCCCGAAGTGCATCCGGAAACCTGCCCGCTCGGTTTGATCGTGCGTTACAAATTTCCCGCTCGCGGTGAACTCGCACCTGTCGATTTGACGTGGTACGACGGTTCGATGACGCCCAAGACGGTTGCCGGAGAACGGGTTCCCGGAAGTGGTGTGATGTTCGTCGGAAGCGAAGGCAGCCTGTTCGCGAGTTACACGAAGTACAAGTTGTTTCCGAAAGAGAAGTTTGCGGACTTCGTGCCCCCGGAACAAACGATTCCGAATTCGATCGGCCATCACGCCGAATGGATCCAAGCCTGCAAGGATGGGTCGCCGACAACGTGCAACTTCGATTATTCGGGGGCACTGACCGAATCGGTCTTGCTCGGTAACGTGGCCTATCGTGTTGGCAAACAAATCGACTGGGACGGTGAAAACCTGAAAGCGACGAACTCTCCCGAGGCCGATGCTTACTTGCGAAAAGAGTATCGTCCCGGATGGGAAGTGACCGCTTAGTAAACCGGTTGATTCGTCACGCACGAGGGAAGCCTCGTGCGTTTTGTCATTCGCGACCCCGTTGTCTCCGCCATAAGACGTCTCTGCGTCACCTCGCGTCCGCGTGTAGCAGCGTCGTTGTCCGATGATGCTATGCTGAGGCGGTCGGCTCATCCTTCTTTCCACTCAAACTTGAGAATCCCCGTGCGACGTTTCACCTTCGCTCCCTTGTGCGTTATCGCTGTTCTGTCCTTTGCCATTTCTGGATGTGGTTCGCGCAAGACGGAATCGGGAGGTGACTCGGAAACGGGCGATACAAAGGAACTTCAGGCGACCGTGGATGCCTCAACGGCGAAACCCGCTGACCCGGCCGAAGTCGTCGCCGTGGTCGAGGCGTTGACTGAGAAGATGCGGCGAGACGGAAACGGAATGATCATCGAGGTCGACTTCCGCGGAACAGAGGTAACCGACGCGGACCTTGAGTCACTGCCTGAGCTGCCGCGATTGCGATCGGTTCTGTTGGCGGGAACGCAAATTTCAGATGAAGGTTTGAAGCCGATCGGCAAGATCAAGTCGCTCGAGAATCTCGATTTGCGGGACTGCGCCATTGGAGACAAAGGGCTCGAGAGCTTGACCGAGTTGCCCAAGCTCAAAGCACTTCGTTTGTCGGGAAAGAGTGGTGATTGCGAGGTCAGCGATGACGGGATGGTGTCGGTCGCCAAGTTGCCAACCCTGAAAGTGCTCGCGTTGGATTTCCTCTGGGTCGGCGAAGATGGTTTAGAATCGCTCACCGGCTTAAAAAACCTGCAAGAACTCTATCTGGCTGGGACGACAATCGGTGATGAAGCGATCGGGATATTGGCGGCGTTCCCGAACTTGAAAAAGCTCCGCGTAGCCGGGACAGGAATTGGTGCCGAAGGAATTCAATCGCTGCCCAAACTCACCAAGCTCGAAGATTTGGACTTGAGCGAGTGTTCGCAAATTTTGGATGACGCGATGGCGCCAATCGCGGAAATGAAGTCGCTCAAGAAGCTCAATATGTGGCGATTGAATCTTTCCGATGACGGGATCAAACCGTTACAGGGTTTGACGCAATTGGAGTCGCTCAACCTCGACAACACGCGTTTATCAGACAAGGGCATGCCTTATCTGAGCGGTCTAACGTCGCTTGAGTTTTTGCATCTCGGCTCGACGTTGATCACCGACGAAGGGCTCGTTCATCTCGAAGGATTGAAATCGCTTCAAGATCTCAAAGTGACCCGGACCGCCGTCACGCAAGTCGGTGTTGATGAACTCAAAAAGCAACTGCCTAAGACGAAGATCCAATTGAAGTACATCGCAGGGACTTGAACCGCAGGTCGATCACGGATCGCGATCCGCCTTCGGGTTTAATAACCGCCTTCGGTTTTGGCGGCTTTGATTTCTTGGCGGAGGATCGTTGACATGTTGACGCGTGGGAAACGCTGGTCTTCGATCTTGGCCCGTTCCGCGAGCAATCCGGCCCGTTCGATTACTTGATCGACGTCTTTGCGGGTGAGTTTGGTTTTGATCGAACGGGCACCGGTGGTGTCATCGACGACGGCGACGGGTTCGAGCACGTCGATGATATCGAACACCGTGGCCCGGTTTACTTCGATGGCTTTGCGAATTCGTGAGAGATCAGTGAGTGCTCGTTCCAGTTCGTCGCCTTCGTAGTTCTTTTCGACGAAGGATTCGACGGCGTCGAGCTCGCCCCAGTGTGGGATCGGTAGACGCACGACGCGTTGCATGATCGCGGCGGCAGCGGCGGGCGGATAATCCGGCGCGCTCATCTCTTTGATCAACGCTTCGAATTGCTTGACCACCTCGGCTTTGTCTTCCGGTTCGAGCAAACTCTGTTCGATCATCGGCACGAACCCTTCGAGCGTGCGGACGGCGATCTCAGCTCGTTTTTGGAAGAGGATCCACGTCGTGACGCCGCACAATACCGCGGCGACGATTCCCATCAGCAATGTTCCCGCGACGACGGCCGGCAGACAGCCTGGCGAATCATCCGATTCTTCTGCGGGCACGTCGAGCGTCGTTTCGCTGTTGTCCGGCAAGGACGAATCGTCAGGGGTGGGTGTCGAATCGGTGGGATCGGCAGGCATGGATATTCGGTAGACGGTTTGCGATACGTGTTTGACTGTGAGGGCGATGCCGCGGCGGGGGCCATAGCGTCCCGGGCCAGTCTACCGTCTTTCCGTCGATTGTGGCACGACCGGACTGGCGCGCCCGATTAGATGTCGAGTTCGTCGAGTTGATCGACCAAGCGATCGAGTGCATCCGAAACCGACGCATCCAACGAAGTGGGTTCGGGGGTCGGTTGTACTGCGGGCGGCGGAGTGACGGCTGGGGTGGCGACGGGTGGACGGGAGACGGGCGTTGCGGGCTGTGCCTGCTGCGGTGGATCCGGTTTGGATGCGAGCGACGGAGCACCCCCGATCTGAAACGTGGGCACCTGCAAAGTTTTCAAGAGCGCTCGCAGCGATTCGAGGACCGACATGGCGTCTCGATTTTGCCGCATGTCAAAAAAATACATTCGGCCTGGGGGGCGAGCGTCACTCGATTGATCTTGCGAGGCTGTCGTTTCGACGTTGTCACGATCGCTCTCATCGGAATCGACCGCGTCGGGATCGCCCGCGTGCGGTCGACGCGTCATCGGACGTCCGGCCTGTTCGAGGTCTTTCTGGACCCGTTGTGGATCGTCCCACGCGAGACAGGCGATGTGGCCGCCGATTGACTCGAGAGCGAGCATTTCGGTCGATTCTTCACCGGGGATCGGCAAACGCTCAAGCAAGGTGACGTCGAGACCGGGTCGTCCGAGCAGGTGGCCGAGCAGATCGTCGCAATGGGCATGCGACGATGAACCAGCGCCGGTGGGGCGGAGAACGAGAACGTTGAGCCGAACGGCCATGCGACTTTCTTTGCAAATTGGGATCAAACGGGCCCGAAAGTCTTGGCGAAGTCGGCGAAGGTTTCAAGCGGTCAGCCGCCGGCGATCATGATTTGCGTGTGTTCGAGCAGCGTGCCGGTTTCGAATTGCACGTTCTTGATCGCGACCATGTACTCGGTGACGGCGAGATAATATCGGGTTTGCGATTCGCTGAGCCGCCGCTGCGAGTCGAGCAATTGCTCGAGGCTGATCGGCAATCCGGCCTCCCGATTGGCTTCGAGTGCGTCGAGAGCGTCTTTCGCGGCTAAATATCGATTCAGGCTTGTCTCGGCCAGCGCGAAGGCCCGGTCCGTTTCCGCAATCACGCTGAGCAGGTCGTGAATGATTTGGCGTTGTTGTTCGTTCAACACCGCGCGATCGCGTGCGATCTGCAATTTGGCATTTTGGACCGCGGCGTGCGCTTGCCGGAAACCGACCGGCATCCGGAATTCGAGGGCAGCCTCGTATTCTTGAAAGTCCATGTCGCCGAGTTCTTGGAACGCGGAATCCGATCCCGTCAAATGTTTGCCCAATCCGCGAACGCGATACGTCGAAACGAGATCGAGTGTCGGCAGCAGAAAATTCTTTGCCGCGAGTAGTTCCATTTCCCGCCGTTTGATCAGCAACCGTTGTTGCTGGAGTTCGGCCCGCATGCGAACCGCTTCGGCCGTCAACGAATCGGTGTCGAAGATAATCGGGGCGGTGATCGGTTCGTCGATCGGTCGCAGCAGGATGCCTTCGCTGACCGGCATTCCGATCAGCAATCGGAGACGACGTTCGGTCGCGAGAACGCCTCCGATGCCTGCAAATGTTCCGCCCGAGGAAGCGTTGTTGACTTGCGTGCGTCCGACTAATTTCCCGGCAACAGCGTCCTGGTATTCCGATTTGAATCGGTAGTACTGCTCACGAGCGAGTGCTTCGGCAGAACCGCCGCGGCGATTGGATGTCTTTTGGGCGTCATAGCTGCGCCAAGTCAGACGACTGCGTTCGAGTGCGTCGGCACGGGCGTCAACGTCGCGGTATGCGTAGGCGAGATCCCAGTACGCGTTGATCACGTTGCTGACGTAGTTGCGTGCGTCGCGTCGGAATTCGGCGACCGAGATATCGTTGTTGGTTTTGGCGATCAAGACGCCGTTGTAGACACCGGGCAGCGCCGCTGGGCCGCCGATGCGGTTGAAAGTTAAGCCGCCGCCACGCAGCAACGGTTGCCGCAGTTCAGCGTGCCATTGTGTTTGCCAGGCACTCGGCGTTTCATTTCCGGTCGCGTTGTTGGCGTCATAGTCGGTGATGCTGCGCAAGGCGAGTTCGGCACCGGTGGCGGTTCGCTTGGTCGTTTGGAAAACGTAATCGTGCGTGTCTTGTTTGAATGAATTGGCACCGCCGCCGAAGAAGCGGTTATTGAATTGTCGATCGTTGTTTTGGAATTTGCCGAGCGCGTAGAGCTGCGCGTCGAAGGCTGACAACGCCGATTCGATGCCGGCCTGCGGATCGGTTTGAACGAGCGGCAACGTTTGCTCAGTCGCCAATTGGTCAGGGGCTCGCAGCACCGTGGCGCCCAAGTCACGGAGGACTTCTGAGTTGCTCAGCGCGATGCGAATCGCGTCGTTGAGCGTAAGGTCGTGGTACTCCGCGTTTTCTAGCGAATCGGCGTCGCGGATCGTGATCGGTGGCAGAGGCGCTGTCGCGATCGCGGCGGATCGATCCATCTCGCTCGGAGGTGCGCCGGCGTCAACATTGGCCATGATGGCGTCGATGCACGTGGTGTCATTTCCGATCGTTTCCGGAATCGCGCGACTGGCCCGGCAACCCAGTACACCGGAGAACAACGACAGAATGCCGCCGGTGATCAACGACCACATCACGATGGAGAATACGCCCCAATGAGGCGTTGATCCACCGGTCCGTCTCGGCCGGTCTCGTCCGCTACGTTCGAACCCGCCACCGGCAATCGCCATCTCGGGCGGATCAGACGAAAGTCCGATGCCCAAGGAATCCGAAAGTGCGGGGATTCTCCCCGGCTTCGGGTCGTCAGCGGTGTTTGTTTTTGAGTTCAACTTTCCACATAGCAGAGCGTGCGCCAGGACGGCGGAGTAATCCGCATTCTCGTCTTTATTCGACGAATCGATACGACGTGATCCAGTCAAATCGTTACGAAACGTTGCAGCGGCCTGTTTCACGACATGAAACTCACCGATCGGGCGACGCTTTCGACACCATCGCGGGTAAAATGCAGCGATGAATGGTCCTCCCAACTCTAGTGATCGTCAGCTGCAAATCGGGCTCTTCGAGCTCGAGCGACTGCGGCGAACCGATTCGCTCGCCGATCCGGTCGTGCGGGCGCGAGGGTTGTGCGGCGAAATCGCCCGGGTCGCGGATTGCGACCGCGTGAGTTTTCTTGCGATCACGAGCGGCGAGCCAAGCCTCGTGGCGACGTCGACCACGGTGTCGATCGATGGTCGCTCACGCGAAGTTGCGTTTCTGCAACGAATCGCCCAACGTGTCCGAGAACAACGTGAATCGGTTTCGTCCGAGTCGCCCGATGACGCTTCACTGACGGACGGACCAGACTGTTTGGAATTCCTGGCGGTTCCGGTTTTTTCAAGTGATGAAACGACCGTCGACGCCGTGGTCGTGATGCAGCGTTTCGCTCCCCAATCGACCGGACTTGCGGACACGATCAAGCCGATTGAGTCGCAAATTGACGCTGCGGCGAAAGCTGTGATCGCGTCGTGGTTGTCTTCATCGCATCCCGCCGCAAGCGGAGTGGGAAGCTGGTGGCGTCGGCGCAGTGGACTGCAACGGTTGGCCGTGTTCGCGATGATCCTGGTCGCATGGATCGTGTTGCTGAGCATCCCGGTCGCGTTTCGTTTGAATGTCGAAGGCCGTCTTGAACCGGCGTCGTCGCGAGGAGTTTACGCTCCCGCCGCAGGAACGTTGCTCCGATTGCATGTTGCCGATGGCGAACTCGTGACCGCGGGAACGCTGCTCGCTGAGATGAGCAGCAATGAAATCCAAATGCAGTACGATCGCATCGTCGGCGAATTGGCTTCCGCGGAAACCGAACTAGCGACCCTGCGATTGAATCAATCGGATGCCGGTTCGGCGAGAAACGTGGACGGGCGAGAAAATACCGGGATGCAGGTGATGCGAAATCATTCGGCGCGTCAGATGGTTCTGCGTGCCCGAATTGATTCGCTGAAAAAGCAAGCCGAATTGATTCGAAACGTGAGGGAATCGTTGTCGATTCGTTCGAAGATGGATGGCCGTGTGATGATGCGAGACGATCAGTCGGAACTCGTAGGTCAGCACGTCATGCAAAGTCAGTGGTTGATGCAAGTCGTCGACACGGATAGTGGGTATCGTGCGATCGTTGATCTGCGCGAGAAAGACTTCGGGTATCTGAGCGATATGATGAGTTCGACAGAGAACCCCATCGTGGCAACACTTCGATTGCGGTCATCGCCCGATGTCGAGTTTACGGGCCGGACGCTCGCGGTCGCCGACACCGTGCAGATTGATGAACGCGGTATGGCGGTCGTGGAGGTGACGATGGGCGTTGCCGATTCACTTCCGGATGATCTGCATCTCGGGGCGACGGTTACCGGGATTCTGCGCGTCGGGCACCGGTCGCTCGGTTTTGTTTTTTTCCGGCCGGTGATTGAACTTCTGAGGAGTTACGGATGGTGAGTGTCAAGAACGAGCCGAGAACGACGACCCGATTTGTGAGTGCGAATTGCCCGAGCCTCATACCTCGAGGATTCCTGGCGAAATCCACGGTGTCTATTCAGTTTTGCTCAGTGCGACGTGGATTCACTAACGCTGCACGCGGGGCGATCATCATGGCCATGATATGTGCCGCGATTGCGTCGAATGCCCAGTTTGCAGAGGCCGCCGAGCCGACGGTTGTTGCGGATCTCGTTGTCGTGTTGATCGACGAAGCGTCGGTGTCGGCGACAACGGAAGGGAAAGTGAGCGAAGTGCGGGTGCAGGAGGGAGGGACCCTCGTGGCCGGCGATTTGATGCTCATACTCGATGATCAGAAAGCACAGATCGAGCGGTCGTTAGCCGATCGCTCGTTGCGAATCGCAGAAAATCGAGTTGCCGCGACCGATGCTGTCGACGCCGCCGAGGCGGAGGTGGCTGAACGCGACCAGTTGATCCGTGAGCACGCGGTGCGCCGCGAGTTGAATCGACGACGAGCGGCCAATGACTTGAAGATTCAAGCGGCTCAGAAGGCCGAAGCGGTTTCGCGGAACGAATGGATGCGAGCGAAGAATGCGAGGCAGAACTTTTCCGACGCGGTTTCGGAATCCGAAATCGACGCTCTGCATCTAGCGCTCCAACGCGCGGAATTGGAAACGCTCGAAGCGAAATTTCAACGCGAGATGGCTGAGATCGATGTGCGGCTCGACAACGCGTTTGGCGAAACCCTGCGGCTGAAGCGGGAAACGGCGGAAGTCGCTTTGGAGGCTGCCAAATCGGCGGGACAAGTTCGTAAACTCGAAGCCGAGATGCAACGGTTGCAATTGGAGCTCGCTCAGAACGATCTCGAGGCGCATCATCTGCGATCTCCGATTGATGGAGCCGTGGTCGCGGTCCATGTTCGCACCGGTGATTGGGTGCGGCCGGGACAAGTCGTCGCTCGGGTCATTAATCGCGATCGATTACGAGTCGAAGGGTTCGCGAAGGCCGCACATGCTCAGAGGCTACGCGACTCAAACGAAGTATGGATACTTATTTTGCAGCCGAATGGGGACACGGGACGTTTCTCAGGTGGACGCAAGTTCGTCAGTCCTGAAATCGATGCTGTGACCGGCGAAGTTCGATTCTGGATCGAATTTCAGAACGACGGCAGTGTGTATCCGGGGTCGAACGCGCGCGTCGAGATCCGCTGATGAGTGTACCCCGTTTGGAACTGCGTTCGGATTTGATCTCCAGACAGATCTCGTTGGGTGATCGCTGCGTTTGGGTTTTAAAAGATCCGCTCTCCCAAGCGTTTCACTTTTTCGACGAGGCTGAGTTTGGGATCCTACGGTCGCTGGCTGGTGGATGTGGCTTTGCCGAATTGGAACAGAAATATCGCGGTCATGTGGAATCGCGGACGTTGGCGCGGTTTCTATCTTCGGCGAGTCGTGCCGGATTGTTGGTCAGCAACGATGTCGCGACGCCGTCACGATGGTGGCGCGCCTCGCCACAGCGTCCACGTCGGCGATGGTGGAGCCAGCCGCTCGCGATTCGATTGCCAGGATTCACGCCGGATCGATTGTTCGCTCGCCTGCCGAAAATGACGGGCTTGTTTCTCGATCGTGGGAAAGCGGCGTGGTGGGATAGAATCAGGGCCAGGCATGTTTTGATCGCTATTTTGCTGTTGCTACTATTGGCGTGCTCAGTCGTGGGTTTGCGGTTGGATGAGTTGCTCGCGGATTCGGCGAGTGCGAGCCAGCAGCTGTACACGGCCGTGGTTTCATCTGGCGGGATCAGCGGCGACGGTTCGATTAGCAGTATCCTGCTGATTTTTGCGTTGGCGGTCGTGACGACCAAGGTGATCCATGAGATCGGGCACGCCTGGGTGTGTAGTGCGTTGGGAGGTCGATGTCGCGAAGTCGGTGTGTTGTTATTGTTGGGAATTCCCTGTTTGTATTGCGACGTGAGTGACACGTGGTTAATGCCGCGACGTCGAGATCGGATTTTGGTTTCTGCCACCGGCATGATCGCGGAATGGATTGTGGCGTCGATCGCGGTGCTGGTTTGGGCGACGACGCAGCCCGGTGTGTTACATGATTTGTCGGCGCTGATTGTCATGGTCGCTTCAATTAGCACGGTTCTGATCAATGCCAATCCGTTGCTGCGGTATGACGGGTACTACATGCTTTCGGATTGGGCTGGTGTGCCGAATCTTTCCACCGAAGCGGGCGCGGCGGTGCGTTCTTTTTTCTCAGGCTTGTTTCAGGGCGAAGCAACGACACGAGCGAACCCGTGGTTGGTGTTGTATGGCATCGCCAGCACCGGGTATCGAATGGTCGTTTATGCGGCCATTTTGTGGGCCGTCTACACGCTTGTCGAATCTCGCGTCGGCGTGGGCGCGGCGCTACCTATCACGGCCTGGCTCGGTTTTGTGCTAATGAACCAATTTATCCGAGGCGAACGGCGGGTGCGTGATGATGATCCGGATGATCGAGGTCATGGTCGATTGGTGTCCGGTTTGATCGCCGCTGCGATGATGTTGCTCCTATTTGTTCCACTGCCGCGCAGCCTGCGGGTGGGCGCGTTGGTGCGGCCGGAAGGCGAAATGCCGCTCTACGTTTCGACCCCGGGCACGCTGGTTTCGGCGGAGGCGACCGGTAACGTCTTGAAGTTGGATGATTGGCGACTGCGTTTGCAAGAGTTGATGGCACGGGGACGTGTCGGCGAACTGCGGGCGGAACTCGCGGCGGCGAAGATCGATCGCCTGGAACAGCCTGAGAGAGCGTTGTTGCATCCGATCCTGCAGGATCAGTTGAGCAGTGCCGAGGAACAACACGCCACCATCGCCAATCGCTTGCAGGAGGTGGAACCACGCGTGCAACCAGGAATGACGCTTTTCGACCCGCCGATCCGTCGCGCCACCAAACGGCAACGCGAGGAAGGTCGCTGGAGTTGGACAGGCGTTCCGTTACGTCGCGAACATGTTGGTGCGACGATGGAAAGCGGTACTCTGGTCGGTCGGAGTGGGCACCCGACAGCGAGAACGGTTTCGTTGTTTGTGCCTCAAGAATCCGTCGATGCGTTGCGGCCGGGCCAATCGGTTTCGCTGGGGTATCGCGGGCTGCCGATCGGCTCGATCACAGGGCGGGTTGAAGCCATCTCGACGGATCCGGTGGACTCGTTGCCGGACGAGATAGTCGCGTCGGGATGGGCATCGGCTCAATCTCGCGCGGACGGCACGCATCCTCGGCGAGAAGTTTTGTACGAAGTGACCGTCTCGATCGATGAGAAGAATTCCAACGCGATGGTCCTGCCCGCCAGGCTGGTCGCCGCGGCAAGAGTGGATCTACCGCCGATGTCTTTGTTTTCCCGGTGGCGACGTTGGATGGCGGACAATTTTTGATCGAGTTTGGTGAATCATTTCTATTTCAATCAATAGAATGGTGGGCAGCTGGCTCGATCGGTTCCAGATCCATGGACTTGCGTTCACACTAATCGTCTGCGTCAGCAACTGTGCTTGAATAGCTTACGTGGGATGGTTCGCACACGAGAGTTCGCACACGACGGTTCGCGACCGGTTACAGTATTCGGCGTCGCTTTCTTGACTTCGTTCCCCAACGAGATTTCTCATGCGCCCCCATGCCTACCTTCGACGTGCCACCTTTGGAGTGGGCGCGGCGATTGTCGTCTGTTGTTTCAATGTGCTTCCGGTGAACGCTTTCGAAGGGGCGTCGGTTGTTTCCTATTACGGGTATGACGACTGCATCCGTTTACAGAACGACGAGGTCTCGGTGGTGTTATGTCCCGCGGCGGGCGGTCGGGTGCTCGAGTATGCGCTTGATGGTACGAACGTTCTTTACCTCCCGTCCGGTGGCGAAGGATGGCGAGCGGGGACTGACAGAAAACGTCCTGATTTGAATGCGGGGCGTTTTGACATCGGTCCCGAAAAGGTGGTCAAACGCGGTCAAGTGTTATGGGCCGGCGAGTGGACGGGGGAGATCACGGGCGATCGTGCGGCTCGGCTGACGAGCCAGTTTGATCCGGAATCAGGCGTGCGTTTGATTCGCGAGTTTCATCTGCATGAGTCCGATTCCCAATTGCGCTGCACGCAAACGATCGTGAATGAATCGAAGAAATCGGTCAGCCTTTGTCATTGGGGACGTACGTTCGCGGTCGGTGGCGGCGTCGCGGTGGTGCCCCGATCAGTTCACGGTCGATTTCCTGTCGGCTATGTCATGTATGAAGGGGCGAACTCGATTCAGCTGCAGCCCGACGATCCTCAGATTCAGGTCAGCAAAGACGCGGTCATCGTGACGGGCCCGCCCCAGCATGCAAAGCTCGGGTTTGATTCTCATGCCGGATGGTTTGCGTATCTGGCGCCGACCAATCAAATCTTTGTGAAACGTTTCGAAACGTATCCTGACCGCCCGTACAACGAAGCTGCTGGGTTGACAGTGTCAGTGTGGTACCCCGAACAGGACCGCGTCGAATTGGAACCGATCGGTCCGGCGGAGAATTTGAAACCGGGGCAACAGGCCGACTTCACCGAGCAATGGTGGATTCTGCCCTATGATTTCCCAGAGGATCCCAACGACGTTGAGTTCAATGAAATCCGTCGAATCGTTTCGCGGAAGACCACGCCTGCCGGGCAAGAACCGGGAACGCTTATCTCGCCTGAGGTTCACCCAAACCGAACAGTGACCTTTCGTTTTTCGGGCGGTGATTCAGAGAAGATCAGCGTGTTGCTGAATCGCAAAGCGTTGCCACTGACGCGAGATGTCGATGGGATTTGGAAGGTGACAACGGGGCCGCTCGCGCCGGGCATCTATGAGTACGTGTTTGAGGTCGACGGGGTGCGTGTGACGGATCCGCGAAATCGATGGACGAAGAAGTGGTTCGTGTGCGCGAGTTTGTTCGAGATCCCAGGCGAGGAGCCTCTGTTGACGCAGCGGGCAGGTGTGCCGCACGGCACAGTCCATCGCCATCTTTATCAGTCCACAACGACCGGTGGGCAGCGTGCCGCAGTGGTTTACACGCCGCCGGGGTACGAACCGGACGCGGCCGAGCCTTATCCTCTGTTGGTGCTCTGCCACGGTTTCGGTGACGACGAAACGGCGTGGACCGAAGTAGGGCGGGCCCATCATATCCTGGATAATTTGATTGCCGCTGGAAAAATCTCTCCGCTCGTCGTCGTGATGCCCAACGGCCACCCGATTCCTCCTAACGAGCGAACTTGGTCGGAAGACTACAACAACAAGAACAGTGAGCAGTTGGTTGATGACGTTTTGGACGACCTCCTGCCTCTGGTGACGACGCAATATCATGTTTCCACTCATCCGGAACGAAGAGCGATCACGGGATTGTCGATGGGAGGCGGCCACTCGATCGCGATGGCGATGACTCGTCCAAACGAATTTGCTTGGGTGGGTGCCTTCAGTGCCGCGGCGCCGGAGGGTGAGTTCGCGACACAGCACCCTGAGTGGACGCAGGACACCGCCGATGTCAATCAACAACGACGACTATTTTGGATCGCATGCGGCTCCGACGATTTTCTACTCAAGCGAAATCATCACTTCGTCGAACAGCTCAAAACGCATGACATTGATCACGTATACGTAGAAACGAAAGGCAACCACTCATGGAACGTTTGGCGTGAATACTTGCCAACGTTCCTGCAATTATTGTTTCGCTAATAACGCGTCGAAACATCGTTGTTTCTTAAAGGGAACGGAATGTCTCTCACGCAGCGTCTGCATACAACTCGTTTTCGAATCGCGGATCACCGTAAGATAGGCAACGTTATCACCGAATCGTTTGATGGTCTCGAACGGTGTGCAACGACAGACAACGCGGGACTGCAAGACCGTGGCGTTGCATTGCAACCACGAGGGTGGGGAATACCGCGAAGTCGACCTTGCCGCTCGTTCCCCATTGACCTTTCTCTTTAAACGAAAACACGCGAACTCGTTTCCTTGTCCGCGTGTTCTCGGGTTCGTCAGCGACGTGAGTTAGCATCGTAAGATGCTCTAGAACCTGATAGTGAAGCCCGGCAAGCTTATACCTGTCGAAGAGCGAGGGCGTTGGTAAGTCACCGGTTGTCGAGATGTGGAGCGGCGTTGATAGGTGTGGACGTCGTGATGCGAGGTCGATCCGTACAATGCGAGTTCCATCCGTTGCAACAGTGGCAAGGCTTCCCCCGTGATCACACCACGCATGTGATTGATGGCGATGTAATCTTGGTGTCGCACACCGTCATAGCCTTGGTGTTGCAGTTCGCGGTACAGCGTCAAGAGCAGCGATCGGACGCTGTTCATATCCTCGGCGACGTGGTGAATCAGGCTGCTCGACGCGTATCGTGAGTTCGCCGCGTCGTGCAGGATGTGATGCATGTGCTCTTGGAGCCGTTCGAGCTTGGTGACGGTTACTTCGATCCCGTGCGAGTGCTCGTAGTCTTGGCTCAATTGGTGAGCGTCGTCGTGGAGGTGACGGGCGACCTCAGCAAGCTGATCCGCCAATCGGTCCAATTCCCTCACGCTGGCCTGGTGAACATGGCTGTCGTGATGACTGCCCGAATGATGCGAGCTGTGGAAATCGTCGTGGTGGGTCTGCGTCTGAACCGGACGTGGGTAGAAACCGAACCGGTTGAACACTTGAGCGTTCGCCGAGGAGCAGGTGAACGTGGCAACAATAGCGGCGGCGACCAGGGCGAAACATCGTGTCATCGGAAATCTCCAAAAAGGTAAGTGGCTTAGTGGAGTCTCTTAAACGCATGAGGTGTGCCAATTAGGCAAGGTAAGCCGCTTTATCGCTGTTTCACTAGCGTTTCACAGGGTTTGGGCAGTTTTGGCGACCTGATCCCAAATTGAAAGTGTCGTCACATTGAGTTGGTGAGCGTGCTCACGGTGATTCCGATGTGTCATCAAAAGGATGCCACTGTGGCTGCCATCGGGGACATCACCAGGAGAAAAACGGCCAGGGACCGGGGTGGTTTGCGTTGGGCGGCATCTCGATGAATCCGTCGCTTGCTCCGAGGGAGACGAGGTCACCGGAGCCCTTGCCGACGACCAGTTCGGCGCGTCCTGGGCCGGACATCCGGACGGCTCGCATCCAGTGAAGGTGCAGGATTTTAGGGCCGATTTCGTCCAACATCACCGACTGAGGTGTCGCCTGCCAGTGCATGACGCCCGCGAGTTTGTCGATCAGGGGTAACGCGAATCGGACGGCGCCCATGGTGGCGCTGACGGGATTTCCTGGCAGGCCGACAATGGGTTTGGCGGTCGAGGTGTCGGCGTCTTGATAGATCGCACCCAGGATGGGCTTGCCCGGTCGCAGCGGCAATTTGTGGAAGATTGTTTTGGCGCCGATCGCGGCCGTGATCGCCGGCACGTAGTCGTGATCGCCCATGGAAACTCCGCCGGTCAGGATGACGATGTCGTGTGCGGCAATTGCATCGAGCACTGCCTTTTGCAAGTGCTCCGGATCATCAGGGACGTGGAGCATCGTTGGTGATGCGACGTAAGGGCGTGTCGCCATCAGCGACTGCAGGGTGGGCGCGTTGCTGTTGCGAATCTTCCACGGTGGCAGCGATTCGTTTGACGTGTGGTTCACGTCGTCGAGTTCGTCACCCGTTGTGATGATGGCGACGCGAACCAAGCGGTGCACCGTTGCCGTGGTGAGACCGAAGCTCGCGATCACACCGGCTTGCGGGCCCCGCACGACCACACCGGATGATAACGCCTGCTCGCCCGCGCCGATGTTTTCGGCGCGCCCACGGATATTGTCTGCCGGACGGGTGAGTTTGGCTTCGGCGCGCCAGCGGATCGTGCCCAGCGGAGGCGATTTCGCGGCGGGGGTTTCGATCGTGTATTCCCGTTGGATCACGCGGTCACAACCCGCCGGAACCATTCCGCCGGTGAAGATGCGGATCACACCAAAATCGGCGAAGTCGGGGGCGGGTGATCCAGGAATGCTTTCCCCCGTAACCGGGATTTCGTCGTTGCAGTGCAGTTCGCTGGACTCTACCGGCCGGCGCATTGCGATCGCGTAGCCGTCCATCGCCGAAACGTCGGCGGCCGGATTATCACGGTCTGCGATGATCGGGCCTGCAAGTACGCGGCCGAGCAAGTTGCCGCAATCGTGTTCGACATCGACTGGAGTTAGCGGTTCGGCGAGTGCGGCGATCGCGTCGCCGGGGCAATCGAAAGCGTAGTGGTTCATGGGTGAAGATCGGCAGGCGAATTGACGTTGTGGAGCACGTCAGCGGGCAGTCCGACGGTGACGTGATCTATGGTTTGGATGAACCGATACAGGCTGCGACGGTGAGAGCGAGCCAACGAGGTGAGCTCCGCTAACATCCCCAACGGATAGACCGCGATGAGCGGTTGTAGCGTTTTGTCCAAGGATCCAACGGATGAGTCATCCGTTGCAATTGCCGAGGTGACCGCGCACACGATCCGATCAGGGGTCGATTCAAATTGCCGTAGCAGGACTCCCAAATGTTCCGCTTTGAGACGCGGCACGTCAACCGGCGTGAATAAGGCTCCGGTGCAGCGGAGTGTACCAACGAGTTCGAGTGATCTCGATACGCCTTCGGCCGGACCACAGTCAGGCCGTGAGTCGACAACGGTGTGCAGGTCAGGAGAGTCCGGCAACGCAACCTCTGATGCATCCGCGGCGAGAGAAACCGCGATTTGATCGCAAACCGCAGAGAGTTGGCCGATGGCGTGTTGAAGAAATGTGCCGCCATCGGGATGCGGCAGCTCGGCTTTGCAACGACCCATCCGAGACGATCTACCACCGGCGAGAACAACGCCCAGGATTTGTTGCGGTCGATCATTCATGTGCGACGGCACGATTCATGCGAAGTCATGGTAATTTCGGTGATGGTGGTGGCGGCGATGACCGGCAATTCACGCGTCGTTTGACGCGTGACGCATCACGAATGGGTTGACCCAATGAATTCAGCGGTGCGGAGCACTCGCGGTATCTAGCCGGTTTCGGCGAGCGAGGTGGCTGGGATTCCTTGCAGTTCATTGTAGTGGAACTGCGTGCGATCGACAGTAAAGCGAATCTGCTCTTCGGAATGCTCGCTGGTGATGAAGAACCGCAAGCGAGCGGCGGATTCGTCGACTGCGGGATAGAGAATCGGTTGCACGTTGATCGCGTCTTTCTTCAACCGATTGCTCAACCTCAGCGCGACCAGCGAGTTCCCAGTGATGACGGGCACGACGGGAGTTCCGCCGCTGTCTCCGGTATCAAGACCGGATTTACGGCAAAGTGAAAGGAACAACTGGCTGTTCTGACGCAGTCGTTCGACGCGTTCCGGTTCGCGTTCGAGCACATCGAGGGACGCGATCGCCGCGGCGACTTGGCTGGGAGGCATCCCCACGCTGAAGACAAAACCGGGGGCGGTGTAACGCAGTAACTCGACCAGGGCCTGTGGGCCAGCGATGTATCCGCCGCACGACGAAGCCGATTTACTCAGCGTGCCCATCCAGATATCGACATCTTTCGGATTGAGACCGAAGTGCTCTGCGATGCCGTGTCCGGTTTTGCCCATCGTTCCAAAACTGTGGGCTTCATCGACCATCAACATGCAGCGATGACGTTTTTTGACTTCGATGAACTTCGGCACGTCGGCGAAATCGCCGTCCATGCTGTAGACGCCTTCGATGACAATGAGGGTCCGTCGGTATTGGTGCCGAAGCGCCGTCAACATTCGGTCGAGCGATTCGTAATCGTTGTGTGGGAACGGTCGCCGTTTGGCACCGGACAGCAACGCCCCTTGCACGATGCTGTTGTGGGACAACGCGTCGTGCAAGATCAGATCTTCGGGGCCGACGAGGTGTCCGATCGTGGTTTCGTTGGTTGCGTGACCTCCGACCATCGTGATCGCAGCGTCGACACCGACCCATTCGGCGATGCGGCGTTCGAGTTGGCCGTGGATCGGTTTTTCACCGCTGACGAGTCGACTGGCCGAGACGCTCGTTCCGTACTGCGCGATCGCGTCGGAGGCCGCCGCAGAAACTTCGGGGTGACCGCTCAGGCCGAGATAGTTGTAGCTGGCGAAACTGATGTACGTTTCACCGTCGATCATCGTCGTATCGCTGACGATGTTGTCGTGAACGGTGAAGTACGGGTTGGGGCAGCCCGTCAATTGCATCTGCCGCATGGTGGCTTTGAGCCGGCGGTATTCGGTGAACTGGGTCACGTCGTCTTCGGGAGCCACCGAGACGCTGCGGATCGGACGGGTTGCGTTGCCGTCGATGGAATGCGCGGTGATCGCCGCTTCCAGATCCGAGCCGTTGATTTGATCATCGGTGGCGCCGAGTTGTTGATTGGGATCGGCGAGGAACGCTTCGGCGCGGGCCCGGGCACCGGCCGGCAGGTACCGTTCGACCGCTGCGGCGGTTTGTCCGATCGTTTCGATTTCGTCGAGCACCTGTTCGGGAAAGCGTCCGCCGAAGGTACGTTCGAGGCTGCGGGCGATTTCGAGTCGTTCGAGACTATCGAGACCGAGATCCAAGACGATGTTGGTGTCCGTCGACATTTGGCCGGCCCGCTCGCCAGCGATGCGGCGGACGTGCGTTTCGATCGCATCGATGATGACGGGATCGGCGGGCACATTGAGTCCGCTGCTACCTGCGGCGGCTTTCATCATCGTTTCGCCAGCCATGGCAGATGGCTGCAGTGATGATTCTTCGCCACGGATCCACTGTGCAACGACTTTCAATTCGTTGTCACGAACGGCGTGCAAACAGGCGTGACGTTGGATCTTGCCGCTGCTCGTTTTCGGCACGCTGCTGTTACGGACGAGGTAGACCGCGTCGGGTGGAAGATCATGTTCGGCGGTGACCGCGCGACGGATCGATTGCAAGTGATCGTCCCAATCGAGATCGCGACGACGAATGGTTTCAGCGACGATCACGAGTTGCTCGCGGTCGCTATCGGTCATCGCAAACGCGGCAACGGATCCAGCTTGCACGACGTCGCTAGCCCGTTCGACGGTTTCCTCGATGTCTTGCGGGTAACGATTGACGCCCCGCACGATGATCATGTCCTTCAACCGCCCGGACACGAACAGTTGTCCTTCGTGCAGAAAACCCAAATCGCCTGTTCGCAAAAACGGGCCTTGGTTGTCGCTCGTCATCGCGGCGAACGTTTTCTTCGATTCTTCGCGTCGTTGCCAATAGCCACGACCAACCGAAGGGCTCTTCACCCATATCTCGCCGATCGAGCCCGGGGCGAGCAAATCGCAGGTGTCAGGGTCAACGATTTCGATCTGTTCTCCCGGCAAGACGCGTCCGCATCCGACCAGTTCGCGACCGGAATCGGGATCGGTGGGAGCACTTACTTTTTTGTTGTCGAGCGAGGGACCGTCGAATCGCGACAACACCGGACGCGCTTGATCCTTCCCGTTGTCCTTCGGACCGCCTGTCACGATCAGGGTTGTTTCCGCCATCCCATAGCACGGCAGGTGCGAGGTGCTTTGGAATCCGATCTTGCTGAACCGTTGTGTGAACGCATCGAGCGTTGAAGCGCGGATCGGTTCGGCGCCATTGAACGCAATTTCCCAGGACGAAAGATCAAGGCCAGCGACTTCTTCATCGGTGATCTTGTCGACGCACAACTGGTACGCGAAGTTCGGTCCACCGCTCACGGTAACGTTGTGCTTCGAAACGACGTGTAGCCATCGCGCCGGTCGTTGCAGGAATGCCATCGGGCTCATCAAGACGTTCGGGCAACCCATGAACATCGGCATCACGACGCCACCGATCAGCCCCATGTCGTGATACGTCGGCAGCCACGATGCGCCGACGATTGACCGCGACGGTTGGAACGCGTGCAGAATCAGTTCGCTGTTGGCGACCAGATTCTCGTGCGTGAGCATGACGCCTTTTGGCGAACCAGTCGAACCGGAGGTGTACTGCAACACGCCGAGCGCGTCGCTGCGCAGTCGTGGGCAACGCCAATAGGACCCGTCGCGGTGATCGGGCGAATCGGTGCCGAGCAATTGAACGCCGACGAGGTCCTCGTGGAGGTGTGGACCGGAGAGTTGTTCAATGACCGAACTGGTCGACAACGCCCACCGTGCGTCGGCGTCGAGCACGATGGAACGGATCCGCGAGGCTTTGCGGTTACGTCGGGGTGGGAAGGCAGGAACCGCGATGGCGCCGGTGGCAAAGACCGCAAACAGTGAAACAACAAATTCCAACCCCGGCGGGTAAAGCAACAACACGCGGTCGCCGGGACGGATACCGCACCGGCCTTGCAGGTAACCGGCGAGTCCGCGGACCTCGTCCCATAACTCCGCGTAGCTGAGCGATTCCTCGGCGTCCTCGCCGTCAGTGAACGAGAACGCGGTGTTCGAGGATCGGGCCTGTTCCCAGTGCCGCAGGATCGATACGAAATGGTCCCGCGGGGGCATATCGCCAGAGAAGTATTTTTGCAGATCCACCAGTTTCAACCTATCGCGGTTACGAGCTTTCGACGTGTAAGTCTATTTTCCCTGACATGCAACATCGGCAGATGAGGAAAGGAACACCGCCTTAGCCCCGAATTATCCAGATGCTACAGTTTGACAGGAGGTTACAAGTCGGAAAACCCGTTAAACCGGACGATTTTCATCTCCAGATCCGCGGAACGGACAGTCCAGCGACCCCGCTGGTGTCGCCGGATCCGAGCGGTTGGATGTAGGTACCCGAGCTTCCGGGGCTCAATTCGGTGGCTCGGAGGCCCGATTGCAGCGAGGTGCGAGGTGTCTCGCGGGTCACGAAACTGCTTGTTATGGGGGCGTTTCCTGCCGTTCCAAGCGGGGCAACGGGGGCGTCACTGGAAAGTGGACGCAGCCGGGCGGCGATTTCTGGCGCCACGTTGCTCGCCAAACTTTGCGTCGCCGGTGGTGCCACCCGCCCAACCGGTTCGAAGTCAACTTGCTCCTCCCGGGCGATTCGAGTCAAGCGCTGGGGGACATCAACCGTCTGCGTGACGGCTTCCCATTGGACCTGAGTTTTGGTTTCGGCGACCACGTGATCGAGCGGTTGCCAGCGAGTTTCGGGGACGTGGTGGTAGGCCACGGTCGGTTGTCGGAACGGATTCCAACGACCTTCGACTTTCGGAACCCACCGAAATTCGGTGACTGGCGTGTAGATACGGCGGGTTGTCGGCCTAGTTTCCACAACCGTTTTGGGTTTGAAAACGGTTTCCTGGCGTTGAGTCATCTTGGTTTCGACGACTGGTCGTTCGATGGTCCTGACGACCTTGCGATAGACGATGCCTGTTGACGGATCGGTGTAATATCCGGGCGTATCCTCGGCGAGCAAGAGAGAAGGGGAGCTGACCATAACCACGGAAACCGCGATCAAGCCGTGAAACTGCTTGCGAAAACGTGCGACATGTCGCATGACAATCCCTCGTCGTGCGTTACGAAGGCCCGCAGCCAGAACGGCTAGGCGAGCGTTCTAAAAGAGAAGACAATGCGAGTCTATTCGGACTTCGGCCCCCACACTCATTAAAACCAAACCGCATCGCGGGCAGAAACGCATGATGATAACCCCGGATATTTTGCCTATCTTACGATGCCCTTGTGGGGGTGATGCACTGGTGCTCGCGGATGTACACGTCATCGAACGGGTCAACGCCGCGATCGCCGCGGGCACCGCACGCGACCAATTGGGGACCCGGGTGGAAGAGCCGATCGACGCGGGTTTGGTGAATCAGGCGGGCGATCGTCTGTATCCGGTTCGCGAGGATATCGCGACGCTGATCGCCGACAGTGCGATTCGAATTTCGGAGTTGGGCTAGGTGGACAGCGAGACGATTCACGGAGCTCGGTCTCTCGGGGGCCAAGAATTTTGGGCGTTACCCGCGTTCGGAGCCTCGGAGAATCTCAGCTACGTCACGGGCGGTAACTCCAGTCGGTCTGCCAGAAAGTGGCCGCTGTCCAACGAGCCGATTTGCGTTGCTTTGTTGTCCGGGGCTGTCGGGCTCTGAAACGAGTCGGCTCGTTGCGTTAGATTATCGCGTCGGTGCCAGGTCGCCGACTTTCCCCCACTTCTGATTCACTTTTTTTCAATTTCGATTTCATGAAAGCTGCTTTTGTGACGGCCACCGGTGCTCCGGAGGCGATTCAATATGGAGATGTTCCCGATCCTCAGATTGGCGACGATCAAGTTTTGATCCGCACGCACGCGATGTCGGTCAATCCGATCGATACGTATGTGCGATCGGGAGTGGTGGCGATGGAGTTGCCGTTCCCATACTTCCCCGGTTGCGATGCGGCCGGAGTGGTCGAGGCCATCGGGGCGAACGTGAAGCGTTTTTCGGTCGGCGAGCGGGTTTGGACGACGAATCAAGGTTTGCTCGGCCGGCAGGGCACGTTTGCTGAAAAGATTGCCGTGGACGAGAAATGGGTGTTTGCATTGCTTGACGCCGTCTCGTTCGAGGACGCTGCGGCGTGTGCCCTGGTCGGAATCACCGCGCATCTGGGATTGTTTCGCGAGGCCCAGTTGCAGCCTGGTGAGAGTGTCTTGGTGATCGGCGGTAGCGGCGGCGTGGGATCGATGGTCGTTCAGCTAGCGGTCGCATCGGGAGCACGTGTGATCGCGACGGCGGGCAGTGATGAGAAAGCCGAGTTGGTCCGTGGCTTTGGCGCCGAAGAAGTTATTCTTTACAAAACCCAATCGATCCCCGAACAGGTTCGGCAGTTCAGCGAGCGTGGCGTCAACGTCGTTTGGGAAACTCGCCGCGAACCCGACTTCGCGACCGCGATCGACGTCATGGCCGAACGCGGTCGAATGGTGTTGATGGCCGGACGCGACGCTCAGCCCCCGTTTCCGGTCGGGCCGTTTTACGTCAAAGAATGTTCGCTGCACGGTTTCGTGATGTTCAAAGCGACGCCGTTTGAAATGCGGGCTGCGGCGGAGGAGTTGTCACGGATGATGGCCGCCGGAAAAGTTAAAGCGAATATCGGCGCGAGTTTCACGCTCGCGGAAGCTGCCCAGGCTCACGCGTTGCAGGAATCGGCAACACTCGGGGAGAGCGATCAGTTGTGCGGCAAAATCATCGTCACGAGTACCCCTGAATCATGAACGCACCCACCTCGCCACTGCCCAATTTTGCCGCCGGTGTTCTTTGCGACGCCAGCGACGATCGACTGTTGCCCGCCATCGCTCAAGACGCCGAGTCTGGCCGCGTGCTGATGCTCGCGTGGATGAACGAGGAGGCGTGGTCCGAAACGCTTCAAACCGGCCGAGCGGTCTATTTCAGCCGCTCACGTGGCAAGCTGTGGAGGAAAGGCGAAACGAGTGGGCACCAGCAGATCGTGCGGAGTGTCCAAGTCGATTGCGACGGCGACACGATTCTTTTACATGTCGACCAAACCGGTGCTGCCTGCCACGAGGGTTACGCAAGTTGCTTCTTTCGCGACGTCAATTCCAGCGGTGAAGTGGACATTCGAGAGCCGCGATTGGTGGATCCCGCGGACGTCTATGGGTCAGACACGACCACCCATGTGTCCCGGTGATTGAGCGGAATATTCTGCCTAATCGTTTCAACCGATTTCTCGCTAACCGCAAACCTTGACAAGGTTTCAATTTCGGTTCAAGAACCATTGACCCTGCAGGGGCTGAGACGTTCACTTGCACCGGAACACGCCTCCGAGTCGTATGCGCGACCGTCGGCGAGGTTCCATCCTGATCGTCTCACTTTTTGACGCTAACCGCTGGATTGGCCCATGCCTGCCCGCTTTGCACGAATCAACCCTGTCCGAACGAAGTCAGCTCGTAAACGCACTGCGCGTCAGATGCTGTTCGCGTGCGTCACTGCCGTCACGGTCGGCGCTGCGCCATCGGCATCGGCGTGCTGTTTGACGGATTGGTTGTACGGACGCCAGCCTGCCTATGCGGTCGCTCCGGCCGTGGTTCCTGCGCCGGTGCCGATCACGACCGGACAACCGGTGAGCCCTTACGCGGCCTCCTACACGCCATACACCGCCGGTTACACCCCGCTGGTTACCGCGGCAGCGCCTAATTCGACCGTCCTACCGTTGGCCGGGCGGAGTATCTATTCGCCGTCGCCCTATGCGGTTCAGCGTCCCGCCTACGGTGCCGTGCCGCTGGACAATCCATCGGTCTACACCGGTCAACCGATTATCGCCGGCTACCGCGGTGTCGCGTCGGCTGGCAGTTCGATCTACGGGACCGGGAATCTGTACCCGAACAATTACGCGTCGGCATCGCCATCGGTCGTTGGTCAACCGGTGACGTCCTACCGACCTGACTTAAATTCGACGGTTGCATTGCCCGTTAACCGGGTCTATCCGACTCCCGTACGCAGCGGTCTGGCCCGCTTTTTTAATTCGTTGCTCGGGACCGGTTACCGGACTTCGTATTACACCGCACCGATCACTTACTACCGTCCCGCCACCACCCTCGATCCCGTGACGGGAACGACCGTCACTGTCCAGCAACCCTGCACGTCGACGGTTCAGCAGCTCCAACGCACTCCTTATGCCACGTTGCAGCCGGCTCCTTTGTCGGGGGCGACGGCAATGGGAAGCTCCTCGTTTGGGATCAATCCGGCAACGGGCATCGATGCATGTAGCGCACAAGCTCCCTACGACCCGACGGGATCGCTCTACGGTGCATCGCCAATTCCGAGCACGACGACTCCTGGGGGATTGAGTCCGATCGGCGGTTACGATTCCAACGGGTTCAATTCCGCACCGACGAGCGGACTTAATGGCAGCGGAGATCTGCAGCCGGTTTCGCCACCGACGCTACCGTCGACATCCACTTTTTCGGCCCGGCCAAATTACTCTTCGCCGAGCTACACCGCACCAAGTTACTCCGCCCCTGTTTATTCCGAACCGAGTTACAGCTCGCCGAGTTATTCCGATCCGGGGTATTCGGGATCGGGAAACGCCGATACCAACGTCAGTCCGCTGACGGGCAGTTCGCAGACTTATCGGCAAGAGTTTGATGCCGATCGCGAACCGTTCCCGGCGCCTTCAATCAGTTCGGCACGACCATCCTCCGAAGAAGTTGATTCAAAGGCGGCTGATGAAGCATGGCGACAAGGATACGAGGCCGGACGAGCGGCACTGCAAAAGGAAGCCGAATCCAAACGTGAATCGCAGTATTCGCCATACAGTGCACCGGAGAATTCGTCTGACCCGTATGGTGACTCGAATGGTTCCAATGACGATCGAGAGACCGATCAGTCGACACCGAATTCGTATTACCAACTCAATCCGCCTGCCAACACGCGTCCGTCGACCGATGAGGCCGATGACGCCGAACGGCGGACCCGGTGGCAACGCGAACGTGATGAGCAAGATTTGCGAGAATTGACGACAGGCATCCAACGTAGCCGTTACGGCAGCCAGTTCGTGACCGGTACCGAGCAGTCGGCACCTCGCGTGCGACCGATTCCGGCTCCTGAAGACTATCGCAACCCGTTCGAGACGACCGAGCGATTGAAGGCCCCCGATCTGTTACCTGCTTTGCCGCCACCGACGACGCAATTCAATCGCGGTGTCGAACGCTCGTCGGGTTATTCGAACGAGCAACGGCTCAGCGTTCCGGTGCGGGAAGCGTCGGTGCAAGGGCCACAGGATCGCGTGCCAACGCGTTCTTACTCCGAAAACCGCGCCGTGATCAGCCAACCGGCTGCCGAGCCTGCTCCCCGTGCCAACGCGTGGCAGAACAAGATCCGCAGCCAAGCTCAAGAGTCCGGTTGGTACGCCAAAGACCGCTAGAGCAGTCGTAGTTCTGTTGTAGCCACCGTCGCCAGACGGTCGACCACGTTCTGGCGAATGTTCGCGACCTATCAAGAGCCTGCGATTCATCCACAAATGCTCTGGGAAGCGTTTGTCGGTAAAACTTCTTCGGCGTTCCTCTTGGAACACCGCTTGGTCTCTCGCCCCGCGTGAGCCATCAATCAGGGGACATTGATTGTTATAGTGCTCTTTTTAGCGGAATGGCGCAAGCCGTCCGGTCCCGCGTTACCGAACGGCTTGCAGGCTGTTGATTTAGTGAGCCGTAGGCGCTAGCCGCGGGCCTAACGGCTACGATGCGCGCAGTGGACGCCCGCAGCTAGCGCTGTCGGCTCACTCACGTTTGCGAAACGCCTAAAACAACAGCCCGCTTGCGCCGTTCCGCTACTTTTGAAATCCCCGAGTCATTAAATCAATGGCCCTCGATTGATAAGGAGACCGCTGTGTCGATGCCCACAAGGTGATTTGGATACAGCCGCGAGGGGTGCCTTTTCAAGGGCGTGCTTTCTCTTTTGCCGCTCTCTGATCTCGACTTGCTGCCGCGTCTTGGATCTCAGCCGAGCCTTGCGGGGCGTTGTCTCGTCGCGAGCGTCTTGCTTTTCGGCCCGCATGGCGGTTGATCGTCAGTGGACCCGTTTTTCCTCTGTCCCGTGGTCCAGCTACGGTCCAACAGTCCAGCTCCGGGGCAGCGTCTCCGCTACTGGGGGGTGGAATAGCGGAAGAAAATCTGTCGTCCCCCGCTCGCCTGTGTAAACTGCCTATCTTGCGAGGGGCTGCCTCGATTACGCCGATTGTTCTGCATCCACTGAATCTGCCGCCGAAATCTACTATGTCTGCTGAAAACGATCCCCACCCACGCCTGCTCAGAAGCTGGTTTTCACGGTCTCGCAGTGCATCCGCCCGGAAATCGTCGTCGAAAATGAAACGTCGGCGTCTGTTCGAATCGCTTGAAAATCGCCAATTGCTTGCCACCGATGTCTTTGCGTCGGCTGGGGGCCAAAGCCTCAATGTGATGTTGGACGGGTCGGAGTTGGTGGTCGTGGGCAGCACCAGCGGCGAACTCTTGCGGCAGGAATCGTCAACCATCGATTCACTGCGAGTGGTCGGCTCAGACGGTGACGATACGCTCGTGCTCGATTACAGCGGCGGATTCATCGGCACGCCGATCGCCTTCGAAGGCGGCGGTCAGTCGACAACGGCTGGCGATTCCATCGAACTACTTGGCGGTGATATCGACGGGGCAGCAGCCGATTCCATCACGCACACATTCATCAACGAAAACGACGGCTCGATCGCGATCGATGTCGGTGGCGTGGTCGCGACGATCGACTACACCGGTTTGGAACCCGTCGTTGACAATCTCAACGCGGTCAATCGGGTTTTCACGTTCACCGGCGGCGATGAAACGATCACGCTGTCTGATGACGGCGGCGCGGGCGATAACATCAACCGAATCGACTCGACGTTGGGAGAGAGCGTGCTGTTTGTCAGCCCGACGAATTCGTTGACGGTGAATGCGGGCACCGGGACCGATGCGATCGTCGTCAGCACCCTCGACACGCTCTACGCAGCGTCACTGATTATCGATGGAGGTGCTTCGGCAACGGACACTTTGACGACTACCAATCTTGACTTGATCAACACGCCCGGACGCGGATTGACGTTGAGCGGTCTTGAGTCGATCGACATCACCGGCGGCACAATCGACGGCAACACGGCGGTCATCGGCGGCGGTTTGTTAATCAACAACTCGCCCGACGCAACCACGCTCGCGACGCTCGATGGTGTCATCATCCAGAATAATGCCGCGACCGGTGGTGCTGCGCCGAACGAGGGTGGTGGCGGTCTCTACAACAACGGTGCGACGCTCGTCATCCGCGGCGGTACGCGAATCGAAAGCAACACGGCGATCGCGGGTGCAGGCAGCGGCGGTGGAATCTTCAATGCCGGGATCCTCACGGTGACCGACTCGTTCATTAACGACAATCAAGCTAACCGTGCCGGTGGCGGTATCGAAACGGTTGCTGGCACGACCACGACGCTGACCGATGTCGTGCTCAACCGCAACAACGCCGGAGTCGTCCCCGCCGTCGGTGCGCCTGGAAACGGTGGCGGGTTGCACGTGACAGGTGACGGCAACGTCACGATCGTTCGCGGTACGGTGAATGAGAATGTTTCGGCCAGTGAAGGCGGCGGACTTTGGAACGGTTCCGGCACGATGACGATCGCGGGCACCACGATCGAAGACAACACCGCGAGCGGTAATGCGGCGGACAACGGTGGCGGCGGTATCTTCAACGATGCCGGAACGCTCGATATCGACAACGCCACCATCGAAGGAAATCAAGCCGACGGGGTTTCGGGCAGCGGCGGCGGTGTCTTCTCACTCGCGGGCATCGTCACCATTGATAATACGACGATCGAGAACAACTCGGCCAACCGGGCCGGCGGCGGCGTCGAAATCGTTGAGGGCACGATGACGTTGACCGGTGTGGATCTGCTCAACAACGACGTCGATGGCGGCGGAACCACAGCGACGACCCCCAATCCTGGCAACGGTGGTGGTTTGCATGTCACCGGACTAGCCGGCGTTACCTTTAGCGGCGGATTGGTGCAGGGCAACATCGCACGGGAAGAAGGCGGCGGGCTCTGGAATAGCAGTAACGGCACGATGCTCGTGAACGCGACAACGATTGATTCGAACATTGCCCGTTCGGCAAACAACGCCGGCAACGACCAAGGTGGCGGCGGTGTTTTCAACAACGGCGGCACGTTGACGATCGAAAACAACGCGAGCATTACCAACAACGAAGCGATTGATAACAACGGCAATGGCGGTGGGGTGATGACCGTTGGCGGCATCCTCATCATCGACAACACGACGATTGCGAACAACCGCGCGGCGCGTGCCGGGGGCGGCATCGAGAACAATGCGGGGACCACGACGTTGACCGACGTCACGGTCGGCGGAGTCGCCGTGGCCGATGGCAATGTCGCAGGAATCAACGGTGGTGGACTGCACGCCAGCGGTGGTGCCAGCCTCACGACGGTTAACGGTGGGGTATTCCAAAACAATGTGGCTGACGAAGAAGGCGGTGGCCTGTGGGTGGGCGGTGGCAGTCTTACCATCAACAACACATTGATTACCGAGAACACCGCAAACTCGGGTTCCAACGCCGGTAATGACCAAGGTGGCGGCGGTGTGTTCAACATCAACGGAACACTGGATATCAATAGCGCAATCATCACCAACAACGTTGCTACCGCGAGCAACGGCAACGGTGGCGGCGTGATGACGGTGGGAGGAACGGTCACGATTGACGACAGTTCGATCCAGGGCAACCAAGCCGGCCGAGCGGGTGGCGGGATCGAAAACAATAATGGTGTTGTCACCATCACGAACGAAACTGTCGGTGGCGCCGCGGTGGCGTCGGGGAATACCGCGGTCGTCAATGGTGGTGGGCTTCACGCGAGTGGTGCGGCGAGCGTCACAACCGTTAACGGAGGCTTGTTCCAAAATAACGTCGCCGGCGAAGAAGGTGGCGGATTGTGGAACGGTGCGGGTGAACTGAACATCAACGGCACAACGATCACGCAAAACACGGCCAACTCAGGCGTGAACGCTGGCAACGATCAGGGTGGCGGCGGTGTGTTCAATATCGGCGGTACGCTCAACATCGACAACGCGGTGATCTCGCAAAACGTCGCCACTGCCGGCAACGGGAACGGTGGGGGCGTGATGACGGTGGGCGGTACCGTCACAATCGACGACACGATGATCCAGGCCAATCAAGCAACCCGAGCGGGCGGCGGGATCGAAAACAACGCGGGCAACGTGACGCTTACAGGTGTTACCGTGGGCGGGGCAAACGTCGGTGACGGGAATACCACCGGAGTTAATGGTGGCGGTCTGCACGCGAGTGGAGCCGGTGTCACGGTGGTCGACGGAGGATCCTTTGAAAACAACGTCGCTGGCGAAGAAGGCGGCGGGCTTTGGAACGGTCCAGGCTCGATGACGATCCGCAATAACACCGTCATCACGCAAAATACTGCGAACTCGGCCAGCAACGCGGGAAATGACCAGGGCGGTGGTGGTGTCTTTAACATCGGCGGCACGCTGGACATCGACGACGCTACGATCACCAGTAACTCCGCAACCGCTAACGGGGGCAACGGAGGCGGTGTGATGACGGTCAACGGTACCGTCACGATCGACGATACGTTTATCGGTTCGAATGCGAGCGGCCGTGATGGCGGTGGATTGCACGCCAGCGGTGCGAGCGATGTGACCGTCACTGGTGGGGCTGTCCAAGCCAATGTTGCGCCGCAGGAAGGTGGTGGGCTCTGGAATGGTGCCGGTACGCTCCGAATCGACACCACGACGATTACCGAGAATACCGCGGGTTCGTCATCCAACGCGGGAAATGACCAGGGCGGCGGTGGCGTGTTCAATAATGGCGGCACGCTCGATATCGACGACGCGACGATCACCAATAATTTGGCGACCGCGAACAACGGAAATGGTGGCGGCGTGATGACCGTCGGCGGTACCGTCACGGTGGATGGCGGATCGATCGCAAATAACGACGCAGGTCGGGCGGGCGGTGGTCTTGAAAATAACGCCGGCAACGTCACCCTCACCGGCGTTGCTGTTGGAGGGCCGACGGTATCCGATGGTAACACTGCAAGTGTCAACGGCGGTGGACTGCACGCCCAGGGCGGCACCACGGTCATCAACGATGGTTCGGTTCAAAACAACATCGCCGCGGAAGAAGGCGGTGGATTGTGGAACGCCAGCGGCAACATGACGGTGACGGGAACCGATATCGATTCCAACCGGGCCAACGGAGCGGGCGCGCAGCAGGGAGGCGGCGGTGCGTTTAACGAATCCGGCGCGTTGCGACTCATCAACGTGCAGTTGACTAACAACATCGCCAACACGGGACTGGCTTCCGGTGGCGGTGCGTTTAACCATCTAGGCGAAATGCACGTTTCCGATTCGGTTATCACCGGTAATGACAAGTGTGGGCTGTCGTACTTCCGGCCGGAAGGATCGATCAGCAACAATACGTTTGCCAACAACGTCGGCGGCAACTTGTGCCCGTTGCTGGGAACCAATGGTGACGACACGATTCTCGTCACCAACAACGCGATCTCGATCAACGCGGACACGTTGCTTTACGACGACGACACGCTTGGTCCGATCACGATTTTGTCGGGACTCGGCAATGACACGTTCAACATTCAATCGACCGATGTCGACAACCCGATTATCGCGGATGGTGGGGAAGGCACGGACACATTCAACGTTTCTTCCGACGCGCCGACCAATTTGGGGTCACTCGACGGGATCCTTGGCGATATTAATATCATCGGTGGATCGCATGCGGATCTGACTCAAGCCTCCGAGAGCGTGACCGCACGCCGCGCCCCGCCGAACGATTCAGAAACCGTTGTCGCCAGCACCTTCAACGGTGATCGGCTGTTCGTTAGCGACGAGGCGAGTGTCGCCGACAATACCTATCAGTTGAATGCGACGACGTTCCAGCGAACGCAAGTCATGCCGACGGGAGTGATCACCTATTCAACGGTCGAAACACTTGAAATCGAAACGGGACAGGGCAACGATACCGTCAATATTTCAACCACCGTCATCGACAACCAAGTCTCGATCGACACGAACGCGGGCGCCGATGACGTGACGGTGCAAACGACGGGAGCCGACAGTATTTTGCGATTGAATACGGAATCTGGCGGCGATAACGTCGAGATTCAAACGACGGGCAATCGCAGTGTTGTGATCGTCGATACGGCGGATCAGGGCGATTTCGTCACGATTCTGAATCGCGGGACCGCGTCGGGAATCGATGTCTCGACCGGGCAGGGGGCCGACACGGTCACGCTCGGTGGTGTCACCGCTCCGCCGACAACGCAAACGAATCTGCAATCATTGATTCACGTCAGTGGCGGATCGGGAGGCGACGTTTTTGACGTTAATGAAGTCTTTTACGAAACAATCGTTGAACTCGAAGGCGATGCCGACAACGACACATTCAATCTCAATGCCGACGGTGCCGACGCCGCTGGTTTCCTCGGTCGGATCAATGATGATCCGATCAACGCGGTCGGCCAAGACGACCAAGCTCGCACACGCGAATTGCTGATCGACGGAGGTGGCAATGCCGCGACGCTCCGCAATTTCACCGAAGGCATCAACATCGGTGCGGGGCAGCAGGCGACGGAAACTCAAGTGTTCAATCAGGATGTCGGCGACCGGATCAACGTCAACGCCCAAACCGCGACGACGCCGTTGGATTTACGTTACGTGATCACCGGGCAGGGAACCGGGGTGTTGGCAACCACGATGCCGGCGCAGTCGCAAGACACGCGAGCGACGATCGGCAATGAAGTGCTTGATTCCGTTGACGTCGAAACGATCCAGATCAATTCAGGCTCCGCTGACGACATACTTACGATCAGCAGCGAAATCGCGTTTGGGATTGCGGGCAGCGATCAAGCGATCCGTTGGGACGCTGGGGGCGGTGACAACGATCGGCTCGAAATTGTCGGTACCTCGAACAACGATCGCATCACGGTCGGGAACTTAACCGGCGATGCAACGCTCGAACCGATCGAGACCGACAACGTCGAGTTTGTACGGATCGACGGACTCGACGGTGACGATCAGATTTCGCTGCAAACCGATGCCAACGGTGTGCTTAACGGCGGCGAAGGTGACGACGTGCTGTTGGGCGGCACCGCAAAAGATGCGCTTGCGGGGGGACCTGGCGTCGATTTGCTGTTCGGACGCGGTGGCAACGACGTGCTGTTTTCCGATCGAAATTTTGGATCCGATGAAAATTTCGACGCCGATGGCGAATTACTCGATGGCGGTGATCAAGATAATTTGATGCCCGGCGACATTTGCGTTCAACGCGGACTCGATCTGGTTCGGAACTGCGAAGTGCTCGTTGACGGCGGTGCGATCAAGGATGTGCTGACGTGGTTGCGAGCACAAGTCGTCGCGGATTCGACGATATCGTTCGAAGGCGATAACGAACAGCTTCAGATTTTTGGGCCGGTCAAAGATCCTGGCATACCGCTGTTTGCAACAACAGAAGCGAGTTCCTTGTCACCCACTGGAGCCTTGCCTGGCGGAGGGACAACGGGCGGTAGCGAGCCTGTCGTGCCGCAGCGTGGCGAAGGCGAAGTCATTTATGACGTCAACCGTGACGGGCGTGTGACGGCGCTGGACGCACTGAGAATCATCAACCGCATGAACGCTCAGGACGCTGCCGGCGAATCGACCAGTGGTTCGCTTGCGACGTCATCCGGCTTGAGTGATGAGGATGTCAATGCAGACGGAATGGTGTCGGCTCTCGATGCGTTGATGGTGATCAACCTGTTGAACGCGTCCGAGTCCGAAGGTGAACCGGCGCCGGTATCGGCGACATGGCAGTCCGCAGTCGATGGCGTGTTCGGTGCCAACGGACAATCGGACGAAGACGAGGCTTTGCTTGTCGATAGCGAATCGAATCTGTTCTAAATCAAACACTCAAAGTGTCTGCGTGGATCTCAATCAAGCTTCCTGGCGCATTGTCTGGAAGTCGTTCGGGGCGCGTCCGCGCACTGAGCGGGCCGCTATTGGCGGCGAGAATTTGTCAGCCGATTTGCTTGACCGGGGGTGCCGCATTCCGGATACTCGTGGGGCACCTCAAGCGGTGATCCGTTCCGACCGAACCGGCGACACCACTTCCCGTGTCACCGATCGAGCCGAAGGCACTCCCAGCGATAACACCCCCAACCCCAGCATATCACTGACCCCTCACGTGTGAATTACTCTGTTATCCGCCGGACACGTCGCTTGAGCACGATCATGCAATGGCGTTTTTCTATTCGCTCGCTTCTCATCGCTGTAACGGGGATCGCCGTTGCGGTTGCCGCCGTCGGGTTATATCTATCCTATTTGGCATCAAGACCAGACAATACGATCCTTACGCTCAATGGTGACGCGTCGATGGAACCCTACATTGGTGCGCGAGCGTATTTCGTAGCTGACCTAAATGCGTATCGAGCGAGTTCTCCCGGGCGTTGGGATGCCGTCGTGTTCGATCAAACGCCACCTGCGACAGCTTCCGTATTGTGGATCGCTGCGTTGCCCGGCGAAACGGTATCCTTTTCGAATGGTCAGATGCTGGTAGACGGCGTCGATTTGGAGCTTCCCGGCTCTGTTTTCCCTAACGACCAGATGCGCATTGACCTACCCGACGACAGCAGAACCAAGCATCCCTACCTTGTTCCAAAGCAGTCCTACTATCTGCTCGGTGGAAACCCAGACGCTGCGAAGGACAGCCGATCATTTGGTGCGGTGGATGAATCGAGAATTGTTGGTCGTGTAACCCGTTAGGTTATTGGCGACAAACAACTCAGCGGATAACGACGGCATGTAAGCGGGGTCGCCGACAGCGCGACTTCAAATGGAGCGTCAACCGTGGCGGCCCGATTATCCCAGACGTTCCGCCATAAGCAGTTGAGCCTCGGACGGGCTCACCCCGAAGGACGCGAAGAGCACGAAGAATGGAATTTGACGACCTCTCCAATCACGTGATCGGCTGTGCCATCGAGGTCCACCGTGAAATTGGACCGGGACCGCTCCAGTCGCCGCGCGAACAGGGCTTGGCTCGCGAATTGAGCCTGAATGGGATATCATTTTAAATGCAACATTCGCAGCCCGTCGAATACAAAGAGATTCAACTCAATTGCGGATGTTGACTCGATGTGCTGATTGAAGACGAACTGATTATCTGGATAGCGCACTTTCGAGCAAACGGTCACCCGAAGCGTAGGCGAGGGAAGGAGTTACCAAGAATCCCTCACTCACGCTTCGGGTTACCAATGCATTGTTCGCAAATCGAAGTCGCACTGTCCTGTTATCGAACGGAAGACTTTCGAAGAAACCAAAGGGATCCACGAGGCCCAACGACTGACTGGTATGAAACTGGCAGGGATCAAGACCTGCCTGCTAATAAACTTCAACGTAACCAAACTGCAAGATGACATCAAAAGATACGTTCTCTGAATCCTACGTGTCCTTGGTGGTGCTCTATTTCAGCTAAAGGGTTGCGTGGGCCGCCCACCGGTGCCCAGATCACGGGGCCGAGTCGCCAGTCATTTTGGACGAATGACTCCCACCCATCAAACCTCAGGCTTACATGGATTCTTTCGTCGGACCAAATAGAGCGGAGACGACATCGATGAAGAAGCGTACCGTCTACCTGCTCTGTGCAGTTTCAGCCGTGTTGGTGATCGCGCCTGTGATCGCGTACGCGACGTTTCGTACTCACAATCAACTCGACCGTTTCTTGGTCCAGCGTCTTGCGCTGCTCGAAACGCTCGATGCGAACGCGAAAGAATTACCTCCGGGCTTTGAACACGTTCTGCCTCCACGTGCATCGGCAACACATCCGGGAAACGATCACATTCGCTCTGTGATCCGGAGTGGCCAACGGTGGTTTGGGGACACCTATTCGTCGTACGATCTCAGCCTCGTCGGCGCATCGCGTGACGCGGCGCCACGTGACGTACTGACTGAACTCTTTCAACATTTGACCCGTGGGATGGGTGAACTTGGCTTCGTGTCACCTAAAAGTGGAGGGCCGGATTGGATCGTTGAGAACCGACGGGCCGCCCACTCGACTTGGTGGCACAACTCGAACCGCAATCTGATCGTGACCATTTCGATGGTCGTCGACGCTGAATCGAATTCGGTGCATGTAACACGCTACGTGCATGAACAATTCGATTGATCGAAGCTGACGGACAAGTGGGCGAATCGGCGGAATCTAATATCAACGCAAAACATGGCCACCCGGCTACGCTGGGAGCTATTGGAATGAGATGAAAGCACCCGACGATTCTCGCCGCCTTGTTGACGTTGAGTTTCTGTGCCTTCTACGCTAACCTAAACCGTTTCGAATGACGATTCGATCGAAACCACACCACCAATCCACTCTCGTTTACCGGTCACGAGGCTTGGCGCAATCGCTTCATCCGCGGTTGGCCAATTTCTTCCTCTGCTTTGAGCAACGGGAACATGTTGGCGAAACTCGACATTGTCGGTCCGATCGGTGGTAAACACTCCTTGGCGGTAGAAACAGCAAAGCTTTCAAAATGGTTTGTGCTGATCTTGCTGTTCAATGTCGAGACTGGTCTGTTTCTCGCAGCATCGCTGTTTGTGGCTTCCAGACGATTGCTTGCGTGTCATGTTGGGCGACCAACATTCCCCATTGCCGCGTTCCTAGTTCTCACCCTGGTCGCTGCAATCGCATCAGCATTGCAGCAGGACTTTCCCGCAATCGCCTATCTGTCTGGGAATTCAGATCTGTATTATGAGCCAGCATTGGCGGTCTATTACGTGTCTCCCGTGTTCTTAACGATCGCCGTAGTATCGGTCTTTGTGAATGCGATTCACTTTACCAAGCGGTCTCTCGTCATCGTTCGGAAATAAACCGGATAACCATCCCGATGCACGCGAGCGGCCAAGTCGCCCTTCCTGAACATCAAACGAACGCGTGGCTGTCGCGTGTTGGCGACGTCACACGATTGGATTACACGCACTAATGGGCTCGGCCATGAAAACCCAAATTAGGCGACTTTACCCGCTGACGTTCGTTGTTCTGCTAGCGTTCTTTGCTGTTTCGCTGTACGGCGTCTCGCTCGCGTTCATGTGGGCGCGAGACTTGCCTAGCCGTATCGTGATAGATGAAGAAGCATTGTCTGCGGCTTTTGGTTCTGTTGTCACCGAGTCATACCACGCTGTCTTTCGTGATGGCGACAGCGCGACCCAGGTGCAAGTACTGACCGAACAATTTCTTCCAATGATCACCGACAATCCAGACGCTCGTGACTGGGTGGACCAGGAATTTCGTGATGACCTACTTCGGCTCGCATCTTCAAGCAACGCCGCTGTCTCATCGGCTGCGTCGGAAGTGCTTGCCGGCATTGATCGTAGTTCCGACCAACCGCCCTCACGGTCAACACCTGGTGAATAAGAACATGCAACGCAGCAACGGTCAGGCGTTTTGGTAGTGGTTTGATCGCTTATCAATTCCCACTGATTTGAATGTGGGTTGTTCGTTGCATACCGGAGTGCGGGGGGTGTCGAGTGAATGGGTGTTCGTCTTAGCGGAACGGCGCAAGCCGTCCGGTCCCGTGTTACCGGACGGCTCGCGCCGTTCCGCTATTTTTGTAATCCTGCAGTAATTAAGTTGACGTCCCAGGCAATATTGCTTTCACAGAGGCACCAAGGAACGGAGTTGAATATGGCTTTCTTGGTGGTAGTGTTTCCGCTCGTCCTAGGTGACGTCCACGGTCATCCCAATCAATTTGCTCGCAACGACACGTTATTGATTTGACTGAAAACCCTTACGCCGCGCCGCAGGCTTCCGCCGAACAAATGGTACCGTCGCGGAACGGGCCGACATACTGCGTTACCCACGTGGGCTTTGGTGCGATAGCGACGGCTTGTAGTGCTTGGGTGTTGCTCGGCGTTGGCAACATCATCGGACCGCCAAACGGGATTCTTGACGACACCTACCAGGCAGTATCGCCCTCTATTTTGACCTATGGCGCTCTCGCGGGAATTGGGCTTGGCGTGGCGGCTGCAATGCTATTGACGAGGGCGAGCCTTGTCACTTCGCTAGCAATCTCCCTGCTGTGCCATTCGATCGGCGCTGCAACCGGTGTTGTGGGCTCGATAGCATCGCGATATTGGTGGTCTGGGCTTGCCACGTACCCAGTTGGTGCAATTGCATCGCTCGGCATTGCTGGTTTGTACCTTTGGTTACGCCGCCGGGCGATTGGTGACGTTGGCCAGTCCAAAATTTGCGCAGACGATTGATGCGACTTGTTTGATGGATCCACACTCGCTGATCAGAATACTGATTGTTCGTTGCATTCCGGGTTGTCAGGCCGTTTTAGTTGCTTGCAGCAGATCGCCCCGATGCTTGAAGCGGTCCGCGGTCGGTTTTGACCACGAAAGGTACGAACCACACGAAAGAAGACCCATGCTCGCAACTTTCGTGTCCTTCGTTTATCTCGTGGTTGATGCTCTTAACCAATCTCGCACTCGAATGGCTTTGACAGAGAACGGTCGATACAATCCGCCCCTACCTGATAGGGCGATGTCTCTCTTTCGCCACTCCCGAAGCTGGCGAGCCAGGGATGCTCGCCGATTCCTCGAAGCCTTTGGGCAACGACCGCTCAATCGCTCGGGCCAGCTGATCCTGGCCGTTCGCCGGCAGAGACACCATGCGTTTGAACGACATCGCCCAATCCGACCAACTTGTTCGCGGCCTCTTTGATGTGGCTGGGAAATTCGCTGGCCCGCACCTCCGACAACATCGATCCGCCCCCACTCCGAGTTGGCTTTCAAGTTTACCCGCGAGCGTGTGTGAGTTACACGGACTGCTTACCTGGTGGCACGGGATCGTCCCGGAATTTCAGGGCGGCTACGGAATCCAAGATTCGCTTTTTCTTCCGCCGCAACGTCTTGGCGATGGTGAAATGTTGCTCGTCCAGGAGAACCAAGGCGGCTTTTGCTTGCGCATCCAAAAGAAAAACGGAGGTTGGCTGGCTCAGCGAATAGAGAATACGGAACGTCGAGATGTGCAATCCATTGCAGGCTATTTGGTGAGTTTCGCACTGCAAGAGATGGTGATGAGTGCACCGCTCTGGGCGATTGACGAAGGGATGGAAAATTTGGTGCCACGCATGATGGATGATCTGACACTGATTTGGACCGACACCGAGAATGGCGGATACTTTCCGCACGGCGATGTTCGGTTTTATTGGCACAAGGCAGGTGCTTTGGTGCTCTGCGACGAACGAGGCCGCGGCGATATAGGATGCCATGACATCGGCCTGGCTCCGTACTTTGAAGGTTGCGGCTTTTATGACGTTCGTTGACGCAACAGCTGGTACCGGCGAACACACTCATCGCGAAAGCATCGTCCAACGCGCCCACCGCGTTAAGCAGGTACCTAGAAGTGATTCGGTATAACGACAATACCGCTGATCGTGATCGGTTCAGCGTAGGCCGGACCCAGGAGCCTAAGCGACGCAGTTCCGGCACGACTGAGCAAGTGAATGCCGGAACTCGCAAAGCCTCGGTCCGGCCTACAGTTCGCGGCAGTTTCGCCAGATGATTCCTGCATACCTGCTTAGTC
>NZ_JAMQBK010000036.1 GCF_023701485.1 Aporhodopirellula aestuarii
ACGATGTAGCTGAACACTTCGGTCGGGTCGAATGGTGCTTGCTCGTTGTAGTCGACGCTCGGTCGGTATTCACCGCCGGTGAATGCACCCATGGCGTCAAAGCTGAACTTGATCACACCGGTCGCCAGCATGATCTCCACGTCGTTGTTGTTGTCTTTATCAACCGTAACCGAGGCACCCGAGGCGTCGACCACGGTGAACTCGACGACGCGAAGACTTTGCTCTTCTTCGTCGTACTCGACTCCACCGGTTGAGTTGTCGTAGTCGATGTCGTCGGTGAAATCGCTGGCTTCTGCAAGGTCCGTCGTTTTTGCAGGATCGCCTAAGAAATCGGCTGGGGTCAGAGGAAGCACCGCAACGTTTAGGGTCGGATCACCCGTTCCGGCGGCAAACTCTTCCACTTCGGTGACTTCGAGCGATCGGTCGAAGGTGACCGGTGCATCGTTGACCGGGGTGATGTTCACCGTCAAGGTTCGCGTCACGCTGCGGAAGTCGTCTTGCATCGCCCCCGCGATGTAGCTCTGGCCGTTGTCGGTGGCGGTGATTTCAAACACGGCCCACCCGAACACATCTGGATTCGGCATCAGGGTCAACACGCCGTACTCGTCCAGAACCGGATCGCTGGCGAACATTCCTGCCGGCGCCGAGGTAGCCAGAGCCGAGTAGGTGAACGTCAGGTTCTGGGTCGCCGCGTGACCGGCGCCGTCACCGCGTTCGTCCAGTGCCGTACTACGGCTAACGAAGATGGCTTCGGGCAACCCATGCACACCCGGGTCGTTGCTGGCGATGACGCCGCCACCGTAGATGTCATAGTAGACCGGAGCGTTGTCCGCGTTGACGTCTTCGGCGAACGTCACCGTGTGGAACTGGGGGAACTCGGGCGCGTCGTTGACCGCGCGGATCGTCAGAGAAACCGTTGCCGGTCCGCTTCTCTCGGTTCCGTGACCACTGGTTGTGCCTGGTTCACCTACGGATCCAGCCCCGTGGACGGTGACTTCACCGAAGTCTTCCACGAAGTAAGTGAACTCATCCTGCATATCGAACGGAGTTTGATCGTTGTAATCCTTATTCGGGACGTAAATGATTTCGGTGAATTCGCCCGTTCCCGACGCGTTGGAGAACCTCAGCCTCATCGTACCATTCGCCGTGGACAGTATTCGGAATACGTCGCCGCTGGAATAGTCCAACGTTGCGGCATCAAAGCTCGGAGTTGGGTTGCCGGGCAAACCGATTCCGAAGACTCGCACCGAAGTCTCGTGTTCATTGAACAAACCTTCGCCAGACAGTGTGTCGCCTCGCTGCGAGAAGGATGCTTCCAGGGCCGAGTCGCTTTGTCCATCACGAAGCAACATTGCGGACGTGATCGTAAGAACTCCCTTTCCATCATCAGTAGGGTCTGGGATTGCGTTAGCGGCACCGGTGCTATTAGCGAACTCTTCGTATTCATCCAGTTCAAAATCGCGGTCGATCGCCAGCGGAGCGTCGTTGACGGGTTTGAGCAACACGGTGACGGTTGCTTGATGCGTCAGTGGAGCAGCGGTCGGCGTACCGTCCAACGCTTGGTCGACACCTTGGTCCGTGATCGTATAGACGAACGTATCAATGCCATACTTATGCGGAGAGGTCGTCGGATCGTAAACCACGTTGCCGTCGCCGTTGATCGAAAGAGTCGCGCCTAACGCACTCGTGGCATCGACGGCCGTGACGCTCAGTCCGGCGTCGTTGGTGTTGTCTAACTCGTCATTGGCTCCTGCCCGCGATTCGACATCGTTGAGCAGCAGATAGTCCGATGGGATCGTCAATAACACATCTTCGGTCGGAACCGGAGCGGTTTGAGCAGGTGACAAACCAGCAAAGAAATCGTTCCAATCGGAATTGTTTTCACTAATCACGTCGTCTGCAGCAACAGGGGCATCGTTCGTCGGACGAACATTGATCAACGCCGTGACTTTGCGACTCAGTGGTGTGCCGCTCACTTCGACATCATCACTTCCGTCGGCAATATCCAGCGGATTGATGACCTTCCCGTTGTCTTGAATCGTGAACAGGAACGTGTCTTGGAACGGAGCGGTGCCGCCCAATACGTCGTTATCCACGTTTAGGTCTTGATTGCCCGTGTAGGTGAGGGACGTCAAAAATCCGGCGGTAAAGACAACACTGATTTCACCACGTGGAGTGGAATAGGTTCCCGATGTCGTGATCAGGGTTCCTGGGACGACTTCGATCGACGTGATCTCAATTTCGTCCACATCTTCTTGAGCGGACTCATCCCAAGGTGCCGATGCACCCGCGGCGGGATACATCGGATCGATGTCTCCCTTGACGTCCAAGATGCCATCTTCGCCAACGAGCAATTGATTCTTGGTGAACGTGCGAGAAACTTCTTCGATTGCATTGAGGACTTGTTGGTCGCCCTGGAGCACGGGCTCGTCATTGACTGGTGTCACGTTGATGGTGACGGTCGCAATCCCGGAGACTCCTGTCGGATACGCCGGTGCTGTATCGATCGCGGTCTGCTGAGACGCCAAGCGATAAGTGAACGTGTCGTAGCCGGCAAAGTCGGCCAGCGGGATGTAGATAAAGTGGCCCGTCGCCTGGTCAAACGTGAACGATGCTGCGTTACTAGGCATATCCACAACGAGCGCGGTGGTCGGTGTGAAGTTGTTCGGGTCGATCGTGTCGTTGTCTTTCACGCTGGGCAACGCGGCCACAGCGGTGTCCAAGTTTCCGTCCTCGGCAACCTCGTACAACGGAGTCGTGTCGTTGTCATCGTTAGGAATTGGAAGTGCGACAGGGAGAACGTCGATTTGATAATCCTCGACCTCGCCTCCAACGGCGAGCCCGGTGGGCGAGAGGTTGCCTTCGGGCGAGATGCGGAATCGTGCCCACGTCGTTCCCGCCACCGCGGTTGTGGGAGTGAACACGGTCAGCGTGTTAGGGCCAGCGACGACTGGCTGGTTCGTGAAAATCTGCTCGTTGGCGTCGAAGACTTTGTTGTTGTTGAAGTCGATCCAAGCATCCAGCAATCCATCGGCGCTGGCTGTGACAACGACTTGTGCTCCCGTTGGATCCAACGGATTGAGGAATCCGAGCACGTCCGAGTTGTCGGTTGTCGCCGCTTGACTTCCCGCTTGCATGAACACCTTGCGAGTGGTGCCATCATTGAAGTCGCCGATTCCAACGCCATCTTCGTCGGCAGAGTCGGTCGCCTCGTCGGTCACACCTGCTGCGGGGGCATCAGCTTCGCCATCAACGATCGTGCCCAAGTGGAGCGATCCATCGTTGATCATCGCGTGCCTGGCTCCGTCATTGATCAGCAGCGTGCCGTACGTATCGGCCAAACCGCTGTTAGACGCGTCGCCGAAATCGATTTCGATTTCAGGCAAAATGATCGTGAACATGGTGGTGCCATCGGTGCGGTTGGACCGCAGAGGGTTCCCTGCCAAGTCTTCAATTTGGCTGTTGTCGAGTGAGATTTCGTAAACACTGTTCAGCGTCCAGAGCGTCGACAGCGGCGTCAAACGCAGCTCGCCGGTGGACGGATTGAATGCCAGTAAAAAATCTTTCTCGGCCGTCAGCACACGATTGTTTTGGCGAATCGTCACGGTGTTTTCGTTGACCGTGGCCGGATTCACGCCGGTTCCTTCGAACGGCGAATCTGGGTTCTCCCCATCTGAAAGAAGAATGGAGAAGGCGCCCACAATCGTTTCATCGAGGTGAACGAAGGTCTCCGTGGGGTCTTTGTCTTCATTGTCGATATCGTTATCGACCGGATCCAGCAGCACCGCGTATGGCTGCGTCGAATCGGAGAAGTCGAGCGCACCGATGTCAATGTCGGTGTTCGGTCCGGCCCCGTCCCCACCGACACCGCCGCTGACTCGCAACTGTCCGAGGGCATCGAGAGTGGGGGCGAAGAACGGCGATTCGGGGATACCCAAAATGCTCTTGAAAGCCGCATAAGTACCGCGGTCGTTGAGTACGTTCTGGGAATTGTTGATTGTCCCGGCGCCGACGGCGGGATAGTAGTTTCCGTTGGCGGCATCCTCGAAGAGTGGATTGTTATCCGAACGCGGGTCGGTTCCCCGCGGTCCACCTGCATTTTGGAAGAAGTTGTTGTCGATGATCGTGCCGACACCGCCGTTGACGATCCCCGTCGTCAGATTCGCAAACACATTGTTGAGCAGCGTCGGGCTGGCGTTGTTGTTGATGTTGACGCCAATACCGCTGTTGTCTCCAACAAAGGTGTTGTTGATGATCCGTCCAATCGGCACGGGACGCTGCGGATTGGTGTTGCTTTCTCCGGAATAGTTAATCCCGCTGCTGCCCGCAATGATATTGTTTTGAATCACGATGCCAGGCACTAAACGTGAACTATCAATATCAGCAAAGTTCTGCGTCGGTCCAGGATAGGAAACCCCTTCACCGGCGTCAGCGGCGTCTGGGTTGTCTGTTGGATCCGCATCTCCCGCAACAGTGCCCGGTTGGACATTGATGCCGAGCACACGTGAATCCGAGAGGATGTTGCTTTCGAGAATTAAGATCCCTTGGGCACGATCGCGGTTACGGTCGGCGTCGAGCCCCGAAGCCTCGGCGGTCGACTCCAAAATGTGTCGCAGGTTGGTGTCGTAAACTTGACTGATTTCGATCGTCCCATCGGTGCCTGCTGCGAACTCACCAGTGCGTCGGATTTCGAGCTGGTACTTACCTGAGAGTTGATTGGTCAGCGAGGCGGAGTCACGGTTAACGTTGGCGCGGCCACCGACGATATTTTCCAGATTGACAAACGCATTGGTCGGCGTACCCGGCGCGTTGGTGACCATTTCGCCACGTTCGGCATAGCCGACAATAATATCGTCGATGAAGAGGCCGAGATGATTGTTGTCAAAGCCGCCGACAGAATCATCGACGTCACCGTTGTCACCGAATTCGTCGCCGGGCAAGCCGGTCTCAATCGACGTTCCGGATGTGCTGAATTCAAACCGCAGTTTGATATCCGCCGCGCCGGCGAACGGCGACAAATCGATGCGTGCTTGATGCCACTGGAGTTCAGCGGGATTTTCATCAAACAGTTCTTGCACGATCTGTTTGCTTTCGGGCTGTGGCGCGGTTGAATTTCGACCGGCATCGGCAACATGTGAAAGGAACGACGGCAACTCTGCCTGAGTAGTCGCCGCAGTGGAGTCTGGATCGCTCAGCGCCGAATTGTTGGTCGCGAGCAGTTGCCAGGTAACGCCCCCGTCCGCCGACGCATACACCCGAGCGCTATCGCGGAAATAGTTTTCGGCGGTGACCTGTGCGACGTTTCGACCATCGGCAGCTTCGGTTTCGAGCAGATAATTGAAATACAGTGTTGGCCGGTCGTAATACTGCGAACCGGTCAATGAGAACGAATTGGTGACCAGAGAACCTGCTGCACCTCCGGCAAGATCATAGGTGTTGCGGATCGCAGTGTTACTGCTGAGATCTTGATGCTGCAATCCGTTCAATCCGTACTGGGCGTTGTTGGTCACATCGGCAGGAGTGATGTAGCTACTCGACGTAGCATTCGGGTTTTGCACCCACTGCTCCAGACCGAAGTAAAAACTCGCACCCCCGACGCCCTCGCTGCTCGTTCGCCCGCCAGTGATTCCATCGGTAATGGTGACCGCTACCTGGGTCGGGTCGCGACTGCCGTCGGAGGTCGAATTAATCCCGTGTCCGGCGTTACCGGAACGCAAGGTTGTCGGGTGCCAAAGATTGAAGTCGAGTGGCGAAAACGCCAGTCCGACGGGAGACGAATCGGCTCCCTGCGATGACACGACATCCCCGGTGATTTGGACACTGGAGTCGTCGGCCAGGCCATCGTTCGCTGTCCCAACGCTTGCGGCACCCGCCATCGTGCCGTTGAGCATCAACGAGTTGTCAACTACCAGGTCGTCCGGGTCCGTTCCGGCATAAGCACCTGTGAAGTGGATCGTGACGCCGTTCGTATCGAGTCCACCACTCAGACGAACATCGCCCGTTCCAATACTCGGCAACGCGACCAACGCGTCACGTACACTCAGTACCCCATCGACATCTGTCGTGACCATCGCTGGTGCGTTAAGCGCGCTCGAGTCGACCGTGAGCTGCGCGATATCGAGGCTGCCGACTTCGTTCATGAACTCGACGGTCACCCCGGTATCCAAGCTTCCGTTTGCGGCGACGTTTGTTAAGCCACCGACATAGCTCAAATTTGCCAATTCCGTGCGAATCTGGTTGGCTGTGGCACCGGCCGGCAGTGGGTCGGTCGTTTGGATCACAACAACACTCGCTCCCACGCCTGCGGCGGCAATTGCGGTGCCATTGATCCCGCGATCCACCGTTAAAACGTTCGCCACGACATCGGTGACTCGCATGTCCTCGTCTCCGATGCGGATTTCGAACGGAGTGCCCGTCGGCAATGGCGTCACATCGTCAACATGGATGACGTTCGTTGTGGGGAGGTCATCAAATGGCAGCGCGACCGTGGTCGTGATCACCTCACTCACGGTTGCGGTGTCCGCATGCGCGTCCGCTGATGTGCCGTTGTGCCCGCGAGTCACTGAAAACGTGTTAACAGACCGTCCGGTGACCAGCATCTGTTCGTTGTCGACTTGGATCACAAATGGTGTTGCGGCAGGGAAATCGGAAATGCCATCGAGTGTCGGGACACCTTGAATTACAATGGTGTCGGCGTCTCCGGCAGTCGCCGCGGCGACGTCCGCTTGCAGGCTGCTGACCGCGTGGCGTGCCCTTTCAACGCTCAGGGTGAAAGTTCCTGTCGTTGCGTTGGTCTGGATTGTTTGCTGTTCGTTCAAACTGTCTTCGGTGGGCGCATCCGCCGCGATCGGAACGGTCGTTTGACGGCTATTGGAATTGAGGAGGCCATCGTCGAAAGTCAATGTAAATGCGCCGTCGGTCGGGGTACCCGGCGTGGTAATCGAAACCAACTGAGAAGCGTCCCCGGAGTCGAAGACGTTGACAAAGCTGCCTGTGTTATCGAACGCGTAGATCTGGCTGTCCGCTGTGCTCGCGTAGAGCGTGTTTTTGTATGCGCCACCGTCGACATTCTGGGGTCCCAGCGCGAGTCCGGTGAAACTGACACCCTCGACAACGCGGAGTACGGTCGCCTGTCCAGAAGTACGGCTGATGCTCAAAAACTCTCCGGCGGACGTCACCCCGTAAAGATTCCCCGAGCCATCAAAGTTGGACATCGATAGGCCGGTCACGTATCCCTGAAGCACTTCATCAGCGTCACCATTTCCGCCGGAGAGGGTAGTCGCGACTGGGTGATTGAGGGCCACGGTGTTGCCTGCACCATCGCCACCGCTGCCGTCGTCGTAGATCAACGCGATCATTCTGGGACTGACCGTTCCAGAATTATTGATCGCGTCAACGATGTCTTGTGCCGTCGCGGTAACCGCTAGTGGATTGCCGCCTCGCGCGAGTCGGACCGTTACCTCGCCGGTGCCATTGTTATAAGACGCGATGGTGTTTTGTCCGGCGCTACCTTCGGTGAAATTCACCGTGATGTTCCCAGCCTCACCCGGGATATTCGAACGCAGCAAGATGCGTGTTGTCACCCGTGGGTCGGCATTGTTGGACACGTTGAAAAAATCACTGGCAAACGTCACGCCTGAAGGTTGGAGATCACCGACGATCCCTGTCCTTCCAACGAGGCCTGCCGGCGCACCGGGGGCGGCATCACCGTTGGCATCACCTCGATAGAGACGCGAGGAGTTCGTTCCCTGACGCACCGCGTAGTAGGTCTCGTAGTTCGGAACGGGAGCGGCTCCGCCGGAGTCGCCTACACGTCGGAACGTCACCGCGTCGGGGTTATTGGAATTGACGACTTCATCAGCCCGTTCGGGGCGGTGATCCCCAGTTCCGGTGTGAGTATCAGGGACGTCCGAGATATTGCTGAAACCCTCGGTGCCTGGGATGTTGTCAAACTGAGTACTAATGATGCTCCCGTCGCTTGGGTCGAGTTCCACCAACGCACCGACTTTATCGTTCTCCTCAGGACTCGTTGTGAATCGACGATAGCCGTAGAAGACGCCGTCGCCGCGGATGACAATGTCTTGAATGTCATTACCGTCGCCAACGAGATTGGCGGCGTTGGGAGTAAGGTCTCGCACAACGGGACCTCCGGTCGCCGGATTGACGATGTACAGATTGTCGCCCGCTGCGGGAACGGCAATGTCCGTTGCCCAGAACAGTGCGACGTCTTCCAATTTGAAAGCGGTAACGTGCTCGTCCAAGGCTGCCGAAGTGCCGATGTCCAATAACGGTCCTGCCGTCGTCGGAACAATGGGTGTTGTACCGGAGGTGTAGCCGGTAAACCCGATGTGGTCCTCGACAACACGTTGCACCGAATTGATCGGTTCCAAACGGGTCAAGATGCCCGCGTTGCCGGTTCCATCGAGTCCATCCAACGCAAACTGTGAGGCGACCACGGTTGGCGTGATCTGATTGCTCATCACGGCGACGTAGTAGGATTTCCCCGCGGTCAAGTGAACGGGGCCGATTGACGGATCATCGGTGCCGAGCGAACCGCGATAGAGGTCGTCGAGGCTCTGACCATCTCCACCCACCTCAGGCTGATCGTCCTCGATGTTCGATTCCCGCCCGATGAAAATCAGTGTGTTGTTTTCGTCGAAAACAGCAATGGAGGTGTCGCCACGTTTCTTGTCGGCATAGTCGAGATCAAAGACAACCGCGATGGTCCCGACATCGGTCGTAACGCCAGGAATGACCTGTGTTCCGGGGTGCTTGACGTCAAATCGAAACACATCGACATCGGTGGCCGATGAGAGTGAGCCGGCGATTGACAAAGTGGCGGTATCGCTTTCCAGCAGATTGATGAGTTCCTGGGCGCTGGCCACGGTAACGCTGTTGCCAGCGTCGCCTACTTCGGCGGCGTCTCCGATCAGCGGGCTGTGTCTGGGCAAGCCTCGCACGTCAAACGCTGTCGATGCATAACGGATGTCGGCGTAACGAACCGTTGAACCGGGGAATTCGTCGACCTGCTGCAGTCGAATCTGCAGTTGGTATTCACCTTTAGTTACCTGCGCACCGGCCGACTTGACTCGGACGTAGTATTTCCCGGTCGACGGCAGTGTCCGTGACATGCCCGGGTCATTATTGCTGAGCGAATAAAAATCTCCGCCGAGCAATGGTTCTTGTGTCAGCGTGTGGGTCACTCCGGCAGGGATCGGGTCGTCCAACGTCTGGATGACTTGGCCTGCTGCGGTGCCGTCGTCGAGAACCAGTTCCATGACGAGATCGAGCGACGGATCGGTTCGATCGATATCGATCCAAACCTGAGTTCCTGCCGTCCCCAGGAAACTATACGCATCCACGTCTTTGGAATTGTTGGGGCTGATGTACCCGTGTACTTCAAAGCCGAGTCGGCGGTTCTCGTCACCGCTCTTCATGTCGGGAGCAAGCACCCCGAGTGGCTGAGCTTTGGTGATCGGGGTGGAGTTGGCTTCGACGCTACCGGACAGCGGCGATTCGGCTTCGCGGATGATCGCGACGTTGCGGTCATTGCTCCATTCATCAAACAGGAATCCACGCCACTGGTCGCCACCTTCGACCCCGTCGGGATCGTTGTCAGTGTCAAAGTTGACGCGGCCTTCGGGTGTGAAGCCGGCGCCGACGGTATCGTCAGCAAGGTGAGTGATCACGACCGGGTAACCGGGCAGACCGATCACTTGAACGGTGCCACCGATACGGTCGATGATGTCTAACGGGGTTCCCGTTGCGGTGAAGCCTGAGTTGTTTCCATCGACCTTGACGACAAGGCTTTCAGAAACGCTGCTTTGCAATCGCAAGCCGCTGTAAGTGTGGTGGTTACCGACGATGATTTCACCACTGAGCACGTGAACGATATCGGAATCATCCCAGATGCTTTCCGTCGTGAGTTCTTGTCCACGTACCTTCATTCCGTTGATGGTGTTATTGTCGGTTTCGTTGAGCCGCACCAAAGGCCCGCGGTTATCATCGAACTGCGAGTAACGGTCGGCTGCACCGATGCTACGGCCGGGGTCGACTTGTGATCCAAACTTGAGGGCGTTGGCATTGATGTTGATCGCCGGCCCCACATTGTTGACAATTTGGTTGCCGATCAAGATTGGCTGCGCACCGCGAACATAGATCGCGGCTTCTTCATTGAGACCACGGCCGAAACGGTTGGTCGATGCGTCACCGCTGGCGTTGTCGGTAATGAGGCTATTGGCAAGCCGCACATTGGCTTGATGGATTTCGATCGCGTTGAACGAGTCCGAGCCCCCCCCGGCGGACGCATCGGTCGGGACGACGCCACCGCCATATGCGATCACGGCATAATCAATGCTGCCCGTGGTTGCTTCACTAAAAAAGAGTCCACCCCAATCCCCGGGGGCTGCGGTTCCGACACCGCTGTTGGTGTCGAACACGCCACTGCCGCCATAGCGTGAATCATTCAGCGACGTGAAGATGATCGGGCTGTCTTGGGTTCCTTCAGCAATCAACGTTGCCGCGCCACGTTCGGCTTCAATGCGTGCTTCACTGAGCTTGATGACCGTGCCTGGGTCGATGATCAATCGCCCCGAGGCTCTGGCTTGCAGAATTCCGCCAGTAATGATCGGTCCGCCGGGGTTGCCCACGATGATCAGTGACTCGGTCAGGATGTGGGTGATATCCGTATCATCAAATCGACCCGATACGGTCATGCGTTGCACCGAACTACCTAATGCGGTAGGGATCCCGACAAACAGGCCGTTGTTGGTATTGCCGTCGAGATAGTTGCCAACGATATCGGGACCGATCCGACCGCCAGCGTCGTCGAAGCTATCGGGTGTTGCCGCGACGGCCGCTTTGGCTGCGTCGGTGATTGTGTTGAAACTGATCGTCGGACGCGCGTCAATGATGTCGATCGGCGAGAACACTTGAGTGTCGGTCGGGTTGCCTTTGCCGCCACCGTGGCGGATGTCGGCATGATTGATCGTATTGAGGAAGACTCCTATATCTTCCAAGTCAGAATCTTCTCGCATGACGATCCCACCGAAATCGCCACCCCTGGCTCCAGGACCGATGCCGTCGGAGTTCCCACCGACCGAGTCGTCATGATAGGAACGTAGATAGACCGGTAGCTCGGGTGTCCCCAATACCTGGATCGCTCCACCGCTACGGCCAATACCGATCGACGACGTCCCGACATCGATGTTGGCGGCGCGCATTTTGAGCAAAGCCCCCGCTTCGATTCGGACGGTTGTGTCAGCGGGGACATTCAATGTCGCTCCGTCTGCGAGCGGACTCCCGTTCGGTTTGTAACCGATCAGATACGGTGTGGTTGCCGCGAGTGCCGATGCCGAGTTCGTCTCGAGGCTACCGACAACCCGTACGACCGATCGACCGACCGCTGCCTGAGCGGCTAACAGCGCCGAAGCAATCGTCGTGTGGGAGGCAACGATGGTACCTCCGACGTCAACATTGGCTGCGAGCTTATCGACGTAGAACGTGTTGGCTGCATCCGCGGTATCGAACCAGAACGAGTGCACGCCTCCGGGGATGCCGTCTCCGTCGCCATCAATCGCGGTACCATCAGCGTCGGTGAGTTGCTCTCCGGCAGTCGGTGTGGCGTTGAACGATAGTTGAACCTCGTACTTTCCGTCTGTGGTTCCACCAAATCCCGAATCAGCGATGGCCGGATCGTAGTCTTCATTGCCAGCACTGCTGACGCCAAAGAAGTATTCACCTGCTTCGAGTTCCATCTCGATAAACGAATCACTGCCGTAGTATCGGTCATTCTGCGCGATGACTTGGGAGGTGCCGTCAGCGTTCTTTCGGAACAACCGCAGGACCGTATTGAGTAAACTCGGGTTCTCGCCATGTTCCGCCTGCGTCAGTCGCTCAGCAGTTGTTTCGATCTGCACCGTCCCAGCCGTGTTGAGTTGAAAACGATACAAATCGATATCGTTCGCATAGGCAGGGATCACCCGCTGAAAGTGAACGAGGTCACCGTCTCCAGGCTGAGTCGTCGAATTGCCGGGGTCGGACTGAACACCTTCCCCTTGAACCGTCGCTGTATCGTAAGAGTGAAAGACGTCTAACGCGTGCCCGATTTCATGAAACATGACGTCAGAGAAACCACCGCCGAAGATAGCGGGTGACGCGAACCCTTCGTCTTTGTCAAGAACGACGAGGTTACCACCGCCCAAACCAGCGATCCCGCCTGGCCCCGAGGTCGCACTTGAGGTCGAAGCCTGAAGGTCACCTTTGCCAATGACAAGTCCACCGGACTCCACCTCGATGAATTCGACACCGAGCTGCTGAGCATAAATCTCCAGAATGCCTCGGGTGATTTCCTTTTCCGAGGGGGTGATGAAGTTCGTGTAAACGATCCCCGCGTCATTGGCAGGGAAATTGGCTTGGAATGAGTAGGGTCTTACCGAGACGTTCCCTGGGGTAACGGGATCGACGCCCACGTTTTCGTCAAAGTAGTGACTCTCTAGTTGAATCTGACGGTGTCCCGGTTCGTCCAAACCACCCGGCTGGGCAGGCAAAGCCACGGCGCCGGTTGGGGAAATTTCCGAAGCATGAACGATCGCGGTGTCGGAGCCGATTAGGCCAAAATTGCCCGCCACGCCTCCGCCGGCGTAGTCACCAAACCATGTCCCGATCTCGGCGGCACCAAAACCGGAACCCGTCGCCGCCACAGCACCGGGCAGCGCCTGTGTCGAACCGACATCAAGCCGGTAGGTGGCAGTCGAGAAAGAGGTAGCGAAATTGAGTTGCACCCGGTTCTCGTCGGGGAAGTACTCAACCGTGTCAGGGTTCGTCGCTGCGGTCGGCGACCCCGCCGTGTCGACCAAGCGATAAAACTCTTTGGTCTCAGCGACCGACTCGAGGATCTCTTGATCGTCGAAGTACACATCGATTCGCTTATCCTGAACGACCAGATTCCCGCCGACACGCTCGATCGGTTGTGGGATGACCGCGATGACTTGCAAACCGCGGTCGAGGCGGAACGTGGTGATCGAATCCTGACCGCTGTTGAACGCATCGCCCGCAGTGTCTTGGAGAGGCGCGGCCCCGCTGCCGATGATTTCGATTCGGTAGAAGTCGTCGGGGAAAGCAACCGATGGATCCGTTGCGTTGTGGGCCGCCGTGCTGGCCGGACGCAGCATAATGCGATTGAGGTTCTCAGGATCGGTATCGTCGGGGTCGACAAACCCGACGTAGCCGACCGAGACCTGCACGTCATCGCCGTTGCCAAATACCCCGTCGCCACCGGAACGGACCAGCCGAATGGTATCGGTACTGATCGAATTCTCATCGATGCTCGCGTCGCCGTTAAACAGCAGGCTGAATTCCCGCGGCGGCGAATTCAGAACGGTGTTTTCGCTCAAGAGGGCCCCGGCGTCGGGACGAATGGCGAGCAGGTCGGCAGCGAGGAGTTCCCGCTTTTCTAAAGTTTCATGGTTGAGCCGACGTTTGAATCTGTTCTGGTTTGCAACCGATCGCTTGGTTTTAGAGGCGTCCGTGCGGGAAAAATCGGGGCGAAGAGTGCCTGAACGACGTGACATGATCAACTCAAAACGGGAGGATAAGTGAACGCAATATCACCGTCTTTTGGCTGTCATCGATGAAAAACTCTGCAAAAGACGACGCATTTGTATAGCGTTGGACGTTACTTTCGGGGGGGTGGGTGCCATAAGAAAGCTTATAGAGCGAATATTCCCTCCAAAGCGCATAAGGATAATTGGCGAAAAATCCCTTCGTGCCCGACATCTTGAGAAAATCCACTGAAAACTTTGTTGAGTTGCGTAATCTCCCACCCAAGCTTCACAATGGGGTAAATGCGAAGGAAAGGGGTTGTGCTTAGAGGAGGGGGCGGTTTTAACCCTCGGGAAGGCCTGGGGGACTCGATCGCAGTGGCAAACGAAATAGAATCTTGCCACCCCCGATCGACGGGCCTGTCTGATTTTGCCGCTGACTGTCATCTTGCTCGATGCGGTCGGAACTTACTTGCGATTCCGGTGTTCCATTGCACAATAGGGAGCGTGTTGCGAACGCCACCTTTTTCGTGTTTGCCGCCCCCCTCCGTTTGCTACCTTCCTCAAACTATTCCTCCCCACCCAACTCCTTCACGAACTATGTCTCGCCGCCAAACAATCAATCTTTCTGCTCGTCGTCGCTTGTCTGGTTCCCCCGGGGCCTCGCGGAGGTCGGTCCGTCGCAGTGGTTTTACCCTGCTCGAACTTTTGCTCGTGCTTGCGATTTTGGTCGTGATCGGCGGGATCGTCGGAACTAACATTCTCGGTGCGAAGTCGGATGCGGATATCAACGCGACCCAGGCACAGCTCAATTCGCTCAAGAGCAATGTCGTTTACTACAAATTGAAAACCAACTCGCTGCCTGAAGCCCTCGAGCAACTCCGCGACGGACCGAGCGACGCGGCCAAGAAGGCTCAGTGGGTCGACTCGATCATCGAAAGTGTGCCCGTCGACGCGTGGGGCAACGAATTCGATTTCAGCACGAAGGGCAACCAGTTTGAAATCCGCAGCGCCGGTCTCGACGGCCAGATGAATACCGAAGACGACATCGTCGTTGAAGGACGATAGGCGTCGCGTGACGGGTAAATCCAAATGACATCTGGACATTCGCGAGGTGGGCGGAGACCTGCACCCGGGTTCACTCTGCTCGAATTGCTCCTGGCGATGTCCATCTTTGCGGCGGCCGCGGCGTTGGTGATTCCGATCGCCGCGGGCCTTCTCGGCGATCGTGAGTTGGTGCGTGCGGGCGATCAACTCCGTGGTGAGCTGACCCGATTGCGGGTTCACGCGATACGCGAAGGGCGGGTGATGATGCTGCAATCCAATTCTGATTCGGGCGAGTTACACGTCGTGCCGATGTATTCGGCGGGCGACGCCAACATGAGTACCGACTCGACGGGCACGATGTCGTCTTTGTTGAGTGGTGCCGATCAAGTGATGGGTACGGTCGCGCCGACGGGTGACCTTACCGAAGAGGGCTGGACGATCGAATTACCCGAGGGCGTTGTCGTTCGCGGCGTGGTGACCTCGCCGGTTGGCGGGGCATCGGCGATCGAAGCTGCCGATCTGAATTCGACCGCCATGGCGTCCCCCAGTGCAACGGGTGGTAATACTGTGGGCGGGACAATGTCACCCGTCTATTTCTACCCGACCGGACAGACCAGTAACGCGATCATCACGTTGGGAAACCAGGACGATGGGATCGGTGACGACGCCGGATCGCTGGCCAACGCGGTCCGCGTGCAAATCCGTGGGCTGACCGGTGACGTGACGTTGAGGGCGAACCCATGAAGTGTCCGCTAGCTCCGCTCCGATCTCGCCGCCATGCCGATCGCCATCGTCTGCATTGCAATCCTCGTAGCCCGCGTCGCCGCGGTTTTTCGCTGTTGGAAATGCTCTTGGCCCTCGCTCTGCTCGGCGGTTCGCTCGGAATTTTGGCCCAAGTAGCGATGACCGGGACCGATGCGGCTCGCGAGGCGGAGCATTTGGCGCAGGCAAGATTGATCGCACAGAGTCGACTCGCGGAGTTGTTGGCGAGTAGCCAGACGCAGAGTCCGACAGCAGTCCCGCCGACACCTACCGAACCGATGGATTCGGCGTCGACCACGCCGTTTGAATACCAAGTTGACGTGGCCGCCGCGCCGATGGACGGAATGCTCGCACTGCGAATCACGGTCCGGGCGATAGACGAAAACGGGGGGCCGGCGTTGGCTACTTATTCGCTCACCCGATGGATGATTGACCCGATGCTCGGGCTTGCCGAGTTGGCGGCCGAGGAAGCCGCCGCGGCGGAAGAAGCTGCCGCCGAATAGCGTTTCGTTTGTCCCGCCACACGGCAACGAAACTCGGTCGCTCATGACACTCAGAACGAGACACTCGCACCCACATCAACGGCGAATTGATCTTCGCCAACCGCTAGTATTCCACTGCCGCTAGTATCCCAAACGATGCCACACAACCACTCACGCCCGCGTTCGTCTTTCGGCTTCACTCTTCTTGAGATGTTGTTGACGCTATCGCTGTGCGTGGTGTTGATGATCTTGGTCAGCGAAGCGATGACGTTTTATGTCCGCGAGATGGCGACTGCGGAAACCATGTTTCGGCAATCGCAAGTCGCTTCCGCGGTGTTACAGATGATCGAAGACGATCTCCGCATGACTTTGACGACCAAACCGGTCGACACGACGCCGTTGGCGGATGTGTTGGCCTCGGCCTCGGCGCCTCTGGCCGATTTGGGTCTCACCAGTAGCTTCGGGGGCGAGGAGTCCGGCGATGACGATTTACCGGAAGACCCCGAAGCGTCGGGTAGCACGGACCTCGCCAGCGATACTTCCGAAGAAGAAGCGGTGGGTACGGAGATGCTCGACGTCAGTCTTGGCGGCACGGTGTTGCAGTCGCCCGGGTTGATCGGCAATTCGTTGCAATTGCAAGTCGACGTCAGTCGGTTGCCTCGGTTGGAACAGTCGGTGATCGATCCCACGCTCGCGGTGTCGGGTGGGAATTTGTTGGACCGTCCCAGCGATATCAAGACGATCAGTTATTTCGTGCAGGCGGAGGGCTCGGGGACGAGCCTTGACGCGTTGGAAGAGTTGGCTGCGGCGAGTGGTATTCCGGCCAGTGGCGCGAGTGGCGGCGGCCTCGTTCGCCGGGAGCTCGATCGTGCGATCAACACGTACGCTTCCACGACCGGCGGCGTTTCTCGGTTGAACTCGGTCGGTGAATTGATCAGCCCCGAGGTCACGGCGATCGAGTTTGAGTATTACGACGGCATTAATTGGCTGACGTATTACAGCAGCGATGAGATGGGATACCTGCCCCTGGCGGTTCGCGTGACGTTGCAAATCGGCGGCGACGAGTTGGATCCTGAGGCGATGCGGACGTTCACCCACGTCATCTTTCTGCCGATGAGCCATCCCGAAGATGCGGACACTGAGGAAGACGAGCTGTCGGCGACGACTTTTTAATCGCGGGTGACCAGGGTGCTATGCTGAAAGCAAACGCTGGGACTTCTCATCTCGGCGGTATCAGTCCATCATAGGGAAGCATCCGCGGGAGACGTGTCGTTTTCGACTCTCCGGCGGCACTCCCCAAGCAATCCCCGTGTCACATCCCCATTTTGCCATGTCGTCCATCGAGTTGAACACCATTCCCGAAGCCGTTGAGGCAATCGCTCGTGGCGAGGTTATCATCGTCATTGACGCCGAAGACCGGGAGAACGAGGGCGACTTCATCTGTGCGGCCGAGAAAGCAACCGTCGAGACGATTAATTTCATTCTCGGCGGGCGGGGCCAATTGTGTGCCCCGATCCTGCCCGACTTATGCAAAAAGCTGGAACTCAGTCCGGTTGTGGCGACGAACAACGCACCCTTGCAGACCGCGTTCTTAACTCCGATCGATATCGCGACGGCGCGGACCGGAATCACCGCGGCTGAACGCAGCGAGACGATCCGCAGGTTAACGCACGACGATGTCAAGGTTGAGGATTTTGTCCGGCCGGGACACGTTTATCCATTGCTGGCGAAAGAGGGCGGCGTGCTGCGTCGGGCCGGACACACCGAGGCGGCAGTCGATTTGGCCCGCATGGCGGGACTCAAACCGGCCGGGGTTTTGTGTGAGATTCTGAACGAGTCGGGAGACCGCGCTTCGCGTGACGATTTGTCGCGTTTGGCGAAAGAACACGACCTTAAAATCATCAGCATTGAACACCTGATCGCTCACCGCCGCGTCAGTGAGAAGCTGATCAAGCGAGCGGCAACGTCCACACTGCCGACTCACTACGGCGACTTCGAAATCATCGTCTATTCGGTCGACTACGAAGAACAGGAACCGATCGCGTTGGTGTTTGGTGATTTGACGGCGCCCGGACCGGCGCCGTTGGTGCGGATGCACAGCAGTTGTTTTACCGGCGATCTCGTTGCCTCGCTGCGTTGCGATTGCGGCGATCAATTGCACATGGCCCTTGATATGATCAGTCACGAGGGACGGGGCGTGTTGGTGTATCTGCCTCAAGAAGGTCGGGGCATCGGGCTGGCACAAAAAATCCGAGCGTACGCGCTGCAGGACAACGGGCTCGATACCGTCGAGGCCAACCATGCACTTGGTTTCAAAGCCGATATGCGTGACTACGGTATCGGGCTTCAGATCCTCAAGGATTTGGGTTTGAATGAAGTCCGTTTGTTGACCAACAACCCCAAGAAGACCAAAGCGTTCAATCTGCGTGGGTTTGATTTGAAGGTTGTCGATCAAGTGCCGATCGTGCCGACGGTGAACAAACACAATCAGCGCTATCTCGAAACCAAACGCGAAAAGATGGGCCACCAATTGCCACCGCTTTCGTGAGCAGCAGGTTTACCATTTCGCTGCACCGTGTCGCGACCGTCGGCTATGTCAGGTCCGATGTCGATCGTGACGCAGCGGCGAACTCGCCGGTCGGCGACCATCTGGATTGGTTTTTCGAAGTCACGCCCCATCCAGGGTCGCTTTTGACGACGTTTGCGTCCCCGCCCGCGTGCGATGGTGCACCGGTCATCCACGCAGTGAGATTAGTGGATCACCGTGTCCGTTATCTCGACCATGACGGCGAACTTTCGGGGAATCGTGGCTGCGTGCAGCGGCTGGTTACTGGCCGGTGCCACTTGGTTTCCGACAATGAGTCGCGATTCGTCTTTCGTCCGGTCTCGTTTGAGTTCCTGCACGCAATGAGCGTGGAGTCAGCCGAGGACAATTTGGACCCGATACGAGAGCGGTTGCGGCGAGTCTTGGCGCCACTCGACGAGATCGAGATACGAACCTAAGCGTTCGTTTACGGATTCGACGCGTCGACCAGTTCGAGTTTGGCAAACGCGAGCCGAAAGGTCTGTTCGCTCTCGTTATCGGAGAAGCGGATTTTGGCGGTGCGTTTGGGACCGCGTCCGGTCAGTTCGGTAATCGTCCCTTCGCCGTACTCGGGATGACGCACCGTGCTGCCTTCGCGATACGCACCCAGCGGCACGCGGTCGGACGAGAGCATTTCGCTTGCGGTCGTTAACGCCGACGCCAGCGCGGCCGAGTTTCGCTTCGGCTTTGGCTTCGCTGCCGGTTCATCCAGGTAGACTTCCGGAATCACCGAGGCGGCGTCGGAGGTCGTTTTGGGGAGTCGGTCGACCGTGGACGGCGGTGTCTTTGGGCCGCCGATCGAGGACGTGTTCGTAACGGCGGTTTCGGACGAGTACTCCTGTTCAGCTTCCTCTTCGGGAGCGGGTTCCTGAACCAGATCCCACGATTCAGGGTAGTCGTCGTCAACGGATTCATCAAAGAAATCGCGATCCGCGTGCGACTCGATCACATTCATGTCCGCTCGCGGCAATTCGCTCAAAAACATGCTCGGGATGGCAACTCGAATGTCACCACGCATGCTGCGTCGTTTGGCGTAGCTCAATTGCAGCCACTGTTTTGCTCGCGTGATTCCGACGAACAATAACCGACGTTCTTCTTCGAGTTGTTGGTCGTCTTGCTTGCTGCGGTAATGTGGCAACAGGTCATCTTCGACCGCGATCAAGAACACGCGAGGAAACTCGAGTCCCTTGGCGGCGTGCAGCGTCATCAGTGTCACGCGGTTGTTGCTGTCCTCGAATTTATCGGTGTCGGAGACCAACGCGACCTGTTCCAAAAACGCCTCAAGTGAACCGTCTTCGGGATTCATGCGATCGAATTCGACCGCGGCGGAAAGAAACTCGTCGACGTTTTCGATCGGATTGGAGTCCTCTTTTTCGACCGTGGTGCGTTCGAGAAACGCAATGTATTTGGTTTCTTCGACAAGGTAGCGAACGAGTTCTTCAAGCGACGCGGTCGCTTTCTTTCGCAGTCGATCGTAGAGCGACACGAAACTGCGCACCATCGTTTTGGAACGTTTGGAAAGCGTGTCGATTTCGTCGGCCCGCCGGGCCGCTTCGAGCATCGGGATCCGCTCCGCGTCAGCGAACGATTGCAGTCGACCGAGGGTGGTCGCGCCGATGCTGCGGGTGGGCGTGTTGATGACCCGTTGTAACGCGACGTCGTGCGACGGGTTGTTGATCAGGTGCAGATACGCGAGCAGGTCTTTGACCTCTTTACGTTGATAGAACTCAACGCCGTTGACGATCTGGTAGGGCAATCCGCGATTGCGAAGTGCATGTTCGAGTGAGCGGGTTAACGCGTTCATGCGACAGAAGATCGCGAAGTCGCGAGGTTCGGCGTTGCCCGTGATCATCTGGGCGGCGATCTCGTCGGCGATCGCGTCGGCTTCTTCGTAACCGTCCTGATATTGCCGGAGGATCACGTTTTCGCCATCGGGGTTCTCGGTGTAGAGTTCCTTGGCTTTGCGACGACGGTTGTGCCGGATCAATTGGTCGGCGACAGCGAGGATGTTGGGCGTGCTGCGGTAGTTTTGCTCCAATCGGACCGTTTTGACGTTGGGATAGTCTTTCTCGAAATCAAGAATGTTGTTCAGGTCGGCGCCACGCCAACCGTAAATCGATTGGTCCGGGTCCCCTGTGACGGCGAGGTTGGGGTGATCGACGGACATCGCGCGGACGATCGCGTACTGCGCCAGGTTCGTGTCCTGGTATTCGTCGACCATGATGTATTTCAGCTTCGCATCGAGTTCCCCGCGGACCTCGGGGTTTTCACGTAGCAAACGTGCGAAGTGATACAACAGATCATCGAAATCCACCGCATTGGCGAGGAGCAGTTGTTCTTGATAGACCGGGTAAACGCGAGCGGCGACGGTGTCGCTGGCCCGACCGGACTGTTGTTGCATGCTCTCGGGAGTGATCAGGCGGTTTTTCGCCTTGGAAATCGCCGAGGCGATTTGTTCGGGGGTCGCGTGGCTAGTCGAGACCCCTGCGGCCTGGATCGCCCGCTTCATCGCCGAGCGCGAATCGGACATGTCGTAAATGGAGTAATTCTCGGCCAAGCCCACAAAGGATGCGTATCGGCGAAGCTGTTGGGCACAGAATCGGTGAAACGTGCCCATCCACACGGGCTGGTTGGGCGCGAGCAGGTTCACTCGCATCCGCATCTCATCGGCGGCTTTGTTGGTGAACGTCAAGGCCGCGATCTGCCAGGGACGCACCCCCTGGTTGAGCATGTAGGCGATCCGGTGGGTGACCACGCGGGTCTTACCACTACCTGGGCCGGCGATGATGAGCAGCGGTCCGTCGACGTGCGTGACCGCATCAGCCTGGGCCGGGGTCAGGTTTTGAGTGATTGCATCCATGCGGCCCAGGATACCCGACCTAGCCAGGAATGGGCAACTTGCAAAAACGGCGTGTTTTGATGCGGTTGCCCGGTGGCCGAATTCCAAATGCCTCACCCACAACCGGGGCGATGGCACATTGTTCGGGGCCCGGTTTCGATGCTGTCGGGGAGGGTTCGGAATGAGCGTCGAAGGCGGAGCGGTGGGGTGACACGGTTCGAGCTTCGGGAATGTGATGTTTGAGTGTTTTTGTCAGGTTCAGGCGGGTCCCTGTCAGGAATCCCAGCCCGCCTTGGAGAATTCTGAGCGTCTTTGTCGCACTTAGCCAAACTTCTGTGGCGATTCGCTTGCGTGGGATCGAATAGAACGTACGTTTTAACGTCGCCCCGAGTCGTACGTATCGCGACGCCTTGCGGTGATAAAGAAGGATGTCTGTCCCCTTGAAGGGCGGCGCGGTGTGTCGCGTCGGCCCGAGTTGCCGGCACCGTGGCAACCAACTGAGCGACGATCTGGTCACGTTCTGCGTTGCCCCAGCGGAATGACCAACAAAAACCCCGGTTCTTGAAACAAGAACCGGGGTTTTTTTAATTGATTCGCCAGTGCACCGCGGTGATTAAGGAACCAGCAGCGCCGTGCCAGTGACCGCGGCGGCTTGATACCAAGCACCCTTCACGCTGAGCGGTACCGGTGGGATGATCCACGGGGCACAGTTACCCGGTCGATAGTAACCCAATGCGTACTGGCATTCGTGTGGCGAGTGGACACCCATCTTGTATGGCAACACGGCGATGTTCAAGAAGAAGTGTGCCGAGGAGATGATCGGTTGGGCTAGCGGGCCGGCGGTGTGTCCGTATCGTTCCAAGTTGACTTCTTCGAAATACAGCGGTTTGTGACAGAGGTTTGATGCGGTGTAAGTCATCGTGGTCGGCGTCCACTGACGTGGCGTGTATGCGACCTGTTCGATCAAGCACTCGGTGGGCAATCCCCAGTTCTGCGAGATGTAGGCGAGGTCCGGTTCGCTGAGTCGGTTCAGTGGGATTTCCTCACGGGTGCCACGGTCGGTAACGATGACCGCTTTTTCGTAAGCGAGATCGTCGAGTCGTCCGGTGCCGAGCGAACGCCCTTCGATGCTTCTCCACGTCCGTGATTTTTGCTTGGTGTCAAATTTGCCTTTGAGTTTTTCAAACTCGTCGTAGTCGATCACGTCGGGACGAAACGGTGGGCTTGGGTCGAGCGAGACTTGATCGATCGTTGCCGCACGGATTCGTTTGCGAAAATCTTCGCACGACAGTCCCGTGCCGCTATTGGTCGGGCCATCCTGTTCGGGTGCGAATAATGGCGACGCGAAATCGCGATCGTCACGGCCTCCGTCGTCATAGCGATCCATTTCGCGTTCGTCGTTGCTGCGACCAAACGGGTTGGGCGCGAACGTGTCGCGATCCGATGGCGAGTCTTCGAATTCATCCTGCATGTCGCTCGGATCGATCGGTTGCAGAGATTTCGAAGGTGGTTCGGGGAGTTCTTCGGGTTCGTTTTGCAGCATGTCCCGAATGGAAGGATCGTTCGGCGAAGGTTGTTGCGACGGCGATGGGTCAGCCGATGGGCCGCCTTCAAATAAACGTTCGAGGTCGTTGGAAGGTCCTCCGAAGTTTGGCTCCGGTGTAGCCGGTGGTGCCATCTGTTGCGGCTGGCTCGGTGCCGGTAACTCTTGAAAGTTGTTCGGTTCAGGGACGCGGAACGACGGTCCGGGGTGGATCATTTCCGTGTCCGATGGTGGTGTCGCGGTGCTGTCTCGGAATGCATTACCAGGCAACGAAAATCCGCCGGAGGCTGATTCAGATTGTTGCATCCAAGCGACGCGTTGGAGGTCGGCGGATGGTTGTTGACGCAGCTGATTCGGTTGAACTTCGGCCATGGCCCCGCGAGATTCCACGCGGGCATGATCGGCGGCGGTCGCGACGATGCGAGCCGTGTGCGATTGCGTAGCGGGTTGTTCAAACGCGGCATCGCTGATTTCGCGGGCTTGTTCGGCGGCGATCTGAGGGCTGGTCCGCCACTGCAGGTTCCATCCAGGTCGCTGGGCCGGAGTGCTGGCGGAAGCCGCGTTGTTGATCGTGCTCGGATACATTGCCGAGGATCGCACTTTGGGCACCGGGCGGAGGCCGGGATTGCCGTTCCAGCCTGAGGTGCCGGAATGCGAATATTGAGAAGCCTGGTTTGTGGCGGCGAGATCTCGTTGCGAGTAGCTGCCGGGGTATTGTGCTGACACAGGCGAGAAGGCGCTGCCGCCGAGCCACAGTCCGCAAACGGCGATGGCGATCGCCGCGCGGGATGTTCGCGGGCGGTGCCGCGAAACGAGCGAGCTAGTTTGTGTCGCCCGAATGGACGTCCGGGCTGTAGTTGGGCGCTTCTTGGGTGATCGCAATGTCATGCGGGTGGTTCTCCCTCACCGTGGCTGCCGAAACGCGAATGAATTTCGCGTCGCGACGTAGTTCTTCGATCGTCCGTGTACCGATGTAACCCATGCCGGCCCGTAGTCCACCAACGAGTTGGTAGGCATAGTCCGACAGCGGTCCTTTGAACGGCACGCGCCCTTCGACGCCCTCGGGGACAAGTTTGCCCGCTTCGGTGTTTTTCTGGCGGTACCGGTCACTGCTTCCCTTCACCATCGCACCCATCGATCCCATCCCCCGGTACGCTTTGAACGTTCGACCTTGGTAGAGGATCATCTTGCCGGGGCTCTCGGCGAGACCGGCAAATAGGCTGCCAATCATGACCGTGCTCGCCCCGGCGGCGAGTGCTTTCGTGATGTCACCGCTGAAGCGAATGCCGCCGTCCGCGATGACAGGAATGTTTTGTTTATGAGCGACTTGCACGGCATTTAAAATCGCCGTCACCTGCGGCACTCCGATGCCACTGATCACGCGTGTCGTACAAATCGACCCGGGTCCGATGCCGACCTTCACCGCGTCAGCTCCCGCAGCGATTAAATCCGCTGCCCCCTGAGCCGTCGCGACGTTCCCCGCCACAACATCGATGTCCCATGCTTTGTTCGTTTTGATTTCTCTGACGGTGTCGATCACGTTTTTGCTGTGCCCGTGAGCGGAATCGACCACCAGTAGGTCGACGCCCTGAGCGATCAGTCGTTCGGCGCGTTCGAAATCTCCCACGCCGATCGCGGCTCCGACACGCAGTCGGCCCAGCGGATCTTTGCATGCCCGCGGGAACCGCTTCATCATGTCGATGTCGCGAATCGTGATTAACCCCGTCAGTTTTCTTTCTTCGTCAATCAGGAGAAGTTTCTCTACCCTTTTTTCCGTTAAAATCTTCTCAGCTTGCGCAAGACTCACATTTCCCACAGCCGTAACCAAATTATTTTTAGTCATGACTTCGGAAACGGGCAGGTTTGGGTCCTCGAGGAACCGCAAATCTCGCCGCGTGAGGATGCCGACGAGGGTGCGATCCGCCGTCACAATGGGGATACCGGAGACATTGGCCCGGTCCATCAGCTCGGCCGCTTTGCCGACCTGTTCCTCCGGCGAGAGGGTGACGGGGTCGACGATGATCCCGTTGGCGGACCGTTTGACCTTGAGAACTTCCTCGGTTTGCTGCCGCACCGAGAGGTTTTTGTGGACGATGCCCAAACCGCCTTCTTTGGCCAACGCGATCGCCATTTCCGCTTCGGTCACGGTGTCCATCGGCGAGGAAATCAGCGGGATTTGCAGCCGAATTCGTTGCGTCAGTTGGCTGCTGACATCGACTTCGCTGGGCACGACCTCACTGTAGGCGGGGAGCAGCAGGACGTCGTCAAAGGTGATGCCGAGGTCGCCGATTTTGTCGTGAAACATGGATGGGGTGCCGTTTCCGAGGGAGGGTGTGTCGGGAAGGCGAGAGATTATGACGCGAAATCGAAGTCTGTTGTAGGGCGGGATGCGAAGATGACGAAGAAAGGGGAAGAAGCGCTTGGAAGCGAGCAACTAGCGGTTCGCTACTAGCAATTAGCGGGGTGGAGAAGGCCGGCTTTTCCGCACCCGTTTCGTTTCCGAATTGTCTTCGAATCGAGAGCACGCGCGTCGTGCCACCTGTTTCTACGTACCTACAGCTCAGCCCTCGCCATGTCGACTGCCGCGAAAGCCGATGCGAAATCCAGTGCCGCGGAGCCTGTCCGCACCGTTTCGCTGCGCCGAGATATCCCGGCTCTGGTGATTGTGGCGATGACGTTGTTGACGTTTGTGGCGGTGCTCACCCACGACCCGGCCGACCCGGTGCCGACGTCGGTGTGGCCGGTCTCGCTGATCTATACACCTGACATGGCCGCCTACCCGGTCAATGAAAATGTCAACAACGCCTGCGGTTCGCTCGGGGCGTTGATTTCCGCGGTGGCGTTGGACGCGTTGGGTATCGGCGTGTCGCTGTTGATCGGTGCCGGCGGCGGGATCGCAACGGCATTGCTCGTGCGGGGGTACATGAACGCTCCGGTGCTGCGTTCGTTGGGCGGCTGCGTGATGTTAGTCGGGGCCTGCACGGCGGCGTCCATGACGACGATCGAGCTCGCCGGAATGCCCGTCGTGGGTAACGGTGGATATCTCGGTGCGATGGGATCGACCTTCCTGCTGCAGCATTTTCATCCCGTGGGTTCATGGATTCTGACGCTGACGACGCTCGCGGTGGGGCTGTTGTTGACGACGGACTACATGCTCGTTTACGCCGGTCGAAAAGTCGTCGTCGGTGGTGCGAAGGTGTCTCGTCGCGGGATCGCACGGGCCGCGGGAGCGATGCCGGTGACTCTGAAACGTCGACGGCAACCGTTTAGCGATGTCGGTTCGCCGATCTTGCTCGACGGAGAGACGCCCCCGGTTGCGGAGCAACGGGTTGATCCGCCGGAACCCAATATCCAGATCCGCGGGCCGTTGCGGCCGACCGAACCGGCCGTTGAAGAGGGCGAAGAAGAGGAAGCGACCGCTGCGGAACCCGCAACAACCAAGAAGGGGTTGGCGAAAGCCGCCGCGCTGACCGCTGGACTCGCTGCCGTGGCCGGACTCGGTGCGTCCAAGAACAACGCCGCCGAAGAAGAGGAAGAAGAATACGAAGAGGAAGAATATTACGAGGAAGAGGAAGAACCCGTTACGCGTGAACTCGAATATGAAGACGAGGTTCATGCACTTCGCAACGACGAAGCACACGAGGAGACTCCGCCGCCGAACATTCAAATCCCACGCAAGAAAGACATGCGTGCGCAGCTCGACGATGCCGTTCAAGATACCGGCGAAGACCACTCGGACTATCACCTGCCGAGTCTCGAGTTGCTCGAGAGCAGTGACGGGTTCGACTACGACGAGCAAGAAGCCGAGGCACGTCGCAAGGCGATCTTGCTGCAGGAGACGATTTGCAACTTTGGATGCAACGTTCGCGTGACCGACATCCAACTCGGTCCCGTGATCGCGCAGTACGAGATTGAGCTCGAAGCCGGATTGCGGCTCAACAAAATCAGCGCTCTCGCCGACGACCTCGCCATCGCGCTACGTGTTCCGAGCGTGCGGGTCGTCGCGCCGATTCCGGGCAAGAACACGGTGGGGATTGAAGTTCCCAATGAGATCCGCCAAGTCGTGCGTCTGCGCGACGTGATCGAGCAATCCGATTCACGCGTCCACAAGATGAACATCCCGGTATTCCTCGGCCAAGACGTTTCGGGGGCGCCGATGCCGGTCGATCTCGCCAAGATGCCTCACCTGTTGATCGCGGGACGGACGGGTACGGGTAAATCGGTTTGTCTCAACGCGATCATTGTTAGCATCCTGATGTGCTGCAAACCGGACGAAGTTCGCATGTTGATGATCGACCCGAAGATGGTCGAACTGAGTGGTTATGGTCGTTTGCCTCACCTGATGCACCCCGTGATCACGGACATGAAGAAGGCCGAAGCCATTCTCGGATGGGCGGTCGACAAGATGGAAGAACGCTATTCGTTGCTCGCCAAAGCGGGTGTTCGACACATCAACAGCTACAACGATCTCGGTCGCGAAGAAATCTATCGACGCCTCGAAGTCGACGAGACAGAAGGTGATAGTGACGTTCCCGATAAGCTCCCCTTTATCGTCATCATCGCCGACGAGATGGCTGACCTGATGATGACGGCGGGCAAGGATGTCGAGCAACACATCATTCGATTGGCCCAAAAAAGTCGTGCGGTCGGAATCCACTTGATCCTCGCGACGCAGAAACCGACCGTGGATGTCATCACGGGTCTGATCAAGAGTAACCTGCCTGCACGTTTGAGCTTCCAGGTGGCGAGTAAAACGGACAGCCGCGTCGTGCTCGATGAGAATGGTGCCGACAAATTGCTGGGCAATGGTGACATGTTGTTCCTGTGGCCGGGAACGAGCACGTTGATCCGTGGACAGGGGACATACCTCTCCGATGCGGAGATTGACCGCGTCTGCGACCACTGCAGCAGCGGTGGCGAGCAGCGTTTCATCGGCGAATTGATGAATCTCAAAGTCGACGCCGACGGCGAATCGTCGGGCGGTGATCTGAGCGTTGAAAATCTCCGCAAGAAAGACGAACTCTATGAAAGTGCGATTGAAGTTGTCGTTCGCGAAGGCCGTGGTTCGCTGTCGTTGATTCAACGTTGCCTGGGTATCGGGTACGGCCGGGCGGCGAGACTGGTCGACTACATGGCCGAAGACGGGATCGTCGGGCAATACAATGGGTCGAAGTCGCGCGAGGTGCTGCTGACGATGGCCCAGTGGCAACAAATGCAAGGATTGCCGGTAGAGGACGAAGAAGAGGAAACGCCTACCACCAAACCCGTTGCCGCAGTTAGTCAATCGTCAGTCAGCGTCGAGGAAGAGGACGAGTACGAAGAAGAATATGAAGACGACGAGGACTATGAAGACGTTGAGGAATAGGCGGCGTCTCCGCTGAATTGCCGGGAATCGGGCGGTGGTTGACCGCAAAATCCATTGGCCCACTGTTTGCAACATGATCTCTCTGAAGTAGTCCGTTTACCCTACGTCAGGAAATCATCATGTCGTCGAACCCCGAAATCGAAGCCACCCTGGAACAGCTGACCGAATTGTGCTGTGACGCCATCAAAGAAGGTGGTGAATTTCAGCACGAGCTCGCCGAACAACTTGTCACGAATCTCTCAACGAATGGATGGAAGCGTCATTCCAAAGACGGTCCGCCGCTTTCGAATGTTTTGAAGGATCGAATTCGGGAAGAGTGCCCCGAGCCGGCCATTCATCGTGGCGCGGCGATCGATGGCGTGGTCGGCGAAGTTCAATCACTTTATGACCGGGCATCACGCTATGAAGACAAGACTCCAGGTGAGTCAAACCAAGCGATGCCGCCACGCACGATGTAGACGACACGATGTAGTCGAGTCGAAACAATTCGTCGCCGGGAATATCCGGCGGTTGTCAGTCCGCATGCGAGCACGCGACCGCGAACGGACGCGAACGGGGATATAAGGCTCGCACAATCACGAGCACAATACTTGAGCCTCTCGAACTACGAGAGTTGAGCGACCTGTTCGACGAGGGTCAGCAGTTTTGGTTTCAGGCTCTCGAAAAGAAGAGTCGTCTCTTTCTCGTCTTCTTCGCGTGCTGAATCGATCAACGACTGCAGACCTTCGACCGGTTCGCCGGTTTCAAAGGTGCTCAAAAGTCCTTTCAACGCGTGCGCCGTTTGTGCGGCCGCGTCAAGGAACCCTTTCGAAATTTCACCTTCGAGTTTCGCCATCAACACGGGCGCATCCTCAGAGGCCATCTCGGCCAATACGATCAATATTTCTTCGTCGTCGCCGACTCGTTCGATCGCACCGGCAAACCGCTTACGTTGTTCGCTCGTCAGTTTGGACATGTCTTGTTTCGCTTTCATCCTGCTGCCGCTCCTACTTCAACATCGTTCTTCAAGATGATGTTGAACGCATTGATTCGATCGCGAAGTTTGCCGCGCGTGATCCCCAAGATTTCGGCTGCTTGGCTTTGGTTGCCGTTGGTTTCACGTAGGACTTCGGTGATCACATAGCGTTCCATGTACTGTGTCGCTTCGGCGTACACGTTGGTGGAACCGTTGGACAACAGTTCGCGAACGAGCTTAGGCAGACCTGCACCTGGCGTGGTCGTGTCCACTGATGCTCCTGGTGAACGACTTGCCGCGGAGTAACCGGTCACTTCGCGAGGCAATCCGTCAGGGGTGATCACGGGCATCACGGTGTCGAGAACGCAACGACGAATCACCGCTCTGAGCTGGCGGACGTTTCCGGGCCAGTCATAAGCGGACAATAACTCGACGGCCTCGGGGGAAAGACCTTCGAGGTCGGGTTTGTTGAATTCGCGTTTGGCGCCACTGAGGAAGAAACGGATCAACGCCGGCACATCGCTGAGGCGATCACGCAGCGGTGGCAGTTCGATCGTCACGCCATTGAGGCGGTAGAGTAGGTCTTCGCGATATTCACCATCATCCACCATCTGTTCGAGTGGACGGTTGGTGGCGGCGATGATGCGAACATCCGTCTTGAGTTCTTTGTTGCCGCCGACGCGTTCGAAGCGTTGATCCTGTAGAACGCGTAGCACTTTGGCCTGCACGCTCGATGCCATGTCCCCGATTTCGTCGAGGAACAACGTTCCACCGTTGCATTGTTCGAACTTACCGATGCGTCGTGATTCGGCGCCGGTGAAGGCACCCTTTTCGTGGCCGAACAATTCGCTTTCGAGCAAGTTGTCTGGCAACGCGGCGCAGTTCACGGCCAAGAACGTTTCCTCGCCCCGGCGACTGTACTGATACAGAGCGCGTGCGACGAGTTCTTTCCCGGTGCCGCTTTCACCGCGGATCAGGATCGGCACATCTTGTTTGGCAACTTTTCCGATCGCCTTAAAGACGTCGAGCATTGCCGGCGAACGGCCGATAAACAGTTCTCCACTCGCGTCCGCCGATTCGTCGTCGGCAGAGATGGCGACCGGGACGCTGCTGATTTGCCGCTGCTCGATCGCTTTCTCGACAAGGTCACGCAAGGGATCGACCGCGAGCGGTTTGGCGATGTAGTCAAACGCACCCAACTGCATCGCTTCAATCGCGGTGTTGCTGGCGGCTTCAATGGTCATGAAGATCACGGGAATCCGGCGATCGTGTTCGCGGATTTCGCAGAAGACGGCGAGACCGTTTTGGTCGGGGAGTTGAATGTCGAGCAACACGGCATCGAAGTCACCGTTCTTGAGCTTCTCGATCCCTTCCGCCGCGGATGAGGCGGTTTCCACATCGGCGATCGATGCGAGAGATTTCTGTGTGAGTGTTAGGATCAGTCGGTCATCGTCGATGACTAGCAAACTCGGCATTGTCTTGCACCAAGAGGATTGTGGCTGTGATTGTTCCGCCTTATCAGGCAGGGTTGGCGGTGAGGCAATTCCAGCGGACATGGGAGTAGTACCTGTTGAGTGTACGCGAAGAGTCAAATGAATGTCGATCGGCTCGGAAAGTTTGGTCGATTCGCGAAGAGGAAACGGCCGTACACGACGCCGAACTGCAAGCTTGGTGAGAACCCTCCGGGAGCGTGTTTTCGGCGAACACCGCTCGGTAGCCGCGGTCGGGACCGTGCCTACCGAGACCAACACCCTGTCGGGCAATGCACCCGGTCGAACTAGGGCTTTATCAGCCTTGAAAATGGGGGCGAGACCGCACGGCTTTCGCCGTTCCGCTACGTCTTTTCGCGGTAGGGCACCAACCCTCCGGTTCAGGCAACCTCAAGTTCAAGTGAGACGAAGCACTAGGGTTTCAGTTTCCAGCCGACGACAACGCCGAGGCCGAATGCCCAACAGGCGGCGACGTCGGGATTCTCGCGAGCGTATTGTTTGGCGAGGCTAAACAGGTCCTGCGCCGGTTCGCTGACGAAATGGCGGGCGGCATCTTGGGCGGCTTCGCTGGCGTTCACCGCGACGCGGTTAGCGGTATCGCGGGCTTGGTCCGAAACGTTTCGTTGTTGGGAAGCTGTTTGAGTGGGCTGCGACATGATTAATCACCTTGGGGAAAGGGTGCTGCGGTCAAGAAAATGGTCTGCGTAATGGGACTCCTCCGGCGACTTGCCGGCGGTCGCCGTGGGATCATTAAAGGAATCCCGGCGGAAGCGGTTTCGGGGAGAAGATTGAGGGGCGACGAGCGTGGCTTTGAGCCAACGCAGGTTTTCAGCAAATTCCGACTTGGTTTCGGCCATCGCGTTGGCGGCAGCGTTGATCGCTTTCAACGCAGTCCAGCCGAGGACTGCAACGACAAAGAACACGACAGCGCAGATGACAAGCATCGCTCCACCGGTCGATAAGGAAGTGAATTCACCGAGCACGAGCCCACACGCGATCATCAGCACCGTGAGTGCCGACCCGGCGAGCACGGCGGCGACACTACCGCAAATAATCGATCGGGTCAGCTTTCTTTTGGCCTCTTGCGAGTCGACTGAAATAAGCTGCATCTGCAGTTCGAAAAGGTCGAGGACGTCGCGAGCGACACGTTGAAAGCTCGATGTGGATTGCTTGGTCTGTTCGTGCATCGGATTTACCAGTTTTTGCGTTTAACGAGCCAACCGATCGTCATTCCTGCGGCGAGCGCGAACGTCAACGCTGCGGCCGGCTGTTTTTCGACCAACCGACCAATCTTGCGGACGATACGTTGCTCGTCGTCTTCAATCGCGACTGCGTGTTGTTGGGTTGCTTGTGAACGTTGGATTACATCTGGACGTTGAGTGATGGGCGCGATCATGAATAAAACTCGTTGCGAGAATGGGAAGCGTGAATACCGGGACCGGCCGAGAATTTGCTGCTGATCTGATTCGCCGCGATTGTGGTCGCTTGTTTCAACAGCATCGTCGCGACGGCTCCAGCGATCCCGCCCAGAATGCCTCGTTTCGCCGGTGCAGCGGGTGGTTCATAGCCTGCCTGATGGATCACCGTCGGTGTGGGTGATCGTTTGGCGGGAACGAGTAAGTAACCGATTACCGCCGCCGCACCCATCACCGCCAAAGGGCGGCGAGACATGTGGTATTTCCAATCCGACAACTGCTTCACACGTTCGCGAGCGTCATCAACGTCGTAGGGCAATTCGCTGCGAATTTCGCGCATGCTGGCGCGAATTGCTTCGGATTGCCGACGCGTAGCGGTCGTGACAGCCATGACTATTTTTTCCGGCCGAGGAAGAGGAACGCTCCCGCAGCGACGCCGATGCCGAAGACGATCGCCATCGACTCAATCGGGCGGCTGCGGACCGTTTGCGCGACACGTGCGGAGTAGTCGGACGAGCAGGCGGCCAGCCGATCGGCCTGAGCGCGGGCATACCGCGATGCGTCGTCGGCGAGGTTTTGGGCCGCTTCGGCATACTGCTGTACCGCTGCGGACGCCTGGTCGCCCATCGAACCGTTAAACAGTCCGTCGATAAAGTTCTCGACTTCGCGTCGGGTCGCACCCGTCTTCTCTTGGACCACTCCGACCAATTGCTCGGTGTTGCCCTCGGCTCGGCGGAGGTCGTCGTCGGTGAGTTGTCCCCAATGTTCTTTGAGGCGGCCTTTGACCTCATTCCAGTGGCCTTTGAGTTCTTCACGGTTTGGCATCGTGATCTCCATTTAAATGGTTGTGCGGTGATTGGTTTGTGCGGGGTGGATACCGCGTCGTGACCGTCGACAAAGGATGCATTCGGCGTGCCAAGAGCCAAAAGACGGTTCAGAATCCGTCGATACGCCGGGTGGTGGTCGGTAATCGGACAGGCTGACGGTTCGCCCGCCATTTTAGAGGCCAGATCTGGGCCTTTTTGGTGGCGAGTGTTTCAAAACCGGTGAGGATCAACTTCGGAGCGACGTTCCTTCCGTGGGCGGGATTTGCTATCTTCGCGTCGTTGTGAATTCCGCCTCCTTTGCCAGCGTCATTACTTCATGTCCGCATCCCCACCTGAAAACTCTTCCGCTGTCGACACTTCGGCTGTTTCGAGCGGATCTGCTCGCCGCCCTGTCTCGAGCGTCGTCATTACTGGCCTGGGGGTGATCAGTCCGCTGGGAAACACGCCGGACGAATTGCTCGAGGCTTTGCACGCTGGTCAATCAGGAATCGCCCCGTTCAAACAGGTTCCGACTGAGGCTTTTTCGACCAGCCATGGCGCCGAAGCGACCGCATTTACCGGGCATATCAACGATTACGGGCCGCTCGAAAAGGCTTTGCAGCGGACGATCCGCAAGGGCAGCAAAGTGATGTGCCGCGAAATCGAAATGGGCGTGGCATCGGCACAACTCGCACTCTACGACGCCGGTTTCAACAGCGAGGTTTTTGACCGTGATCGTATCGGCGTGCTGTTCGGGTCGGATTACATCATGTCGCTCCCGGAGGAATACACCGAGGGGATCGCCGCTTGCATCGAAGACGGGAAATTCAATTTCGCCAAATGGGGGCAGTCGGGGCTGCCCAAGGTTAATCCGCTGTGGTTGCTGAAATATCTGCCCAACATGCCCGCCTCCCACATCGCGATCTACAACGATTTGCGAGGCCCGAATAATTCGCTGACGCTCCGCGAAGCATCAAGCTGCGCGGCGATCGCCGAAGCCACTTCGACGATTTTACGGGGCCACGCGGATGCCCTCGTCGTGGGAGCGACGGGATCACGCATCCACCCGCTACGGACCTTGCACGCCTCGCTGCAGGAAACCCTCGCGGCCGATCGAGAACCCTGCAGCGAAATGTCACGGCCGTTCGACGCGACCCGCGACGGCAGCGTTCTCGGAGAAGGCGCGGCCTCGATGTTGTGCGAATCACGCGAACACGCACTCGCACGCGGGGCAACCATTTTGGGCGAAGTGCTCGGTTACGGGACCAGTGCCGTCGGTGAATCCGGTGGACCACGCCCGATCCAGATTGCCATCGCCAACGCGTTGCGAGCGACGTTGCGTTCGGCCCAGAACGCGGGGCTTGGCGATGTGCCGATCGGCCATATCCACGCCCACGGTTTGTCCGATGTCGATGTCGACCGTGACGAAGCGGCGGCGATTTGCGAAGTATTTGGTGACTCGTCGAGCCAGCCCCCCGTCACGACCGCCAAGGGGCATTTCGGTAACCTAGGTGCCGGTAGCGGTATGGTCGAAATCATCGCCAGCCTGAAGAGTCTCGGCGCCAACCTGTTTCCGATTCGAAACCTGCAATCGCTTGCCGACGACTGTCCGATCAACGCCGTTACCGAGTCGGGAGTTTCCGCTGGGGATAGTTTCATCAGCGTCAACGTGACGCCGCAGGGACAGGCGGCCGCTGTCTGGATTCGCCGCGAGGGCTGATCGGGGACGGGCGCAAAAGGCCCAACTGGGGAGCAGGTCGGGTACGGCGGGTGGGGAGCACAGGCTGGAATCTATCGACTATGCTGGGGATCGCTTCGTCCCGCCTCTCAAGCCCAGTTCACCAACATGCCCCACCCCACCCACGGCCGTCTGTTTTCGGTTTTTGGTTTCCTACTCGTTGCCGCGTGTTTGCTATCTCCAGCAGGCGATGGCTACTTTGCGTTTAGTTCTACCGCAAACGCGGACGACGCCCCCGCTGCTGATCCCGCTCGATCCGGTGTTGGGACTCAGTCCGATGAGCCGCTCAATGTGCTTGTGCTGTACGCGGACGATTGGCGGTTCGATACATTGGGCGTCGCCGGCAATCCGGTCGTCAAAACGCCTCATCTCGACGAATTGGCGACCCGGTCGATGCGGTTCACGCATAACTGCGTTACGACGGCGATCTGCGGCGTCAGTCGCGCGTGCCTGTTTACCGGCCAAATGATGTCGCGGCACGGGTGTTTCGGTTTTGCACCCTTTAAAACGCCGTGGTCGGAAACCTATCCCGGTTTGCTCCGTGAACACGGTTACTACGTCGGGCACGTTGGTAAATGGCACAACGGCAAGTTCCCCGCTGAACATTTTGATTTCGGCCGATCGTACTACGGCAGACACTGGCTCGAGCAGCCCGACGGCACAAAAATCCACGTCACCCAGAAGAACGAAAATGACGCTCTCGAGTTCCTCAAGACACGTCCCGAAGACAAGCCGTTTTGTTTGACTGTGGCGTTTTTTGCCACGCACGCTCAGGACGGTCACCCCGACCAGTTTCTGCCTCAACCGGAGAGCATGTCGCTGTATCAAGACGTTGAGATCCCGGTGCCGGTGAACGCCACTCAGGAATCATTTGAACGCTTGCCAGAGTTTGTCGGGAACGAGAAAAACGAGGGCCGCAATCGATGGCATTGGCGGTTTGATACTCCGGAAAAATATCAACGGATGATGAAAAACTACTACCGGCTCGCCAGTGAAGTGGACGCCACCTGTGGTCGTATTTTGAGTGAACTGAAGGCGCAGGGCACGCTCGATCAAACGCTCGTCATCTTTACCACCGACAACGGTTACTATCACGCCGAGCACGGTCTCGCGGACAAGTGGTACCCTCACCAAGAAAGCATTCGTGTCCCTCTGATGGTCAGTGACCCGCGGATGTCGGATGACAATCGAGGTCAAACCAACGACGAGTTTACGCTCAGCATCGATTTGGCTCCCACGATCCTTTCCGCCGTCGGCATCGAGGCTCCCGAGCGGATGCAAGGTCGCGACATGAGCCCGCTCTATCTGAGCGATTCCGGCGAGTCGGTCGATTGGCGAACCGAGTTCTTCTACGAGCACCCGACGATTCGTAGCAAGGACTTTATTCCATATTCAGAAGCGCTCGTACGCAAGGATTGGAAGTACTTCTATTGGCCCGAATTCGATCGCGAGCAGTTGTTCAACATCGTCAACGATCCACACGAAGAAAATGATCTCGCGGCGAATCCTGAATACCAGGAAAAACTATCCGAAATGCGGACGCGATTCGCCGAGTTAAAAGCTCAGGCGAAATGACCTCAGGTTGCCGGCTGTTGACCGAGCAAGCGGACGGTGACGACCAGGGCCAACGTCCCCACGGTCAGACACAGCCACACCGGTACGCCAAAAGCGACCGGGAGGGTGCCCGTGAGAATGCACACGCCGCCCGCTAAGAGTGCGTACGGCATTTGCGTGCGAACATGCAACACATGATCGCACCCGCACGCACGGCTCGAGAGAACGGTTGTGTCCGATATCGGCGAGCAGTGATCGCCAAAGATCGCGCCAGCCAGCACGCCGCTGAACGTCGCCAGTGCGATCGGTGAGTTGATCGCCGTCTCCGTGATTTGCGCCACCGTGTGGGCTTGCATGTCCAACACGAGACTGACGGCGATCGGAGTCACAATCGCCATCGTGCCCCAGCTCGTTCCCGTTGCGAATGCGATCGCGCCCGCAAGAATGAACACGCAGGTCGGCATCAGGCGAATATCGATCCGGTCACTGAGCACGCTCGAAAGATAGCCGCCCGTGTCGAGTGCCTCCTTCCCTGTCATCGCCGACAGCGACCATGCCAACCACAGCACCGCCATCGCGGGCATCATCTGCAACGCGCCATCGCGGACACCATCGAGGAGTTTGGGTGCAGTCAGCTTGGAGACGAAGAACGCGAGGACTACCGCAAACGCGAGACCGCATCCGCCGCCGTACATGAGTGCCGTGTAAGAGTCGCCGGAGCCGATCACGTCACCGGCAAAGCGGATCTTCGACATCACACCTGTGTCGATCGGAGCATCGGTGGGGCTTGCCAGCGGTGCGTCCGCCATCAAGGATTGCTTGCCGGACACCACCAGTACGACGAGTATCGCCACCAAACAGGCGGCGATCGGCAGCAGTGCGGTAAGGATGTCGGCGGCTGGTTTTTGAGTCGCCGGTTGTTCAGCGCTGGGAGTTTCGTCTCCTGTTTCGGATTCGGTCTTCAACGCGTCGAGGGATTGGTTTACAGCGTCATGCTCGGCCACTCGCATCGGTCCGAAGTCACGTCCGGTCCGCGCGATGATGAACACGAGAGCGAGCGCGAACCAGGGATAGAATCGATACGGAATACTCTGGATGAAGAAATCAAAGACTGGCACTGATGATCCGTCTCCGGCGTACGCCGAGGCATCCATGCCCGCTTGCAAGTAACTCAGTTCCGTCGCCACCCAAGTGCTCACCAGTGCCAATCCGGCAACCGGCGCCGCGGTGCTGTCGACGAGGTAGGCGAGCTTGGCTCGTGATATCCCAAACCGATCTGCGGTCGATCGCATTGTACCGCCGACGAGTAGGGTGTTTGCGTAATCGTCGAAGAAAACTGCGAGCCCGGTTGCTGCGATCATGCCTTGGGCTCCTCGACGGTCGCGAACGCGTCGTGCTAATCGCGCGATCGTGCGACGCATTGAACCGGCCGCTTCGATCACACCGACCATCATGCCGAGTACCAGCGTAAACGCGAGAACCCGGAGGTGATCGTAGTCAGTCACCGAATCGATGATACTGGTTGTGAAGATATCCCAGGTCGAGCGGACAAACCCGACATCGTTCTGGCCAAACGCCAGTAACCCCGCACCAATTAAAATCCCCGCGGCCAACGGCAGCAAGACGCGTTGGGTCAACAAAGCCAAAGCGATCGCGATCAGCGGTGGCAGCAGACTGGTGTATCCGTATTCCAACAGGAGTTCGCCGAAGGAGTTGCGGTGGAGTGAGGTGGCGAGTCGTGACCGGGTGATCCGAGCCGCCCTCCCCCGCGTTGTTTCATCGGGAGGGAGGGTGGATTGCGTGAAAGGGTGGTCTACTTAACAACCAAGTTGACCATCCGTCCGGGGACGGCGATTTTCTTGAAGACCTGTTTGTCACCGATCGCGTTTTGAACTTGCTCGTCGCCCATCGCCGCCTCAATCATTTGATCTTGGCTGGCGTCGGGCGCCACGTTGATCTTGGCTTTGAGTTTACCATTGATCTGCACCGGAATTTCGATGCTCGATTCAACCAGCGCGGCTTCGTCCCATTGGGGCCAAGCTTCTTTCGAGATGGATTCTTGATGCCCGAGCAGTCGCCACAATTCTTCGGCGATGTGCGGAGCATAGGGATGCAATAGCACCAGGAATTGTTCCATCGCCTCACGCGGACGCGTTTCGCAGCGGGTGAAGTGATTGGAAAACTCCATCATCTTTGCGATCGCGGTATTAAAACTCATGCCCTCGGTATCTTCGGTGACCTTGCGAATGGTTTGATGCAACACGCGGAGTTGTTCCTCGTCGCAGGGTTCGTCAACGACCGCGTCGGACAGTTGCAGTTCGTCGGCTTTGTCATCGACGATCAATCGCCACACGCGGTCGAGGAAACCACGGACGCCACCGACACCGGTCATTACCCATGGTTTGGTGGCTTCGAGTGGTCCCATGAACATCTCATACAGACGCAGAGAGTCGGCGCCGTAATCGCGGACGACTCCGTCCGGGTTGACGACATTGCCACGGGTCTTGCTCATCTTAAACGCGCGGCTGTCGATCTTGATCGAAGGATCGGATTTCAGAACAAACCCTTCGCCCTTCTTTTCAACATCGTCTTCGGAAATCTTGACCGTGGTGACCGGTTTTCCGTCTTTGGTGACGCGATTGCCATCAGCATCGCGACGCACATTTTTGGTTGAAACCGGTTTTCCCGCTTCGTCGGTGTAGCCGGTGAATTCGACTTCGCCAAGAATCATCCCTTGGTTGACGAGCTTACGAAACGGTTCCGGACAGGTAACGTATCCACGGTCGTAGAGCACTTTGTGCCAGAACCGCGAGTACAAAAGGTGCAACACCGCGTGTTCGGCGCCGCCGACGTATAGGTCAACGGGCATCCAGACTTTTTCGAGTTCGGGATCGATCAGTTGTTGGGCGTTTTTGGGATCGATGTAACGCAGGTAGTACCAGCACGATCCGGCCCATTGGGGCATCGTGTTGGTTTCGCGGCGATAGCGTTTGCCGTCGAGCTCCACGATCAACCAATCGTCATCGGCTTTCGCCAGTGGCGGTTCGGGACGTCCGTGTGGTTTGAAATCTTCGAGATCAGGTAGCGTCACCGGCAATTGGTCGTCTGGCACCGCTCGTTTGATTCCGGTCGGGTTTCCGTCCGCATCGATCTCATGCAGGATCGGGAACGGTTCGCCCCAGAATCGTTGGCGGCTGAACAACCAATCGCGGAGTTTGAAATTAACCGCTTCGCGGGCGAGTCCTTCTTCGGACAATCGGGCGGTCAACGCGGATTTCACTTCGGCGGTTGTTTGGCCGTTAAACTCGCCGCTGTTGATCGCTTCGCCCTCAGCGACGTAGCACGCCTTTCCGGCGAGAATGTCGTCGCGTTGTTCGTGATCGGCGGGCGGGTTCACGACGGGGATCACGGGCAAGTCGAATGCGACCGCGAATTCGAAGTCACGGATGTCATGGGCGGGGACAGCCATGATCGCTCCCGTTCCGTAGCCGGCAAGCACGTAGTCGGCCACCCAAATCGGAATCGAACGTCCGTCGGCAGGATTAATCGCGTGGGAACCGGTGAACACACCTGTCTTGGCCCGATCACCGTCGGTCCGTTCGCGGTCACTCTTGAAGGAGGCCTTTTCGCGATACGCGTTGACTTCGGCTTTCTGTTCGGGCGTGACGAGCCGATCGATCAGCGGGTGTTCAGGAGAAACGACCATGTAGGTCGCGCCAAACAGGGTGTCTGGGCGCGTCGTGTAAACTCGCAGGAAATCTTCCTGTGTTTCTCCGGGGAAACCGGTGGTGGCCCGGTCGCGTTTCCAGGCGACGAATGGACCGGTCGCGTCGTCACCGGCCCGGTTGCCTGATTGCAGATAGAAATCAACTTCTGCACCGGTGCTGCGTCCGATCCAGTCATACTGCAGTTTTTTGATGCCGGTAGGCCAATCGAGTTCCTCGAGCCCTTCGAGCAATCGCTCAGCGTAGTCGGTGATCCGCAACATCCATTGACGCAGCGGGATCCGCTTGACCGGATGCCCACCGACTTCGCTCTTGCCGTCAACGACTTCTTCGTTGGCCAGCACGGTGCCGAGTTTCGCACACCAGTTCACCAACGCGTCGTCCTGGTAGGCCAACCGACGTGAGTCGCGATAAAGCTCGACGGCTCGGTCCCCTTCGGCGGTGACTTCCGCGGGAATCGGTAACTCCGCGATCGGACGCCCCTTCTGCATCTCGGTGTCGAACCAAGTGTCATAGAGGACAAGGAAGATCCACTGGGTCCAGCGGAAGTAGTCTTCGTCAGTGGTCGCTAAAACGCGGTCCCAGTCATAACTGAAACCGAGCATCTTGAGTTGGCGGGTGAAGTTGTCGATGTTTCGTTGCGTTTGCACGCGGGGGTGTTCCCCGGTGCGAATCGCGTGCTCTTCGGCGGGCAGTCCGAATGCGTCAAACCCCATCGGGTGCAGTACGAGTTCGCCTCGGGCTCGCGCGAAACGAGACACGATATCGGTCGCTGTGTAACCTTCCGGGTGCCCAACGTGCAGTCCATCGCCACTGGGATAAGGGAACATGTCGAGCACGTATCGTTTCGCAACATCTTGGGCCGAGTCTGTGAGCGACGGGGTTGCGAAAGAATTGTGTTCGTCCCAATAGGATTGCCAGCGGGGTTCGATCTCGTTGGGGTTGTAGCGGACCATAGGTGGTTCAAAGGACAGTGTCGAGGAAATGGTTAGCGTCGCTCGGGATTAGAATCGTGATGCGTCTCGACGACAACGCCATGCCCTGCTGTCGACAACCTCGATTTTTCCTTCCGATCGTTAGCGGACGGTCCGGTGGAGCTTCGTTCGGCGCATAAAAAAAGCGGACGACATCATGGTGTCGCCCGCTCTTTGCGGTCTAGCATGTTTTCCATGCGTCTTAGTTGCAGCAAACTGGTTCGCAGCAAACTGGAACGCAGCACTTGGCAGCTTTGCGAGCGGCACAAGCTTCACGCAAACGAGCGAAGAGGCCCTTGCGTGGTGGTTTGCAGCAAGGATCGCAAGGATCGCAGCAAACTGGTTCTGGACAGCAAACAGGTGCTGGCGCTGGGCAGCAAACAGGAGCTGGTTCTGGGCAGCAAACTGGTGCTGGCTCTGGGCAGCAAACGGGTGCTGGTTCTGGGCAGCAAACAGGTGCTGGCTCTGGGCAGCAAACAGGAGCTGGTTCTGGGCAGCAAACTGGCTCTGGGCAGCATACTGGCTCGCAGCAGGTGGCTTTTTTCTTGCAACCGAACAAGCCGGCGTCGGCTTGAGGAGCAACAACGGTGCTGACAACAGCCAACAGGGCAACAGCCAAGGTCGTACGAATCATCTTAAGTCTCTCCAATTGGGGGTGTGTCTCTCGTCGGACGACGAGGCAATTTGGGGAGAGTTTACGGTCTGACGTCGTTGCGTCAACTAGGCAAATTGCCCTGACGGCTCAAATCGATCGTCTGACGGGAGCTATTCTTTCAAGTTCAAGCGAGATAAGCACTTACAGTGTGCCATTCAGAGCCAGTCAATGCACATGTGCATGCGGATCGCGATCGTGATGTTTTTGGTTCACGTGCACGTGAAGTTGCGGGTGGTTGCGGAACAACCAGGACCATCCTGACTCAGTAATGGCAGAATCATCGAGATACAGCGATTCGAGTCTCGGCAGAGTGGTCAGCACTTTGATCCCTTCGTCGGTGACCGGAACCCCGATTAGGTGCAAACCACGCAGCGTCGTGAGCTCGGCAATTGCCCGGCAGCATTCGTTATTGAGATTGGGAGAACCGAGTCGTAACTGCTTTAATTTAGGTAGTTTTTTTAGCGATCGGATGCCCGCTGACGAGACACGACAGTGGGGCAAATTGAGTAACCAGAGCTTGTCGCAACCCGCGAGGCTGCGGATTCCCTCGTCGGTAATGGGTGAAAGTCGCAGTCGCAGGTGTTCCAAATCAGGCAGTTGAGCGATAACGGCCAAGCCCTGGTCAGTGACAACGCCCTGGTCAATGAGGACTGTATCGAGCTTGGCGAAGGTTTTGGCCGGGGGCGGTGATGTGCCCTGGCGACCACCCCGTTGCGAGGAATTTGTGACAATTTCGCCCGGGTCGGAATCCGATGTTTGCGGAAGGTTTTCCGCGGTTTTCTGAGTTTGTTCAGCCGCCTCAATGGACTCTTGGATCAGGGTGTCCAGCGGCAATTCTTCGAGCAGTTCGTTGTTGATGGCGCTGTCGAAGAAATAGAGCCGCGTGGATTTGCCCGCGAGGACCCGTTCAACTTGCTCGGTGAACTGTTTTCGCTCAGAAATCTGGATTTCAGGTTCGGCTGTTTCCGCAACCGGGGCTTCCGGCCGAGTCGCATACCACACGAATACCGCGAGCAGGGCGATCGCCGCGATCAACGCCATCGCGATGAGTGGTTTCGAATATTGACGCAGCCTTGTTTTCCAGTCGAGGCTCGCTGCCTCGTCGGTTTCTGTTTCTGGCGAAGGCGGGAGAGTTTCGGAATCGTCAGGAGACGCGGTCATGGCAGCTAACGTGTTGCCGCTCGTCAGCGGACGTCAAACAGATGGAAAGCCTCCGGCGTGGAGGTGTTGCAGTCTTTAAACTGCGTAATCGTGGCGTTTTCCTTCACTCTCCCTCGTCGAGGGGCGAGTGGGGTCAGGCGCGGGCTGCTTTTCGATTCTGCACACTCCCTTCCCCGACCCAAAACGGGCCGACGCTCCCAGGGACGTCGATTGTATTACTGAAGGATTTCAAATATAGCGGAACGGCGCGAGCCGTCCGGTGACTCGGGACCGGACGGCTTGCGCCGTTCCGCTAAAAAAAGCACTCAAACGATCAACGTCCCAAGGAGCGTGATGTCATGCTGCACGACCAATCGTTGATGGAAGATCGTCGCAGTCGGTGATGTATGGTTGCATCGGGGCGTCGACGAATCGAACACCCCGATGCATCGCGGATTTCGTTGGGAAACTGAACTGCCGAGACGATTGACCCAGTAATCTTCGCGACAGGATAAATATTTCCGTCAGCAGAGCTGATTGAGAAGCAATTCCCGCAAATCATCGACTCAACAACGAAAACCTGTGTATTGGTTACTCAGGTTGGTGGGTATCAATTGGGGCGATCGGCTGTCAACGCTGTTTGGCGAATTTCTTCTCGAATCGTTCGATCTGTTCGTGCAGGTGCCACTGCCCGGGATCGTCGATGAGACACCCCTTCTCGATTTGCAGGGCTTCGGCGTGGTTCCCGGTGCGAGCCAGTATTTCCGCGAGCGTGTCTCGATAAATGGCACTTTCGGGTTCAAATCGGACTGCGTGGCGAGCCAATTCCAGGGCTTGCGGCAATTCGATGTCGTTCATCGCCGCTCCCCAAGCGACATTATTTGCAGTCACGGCATCGGCGGGGAAGGTTTTGAGGTGGTCATCGGCGACCCGCAACATCCTCCGGATCGACTCGGCGACCTGCTCCTGCATGCCAATTCGCTGCATTTTGGGCAAAATCGCTTCGGCGGTGGTGATGTCCATCCTGTCGAGTTGGTGCAACCGCTCGAGCAAATCATTGGCTCGTTGCCTCCCTTCGGCGGTTGGTGATTGTGACATGCTCACGATCGACAGTTCGAGCTGTTCCCGGGCGATCAGACGCGGATAAACGAGATAGAGTTGCGGTCGGAATTCGACTCCCGAGAGCGTTCCCGCAAAGGCGATATCGAACCAGGTAACGGCCCGCTGACGAAGTTCGAGGTCGGATGCGTTCAGACGCTCGATCGTGTTAGCGTTCATCGCGGATTCCGTCTGGCTGACCTCGCCAGCGGTCGCTTTGGTGGCAAATCGTTGGTAATTTCGCGCGATGTCGATCAGGGATTGAGTTTCGTCGGAGGTGATTGCGGTCATGACGAGCAGGGATTCGTACACCGAATTGGCGGTATCCCATTGGCCGCATTCAGCCAACACATCCGCAATCTGCTGCCGCATGTCCGTCGACGGCGTGCACGCCATGGCAACGATTTGTTCGAGGATCGAATCGGCCGACTTGGAATCACCGCGGTCGCGGGCGAGTCGGAATTGTTCCGCCACGGCACGCACGCCGGTCATCACGTCGTCTCGGAACCGGAAATTCCCGTCGGTGTGTGCCGACGCGACCGCCTCCCAGATTTCTTCATACGTTTCGACATCTGCGGAAATGGTCCCGCTGAGTCGGTATTCCTTGGCGAGCGTGAGGGTTGCCTCGAGATCGCCGGTGGCTGCCTGTTTTTGCAGGAAAGGTTCGGCTAAGTCAGGGCGTCCGTGTGCCAAGAACAAATCACTCCACACCTCCGGTGAACTTTCGAAGAATTCTTCCAAGTCGGGGTCGGTGTTGACTTTTTGCCGTAACGATCCGTCTCGCAACGTTTGCGCTAGTTCGGCGATCAGTTGCCTATGGTTGCGGCGGTCTTGTTCTTCGGCCCGCGCGATTTCGCAGGCGATCGTGAACGTCTCTTGGGGTGACGCCTGAGGGGTTTGCATCCGGACAAAGTGTGAGAGCAGCGAGAGGAGTTGAAATTCATCGCTGACCGCGATCCGGCCGATCAAACTTTGGCTGACAATCGACGGTTCGGTTTCCCAATCTCGCATCCCGAGTTTGATCATCCAATCCGAATGCGTGGTCCATAAAAGGGCCAACAACACATAGTCGCGAACGAGGTATTCGCTCGAGCGGTTGACGCGTTTCGCGTGTAGATCTTCGAGTGAGAGTCGATCGGCGATCCGCCAGGCCGCGTCGTCACGACTGACTTCGTCGAGCAACCGAATCAGGGTGAAGAGGGTCTCGATCTCCGGTGCCAATCCCGTGTCGCTCACCCGTGCGGCTTCGGCAAGTCGTATCGGATCGTCCGAGGTGGCCGCTTCGTAGAGTTCACGTTGGGCGTCGATCGCGGAGTCGATCCACGTTTCCAATTGCGTGTCGATTTGGTCGGCGGGAAACCCGAGTCGTTCGAGGGCTTCGGCACCCCGAGACGCATCGGCAGCGATCACCGAGGTGCTGGCCGGGTCGGAATCGCCGAGCACATCGAGCGCCGCGTCGACCTCGCCGTGGATCAGCAGTGTCCGCCAAATCAGGGCCCGGACGTCGGCGTCGATCGGTGGCGTCGTGGTCACTGCGTTTGCCAACAAACCCGCAATCGCCGCTTTGCGAACCTCTGCATTTTTACAGCGATCCGCGGCGATTAAGGCATCGGACCAATGCCGAATCGCTTCTTCGCGGTAACGGATAATTTGCAACTTGTTTGTCGATCGCTGCGTGCCCTCGGGGTTGGCATCGGCTGCCGCGAGCTGCTCAGCCGCCTGCTCAAAGGCGCGTGCCGATGACGAGGCGTCGGCTGCGATGTCAATCCACTGTGACGTCACCATCCGGACAACACGAACGAGTGGTTGCTGTTTCCGCGAGAGTAGACCGGCGGCGGGATCACGGCCGCGATTCTCGGACGCTAACTCACGTTGTTGGAGTTCGTGATCGGATCGTTTCGCGATCGTCATCGCCGCATCGATCTCGCCATCGAGAAGGTGCAATAGGCATTCAGTTTGGGACACCAATTCGGGGTCCCAGGCGTCGGCCGCGGGTGGCAATGCGGAGAACATGTCAGGTTTCTTCGCGTCGCGGTCGTGCAGCGTGGGGGGAAATCGTTTCGCCCAATCCCTCCGGCAAACGGCCATCTCTTTGGTACTGCAAGCGACGTCGAGGAAAGCGAGCAAGTGGGCCGTTTGGTCATTCACGACGGCAGCTCTCGCGTAGATCGGAAAACGCTGGTCGAGCGTCATCGAAACACGCGCGGCGACGGATGCAAAGTCGAGCGTCCCAGTGGCTTCTTCCATGGCGATGGTCGCCGCCGCGAAACGCCCTTCTTCGAGGAGCAATTCGATCGCTTCGACCGGTTGCAGCGTCCCAAGTTGTTTGGACAGGTCAGGTGGGGTATCCGCCAAAATGCCTCGTTGCCACCGCCCGAGAACCCAGCGAGCTCGCTCCGCGGTTTCCAATTCTTCGCTGCGGGCGGCCGCCAATACCGCGTCGCGATAGCGATCGCGGTCTCGCCAAAGATCGAGGGTTGAGCGGCGTCGTAGCGAAAAATCGCCACCCCCGAGTGGGACCGAAGCCCCGGCGACGTCGCTGGGCATGCTCGGCGGTGGGGTTGCCGTCGTTACCGGTTCGGTGCCGGTATCGTCGGAGGCTCCGACGGCAGAAGTGACCGAGGTGAGCAGGAGCACGCAGACAAGCCATTTCGCGGCCGAAGCGGCAATTTGGTGAATGCGTGTCAATCGACCTGAAAAAGCGGTGATGTTCATGCCCAAGATGATAATCGAGAATTCTGAGATCCGGTGAACGATCATCTCGAACCATCCGGTAACCTACTCTCTACGATAGCACGTTTGCAATTCTTTTTGACAGCTTCTGGATTGGACTAGCGATGAACCGATTGGGACCGATTTCGTTTCGCACCGCGATAGTATTCTGTTTGGCGTCCATTTTGCCGCCCGTTCTTAGTTCGGCCGATGATCGGCGCGTTGAAGAGGCTCTCCCGGCAGAGTCGAACGGGAATGTTGGTCGCCCGAATGTGTTGTTCTTGATCTCGGATGATTTGAATTGTCGTTTAGGCTGCTACGGCGACCCGCATGTTCAAACGCCGAACTTGGACCGTCTCGCGGCGCGCGGTGTCCGGTTTGAGAACGCGTACTGTCAGTTTCCGCTCTGTGGACCGTCACGTAATTCGATGTTGTGTGGTTTGTATCCCGATTCGACCGGGATCTTGGCCAACGCGCAGATCTTTCGTCAAACGATTCCGCATCACCAATCGTTGCCGCACGCGTTTCGCTTGAACGGTTATTTCGCCGCGCGGATCGGGAAGCTTTATCACTACAACGTGCCTCGCAGCGTCGGCACGAACGGGCACGACGATCCGGCTTCGTGGGAGATGGAGATCAATCCGATGGGATGTGACCGGTCAATTGAAGAACCCGACATTTTCTCGCTGCGAAAAGGCAGCTTCGGAGGAACGTTGTCATGGTATGCGTCACCGCGAAGTGACGAGTTGCACACCGATGCGATGTTGGCCGAGGAAGCCGATTGGGTGCTGGAACGATGTGCTCGACGAAACGATCGGCCGTTCTTCCTCGCGGTAGGGTTCTATCGACCTCACACGCCCTATGTTGCCCCGAAAAAGTATTTCGAATCGTATGACCTCGAAGACATGCCGATTGTCGACGATGTTGAAGAAGATCTCGCCGATGTGCCCGCGGCCGGGTTGCTGAGCCAGAAGGCCGAACAATCGTTGTTGACCGATCGACTCAGCCGGGAGGCGATCCAAGCCTACTACGCGAGTATCACGTTCATGGACGCGCAAGTCGGCAAGGTCCTCGATGCACTCGATCATCACGGCTTGGCCGACAACACGATCATCGTGTTTACCAGCGATCACGGATACCATCTCGGTGCCAAAGGGTTGTGGCAAAAGATGAGTTTGTTTGAAGAGTCCGCACGCGTGCCGTTGATCATTGCGGACCCCAAAACATCCAATGCGGGCGAAACCGCAATCACGCCGGTGGGGCTGATCGATTTGTATCCGACCCTCGCGGACTTGTGCGGCGTGAAGACGCCCGCGGGACTGCAAGGTCAATCACTGCGACCCATCTTGAGCGACGTCGACGAACCGGGGCGTGGGTTCACGATTTCTCAGGTGACTCGCAAAACCAAAGGTCAGAAGAGTCGATTCTTTGGCTATACGATTCGCACGCCGCGATATCGTTTAACGCTTTGGGACGAAGGTCAGGCGGGCGTCGAGTTGTATGACCACGAGGCCGACCCACTCGAAAAGCACAACCTAGCGTTCGATGGCGATCAAGCCGATTCGATGACGCGTGATCGCGAGGTACTGGACGTGATCGCGGAACTTTCCAAAACACTTCGCGACGAAATCTCACGAGGCATTCCCGAAACGGGACGACCCGAAGTGAGTGGCAAAGGTTGGGTAATTGATCTGACCAACCCGTGATCGATCCGGTAACCGGTGATCAGCCGGGTTGGTGCGAGGCGTCGCGGGTTACGCGGTCAGACGCGCCGCGGCGTCGGGATCAAGCAGGAATCGCACGTTCGCGTGGGTTTGTAGAAACGATGCGGGGTTGTCGCTGGTGACCGGACCCTTGATCGCTTCGGCGACCGCATCGGCTTTCGAGGAACCGGTTGCTAATAGCAAGATTTCCCGGGCACGCAGGATGGTCGCGATCCCCATCGTGATCGCTCGCCGGGGAACCTCGGCTTCGGATTCGAAGAAGCGAGAGTTGCTTTGGATCGTTTTGGGGGCCAAGTCGACGACGCGAGTGACCGATTCGGGGCCAGCGCCTGGCTCATTGAAACCGATATGCCCGTTCGCACCGATGCCGAGCAACTGCAAATCGACGCCACCGGCCGCTTTGAGGAGTCGCTCGTACTGTTTCGCAGACTCGTCGAGGTTGTCCGTTTGCACGTTCGGCAAGTGGGTTCGGTCGCGACTGATGTTCACTAGGCTGAACAGGTGTTTGTTCATGTAGTGAACGTAACTCTGCGGGTGGTCAGGTGTCAGACCGATGTACTCGTCCAAGTTGAACGTGGTGACGCGGCCGAAATCGAGGCCTTCTTCGCGGTGTTTCCGAGCGAGTTCTGTATAGACGTCCAGCGGCGTCGAGCCGGTGGCTAATCCGAGCACACAAGCGGGCGTTTCGCTGAGTGTTGCCGCAATGATTTCCGCGGCCACGTGAGAGGCCGCGCGGTGGTTCGGGTAGACGGTCCACTGAATACCCACGCATTTTTCCTAGCTTACGAGACTGACGGACGGCGGCGGGCGGATCGCCGGGTTCGGGCGAGAGTCTAGCATGGCCCTACAGGAAAACTACGCCGCAGGGTACAACAGTGAGTCCCACGCGGATGTTCCGCGGCCAGAATTTTTCGGTGTCACCCCCTCTGAAACCGGTCTAAGCAGCATTTCAACGTCATGGCGAGAATCGGAATCGTTTTCGGATTGCTGCTTTTCGGTCTGACCATCACTGGTCTGAGCATGACCACTCAGAAGAGCTACACCCAATTTATCCCGATGATGTTCGGTATCCCGATGCTGTTTCTAGGCGTCGTCGCGCTGAACCCTCACCGCCGTGGTGAGTCGGTATTTGTGGCACTGTTGCTTTCCGCGGCGGGCATGTTGCTCGGCTGTGGCCGGTTCGTTGTGTTGCTATTCGCTTGGTTTGCCGGCGAGCACGTCAATCTGCTGTCGGTGCAATTGGTTGCCGCGATGGCTCTGATTTGCGGTGTCTTTGTGATCGTGGCCGAGCGTTGGCGTCGGATCCGGCGGCGTAGCGAACTGGCCTGCAAATTGGCTTTGAAAAATTCATCATCGGTCGAATCGGCAACGGCGGCCGCCGCGAACGTGGATCTGTCGGAACCTGTCACGCGTGCACGTGCTGACAATGAGAACCCCTACCAGACGCCGGCGATTATCAGCGAGCCTGCTCCTGCCCCTTCCAGCAAATTGACCGATCACACCACGAAATGACAGCTTCCCCAGTGTCCCCCACATCTATCGCCATCTACGACACCACCTTGCGAGACGGATCGCAGGGAGAAGGTGTGAGCTTTTCGCTGCAAGACAAACTCAACATCGCCCAGCGGCTCGCCGAAATCGGTATCGAATTCATCGAAGGCGGATATCCGTTGTCCAACGAGAAGGACGTCGCGTTTTTTGAAAAGGTGCGCGGCCTGAACCTCGGCAACAGCAAAGTGTGTGCGTTCGGGATGACGCGGCGTCGGAGCATGAAAGCCAAGGACGATCCGGGCATGAAAGCCCTCGTCGCGGCCGGCACCCCGTGCTGCACGATGGTCGGCAAGACCTGGGATTATCACGCCACGGAAGTCCTGCGGGTGACGCTTGAGGAAAACCTCGCGATGATCGGCGAAAGTGCCGAGTTCCTCGCCCGGCACAGCGACGTCCTTTACGACGCCGAACATTTCTTTGACGGTTACAAGGCCAACCCGAAATACGCGATCGAAACGCTCCGTGCGGCCGCCTCCGCGGGGGCAAAATGGTTGGTCTTGTGTGACACCAACGGCGGTTCGTTGCCTGAAGATATTTCCGCAATCACCGCCGCGGCTCGTGAAGGGGTCGCCGATTACGACGTGCAGTTCGGCATCCATTGTCACAACGACAGTGAACTCGCCGTCGCGAACTCGCTCATCGCCCTCGACGCCGGTGCGACGCAGGTCCAAGGCACCATCAACGGGATCGGGGAGCGTTGCGGGAACGTCGACTTGATCGCCGTGATCGCGAACTTGGGACTGAAGAAACCGAACTACCAAGTGCTCGGCGGACGGCCGTTGACGCAGCTCACCGAATTGAGCCGGTTTGTTTACGAAACCGCAAACCTGCAGTGGCGTGGCAATCAACCGTTCGTCGGCCAAAGTGCGTTCGCGCACAAGGGCGGCATGCACGTTCACGCGATCAACAAGGCTGCCAAAACCTACGAACATATCGACCCCGAACTGGTCGGAAACGAACGCCGGATTTTGGTCAGCGAATTGTCCGGACGCAGTAACATTGAAGCCGTCGCGGGCAAACATGACCTGGGTGACGACAAAGAGTTGATGAACCGGATCCTCGCCGAAGTCGTGCGGTTGGAGAATCAGGGCTATCAATTCGAGTCCGCCACCGCGTCTTTTGACCTTTTGATTAAAAGGGTCAGTGGCAAGTTTCAACCGCATTTCGAAACCATCAAGTACCGCATCGTCGCGGGCGACCGAGACGTCGAAAACCATGTCGCGTTCGCCGAGGCGATCATCAAACTCAAAGTCGGAGATACGTTGTGGTTTGATGCTGCCGAAGGGCATGGTCCCGTCAACGCGCTCGACGCGGGGCTGCGAAAAGCACTCACCGGTGCGTACCCGCAACTGAGCGAAGTCAGCCTGATCGACTACAAGGTCCGCGTTGTGGATTCGTCGTCGGGGACGGCAGCCTCGATTCGTGTGAACATCGAGAGCACCGATGGTAAAGAGACCTGGGGGACGATCGGTGTCAGTGACAACATCATCGAAGCCAGTTGGAGGGCCCTCGTCGACAGCGTCGAATACAAGTTGCACAAGGAAGCGGCTGTCTCACCACCGGTGGGCAAGTAACGGGTCGCTTCGGATCGCGGTACCACGCCGCACAACCCTTTTGAAAGCGGATCGCTTTCCATTCACTCGCACATCAATAGCAGGACGCTCGTAGCTCGTAGCTCGTAGCTCAACGCTATTCTTCCTCTGCTACCTACTCCTTCCCATGATTCCGATTCGTTTTGAACACGCCGATGCCGCTGCTGGAATCCTTCAACAGTGGGAAGCGGCGAAGTGTTCGCACGCGGAAGCGTCCAGCGACAAACCGCCGTTTTCGATCGTCATCCCACCGCCAAACGTGACCGGTGCGTTGCACCTCGGCCACGGTCTCAATAACACCTTGCAGGACATCGTCGTTCGCCGCAAACGCATGCAGGGATTCGAAACCCTGTGGATGCCGGGTACCGACCACGCCGGGATCGCCACCCAAGCGGTCGTCGAACGACGCCTCAAAGAGAACGAGAATCAAACGCGACATGACCTCGGTCGCGAAGCACTCGTCGAACGAATTTGGCAGTGGAAAGATCAATACGAACAACGCATCCTTGGCCAGCTCAAACGAATGGGCTGCAGTTGCGATTGGTCACGCCTTCGTTTTACCCTTGACCCGATTTGTGCCGCCGCCGTCCGGGCCACGTTTTTTGATCTGTTCGGAAAACAGTTCATCTACCGAGGCAAACGACTCGTTAATTGGGACACGTTTTTGCAAACGGCCGTTTCTGACGATGAAGTGTTCAACGAAACAAAGAAAGGGCACTTCTATCATCTGAGTTACCCGGTCATCGATCCCAAAGCCGGTGAACCCAAAACCATCGAAATCGCGACCACCCGCCCCGAAACGATGCTGGGCGACACCGCCGTTGCCGTCCACCCTGATCCCGCATCAGCTTTCGATCGCGTTGCCGAAGGCTTGAAGGAAAAACTCGCTGAGGCGAGCGGCAAAGAGAAGCCATTGATCGAAAAACAAATCGCTGCACTGGAGAAACGGCGTGCGGCGATGCTGCCGTCGCTGATCCAACTGCGTGATATGGCTGCGGACGGTCGGCACATCCGTTTGCCGCTGCTCGATCGAGAGATTCCGATCGTCGCCGATGAATGGGCGAAACCGGAAATGGGAACTGGTTGCGTCAAGATCACGCCCGCGCACGATCCGAACGATTACGAAGTCGGTTTGCGATGTGAGTTGCCGATGATCAATGTGCTCAACCCCGATGGCACGATCAACGCCGACGGTGGCAAGTACGAAGGGCTTACGATTCCCGCGGCACGCAAAGCCGTCGTCGCAGACCTCGATGAACTGGGATTGCTCGGTGAAGTCGAGGATCGCGAGATCGAATTGCCGATTAGTGATCGCAGCAAAACGCCGATCGAGCCGTACCTCGCCGATCAGTGGTTCGTTGCGATGGACACGCTCGCCCAGTCCGCGATGGACGCGGTGACCGATGAACGTGTGCAGATCTATCCCGAACGCTATCGCAAAGGTTACCTCGACTGGCTGAGCGAGAAACGCGATTGGCCGGTCAGTCGACAGTTATGGTGGGGACACCGTATTCCGATCTGGTCAACGGGTGGGTTGTCGCAATCTGACGCTAACGAATTGTCGAGCAAGTTGGAAAAACTTGCCGAGCAGCATCCCGATCAAATCAGTCACCGTATCGATCCCGATGGCGAAGAAACCGTTGCGGTCTTTGTGTGTGTGCGTGACGAAGATGCGACGGTGGAAGCCGACGTGGAGGCCCTCGGTCTCGTCCAGGATCCTGATGTGCTCGACACGTGGTTCTCGTCCGCGTTGTGGCCCCACAGCACGCTGGGGTGGCCCGCCGAAACGGCTGAACTCGCCAAGTTCTACCCAACGTCAACGCTGATCACCTCGCGTGACATCATCACGTTGTGGGTGGCACGGATGGTGTTGATGGGACTCAACAATGTCGGCGAAGTGCCTTTCAACGAAGTCTTTATTCACCCGAAGATTCTCGACGGTCTCGGCGAAACCATGTCGAAATCAAAAGGCAACGGCGTCGACCCTAACGACGTGATCGACAAGTTCGGACCGGACGCGTTGCGTTTTGGTCTCGCACGTCTCGCCGGTGACACCCAAGACGTGCGGATGCCGGTGCAGTACGAATGCCCAGCTTGTGAAAAGCTGATCGACCAAACCAAAAAGAACCGATCGCTGCCCAAACTCGATTGCCCCGCCTGCGGTAAACCGTTTTCGACCCAGTGGGCCGAAACAGCCGAAGACCAGGCATTGCCGAAGGGAGCCGTCGTGAGTGAACGATTCGAGACGGCACGGAACTTCGTCAACAAGCTTTGGAACGCGTCGCGGTTCGTGTTGATGAACCTCGAAGGCTTCACGCCCCAACCGATCGATGTGGCGACCCTTCCGATCGAAGACAAATGGCTGCTCAGCCGATTGGCGAGTGTCACGCAGCAAGTCAGTGAGGGGATCGACCGTTATCAATACAGCGAAGTGGCACGGATTCTGTATGATTTCGCCTGGGACGAGTTCTGTAGCTTCTACGTCGAGATCGCCAAACCACGACTCAGCGATCCCGAACAAAAGCAAGTTACTCAAAACGTGATCGCACACGGTCTCGATCAACTGCTGCGTTTGCTGCATCCGATCATGCCGTTTGTTACCGAATCGGTATGGGGGTATCTCGGTGAACTCGCGCCGAGTCGCGGTGTCCCCGAACCCGTCGAGGTCGGTCGCTTTGTGATGACGAGTTCATGGCCGGTCGCGCAGACCGAGCACCACGATGTTCAGATCGAACGCCAGTTCAGCGAGTTTCAAAAGATCGTTGCCGCGATCCGTCAAATCCGCGCATCGCAAAACATCAAACCGAGTGACACCGTGCCGGTCGCAATCCGTTGCGATGAATCGTCACGCGAACTGCTCGAGCCGATGGCGGCTTATTTCAAAGGCCTTGCTTCCGCGGACATCGTGGCAATCGGATCAGACGTCAAGCCGTTTGAAACCGATGCTCACATCGGATTGGCCGATGTGAATGTGGATGTGCACGTCGACCTCGAGAAGTTCATCGACGTGGAAGCGGAACTGGCGAGATTGGAAAAATCGGTTGGACAAATTGCAGGTCAGATCACCGCAAAAGAAAACAAGCTCAATAACGAGAGCTTCGTCAGTCGCGCACCGAAAGAGATCGTCGATAAAGAACGCGAGTCGCTCGTCATGCTCCGCGAGCAGTACACGAGCGTCACCAACGACATCACCCGACTGCAAGCCAAGAAGGGATAGTTGGCGAAGAGGCTCGGACACCACGCTTCACCCTTCCGAGAGACGGTGAAGCGGGTTGGTTAACAGACCGTTTGCCAAGATGTCTTGCAAACCCGCTGCCGCGATTCACGTCGCGGCAGGTGGGGACGCAGCGGATCTCTTTCGGCTTCGCGACAGCTGGGCAAACACGACGATCGTTAAGACGATTGCCGCGATCGCACTCTGGGGCGTCCAGCATAGAAAGATGCCCATGAGCACTTTGTCGAAGTCGATGTTCAACGCTTGCCCGACCGCCATCGCGACCGCGATCAACGCGAACGCGCAGGGTGTGAGGATGGCAACGCGTTGTTGCCATGACAACCTTCGCGGCAACATCGCGATGAGCACGAGACTCAAAGGTCCGAGCGCGTAGATGAAGATCAGCGTTTCTTTGCGTGCGGCAAAACGGCTGGCGATCATCGCAAACACCGCCGCGACCGTGGTCGCGATCATCAGGCTTTGGATGCTAAATTGAATTGGCTGCGATTCTGAGTCGTCTGCGCCTTCACTCATTTCGCTTTGGAAACTGTCGAACATCAGCTTGTTGAGCCAATCGGACTTGATCGTCGTCAGGATTGCGATCGGCAGGCTGACCACGATGGCAACCAGAATGTTGAGCCCGATCATCGGATAGTCCGCGAACATTCCACCATACATGTTGCCGGATTCCCAAATCTCAAACGGAAACCCGATCGATTCACCATGCGGCCGAATCTTGCCCACGAGACTGCCCCAATGTTCCGAACGCACGAAGTACGACAGTGCGTTGAGGCTGGCCATGAACAACATTCCCACTGCCAACCCCCGCATGAACCAGCGAGGTTTGGAGCCGAATTCAGCGTTCAGCCGCTGACGTTCGTCGGAAGTCGCAAAGTCATTTGACATGGGGGCGGTGGTTCATGACCAACGATGCGACTGTTAACGCGATTGGCGAAGTCGAAATACGCAATCTCGGCAATGCGAGGGTGCCCCCAACGTTAAGCCGAATTTTTTGAGATGGACTTCAAAGTCGCGCGGGGATCGTGATGAAACGCGAGCAGCAATTTTGGGCATGCCAGCTTTGCGAGATCGCCTCTGCGTCTCATTGTCGTTTCAACAACGTTTTTCTTGCAAGGCAACGTTCGCACGATGCGAAGACTTCGATTCCATTCCCACCGAGTGTCGAACGACGGAGGGGCGAAGCCGGTGGAATGCCAGCCCCATTTGATAGATGGGGCAAAATAGAAGAAGAGGCGAGTTTCGCTAGGATCGAGTGAGCAACGAAACTGGGGTGGGAATGATTTGCCGACTCGGTGGCGACGTCAGCGAATTCACTCTCAAGCAGCAACCGTGTTGACTATTTAGCGGCAGCTAGCGAACGAAGTTCGTCGAGTTCGACGCTTAAACGGTGACGCAAAGGACTTTCGTCACGCAGTTCCGCTTCCAGAAGATCTTCCGCTTGATCGAATACTTCTTCGGTTGGGTTAGGAACTGAAACGATTTCGCGGAACATGCTTTCAATGGTGGATTCAGTTAACACAGGGCGGTCCTTGGCAAGAATGTAGGAGTGGGGGGGCGGCGAAATCGCGGATGAGTGGTCGCATTCGTTATCGAACGCGACCACCGCTCCATCATAGGGTGAGATCATCCGGCCACAAGTCCTTAACGTTAATGAATCACGCTGTTCTCAGCGGCATTCTCTAACGATCAATCCCACCACCATTGACCTGGCTCAAGGTCGCTAGGGCCAGCAGCGTTTTTGGTTTCAACGTTTTCGCCGCTGGCGTCGACCTTCATGCGATCGCTGTTGAAGGCGACTCGTGGTTGCATGTTGACTCCACCGCCAAGAGGCGTCATCAACGTATTGCCACGCCAAATCGCGTTAACGGCTGTCTCGACCTTTTCAGGCGCGGTGTAGGTTTCCACCCGCAGTTGGCTTTCATCGCCGAGGACGGGCATGTTCCAATCGGCCTGTGCGTAGAAATCTTGCTCTTGGATGTAGGCTGCCGCGATGGCGAGGTCGATCAGTTGTTGGAGTTCCGCGTAAACTCGCACTTTGCTGGCGATCAACGGATACTTGTCGGTGAACTCTTTAGTGAACGCTTGGCTAGCACGGTTGCCGCGGCCGGCCATCACACGTTTACCATCACCCATGACACGTTCGCCTTCGCCGACAAGTTGCACGCCACGTTCGTTGATACGCATGGCCATTCGGTCATCACTGACCGAGACACCGTCGTAGTTTGGTTGGAAATACCAACGTTCGAGGGCGTTTGCCGCAACGGTTTGCGGGTTGGTGCGGGAAACATAGCTGCGGACTGGGACGGGGAGTTGTTCCAGGCCGATGCCGATGAGTTTCATCCGGTAATCGGCTTCGACGAGGACGCGGGCGAAGTGTGTTGCCGCGGGAATCCCTTTGATCGTGACAGTTTGCAGCCCAAGGTTTTGCTTGAGGCCGTGAACAAGTCGCATTGTATCGCCGCGGTTCGCGTTCCCACCGACGGCGCGGAGGAATTGCTGCATCCGGGCCAAACCTTCGGGGGTCGGGTCGATTGAGACCGAGATGACACGGGTGGGTGGCGCCGATGGCGGGTATGCCCGCAATGCGGTCGCGAGGTCTTCGAGCAAGATCGTGGGCCGGCCGGTATTCATTCCGACGAAACGTTCGGTTGGATCAGCGACGAATCCCTCAGCGGGACCGGCGATCACGATGTCTTGCGTGTCGGGATAGAAAAAGACGTATTTGACGGTCGTCAAACCGGCGACGGCAAGGATGTCATCGGAGAGTGGACGGTCGGCAGCGAGGCGTTCGGCGACGACTTTCTCGAGTCGATTGAGCGAGACTTTCCGCAATTCGCTGCGCTGCATCACATCTTCGGTTTGGGCAGCTTGCCGGGCCTGCATCAGTCGCTGGCGGGCGAGCCGGGGGTCGACGGTTCGGACTTTCAATACACCGGTCGCATCCACATCGACCCCGGCGATCGGGTTACCGAAGACGATTGTGTCTCCACCGGTGTTCTGAGCCGTCGCAATCGAGCCGCTCAGGGACAGCGTGAGACCAACGAGTAGGCATCCGACCGTGCGGAACATCGAGTTCGGAAGACCGCAGGAAACCGGAGCGGGAAGGAAGCGGCGGAGGGTTGCGTTCATGAGAGAGCAGATTCGGCGTGGAAGAGACCATCGTCGCGGCGGACGATGGGGGCGGTCGGCGACAGCATGAGTGAATGAGACTCAGGATAGCTCGAAGGGTTGATATCGGCAACAAAAACGCATTCAAACCCGACGAAAACATGTTCCGGCCGCCGAGAACTCAGCCGCCGATCTGATTGCCGGGGCTCGATCGGATCGATCGGGTTCGTTCCCCGTCGTCTTGTCACGCCATGCGTGCCTGAGGTCTCCCTGCTGGTGGGTGGTATGTCGTGCCGGTTGGAGCGATTGTTCATGCTTGACGATCAATGCCGCGTACTCCGGACACTTTTCCCACACCTCAGGGCTTTCCTTGTCCATGCGATTGGATACCGATATGCCTGAGATTCATCGAAATCGGACATCGAATCTTCACGATCCGGGCAGTGGCAGGGTAGCGTATGCGGCTACCTGATGGAGCCCAATCTTTACCCCGTAAGCAGAAGCCGATGACCCAAGACGACTTTGACGCCTCCGCCCCTGATGACACAGCTGACCCTGCACCCGCCGATGCCACCGCGTCGTCGGAGGTTTCGGTCACGCCAGCGACCACGCACCCACGTTTTGATGCATCGGAGGTCTACGAAGACGTGCCTGACGATGACGACGCCGCAGTTGCGGTCGCCGAAGAGGGCAATTCTCTGGACGAACAACCCGCCACGATGGCGAATGATGGAAGTGATGAAGACGACGGCTACGAAGAGTACGTCGATGATGAGGCGGTCGCCGAACACGATGAGGTGTCCGTTGATGTGACCGAGCCCGCTGAGATGACCGACGTTGCTGAGGAGTCGGCCGACCCCTCTTCGGGATTCAAACCCGCCGGCAGCGATGAGGAACTCGTCGAGCTTCAGCAGCCATTCGTCGGACAATGGAACTCCTTGGTCAGCACGACTAACTGGGAGAAAGGTCGCATCATCAGCGAGTGGCGAGAAGCCTTGATTGAAGCCGGTGCCCCGGTTACCGACTATTCCGATGAGGCATGGGCCTCGCGGGTTGGTGGCGTCACGTCGCCCCATGTCGGTCGCCTTCGCCGGGTATACGATCGATTCGGTACGCAAGCAAAGACCTACCCCTCGCTGTATTGGAGTCACTTCCTCGCCGCATTGGATTGGGATGACGCGGCGTTGTGGTTGCAGGGGGCTGTTGAAGAGAAATGGTCGGTTTCGGTGATGCGAGAGCAGCGTTGGCGTGCCAACGGAGCCGTTGAATCGGATCGTCCCGGTGGTAGCCAAATCGTTGAAGTCGACCTCGACGAAGACACTCCTGACCTCGGTACCGCACCGGCTCAAGGTGGCAGTTCCACTCGCGATTACGACGGTGATACCGATGGTGTCGCCGCGGGCCCGGCTTATGAGCCACCCGATTTCGGCGAAGAAACCGAACTCGCCGCGTTGCCCGAAGGCAACAACATGAACGACGCCAACCAAGCCGATGGCGGTGGCGGCGTGGGCGTTGCTGACGGCGAGCAGGCACCTTCGCCGTCGCAACCGTTCGCGGGGCTGCCGGAGCTGCCGGATGATTTGGCCGACGTGATCGAGTCGCTCAAACTGTCGATCCTTCGCCACAAAACGGCCGGGTTCGAAGACGTCGATCCTGATGTGATCCGTCGTTATCTCGATGCCGTCAAGTTACTGATTGAATCGTAACAGTAACGTTTTTCTCGCTCGCAACATCATCGAATACTGCCGATCCGTCTCAGATGGATCGGCAGTTTGCGTTTAAGCATGATCCACTCGTCGGTGGTTTTGCGGACGGGGAGCTTATGGCTCCGTGCGAATCGAAACGCTTCGGGCGTGGGCGGTCAGGCCTTCTTTTTCGGCGATCCGGATCACATCTTCGGAGATCGCCTTCGTAGCGTCGGCGGTGAACATGGTCACGCTGCCCGATCGCAGGAAGCTGTTGACGGACAAGCCGGCTGCCCATTTGCAGGTTCCACCGGTGGGCAACACGTGGCTGGGCCCGGCCGCGTAATCGCCGAGTGCGACGGGCGTGTGGTGTCCGAGGAAAGCGGCGCCGCTGTTTCGAATCCGAGCGATCTGGTTATCGGGATCGGCGGTTTCGATGTGCAGGTGTTCCGGCGCAAACGAATCAGTCAGCTCGCACGCTTGCTCGGCGTCTCGCACCAAGATCAGGGCCCCGAAATCGGCGAGTGCGTCGCGCGTCAGATCGCTGCGATCCAGTTCGGCGAGTTGAGATTGCAATTCGCTGCGTACCGAATCGATGATTGATTCATCCCACGTGATCAGGATCGCGGATCCCGGGGAGTGTTCGGCTTGGGCGAGCAAGTCGGCGGCGATGAAGGCGGGCGACGCGGTGGAGTCAGCGATCACGATCACTTCGCTCGGTCCGGCGAATGAGTCGATGTCCACGGTGCCAAACACGTGTTTCTTGGCCAGGGCGACAAACAGGTTGCCGGGGCCGACGATCTTGTCGACGGCGGGTAACGCGTCGCAGCCATACGCCATCGCCGCGACCGCTTGAGCACCACCGCACCGATACACTTCTTTGATGCCGAGTTCGTGACAGGTGGCGAGCATGTCTTGGTTGTAGGCGCCGAACCGGGTCGGCGGCGCGACGACAACAATCTCATCGACGCCCGCGACTTGGGCGGGCACAGCCGTCATGAGGACCGTCGACGGGTAGGCGGCGGCGCCCCCGGGGACACAGATCCCGACCCGTCGCATCGGCGTGTACCGCTGGGTCAATCGGACCCCGGGGCGTGGCTCGATCGTCACGTCGTGATGCCGGATCGCGGATTGGAATTCGGCGATGTTGTCACGAATCTGGCGGATCGATTCGAGGAATTCCGGATCGGCCGCGGCGTGGGCTTCCCGCAGGTCCTCAGCCGGTACCCGTAACGTTTCGCCGGTCAACTGGGTGCGGTCGAGCGATTCGGTATAGCGAAGCAGTGCCGACGTGCCTTCGGTTTGCACGTCACGGCAAATCGTCTCGACCACTTCGATCGGGGTGAGTGGTTTTCCGAACACGGCCTGTGTTAATTCGCGACCACGGGGGCTAACCAAATCACCTCGTGGGCTGAGTTTTTCACGCAGCTCGGCGAGGATTTCGTCGCCGCCTTCTCGGGCGTCCACGTACCGGATCAATGAGTCGACTGTTTCGGAGGTCATGAAAATTCGTCGTCTGGTGTCGGAATTCGGTTGAGTTATGTGATAGTCTGGGGCGGTTGTGAGGCCGTCACAGCAGCGGGCGAATCGTTAAGCTAAACCCCGTGGCGTGCTTTCGCCAGAGTATGCTTATTAGGTCGCTGGCCTCATCACTCTCGCCAGACGGCAATCTATCCAACCCTCCCGGCATTTGTTCGAGAATCCTGTCATGATCGACTTGCGAAGTGACACTGTCACCCGACCCACCGCAGAGATGCGGCGAGCCATGGCCAACGCGATCGTTGGTGACGGCGTCATCGACATCGACCCCACGGTCGATCAACTCGAACGTGAGACGGCGGCGTTGCTCGGCAAGCCGGCGGCGTTGTTCATGCCCAGCGGCACGATGGCCAATCAGATCGGTGTGCGGGTGCATTGCGAACGTGGCAGTGAGTTTTTGTGTGAAGCGGATTGTCATATCTATCACTACGAACAAGGTGCCTTTGCGCAATTGTCGGGGCTCGTCGCCCATACCATTGCGGGCGATTGTGGCGTGCTCGGTGTGGAGCACTTGGTCGGTACGATCCGCCCCGAAAATGATCACATGGTCCGGACCCGGTTACTGTGTTTGGAGAACACCCACAACCGCTGGGGTGGCCGGGTGATCCCTCAAGAAGAGATCGACGCGGCTTGTTTGTGGGCTCACGAACATTCCTTGAAAACACACCTCGATGGTGCACGGATTTGGAACGCTTCCGCCGCAACGGGAATCGACGTCGCCCGCATGGTCGCGCCGTTTGATTCGGTCAGTGTGTGTTTTAGCAAAGGACTCGGGGCGCCGGTCGGTTCGGCTTTGGTCGGTTCGCAAGCGTTTATTGAGGAGGCGCGGCGGGCGCGTAAGTTATTTGGAGGTGCCATGCGCCAGGCGGGAATCATCGCAGCCGGTGCGTTGCACGCGATCCACAATCATCGTGCACGCTTGCACTTCGATCATGAAGCGGCCCAGCAACTCGCCTACACCGCCTCATTGTTGCCTGCCCTTTCGATCCGAGGCGGACGTGTCGACACGAACATCGTCGTCTTGGACATTGATCCGTTGTGGGGGACGGCTGCCGAGATGCAATCGCGTCTGTTTGCATCGGGAGTCGATTGTTTCGCGATTGGTGAACAGGCGATTCGATTCGTCACGCACTTGGACGTCACGCCGGAACAGGTGCAGCGTGCGTGTCGCATTCTGCATGAGGTGATGGCGATGGCGGGCAGCGTTCGGTAACGATCGGAAACGACCGATTGAATCGCCTGAGAGCGGGAACCTGCCCTGCCGACGTGTCGAGCCATGCCCGAGCAACGCCGCCGACCGTTAGGTTTCGTAATGAATTTTGCCGTGTTTTTGCGAGCGGCTGATTTTGTCGAGGCTGTACAGTCCCGCCAAAATAAATTCGACGCAGGAGGCACGCATCGCTTCGTTTTCGCTAGCGTTGACCTCAAATGCCCGGTCCCAAGCAGGCGGGACATGCTGCAATCGCTCAGCATACAGACGGCTGGGTAAGAGATCGCCAACTTCGACCCGCACGCCGCCGCGGAAAATCTCAGCGATTTCAGCCAGGCCGTGTTCTTCGATGTATTCGCTGAACACGATCTGGATTGCTTCGGCGATCACGTTGTCGAGGACCTGCCGCTCACTCATCTGGTGTGTCCCCATTAGGTCCAGTTCGAGTTTGCCGAGCGAGCTGGCGTAGAGGTGTCCCAGGTCGCTGATCCGCGGCACGGCAGGAGACTCGCCATGAACGATGCCACGCTGGCGGGCCGAGGCGACGATGGTTCGGAAGTTCGCCAACGAGAAGCGAGCCGAAACCCCGGAGGCTTGGTCGATGTATTTGCTGTGACGAGCCCGGTTCGTGATCTCTTCGATGATCTGATACATAAACAGCGGCACGTGGACCGGATAATCACCGCCGAGGTCGTTGCCGATTTCTTGTTGCAGAATCTCGATGCCCTGATGGCGTTCACGCGGGTAGTGCGTTTGTACGATCGTGCCGATGCGGTCCTTCAGCTGGGGAATGACCTTGCCGCTGCGGTTGTACGTGGCCGGGTTTGCCGAGAACAGGATCATCACGTCGACGTCAAAGCGGATCGGATAACCGCGGATCTGCACGTCTCGTTCTTCGAGAATGTTGAACAGGCCGACTTGGACGAGGTCGTCGAGTTCTGGCAATTCGTTCATCGCAAAAATGCCGCGATGCATCCGTGGGATCAATCCAAACGAGAGTGCTTCCTCGGCGCTCATGCTGACCCCTCCCGTCAGTTTGGCGGGATCGATCTCGCCGATGATGTCGGCGAATTTGGTGCCGGGGCTGAGTCGCTCGGCGTAGCGTTCGTGGCGGGGCCACCACGCGATCGCGATGTCTTCGGGGGCGTGTTGTTCGACGAGTCGCCGGCCGAGCGACGTGATCGGCGCGAGCGGATCTTCGTGGAGCGGCAGCTCAGGATGGTCGATGTAGGGGACAAACGGGTCGAGGAATTGAACGAGCTGTCGCATCAGCCGGCTCTTGGCTTGGCCTTTTTCCCCGAGGAACAGCATGTCGTGGCCGGCCAACAGCGCCAGGTTGATTTCGGGGATCACCGTGTCTTCGTAGCCGACGATTCCCGGATAGAGTTCCTCGCCGGCGGCTAGCATCCGAGAGAAATTATCACGGATTTCCTGTTTGACGGTTCTGGATTTCCAGCCTTGGCTGAGCAGATCGCGGAGATTGTTGGCAGCCGGGGGGGCCATGGTAGTGGTCACGGGGCGGTCTCGATGAAGATATGCGAACTGGATCGGATGAATGGTGGGCGGCCGGGAGGCTGCCAACGGCATCTTACCGGATCGCCTAGGTCGGACCTGACGGCTCAGGTCGTTTCCGCGAATGTCAGTTTTGCGTCTGGTCAAATTTAGGCAAACCAAAATGGGAGACGCTGCGTAGCTTCGAGACCTCCGGTTTCGCGAACATGAATCGCGAAGAGTACCTTATTTACTGCAATCTTCCCCTCGTTTTGAGTTGCCGAGCATGATCGCTGGCTTGACTGATGCCTTTTCGTCCGTGTCTCTGGGCCGGGGACAATCGATTTCACTAGTGGATTCGCTGTCGACCGGTTCGTTGGACTCGTTCTTGATCCTTGGCCAGATGGGCAAATGGATGCCCACGTTTGCGACGCCGATTTGGGTGTTGTCGGTCGGCCTGCTGCTCGGTGTGGTCGGAGTGGCCGTGATTTACGGCGTGTTATCGCTGCTGTCGCTGGTCCCAGCCCTGGGGACGATCGCGGATCGCCCGCGTCAGGGCGTGACGTTATCGTTGATCGCGGGAGCGATTTTCTCGGCGACCCTGTGCGTGATCTACCTGCCCCAAGGCGGTGACAACCGCCAATTGCTGTTATTGCCTCTGATCACGATCGGGATGGGGCTCGGATTCGGGCTGATCTACGGGATGTGGCACCGCACCCGCAACGAATGGTTTTCGATGTTGAGCGAAGGCGTGATGCCCTATCTGCTCGGCACCGCGGGCGTCTTCGTCTTGCTCGGCATGGCAATGACCCCATTCGTGGAAGACCCACGTGGGATTCTCGAAAGCATCCCATCGGTGAACGTCATGAGTGACGGCACGCAAGTGGAGGTCGCCACGATCCAACCGGCATCCTCGGACGAGCCGGAGTTTTTCCCTGCGGGCATCGACTACAACTTCCGCAACGTCGCCGAACTGACGATCCAAAGTGACAAGAAAGTGTTTTTGGCGGATTCGGCCGACCCGGCCGCATTCAGCCGTTCGCCGGTCGAGTTGAACCCAGGCAGCAGCGAGGCGATCAAGTATCGCTACCAAGACCGCGAACAGCCACCGATCCCCGGTGATCCGGGCAAATTGCACGTTTACAACCAAGAAATCGACCCTGCCCGTGTGGTGTTCACGTTCAAGAACCTGCCGCAAGTTCCGCAGGCGTCGTCGATCGTGTTTATCGCAATCATCTTCTTTTTGACGATGACGGCGTTGATGGCGACACGGCAAGCGGCCCCGCGGGTTTGGGCGCTGGCGCTGTCGACGGCGAAAAACGAAATGGCTCAGCCGCTGTATCTGCTGCTGTTGGCGATGGGCATCTTTGGCGTGTTGTTGTTCGGGATCTTCCCCTTCAACACGCTCGGTGACGACATCCGTTTGCTCAAAGACAGCGGCGTGACCTTGATCATGATCATGGGGATGTTGTTGGCGGTCTGGAGTGCGGGCACATCGGTCAGTGAAGAGATCGAAGGTCGGACCGCGTTGACGGTGTTGAGCAAACCGGTCAGTCGTCGTTCGTTCATCTTGGGCAAGTACGCAGGCATCATGCTGAGCGTGCTTGTGTTGTTCGTGATCCTATCGGCTGTGTTGTTGGTGGTGCTCAGTTACAAACCGATTTATGACGCCCGCGAGACGAGCGAGAAACTGCCCGTGTGGCAGGTCGGCCACGAGGAAATCATGACGACGTTGCCGGTTCTTGGCTTGTATTTCATGGAAACGATGGCGATCGGCGGAGTCGCGGTGGCGTTGGCGACTCGGTTGCCATTGTTGGCGAACTTCATCACCTGCTTCTCGATCTACGTGATCGGCAACCTCACGAGTCCGTTGGTGGCGTCTGCGAAGGAGAATACTGAGCTCGTCGGCTTTGTCGGGAAATTGATCGCGGTCGTGGTTCCGAACTTGAATTCGTTCAACGTGCAGGCCGCGATGGACTCGGGGAGTGCCGTGCCGTTGATCTATCTGGCGGGGGTCTTTAACTACTTAGTGGTGTTTGTGATCGCGGTTTGGATGTTGGCGATGTTGTTGTTTGAAGATCGCGATTTGGCTTAGCGATTGTGGGCTGTTGTGATTAGCCCAAAAATTTGGTGTAAACTCGGTTCACAGGCAGGTCCCCTGCGAGTGCCCATTCCACGATGAGGATCATGAGGCTGGTGAACGTGAATCGATTTGCAACTTTGGCTCAACCCCGCCGCGAAGTGACTTCCTCTGGATCAATGTTTCATTGGTTCTGGGCGATCATTGCTGGTTTTTCCGTGCCCGCATTGATCGTCATTTTTGGGATGGTCGCTGCGCTGATCGAGTATGGTGAATTGCCCCGACCGTACGCCAGTTTCGCCCGGGCAATGGGCGATCAATACGCAGTCGAGCTTGGCACGTATCTGAATATCCCGGTACCGAGCGTGTTTGCGTCGCAGGCGCCGTTTGCCCAGTTGTCGGAATTGGTGATCGTTGCGATTGCGATTTCTGCGATGTTCTGTTTCGCCGTTTGGATGAATCGCCGGTCTTCGGATCGCCGGACTCGTGAAGTGGTCAAAATGTTGCACCAGCGTCTGTTGCAGCAAAGTCTGCGACGAGCCGAAAGCGAAGGGGCTGCGGCCCAGCGGTCACGGGCGAGGCAACTGATCAGCACCGATCTGCCCGAACTCGGGAAGGGGCTTTCGTTGTGGTACCGCGTGATCCCGCGCAGCGTGTTGATGTTGCTCGGTTGTGTCGTGTTGGCATTGTTGGTGAACGTGTGGCTGGCGATTCTTGCGGTGATCAGCGGTGCGGGGTTGTGGCGATTGTATTCGTGGATGCGGAGCCCGGATTGGTTGCAGTTGTCACGATTTGAAATTCCAAAAATCCGCGAACGATTGGTGTCCCTAATCGGTGACGCGCCGATGATGGCGCGATTACAGGCCGGCGGATTGGCTGATCATGCTTTCCAGGCGGAACTTGATGCGTTGGATCGCTGGGTGGCCGGTGACGACTCGCGTCGCGGGCGTTTGTGGCCGGTGTTGATGTTTGCCGGCAGTATCGCGATCGCGTTGTTGGTGATGGGATTAGGGGCGAACATCCTGCACGGCGAACAAGGGCTGAGCCTGCCCGCGTCCTTGGTGCTCGGTTTGGCGCTCACGGCGTCGGCGTTTTCCGCGGCCCGACTGAGCGAATTGGCCCGACAGTTACGCCGCAGTTCCCGGGCCTGTGAGTCGGTCTATTTGTATCTGCAACGTGGCGATGACGTTGCCCCGAGCGAGCGGCTCGTGGGGTTGGCCGGTTTGCGAGAATCCGTTGACCTGCGGGACGTGTCCCTACACGATGCCGGTGGGAAACCGATCTTGCGAGATTTGAGTTTGTCACTGCGGCCGAAATCGCTTGTCGCGTTGTTGGGCACCGATGACGTTTCGACGTTGTCGCTGACGGAGCTTTTGATGGGCTTTGGTCGCCCACAACGCGGGATTGTTGAGATCGATGGGATTTCGCTACGAGACGTGCATCCCCAGGCGCTCGCAAAACAAGTGATGTGGATCGCTCCCGATGGACCGTTATGGGAAGGAACGATCACTGAGAATTTGATGGCCGGGCTGAGCAAATCGGTCGACAAACGGGACATGGTTAACGTACTCGAGGAGCTCGGTATCTACGAGCAGATCACGCGTCTGAGTGATGGGCTCGACACGATGGTTGGCCCCGTGACCGATTTGCGTGAAGGGCGTTCGAGCGACGGATTGTCGATGAATTCGCGATACATGCTCGGCCTCGCGCGGGCCCTGCTGCATCGTCCGCCGATCGTGTTGGCGAAAGAGCCGCCTGCCCCGACCGAGCAATTGTCGAACGATCCCTGTTTGAAAGCGTTAAAGACGCTGGCTTCCTCCGGGGCTCTGGTCTTGGTGCTGCCGCACCGGTTACAAACACTCCGCCAGTGTGATCGGGTGGTCTTGCTCAACGGTGCCAATCTGGTGGGTGAGGGTTGCCATGCCGAGTTGCTGAATTCCAGCGACCTCTACCGGCATTTGAATTATCTCTTGTTCAATCCCTACCGTCATCGTAGTGGCAGCTGACGCAGCTGTTCTTTTACCCGCCTCCTAACCTCATCGATTGAATACACTTTGACGGATTCGGACATGGACGACGAACCGCAGTCGCCTGATACGTTGTTTCACACTGCCGTCGGCGTGGAAGGTGGGTTAGGGGTGTTGGCCCTCGTGCTGGGGTACGTCTTGGGACCCGATGCGAGAGAACTCGTGCCTTCGCTGGAACAACTGCCAGCACTCCTTGGTGGTGTCGGGTTAGGGATTTTGGCGACGTTCCCGCTGTTGCTTTTGATGGCGGTGATTCGCCGGATCAAGCATCCGGCGGTCGAGCAGCTCGATCAGTTGAGTGAGCATCCGATGATCGAGATGATGCTGAAGCTCGGGCCGGTCGAACTGTTAGTGATCAGTCTCTGTGCCGGTGTCGGTGAGGAGCTGTTGTTCCGCGGTTGGTTGATGCCGGCTCTGGCAAATGTGTTCCATGGAGAAACCGTCAGCCTGCTGTCGGGAGATCCGTCAATCGTGCGTCCATGGTGGGCCTTTGGCGGCTGGACATCTGAGATCGCGAGCCAGGGGGGCAGTGGTTTGTTGGCTAGTAGCGGGCCGGCCGTGAGTGAGTCGGCGATGGTTTCCTGGTCGGGGTTGACCCAGTGGTGGTCGGAATCGGTCGGATGGGAAATGACCGTCGCCTGGATCCTCTCATCGATTTCGTTCGGGTTTGTTCATCCGATCAGCAAGCTGTACATCGCCGTGACGGGGCTAATGGGGCTGTATTTCGGAGTGCTTTTGATTCTGACTGGGAACCTGATGATTCCCATTATCGCTCACGCCCTGTACGACGCGATTCAGTTGTGGAGTGCGTCGGCGGAAGAGGCGTCGAAGTCGGCAAAGTCGACGTAGAGCGACTCAGCGGTTGGTGCCGTGGTCGGAACGATCGCAAACACCGATGCACGACCGGGAGCCAGAGTTCCGTAGCGGTCGTCTTGCCGTAACGCCCTGGCTCCGCCAAGTGTTGCCATTTTGAGCACGTCGGCTGGCGACAAGTCTTGCCGATGTTGCAGCAGCCAACGGACCTCACGCCAAAGTTGCAGGTCCGGATTGCTGGCTCTGGAATCGGTGCCTAGCGCCACGTTCACCCCCGCGGCCATCAGTTCGGCGACGGGGTGTCGGTCATGTGCAAAGAACGCGTGTGTTCGCGGGCAGTAAACAACGTTGAGTGTCGGATGTTCAGCGATGAGACCGATTTCAAGTGGACGCAAGTCGTTGCCGTGAACCAACAACGCCGACGGTGCTACGGCGAGTCGCTCGATTAAGTGTCGAATCGGTTCGGGGTGCCGCCATGGAAACAGGGCCGACAGATCAAATCCGAGGGACGCAAGGTTGTCTGCGAACGGGCCGCTGCCCTGTTGCAAGAGTTCTCGTTCGGCGGGAGATTCCGCGACGTGCATGGCAACCGGATGGTTGGTGCGGATCGCTAGATCAAGGCAACGGTCGATCAGGCTTAGCGGAGTCGAGTACGGAGCGTGGGGGCTGATGCCTGCGAGGGATCGATGCGACTCGAGATGGGAAACGCACGCGTGGAATTTTTCGTTCGCGCGTGTTTGCGTCAAACCGAGGACTTCGGCAAAGGAAATGATTTTCGTCGATGCAAGTTCGGCCGTGTGGGGATCGATACCGGGCCACGGCGTCGATGCGATTTCACCGATCAGGCCGGTGCCTCCCCGTTGAGCTTCCAGAGCACCTTGGGTGATGTTCGCACGGGGCGACGGGCGGTCGGTATCATCGTCGAGAGTCGCGTTCTGACGGGCGTGTACGACCTCGACGATCCATTCGGCGAGTTCCATCCCCGGGCGACCGATGGGGCCGGGGAGGTCGCTGAACTCAAGATGCGTGTGGGCGTTGACGAGGGCCGGTAGGATGGCGACGTCGCCTAGGTCTTTGACCGAGCCACCCGGCGCGGGATTGCTGGCCGTGATCTGACCGGTCTGAACAATCCGGCCGTCCGCGACGGACACAAAACCATTTTCGATCGGGGGTCCATCGATGGGGATGATCCACCGAGCACGCAGTGTGAAATCGCCGTGGATCAGAGGACGCTCCGTAGCCGGTTCTGCGGGGGTGCTTGATAGTGCGAGATGAGCCGGAACGGCAGTCCGGAGTCAGTGCTTGCTTCCCAGTACCGTCAATATGTCGTGCTAGGAAGCAAAGGGCCGAAGGTCTCAACAAACCTTCGGCCACGCAGACGTATTGAGTGAGATCCGTCGTGAGCAACCAGTGCTTCGTCTAGCCTGAACTTGGGAGTTGCCTGAACCGGAAGGCTCACGGCTTGCCGCTAAAAGACGCAGCGGAACGGCGCAAGCCGTTCGGTCTCACGCCCATATTCAATACTGATAACGCAATTAGCTCGTTGCCGGATGACTGGCACCAACCGAAGGGCTGATACGGCCTGGCTCGAAGACTTTGTCAGGATCCATTTGGTAGGCGTCTTCCATCGCGTGTGGGTCGTCGTCGAGGTGCTCTTCGTGCTCGTGGACAGCCATCGAGGAGATGAACAGCACGGTCAGGAACGTGAAGATAAACGCTTGCAGGCAGCAGACGAAAAGTTCGAGCAGCGTCAGGCCGGTGCCGACAAGCACAACCGGAAGGCTAACCGCGTAGGCGGTTCCATCACCAGCGGCACGAGCAGCGAAAATCAGGCCCACGAAAGCCGCGAGGACCAAGTGACCGGCCATCATCGTGCCGAAAAGTCGCATTGCCAACACAAAGCACTTGATCAACAAGCTGAGTACTTCGAGAACGTAGAGCAATAACGCAATCGGGAGCATGGCGATGCCGCCGTCCCAGCCGATCGGGTTGAAGTGATTGAGGAAGTCCTTGACGCTGGTTTCGCGGATGCCGATGTACACGATCGCGAACAGCGACGTGATCGCGAGGACGCCGGTCAGGGCCAAGTTGCCCGTGGCACTGCCGCCCCAGTGCGAATAGTGCGGGTCGCCTGTCAACATTTGCAACATATAACCGAACGGAATCACGCCCAGGATGTTGGCAAAGAGGATGAAGAAAAACACCGTCCAGATGTAGTAGATGTACTTGTCCGTCAGGCCACGCAGGTTGGGATAGGCGACCTCATCACGAATGAAGGCACAGATCGTTTCAAAGAGCTGCGAAATCCGTCCGCGGGTCTGGTAACGGCCGAGCCCCTCGCCGTGGTAGATGCTGATTTTCCGCGAGCAAAGCACACCCGCGATGATCAGGCACAGAGCGACGAACGCGGACATCATCAAGTGATTCGTGATGAAAAACTCGTAGTATCCGTCGCGGATTCCCAAAGCCGGGCTGTTCATTTCCGCACCTCCCACTGGAATTTTCAACAGCGGCGAATGGTGCAGTGCGTGTGGGATCGCGTGGTCGGTCGGGTCGTGTCCGGCGGCAAGAAAATAGAACATGGAATGTTGAAAAGGCGGAGGTGAACCGGAAATGCGGGAAAGAGGTTGCGACAGTCGGGTGGGCAACTTCGAAATCAGGATCGGGGTGAGTGCTTTGCCTAGCTTAAACTTGACGGTTGCTGGAATCGGAGGGATCGCGCCGTTCCGCTAAAAAGCATAGCGGAACGGCGCGAGCCGCCCGGTCCCACCCCAAGTTTTCATGCTGACAAAGTTCTAGCTCGGCGTCGGAATGCGGATCTCGCGAGATAGCGTAATCACTTCAGTCATCAGGAGAACCAAGTGCCATGCTAACACCCAAATACCGATCCTCGTTGGTGATGCGTCCATGTAATAACTGCTGGATAAAAACAAAGCAACGGTGCCAGCGATGCGAATCATCATTCCGATCAGAAAAGCGTGTCCGAGCCGCTCGATCGCGAGCGCCCGAGGAGACAACGGCTGCGGAGGAGCATCGTCGTCCTGAATTTCGTCGTTCTCGTTGGATTTTTCGTCCAGACGTTCCCGCTCCGGTCCTTTTTGGGGCTCTAGTGGCGTTCCGGTGTCCTTAACAGGTTGTTTAGTGGTTGCTAATGCGTTGGTGTTGGGTTCAGGTGCCTCCGGTTCCGGCTCAGAGGGCTCCGGTGGCGGGATGATGATCGACCACCCCGGCATGATCGATCCGAACGCGATCATACCGCTGAGCACGGCGATCATCACCATATCGGCCGTTGAGAGCACCTGCGGGGCCTCGTTGTCCGCGATCGGAACGACCGACCGCTCGTACAGAATTGATCCGCATGCGACAATCAGCCACACCCCCGCGACGACGTAGAGGACTCTTCGATACGGTCGATAGGGGTAGGTGTCCATAAGAGGTCAGTGTTCTGGGCAAAGGAGACGGCCCCGGCTTAGAAGTCCGGGGCGAGCTGGCGCGGGAGGTGCCCCCGGCGTTGCCAAAACCCTAACCTGCAAGTGTCGGAACGAAAACGCCGTTCAAAATTTCCAACTCAGTTCGGGACCCGTTCGAACAACGGAATTCGCTTGGATCAACAACTCCCCACATCGCTCTCGGAACGTTGCCAGTGGTGCCTCGCACCTGAACAAACAAATCACGCCCCCGGTGAGTTTGTTTTGTACTGGATGCACAACGCGTTGCGCGCTCACGAGAATCCCGCACTCGATGTCGCCGAGGCACTCGCTCGTCAAAACGGTTTGCCGCTGTTGATCTATCACGGGCTGTCCGAAAAATACCCGTATGCTTCGGATCGTCATCACGCATTCATTTTGCAGGGTGCCCGCGACGTCCAGCGGGAAATGGCTGCAGCCGGTTACGCGTATGTCTTTCATCTTGAGCGAGCGGGGCATCGCGGTGCCCACCTACGAGACCTCGCCCGCCTAGCCGCTGTGGTGGTGACCGAAGCGATGCCGGTTGCTCCATTGGTGCAGTGGACCGAGAGACTTCGATGCATCACGAAGACTCCAATCGTCAGTGTCGACACAACTTGCTTGGTTCCTCTTTCGGTCGTCGCCGATTTAGCGAAAAAACGCCACTCGAAAAAGAATGCAGCTGTCGATCTTGGCGACGACCTGTCTGAGTTCGATTTGGAACAAATCGAGCCCTGGGTCTGCAGGGCGTTTCGCTATCGAGATTTGACCGCGGCGAGTTACGACGAACGCGTCGCCCGTCCCTATGATCTGTCGCAGGCCATGCAGGACGATCATGTCGATGCGAGCGAATTGCCGGAGCCTTACGTGGGACCTTTGGGCTTTGAGCCATTGGATTTGCAAGACGCCTGTTTGGCGCGGTTGATCGGTCAGTGCAAGATCGACCACACGATCGCACCGGTACCAGATTCGCCGGGTGGTTCGCGAGCCGGGTATGCGCGTTGGGAGGCGTTTCAAGAAAACGGATTACACGCCTACGATCAACGTCGCAACGATTCCGCCGACCCACTCGGTGGCAGCCGTTTGAGTGCGTATCTTCACTACGGGATGATCAGCCCGTTTCGAATCGCTCGCGAAGCGTTCGCGGCGTCGGGGAATACCGAGGCTGACGGTGAGAATGAACCGGCGATCGAGGCGGCGATACAGCGGATCGAAAATCCAGCGGTCAAAAAATTCCTTGATGAGTTTTTGATCTGGCGTGAAATGTCGTTTCACTTTTGCGAGCTTCACACCGAAACCCTCGACACGCTCGATGCCTGTCCCGACTGGGCGAGTGAATCGCTTCGCAAGCACGCCGATGACGAACGCGAGCAAACGCACGACTGGGAAACCCTCGCGCGCGGCAAGACACAGCAGACGTTGTGGGATGCGGCGCAGCGGAGTTTGTTGCGGCATGGCGAACTGCATAACAATCTTCGCATGACTTGGGGCAAGGCATTCTTGCCGATGACGAAATGTCCGGAACAAGCGTTGTGCTCCGTAGTGGATCTGAACCATCGTTATGCACTCGATGGTCGCAGCCCCGCGAGCTATGGCGGCATCCTGTGGTGTTTTGGTCAGTTTGATCGTCCATTCGCCCCGGAGTCTCCGGTGTTCGGTGTGGTACGTACGCGTTCGGTGGCTGAACACGAAAATCGACTGGATGTGAAACGTTTTTCGGATCGCTGCGATCGGCCGATCGCAGCGACGTTGCCGCGCGTCGCAGTCATCGGGGCCGGCATCGGAGGCTTGATGGCCGCGAGAACATTGGCAGACCATGGCCTGGATGTCCGCGTCTTTGACAAATCGCGTGGCGTCGGTGGTCGGATGGCGACGCGTCGCGGTGACGGCATTCCCTCGTTCGATCATGGTGCGCAGTACTTCACGGTCCGCGATGATCGGTTCGCTCGCTACGTCAGGAGCTGGATCGCGAGCGGAAAGGCGGCGTCATGGATGGGACGGATCGTTGAGCTGCGTCCCGGTGGCGAGATCGTTGCTGAAAAACGGTCGCAGCCGCGATTCGTTGGTTTGCCCGCGATGAATTCGATCGCCAAGCATCTGGCCAGCGACCTCGATGTCACGCTCGGTTGCCGTGTTGCACAACTCGTTCGCGAGGCCGATGCGTGGGACATTCTCGACGAGAGCGGAGAATCACGTGGGCAATTCGATCTTGTTGTCACGAACTGTCCACCGCAGCAATCGGCGCCCCTGCTGCAAGGACACACAGAGCTTGCGGACGTGATCGCGGGGGTTGAGATGGTTCCTTGTTGGACCTTAATGATTCATTGTGACGGATTAGACGATTTGCCATTCGCCGGTGCATTCGTCAACGAGGGGCCGCTGCGTTGGATCGCCCGCAATGACGCCAAACCGGGACGGGCCAAGTCGACTCCCGGACATGCATCGAGCTGGGTCTTGCACGCGTCAGAGGTTTGGTCAGCGGAGAATCTCGAAGCCGATGCGGAATGGGTTCGCGATCAGATGATCCACGCGTTCGAGTTGATGCTCGGCCGCAAATTGGGGCAAGTTCATCACGCGGTCACCCATCGTTGGCGATATGCCAACACACGCGAAGCGTTACCCCAAAACTGTCTGTGGGATCCGTCGGCGATGCTCGGTGCGTGCGGCGATTGGTGCGGCGGGCCACGAGTCGAAGGGGCCTTTTTGAGTGGGGCGGCGATCGCCGGAGCGATTCTTCGTCGGTTTACCGTCGATCGTCCCGCAGCGGACAGCCATGGGACGATCGCACAGCAATGCATGCAGTGATGCGGCTGGCTTAGGTTTCGTCTTCAGCCAGCACGTCGCTGAGTTTTTCCGCTGGACGCAATTCGTACGTTTGGCCGTTGATCTCAAGCGACACCCGCCGAGAGGTGACGCCGGTGACCTTACCGCGGACCGATCCGATTTCGAATTCGTCGCCGATCTTGAGTTTCAACGTCTTGCCCCGCGTCCGCACGTTCATCCACGCGGTCCAATCGTCACGGCCTTGAACGAGCGCGGTCAGGAAGGTTTGCGTGGCGTCATCAAACCCAGGGGGTGGCGTTTGCGGTGCCGGGGGCGGTGGTGGCGACCGCATTTTGACGACCATCGTTTGGGTCGTCTGGCGACGTGGGTACCCGTTGTCGGTAGCAATCACTTGCAGTTCGAACTGGTCGATCATCGCTGTTTTGGTGTCACCATCGTCGTCGGATCCGTCTTCGGTGTTCTCCCGCGGAGGAGTGACGATCAGCCGTTCCGAATCGGTGTCCCATTCAACCCATTCCGGGAAATAGCCTTCGACGCGAACGCTGACGGAATCGTTCTCGGGGTCGACAAACGGAAACGTGACCGAGTTTTTCTCGCCCCGGAAGGCAACGATTTGTTCTTCGCCACGATACTGGGGCGGCTGGTTTGGCGGCTGGAACAGGTTGCGGTTCAAGATGACGTCACGTGAGTCGGCAAGCGAACGAGTGATTCGCCATGACGGAGTTTGCGATGGTGGCGGTGGCGACGCGTCTGCGATTGACATTGAGATGGCGTCTAGTGTGAGCAAGACGTTGAGTGTCTCGGCGTTCTCGTTCGTCTTGGCATCGGCGCGGCGGACTCCTTGGCGGACCGGTGCAAATTGCAGTTCGCGGATCCGATGCAGTTGGTCGCGAGATTGAATCGCATAAACCAAATCGACGAGCCCTTTCAGATTGGTCTTGCCTGAGACGCGAAAGCCAAACTTCGTGTAAAGATCGCCCACGGGAGAGTCCCCGACCGGATCGACGATGGCATCGGCGATGCCGAGCCGACCAACGGTTTCGAGCAACCAGGACTGGTAAGAACTCTTGGCGACTTCGGTGTCACTCGACAGCGATCGGATTTTGTACTCGCCGAGTTGCCGTTCGGCTTCGGCTCCCGCGAGCCATTGGGCTTGCAGGTTTTCGGTTTCGTTGGCCAACGAATTCAGGCGGTTTTGGCGGAATCGTATCGCGGAGCGGTATTGGTTAAACGCCCACTGGAATCCGATGACCACAAACAGACCGCCGATCGCGATCGACAAATAGCGTTCACGCTGAGTCATTAGGTGGCCTCCGATGCATTGGGAGTCGCCGTTTCGGAATCGGCTGCGGTTTCATCGGTGGTGTCGACGTTCTTTGCACCGGCGTTCTGTTGTTGCAAAGCTTGCATGCGTTCATATCGTTTTTGACGAACCGTCGCGGGCGCGACGGCAATGGTTTCGGTCATTTGCCAACGATAGGCATCGTCGGTTGCTAGTTGGGTGACTTTGTCACCGGTGACTTGGTGCGATTCGTCTCGCAGAGCGGTTTCGAACGCGTCGATCACTTCTGGCGATGTGACGAGGCCGGTAACGACAATACGCCCGCCGCCGCCACGTGAGTTGGAGATCGCAGAGACTTCTTTGACGATCAATTCATCAGCCGCTGGCATGGAGCCCGCCAAACGCTCGAATTCGTCGAGCCAGTTCACATCACCGTCGAGAAATTGGTCGATCAGTTCCGTCTTGTCGATCATCTTGTCTGAGGACTTCGTCTTTTGCTTCAGTTCGGCGTTGACGGCGGTTTGTTGTTCGATTTGTTCGTCGAGCCGTGCCAAGTTGCCCCACAACATCCACACGATCGTCATCGCGAGTGCGAGCGGGATGCCGACCATGGCGGCAACCTTCCGCTTGTCCGTTTTGACCTCGATCGTGCGGCGTGGGTTGAGAAAGTCGATCAGCTCATTGGCGTTGCCGGCGTCGGCTACGAGCAATCCGACGAGCGGTGCCAGTCGACCAACCATGGAACCGGTTGACGTGCGAATGCTGTCGTCGGCGCCGACCAGTTCGAGCGGGTCGATCAGGCGAGTTTCGCAGGGAGCGTCCTGTTGTTGGCTGATCCGTTCGGCCAACAGTTTGATCTCTTCGCCGTGTCGATCTTCGGTACCCCACATGACCACGTTGCAGGGCGAGCCGACGGCACCACAGGCGATCAAGCTGCGGCGAATTTCTCCGGCGAGCGAATTCGTTCGGGCATGTGAGACTGGGGCCGAGGAGGCGGGATGGGCGGGCAACCGAACGGATCGGACGAAGGCGATTTCGCCTCCGCGAAGCAAGACGATTTCTGCCTCATCGGCGACGAGGTCGATCAAGGCGATCGTCGGTTGCGATTCGATATCCGTCGCGGGAGCCGGTCGCGCAACTTTCATCCGGTACAACGCCGCGGCCGCGATCGGTCGCAAGGCCACGCGGTGGAGAGTCCAGCCGGCCGTTTCGATCGTTTTTTGGATTGGGGTTAGCTGAGTGGGTCCGGTCGCCGCTACGATTGCCTTGATGCCGTCGGTGTCGACGTGCGTGGTGATGTAATCGATCGCGGCGCTGTCACCTGCCGATGCGAATTGCCGGATCGCTTGGAATCGCACCATATCGGGCAATTCATCCAACGGCACCGGTGGGAATTCCATCTGGCGAAGTTCGGCGCGATCACGTCCGACGGCAACCAAGCATTCGCCTTTTTCGAGCGAGTGGTCTTTGATCAGATCTTGAAGTGCGGTGGTCAGATCCCGGTCGCCGATCGGCACGACCGCTGCGGCGCGCAATCGCACCTGGCGGCCGGACTGGTCGGCGGCCACCATTCGGATCTGTTCGTCATCCCAATCGAGAGCAATTCGAGGCATAAAGTTACGGCTGAGTGCTAAAAGTTCATCGGCGGGGCATTCGCCCCGTGAGTTCAATTACCGCCGTTTTCGGCGTTTTTTGCGTGAAAATGACGCGAGATACTGAGTTAACCCCAGTCTAATCCCACTGGTTCGGTTGATCTCCGAAATTTCGGGCGAGAAGCCAACATCGCGGGGCTAGTATCCCCGCAACACCGACAACTCGAAGCCCCGACCGAGGTGGGTGAGGTCGCGATAGGCGATCACGCGTGGGTTCAGCGTCGTCGCGTCAATGATCGCTTCGCCGCGGGCGGCTAAGCCGCTCGTTTCGTCGAACCCGATCACCTGCGCCCGAAAAACGTCCCCACCCGCGGTTACCAGCGGCAGCAACGCCCGCATTTGGTCGAGCGTCACGATGCCTTCGGTGAGCGGCCAGGTTTCGTGGGTGCGATCGGCGGAGGAGCCGCCACCGAGCATTCCGGTGCCCGCTCCGGTGGCGTTGCGGGCTTCGAGGATCGCCGCCATCGTGTCCGCGTCGACGAGCGAAATGCCTGCCAGGATTTCCGCCGGTGCCTCGTTCAAATTGATTCGTCCGGGTAGCACGTCGACGTCCTGGGTCGTCAGTTGATCCACCAGCAGCGGCAAATACTCGGCCATCAAGGTCGGGTCGCTGATGAATGGTGACATGTACACCACCGCGTTATCGCCTTCACCGATGGTGACTTCCGCGTCGATTAAATCCAGGACCTGGTTGATCTCGATGCCCGCGCCTGCGGTCAGGTCGAGGTCGGCCAACGCATCGACCGTCCAGAATTCTTTTTCGGAATCATCCTCTGAATTCGAGCCTGAAGGCGCAGTGACTTCGTCCCCTCCGCCGCCTCCCGCGACCGCCAAAATCGCCGCTGAGTTCTCGAGCGATGATTTGCCGGCCATCCGGTACGCGACGATGAACGACGCAAATCCTTCATCACCCAACGCCGTCAATAATTCGTCGTAGAGCACCTCCAGGTCTTCGCCGTTGATGTTGACACGGGGATCACCCGCCGCGGTCTTATTGTTCTCGCCGCCGTGAACGGTGAGATAAGAAGCCCAGCCGAGGACGCCCGCGGTGTCGATACTAGCGGCCGTTCGTTGTTGTTCGTCGAGGTCCAAGACCCCGTTGCGATTGGTGTCCGCGCCGAACAAGAGTTGCGGGGTGACGCCACGGACCAACAGTAATTCCTCGACACTCTGGAGCGGTTTGTTGGGGCACGCGTACGGTGTCGTCAGCGATGAGTAGTATTCGTCTTCACATCCTAGTGGACGCGGCTCGGTGTCGGTGTCGATCCAATCGAGGATCGCGTCGGCGATCGATTCGTCCATGCCGGGCAACGTCATCAATAGCTGCACCGCGATGTTCTCAGCGTCGAGTGTCTCGGAATCGCCGAGACTCGCACTTGAGCCGCCGCTGATCGCTTCGCCTAAGATTCCTCCCGCATCGATGCTGCCGCTTGAAAGCGTGGTCAGCATGGAGATCGCGTCGGAGTTTTCTTCGAGAACGAGCAACGCATTGACGTTGATCCGCGCCGATTCGTTTTGCAATCCGAATCGGATCCCGCCGAGCGATCCGGTGTCGCTGATCCCCGGTGCGAGTACCGTGAACCGCTGTACCGGTCCATCGACGATGTTGGTGATCGCGACGGCGCGAAACAGCGAGGAGTTTTCATACGTGCCGCCCATCATATCGCGGTCCGCCGGAGAGCTCGCCAGGATCAGCCGAACCGCTTCGACCCCGGTGTCCACGTTTAACCGAGCTTGCACGAGGTCGCCCTGCAAATAGGCGGTTTCGTCAGCGGCGAGCATCAATTCGGTGAACGAATACACTGCCATCGTCGCCACCGCGACGACGATCAGGACGAGTACAAGGAAGAAACCGTGGCGGCGATGGAAGCGGTTTTGGGTCATCAGGATGGTTGGGCATCTCGCCCGCACTTTGGAAGTTGGTGAACGCGTTATCGGGAGATCTGGATCTGGTATCCGCCCCGATTGTCCGCACGCTGAAATCGCCCGTCTTCGCCGGGAGCATCGTGAATACGAAACAAAAGCCAACTCGGTCGGTCGATTTGAACCGTTCGGACGACTTCGGTCGCCGATGAAACACCGCTGGCGGCCAGACGGACCGCGGCATCGGGAGGCGATGTCACCGGAAGAATCTCGAGAGGGCTCACTTTTTTAACGTCTGCCGAGGGGATCGGCAGCACGCATACCTGCAGTTGCCCGATCGGATACCCGCGGTGGTAATGAACGGTGATGCCCCCCGGGGTGCTGATCCAATCCCGCTGCTGAATGGGACCGGCCGCATCTTCCGTGTGATTGGCTTCCGCGGCGGCCTCGAGGTTTTCTTTGGCAACGATCGCACACTGCCCGCTCGCTCGAATCTGAATCGTCCCCCCGGGGAACCAGGCCCCGGCCGATTGCCAGCCAAGCCCCGAATTGATCGTGAAGGTTTTCGGTTGTTCATCGTAGCGGGGGTCGTCCGTGGAAAGGTCGACCTGATACCGCTGGCGGTCAAAACCGTATTCCAGGTCATGGAGCCACAATTGCCATCTCGCTCGGAGGGCCGGCCACTGGCCACCGATCTCACGAAAGAACCGAGTCGTGAACGCCGGGGATTGGTCGCGGCCCCGCTGTGCGGCGGAAATGTAAGCGTCGCGGGTGTCCCGGTACGAGGTAAACATCAGCGCCGCGGCCCAGCACCACGTGTACGATTCAACATTGCCTTCGAGATCGGTCGGCAACTTCATCACGCTGGCGAGAGTCGGAAAACTGCCGGTTTGCCGTTGTTCATCGATCACCCGATACCGGCCCCACATCGCGGATTCTTCGCGGCTTCGCGGCAATTCGTTGATGCGGAATTGTGAGCCGGCTTGGGCTAGTAAACCATCTGCTGCGCCAGAGGTGGGCGAGAACTGAGAGGCGGGCCGGTTGCGATGTGTGCCGAGCAGTTCGGCGGTGCCTTCCATGTACCAACTCGGTCCGCCACCACCAAAAAGTTCAAACGTGAGTGCGTGCACGCCTTCGTGCAGCATCAAGTGACGGTTGTAATAAGCACTCGATTGATAGTTCACCCACACCGCCTTGGGCGTGGCGAAGCCGTTCTTAAACCGTGGGATGTGGTTGGGAAGATCACCGCTGCGGCGGAACGCGTCAGCGTCACGCATCAGGAAACCGTCAATGCTCCAGTTCGCGGCCCGCTCGGCAGGCAATCCCCAGAACGCCAGCCACTGAGGGACGGCGGCGTCAAACGATGCGACTAGGTCTTCGAGTAACCGTTCGTCCGCTACGTCGCTGGTCAGTCGCAAATGGACGCCCTGTCGGGTCAGGGTTTCCGCCGAACCGATGTTTGCGATGCCGAAAACGAAGAGTGAGAGCCAGACGGCGAAGGCGAGTTTGGAATCCTGCGGCATTTCCGTTTTACGCTCCCCGATTCAAAAAACGCGGGCAGTTTCTAATCGGCCCATCGACTCGACGTTCCCAAGCGGACGTTTGGGAACGCAGCGGTTGGCGGTGGTGGCAGTTTCGATCGAAGGGATGCATCCGCCCAGAATACCCCGCGTGCCCCCGAAATGAAACGGTTTTGCAAGCAGTTCACCCCATTCCGGTGGCCGCCAGGTGTCATATCCGTCATGCCCGCCGCCCGGTTGTGGGCGGTATCCGAATGGGCCGCGTTCGCTTGCGGCGTTTGGATGGGGCATTTCCTTCTCTTGCCGCGGCTTTGCCTCTGATCAGATAACAAGGGCCTGTGGCCAAAATATTGTGGGCAATCCTGCGATTTCAAGCCGTGTCCGCGACGTATGACGCACCATCCCTCACCCGCATTTTCGTGTTCACGACCTCACTTCAGGATCTTCCAGCAGCGGTGGATGCGGCGGTTGCGATACTCATCGGGTACCGTTTGTTTGGATATCTCGTGGACTGCAGACGCTGCCAAAGCTGCTGAATCGAACTTGAAGCGGCGGAAGTTTGTCGAGAAGTAAATCACGCCACCGGGACGCACCAGTTTCAAGACGTTGTTGAGCAGCGGCACGGCGTCGGTTTGTACATTCCAATCCTCGTCGGTGCGTTTGCTGTTGGAAAACGTTGGCGGATCGCAAACGACGAGGTCATAGACTTCTCCCGGTTTGTGTCGACGGATGAATTCGCTGATGTCCATCGCGGCGAACTGATGTTGGGGGCCGTCGAGCCCGTTGGCTTGGAGGTTTTCTTGCGCCCAATCTAAGTAATTCTGCGACAAGTCCACGCTCGTTGTTGACGCGGCGCCGCCAGCGGCGGCATAGGTCGTGAATGAGCCGGTGTAGGCAAAAAGGTTCAGGAAGTGTTTTCCTGCCGCTTGGTCGCGAACCATTTGGCGGGTGACGCGGTGGTCGAGAAACAGTCCCGTGTCGATGTAGTCGGCGAGGTTGACGAGGAAGGTCAGCCCGCCTTCTTGGACGGGGAACTTACGATCCGTTGCCGCGACCTTCTCGTGCTGCGTCTTTCCGCGTTGACGAGAACGCCGTTTGAGAAACACGTTTTCCTTGGGGACATCGAGTGCTTCGCCTGCGGTGGCCGCCATCAGATCAAGCCAGCTCGCGTGGCTGGCGGCGTCGCGATCGTGGGGCCGCTCGAATTCGCTCAGGTGCAGGTGATTTTCGTATCGATCAACGACGAGAGGGATTTCGGGAATGTCACGTTCGTAAAGCCGGTAACACGTGATGTTCCGCCGCGTCATCATGCGGCGAAAGTGTTTCGCACGCTTCCGCAATCGCGTCGCGAACAAGTCAGCTTGATGTTGAGCGTTCTCGGGCAACGCACCAAACGCGGCGGTGCCGACCGCGTGGACATAGGGCTTGGCCGTTCGCGGCGGCTCCGGTTTGGACTCAACCTCTTGCGATGCGACCTTCCCCGCCCATGGGCTTTTTGCTGAAACCGGTTCGACGTCTGATGCGGGAGCATCAAGTTGCTCGGGCGGAGCCGTTTCCTCTGTCGGGGTGGCCGTTCGCCCCGATTCGCCGAGCACCGGTTTGGGGCCTTGGAATTGGTAGTAGGTGCACTCGATCCGTCCGTTATAGAGTTTACGGCGTCGGTCGGCTTGCCGCCCCAGCACCTTTTCAAACGCGCCGAAGGACGTCAGGAAATAGAACGACCAGGTCGGCAAGTGTCTGAGCACGTGAGGAATTGCGGCGTAGAGCTCTTCGATCTCCCAGTCGCGGCCCAGTCGCATTCCGTAAGGCGGGTTGGTGATCATGCAGCCAAAGCGACGGCTGCTTTTGAGATCGCGGACGTCGGCGGTTTCGAAGTGCACATCAGCGGTGACTCCGGCGGCCTCTGCGTTTTCGCGAGCAAAACGCAGCACGCGAAAATCGGTGTCGCTGCCGAGTAGTCGCTGCGGCAAGGGCTCGAGTACGTTCTGTAACGCTTCGGTGCGAAGTTGCAGCAGCGTCTCGCGTGGTGAATCGGGCCATTGTTCGAATGCAAAGTCGCGTGATTGTCCGGGCGCCATGTTGCGACCGATCATCGCCGCTTCGATCAAGATCGTTCCGCTGCCGCAGAAGGGATCAACGAGCGGGCGATCGCGTTTCCAATAACTCAACATCACCATCGCGGCAGCGAGCGTTTCTTTGAGCGGCGCGGCGGTGACGTTGGAGCGGTAACCTCTCCGGTGCAGTCCACGTCCTGTCGAGTCGATCGTGATCGTCGCGGTGTCTTTGAGTAGCGCGACGTCGATTTTGAATTGCGGCCCGGTCTCGGGCAGCGACTCGGTTTGATGGTCGCGCCGCATCGCATCCACGATCGCGCGTTTGATCGCGCGTTGGCACGCGGGCACGCTCGTGAGCGTGGATTTGACGCTGCGTCCGGTGACGGGGAACTCGGCATCGGCGGGCAGCCAGTCACCCCATGGGAGTGCTTTGGTCGTTTCAAACAATGCGTCAAAGTCTGCCGCGGGGAATTCGGCGACACGGATCGTCACGCGATCGGCGCAGCGCAGCCAAAGATTCGTTTTGGCGACGGTTTCCATGTCGCCTTGAAAGTGAACCCGTCCGGACTCACCGATCGTCGACTCGATACCGAGTGCCGTCAGTTCACGTCGAACGACAGCCTCGAGCCCAAAGGCACACACGGCGATGAGGTCGAATGTTTGCGAGGGGTTCATGAGTGGTGCGTGGTTGAAGATGTTCGTTCGTAGGGAATCGCATACGGATTCCGTCTCGACGTTGAGTGCGTTGGGGTGTTCGTCGTTGGGTGGAGCGGTTGACGTTGTGGCATAAAAAAACGGCTCCAGCGGACTGGAGCCGTTTCGTGTCTTTCATGTTAATACGAAAGTCAGCGTTTCGAGCGACTAGTTAACCGCAACGCGTTTGAATTCGATGATTTCAGCTTCCGGGCTGAAATCTTTGACGGCAGCTTCGACGGTCTTGGTGTCGTCGAGTGCGTAGAACTGGCTCAGCAGGCAACGTTCTTGGTCCAACGCGGTGTTGTCGGCGATGAAACGATCGAGTTTGCCCGGGATGATTTTGTCCCAGATCTTTTCTGGTTTGCCTTCGGCCTTGAGCTCGGCTTTGATCGCTTCTTCGGTCGCAGCCATGACTTCTGGCGTCAACTGACGACGGCTGGCGTACTGAGGAACGTTCTTGACCGGTTTGCCGAGGTTCTCTTTGGCGTTGAGTTCGTTTTCGGCGATGATCTGTGCCCGCAGAGCTTCGGTTTCCTTCTCGACGAATTCGGCGTCGAATTCATCGGGATGCAGGATCGATGGCTTCATCGCTGCGATGTGCATTGCCACGCCGCGGAAGAACTGAGGTGCGTCTTCTTTGCCGCCGTCTTTGTAGGAAACCAAGACGCCGATCTTGCTGCCCGCGTGGATGTACGAAGCGATGTTGTCGCCTTCGACGACTTGGACATCGCAGACTTCGATCTTTTCACCGGTGCGACCGGTTTCGGTAACGAGGTGCTCTTTGACGGTGGTGCCTTCGATGCTCAGGTCGTTCACTTCGTCCTTGGTGCTAACGCCATTTTCCATCGCGAGCTTGGCAACCCGCTCGGTCAAAGCGATGAAGTTTTCATTCTTGGCGACGAAGTCGGTTTCGCAGCTGAGGGCGAGCAGCATGCCTTTTTTGCCTTCGGTCAACGCCACGACGACACCTTCGTTGGCGTCACGATCGGCACGCTTTTCAGCGACTTTTTGGCCTTTTTTGCGAAGGTAATCGAGTGCACCTTCCATGTCGCCGCCGGATTCTTGCAACGCCTTCTTGCAATCCATCATGCCAGCGCCGGTTGATTTTCTCAACTCGCTAACGTCTTTTGCAGAAATGCTCATTCTTTCTTCCTAACTAATTTTCGAGAGTCAACTGTGTTGATTGAGTGGGGGGTGATGAGTGAGATCTGGTTTCCGCCTGCAAGGCGGGTATCCTGGCCGCCCGCATCGCTGCTAGCAAGATGAGGCTGTGGTATCACCCCAGCCACGAGAACGGCGCCATAGAAATACTCGACCGTCGATTCGAACAGCCCATTGAGAGCTGAATCAGAGCCGACGAATCGCGGAAGTCAGGCGACTTCCACGATTTCGAATCCGAAAGTTTCGGGAACTTTCGTTAGAGACAACAATTACTCGGCAGCAGGTTCGGCTGTAGCTGCTTCTTCAACGGCAGGCTCGGCTGCCGGTGCGGCGGCCTCTGGTGCTGCAGCGGCGGCAGGTGCGCCGGCGTCAGATGCTTGCGTTTGGACCTGGCTCTTGCCCGCGATAACCGCATCGGCGAGTTCACGCATGATCATTTCGACGCTGCGGATACCGTCGTCGTTACCGGGGATCGGCAAATCGATGAGGCTCGGGTCGCTGTCGGTATCGATCAGTGCCACGGTGGTGATGCCGAGACGTTTGGCTTCACGAACCGCGTTACGCTCTTTGCCTGGGTCGACGACGAACATCACTTCGGGCAAGCGGTTCATGGTCCGCAGACCGTTCAGGTTGCGGTACATCTTGCGATACTCGCGGTTGAGCGAGGATTGCATTTTCTTGCTGTATTCGTGGATGCGATCGCTGCTGCGAAGTGCTTCGAGTTCTTCCAATCGACCCAGTCGGCTGCGAATGGTGCGGAAGTTGGTCAACGTACCACCGAGCCAACGTTCGCTGGCGAACGGCATTCCGCAACGCAGTGACTGCTCTTCGACTGCTTCACCCGCTTGGCGTTTGGTGCCGACGAAAAGGATCAGGCTGCCGCCCGCTGCGACTTGCGAAAGATACTTCTTGGCTCGCAGGAGTCCGCGGAGAGTTTCGCGAATATCGAGGATGTGGATTTGGTTTTTCTTGCCGAAGATGTAGGGAGCCATCTTCGGGTTCCAGAGACTGGTGCGGTGTCCAAAGTGGACGCCCGATTCGATCATCTCTTTAACAATTTCGTTCGCCATCAGTTTTATGCCCGTCTCTTCGGGCAATCTCCAGGTTGGTTCTATTCACATCGGGTTCGAGAATACAGGCTCATCGTCAAGACGACGGCTGATTCCAGAGCATTTTGGCGGCACCCCCGGTTACACCGGTCAGAAGCCACATTAACGCCCTTCGCCCCACCAAGGACATGAAAGATAAAGGGGAATTGGGGCCGGGGCAGAAATTACCTCCGGCGTATCGGAACGCGAAATGCTAGAAAACGAAACGTTTTTCCACAACCCCAACGCGTTTCTCTCGGGCGATCTGAGCCGAAATTAATATCGCGGAATCGACGGATCGATTTTTTGCGACCACTGGTCGATCCCGCCGGCCATGTTCTGAACGCGTGTGAACCCGATACTCCGCAACGCCTGGGTTACCTGCATGCTGCGCCCGCCATGGTGGCACTGCACCACGATGTGGTCGTTTTTGTGGGGTTCCAGCTCATTGAGCCGGGTTCGCAGCTCGCTCATGGGCAGCAATCGCGAGCCTTCAATGCGGGCGGTTTCATATTCGTGAGGCTCACGAACGTCGAGCAAAATGAACTCATCCCCGGACTTTTGGAGGGCCTCCACGTCGGTGACAGAGACCTCGATGGGCAGTTCGTTGGAATGATTCATAGGTGATCGGGCTCAATCGTGGGGCAAATCGGGTTGGACGGGGTGAGTCAGCGTATCGTAAAACTCAGGACGCCTGTCGGCAAACCGGTCGATCACATGCTTGCCGGTCGTGCGTTCGATGCGTTTGTTGCGTGCCTTCGCCAACTCCACTTCCGCATACAGAATCGCGGGTTCGGCGCCGGGGGCTCGAGCGAGTTCGACCCCGTCGGGACCGCAGATGGAGCTCAGGCCGCAGAAATCGAAGCCTCTTTCGTGACCGATCCGGTTTGCGGCCACAAAAAACAAGTGATTCTCCATGCTGCGGGCGGGCGGCACGATTTCGGCGGTTCGAAATGCCCCGACCGGCCAATTCGTGCCCAATGCGATGATATCCGCCCCGGCCAAACCGAGGGCCCGCATCGGTTCGGGGAACGAGATGTCGTAACAAATCCCGAGCCCGACTCGGGCCCCGTCTTTGCCCGGTAGAGTCCAGGCCTGATAAGGGATCTCACCCCGGTCGACGAATCGGTCGACCCCCAAATGCGGCAGATGCACCTTGTGATACCGGCCGATGATGCTGCCGCCGGCGATAATGAGGGCGGCGTTATAAAGTTTTTCACCAACTCGAAGGAGGGTCCCGAGGGTGAGAGCGACACCCGTTCGTTGGGATGCCGCGATAATTTCGGCAATCTCCTCGGATTCTTCGCTGAGCGCAACGTCCCACGCCTCCTCGCGGCTGTCAAATGCGTAGCCGGTCAGCATGCATTCGGGAAAAACGGCGAGATCGACATGTTTGTCGCTGAGCTCATTGAGCGTGTTGAGAACGACCTTTTGATTCGCAGCAACGGCGGCAAATTGAATGTCGGTCTGGACGCAGGCTAACAACATCGTAAAACCAAGGGCTAGCGGAACAAGAATGACAATTTGTTTTACTCGATCCTGATTCGACCAAAATCGTTAGGCTCGCGACACGTCCCTTGCCAAAAACAGGAAGCTCGAAATTGAGTTCGATCATTACACAGACGGTCTCGGAAGAATCAACGTGCGAACATGAGGTGGAGCCGCAACCAATGAGCGAGGGCGAACGATCCAAGTTCGATTATGACCTGTTTGTGATCGGCACCGGTCCCGGCGGCGAGGGCGCAGCAATGCAGGCGGCCAAAGGCGGGTGGCGAGTTGGTGTCGCCGAACGCTATCGACAGATCGGTGGCGGCTGCACGCACTGGGGGACCATCCCCAGCAAAGCGCTTCGCTATGCGGTGACCAGCACGATGAGGTCGTTGAAAAATCCAGTCATGAGGGAACTCGGGTTTTCCGTTGCACCGACGATGGAGCAACTCGGACGCGGCACCCAAACGATCATCGGTCGTCAAGTCTCCATGCGGCAATCGTTCTACGACCGCAACAACGTGCCGATTCATCGCGGACAAGCCCGATTCGTCGATGAGCACACCGTCCGGATCGACAACGGTGAGCCGATCACGGCAGCGCACTTTGTTATCTCGACCGGTTCTCGACCGTATCGGCCGCCAGGTGTTGATTTTTCGCACCCGCGGATTTTTGACAGTGACACGATTCTCGACATGAAGGATCGGCCCAGCTCGATCACCGTTTACGGCGCCGGCGTGATCGGTACCGAGTACGCGTCGATGTTCCGCAACCTCGGGATCAAGGTCAACCTGATCAACACCCGTTCTCAACTGCTCGAATTCCTCGACGATGAAATCATCGATGCGTTGTCGTATCACCTTCGAGACCAAGGTGTCATCATTCGGCACAACGAGGAGATGGAAAAGATCGAAGGCCGGTCTGATGGTGTCGTCTTGTATCTCAAGAGTGGCAAGGTTGTCAAAACAGATATTTTGCTGTGGGCGAATGGCCGCCAAGGCAACACGGACGATCTCGGTTTGCAAAACTTGCCGATCGAAGCCAACACTCGTGGCCAAATCGATGTCGATGATCAATTTCAAACTTGCCTGCCGCACATTTATGCCGTCGGCGATGTCATCGGTATCCCGTCCCTTGCCAGTGCCGCGTACACCCAAGGTCGGTCCGCGGGAATGCACATGCTCGGGCATTGCAGCGGTAATCTGCGACTGAACGATATCCCAACCGGCATCTACACGAGCCCCGAAATCAGTTCAGTCGGTGCAACCGAAAAAGAATTGACGGCGCAGTGCGTCCCTTATGAGGTCGGCCAAGCACAGTTCCGTTCGCTCGCTCGTGCCCAGATCACCGGTGAAACCGTGGGGATGTTGAAATTGTTGTTTCACCGTGAATCCAAACGGGTCCTCGGTGTGCATTGCTTTGGCGCCAATGCATCTGAAATCATTCATATCGGCCAAGCGATCATGAATCAGCCGGACGAACATAACACGATCGAATACTTCATCGAGACGACGTTTAACTATCCCACGATGGCCGAGGCCTACCGGGTCGCGGCTCTTAACGGCATCAACCGGCTCTTTTAACGGCAATGTCAAACAACAATCAGAGCGACCAGGTGGAACCCGATCGACGCAACGAATTGGCGTTGTTTCGAACCGATCTTGCCAACGAAAGAACGCTGCTCGCCTATGGGCGGACGGCGTTGATGATGGCCGGAACGGGAGGGACGCTGATCAAGTTTTTTGGCGACTCACGAGATATGCTACTGCTCGGTTTCCTGCTGTTGGCGCTCGGTGCGGTGGTGTTCGTGATCGGCGCGATTCGATTTTTTCAGATGAAAAAGAAGATCAGCGGGCGAGGTCACATCGTCCGCAATATCACATAAATCGCGGCCGCAATCAGATCCGCCGAGGTGCCGGGGTTGAGCCGGTTGTCGTCTGTCCGCAGTTCGGCGTCCAAGGCTGCCACGCACGCGGCAAATCCGTGAACGCGGTTGTCGATCGCCGCGAGGCAGTCGCTGGCCAATCCGGCGACTCGCTTGGATTCCCCCAAGCCGCATTTCCTCGCGATCAAACTGTCGCCTTCCGCAGCGATCACCGTGATGTGGGCATGCACGATGCCTGACAACAGGTCGTGAGTCTTGGCCACCGAATCACGCAACGTTGGTACAACGATTTCGAGCAGATCGCGAAAGCCGTCTGCGTATTGTCGTGCGATCCGGTCTCGCGGCGCAGCCAACTCCATCGCGGCGATGATGTCGTAGGACGATGAAATGTCTCGCGTCACATCGAGCGGATGCGCTTCGCCGAGTGATTCCTCACGCATACCACCGGCACCCGCTCCTGCGATCGCACCGGCGATCAATCCACCCTGATGCGTGTCGAGTTCACCGAGCAGCGATTCGATTCTCGATTGCCACAACGACCACCGTTGTTCGATCGTTGATGGTTTTTCGTGTTCCCAACCCGGTTCGCTGGCTAGCAACGGCGCGAGCAAGAGGATAATGCCGAGGTTCACGTTGGTCCCGGTCGCGGCGACCGATGATTGGACAGCGGTTGCGATCGCAGATCCGATTGGATCGACGTGGTTGAGGTCGCCGAGTGTCTCGGCGACGACGTCGGCGGCGATCACGAAATCACGGTAAGCCAGGTCATGAAAGCGGGCTGCCGGATGCACATTGCCGACTTTCGGCGCCGTCGCTTCGAGGATGCAGGCGGTTCGTATGGCGTCGGCTCGGCGCCGGATCAACGACGCCATCAGGCTCCAGGACGCGTCACCATCTGACGTTGGGAGAGAGTCGTTCACGTCGCGTCGTAGGCGGGGATGCCAAATTGGGCCAGGAATGATTCCATGGTGGCGAGGGTTTCGTCGGGTGAATCTTCCAGAACGTAATGGCCCGTCGTCGGCAATTCCTTCACCGCGGCGTGAGGCCACACCTGTTGGAAGCGTCGCAAGCATTCCGGGCGAAAGCACCAATCTTTCATGCCCCAGATCAGTTGAATCGGGACGATTGAAAAGTCAGGCAGGCCGGCCTCGAGTTCCCGCAGCGTTGCCAGGGTCGGGTGGCTCGGTGAGAGCGGAATGTCATGGACGAAACGGTCGATCGCGACGCGGTTTTCCCAGCTGTTGTAGGGCTCCAGTAGCCCGCGTGCGGCATCACTTGAGAGCTTGGTTCGCGACATCGCCATCGTGATCGCGGCGCGTGCGAACAAGTTCAATCCACGCACTGCGGGCGTGCCCACGATCGGCCATCGACACGCGGCAATGCGGCGGGGCATGTACGGAGGTGGGAACGCGGCGGTGTTGAGCAGCGTGATTCCCCGCAGCCGTTCGCGACGTGCGTGAACAGCAGATAAACCGATCGCACCACCCCAATCATGCGCCAACAATACGATGTTCTGTAGGTTGAGTTCGTCGATCACCCGGACCAGATTGTCCCGGTGTGCGGCCATCGTGTAAGCGAATTCGTTGGCCGGCGGCTTGTCGCTGCGTCCGCACCCGATGTGATCGACGGCCACGACGCGGCAGCGAGGTGAGAAACGCTCAATCACGCGGCGGTAGTAAAAACTCCACGTCGGATTGCCGTGGACGCATAATATCGTCAGTCCGTCGCCGGACGCAGAGTCTCCCGTGTCGATGTACCGAAGCGAATGCCCGTCAATGCGGAGCGTTTGGGATGCGTACGGGAACAAATCCTTCGCAACGGAGAGCATTTCTTGGTCGTTCGTTTCCGTCGTCAAGGGATCGTCAGGGGTGGGGGGATTGAAGGTGATTGCGTGCGAACCGGCGACGCACCGCCTAGGTCGACCGTCAGCGAAGTTTGTCGGTTCGGCGGCGTACCTGCAAGGCGACGGGTCTGCAATAATGATGACGATTTCTCTGCTCCTCCCCACCCCACTCGATGAGGCGACGCGATGAAACTCCGATTTGCAAATACGATACTGACGACCACCATGAGTCTCGCGATCGTTGCCTTGGTCGCCACCACGGGTGTTGCCCAACCGCCCGCGGCGCCCCCTGGGTCGGCTCCGCCTGCGGCCGAATCGCAGCCCGAGATGAAAGCCGGGCAAACTTCGCCGACCGGTCGCGAAGCTCGATTGGCCGCCTACCTGTCTGGCTCGACCTTCACGGGCCAGTTCACCGTTGACGGGAAAAAGGATTCGGCTCCGAAGCCCGAGTCGTACACGATTACGTCGTGCGAACCGCTGGCCGAAGAAAACATGTATCGGCTCAAGGTCAAAATTCGCTACGGCGACGTGGACGGCGAGTTTCCGATGGACCTGAAAATTCTGTGGTCAGGTTCGACGCCGGTCATCACGCTCGATGGCGTCTGGATCCCGGGGCTCGGTACGTTTTCCTCGCGAGTGCTGATCCACGACGGACGCTACGCGGGAACGTGGCAGCACGATGCCAAAGGCGGACATCTCTTCGGCACGATCCAACCGGCGACACCGCCTGTTGGCGCGGAGTAACTTTTATCGAATTCGTTTCCACCGGGCTGTAACGGACTCATTGGATTCACGCTTGGTCTTTCGGTCTTTGTGATTGAACGTCAGGCTCTCCATTCGATTTCGGTACGATCATGCGCCGCCCGTATTACCCCACCGCCGCCGCGATTCCTTCGATCGCTCAGGTGTTCCATGCACACGGTAAAATCGAAGCGGTGAAGTATGTTCGTGAAACCTTTGGGCTCTCATTGATGGAGTCCAAAGAGTTTGTAGAAAAGAACGTCGACGGGGCGAGTCCTTGGACATCACGGCTGCCAGTACGCGGGACGGATCGGGATGTGCGTGCACCCCAATTTGCAGTGCCGCCTCATGAAACGTCGGAACCGGAGTCTGGCTCGTGGCAACCCTCGCGTTTTCTAGCCATCCAGACGCTTTTTTGGTGGGTTCTCGCGGCGGTCGCGTTTGGCGGCGCTTACTGGAATTGGTCGACGCAGGAGAATTTCATCGAGCGGGCGGAAACGGTGACGGCGGAAGTCGTTTCGATGCATTCGTCGCAGGGAAGAGGGCTATGCCCGGTGTTCGCGTACCGGTTCGGAGGCGAGAACCGTCAGTGGAATAGCCCGATTTCGGTGAATCCGCCGCTTTATGCGGTGGGAGACACCGTGGACGTTTTTGTTGATCCGGAGTCTCCCGGCTCGGTGCTGGTCAACGACATCACCCACCGATGGTTTTTGATCGCTGTTGCGATCTGTTTCGGGACCGCGTTTTCGTTCGCTGGCGGGGTTTGTCGATTCATGAGCAGCCGATTTTGATCGGCGGCGGTTTCTTTGCTCCGCACTGCTGAATCAATATTGTGACGAAATGAAAGTTTTGGCTAAAGTCCGGCCGTGTTCGAGTTTTTCCACCCTCGCCGGCTCGCAGTCATGCGTCAGAATCGTCCGCAAACGACGGCCGCTTCCTTCATCGAGCGATCACCTCATGTGAATCGTGCGATCATGATGTGCGCGGTGATGATTGCGGGATTGCACACCGGATGCAGCCAAAACCCTTATTTGGCGGGCGGTGGTACTTCGGTTTGGCAGCCGCCTCCGACTACCGGAGCCGGACTCAACGCGGTCCAGGCCCAAGTCGCGGAACTGAACCGGCGTGTTCAGCTGCTCGACGACAATAATCGACAACTCACCACTCAATTGGCCCAGAGCGAACAGCAAGCTCAGGTCTACCGCGACGAGCTCAACCTCGTTCGCAAACAGCTTGCCGATACCGCGCAGCAATACGATGCGGCTCGAATCGCGGCGACTGACGCCCAAAACTCAGCGAGAAGTTTTCAGGCATCGGCTCAATTACGTGGCGGGGCGACGATCCGCGCCAACACGAATCTGAACCAACTCGCCGGTCGGCTCAATCTGGGAAACTTGCAGGTCCAGCAGGACGGTGAAGTTCTTCGGATCGTTTTGCCGTCGGATCAGCTTTTCGCTCCGGGTACCGCCCAGCTGCAGCCGCAAGCCAGTGCGATGCTCGATCCGGTCGCCGCCCAGCTGCGATCGGTCTTTCCGCGTCAACGGATCGGTATCGAGGGGTACACCGACAACGCGCCGATGTACGGCGGTGCCGCCACGAGCGCACACCAGCTCACCTCGGCTCAAACGTCCGCGGTGCTCGACCTGCTGACTCGTCGCAGCGGCATGCCGGGCCAACAGTTGTTCATCGTTTCGCACGGTTCGAACAACCCACGTGGTGACAATTCCACGCCAGCGGGACGCGTCGCCAACCGACGCATCGAATTGGTAATCTACCCGGAAACGTTCTAACGTTTCTTCGGCCTCTCGCCATCAAGTCGCGGACGTCGTCAAGGACCGTCGATTTAATTAATGCGGGATTTCAGATGTAGCGGAAGGGTGCAAGCCGTCCGGTAAGAAGAGCACTCAATCGCTGAATGTCCCCAACGGATTGGGAACTCAATACACGTTGACGATTTCCAGCCGGCTGAACTTGCGCTCTCCTTCCACGGTACGTGATTATCCTGTACCTGTGTTATCTTCAGAGCGGCTCGGTCCTCGAACGCCGTACCCAGTCCTTTGTCTAACCGAAACGACCGGGGTGTTTGAACCGGTCGTTTCGCGTCCGGCTGCACCCCATGTTTGACTGCTGACAAAGCACTCGTGGGTGGGCAGTCGTCCTGCTCGTTTGCTCGTTTTTCCGCCCGAAGGTTTTTTGCATGATGTCTGACCCAACTGATTCTCCCGGCGTGCATAGCGTTTGGACTCGATTGATCGTTGCTCCGGCAATCGCGTCGATCCTGATCAGCGTTTTCGCGACCGGGAAATCAAACCGGACCCACGCCGTGGTACCTGTCGCGACGGCTCCGTCTCCGATTTCGCACGACCAAATCACCACCGGAACCGATGGAAACGATGTTGCTGATGGCGAGACGGTTGAGGTCACGATGGCCGAGATGTTGGAGCTTGCTGAATACGCATTGTCGCAAACGATCGCCAACGTCGACGATTACACCACGCGAATGATTAAGCAAGAACAGGATCGAACCGGCGTGCTGCAACCGGCTTCGGAGGCGTTCATGAAAGTCGTCACGCGTCACCCTGGCGGTCGTACCGGTGCGCCGCTGAAGGTTTACATGCGGTTCGACTCACCCGACGACGTCCGTGGCCGCGAAGTGATTTGGATCGAGGATCAGAACGACGGAAAACTGTTGGTGCGTGAGGCCGGAACGATCGGCTCGATGATGACGGTGCCATTGCCGCCAGAAGGTTTTTTGGCGATGCGAGGGCAACGATATCCGATCACCGAAATCGGGATCACGCGTTTGCTCGAAAAACTGATCGTACGGGGTGGAGCTGATCGCGATGATCCGAGCGTGAAGGTGTTTAAGACCGAAGGGCATCCGTTCGATGGCCGTTCGCTGACGCATCTGCGGATCGAGCGGAGTAAACCGAGTGGTCGCGAAGGAGACTTTTCACTCGCCGAGTTGGTCCTCGATCGCGAACGCAACGTCGTGGTCAGTTTCCGCAGTTTTGATTGGCCGAATCCAAAGACCGGTGAGCGAACGTTGATCGAGTCGTATGAATACCACGACCTCAAGTTGAACGTGGGTTTGACCGATCGCGATTTCGATCCGGCCAACCCGGAGTACACCTTTGCCGAGAGCGCGGCGTCCCGCTGAGATCCGAAACCAGCCGCATGGGTAATGAGACAATCGAGTGCATGCGGCTGTTTACGGAACCGGACGCGAAAGATTATCGCTGCGGTTTGCTCATCAGCAATTTGTAGTGGCCGTGGCCGAGCAGATCGTCGAGTCGTTCTCGCAGTTGCGGCGAAATGTCGACTTTGAATTTGTCGGCTTTGAAGTGAACCGTTTCGCCTTCTTGTAATGCCATCGACAGGTGGAGTTCTTTGGAACCCGGGTAGCCGCGTACGATTTCGCGGACCTTCGACACGGTTGTCTCATCATGGTCGGCTTCGTCGAGTCGGATCCGCATTCCGTGTGTGAACTTGTTATCGAGTTCATCGAGTGGTGTAATCTCGTCAACGATCAGGTTGACTTCATCACCGCCACCTCGCCGGTCGACTTTGCCTTTGAGCAACACCACCGCATCGGGCTGGACGCGTTCGCCGCAAACGGCAAACCCGCGTGGCCACAAGATACAGCGGACGTTGCCCTGCATGTCTTCGAGATCGAAGTTCGCGTACTTGCTCGGTTGACCGGGTTTCGGGTTTTTGGTGTGGGCGATCTTGATGGAACTGAGCATGCCGCCCAAGATCACTTCTTCACGATCGCTGCACTGGGGTAACGAATCGGTTTGATGCGTGCGGAAGGTCGCCAGCTTGGGTTCGAATTCGGCGAGCGGGTGACTGTCGAGATAAAACCCGAGGACTTCTTTTTCGGCCAGTAGTTTTTCGCGATCAGGCCATTCTTCGATATCGGGCAATGGGACGCCTGCTGATGCCGCGTCTTCGGTTTCCTCTTCCTCATCTTCGAACGCACCGAACAAGCTGGCTTGGCCGTGTTTCTTGTCCGCCTGGACCGCGGCTCCGGCTTGCATGGCTCGTTCGATCACGGCGACGAGTTGACTGCGTTTTGCACCGAAGCAGTCCATCGCGCCGGCTTTGATCAGCGTTTCGATGGCGCTGCGGTTACAGTCGTGCGGATCGACACGTTCACAGAAGTCGAAGATGTCTCGGAACGGCCCGTTCTTTGTGCGTTCGGCTTCGATCGAAACTGCAGTCGTACCGCCACATGCTTTGATCGCCGACAAGGCGAATGGGATCTTTCCGTCTAGCACGGTGAAGTCGGCGCCCGACGTGTTGACGCTCGGCGGGAGCACTTCGATCTCCATCCGGTCGCAATCCTCCATGTGCTCGACGAGTGCGTCTTTGCGTTTGAAGTTACGTCCCGAGATGTCGCTCGACAGCAACGCCGCCATGAACTCCACCGGGTAGTGTGCCTTCAAATAGGCGGTCTGGTAGGCGACGAGTGCGTACGCGGTACTGTGCGATTTGTTAAAGCCGTACCCGGCAAACTTAACGATCAGGTTCCAAATGTCTTCGGCGTCTTTTTCGGCCAGCCCGTTTTTGACCGAACCGGCGATGAAGACGTCGTGGTTGGCGTCGATCAACGCCTGCTTCTTTTTCGAAATCGCTTTAATGCACGTGTACGCTTTGGCCAGCGGCACGTCACCGAGGCGGTTGAGAATCCGCATCACCTGCTCTTGGTAGACCATGATCGAGTTGGTCTCTTCCAGGATCTCCTTGAGCACCGGGTGTTTGTATTCGGGCTGTTGGCGGCCGTGTTTGATGTTGACGTAATCATCGACCATCCCGCCCTCGAGCGGACCGGGGCGATAGAGTGCCGCGGTGGCGATGATGTCGTTAAACCGGTCGGGTTTCATCCGCTGTAACAGGTCGCGAATCCCGCCCGATTCGAGCTGGAACACGCCTTTGGTTTCGCCGCGTTGCAGAAGCGCGTAACTGGGCTTGTCGTCGAGCGGGAACTTGAGCGGGTCGATTTTTTTACCCGTTGTTTGTTCGACGAGCTTCACCGTGCGGCTGAGGATGGTCAGGTTCCGCAGCCCGAGGAAGTCCATCTTCAACAGACCCGACGCTTCCACGTCCGTCATCGCCCACTGGGTGATGACGTCCTGTTTACCCGGCACTCGGCCGAGCGGCACGTATTCGGTTAATGGCTTGTCCGCGATCACAACGGCCGCCGCGTGTGTGCCGACGTTCCGGGCGAGTCCCTCAATCTTCATGGCGAGATCGAGCAGTTCACGGATCTCGGGGTCGCCGTCGTAAGCCATTTTCAAGTCGGCGCTCTTGTCGAGTGCTTTCTTGATCGTGATCTTGAGCTCGTCCGGCACCATCTCGGTGATCTGGTTGACGCGCGAGAGCGGGATGCCGAGAGCACGACCGGTGTCTTTGATCGCCGCTTTCGCCGCGAGAGTTCCGAACGTTCCGATCTGGCACACCATCTCGTGGCCATAACGTTCTTTCACGTAGTCGATGACTTCGATGCGTCGTTCTTTTTCGAAGTCGATATCGATATCTGGCGGCTCGGTGCGGCTCTCGTCAAGAAATCGTTCGAACAGGAGGTCGTATCGCAGTGGACAGACGTGCGACATGTAGAGGGCATAACACACGATCGCGCCCACACCACTTCCCCGGGCCGTGGCCGAGATGCCGATGTCGCGAGCATGGTTAACGAAATCCCAAACGATCAAGAAATACGTCGGGTATCCGAGTTTCTCGATGACGTCGAGTTCGCGATCGAGTCGAGCTTTGACTTCGTCGGAGAGTTCGCCGTTGATGATCCGTTCGTCATCGCCCTCGTAACGCTCCATCAGCCCTTTCTCGCACAGTTCACGGAGATACTGCAGCGGCGTCTTCTCGTCTGGGCAGGGGAAACTCGGGAAGAAGTATTTGTTGAATTCGATTTGGATGTCGACCGTGTTCGCGATCTCTTGACTGCGCGCGACCGCGTCGTCGAGTCCCGGGAACTTCTCGTACATCTGTTCGGGGCTGCGCAAGAAGAACTGATCGTTCTCCATCTTCATTCGCGTCTGGTCGGTGCGGAACCTGCCCGTGTTGATGCACAACATGATGTCTTGGGCTTCGGCGTCTTCGGGGTCGACGTAGTGACAATCGCTCGTCGCGACCAGTGGCAAACCCATCTGGTTCGCGATCGTGACCGCACCTTCGAGTTGTTGACGTTGAATCTCAACGTCGTTGTTCATGATCTCAATGAAGTAACGGTCTTTGAAAACGTTATGGAACCAACCTGCGATCTTCTTGGCTTCGCGTTCGTGTTCTTCGGTGGCGATGCCTTTGAGGATCGCGCGGCTGAACTCGCTGCTGACGCATCCCGAAAGACAGATGATGCCTTCGCTGTACTTCTCCAAAAGCTCTTTGTCGATCCGCGGCTTGAAATAGAAGCCTTCTAGCGATGCCGCCGAGGCGAGTTTGATCAGGTTGCTGAAACCTTTTCGGTTTTGGGCGAGCAACGTGAGGTGATAGCTGGCCGCCTTGCTGCTCGACGCACCGCCTTTGTCGAATCGGCTACCCGGTGCGATGTAGGCCTCGTAACCGATGATCGGATTGATGCTCGCGTCTTTGGCCTTGCGATAAAACTCGAGCGCCCCGTGGAGGTTGCCGTGGTCGGTCAACGCCAACGCGTTCATTCCATGATCGGAGGCGCGTTTGACCAATTTGCCGATGTCGCCGGCTCCGTCGAGCAGGCTGTAGTGGCTGTGACAGTGCAGGTGAACGAACGGACGGGTCGGTTTCAACGTTCCGTCGGCGGCCAAATCGTTTGCTGCGGCGGGAATGATTTCGCTCATCGCAGAGGTCCTTTGCTGAGAGATTTTGTGTCGTGCGTCACCGAATCGCCCAGCCTAACGGGTCGGCCGGTCTCTGTTCAGAGGCGATCTCGACGATTTTCAGCGGCACCGCGTGAAACCCAATGATCTCGATGATTCGTCGCTCTGAGAACGTGAATTTTGCGGATCGGACGCCAATGCCGCGGGGCTTACTCGTCCGGGTCTTTCGGCGGCGAGAACCTCGCTTGCTCTTTGTATGACCGAAAAATGAGCGCACAACCGGCGGCAATTAAGACGAACATGCCGAGCAAGTGAGTGAGTTTGGTATCGACGATAAAACGAATCCGGCTGAGAATTTCCACCGCAAGAATCGCCAGCCCGAGGTACGTCAGACCCCACGCCCACTTACGTCTGGCGTCAACAAACAACGCGAAGATGCCGATAAAGAACGGCACGAACAGGATGCCCATCGACGTCGTCTCGATCAGCCTGCCGCGACCTCCGCCACCTCCGATCGCGCCACTGAGCATGCCCGCGTGTCCGGTCGCAACACGAACCGAGTCGAAGAAGAAATAAACGCCGCCGATCAACAACGCCAGTCCAAAGAAAAATTGACTGACGCCGCCGTCGGTACCACCTGACCCCTTCACACGCACTCGCCTCCAGAAAAACACGACATCGTTATTGAGTTGTCATCATAGCCGCTGTCGGTGAGCCGCGTATCGTTCGCCATCGGTAGGGGCTGTTCACACCACAGCGTTCGCGTCGACCTCAGCACTTCGACCTTGAGCCCGTCGTTCTTGAGCCAAAGTGGGGATGCTCGATCAAAATGATGACGCCGAACACCTTCTCGTGGACGGATGACGAGCGTTAATCGATGCGTGATTCTTAAGGGTCGCACCCTAGAGGGGGCTAGGCGGCACTCGCCCCACTCGCCGCTGAGTACTGTTTTTTCCTTCGATTTGCTCGGAAACAGGCTGCATGCGGGCACATCGGGCCGGTTGTGCAAAAGATGCATGCTCGCTGGCAACATTGGGGTGAATTTCAGAGGGTCGGATTTCCGATAGCTACGTTAGAACTCGTACTACCCGGAGATGTCGTCGTGCCCGTTAAGAATGTTCGTAACCTGACACCCGTCTCCAGCCCACGTCGTCGAAGATTGGCGATGTGGCTCATGCTCGGTTGTGTGTCCACGACTACGATCGTGTCAAACGGAGTGTGCCTGGCTGACGAACTCGATTGGGACGGTGGGATGTCGGTCTCGGCGCCGACGGCGCCAGACAAAACGGGTTCGCCTGCGTTTAGCAGCCCGATGACCGATGCGATGGTTCCGGGAGCGGACGATGCCAAGGTGCCGACGTTTCGGCCGACCCAATCGGTCAACTCTGTATTGGGGCTGCGGCCAGGCCACGCCGATTGGAACAACGTTGGAACAAGTCCTGTCGGGACTTCGATTCAATTGTTGCCGTCGACACCACCGCCGGCGCCACCCAAGCAGTCCGCCGGTTCCGCAACGGATTCGCTTTCGCTGAACCCGCCGCAAGCGGAGAAACCTGCACCGCCTCAGCGATTGGCACCGAGTTGGGTGACGCGAGACAACGCCGAGTTGCGTGGGCTCCCGCAATCGTGGCAGCCGGCAGTACCGACGTTCCAAACGCGCGGTCCCGAACTCGTGCTCCGTCCCGTCGCACCCGAAGTCGACGCCACGACGGCACCCCAGCGTTCACTTGCGACGCCTCAGGTGTTGCTCCAGCCGCCACAGCAGCTCGCCACACAGGCTCCTTCACCTTCACAAGCTGACGCTGACGGACTGCCAAGCGAAGTGCCGAATCTGAATTCGGGATTGCCAGCGAACACGGTTGCCGATCGCCGTCTATTCCCTTCGTGGATGAACCCTCGCAGCCTGATGCCGGGCAAGAGTTCGCCGGAGCCCGCGACCACTGGGAACCATGCCTATGAGCATACTCAGCCTCGCGCATCGGTGCCTGGCGAAGGTTGGCAACCACGTGGTCAATCGATCCCCCGCCAATCGACTTTGCGTCAACCGACTTCTAGTCAGCCGATCTCACGTCAACCGCTGCGAGATCCGGTTCCGGTAACGGTCGCACCACCGACACGAAGCGCACCGGCGATGGTCGCACCGTTGGAACCGTTGCCGATGGAACCGAATCGGCTTGAGGTTTCACCACGAAATAGCATGCCCGTCGGCAGCGGCATCTCACCGCTGACTGACGAGAACGATAAACCGATCACGCTCTCTCCGGTGCAACGCATGCCATCTTTGGACACGCTGCCCGCTCTCGAGGCGTTGCCCGATGGTCCCGGATCGCTGAGTCTCACGCCACCGGCTGAATTACCCGATGAACGTGTCGTCGAGGAAGAAAAATCGACGTACGAAGCGACGACGAAACACCAGGATGTTTCGGAAAAAGTTGTAGCGGAAACAGAGGACTCGGAAATGAGTTTGGGCGCGCCTGCCCGCATTTCCGAACCGACGGTTGCCTCAAAGATGAACCCAACTTCGCGTCGTTCCTCGTCGGACAAGCCCGTGCAATCAAGCTCCGTCAACGCAAATGACGGCAATAATGAGGGCGACGTTGCCGGGCCACTCGAGATCGACAAATGGTACGGCGACGAACCGGACGATTTGCAAGACGATATACCCATGATCGAACTGCTCAAAGATCCCGACAGCGTGGCACGCTCGGCACCGGCGGCGAAACCTCCGGGCGAGCCAATCAAATCGCGACCTGAGCTTTCCGCAACGCGGATCAAACCGCTCGTCATCGATCCCCTTGAGTCGCAGCAAAGTCTTGAACCGCTCAAACCGGTCGAAGAAAAGACCGTCTTGCGAGATGTTCGTGAACTATATGACTCATCGCGTCGTGGCGCCTCCGAGCCGGTCGAGCGTATCGCGGAATCGCCGATTGATCGGATCGTAAACGTGGATGCGACCGGCCGTGAGAAGTCTCATTCGGGCCCGGGGGCCGTCGCGAATCTCGATCCGTCAATCGCCCGCTTGAGAAGTCCGATTCTGCAGACACTGCGAAGCTTCCATGCTCGCACGGAGAACGCTGATTCACGTAGCAACTGGGGCATGATGCACGCGATCATGGTTTACGGTGCGGACACGCGAATCATTGCCCGGCGCGGCAACTACAGCGCAATCGCCTGGATCGCGGGGAACAACGTCTGCCGCGGTAACCGTTTGATGACAACCGAACATGGCAAACTCAAAATTCGCGAAGGCACCGGTTTGCAGGGACACCAAGCCCAGTTTTTGGCCGTGTTATCACTTGCCGGAGTGCCTTCGAACTATCCGCTCCACGCGGACGGTAAAAAGTTCTCGGTCGGTGAACTGGTGCAAGTCGAAGCGGCCGCCTGCGAAGAAGGAAAGGAGCTCACCTTCACGCTGATCGGTTTGGCGCATTACCTCGATACCGATGCGACTTGGACGGGAGTCGGTGGTGAGCGTTGGGATTTTGATCGCTTGATCGCAGCAGAACTTAACGAACCGATCGTGGGGGCCGCTTGTGGTGGTACTCACCGTCTGATGGGCTTTGCCCATGCGTTGCGAAAACGACGTCTTGAAGGCGAGCCGATCAATGGTCAGTGGAAACGCGCCGAAGACTTCCTTAACGATTTCACTAAGTACACCTATTCGATGCAAAATCGAGACGGTTCGTTCAGCACGGATTGGTTCGAATCACGCGAGGACAACGGCGATCTAACGCGTAAGGTGCAAACGACCGGCCACATGCTCGAGTTCTTGTTGACCCACCTGCCTGACGAAGATTTGGTCGACCCGCATGTCGTCAACGCGGTTCGTTTCATCGTCGGGGCCATGGGGCGGGTACCACTCGATGATGCCGGAGTCGGATATCGCGGACACGCATTGCGGTCCCTCGCGATGTACCACCGCCGCGTATTCGGGATTGCTCCTGACTACCCGCAAGGCAACGTCGCCAGTGGGCGTCACCAGCAGCAACGTCGACGCTAATCCGCCGCGGTTTCTGTGCGGCTGTGACGGGACAAACTCCGAAACGGCTACACGTTACGTGACGCCTCAGCGACGGATTGACCGTGTGCTCGTCGCTGACGCGTTGGTTGGGAGCGATTCGAGCTAGCCGGATTTAACCGATCGTTTTCCGTAATTCCCGGTTTAGAGTTTGGGGACCGGACGTTTGGGGGCTCGATTGAGCATCCGACGTTCATCGTCTTTGGGAACGTTGTTATTATTGTTTCCGCCGGCACGAGCCGATCGTGGGGTGACATCGGTGAAGGTTTCTTTCCACGTCCATCCGATCGGAACATCGAGTTCGCGTTGGGCTAATAGAGCCCATGGGGTTCCTGGGTGCTCTTCAACGACACGGCTCAGAAACTCGCGGGCGGTATCGGCTTCGCGTTGCCATTTGCTGCCGACGCTGATCTCGTCACTCGGTTCGAGGATCCAGGTGTTGTTCTTTTTCTCTTTGAACGGCATGCCCTGTTTTGCTTGGGCCAAGACAGCGTTGTAGGTTTCCGTTCGCACTTTCTGCGCCAACACGCGACCGTAGGCGAGATCGAATCCGGCGAGCCATCGCGGGCTCTTCTCTTCGTCACGCGACGACAAACCTTGTTCCAAGGTGGCAGCCATTTGGATCAACGCCGGTTCGAGCGGAGCGGCGTCCTGTTGAGCTTTGGTCAGATCGCCCGCGAGTTGGGCTTCGCTCGTTTTGACGAATCGTAATCGAGGTCGTTGGATGCCCTGGACGTTTTGGATCGTGGCGGCTTGCACCAGCGCCATTCGCAACGGACTCCGTTTGACCGAACCGACGTAGTCTTCTTGGGACAGGTAATCGGGCCGGTACCGCAGCATCGCGTTGGGGTCAAAGAAGAACCGCATGTCTGAAGTGAACGCTTCGATCTCGCCGCGTCGAACTTCGCGAGACGTGTTGCGACTCGGGTGAACGGTGAAATAGATGCCGCCGGTTTCGTAGCACAGTCGCGTCAGGCCGTAGGGACCAAATCCGCTGTCGATGACCGGTTCTTCTTCAAAATTACCGGTGAAACTCAATTGAATCCGTTCGGGCAAGAACGTTTCAGGGCCTTGGTCGACTTGTGCCCACTGCGGCGATTGGTCGTACTTCGGGTCCGGGTCGACATATTTGACGAGCGTGTGTTCGCGGCCAAATGGTGCGGGCACGCCGATGACGTACACCGGGATACCGAGTTTGCGACAGGAGGAAATCGAAGTTTCGAGTCGACCGTAGTCGTCACCTTTTTCGTCGGTCACCACGACGAACAAGACGTTCCGTTTAGGGCCTCGTGGGCCGACGTTTCGGCGCAGCGGTTTGTACTCATTTGCCGCCGATTCGATGGCGGTGAAGACACGTTCGATGCCCGAGTTGTCGACCGGGATGTTGTCGACGATCTTTTTGATCTCGGATAAATCGGCGGTCGGTTTTTCGGTGTAGAGTTCGACCCGCTCGCCGAATCCGATGATCGAGGTCAGGATGCGTTGGTCTTCCGCTTTGACTTTGCTTTGGTCCGGCTTGCCGTGCAGGATTCCCAGTTCGTCATAGATGCGATCAAAACGGTCTCGGATATCCGCGCGTTGCCGGGTGAGCGACCCGCTCTGATCGAACAACCAGACGACGAGGGTTGGACGTTCTTCGGCGGCGAGCGTGATCTCGGCGGTGATCTGGTCGACCGCACCCTGGGCTCCAGCGACACCGACGCCCGTGCTGCCTTTCTGCGTCACCAGCCGTTTCTGAGGGGCGACGGGTTGGTTGAAGATCTTGTTGACCATGATTTGGCCGAGATCGGTCGGTTGCAGATCCACCGGGTTCGGGATGTCCGCGACTTCGGCGTAGACTTCCGCTGAGGCTTCCGCCATGTCCAGTTCCGCCAACGCATCAGCTCCGACCTCGGTCTGAGGCGTTTCACTGACGACAAATTCGTCGATCGATTCGAGGGTTTCTTCGTATTCGGGGGGTGACGAGATCATCACCACCGCGTCCTCATCAAACGGCTTTTGCAGGTGGACGAGGGCCAACGACAGGAAAATGATGATGTGAACCTGCATGCTGCCGATCATCGCGATCGTTTCGTCAGAGTCCCAGAGGGATTCCGCGACCTCTTCGCCGTTGCCCTCGACAGCGGCCCCTGTTCGGCGTGCCCACCAAGCCAGCGGACTCATGAGCAACGATCGCCAGCGTGGCACGTTGCGATCACCCTCGGCCGGGTTACTACCGGGAACTTCGAGCATCTTCGGTTCGTCAGCGAGATTAGAAGTCATACTCAATGGCAGAGAAGTGGGGGCGGTGCGAAAGCGACGCGACGGCTAAGATTCGCGGGCTGGTAATCGTTTCAGGCCACCGGCAAGTGCGCAAGACGTTCTCAGACGCCTCAATCGGACTCTAGTGGGGTTAACATGGAAACGTTTTCTGCGACGATTTGTACTCCCTCGATTATAGCTGAATCGGCCGAGGATCTGGAAAAACACGGAGAAAAAAGACTTGAACGGACGACTCATCGCGATCGGAGACATCCACGGTTACAACAAATCGTTGCAAACCCTATTGGGGGCGATCGAGCCGACTCCTGACGATGTGATCGTCACCTTGGGTGATTACGTCGATCGAGGTCCCGACTCCAAGGGTGTGATCGACACATTGATCCGGTGGGGACGCAAAACGCAGCTCGTCCCTCTCCTGGGCAATCATGAGGAGATGATGCTCAACGTGGTTCGGGGCGATGAACCGCACCACGCCTGGCTCCGATATGGCGGTATCGACACCCTCGAAAGCTATAATTTCGATGGTGATTTGAACTTTTTGCCACCCGAACATCTGCAGTTTTTCGATTCGCTGGGCGACTATTTCGTACATGGCGAATTCTTCTTTACCCACGCCGCATACGATCCGGGCTTGGAAATGGATCAGCAGCCCGCCGAATTGCTGCGTTGGCACTCACTCCGCGCTGGCATTCCCGACCCTCATTTCAGCGGACGCACCGCGGTGGTCGGCCACACCGCCAACCACGAAGCCGAAATCCTGGATATCGGGCATCTGATCTGTCTGGATACCAATTGCTATGGCGGCGGGTTGCTGACGGCGATGGAGTTGCCCTCGAAACACGTTTGGCAATCCACGCCAGAAGGCGTTTTAGTCCGCTGAGCGAACCAATCTCGGACGGCCGCCGTAGCCCCGATGCATTCTTTTTAGCTGAATAAGTCAGTCCTCTCCGAAAATCGTTTGGGTCTCATCCGCATGAAGACATTGATCGCTTGTCTCGTGGTCGCCGCTTTCGGCGTCGGCATTGGTTGGAAGGTTAATTACGAACGTTACGGTCAATACGAACCCGCATTCGGCCCCATCAGCTATCGCGGTGAAATCGATGCTTCCAACGCGATGGCGTCGCTGCAAAAACAATGGTCGGACAAATTCCCCAAAGTCGAATTGCCTGATGGAAATGTCCACGATTTCGGCGTCATGGCCCCCGAGGAAACCGGCGAACACGTCTTCGTGGTCAAAAACGTCGGTGAGGAAACGCTGAAACTCAAAGTAGGTGCCTCCACCTGCAAGTGCACCGTCGGTGAACTCGGCTCTGAGAACTTGGAACCGGGCGAACAAACCGAGGTCAAGATGAGCTGGACGGTCAAGACGAACGAGAGCACGTTCGGTCAGTCGGCTGAGTTGAGGACCAATGACCCCAGCCAAGTGGCGATCCGTTTCGAAATCCGAGGCCAAGTCGTCCGTCAGATTCAACTCGTTCCCGAGCAAGTCACGTTTGGTGAGGTCGCGGCGGGCGAAGACGTCGAATTCTCGGTCAAGGTTTACAATTACCTCGGTCAACCGATGCGGCCCGGCGAAGTCAAATTTAGCGACGAATCTGTTAACGAGTTCGCCGAGTTCGAGGTCACACCGTTCGAGCCGAGCGAGGACGATGGTGTTAACGAAGCCGCTGAGCAAGGTTTCCAGGTCACCGCGAAAATCAAACCGGGGCTCAAGCAGGGACCCGTGAACCAAAACATCGTGCTGCCGTTGTTCCCCGAAGCCGACGAAACGGACGAGCCAGGGAAAGGACGCTATGTCTACATTCCCGTGACCGGTCGGATCGTTGGCGTGCTGAGTATGCTGCCCAATTCACGCCTCAAGGGGATCTCCGGTGGGGGGTACATGTATGATTTTGGCACCGTCGACGATGAAGAATCGATGACCGCGAAAGCCTTCGTGGTGCTCAAGGGAGCCGAGCAATCGTCGACCAAACTGAGTATCGGGGAGATCGAACCGGCGGAGTATGTCGAAGCCACCCTCAATAAACCGGTCGGACAGGGCAAAATGACGCTCTACACTCTGCAGTTGAAACTCAAGCCGGGAGCCGAAAACGTCGACCGACTAGGGATGGGGAAAGGTGATTTCGGATACGTGATGATCGAATCGGATAATCCGAAGGTTCCTGCCCTCAAATTGCTACTGAAATTTGCGCTCTCTGCGCGTTAGACTGATGCCCACCGCATCGTTCTGACCGAGGAAACTCATGCCCGTCTCTCAATCATCGTTCGCCCCCACCGCCGCCGAGTCTCTCGCAGCACGGGGGGGGAGTAGCCGTTTGACGGATGCGGGCGCGAGCAACGCCTCACGAAAGGCCGAAGTGTCGTTAAATCGGAACGTATGCGGCCTACTCGCTGGGCTGGCGCTGGTTGTTTCGTTGGCGGGTTGCGATGTCCGTAAACACGCTTCAGGCGAGACGCTCCCGTTTGAGTCGGTCTCACGGCCGGAGATTTCGATCGCGACGCCGGGTGATTCGACGGTCCAACCGGTTTACCGAGAAAAAATCGTCCTGAATGAGGTGAATCCTAAGTTCGCCGAGTCGACGATCCGGGATGCCTACCGAGTCCTGGGCTCCGGTCCGCAACCGCTCACCGGACCTCCTCCGGCAACGACCCTGGTCGTTTCCCTTGAAGGGGAGGATGAAGAGGTGAGTGAGGGTGGTGCAGAATCCGACGCTCCCAGCAAGGATTCCGGGGCGACCGAAGAAGACGCGGTTGCCAAAACCGAGCCAAGTTCCACTGGGTTATTTGACGGTGAGTTTGATCCCGCGGAAATCGATGTCAGTCAAGACGAGGTTGTTGAGCCTTCCGCATCGGATTGGCGAAACGCCGAACTCGTCCCCACACCCCTGCCACGGAAAGAGATCGTTGCCGAGGTCGTGCCCACACCTCACGGCATCCCAGAAGATTCGCGGTTGTCGCGTAAATCCCCACTGATTGCCCGCTCCCGCGCTGACGTGACTTCGGTCGCTCCCGGTAGAGCCGAACCGATCCTCGCGTCGCCGGTTGCCGCATCGCCGACCGATCTGGCTGCCGGGACGGACTCTTCTGATGTTCCCCGAATCGCGGCGTCTCCGAAGGAGTCGGTGCGTCCCGACTCGGACGCGTTCCTGACCGAGGGCACGAACGACGATGGTTCTTATAGTTCGCCGGCGAACATGGAAGGTGGCACGCGAATGCTCGACCAAGCCGTTGCCGCGGCGGAATCGGCGGCGCTTCCGGCGACGGGAATGGGCGGACCAGTGGACTACACAAAATGGCCGGCGCCTGAGCTCGCCCTCTTCGTGACCGGACAACAACATGGCTACATCGAGCCGTGTGGTTGCACGGGACTCGAAAACCAAAAGGGCGGCGTGGCGCGGCGGATGACGTTCGCGACGCAGCTGCGTGACCAAGGTTGGGAGTTGCTGCCGATTGATGCCGGTAACTTGATCCGCCGCTTTGGCCGCCAAGCCGAAATCAAATTCCACCGCTCGCTCGAAGCACTCCGCAAGATGGGATACGTCGCCGTCGGATTTGGCCCCGACGATGTGCGCATCGGCGTTGGCGATTTGATCCAGGAAGCCGCTGCCGAAAAACCCGAAGACGCGATCTACGCATCGGCAAACGTCGTCTTGCTCGATCCTTCGTTGATGCCCGCTTATCGAGTGATCGAGCGACAAGCGATGAAAGTCGCCGTGACCAGCATCCTCGATCCGGATGCACTCGAATCAACGCTTAATGAAGAAATCACGCTGGGCGACCCGGTTGAGTCGGCCAAGGACGTGATCAAGCAGATCAAAGCCGAGTCGCCAAACTACACCGTGCTGACGTTCTACGGCACCGAGGAAGCAGCACAGAAGCTTGTGCGTGAGGTTCCTGGTTTTGACATGGTTGTCGTCGCCGGTGGCTATGGTGAGCCGACGTATCAACCTGAATCGATCGAAGGCTCGCAAACCAAGATGATCTTGACCGGTAACAAAGCCATGTATGTGGGTTTGATCGGGCTCTACAAAGACGACGAGATGCGCTACGCCCGCGTGCCATTGGATGATTCGTTTGGCGACGCACCGCAGATGCGTCAGTTGATGTCCGAGTATCAATTCCAACTCCGCGACCTCGGTCTTGAAAACCTCGGCCTCAAACCGATCCCGCATCCCAGCGGTGAAAAATTTGTCGGTTCGAAAACGTGTGGTGACTGCCACACCACGGCGTTTGACATTTGGGAAAACTCACCTCACTTCGGTGCCACCGAGAGCCTTGTTCATCCAGGTGAACGTGGAGATGTGCCACGTCACTTTGACCCCGAGTGCATCTCCTGCCACGTGACTGGTTGGAACGCGCAGAACTACTACCCGTACGTTTCGGGGTACTTGGAACTCGAAGCAGACTCGCACCTGCATGGCAACGGTTGTGAAAACTGCCACGGTCCGGGTGAATCACACGCGGCGGCTGAAAACGGTGAGATCGAGGTTACCGACGAACAGCGAGAACAGCTCCGCGCCGCGATGCAGTTGCCGTTGGAAAAAGCTCGCGAGAAGTGCATGGAATGTCACGACCTCGACAACAGCCCCGACTTCCACGAAGAAGGCGCTTTCGACGAGTACTGGGCCGAAGTCGAACACTACGGTGTCGACTAACCCTAGCCCGGATATTGCACGCGATTCGTAGGCCGTATCGCATCAACCATTGCCAAGCCGGAACTTCGGTCGCAAATCGATTGATTTTGAAAATCACAGACTGTATTTCGAGCAAATCAGGTTGATGCGGATACGGCAGGGTTTTTCGCGACCTCGGTCCGGCCTACGTAATATCCGGCCCAGCGCATTTTGCTGGGGTCGGTATCAATAACACCGCAGTCCGGAATCACTCTTTGGATCCGTCGCAGCATCGTTCGATGGGTTCGCGGGCTCATCTCTGTGGAATCGGTCGATCGGGCAAAAAAATTGGCCGTTTTGACGCCCAATATTTGGGTCCATTTTGATCGCCTGCCGCTCGCCGGGCACACCCTGAAAATCCGGGGATTTCGAGTGCGTCGGCCGGCCTCTTTTTGCGTCTTCGTGCACCTCCCATTCGCGAGCATGCTGGCAGCGCACGTCTCGTAAAATAGGAGGTTTGAGTGGACTTTTCTGAGTGGCAGCCCGCGCGAATCGTGGAACTTGATCGGGCGGTTTTGCGGGTCCGTTCGAAGGCGGCGAACGGCGGGGGGGCGAGCCGCTTGGACGTCGTGGCGGAGGGTTTTGCCGACGCGCCAAGCTGAAATTTCGACATTTTGTCGATTTTGGAGTTGCAAATTTGATTGCTTTGCGCATGCGTCCTGACTCTACTGAGAAGACGATACAGGACCCCCATCCTGGAGAAAGGACGCAAGCGGTCGGGGGATCCCGTAACGTCGCCTCATCTCCGGTAGCGTTTCCTAGTCCACCCAAACCGCCAAGGTAGTGCTGGGGAACTCGCCGCTGATCCTCATCACCTTTGATCCGCAGCCAGGCAATCTAGGAGTTCTTTCAGTGGTCTTTTTCAATCAGCACGTAAACGACACGCAGACACGTTCGCAAAAGAAAAGAAGGAACCGGATCGCCAGTGGCCAAGATCGCGATTCGCGCCGCAGTCGACTGGCGCGATTAATGACGCGACGACCTCGGGTTGAGTCGTTGGAAGATCGGCGACTGCTGGCCGCGTACGTGGTCAACACCAATGCCGATACTGTTGCCGTCGATGGAATGATCAGTTTGCGGGAAGCGATTCAAGCGGCCAACATCAATGCGGCCTTTAACGAGGCGGTCGCCGGTGCTAGCGAAGGCGACTCGATTTCGTTCAACCTCCCCGCCGGTATGGAGACCATCACGCTGGGCAGCGCCTTACCCATGATCACCGATGACATTGTTATCAATGGCGACAACACTGCCGGCAGCGGCACGAATGTCACAATCGACGGCGCGCACAACAACCGTATTTTCTTAATCGCTATTGGCGCGGGGAGCATCGGCGCCGATGCAGTAGAGGATGTCACGCTTCAAAACCTGACGCTACAGAATGCCACAGCACCGTCAAATTTTCTTGGTGGTGCGATTGCAAACTCTACTGATGGGCAGGTGGGAGTCTTCGATCATACGCTAGTCATTCGCGATGTTTCATTTGATAACAATACCGCAATCTCTGGCGGAGCCATATCAACGGCCACCAGCAACTCGACCGCGTCGGTAGTGGGTCTGGATATTGATGGGGCAACGTTTACAAACAATTTGGCGGCTGGTTCCGGCGTCCCAATTCCCGAAGCTGGGTCTGGCGGCGCGATCAACGTGGGGCAAAACATCTTATCTGGCCGTGCTACTTCGGCACGGATCACCAACGCTACGTTCACTGGCAATGTCGCCGACGGAGTACTGAACGCTCAGGGTGGCGGTGCGATCAGAATTTCCGAGGGCAGCACGCTAACCATCGACGACTCGGGTGGCGACGTGATCATCGGCGGCGACACCGTCGGTGAAGCCAACACCGCGCAGAACGGCGGCGGGATCTTCAGCGCTGGTACGCTGATCATTGACGACTCGGGACCCAACAGCGTGATCATTGGCGGCAACAACGCCGCCCGCGCCGGTGGCGGCATTGAGATCTTCAGCGGCAGTGCTGACATCAGTGGTTCGTTCAATATCGGCAGCGTTGCGGGAACGACCAGCGGCAACACCGCCGACGTCAACGGTGGCGGCTTGCACGTCAGCGGCACCGGTACCACGAACATCACCGGCGGCACATTTCAAGGCAACACGGCCGCTGAAGAGGGCGGCGGACTGTGGAACTCCGGTGCTGGCGTGATGAACATCAACGTCGGGACGGTCGTTAGCGGGAACTCCGCCGGACTCAGCGGTGGAGGTATCTACAACGCCGGCGGTACGCTCGTTCTCACCGGTTCCACCATCGGCGGGGCCACGGCAGCCGACGGCAACACAGCCAGCGGCGATTCCGCCACGCAAGGGGGCGGCGGAATCTTTAGCGAGAACGGCGACGTCACCATCCAGAACGACGTCGGTGTCGAGACGGTCATCCAAAACAACGTCGCCGATGGCAACGCCGGCTCCGGCGGCGGGGTCTTCATCCTCGACGGTATGCTGACGATGAACGACTCCCGAATCGTTGGCAACACCGCCAACCGTGCTGGTGGCGGCGTAGAAATCGTCGATGGCGCCGCGAACTTCAACGGCAACTCGCGGTTGCTCAGTAACGACGTCCTCGGCATCGGCGGCGTCGCAGGCACCGCGGGCAACGGAGGCGGCCTGCACATCAGTGGAACCATTGGGACGATAGTCAGATTCGACAACGCCATCGTCGCCCACAATATGGCCGCCAACGAGGGTGGGGGGCTTTGGAACCAAGTCGGGTCCACGCTCGTCATCGACGCCACTCAGGTCGTCAACAACACGGCCAACGGCACCGGGGGAGGCGGCGTCTTCAACAACGGCGGTATCGTCAATTTTGACGCAGATCCCGGACCGGCCACCCTCGTCGACAACAAGGCCAACGGCAATAACGGCGACGGCGGCGGTCTCCTTTCCAATGGCGGCACGGTGAACGTCACGAGTATCCCCGGACAGGCGATCTCCGTCCGGACGAACACGGCCACCCGCAACGGCGGCGGCATCGCCGCGATCGGGGGCGCGACGCTGAACGTCGACGGCATCGACATCCTGAACAACACCGCGGGCGAGGAGGGGGGCGGACTCTGGATATCCGACGACAGCACGCTCACCTTTAATGACACGAACGTGGCCGTTGTCGTCGATGGCAACATTGCCAGCGGTGACAATGCGGACCAAGGGGGTGGTGGCATTTTCGTCGAGGCCAATGGCACGCTCGACATCATCTCCGCTGCGGCTGGGCAGGGGATCACGTTCTCGAACAACTTCGCCGACGGTAATGCTGGCAGCGGTGGCGGCATCCTCGTCGACTCGGGCGGGATGCTGACGATCGACGGCAGCGACGGCGGTGGCGTCACGATCAGCGGCAACACGGCCAACCGCGCCGGCGGCGGCATCGAGACTACAGGTGGGACGATCGTCACACTGACCAACGTCCTCCTCGGCGGGCCGACGGTAGTCGACGGCAACACGGCCCTCGGCATCGGCGGCGACGCAGCGACAAACGGCGGCGGTAACGGCGGCGGACTACATATCACCGGGGCCGCCGATGTCACGATTGACGGCGGCAACGTTTCCGGCAACATAGCTAAGGCCGAGGGTGGCGGTCTGTGGAATTCGGCGTCCGGAACGCTGAGAGTCACCAGCGCGTCCGGCTTTGTGGGTATTTCCAACAATGAGGCCCGCGGAAATGCGGGTGGCACGCCTGATGCTTTTCAGGGCGGGGGCGGCATCTTCAACGACGGTGGGACCCTCGACATCAATGGCTTCGATAATGGAGTATCCATTGACAACAACCTCGCCAGCGGTCCGTCCGCGGGCGCGGGGACGACGGCCGGCAGCGGCGGCGGCATCATGTCGATCGGCGGGGATGTCACGATCGATACGGTCGGCATCCAATTCAACGAGGCGGTCCGCGCCGGCGGCGGCATCGAAATCATCGACGGCACCGTTCAGATTTCCAACTCATTCATTTTTTTCAATGATGTCTCCGATGGCGGTTTGATCCCGGCCAGCAGCCCCGGTAACGGCGGCGGCTTGCACGTCACACGCAACGCGATCGTCGACCTCGAGGATTCATTCGTCGATTTCAACACCGCCCAGGCCGAAGGGGGCGGGCTTTGGAATTCCGCCGGCGGCACGATGACGATCGATGGTGGAACGGTTAATGGTAACACCGCTTTTGGGCCCGGCGCGGATCAGGCCGGCGGCGGCATCTTCAATGCCGGTGGCGAGGTCAACCTGATCAACATGTCGCTGACCTTCAACATCGCCAACACGCCCGACGGCAGTGGCGGAGGCGGGTTCAGCGACGGCGGGACGTTTAATGTCAGCGGTTCGACGGTCAGCGGGAACGACTTGTACGGCATCGTCTTTTTCAACGGAGCCACCGGCGATATCTCGACGGGCAATACGTTTAGCGGCAACGTTGGCGGCGCGATCGGTCCGATCGGAGGCACGGTTGGCGATGACACGATCGTGGTGACAGCGAACTCCATCACGATCAACGGCAACACTCTTACGCTGGATCCATCCCTTACCGATCCAATCGTGATCGACGGTGGGGACGGTGACGATATCTTCATCATCGATGTCTCCAGTGGGCCGATTCTAGTACCGATCACGTTCAATGGCGGCGCGAATGTTTCATCGATGCCCGGTGACGAGATCCAAGTCGTCGGCCCGGACGGCATCGATTTGACCTTCAATTACGACACCGCCGACTCCGGCAGCATCGAGGTCGGCATGAGTGCGCCGATCACCTATACCGGTTTGGAGCCGATCAGTTCGACGATCACGCCGGCCAACGTGACGCTGAATTACAGCGGCGCGTCGGAGACGATCACCGTCACCGAGGCGGCAGGTACGACGACGGTCAATTCGGACGTGGGCGAGATCACATCATTTGCCAATCCGACGGTTAACCTGACGATCAACAGCGGCGGAGGCACCGACACGATCAACGTGGACGGGCTGAATTTTGCCACCAGCGGTCTGACCATCACGGACCCGGATGTGGGGCCCGATGACACGGTTAATTTCAACACGGCGCCCACCACGGCTGGGGGACCGGTCGACATTGATGTTCAAAACACCAATATCAATCAGCCACTGAATCTTGGCTCGCTGGACATTGGTGTCTTTAATGTGCCGGTGCCAGGCGGCACGACCTTGCTGGGTGCCGACGTAACTACGTTAAATCAACAGATCTACAACGAAGTCAACACTTTGGGCACCGATGTGACGTTAACGGGCAACGTCATCATTTTCCGAAATACCCTCGATGGCGCGTTTAACCTTGTCTTAAACGATAGCGCTCCTGCAGCGAACAGTGGGGCGTCTGCTGACATTGGCGGAATCGACCCGCTCATGAGTATCACGACGGACGCAGTGGGAGGCACATTGTTTGCCGGGAACGTAACGACGACCGGCGACCAGACGTATGGTGGTGCCGAATTCTTGATCGGTAACAATGCGGCTCAAACCCTCAGTGCTGCGAACATCTCGTTTGCAGGAACATTGGATGAGTCGACATTTTCGACCAATACGTCGCTGACGACTATCACGACGGGAATGACGACATTTGGTGGCGACGTGGGCGGCATCAAGCCATTCCTCAGTCTTAATTCGACGATGGCAGGACCATTCACGGCTAGTGTTAACTTCACAACCAATGGGGATTTGACTTTCAATATCCCCGATACGTCCGCTGACACCGATGATCTGACGATCAATAATGCGGCCGTGTTGACGTCGACCGGCGGGAACATCTTGTTCAACGTCGGCGATGACGTGGACATTCAAGCGGGCACGGCAACCAACGCTCCGGGCGGCACGCTAACCGTCAATGTCGATCCAATCGCTGGCGACGCCGATGTCGGAACGGGTTCAACGGCGATCATTGCCGGCGCGATCACGACTCCCAATACGTTCGTCAATGGCGGCGACGATGAAGATGTCTTCACGCCGAAGCCTCAGGCGGGGACGATCTTCAACATCGACGGCAACCTGCCGGCATCGCCCGCGCTGCCCGGTGACGTGCTTAACTTGGATGCAATGGGCGGCGCGATCACGATCACTCCCGCAGGTGTGACGATCGGCGGTTCGACCGTCAATTTCCAAGAAATCGAATCGCTTAACCTGACCAATCCTGGCACTGTCACGGTCACGGGAGATGCCAATGACAATGTTTTGACGGTTTCAGGGATCGCCGGTGCGGCGGACTCAGCGACTCTCGTTTTGGATGCCGGTCCCATCGTCACACTGATGTCGCCCACACCGATCTCCTTGGATTTCGATGCTTTGGGCGGTGACGATGCTTTGGTGATCAATGAAACGGCGGGCGGTTTGCCGATATTCACGGGCGTCGCGGCGGGGGCTCACACGAATACGGCCTACACGACCAGCGGGTTGCTCAACCGCGCCGGAGATCAGAACGTGGGGATTCACTTTGCCGCCGGCGCCAGCGGTGCGGCAAATAATGATCGTTTGATCTTAAATTTTCTGACGGCTCAAAACCTGGCGACGTTTGATGACGACGTTGCCGCCGGCAACAGCGGTGTCGTCAACATCGAAGGTGCCCTGTCGATTTCCTACGATAGCTTGACGCCGATCATTGCGGTCGGTGCGGGCGGTACCTACACCGCCGACGCAAGTGCACTGCCGGCGGGGGCCAATCTGACGGTGGCCGATGATCTCGCGGACATCGCAGGCCCCGGTGGCAACATGATTTCGGGCACCGTTGGATTCGAAACCCGCTTTGTCAGTGGCTTTGACAATTTGGTCGTTCGCAGTGGTTTGGGTGCGAATACGATCACCCTGGCGGGACTCGATCCAGCGAGCACTGAAACGGCGATCACACTCGATGCCGACGATATCGGCAATGCCGACGCCAGTCCGGACGCAATTCAAGTGCAGTCGCTACCGGCCACCGTCGTCGCAACGCTGTTCGGAGGTGCGGGTGGGGATACGTTTACCATTGGCGATGGATTCATGGCCATCACGCCCGTGATGGGCCAAGTCGTCGTTTCACCAGTGGGTGACGAAGCAGGTGCGGGGGATACGCTTTCGATCATTAATTTCAACGAACCTGCTGGTACGACGGCAACGGTGAACGCTGGCACGCTCGAGGGTGTCACTGGTTTCGCGGGGGCGCCCGATGTGATTTACAATGGCGCCGGGGATTTGATTGAAACGGTCAACTTGACGATGAGCGACAACGCTGCGGACACGTTCAATGTCCAAAGCACGCAATTTGGCTCAACGTACTTCCTCGATGGTGGCTTCTTCGGTGCGTTCGACGATGTTGTGAACGTGGCTAGTGATGCTCCCGTCAACGCGGGCAACTTGAATGGCATCCAGGGCCAGTTAAACATTGGTCTTGGCTCTGGTGGCAACACAGCCATCAATGTTTCGGACGCCGGTGACGTGGCCGGCGATACTTACGACTTGATCTTCAATCCTGGTACGGGTGTCACTGAGCTTTACTTTAACGACGGTGGAGCGGCAGTCGGAACCGTTGGTGTGCTGGGGGGAGGAACAGCGTTCCCAGATATCATCTTCAACACGGTCGCCGGTAATCCGCTGGCCAACTTTAACCTGACCGGTGACACCGCCGCGAACACCTACAACGTGTTCAATACCACGGCTACGGTCAGCAACACCATCACGGACGGCGCTGGCAACAGCACATTCAATATCCAGGGCAACCAAATTGCCGCAGGTGCAGCCAACACGTTTGGTGGCGCAGCGGGCACCGACACGTTCAACGTCAACTTCGCAGCCGATACCGCCACCCCGAGTGCGGCCGGGACGACGTTCCAAATCGACGGCGGCGCGGCGGCGACTTCATCGGCTCGCGATGTCGTCTTTATCCAAGCTGCGGGAACATTCACGCCAGGTGCTCCGGGGGCCGTACCTCCGACTGTTTTTGCCGCTGACGCGGCTCCGCGAGACATCGGTTTGACTTATGCCGACGCGACCAAAGCCAGCGGTGACTTGAACGTCACGGACGCACTGTCTGCAACCACGGTTGCCTTGACCCAAGTCGAAACCGTGACCTATTTCGGTGACGCCAACAACAACGACATTGTCACCGTCACCGGCACGACCGTCGATGATGACCTGACGGTGGCCCCCTACAGCAACAACCAAGCGTTGGTGTTCTTGGACGGAGACGCCTGGGATGGTCCGAGCGAAGGTTCGCAGTTTGATCAGTTCCCCGGTGTGGCGGGTGGATCGGCCGGACCCGACATCGATATCTGGGGTGTTCGTCCAAGCGGTGTGAATGTGGCTGGCGGTGGCGCGGGTGCCGCAGGTGATCAACTGTACGTTTACGCTCCCAGTGAGGACGACTTGGTCGATCCCGCCACGACAACGGATCCGTTTGGATTCGGCGTCGGTGTGATCATGCCTGGTTCAACGAACAATCCTGGTTTGTTCCCCACAGCGTACGACTTAATCGAAGTCGCCAACAACACATCGATCGTCACGATCACCAACGACCGATTGGTCCCTGGTGCGGTGCCGCCGTCGACAATGAATACACTCTTGCCCGTCGTTCCCAACGTCGGCAGTTTTGCTCAAGCCAGTCCGTTGACGCCTGGATTGCTGGTCAATGCCGGATTCGAGACGAACCCGGCGTTTGACAACATCGGCGACGATATCCTGGCATTCTTGTCTTCGGCATTACCGATCCGCATCAATGGTGGTGATCCGGTGCCCGCCTTGGCTCCCAACGGTGACCGACTGCAAGTATTCACGTTCAATGAGATCAACGTTTACAGCGACAAGTCGACGCCTCCGATTGTCAGCGTGACATCGACGATCGGCGGCACCCCGACACAACCGTTGAGTTTCAGTTCCATCGAGAGCACGATTCTGACTGCCGGCCCCGGTAGCCAACAAGCCAACCTGATTGGTGACAATAACAATCCCGGTATCGATCAAAACGATCAGTTCATTGTCATTGGGGAAGACGTTGACTCCATGCTCGGTACACTTGCGGCGGCTTATCCCGGCAGCATCATTGACACGAGGTTTGAGCCCGATCCCGATGGCGACAACGAGTTCACGTTGCAAATCAACGGCAGTGCCAAAATCGGTTTCCGCAACATCACGGACCTGAACGTGCTTGGCGACGATGCGGCCAGGACACCTAGCAGCGGTGTCGCGCCAATCTCCGATACCGGCGACATCGACACGCTGAATATCACACCGTACGCCGATGACACTACACAAGGCTGGGCAATCGACGTGTCGTTTGATGAAGGGGATCCCGCTGGCGCCGATGGCGGCGCGGCTGATTTGCTGATCTACAACACGGCGGGCGGCGGTGGGATGGTCAGCGAAAATATCTCGGTTCGCCCCGCAGGGATGGACGCGGGTGAATTGGTTGTCACCAATCTCAGCGATGGCAGTTTGATCGTGGACATCGACTTCACCTTCAATACCGACATCATCATCAATGACAATGATGGCTTCCTCAACGATACCGATCGATTGACTTTGTTGGGTACCGATCCGTCCAATCCAGGAACCAGCGGCAATGAGACCGTGGTAGCCGATTTTACGATGGCCGGTGGCGTGGGCACGCCGCAGTTCAGTGTGCTCGATGGGGCAACCATTCTTTACAATATTCGTAATTTCACCGGATTCGACACGGTTGACGTGCAGACGCTCGGTGGAAACGACTCACTGGTCTTCACGCCCGATACCATCAACGCCAACGGCTTGCAGAACGTTGCACTGCGTTACGATGGTGGCGATTTGACCGGCGACTCGTTGACCGTCAAGGCACTCAACGGTTTGAGAGTGACTCCCGGAAGCGAGAACACTTCCGGCATCGTCGATCAATTGGGTGCGGGCGTCGGCAACGTCACCTACATCAATACGGGCCTGATCAACGCGACCTCGGCAACCGCCGCAAGCGCATTGACGGTCCGCGGCACTAATGGCGAAGATGCGATCGCGATCGCGCCGACGGCAACCGCCAATGAAGCCCGCGTGTGGGTCAATGATGGTACCGTCATCACCGGCAACGCTGGTGGTGCTAATAACAACCTCGGCACAGTGAACTTGCAAGGTCGTTTCGGCGATGATTCGTTCTCGGTCACCGCCATCAATGACGTTGCAATCAACGTGGCCGGTGGTGGTGCGACTGACGCTGACACCGTGATCATTCATGGAACGACTGGCGGAGAAACCTTCAATGTTTCACCGACTTCGGCGAGCGACGCGACCGTTCAAGTCAATGCCTTGGGATTGATCACGCTGTCGACCGTCGAGGCGCTGGATATCGATGGTGCATCGGGTGTGGATAACCTGATTTACACGTCGCCTGCTGGTCTCGACCTGCTGACGTTCACTCCTGCCGGAAACGGCTCGTCGGGCTTGGTGACCGGGGTCGATGGACTTGGAGCCGGTGTGTACATGCCGGTGTCATTTGACAATTTGTTCCACGGTGTCACGAATTTAGCATTCGCCGATGCGGGTGCGGCTCGCGCGGATATTTTGACCGTGCTCGGAACCGATGGGGTGGACAACTTTTCTGTTACGGCTGCGGGTGTCGTTAATGCGATCGATAATTCAGGCAGTCTTACGATCCCGACCATCGCAACAGCCGGTGTCACAGTTCTAATGTTGGACGGCCGTGACGGCGATGACAGTTTCACGGTCGCAGGCAATCATCCACTAGGAGGGATTGCGATCGAAGGCGGCAATCCCGACGACGGTAGCGACGTGTTGAACTTCACCGGAGCCGGTGCCACGATCACGAGTGATTTGGCAGGACGAACGGTCCAAGAAATGGGCTTTGCAGCCGTCGGTTTCACCGGCATCGAAACGGTCAATATCGCTGGTGGTGCTGCAGCGCTCAATGCCAACCTGACGGTCGCTGACGATGAGCTGACCTACCGACCAACCGGTGCAGCTTCTGGTACTTTCCAGAACGACAACGACAACACGACGTTTAACTTCACCAATGTCGCCGGAGCTTTCACGGTCAACGCACTGGCCAGTGTCGGTGATCATGTGATCGTCGAGGGTACCAATAGCCACGACAACATCGCGGTCAACTCGCCCAATCGCACCGCCACCGTGACGGATGCGGCGGCGACGGTGTTGAAAACCGTGGCCCTCGCCGGTGACGTCGAAATCCTCACCGCGATGGGGCGTGCCGGAAACGATACCTTCTTGGTCACTCCCGCACCGACAGTCGGCGGCGTGGTCAACGGTAACCTGATCGTCAACGTTGACGGGGGTGGACCGGGGGCCAGTGACGCACTCGTGATCGCCACCGCGGCAGGTGCGACTTTGCCGGCAACCGATTTCGCCGTCAACGCGGTGGGACTCAATCCCGGCGAGGGCCGGGTGCGAGTGTTCCGAAACGCGGTCGCCATGCCCGACATTTCTTACACCAACGTCGAGATCGTGTCGCCCAATGTGGTCGTCGCAGGCGGCGTGCCGCAGTTGTTAGTCATGGGGCCGGACGCCAGCGAACCGAATGAGTTCCGGACCAACGCGACTCACCTCGGTGCAGGCGATTCGATCAACGTCGACAATTTGGCGATCTTCCCGAACTTCGGTGAGCACCCCGGTGTCCCCGCCGACACGGACCTCTTCCAAATCGTTGCGGAATCCACCGGCACACTGGACGTTACCGCCCACTTCGAAATGTATGCGGTAGGCTTGCTACCTGGTGGCGGCGACCTGACGCTCAACGTGCTCGACACATTGGGCAACGTGATCGCGGGTGCGGGCACCTTCGGTAACGCCGACGGCACGCCCAACGCGCGAGTGCGGTTCCCTGCCGTGCAAGGACAAACCTACTTTGTTCGCGTCACCGGCACAGCAAATAATGTGGTCAACGCTTATGAATTGACGATCACGAATGAAGCCCCACCGATTCCATTTGATTTGGAAATCAACGACATCATCCAAGTCGGAACCGTCAACGCGGCTGTCGTGCCGACAACAACCGTGTTCCGAGCCAACATTGCACCGGCCAACGCCGTGCTGCCGCCGACCACGTTTGATTATGTCGGCAAAACGGTCGAGTTCACCAGCGGTGCGAACATTGGTCGCTCGGCCGTGGTCACGGCGTTCAACAGCGGTACCGGCCAGTTCACTGTCGGTACAGGATTGATCGCGGCACCAGCGGTCACGGACACGTTCGTCATCGAGTCGACCGATACCGGTCGCAGCCAGTTTGATAACGTCACCCGTGACACGACTCCGATCATCACGTTCCGTTTGGATGACGACATCCTGCGACGTGACGTTCCAGGAACACCGGGAGCGAGTGCTCCAACGGACGAGAACATTCCAATCCCGTTCAACACGACTCAGACGCTGGTACCCGGCGCGGTGGGTGGCGTCACAGCGGGCTATCGCGTGCCTGTCTTCTTGGAAGGTGCCCCTCAGCAACCCGGAACGGCTCCACAAACGCCAATCGGTTTCGCGCGGCGACTGACGGGAACGCCCGGCGTTTACATCTTCGATTTCGCAATCGACGGTGTGCAAGCCGTGGCGGGCACACCCGTAGCAGTACCGTTGACCAACGGTAGCCACTTCATCAGTGCGAAGGTCCAGATCATTGACCCTTCGATCGCCGCTGTCGCACCCGTGATTGCCAATGACATCGGATATGGTGATCGCAGCGTATCGATGGAATTGGTCGTCGATGCGATCGCACCAGCGGTGTTCTTCGGCGATCCAGCCTTGGCACTTGACGGTTTGATGCCAGACAGTGATTCAGGCGATCCGGCCTTGCCGGCCACGTTGTCCGATCGTGCAACCAACGACACGACGCCGACGTTCTTTGGTCAAGCCGAGGCCAACTCGATCATCCGGCTATTCGTTGACCGCACGAACGACGGTTTCACAGTCGACGATTTCCTGATTGGTCAAACCGTCGCGTCACCACTCGATGGAACCAACCAGCATCCATTTGAACAATGGGAACTGACGTCGACTTTGAACATGAACGACCCGACGCTGACGGCAACGTTAGGACTCGACGGCGTTCGGAACCTGTTCGTGACTGCGGAAGACCCTGCCGGCAACACCTCCGCGGCGGGTTTGGCGACGTTGCAAATCTTTATCGATACGCTCGGTCCGCAAGTCACCGATGTGTACCCGAATGCTGATCCAACGTTTGATTTATTCAACGTCAAACAAGAGACACCGGCACCGACGCCGCGTATCGATAGTTTGACGATTCGCGTGCAGGATCTGCCGCCGCGAGTGGCCGGGTTCCTTTATCCCGCGATCTCCAATCTACCGTTGGTACCCAACGGATTGCCGCAAGGTTTGATTACGCTCATCGGCGATCATTCCGGTGTGATTCCGTTTGCGAGCGTGGTGTTCACGCCCGACGCGTTCCCAGTGGTGATTCCCGCTGGTGGAACGACGGCCACCGGAACGATCACGTTGACGTTCAACGAGCCGCTGCCTGATGATCGTTTCACGTTGACGCTCAGCGATAGCATTATCGACCCGGTCGGCAATGCACTCGACGGCGAAAGCGACGGCAGCGAGCCGGGGACACCGGCCTTCCGCACCACAGGGGTATCCTCCGGTGACGGTATCTCCGGCGGTGATTTCGTCGCACGGTTCACCGTCGACAGTCGCCCCGAAGTCGGCACTTGGAGTCAGGGTCTGACCTACGTCGATATCAACGGCAATGGTGTCTGGGATCCTGAGGGTCAAGACAACGATGCCACCAATCGTGATTTCGTTTACCAGTTCGGTCGCATCAGTGACGGATTGTTCGCGGGCAACTTTGCTTCTCGCGGAAACAACGCATCGGGCTTTGACAAGATGGGTGCCTACGGTTTGTTCAACGGCAGTTACAGCTTCCTGCTCGATACTGACGATGACGGTGTTGGTGATGTCGCTCAAGCAGCCGGCGTGCCGCAAGTCAACGCGGCAGCGGTCGCGGGGAACTTCAATGGCAATGCACTCGATGGCGATGAAGTCGCCCTGTTTGATGGTGCCAATTGGTACGTGTTCGATATTGTTGGAACAGGCATGGTCCTGACCAACACGATCAATGCGACTTACAACGGCATTCCATTCGCCGGTGATTTCAACGGCGACGGCAACGATGACTTTGCCGTCTTTGTCAACGACACCAACACGGTGATTTTCGACACCAATCGTGACGGAACCTCGAATGGTCAACTTCATCTCGGCGACTCAACAGGTCGGTTCGCGGGCCTGAGCGGGTTCACAGATAAGCCCGTCGCTGGCGACCTCAACCTTGATGGTGTCGATGACATCGGCATCTGGGTCAAGGGACGCCAAGGAGTGTTACCGAAAGAGCAAGGTGAATTCTTCTTCTGGGTATCGGATGTTGCTCAGAATGCGGGAGGAGCCTTTGTGCCGGATGCAAACCCGATCAATAACTTTGCCGCTACCGTTAACTTCCCCGCCGGGGTCGTTGGTACGGGAACAGCGACATTCAGTCCCGCGCCACTGGGCAACGATCTGTTCACGCAGTGGGGCGATGAGTTTGCGTTGCCGATCTTCGGAAACTTTGACCCGCCATCGGGTGAAGACGTTGACGCGGATTCGGGCACGTTGACCAATACGGTCAATGCGTACGACGTTAATAACGACGGTAGCGTGACTTCACTCGATGCGTTGGTGATCATCAACCAACTCAACGCCGGGGTCACGGAGGCGGAAGCGGGATCGCGGGCTCGGCTCCGGGCGACCTTCGGAGATCTGTTTGTCGATGTCAATGGCGATACCAAGCTGACTGCGGTCGACGCATTACAGGTGATCAACGAACTGAATCGACTCGACAAGGTCGGGGCGAGCGGCGAAGCGACCGCCGCACCTGCGGCAGCCGAGAGTGGTGAAGTCAGTTGGCAGGCCGCCGTCGATTCGTTCTTTGAGAACGATGACGATGACGACGAAGTGGTTGACCCGGTTGACGATTTGCTCGGACTCACGTTCTGAGTTCCGTTCACCAACCCGAGATTGGTTTGTTCATTAATTGAGAATTCGGAAATCCGGTAGGATGGGTTTCCGAACGAGGATTTGCGGCTACTGCTCCGAATGGGGCAAGGGTTATACTGACGGCCACTTCTCCTTCTTGTCTCGATCGCAAGCAATCTTTCTATGACTACTTACTTCGCTCCATCTCTGTTCCGAGCCAGCATGCTGTTGTTGGTCGGAGGACTTGCCTTTCCGTGTCACGCTGAGAATTGGGGACACTGGCGGGGACCCGATGGGAACGCGGTCTCCGATTCCGCGAATCCACCGACGCAGTTCAATCATTCGGAAAATCTGCGTTGGAAGACACCCATTCCGGGACGTGGTTCGGGTTCGCCGATCGTGTGGGGCGACGACGTCTTTGTCGTTTCCGCGATCCCCGTATCCGGAGGTGAGATTCCCAAACACCAATTTGTGCTGTTCTGCTTCAATCGAAAAACGGGAGGGGAACGGTGGCGACGTGTTGCCGTCGAAGCAACACCTCACCAGGAGACTCACTCGACCAACGGATTCGCGTCTGCATCACCCGTCACGGACGGCAACTACGTTTATGCTTCGTTCGGTTCACGGGGTTTGTACTGCTACACGATGACGGGCGATCTCGTATGGAAACGCACCGACTTTCCACCGATGACAACTCGCAATGGATTTGGTGAAGGCAGTTCGCCAACGCTCGTCGGTAATCGTTTGATTATGCCGTGGGATCATGAAGGACAATCCAAGCTGTATTCGCTCGACAGTTCGACCGGGGCGACGATTTGGGAAATCAATCGTGATGAACCGACGAACTGGGCAACGCCCTTGGTGGTCGAACACCTTGGGCAGTTAGAGATCATCATGAACGGAGAGAATTTCGCCCGGGCGTATGACTTCGAGTCGGGGGCAGAATTATGGCGATGCGCCGGGCAAACCCAACGCCCGGCGGCTTCTCCGGTATACCGAAACGGCGTCGTCTACATCGCCAGCGGATTTCGTGGCTCGTATTTGGGGGCGTTCCGCGTCGCCGGGCGGGGCGATTTACAGGGCACCGCCAATGTTCTCTGGACGATCGAACGTGACACTCCTGATATCGCGTCGCCGTTGCTCTCCGAGGATCGGTTGTATTTTTACAAAGCGAGAGCTGGATTACTCACCTGTGTGGATGCGACCAGCGGAAAGCCGCACTACAACGCTCAGCGGATCCGGGGGCTCGACAATATCTACGCGTCACCGGTCGCCGCAGGTGGTCATGTCTACCTCTCCGATCGTGATGGCACGGTGGTTGTGATTAAGGATTCACCACGCCTCGAAATCGTTGCCACCAATGAATTGGGAGAAACGATCGACGCGACGCCCGCGCCCGTCGATGAAGAGCTTTTCATTCGGGGCGAGAAACACTTGTTTTGTTTTTCACGGTAACCGTCACGAGAGCCGACGCGAGGCGCATGTGACCGTCGCGGCGAGAGCGGAGACACACGCTGTCGCGGCATAAAAAATCCCGCGGGAACTTTGGTTCCAGCGGGATGAGTCGTTTGGCGATGAGGTTCGGCTTGGACCGCGAACCCCCGTTCAACAATTGTGAGGACTAGATGCCAGCGTCGGTTGCGGGCAACTTCTCTCCTTTGATCTTTTCAGCGAACGTGCTTCCATCGCTGCTCTTCTCTGCGCCCGCCTTCTTGAAGCCTTCGAGGATCTTCGCTTTGGCTTCCTCGGGATTGTCTTTGAGGTATTCCTTGGGGAAGTCTTCCGCGTCGAGGAATTTTCCAACCGCGATGCCGTACTCGTTGCGGACTTCGTCTTTATCTTTGCCCTTCACGTGGCAGATATAGCAATTCGCCTTTTTGACTTCTTTCTTGAAGTCATCCGAGGCGTCGGATTCCATTACTTCTGCTTTGAACTGTTTGCCGAATTCGCTGATCGCGAAGGATGGGGTCGTCAGGCAGACGAAGAGGCCGAACATGAGAGCCAAACGTTTCATCGAGTTTTTCCTGGGTTGAATCGGTGGGTAAAGAAGGTGGGAGCCACGATCAGGGTTACTTTTCGCTGCCCTATTAAAATCGCTGAGGGGGGCCAAAGTCAAATGATCACATATTTTATGATCAAAAAAATCCCGGCCCAGGTTCTCAAATCGGCGTTTGCCCTCTAGGGGGCCTCGTTGAACGAGAAATCCAATGTTCGCTGCATTGGGAGTTTAGGCAAGCTTTTTTCTTGGAATCCAGCGAACAAGGAGCCGTCCTGACGGAAATCGGCCGGTACCAAGCGGCTGACCGAAATCGAGTCCGGCAGCGGTTGCGACCAGCGGACCACCCACCGTGGAGTTCTTTCATCGGCCCAAACCGGCTGATTCACGATTAAATCATTCAACGTTGTTGTGGTTTTTTGGCCGGATTGGTCGCGAACGACGAACAATGGATCGCTCAGCGTGGTGTCGGCTTCATAGGCGTTGGAGGCGCCGCGGATTCGTAACCAGGACTGATCTTCGTCTTCGCGTGAAATTCCCGTGATTTCCACATGAGGAACTCCGCGGTCGACCACAAAAACGCTTTCTTCCGCCTGACGCTCGATTGCGACCGGATACGGCGAGCTCACCCCCAATCGCATCGCCAGTAGTCCCCGGGGGACATAGGCGGTGAGTCGCTGCAGCGATAAGCGTATCGAGCCGGATTTGGGTTGCGGGCGTTGAACCGATCCGCCCGTTTCGATCATCCGCCGCGACACCGCGAGCAATCCGTTCTCCCACAGCAGTTGCAGTTCCGCGGCGATATCCATCCTCAACATTGATATCTGTCCCCGAACGATCACGTTGTACAACTCGATAGAAATCAGCGGCAACGGATTCGCGGGGCTAGTGGACGTACGTGTCGGACGCGTGCCACGTACCTCCGATGAATCTGTGTCCGTCACGATATTGAAAGCATGAATTTCATCGCGACGTGACGGGTTGTCGATTGTGATCGAACAGTCCGTCAATCGGACTTGCCGGTTATCGTTCATGGCAAGCATCGAGCCACCATCGGTCTCGCTCGCCGGGACGGTCCAGTACAGGTGCACGTCGACGAGATCAATCCGATTGGACCCGATCGTCAACATGTCGCTGCGTTGCATGTCGACTTCGCGATTCGACGTAAACACGATCGCCGTTCCGCCTGGTACCGAAGATGCGATTACCAGGTCATCCTCATCGACCACGACCGGGCCACTGGCCAGCATCGGTGTGTCGATGTCGATTTGTTCGACTTGGTGGCGGCGGGCTAACTCCAACGCATCGGCAAGCGACGTCGTCAGCACCACGCCATCCATTTCCGCACTCTCGCGAATCGACATGCTCTGCATCGCTTCGGCGGTGACGATCCGGACCAGGTGTGGAGGATCTAAGATCGTGGTGCGCTCGGTTTGATCGACAGTCGTCGAGCGGTCGGTGTCATTACCGCTGAGTGCGACCGGCGAACTGTCGTTGTCGCGAACATCCATGCCGGAGAAGGATGGCACGCGGGGCGATAACGCGACGTCGCCTGTTTCATCCAGCTCGATATCGGAACCGACCGGTAACGGGAAATTCTGCAAGCTTGGTGGGTCGCCCGGCAATCGATTCATACCTGTTCGACGCGTGTCAGACGCGGTGATGGGATTAGTACTCGTTGCCACGCTCGTCGGGGGTGGAGTCAGCTCTGGGATGCCGCGGGAACCGTTGGGGTTAAACCCGGGTAAAACGTCAACGACGGAAGGGGAGTTTGGGCCGAGCGTGGGAGCGGTCAGTGGCGGTTGTGGTCCCATGATCGGGAGTCGTGGGCCGGCGCTGGGGTCGACGCTCTCTCGCGACCCCGGTAGTCCAGGTCCCGGCAAATTGGTTCCCGTATTTCCCGCGGAGGGGGATACTCCGATCGTCGCCCCGAATTCGGTCGTCGGGGCATTCAGACTGCCGCCGTCTGGGTTGCCAAGTGATGCGCCGGAGTTGATCGGTGACGGAAATCCGATGGCCTCGTCGTTGGTCGATGGGGTGAAGTCGGGATTGCGGTAGCCAGGTGTTTCCAGCGTGCCGAAAGCACCTCGAGGCAGTGCGTCGCGGGTGCGTTCGATGCTGCTCGCCGCATTGAGGACGGGAACCGATTCCAGTGCGTCGGGCGGAACCGTTGTTGCCAATTGTGAGTTGAATTCGCGGCGCTCCTGCCATGAGACCATTTCCAACGCGACCACGCTGATGAACAACACTGACGCGGCGACGACCCAAGGCAGGTGACGAAGGATCCGGCGCAGCATCGCGTTGTCGCCTTCCACCGTGACGACGTCCACACCGCGGCTGCGACGAAGGTTTTCACGCAGGGCCAACTCACGCAAGTCAGCGATCAAGCTCTGTGAGTCTTGATAACGTTGGTCCGGTTGCTTGGCCAGCATCTTCCGGATGATCGCGGCGAGATCGTCGCTGGCTTCGTCGCATTGTTCGCGGATGTCAGGGATTGCCGCGTTGCCGTGGTTGAGCAGTTTTTGCAGCATCGTGCCACCGGGATACGGCGGCGACCCGGTGAGCATGTAAAAGAACGTGCAGCCAAGCGAGTACAGGTCGCTGCGGATGTCGGCCAGCCGAGGATCGTGAGCTTGTTCGGGTGAAATGTAATCAAACGTGCCGAGGGTCACGCCGCTGGCGGTCATGTCCTCACTCGTGTCGAAGCTCTCCGATCGGGCCAAACCCATGTCGACGAGTTTGATCGAGCTTTCTTCCGTCACGACGACGTTGGATGGTTTGATATCGCGGTGCACGATTCCACGACGCGAGGCATGACCGATCGCCTCGGCGACCTGGCAGGTGTAATACACGGCATCGTCGAGCGACAGCGGCCCGTTATTGGAGACGATGTCACGAATATTGCGACCGTCGATGTATTCGAAAACGATGTAGTACCAAGGACCATCGTTACCGACTTCGAACACGCGAGCGATCAGCGGGTGATCCAGCTTCGCGGCACTTTGGGCTTCGTTGCGGAATCGCCGTTGCAGATCCGGGTCGCCGGCGGCAAAGGGGACCACCTTGACCGCCACGGTTCGACCGAGTCGTTCGTCCACCGCTCGGAAAACGGCACCCATGCCGCCCCCGCCGATCTGTTCGAGTAACTCGAAGTGGTTCAGCCGTTGACCTTGCAGGTCCCTGGTCAGCGATGCGGGGGTATGGTGCGAGGGGCCCCGTAGCGAGCCGCTTCCGGAACCCCGAGAAGGCGGTTCGCCGCCGGCGCTTCCACCAGTGCCCGAATCCCCTCGTCGGGCCGATCCCTCATCGGGGTAGGCTCCGCCAGGGAACGCCGCGAGCGGGTCTTGGCGAATCACGGTCTCCGCCGCTTCGAGCTCCTGTTCGTTGATCGCCGGTGGATCTGTGGACGCACCCTCTCCGGTCGACTCGGCGCGGTGCACCGTCGAAGCTTCTGGTCGGATTGCGGAAGAGGGGTCCATGCGGCCGTGCACGTGGAAGCGGGAGAAGAGAAGAAGCGTTCCGTCACCAATCGCAGACTAATCTCGTTGCCGTGTTCTGGCAAGAAATCAGGCCATGCTCATTATAGAACGCGTAAAGGCGGCGAACGTTCTTCCGAATTTCTTGTTTGAGCCGCTAACTCAGATAATTTTTGCAGCGCGTCACGCCCGACGGTACCGAGATCAACCGTCCATTCGTTCACGTATAAGTCCACATGTTGCATCAAAACGGCGTCCTCCATCGCCTGAGCGTACCTCCGCATCGCCGGCAGGGCGGAGTCAGGATTCTCCCGTGAGACCGCCAGGGACCGCGAGATCACGTCGCTGGCCCGCCGCATCACGTCCGAATCGTGTTCCACTCGCATGACCAGCCCCCCCAGTGGCAGAGGGCAATTGGTGGCGGATTCCCATAATTCCCCCAAATCGGCGACGCTGTGCAGTCCCGCCTGCATGAAAGTGAATCGCCCTTCGTGGATGCAAACGCCAAAATCCGCGGTTCCGGCGGAGAGCCGGGGCATGATTTCCGAAAACACCACGTGCTCGACGGCGGTGGTGTTGGGATAGAACAGGTCAAACAGCAATTTTGCGGTGGTGTGCTCGCCCGGGCAAAGCGTCAATTGCCCGGTTTTTCCGTCCGGTTTCGCTTGTGGCGTCGTTCCAGGCTGAGCTGCTAATAACAGCGGCCCGACACCAAACCCGAGTGCCGAACCCACCGGCAGCACCACGATTTCATCCGTCAGCGAAAGGGCCGCGTGAAAACTCGTTTTTGCGACGTCGAATTGCCCGCTCATCAATCCCTGATTGAGTTGATCGATGTCGAGCAAATCGATCTCGAATTCGAATCCGCCGGTGTCGACACGTCCTTCGAGCAACGCTGCAAACGCGAACGTGTCGTTAGGGCAAGTCGAAATGGCCAGGTGCAGTTTTTGCCCCGATCCGACGCGGATTCGATCGCTCATGCGTCGGCATCGGCCATGCCGAGCACGTCGAACATGTTGTAGAGACCTGCCGGCATGGGCCCGCCATCATTGCCCCGCATCAGCCATTTGGCGGCCGCGAGTGCCCCCGACGCGTAGCAGTCACGGTTGCTAGCAGCGACGTTGAGTTCGATCTTTTCTCCCAGCATCCCGAACACGATCGTGTGTTCACCGGGGTTATCGCCGACGCGAATCGCGTGGTAACCGATTTCGTTCCGGGAGCGTTGGCCGGTGTGCCCTTCTCGCCCGTGGACATGTTTGACGGGATCATCGGCATTCATGGCGTCAGCGATCAGTTCGCCAAACTTCAATGCCGTGCCGCTGGGCGCGTCCGCCTTGAAGCGGTGATGTCGCTCGAGAATCTCGATGTCCACGCCACCGGCGACGTCACGCAGTGCCTTGGTGATCTGCTGAGCCATCCGCATCGACAAATTCACGGCCAACGACATGCTCGGCGCCCACACGATCGGAATCGTCTGGGCCGCTTCGGCGAGCGATTCCTTTTGCTGATCGCTCAGCCCCGTGGTGGCGACGACGAGCGGGCAGGCGGCCGAGACGCACCGAGCCACGCAAGCGTCGAACGCCTCGGGTAGGGAGAAATCGATCACGACTTCGGCTTTTTCCGGCCAATCGGCGGAAACGGGCACGTCGAGCGACCTGACTCCGGCAACGACGCCAGCGTCTTGGCCGATTTTGGGGTGGCTGGAATGATCGATCGCCCCGACCACCGTGAATCCTGAGGTGTCGTCAACGGTGTCCGCGCCGCTCGCCAAAGCGACCACGCGTTGTCCCATTCGTCCGGCGGCCCCGTGGACCGCGAGTTTGATTGTGTTGTTCATGGCCGAAATTTACTCTTCGTTCGGCGTTTCGCCCAGCACCATGCTGGTACGGGTCGAGGCTCTGAGAACCAGGTCGTCCTGCATCACGGCTTTGAACGTTGTTTCCTCATGTGCTCACCACCCGTTTCCGATGTGGGGTGGCTGCTAGTGAGCTTGGTGAAAGAAACGCTAGTGAAAGAAACCCAGCTGAAAGAAACCCAGAGGACGTTGATTGCTTTAGTGCCTTTTTTAGCGGAACGGCGCAAACCGTCCGGTCCCGTGTCACCGGACCGGACGGCTTGCGCCGTTCCGCTACATTTGAAATCCTTCAGTAATACAATCGACGTCCCGAGGGTTTGCACCTCATTAGCCGAGTACGAAAAAATTCTTTCTCAGTGTAAGATACGTCGATGTTATCGATCCTCCAGCAAATATCCGTCACCTGCTTCACCGCCAGTTATCTCGTTGTCCTGGCCATCGAACTGCTCCGGCTGTTAGGTCGGCGGTTGCCGGGCCGTGGACTGGCGGGGGTGATCATGATGCTGGTCGGGATCTTTACCCACGTTGTTTATTTGTCGCTGCGAGCGACGATGGTCGACCCCGAGTCCCCCGCGGGTGCTGAAATCGGTCGATTGGCGACGTGGACGGATTGGTCGTTGATGGTCGCTCTCGGATTGGCGATCGCGTATCTGATCCTGTACTTGCGTCGACCTGATACCGTCGTCGGTTATTTCTTTTTGCCGGCGATACTTGCGATGATCGCATTGGCGATGTCGGTTCGCCACTTACCCGCTTTTGACCGCAGCGAAGCGACCGCGTTTTGGCGAAACGTCCATGCGATCTCGATGATGATCGGATCCGCTGCCGTGCTGTTCGGGTTTCTCGCCGGTGCGATGTACATGGTCCAGTCATGGCGGCTGAAACACAAACGGGCCGGATCGGCGCTTCGTTTGCCAACCCTTGAAACGTTGCAGAATCTAAATCGTCGCTGTCTCGTCGTCAGCACGGTCGCGGTTGGGGGCGGTCTGGTTTCCGGCGTCGTCATGAACCTCAACCGTTGGGGCGAGATTCCGTGGACGAACCGTGGCATCCTGCTTTCCGGGCTACTCTTTGTTTGGTTGGCGTCGGCGACCGCGGTCGAATATCTGTACGCACCGGCGAGCCGGGGACGCAAAGTCGCTTACTTAACGTTGGCGAGTTTCGGTTTCCTCGTGCTGGCGATGTCGGGCGTGTTAACGACGTCGCACGGTGGCGGGGCTACCGAGAGTGAGGTATCACCCGAGCCGAGTGCCTTGCCGCAGGCTTCCGAGATGATGGAAACCCCGGGGGTGAACTCAAAAGGGACACAGACATCTTTTGTGTTCCAGGCTGTGTCGGCGAGCCAGCCGCAGCGGGGTGTCGCATGACCCTGCAAATGATCGGATGTTCGCATCATGACGCCGCGGTGGAAATTCGCGAGCAATTGTCGTTTTCGGCCGAACAATCCGAGCTGGCGTTGTCGCAGTTCGGTGAACGGTTTGACGGTGCCGAATTGGTCGTCTTGTCGACTTGCAATCGTGTCGAACTCTACGCCGCGGGTGGACCGTTTGGGTCGGGGTTGGTGCCCAACGCGGGGGCATCGGGATCGCTCTCGATTTCTGAGGTGCGCAAGTCCCTGATCGATTTCGTAAGCGAATGCTTAGAGAAACCCGCCGATTTCGTCGCCGAGCACATGGCCGTCCGCCAAGGACGCGATGCGGTAGATCATCTGTTTCTCGTCGCGGCGAGTTTGGACAGCATGGTGGTGGGCGAAGCCCAGATTTTGTCGCAGGTCAAACAGGCTTACGATTTGTCGAACCTCGCCGGGGCGACCGGACCGGTCACGCATGCGGCATTCCAAGCCGCTAACCGCGCGGCCAAACGCGTGCAAACCGAAACGACGATTCATCGTCGCCGGCTGAGCGTTCCGAGCGTTGCCGTCGGTGAAGTCGTCCCGGAAGTGTTCGAGACGCTGCGAGGCAAACGCATTGTCGTGTGCGGCGCCGGTGAGATGGCCGAGGAGACGCTGCGTTATCTTAAGAACGGCGGCGGCGATAACATCTGCATCGTCAATCGTGGACAGGAGCGTGCTGCCGCTTTGGCGGGCTTGTTTGAGGCTGAAACCAAACCGCTCGAAGACTTGCCTCAAGAGGTCATTGCCGCCGACCTGCTCATCGGAACCACGTCCGCCGAAGAACCACTCGTCGACGCGACAACGTTTGCCCACCTGAACGCTCAGCGAGCGGGACGCGTCCTGTTGGTCCTCGACCTTGCCGTGCCACGCGATTTCGACCCTGTGATCGGTGACGAACCGGGCGTGTATCTGTATCAGATCGACGATCTTCAAGCGGCGTGCAATCGCAACCGCCGCGAGCGTGAAAAACAGTGGCCCAAGGCGAAGAAGATTCTCGATGAAGAAGTCGATCGCTTCTTTGAATCGTTGCAGCATCGTGCCACCGGTCCCGTCATCCGCCGTCTCCGTGAACGTGCCGATCAAGTCAAAACGGCCGAATTGCAGCGACTGCTCGACAAACTCAACGGTTCCACCGACGCGGCCATGACCAAAGAAATCGAAAAGTCGTTTGATCGGCTGACCAACAAATTACTCCATCCCCCCATGGCCTCGTTGCGAGATGACGCCGCCACCGGACACTCCCGTGGTCTGCTCGAAGCCTTGCGTCATTTGTTTAATCTCGGCGATGATCCTTGACGTCGTGACGCGTTTCCACTCGTTGATTGGATTCACTCATCGAGGTGCTCTTTCGCGAGCCCGTTTGCCGGTCCTGAATATTCCCACTTTGCCTGTTCCCCTTCCGGAGTCCGTCCCGTGTGCTGTATCCCTACCCGATTTCTCGTGATCACTGCTTTTGCATTTGTCTGCATGCTGTCCTGCGGTGTGGACGTTCACGCTCAAGAGTCCGCCGCACAGGGTGCGGAAACAACCGAAGCCCCGCGATCACTCCAGGGTGGTGAAGTTCGCACGCTGTTCGACGGAGAGACGCTCGATGGTTGGCGTGGACGTGATGATTTGTGGGCGGTGGAAGAGGGGATGATCGTCGGGCGAACGTCCGCAGATGACCCGATCCGCAAGAACACATTCTTGATTCTCAATGATGAGGTTTCAGGTGATTTCGAGTTGACGTTGCAGTACAAGATCGAGGGCGGTAACTCGGGTATTCAATATCACAGCGTCGTGCTCGACGAAGAGGCGTTTGTCGTCTCGGGGTACCAAGCTGATATCGATTTTGCGAATCGCTTTGCGGGAATCCTCTACGAGGAACGAGGACGCGGTATCCTCGCGCTGCGTGGGCAAAGCGTTGTCGTGACCGACGAAGGCAAGAAGGAAGTGGAAACGTTTGCTGATGCGGTCGAACTCGGCAACGGCATCCATCCGGGAGAATGGAACGACTACCGCGTCGTCGTCCGTGGTAACCAACGTGAACACTACATCAATGAAACCCTGACAATGAAGTTGATCGATCGTCAGAGTGAAAAGTCGCGTGACTCGGGCGTCATCGCATTGCAATTGCATCAAGGACCCGCGATGACCGTTCGATTCAAAAACATCACAATGCGGCAGTGGAAATAACTTAAGTTTGTGCAATCTCGTAGAGTTCGTCCCACAACTCACGTAGGTTGCTGACCTTCGCTAATTCAATCGAATCGAGATGCCGTTGTAGTTTCAATCGGGTTTCCGTTCCCGATGGAACTTTGTCGTCGCTCAATAGCTCTTCCACAAGGTCCTTGATGAGATCGGGAGACAAACCGGTTCGGTAGAGTGTGGTGAAACCGGCGACGTCGGCGTGGCTGGTTATCAGACAGAAATGGCCGTTTCGTCTTGCTCGCCACGCGAGCCACCATCGTGCGAAGGCGGGGATCTGCTCGCCACCGTCGATCACCAGCACGCCGCCCGGCGAGACGGATCGCTGTAGTTGCCGCACGCTACGCACGTTGGCGATCGTATCGCGAAACGGCATCTTCGATGTCGGTTCGGGGCCGGTGAGTTGTATCCATTGCCCGCCAGGCATCTCCTGTTCGAGCGTCGCGGCGAGTTCCCTCAGTAGCGTCGATTTGCCCGTGCCATGATCACCCACGATCGTGCCGCATCGGACTTCGCGAAGTCGATCGACTAGGTTTTTGATGGCGACTTCGGGCGGCTCGTTTTCACCCGAATTGTGGAATCGAAACGCGAGTGAACCCGGTCGCACGTAACGACTAGCGAACGGGTTGGATTGGGGCGACGGTGGTTGGATGGGAAGAGACATCACCCACATGATAGCGATGACAGGTCGTGCAGTGATCCCCGGCCGCGTTCGCGGTATGGCAGTGTGCACAGGCCGCTTTCTTGAGTGGTAGAAAGTCGGAATGTCCGTGCGGCGTTGAATCGCCTTGGGTTACCGAGTGATCGGCGGGGCTGGTGTCCGTCTCCGGTTTCGCCGAGACGTTGCTCACAACACCCATGGCGTGTTGTAGCGAGGTGACGTGGGAGTGCGAATTTGGACGCAGTAATGCGATCGAGGATTCGACCTCGGAGGGTGAATCTGCGGCGGGCATCGCGTGACAATGTTCGCAGTTTTGCAGTGCGACAATGTCGAGGTGAGGACGGTGTGAGAAACGCGTCAAACGATCGCGTAGCGTGTTCGAGGGTGCTGCCCGCCATGGCAACTGCGAGTGGCAGGAAACGCACGCGGCCACTGCGGGTTGGGCGCCGACCATCGATCGCAACTCACCATGAGATGTTGCCGCCATCTCGATCAGACTTCTCAGAACCGCGTCGGAGTGTCCCGACCCATGGTACCGGATCGATAAAGTCAGGTCATCGCGGTACCAACCACCGAGTGATTGCGAGCGGGCGGCATCGAACCGTTTGCTCAATTCGTTTTCCCAATTCACGGGCGGTTGCGTGATCGCATTGTCGCCCGGGTGACCACCTCGGTTTGGAGGTCCGATGTTGGATGGGGTGAAAGCGTCGGGTAACGCGGAATCGGAAAGCAACAGGTCCTCGTCTTGCGAAGCCGACCAATCGACGAGCACGTCTTCGTCTCTCGAACGCAGTACGCCGTCGATGGAAGCGGGCTCGTCAGCGGTGTTCCTCGCTGAGAACCGATCGTTAGATTTTGCGATAGGTTTTCCGAACCAGTCGGAGGCGGCGTCCCGCATGACTTGTGTTGGAAATGAAGCCGCGAACGCTTTGGCGACTGGCGTGTCGGCGCCCGCGCGTTCTGCGGCAGACAACAAAAACGATTGTCCATCGAGCGACAAGGCGATTGCGAACTGGCGGACCGCTCGACCCAAACGCACAGCGAGTTCGCGATTTTGAGGCGACTGCCAATCGACGCGGGACAGGTCGGCCAGCGGCGAGAAGTCCACGTTCGGATCTTGATCACGAAGCAGCAACAGCATCCACGCCGACAATTTGCCATCGGGTGAACCCGTCGCGTCGGCGGGCCATGACTCGATTTGCTGTGCGATTTCAGGCGGCAGGATCGGCAATTCGATCAATGCCGGCCCGTTTGCGATTTGCACGCCGAGCGTTTCGTCGTGGCATGACGCACAGGCGACTTCGAAAGGAAGCGTGCTCACGATTGAGTCTGCCAACGCCGTTTTTGAAGCCATGCCGGCACGTGGCCGGTCAACGATATGACAGGCTCGGCAATCAAATTGCGACGCCGCCGCGGAAGAGTCCGCCGTCGCCGATTCGGCTGTTTTGGGGTAGTGAATGTTGGCGTGGCGGGAATGGTCGAACGCGATCGCATGTTGCGACGTAGTCGGCCAATTGTTGAATTCGGGATGCGAGGTCGCGAATGAACCGAATCGCTGCGAGTGGCAGGATTGGCAGCGTGTGTCAGCGATGGCTTTGATATCTGCATCGGCGCCGTGATGTTCTTGGTGGCAGACGCTGCAGGCGACATTGTCTTGAGAGATCGCCGCGGGCGGTAGCCAGATCGATCCGCCGGAGTTTGAAGCCGGCCGCGACGCACCCACGTTATGAGACGAGGCAAGCAATATGTCTCGCCGCTGTTTGCCGATCGCAATTCGCGTCTCGCTCGCTAGGTTGTGAGCCGACGTGGCAAGTTCGGTGGGGATGCGATCGTGGTGACACGCGACGCATCGGTCCGACATCGTCAGCGTGGACTCGGTGCCGACGTGTCCCGATTCTCGCATCGCCATCCAAGCGTCCGCGGAAACGTTTCCATGACAAACGGTACACCCACCGGATGTTAGGTCGCCCTTAAGGATTTGTGCGTGTGAGGTTGAGAGGTTACCCGGGCGGACGAATTCGGGGGCCAGCGGCGTTCCAAAAATACCGATTAGGGCAAACGCAAACACCAGCAACGATCCGACTGTCCATCGTCTTCGACTGCCCGCCCAGGTAGGGATCGGACGGCAAGGCGTCAGGGATTCGGCGGAGCGTTGTCGATTTGGGGATGCAGAGGCGGAGCCGCTCTTTGCGCACACGCGGGTGAGCGGACACTCGCCAGATGCCGAAGGGCCCTGCTCGCACGGTGATGCCGCCGATGAACCGAATGCGGATTCATCGCCGTAACCGCGGCCACATTGGAACGGATGGCCGGGATGTTGCACGCGTGGTGCGGCGGGGAGTTCGACGTGATCACGTTGGGGAGATCGTTTCATGACTCGACAAACCGCATGGCGAGGACGCCGTGAATGATTGCCATGACGAGCAACACGATCGATGTGGTGCTGTGGAACATCACCCACACCCGCAGTCGTAATTGCAATGCGTATTGATAATCCAAGTCGTCACGTTTGCGCACGAGGGCGGCGAGGCGACCACACACGCGACAGCCTTCTTCTTCGAGATAACGATTCAATTCGACCAGACCGGCGAGGACGCGGCGGCGGCGAACCGAGGACGGCATGAGCAAATAGAACAGCGACGGTTTGCCGGTGATGTATTGGCTGAGATAGCGTCGATGAAATTCGCCGATAACCGCGATCGCGGCAGGGTTTTGAAGGTTGTGGATTTCTTCTGCGACGGCGTGGGCGATCTGTTGACGATACCAGGGAATTTGATCCATGCGGACTTGTTCGCCGACGTTGGTCAATCGCCACGGCAATCTGCGACTGGCGATCAAACCGTACACACCCGATCCGCTGACCAGCCAAAACAACGCACTCAAGCTGCCTTCGAGATAACCATTCGCGATCATACGTCCGTGAAGGATCGCAGGGACGTGCATGATGAAGACGCCAATCGCGAACACACCCGTGTAGATGTGGACTTGTGTCCAACTGCTCATCGTCCCGAGTGGCAGTACCGGGATGCGGCGACGGATGCCGATCATGATCAACATCACGAGACAGCTCATCAGCATCCAACCGGTCATGACGCCGGTGTGCAGCAGTGCCGAGTGCATGATCGACACGAGTCCCGCAACCGCGGCGAGCGCGACGGCGACAACGAGTGAGGCGACCACGCGGCGACGACGGAACGAGTAAGCTCGTCCGGCACCACTCAAACGATGGATGCTGGTTGCGACGAGTGCTTTGAGTTTCTGCGAGGTGGAAAGAACGCCAGTCTGCCTTCGTTCAACAAGACTCATGTGCGCCTCCGTAGCCAATCTTCCAATGGCGGTGATTCGCTCAAGTCGATCCGCACGAGTGCGTCGTGAGGACAGGCGGCGGCGCAAGCGGGACCGCTCGGCAGACCGCTGCACATGTCACATTTGGTCGCTTTGGTAATCGGTTGGTTGCTCTTTGAGTCAAGATAAGGTCTGCCCTTGGGGTCCGACACGGCGACCATTTCGATGTTGTCGTACGGGCACCCCTTGGCACACACGCCACAACCGATGCAAATGTTTTCCGAGATGCGGACGAGACCTGTGGCTTTGTCCCGGTGCAACGCCCCGGTGGGGCAACCGATCATGCATACCGGATCGGTGCAGTGCATGCAGGCTTCGACAAATTGCAGCCGTTCGTGGCGGTTTCCGACACGTGCGAAACGCGGGTTTCCGTCATGCACGTCGGCACACGCCTTCACGCAGTCATCGCAGCGGGTGCAACGGTGCAAGTCGATGATCATCGCTTGTCGGCCGTTGTTGTATCGGTTTTGGACGATGAATTCGAGTAACCCGGTCGGCTCGAACGAAGTCCCCGTCGGACTCGGCAAGTCATCCCATGCCTTCATCGACGATGTTCGATCCTCGGTATCGCTTTCACCGGTCATCGGCACGTCGTCGTCAACCTTCGCACGGTCGAGCGAGCGGCGTTCACGAGGGGTGGCGGAAGTCTTCGCTTTGGGCGGATGTAACATCGCCTCGGCGGCATTGGGCGGCAATTCTGATCGGCGGATGTGCGGCAGCACTTCGCGGGCAAAACACTCCACCGGAATATGCAACGTGTCGAGAAACCCCACCGCCCGTAGTGAATGTTGCAGCGGGAGCGGCGAGCCGTTGCCACCGGTAACACTGAGCGTGATCTCTTCGAGGCCAAAGACGTGGCCCTTGCCCAGGTACGCGGTCGTTCGCTGCGCCGAACCGTAGTTCTGGCAAACGCGACCAAAGCCGCTCCGCACGATAATCAAGTCCGTCACGTGATGCCCTTCACGGGCAACAATCGGCTCCGACTCGATTTGTTCGGCGGGTGAAAGTTTGCGAGTTTTGGAATAGTCGGCATTCCACTGCAAACGACCAAACGAACGCAACTGAGTGTGTTCGACGACGTTTCTTAAATTGGATTCTGGGACGAATCGCAACAGCGGGATTTCTTTGAGATGAATCGCGAGCCAATGTTCGCGGTAATGCTCTTCCATCCGTTCCGCGAACGCTGCATCCCGCTGCAGCATCTTCAGGCCTTGCAACCGGATCTCGAGCAGCGTTGCGTTTTCACCGGCGACAACCGTCGCACCGTGCGGCCCACGGAGCATCGTTGCGACTTCACCGAACAATTCGCCGGCGACCAATCGCACGGTTTGCCCGGCCCGTACCAGCCCCGCGAAGTCTTGCAGGAACAAAGTGGGTTGCGACGCGGCATCGCCGGTGAGTTCGTCTGTCGCGTCGGATTGCAGGTGTTCGGTACGGGGGCGGTCATGCAGTTCGACGTCAGGCGTGACGTCTTGTGGTTTCCGGGCTTCGCGCACTCCGCTCGGTCGCAGGTATTGCCAGAGGGCCTCGGGCCAACTTCGTTTTTCGACTTCGCGACGTCCGAGAACGTCGGGTGGCAGTGGGCGGGTGATCAGTTCCGCGTTGCCTTCGAGCACGAGAAACGCACTGTTGGCGTAGTCGCCCTCACGAACGATGACTTGTCCGGGAGAAAAACGATGCAGCCGGCAGTCGTTTTTGAGCACTCCGTCGAGCGGAATCGACTTCGGGAACTGGCTCGCGTCGAGTCCCGCGAAGGGCATTCTCGCGAGCAGCCAATCAACATCCGCGTCCGTCATGTGCGGATCCATCGGTTCGTCCCAACGTCGGGGACGATGCACGGTAACGCTGTCGACAGGCGGCATGAAGCGGGGAGGAACAGGCAGGATGGGCAGAGTGGCGGGCGGCCCGCGAGGGACATCCGTCATATTCATTCCGCTGAGTACCCCTTCGGACCTTGCCGCGTCAAGCCGATTCGGTCTGCGATGGAACCGCCCGGGCCTGAGATTGGCCGTCGAATCGGCTCAGGGGGCGTTCACACTGACTGGGGCGGCGTTTTTTAGTGGTTCTGGAACATGCTGGCGTCCCAGACCAAATTGCCATTTTTGAGGCGAACACGTGGCGGCGTGATCGAAACCACCTCGATTTCGCCGATTCGGTCACCCGCGACGACGAACCGGGTTTGATCGTCAATCCGCAGAATCGCTTGTTGCACGTCGAGTTTCGCAAACCCCATCACGCTGACATTGCTGGCGGTGATCTTTTTGTTTTGCGTGGGGGTGCTGTTATCGGTCGTATGAAACGGATCTCGCCGATCGGGAAACGGGGCCGAGAAGCCTTCGTTGGAAGTCTGCGTGACATTGAGGTCGGGTGAATCGTCCATCCCGGCAAACGTGCCGCCCTGTTGCCGCGTCATTTGTTCGATCCGTGAAATCGTTTCCGGTTCGATGCCGCAACCGATGACCGCCATCGCGATCATGCCGGTAACAAAACAGGTTGCTGGACGTGCGTGAAACATGATGGGGCGATGTCTCACTGTGCGAGGGGAGTGGGTGCGGGAATGAGATGGTAAGGTGCGACGTGCACCTCGGGATAACCGCCGGTCGCGTTGGAACGAATAACGCTATCCGGGGCGTTCACCTCGGCGTCGTTCACGAGATTCGGTGTCATCGCCGTGCCGGAAACGTAGGCGGACTGCGAGCCCGAAATGTAGGCGGACTGTTCGTCGGGATACGTCATCATAAACGGGGTGATCCCGAATCCACCGAGCATTTCGAGTTCATCACTGCCGCCATTGATGCGGACACGCGGGTGATGATTGGGGCAATTGAGATCGTTACAATACGGGGTCTGTGGGCAATGACTCGCGTAGGGGATTCGGTCGAGTTCATGCATCGCGATTCGCGCGGCTTGCCGTTCGCGTGCCAATCCGGTGTAACACGGGCTGACAATTTCTGGTTTTAGGAACACGATCAGTTCGCTCTCGACGACAGACGTGTTGTGGCTTTGGAAGAGTTTGCCGACGAATCGCATGTCTTTTAAATAGGGGATGCCGAACACGTTCTCGACGACTTTCTTTTGTCGTAGTCCACCCATCATGAACGTTTGACCGTTGGCGACGCGAACAGTCGTTTCGGCTTCACGCTCGTCGATAATCGGCAGAAAGTTCACCGTGCCGGTTTGAGTGCTGTGTCTCGGCTTGACGACCATTTCGATGACTCCATCGTTGCTGATCCGTGGACGCACAACGAGCGTGATGCCGGCCTCTTTAAATTCAACCGTTGGAATTTGTTGGGTGATCACCGAGGTGCCGTCATCGCTGCTGGACTGGTCGGGCGTTTCGGCAGTCCGGTACGGAATCTGCGTGACGATTTTGATGGTCGCGTCACGTCGATCTCCGACGGTGATCGACGGATTCGCGAGCAATTTTGCTTCGGCGCTGCTGTCGAGGGCTTCGACGATCAAGGATGCATTGAAGTCGTTGCTGATCGAACTCATGGTCAACGTGGACAGGCCGGTTTCGGCAATCGCTCCGGTCGGTACGAGACTGGCAAACTCGAGCGACTTGGCAACCGCTTGGCCACCGAGATTCCCACGTCCCCACTGCACGCCGAGGCTTTCAAGTTCCTCCAACGTGACGTCATAGATTAAGGCCGAAATGCGGACTTGGGCGCGTGGTACGTCGAGCTGCTGAAACGCTTCGGCGGCGAGGCTCAGTTGTTCCGCGGTGCCGCGGACCATGATGCGATTTTCTTCTTCATAGACTGCAACGATGGGTGGGTCGACCGCAGAGGTGCTCGCGTTTGTGCTCACCGCGTTGCCGTTGCCGAGGGCGGCGCTAAGCGAAACGCCCATCTCGGCTGCTTCGGTGTATTGCGGCGTGAAGTAAGCGATCCGAGTTTTGGACCATCCGACGTTGCCCAGCGGCGCGGGCGAGGCGAGCGACGCTGCGGCGCCGCCCGGGGCTGGTTCGCGAACTTGCAGATCCGCAAACATCTTTTCGACCTGAGCGATTCGGTCGGGGGTGTCGATGACGAGTACTTGTCCGTTGCCGAACGCTTGGATTTTGCCACGATCGCTGAGTAGCATCTTGGCGGCTTCGAGAGTGGATGTCCGCTGTTGATCGTTGGCGATCATCAGGGGCAGCGTTCGAGATCGGAACTCGGGGCTTGCCGTGCCGACTTCCTCGATCGGAAGAATGATCAGACTGTTTCCGGCGGCGGTGTATCCATAGCCCGATGACGTCAGAATCGCGGACAACACGTCTCGCAGCGGCGCATCGCTAAACACCCCTGAGACTTCGCCGGTAACCTTTTCACCGGCAACGATGCTGACCTGCCAGAGGTCTGACAAGAGAAAGACGACTTCTTGCAATGAAGTTTTGCGGAATGTGATGCTGGCCCGCCGCTGCAGTGCGTCTTCAATGGCTGACGACGGGCCGCCCGGTGAACCCGATCGGGTGTTGACGGACGCGTTGCCATGGGCGGATTGAGATTGGTTGAACGATGCGTCGAGCGAGGAAGAGGGTGCGACGTCAGCGACGCTGGTGGCGACGTTCTGGTTTCGGGGCGCCGGCAGTTCGGCGGAATGCGATGGCGAGTCAAGTCCTGACTCGGCGGCATCAAGGGACGGGACCCCGAGGCTGCACGCTGACGAAAGCATCAACAGACAGCAGAGGTGCTGCTTCCATCGTCGAAATAGTCGTGTCGCTATGCCTTCCGTGGCCATGCGCGTTCAGTTCATTTAAAGGGAAAAGGTATTCAAGGGATGACGAGGTCGTTCACCGGTATCCAATTCAGTTGATCATCGCAAACGCGTCATCCATGCTGACGGGTGCGTGCAGCAATCCGAATAAAGTCATGTTTAATTCCAAGCTGAGAACAGAATCGCCTCCGGGGATTGGTTCCAATGTCAATGAGTTGATGTTCAATAGCCAGTGATGGTCGTCGACGACCCGAATGATCTTTAACACCGAATCGAGCGGTCCGACGACCGACAGCGAAAGCTCGTGTGAATGAAGTTCAAATTCCGATTCGTTTCCAAAGTCTGGTGATCGACGACTACGAGGGTCGTCATTGTCGGCGCCCCATCGTCGTTTCTGTTCGTCTTCAATTTCCAACGCACGTAGACTGCCACCACATTCTCGGATCATTGTGATCAGCTCGTCTCGAACCGCGGGGATGCGATTTCGAGTCACGCATTGTTGGATGAGTTGTTGCTTTTGCTCGCGTAGTTTGGCTTCGATGCGTTGCAGCCGAGCGTCTCGCTCCTGCGACGATTCGAATTTTCTTTCAAGCTCAGCCAAGGCACGATGGTCGTCGCGGAGCCTGATACCTTCATCGACTAGTGGATACCCGAACACGATCAAGGCGAGAAAACTTCCACAGGCAACAATCGCTCGGATTAACCGATCGTTCTGTTTATTCATTTTGCGACTCCTGCGCGGCAGCGGACTCAGGGTCGGCAGGTGTCCACGACAACCTCATTTCGAATTGCGATTCATCCTGGATGAGCCCGCTCGACGTCGCCAACAACGCGACTTGGCTGATCCCATTCAATCGACGCAGGTAACCGACGATCTCGTAGATTTCTGATTCGTTGGAAGTCTTGCCCGCTAACATGATGTGGTGATCGCTATCGAATCGGATCGATGTCAGCACGGCTTGCGCGGGCAAGCACTGCGTGATTTGAGTGGTCAACTCGACGATCGGTGGTGAAACGGTCTTGTGTTCGATTTGACCGAGCTGTTGCACCCAACGGCGGTCCGATTGGAGCGACGCCATGCGTGTTTGTGTCGCCAGCATTTGGACTTCAACAAACTCACGCTGCTGCTGTTTCTGATCCGCTTCTTCACGCAGTGTTCCGACCCATAGCGAAGTCATAAACAGTACGACCGCCGCGACCGCGCAAGGCCATAGCGTCAGCACCGTACGAATGATCCGGGATTGAGCGCGATCGCGGCGAATCGTCTGCAACAGATCCGGAGGATGTTGGATAAACGTTGGTTGGATCCGTGGCAGGATCGCGGCAAACGCGGCGACTCCGTCGGATCCGATCTCACTGGGAACTCGAAGGTTCAAGCATGAGTCCGGGAGGACGAACGGAGTTGCGGTGAGATTGTCCGCGTTCGTGAAGTGCTCCAATACCATGTCGACTTTCTCGGGCGGACCTCCGACATAGAGATTGCTTAGTTCACTTTGCGGCATCCCCCGGTGACGTTGGCAAAAGCGGCGGAGGCGAGCAAGGTGTTGAGAGATTGCGGTCGCAAACGTTTCGGCGTCGTGTGCCGCTGCCGGACGATAGTCCAACAGCAGTCGGCCTTGGTGCGTGATCCCGACTTCCCAAGATTGGCCGAACGAGTCGGCGATCAAGATCGGTTTCTCCTGATCGATCCCCAGCATGCCAACCATTCTCGCCATGCTGACCAGCGATGGTTCGATCCACGCGACGTCAACATGGGCGCTCACGAACGCTTCATAAAGCGCGTTGAGACGCGTGAAGTTGCCGACCGCGGTGAGTGCGTGGTCAATCCCCGGGCTGAGCGTTTCTCGGACTTGCCCGATCAGTTTGCCGCCGGGGCCGAGTTGGAGGTAACGCGGGATGCGGCCTGACAACGCCCCGAGTTCGTGGTCGACGTCATCGACGGATCCCGTCGAGATCCGCGTCACGCAGAAGTCGCCGGTGAGCGACACGGCTACCTTTTCGCTACCGATCTTGTGACGGGTCGCGAGCGTTTCGATCGCGTCGCGTAGCCGTTTCCATCCGCTGCCGACCATCCAATCTTGACTCGTCTGGTCCTTTGCTGACCCAAGCCCAGAACGTCGAACGAATTCATCTTCGTCTTCGAATACGTCATCATTCCCCGCTGCGGTTTCGGTCAATCGAACGTAGTCGACCTCGACACTCACAGCCTCGTTCGGCCGGCATACCGCGACCGCCAGAATGACACGATCACTTTCAATCCGAAACGCAAACCGCGTGGGCTGGCGGTTGTCCGCCTCCGCGTCGTTACGTTGAAAAGAAAAGGGTGAAGAGGTCATCGGTGCGACGTGGGGAAGTTTGCTAGTTGGAAGTTCTCAGCCAAACTCAGGCGAGTTCGATGTGGAATCACCGTGGTATGAGATTCCCATGCGACGATTGATCGTGCCGTGAAACGAGATGAGGGAACGTGATACACTGACGTTAGGTTGATTCCTCCACTTGCCCGCGGGTTCCATGATTATGTTTCGACATCCTATGTGTCATTTGCGACTCCTCTCGCCAGACGCTCGGTTTTGCCGACGAGTCGGAATGATTGCTCTGTTCGGTTTGTCGAGCTTATGTGTGTCGACGGCGAAGGCACAAAACAGCTCGTTTCTAGAGAGTCTGTTCCGATCGATCGCGGAAAAGCAGTTGCAGGAGGCCCGTGAGCGTGCCGGACTGGCGAATCCACCCGCTACACCACCACCTCGCGAAAATCCGTCGAGCACTCCAGGTGGTTTCCCCGGCGGCCCATTCGGGCCCGCCACAGGCCAACCGCGGACGACGTCACCTCCGACACAGGTTGCCCCAACGCGCGAAGTCGTACCATCGCGTCAACCGGACGTGGGGCGAGATCGTTCAACGGACTCGGGGCGCGGGCAAGATACGCGGTTCGGTCGCAGACCTCCCGTCGTTGTGGATCCCCATCCACACGACGTTCACGAATTTGATGTCACGCTGACCCGGTTTCAAAACGAGCTCGGTGAGCTGATGCAAACCGTCCGATCGGCAGCACGCTCCAATCGAGTGTTTCGTTCTCAATTGCCGCAGCTCTATCAACTGCAAGCCGAAGTGGCCACGCTTGCCTCCCAAGCGAGAGCGTCTTCGTCGTTGCCACCTCTCGTGCCTGCTTATCAAGGCATCGATCAACGCTATCGCGAGTTGTCATTTCGACTCCGGTCCGTTCCCGATCGCGATCAAACCATGCGGGCACAGATCGCACGGTGTGACGCGACATGCCGAACGCTCGCCAAGATTTGTGAAATCTCGCCGCAATTCGATCGTCACGGTTTACATGACCAAATGGTGATCGCCGCGACTTACATTCAGACCCTCATCGATGACCTGCCCGACGCCAGGATGTCGAGCGACCGATCACGCCAATTGGTGCATGAAGCGAGGCTCTTGCGGCAGGTGATCTTGGAGGAGGCCGATCGATTGCCCTCGTTGTCGTACGATGAAATCGTCACCAATTTCACAAACTTTATCGCCCGTTGGCGGCCGTTTGCCGAATCGGTCGCGGAGGCGCGTGATCCGGTACTCGATCGACGTCTGGTCCGCGTGACCCAGTGCGGCGACGAAACCTACGCGTTGTTGTGGATGGCACCGCCACCCACGAGTGGTTTGCCTCCAGTCGGTATTCCCGAGATGGATCGCGAAAGGTGGATGTCCGATGCGGCCGCACTCGAGGGCATCGCTGAGTACTTTTATGCCGACCTGCAACGGCTGCGAGCCTACCTGCAGCCGGATGATTATGCCCGTGAGTTGATCGACCACTCTCATGACGTGTACGAAGCGGCCCGGTCGATCCACTCGCAACTCGAAGCGGGGCACTCGTTCGAACGGTTGCAACGACCGGCGTCGCAATTAGCGGTCGCTTGGAGAGCGTTGGCTTCGGACGTTGAGCACGTCGATCACCATGGTTTGACCGGACGGCGGGCGTACGCGGTGCAGCAGCAACTCCAGCAAATGCTGCCGCTCGTGGCGTCGTTGACTGCGGCGTTGCTGCAGGAAGCTCCGTGATCCTCCGCATCGCGGTTGCGTTCTCACGGTGTCGTCCAAGTTTGATCGCTGACCGACGGGGGACGAGTCCACTGGTGAGCGTACCGCGATAGGGCTAAAACCGATACAGCGTGACGCGGCCGCGGAAATCTGGCGGCGCCACGGGAACTCACCATCGATCAGGTGCGAGACATCGTAAGTTTGATGTGAAGAGCGTGTTTATTCGGATGAAGAAATCCAGCGATACCAAGATAGAGAATCCGCCGCATTGACCGTGACTGAACTGATTTCTCCTTTCGACGACGAAGCGATCGAACGACTCCGGCAACAACACCGGCTCGACCGACAGCACGTTCGCGTGCTCCGTAATCGGTTGTTCAAACACTTCCGACCCGATGCGGCGGCCGTTGCCGACTTTCCGCTTCGCGATTCACTGCGGTGCCACGCGTTGGAACTCTATCGACGTTTTGATTCCGAGGTCGATGGAGCGACCAAGCTGCTGTTTCGTACCGATACGGGGATGCTGATCGAATCCGTGATCCTACGGATCGCAACCGGTCGAACGACGTTGTGCGTCTCCAGCCAAGTCGGCTGCGCGGCGGCGTGTGATTTTTGTGCGACGGGCAAGATGGGGATCGCACGGAGTCTGCACTACACCGAAATCCTCGATCAGGTGCTGCAAGCGGGGCAATTGCTCGCAGCGGAGGGCGGCAGTCTCGACAACATCGTCTTCATGGGAATGGGTGAGCCGTTTCATAACGAAGCCAATCTGATCAAGACGATTCAGACATTGACGGCGCCGGACCATTTCAACCGATCGCCGTCGCGAATATTGGTTTCGACGGTGGGGGTTTCGGACGCGATGTTGCGAATGGCTCAGCGATTCCCGAAAGTGAATCTGGCGCTAAGTCTGCACAGTGCTGATCAGTCGACACGCGAGCAGATCATTCCGCTGGCTCGACGGTATCCACTCGAACAATTGCGAGACACGATCGCGAACTGCAATCGGATACAGGAGCGTGAAGTCATGATCGAATATTTGATGCTCAGCGGCGTCAATGATGCGGCGATCGACATCGAGCGGTTAACGCGGTGGCTCGATGGATTATGCGTGCACCTGAACCTGATCCCATACAATCCGATCGAGGATGCGCCTCATCTTCGCGGGACCGCCCCTGAACGAATTGTGAAGTTCGCCGACGCGATGAAATCGCACGGGGTAAAAACAACGGTTCGTTATTCGCTCGGTCGCGATATCGACGCGGCCTGCGGGCAGTTGGTCCGCAAGGAGAACCGGGCATACGCGATGAACATCACCGAAATGGCGTAGCGTCTCCACGTAGTTCGGTCTCTCAAGACGTCGATTCACTTACAGCGCGTTTTCAATCTTAGCGGAACGGCGCGAGCCGTCCGGTGACTCGGGACCGGACGGCTTGCGCCGTTCCGCTAGGAAGAGCACTAAATCCTCGATGTGGTCCGAGACCGAAGCCGGCAAACACCACGCACGTAGCTCGGTCTCTCAAGACGTCGATTCACTTACAGCGCGTTTTCAATCTTAGCGGAACGGCGCGAGCCGTCCGGTGACTCGGGACCGGACGGCTTGCGCCGTTCCGCTAGGAAGAGCACTAAATCCACGATGTCCTCCGAGACCGGAGCCAGCAAACATCACGCACGTAGTTCGGTCTCTCAAGACGTCGATTCACTTACTGCGCGTTTTCAATCTTAGCGGAACGGCGCGAGCCGTCCGGTGACTCGGGACCGGACGGCTCGCGCCGTTCCGCTAGGAAAGGCACTAAAACAATCAACGTCCCCCGAGACCGAGACCCCTAAACCTCATTCAAGTAGTTCACCTTTCCGATCCCCACAACACGACGCGTTACCCTCTCTACGAACTCGAGATCCGACACGTCGATGCAAAAGGCGAAACGCCAAAACGTCTGTCGCAAGGAGGCGATGTCTCGATCGTTTTCGTTCGCAATCATTGATGACGAATGACAAAACGCAAGGAATGTTCACAGGATGTCTCTGTACAGGCGTGTTGAGGTGTCGTGAGACCCACCATAGCCGATCAGAAATCAGGTAACCGGCACCCTTTTGCGGACTCTCCCATCTTGCCTAACCGGCTTCGAGTGGTCGGCGTGGTAAACCTTGCGGCGCCGGTTATGCGTGATCAAGCGATCGCTCGTAAATGTCCGATGCTACCCCTTGTGCCGGTCACTCCGGTTGGCACGCGGCTTCCGTTTTCTTCGGTCGGCTTGGTGGGTGCGGGGATTCATGCGTTTCAACTATCAGAATATCGATACCTGTCTCACCGCTTCGGCGACGAGCAACCCAGCGGCTTCTCAGCCCGCTGCCCTCACGGGGGTACGTGGTGCATGGGTCTGGGGGATCGCCTTGGCCGTGATCACAGCGATGGGTGCGTGGGATACCGCGTCCGCATCGGCTGAAGATCTGCACGCGGTGAGTGCGACCAGCTATCGCAATTCTGCCGCTGACGATGATACGCTCAGCATCAAGCGTCAATCACACCGTGAAACACCGACGGTCACGGCGATTCGTCGTGCGGCACCATCGGTTGTCAACTTGCACGGACAAAAGACGATCCGACAAACCGCGGCATCGCTCGCGGGGGCATCGTCCGATGTCGCCCGCCAAGTCAACGGGATGGGGACCGGAGTCGTCATCGACTCTCGCGGATACGTGGTGACGAATTATCACGTCGTCGAAGATGTGTACGAGATTAACGTCACATTGCACGATGGCTCGACCACGACGGCGGATCTGGTGGCGTCGGACCCCGCGAATGACCTGGCGCTCGTGAAACTCAGGGGAGCTGGCCCGTTTCAAACCATTCCCCGTGGTCACAGCAATGATCTGATGGTCGGCGAACCGGTGATCGCCATTGGGAACGCGTTCGGATACGTGCACACGAGTACTGTCGGGATTGTCAGTGCGTTGCATCGCGACATCCCGGTTAACGAAACACAGAGCTACCGTGATCTGATTCAGACCAGTGCCGGAATCAACCCCGGCAATTCGGGCGGTCCGCTATTGAATATTGATGGTGAAATCATCGGCGTGAACGTGGCGGTCCGCGTCGGTGCTCAACAGATTGCGTTTGCCATTCCGATCGATCAAGTGCTCGATACGGTGACTGATATGATCATCCGTCACAACGACCGACGATTCGTTATCGGATTGCAGGGCAAGCCGAGTCGTGAAGGCGGTTTCCAAGTGGTGGACCTGATCGATGGTGGCTCTGCTCAACGTGGCGGCCTCAAACCGGGCGACCGGATCGTCAAGGTGGACGAAGATTCCATTTCAACGCCGCTGCAGTACGCTTTGTCGGTGCTTGATGCGATGCCAGGCGAAAAACTCCGGGTGGAGTTTCAACGCGGCAGCGAAACCTATGAGACTTTTGTTTCGACCGTGCCGTCGGCTAGCGAAGCGAAGGATCCCGTTGCGGCCCTGGCATGGCAAGTGATCGGTGTCGCAGTTCGCCCCGCAGGTGACTCGTTTACTCGCCGGATGAACAGTCAAATGCAAACCAGCTATCGCGGTGGTCTCGTCATCACCGATGTCCGTCCCGGTTCGGCAGCGGATGAGCAGAGCATTCGGGTTGGCGACGTGCTGCTCGGGATTCACTCCTGGCAAACATCGAGCCTCGCTGACCTCGCGGAAATCTTGCAACATCCTGAAATTCGCCAGGGGCCGAACGCAAAGTTCTACATCGTTCGGCGTGATCAAACTCTCTATGGCCACATGAAACTCGCCGTCCAGCCCACGACGGGGCGACGTTAAGCAAGTTCTTCCGATCGGTCTGCCCGACCAGACTCATGAGCCATCGACGCCGTCGTGGTGCATGGAAAGACTCGGGCCGGTACCGATGCGAAAACTCCCACCGGCGGTGGACACGTCCTGGGACGAATGTTCTGACTCGATTGCACGCCCGCACGTGCAGACAGAGTCAGGGCATTCGTCGACCCAGCCAGGACTCGTCCATCGCCGGTGTTTCGCATTTATGCTGCGAGAGAGGTGGCAATCGGGCAGGGGTCTCGCTAGCCGGTGAGAATCGGCCAACGTGGCGATCGTTTGCCCCGCGTCGCACTATTATTTGGTCCGCGTCGCACGGTTTCCGAGTACCAACGAAAAACGGGACGAGTTTGGAAAACTCATCCCGTTGTCGCTTGAATGGAATTTGAACGCGTTAGGAAAGGTATCTCAGAGTGATCTGAACCGATCTGCGTTCTCGCGTGTGCGGTTTATCAACTCACGACGAATACGGGAGTCAAGAACCTGTCGCGTGACTTAGTAGCGGTCGCCTCCGCGACCACCTCCGCCACCACCGCCGTATCCACCACCGCCGCCGCCACCACCGTAGCCGCCGCGTCCACCGCCGCCGCCGCCACCGCCGTAGCCGCCGCGTCCACCACCGCCACCACCACCGCCGCCGGTGCGGGGGGCACGAGGGCGAGCTTCATTGACCGTTACGTTTCGACCGCTGATTGCTTGACCATCAAGGTTTTCAATCGCGTCTTTCGCACCGTCTCCATCGGCCATTTCGACAAACGCGAAACCCCGACTTCGACCTGTTTCCCGATCCATGATAATGTTGACAGTCGACACTTCGCCGTACTGCTCAAACGCTCCCCGAAGATCATCTTCGGTTGCCGAGAACGACAGGTTCCCTACATAAATATTCGTCACAAAACTAACCTTACGAACCGTCACCAACGAGACAAAATGCCTCTCGCATTCAAGGCGGAATTACTGGAAAACACTTCCAAAAGTAAACAGCCGCCAAGAGTGTGGTGCTCAACTAGTTCGAAGCGTGAACCAAACTGACACGCCAGTCAATGCCAGGATTGTTAAAAACACATGGTTTGGCGTGATTGACGGCTTGAATGTCCCTCTGCCACCGGCAACAATCGAAACTCCCTCACTAGACAGGTGTTCTTTTGTGCATTGCCGGCGTGATCGAGCGAATTTGACGCAAGACTCGGCTGCTTCCGCACACCCCTCCGACAACGTCTCTGTTCGTCGGTTTTTCTCGCATTTGTAAAGCAAATACCATGGACGAATTGGTGCAACTGATAACCGGACGCCTCGGCATTGACGCCTCCGTCGCCAACGACGGACTCGGCAAACTGATGGCACTGGTGAAAGAGCATGTCGGCAGCGACTTGTTCGACCAGATCGCCGGGGCGGTGCCGGGTGCCGACGACGCGGCCTCCCAAGCGGCAGATTCCGGAACACCGCCCGCCGGCGGCGGATTGTTAGGAAAGCTTTCAGGAATGGCTTCCGCGGCCCTCGGCGGCAGCGCGGGGGGAGGATTGGAGATCGCTTCGGCGTTGGCCAGCTGCGGAATCGACGCCGAGAAACTCGGCCCGTTCCTCTCCACCGTCATCGAGTTCCTCAAAGACAAACTCGGTGACGATGTCGTGGAACAACTCCTGAGCAAATTCCCGATGCTCAAAACGTTGTTGGGATAAACCAAGATCCAACTTCGAAACGAGCCGCTGATGCTTGACACGATTCAGCGGCGAACGAGGAAACGTATCACCGTTTTCGGGCAGTGAGCTTAATCGTCCAGTCGTGTGGCCAGCGGAAAGGTGAGTCCCGTCAGCGCGGTGCACAACATCAAACCCGCGGCCACCGACAGACAGTTCGATAAACCGATGCGTCCCGCGATCTGGCCCCAGATCAATGAGCCGATTGCCATCGAGCCTGCCATCATGGTCAAGTAACAGCCCATCCCACGGGCTCGCAGACGCGGCGGCAATGTGATCTGGGCGGTCGCGTTGAGCGTCGTGAGCGTCGACATCCAGCCCACGCCCATCAACAACACGGCGGGCAGCAGCACTTGCCAACGCGGTGAACTGCTCATCACCAACAGGCCGCCGGCGAAGGTCGCCATCGCGGCGGCGATCACACGGTCAGTTCCGAAGCGATGACGGAATCGATGCAGCACCGAAGCGCCCAACACCGCACCGGCACCCATGGTCGCCACGATGATTCCGAACCCGCGTGAGCCCCAGCCGAGTTCGGTTTTGGCAAACAGCGGCAGCAACGACCAGAACGCGCTGCCGGGTAAGACGAACAACGCGACGCCGATCATCACGTTGCGCATCACACCATGAAACGCCACGTAGCGAACGCCTTGACGCATCGAGGCAAAAAACGATCGCCCACGGCTGCTTTCGATGGTTTTACGTTTCCACACGAACAGCACGCCGATCACGGCCGCGAACGTGCACGCGTTGATCGCAAACGTGCTCCAAATGCCAACGACTGCGATCAACACGCCACCGATGGCCGGCCCGACCGTACGCGCCAAGTTAAAACTGATGCTGCCTAAACCGACCGCCCGCGAAATCTGACTGCGTGGCACTAACTCCGGAATCGCTGACTGCCACGTTGGTACATGCACGACCATCCCGAGCCCCATCACAAACGTCAGCCCCAACAGACCCCACGCGGTGATCCAACCGGTGTACGTCAAAAACGCCAGCATACCGGTGACAACGAACAGCAGCGTCTGCGTCATCATCAACAGGCGACGTTTGTCGATGCGATCGGCGAGCACCCCAGCCGGGATCGCCAACAGCACGATCGGTAGCGACATCGACGTGCGGACCGCCGCCACCATCTCGGGGCTGCCTTGCAGCGTCGTCATCAACCAACCGGCGCCGACTTCATGAATCCACGTACCTAGATTGGACGCCAGCGACGCGATCCAAAAGAATCGAAACAGTGGCAAACGCAGCGGTTCCCAAAAAACGCCTTTGCCGAGCGGTGCGATTGTCGCCGGAGAACCTGTTTGCGAATGAGAACGGGTGGGTTGCTCCGAGGCAGACTTCCGTGGTGATTCTCCCTCGACCCGCGTTTGCGTCGACGATCCACCGGCCTGCTTATCACGTGGCAACGGCGCAGGAGTTTCTGCTCCGGTGGCGTGCGATTGCGGATGAGAGCGGGAATCCAGGAAGAGTTTCATAACGAGGTGGGTAGTCGTAAAGTCCGATCAATCGTTTTTGTCGGCACAAGAGGAACTGTTGCAGCAACTATTCGGGCAGCACCGGTTGCCCGATTTGGGCGATTTTGGCCGTGGCGTGTTCCGGAGTGGTAGCGTTACAGGCAGACAACCCTCGCTCCATACATAGAAACCGCGTGATGATCGAAATCACTCACCTTCAAAAACTCTACGACGACACGCTTGCCGTCAAGGACATCAGCATCTCAATTCCTGCTGGGGTGGTTTGTGGGCTGGTCGGACCCAATGGCGCCGGAAAAACGACCACTTTAAGGTGTCTTGCGGGATTGATTCGCCCCACTGAGGGTGAGATACGGGTGCACGGTTTGTGTCCAATTCAAGACCAAGTCGAATTGAAACGAAACGTCGCGTACGTGCCTGATGATCCTCCGTTGTTCGATGATCTCTCCGTTGGTCAACACCTTGATTTCGTCGCACAGCTTTACCGTATCGCCGACCATCGACGACGCGCTTACGATCTGCTCGAACGTTTCGAGTTGTTGTCCAAATACGATTCTGGGGTCACGACGTTGTCCCGCGGGATGCGGCAAAAGCTCGCCATCGCCTGCGCCTATCTGATCTCGCCGCCTGTCTTGTTGCTCGACGAGCCGTTGACCGGACTCGACCCACCTGGCATTCGCACGCTGCTCGATTCCATTTCCGAATACGCTCGGGAAGGCAACACCGTCATCATCAGCAGCCATTTGCTCGCGATGATTGGTGACGTCTGTGATCAAGTTTGGATGATGCACCAAGGCAGTGTGCGTTATCACGGCGCGACCACTGAGTTGCGAGCGTCGTTCCCGCAAGCCGAATCGCTCGAACAAGCCTTCTTTGCCGCCATGACGGTCGTCGGATGAACGCGGTCACCCTTTCACCGAATCGTATTCCCCAAACGAAGCGGACGTCCTCACACCGATTCGCCGGGATCACTTCGTGGAAGCACCCGATCGAAACCATTTGGCATCTCGAATCCGTCCGCACCTCGCACCGCCTGCGTCGGTTCTGGGATCGGATCCGTTCGCCACGACATGCCGCCGCGTCCATTCTCGCGGTCAGTTTTGTGCTGTTGTACTTGCTCGCCGGACTGACCGTGTTGTCGCGACGCGATGTCGTTGACCCCGAGCGTTTGCAATTGTGGCTATCGGGCGGGATGGTGTTATACGCCCTCTATCACTGCATCAAATACTTATGGTCGTCTCGGCCCGCCGATGAACCCACCTGCGTCGTGACGACGCCCGCCGCCGCGTTGTGGATCGGCGGTGGTCCGCTGGCACGCACGTTCGTCGTCTTGCATGAAGTCGTGCGTGTCCTCCCCGCCACGGCCGTCAAATCGATGTTGCTTTGCGTGGTGTTGTGGCGTGACGTGCCCAATCTTTTTTCGCTCTGGTGCGGTGTCTTCCTCGCTCTCTTTGCCCTCGAGTGGATGCGTCGTATCGTCAGCCACGTCATCGATGCGACGACCGCGCGTGAGAAGAAAATTTTGAAACTCGCCAGCGTCATCGTTGTCGTCGCCCTTGTCGCGGCACTCGGGATGCAAACGATCAACGAAACACACGTTGATGGGGATCCGGCGATGTACATGTCGACCGCCATCGCCGAAGTGGCGTTATTCGCCGGCAGTGACACGGTGCAGTGGTTCGCCTTGCCGCTCCAGCCCGCTTCGCATCTCGCCGTCAGTCAGCCGATGTGGCCAATGACCATCCTCGTGCCTGTGACGTGGATGCCTGTGCATTGTCTGTTGTTGATCCTGATGTCCATCATCACGATCGCATTGATGGCAACGGCCCTGATCCATTTAGATCAATGGTCGATCAATCGTCGTCACGCGAACGAACAAGCTCAATTGCAAACATGGCAAACCCAAGCACTGGTCGCGGCCGACGGACGTTCGGTTTCGCGTCGGCTGGTATCAAGTGCGGGCGATAGGGAGTCCTACCGGCCGCTGTTTTCGTGGCCGGTCTGGGCGATCGTTTCACGGCAACTGTACTGCATTCGCCGGTATCGCATGAATGTTCTAATCAGCTTTGCGATCCCGATGGCGGTTTCGCTTTCGCCGCTCCTGACGCCTTCGGCAGGACTCGCCGGGCAGATTACCAAGCAGTGGATCTTTGTCATCGGTGGTATCGCGCTGAGTTCGCTGTTGTTGGCGCCGCCCGCTCTGCAAATCGATTTTCGTCGAGATCTCAAGCGGATGGGATTGCTGAGATCTTTCCCGCTCACCGCAACCGAAATGTGTGCCGGGATGTTATCCGTGCCCGTCGCCATCACGATTCTGTTTCAGTGGATCACCTTGGCGGTTGCCTCGGTCATCGCCGACGTGCCCATGATGCAGGTGATTTGGTTGGCGATCGCATTTCCGTCCCTGTCGCTGCTCACGTTTGCCGTTGAGAACGCATTGTTCCTGGCTTACCCGCACCAGATCCACGACCAAGGGATTTGGATGGTGATCCGCGCGAAGATCACGTTTTTGTGGAAGGGACTGGTGCTCTTAATCGTCCCCGTCGCGTTGTTTCTATGGGGAACGGTCTGTCACGCGGTTTTGCCCGCTGCCGTCGTGGTTCCCGTCGGGTTCTTGGGCAGCCTGTTCGGTTGTTGGATGGTCGCGTTTACCGCCTTCCTCGTCCTGGTGGGAAGTTGGAAACGCTTTGATCCCGCGATCGACATTCCGCCCGATTGACCCGATACAATCGTATGTCGATCGGTAGATCTTCTTGATACGAAAGCCAGGGATGCCGCCCTCTATGATCGAGTCGCCCGTCATGTTTGCGTTGGTTCAGCTTCGATTTGGAGTCACAGCATGAATCGGCTTCCATGCGTTATCGGATTGGTTTTCGTTTTCAGCGTGCTGTCATCGAGCCGCCCTGTGCAGGCGGGATTGACTGGCGAGAACGTTGCCGTGATCGTCAATGCATCCTCGGCCGACTCACTCTCGATCGCAAACCACTATGTTTCCCTTCGAAACATTCCGCCGGGTAATGTGATCTTTCTCGAGAACGTGCCCTCGGGGTCACTCAAAATCTCGCTCGATGATTTCCGTGACAAGATTCTTCGTCCGGTCCTGGAGGCGATCAATGCTCGGGGGCTTGCGGCGCAGATCGATGTGATTGCCTACTCAGCCGGGTTTCCGACTTCGGTCGATATTTCATCCCACACGCGTCAGCTGACCGATCCGGCGCAAAGGAAATATCAAACGCCAACAGCATCCATCAACTCGCTCACTTATTTCTATCGCTGGATACTCGCCGATTCACCCTTGTATCTCGGTTGGGGATCGAACTTCTATGCCCGCGGACCGTTCTCGCGTCACTTCCTCAATCCGTTCAGTGGCGAACCGGGCGAGCGATTCAAGTCCGCTCAGGACGCATCGGAAAAAAATGAGTTTGAGGCGGCTGCCGAGTCGTTCGAGTCGCTCGCAATCGAGTACCCGACGCTGCACCCGCTGCGCATTCTCGCCGCCGAAAATTGGCTGCGGGCGGAGAACGAAGGCAAGGCATTCGAGCAAGTCGCCATGGCGGTCCGGCACGGCTGGGTCAATCGAAGGCATCTCACCGATACCGAACCCTTGATGCAACTGTTCGACACAGATAACGCCGAGTTGTCTGCACCTCGCAAACAATTGCTGAATCGATTGCAGGATGTCCCTGTTGTGTCACAAGGGCCGGTTGCGTTCTCTTCATCAGTCGGATGGACCACCAGCGGTCACCCGATTTCTCTCAGCGAAGGTGCCATCCCATACATGCTTTCATGTGTGCTTGCCGTCGTCCACAAGAACGGCAGCACGGTCGAGCAAGCCGCACAAGTTCTGCAGCGGAGTGCAGGAGCGGATCGCTCTTATCCCGCAGCGACGTTCGGGTTTTCAAAAACGAACGATGTACGTTCGACGACCCGGTTCCCCGGCACACCAGACGCGCTCGCTTGGTTATTGTGCCGAAACCAGTCTGTCGAAATTTTTTCGTCGGTGTTGCCAACTGATCGACGCAGGTATGTGGGCATGATGTTGGGCGCCGCCAATCTCTCGATGCGAAATCGCGAGTGGTCGTTTGTCCCCGGCGCGATCGCTGAAAATTTGACCAGCCTCGGGGCCGTTTTCGACACAACGTCTCAAACCAAACTCACCGCGTTGCTGCATGCCGGTGCCGCGATCAGCAGCGGCGCGGTTGCGGAACCGTACTCGTTGCCTCCCAAATTTCCGACCGCGATGATGTATCCGTTTTACGCCGAAGGCGTGACCGCGATCGAAGCGTTCTACCTCACGTTGCAATCGCCTTACCAGATGCTCATTGTCGGCGATCCGTTATGCCAGCCGTTCTCACGTGCCCCGAATGATTTCGTCAATATCGAACTGTCCCGACCCGAGGCCGCACCCGACGAGACGACCGGTGACGCCAAACCCTCCTCGGATGCGGCCCCAACGATCTCGCTGCAATGGCAATCGATTCCCGATAGCGCGATGACAGTGCCGACGGGAGCGATGGATATTTTTCTCGAAGGAAAACTGGCGAATCGATCGCGACCTGCCACCAAGATCCAAGCGAATCTGCCTGCCGGTCTTGAGGGGGCGATCGACGTTCGGCTGGTACTCGTCGGCGAACATCCCACTCAACCACGCATCGCTTTTTCCGAAGAGATCGTGATCGGTGACGAATCTCAAATCCCGCGAATCGAAAGACTCCGCAAAGACAAAACGGACGAACTCACCGTGTTCGTCGAAGGTCGCGGTGCCGATCAAATCGAACTCGTTCATCTCGGCCGCGTCATCGAAACGATTGACGGGGCGGCGGGGCGAATCGCCCTTCCATCCGACCAGATTGGTCACGGGCCGGTACGTTTGCGAGCGATCGCACAGCACGGCGAACGACGCATCCCCGGTCGGACGTTCGAATTCGATTGGTAGCGGCCGTGAGTCGCGACGGGACGCCGGCGAACTCAGGAACGGTTTCGCAATCGTTCGTAGAGATCGCGATACGTGTCCACCATCTGCTGCACAGTGAATTGTTCGTGTACCCGTTTTTGGTTGGCTTGGCCGACGCTCGATGCAAACTCCGGATCGTCGAGGAAGCGATTGAGGCGTGAGACGAGTCCCTCGTCGCTGTCGGGTTCAAAGCCTTGGTCGGGATCATCCCCGATCAGTTCGAGACTGCCTTCGACGCGGCTGCAAACAACTGGTTTGCCGCCCGCCATCGCTTCGAGCACCACGTTGGGCATCCCCTCGTAGTGACTCGGCAAAACGAACACCCGACAAGCTGCGATCAAGGGTGCCACGTCGGATTGCCAAGGTAGGATTTGCACCCGGTCCCTGCCCACACGATCGGCCCATTGACTTAAGGACTCTCGCTGGGGGCCGCCGCCCGCGATCACGAGTTTGCGGTTCACGCCATCGGTGAATCGGTCGAGCGTGCGTTGCAGCAGCTCAAGGTTTTTCTGCTCATGCAAACGACCGATGAACAGCACGACGTCCGCGTCGGATGGCCATCCGAGAGTCTTCCAATCGAACGCAATCGCATTCGCAAATCGATCCGTTTCGACCGCGTTGACGATCACACTGACGCGGTTCTCCGGTAATCGATATCGCTCGCGTGAGAACGCTTCGACCGCTCTGCTGACGCACACGACGTGATCGGCGCGACGCAGCGCGTGACCTTCGATCGCGATGCGAATCCGATTTGGATCGGCAACCCGAACTCCCGCAATCCAAGGAGCTTTTCGATCACGTTGACTCGCGGAACCGACCGCGTGTGACGTCAAGACGTTGGCGTGGAAAAGAAAGCTTTGCCGCACGCTGTCGGGACGTCGGTTGAGCCAGCGACGCAATTTTCGGTAGACCGAAGGTAGCTGAGCGATGCCGGCACCGTCACCGCTAGAAACCTCGATATCGTGATCGCGGAGGGCGCGAACGAGTTGGTCTTTGCCGTCGTTCGGCGATTTTTCTTGAGGTAGCGAGCCCAGTGAAAAAACGCGAACGTCATCACCCCGTTTCTGAAGCCCGATCGCGAGTCGTGTTAAGGCACGCTCCGCCCCGCCGACGTCGAGTTCGGTGATGACCAGATCGACGTGCATCACATCGCCAACGCGTCTGCGATGCGCAGCGTCTCGTTAACCAATTGATCGACACGTTCGGCGATGTCCTCATCGGCCAACTGATCGCCTTCGAAATTTTCGCCCGTTGAATAAACAAAGCGTGGCACGATCAAACAACGGAAATCGAGCATCAGACTGTTCGCCAAACCCATCGCCGACATGTAGCTGCCTTGGCCTCCGGCGGCCAACATCAAGGCGACCACTTTGCCCGTCCAGGCTTTTCCCGTTAACTCAACGGCGTTTTTGATCGCTGCGTTGACGTCGTAGTTATAGACCGGCGAAGCGACGAAGATCGAATCCGCCTCCCGGATCAATCCGCTCAACGTCAACACCTCCGAATCCCCGTATGCCGTCGCGCCGTCACAGGGCGGCAGCACCCGCTCGGAGAGATCAAACACGGTGACTTCACGCCCTTGTGATTCTAACCGGGCGCAAACTTCTCTCGCCAAGATGCGGCTGCGGCTGGTGGGATGGAGCGACGAACTGATGATCAAATGCATGGCGAAAAAGCAGCGTGCGATATGGAGTTGTGTGAATTCAAGCCGTGAAAAAGAAGCGTGTCACATGATAAAAAATGGGTGCCGCGAAACAAATGTTGTCGATTTGGTCGAGTACCCCGGCGTGCCCTTGAACCAGCGTGCCCGTGTCCGTCACGCCTCGATCGCGTTTGATCGCGCTCATCGTCAACGTTCCCACGCTCGCCATAATCGTCACGACAACGCCCATCAGCAACGCTTCCCACCAAAAGAATGGCGTCGCCCAACGTAACAACGCGGCGATTAAACCCGTCGTCATGATCGATCCCAGCACACCTTCCCACGTTCGCGATCCGTTGATGTTCGGCGCGATCACGTGCGAACCGATCCAGCGACTCCAAACCCGTTCCAACGTCAACGACAACTGCGCGATCAAGACGAAGAACATCAACAGGTTGGTGGCACTCCCGTCCCACTTCTGACCATCGGTGCGGATCAGTTCGAGATACAACAGCGCCGGGGCGTGCGAAAGACAGTAAACGCAAATCAACAAACCGTATTGGATCTTTGCGCATCGTTCTAAAAACCGTTTCGCATCACCTGCGATTGCCGCCCGCGCTGGAATGAACAGGCTCGCGTACACCGGGATCACGATTGTGTAGAACTCGTAATTCTGGCTGCCCAATCCGATCAGGATGTACTGCATCGGCGTGAACACGAAGAAGATCCAGAACAGTGTCCGGTGGTCCCCCCGCCGCGTCGGCGTCATCGAGATGAACTCGCGCAGCGCCCAGAATGAAATGAAGGCGAACAACACCACCAATCCGATCCGTCCGGTCAATGATCCGATCACGAACACGGCCACCATCGTCCACCAAACACGTAGCTTGGATTGGAAACGTTTGATGAGTGCCGCGTCCGTTCCCGGTGTGTTGCTCCGGCCCATCATCACACCGACGATGGTCGAAATCGAAAGTGCCGCCAAGATGACGGCGATCAACAGATAGGTCGTTAAATCGGGCACGCTGGGTCAGGTACCTAAACGAGTGTGTGTAACAAAAACGGTATCCGAGTGAGTGGACCCACCCGGATCATTTAGCGATTTTAGCGACCACGGCGGCGCCCATCGCTGCGGTGCCGATTGCCGAATCGGAATCGCCACGGGCCAAGTCCGATGTACGCAATCCGTCGGCCAACACGCCCGCCACGGCGGCTTCGATCGCATCGGCTTCGTCGTTCAACGATAACGAGTGTCGCAGCATCATGGCGGCGGCAAGGATTGTCGCTAACGGGTTCGCGATCCCCTTGCCTGCGATGTCAGGAGCGCTTCCGTGGATGGGTTCGTAGAGTCCAGGGCCCGATTCACCCAGCGACGCACTCGGCAACATGCCGAGTGAGCCCGGCAACATCGAGGCTTCGTCGGTCAAAATGTCGCCAAACATATTGCCTGTCACGACGACGTCAAAGTCGGCAGGGCGGTTGATCAGATGCATCGCCATTGAATCGACCAGAACGACGTCGTAATTCACGTCGGGGAATTCTTCGGCCATGACTTCCGCTGCCACCCGGCGCCACAGACGGCTCGGTTCGAGCACGTTGGCCTTGTCGACGCTCGTCAGTCGATTTGAACGACCACGGGCGGCATTGGCGGCCATCCGAACGATCCGTTTGACTTCGCGACGCGAGTAAGTCATCGACTGGAATGCGGTTTCGTCTTCGCCTTCTCCCGAGCAACCCGATTCGCCGAAGTAAATCCCGCCGGTCAGTTCACGGAAAAACAGAATGTCTGTGCCACGCACGATGTCGGCCCGCAATGGCGACGCGTCGGCGAGTTCGTCGAACAATTTGATCGGACGCAAGTTCGCGAACAGACCGAGTTCTTTACGAATACGGAGCAGACCCGCCTCGGGACGCGTCTTGGCCGATGGGTCGTCCCATTTCGGGCCACCGACCGCGCCGAGCAGGATCGCCGAAGCCGAACGACACGCGTCAACGGTCGCTTGGGGCAGCGGATCGCCCGTTTCATCAATTGCGATACCGCCGATCTGATGCGAACTGAACGTGAATTCGTGACCGAAGCGATCCGCGATCGCAACCAAAACGAGGCGGGCTTGTTCGACGATCTCGGGGCCGATCCCGTCACCGGGAAGCAAGACGATGGAGTGTTTCATGGTCGGAGGACGTGAGGTTGAGAGTCATGCGGGGAATGAAAACGCCCCAGATTAGCCGAATCTCATCACTTCCCCCAGGGTGCACCGACGCAAGACGCCGGGCATCACCGCGGCGGCTCAGGTCGCGATCGAGATCGAGATCCCATCGCACGAGATTCTCGATCGCGATCATGCCCGGTCGCGGTGACGTGGGTAACGCGTGATTGTTACCGTCACACGCCGGATTTTTGTGTACGAGAGAGCCCTTTAGTCCTCGAACTGCATTTCGATCCCGCCGATCACCGATGCACACAAGTTGTAGAGCAGTGCCATGATCAAACCGCCGATGAAACCGAGGATCCCATAAAAAACGGGGACGAAGATCGCGCCGATCACACCGCCAGCCAATCCGGCCATCAAGTTGTTCCCGCCTCCGCCAGCGACTCCGATCATCGTAAAGACGATCATGAATACCGACATGATCAGACCAATGAACACGTACAAGGCCCCGAGCATCTTGCCGCACGACAAGGGGTCGACTCGTTTCAGTTTCATCGCCCGCGTCATGCCCTGCGAATAACCCTCCGCGGAGGACGCAGCGGTGGGGCTACCATAGGGATTGCTGGGAGGCACGCTCATGGGAATTTCCTTACAGAATTGGTCGTCGATCGCAGGATCAACGGCGAGGAAGTCTGGTGATTCGAAATACGGGGCCTCCCTACAACCGGGTGATTGCGAGGGGGCCTGTTCGTCAGCATACCAGCTTCTCGGTCGTGACATGGATTGTGACCGGGAAAAACAGAGGTCCCCATCATCCGCTGACGAAGTGTTCCTAGACCTCGATGGCCTCGGAGACTCGTTGCCAGATCTCGCTCGTGATCATGCCTCCGCCGCTCACTCGCGTCATCTTTCTTTGTAGCCCACAGCGTCGATAAAGATCTTCCACCTCAACGAGATGACGATTCAGCAGCCCGGTTTGCCAGCGAAAGAAAGTGTGCATCGCCCACAACAACACGTTCGCCCGCTGCCGTTGCCATCTCGATTGCGCCCGGTTGGGTTCAAGCCGGCGAGTTTCGGAAGTCGGATCTGATTCGGGAGAAACGAAATCGACGTGATACAGTGTCCCGCCGACACGCAGCGCCGAAAGCCAGCATGGCAAATTTTCGATTAACTCACCGCGACTAAAACAATCCACGAAGAACGGCATCACGACGATGTCATAAGCGGATGCTTCGGGGATGAAACCGAGTGCATTGCCGTGAACAAATTCTACCCGGTCGCTCGCGCCCGCCGCCGCGACCAGGCGCCGCTGTCGATCCAGCATCGCTCGACTGTGGTCCACACTTGTAATCCGGCCCCGTGGCTTGGTGTTGAGTTCGTGGTCACTCGTTGACGGATTGAGCCGGCACAATTGCTCGAGCAATCGACCATCCCCATCGCCGAACAGGAGTAGCCGATCCCAATCCGGTAACGCATCGAGCAGCGCCACCCTCGCCTGTTGCAATTGGTTTCCAAACGCGGCCCGTTCGATCATCCGGTACGCAGGTGCCAATCGGTCGTAACCGCGTTGCGAACGCGAGCGGGTGTCAGCATTTAGAGGCAACACAAGATCACCGCCGGTGGCGTCCACAGCACGGCATCCACCCAAACGCCCCGAATGTCGAACACCGTCAATGTTGCCCGATTATCTCGGTGTGGCATCGGGCGATCCCAAAACGCGACGATTGTTAGTAATCCCGCAGCGCAACCCCCGATCGCGATACCAACCGCCGTGGGCAATTGATACGTCAACGCGGCCAGCGGCATGGCGACCACGATTGCCAGAACACGCGGTGACCATCGCATCTCGCGGGCGTCAAACGATGTGTTTTGAGTCGCAATCGATGCGAACGATTGAGCTTGATCGAGATGCCGTTCAAATCGTGCCACCAAAACGCAATTGACGCAAAACAAAATCGCCATCGCAAACGTGGTCATCGCGAGCGGCCATAACGATACGGGACCACGCACCCCTTCGGTGTCCACAACCAAGTGTGTCCACGCCGTCAGGGACACGCCTAATGCGAATAAAGTTCCGACACGAAACTCCTTGGGCAGCGACGGCCACCGCGAACGTCGTCCCGAATCTCGGTGGCGGGGGTCGGAGGCCGGGCCCGGAAAGTGAACGCCCGCTCCATAGATCAACACGGCCGCGGCTAAGATCAAACCGCTCCGCAATAATTCGGGTGATAGATATCGCACGACGATGAAAGTGTCGAGCAGCAACACGGTCACCCAAGCGACAAAAAAAATACGGCCGTGTCGGTGATAGAACTGATGGCGAAGTGTGTGAGGCTGGGACAGATCGAGTCTCGCCGCATCGAGTAACCGATCGGCGACATACACGAGCCACACCGTCAAAACGAGCGATCCGGTTTCCGGTAGCGTGGACCAACGGTGGCAGAAGCTCTGCATCAACAATTGTTGCCAGGCGACCGCGACCAGCACCGCGTCGAGCGATAGCAGGCTCAACCAAGCGGCGAGGGGGATGCGTTGACGCGTCGTTTCGATAGCACGCGGTTGGTTCACCTGAGGCCCGTTCACTTCGATAGAGAAGTCGCATCGTCCGCCAGGGACGGTCATAGACGCGTTCCTTTGCGGACGCTTCGAGTTATGATTTGCCCGTCTCCCGTTCTCCGCTGATTTCGACGTCATGGCAAAACTCTACTTCTATTACTCCGCGATGAACGCGGGCAAGTCAACCATGCTGCTGCAATCCAGCTACAACTACCGCGAGCGGGGCATGCACACGTTAATCCTCTCGCCCGAGTTGGACACGCGGTTCGGTTCCGGCAAAGTCGCTTCACGAATCGGGATCGCCTCCGACTCGGTCACATTCACGCCCGCAGACAATCTTAAAATCGTCTTTCAATCATACCTCGACGGCGAGGCCGGGGCGCCGCCTGAATCTGCTGGCAAACCTGCGTCGATGCCCAACGCCTCGGCTCTGCACTGTGTGTTGGTGGACGAAGCCCAGTTCCTCACCCGTGCTCAAGTTCGCCAGCTCAGCGATATCTGTGACTGGTACGACACGCCCGTGCTCGCGTATGGACTTCGCACCGACTTTCAAGGCAACCTGTTCGAAGGCAGTGAAGCGTTGTTGGCGTGGTCGGACAGTCTCGTCGAGATCAAAACGATTTGTCACTGTGGTCGCAAAGCCACCATGGTGCTTCGTATTGATGCAGAAGGGAAAACGATCAAAGACGGTAGCCAAATTCAAATCGGTGGCAACGATCGTTACGTTTCAGTGTGTCGCCGTCATTTCAAAGAAGGAATGTCCGAGCGACGCGAAGACGAATTGCCATTGGTCGATTAGTGGGTTGTCCAATCAACGACTCACACGTTGCCGCGACAATTCTTAGCGGAACGGCGCGAGCCGTCCGGTTCCACTCCAAGGTTGAATGCGGAACACGCACCAGTGCTTTGTGCAATGTGCATTTGACGTTGCTCGCACCCCGCCGCTAACCGACGTGCGACTTTCTGAAGTTGCACTCACTTCGACAGTGATCTGGGGCCAAAGGCCTTCGTCATCGTCACTAGGTGCAACGCCCCGAAAGACATCAGTGTTGTGTCACCAAATGCCGAGGGACGCTGTTTTAATGACTACGGGATATCAAATGTAGCGGAATGGCGCGAGCCGTTGGGTGACTCGGGACCGGACGGCTTGCGCCGTTCCGCTATGAAATGCACTAGAACAACTAACGTCCGAAGGGATGACATCTGTCATCGCTACTCTTTCGACATCGCTTCTTCGAGCGTTGTGAATTGCCAGCGGATCGTTTGTCCTGGCGTGACTTCGGTTGAACCGATTCCCTCGGTCGCGAACTCTCCGTCGATTGTGTACGTCCAGCCACGCGATCCGTCAGTCTCCACACCGTCGATGCTCTGAATGAACGCGGTCAGACCCGAGCCGACGATCACGATTTCGGGTGATTGGATCTCTTTCATCACGTCCTCGACGGTCGCTCCCTCGGCGACATCGAAGTCATCGGCGAGCATCAATTCATCTTCGGTTTCATTTTCCGTTGCTTCGGTTTCTGGGCTCACGATCTCGATCGTGACCGAGCCGGTCGTCGATGCGTCAACATCAGATGCAGGTTGATCTGGTTCGGCCACGACCGCGGGAGCTTCCGATCGGCAACCGCTGATGCCTAACGCGGCAACGCAAACCATCATCGACAGCCACATTCCGGCCTTCGCGAATGCGGGGGAAGCTGTGTGGTCACCAGGGAGGGAGAATGAAGTCGTTTTCATCGGGGCAATCCGTAAGCGAGTGAGTGGGAAAGAGGTGGCGGAACCGTAGCGAAGCGGTTCATCTTGTTATCCATAGCCAAAGGCTTAGTATCTACTACCGTTACGTGGCGTCCTAGACGGCTGAAATGAAGCCGTCTCTGTTTCCTCTCCCCACCACCGCATATGTTTGCATCACTGCTTGATCGATTGCTCTCGGTACGAGATTCCTCCGCCAGGGCGTTCTGGCGTGCGTTGCACATTTCCTCCGAACTAACTTGGCCTTTCACGCGAACTCGGCCCTCCACGCTGGCCCGACCGTTTGCTTTTGCCGTCGTCGCGATCCACTTCACTCTTTGTCTCGACCACGTCGTCTCTGCTCAAACCGCACCAACCGCCATGCCCAATACCGAGTCGATTCAGTATCCCGTGACCGCGACCGTCGATGTGGTGGACGATTATCACGGACGCAAGGTCGCCGATCCCTATCGATGGCTCGAAGACGTCGAGAGCGAAGAAACCGCTGCTTGGGTGGCGGCGGAGAATGAGGTCACTCAGGCCTACTTGAATCAATTGTCTTCACGCACCGCGATGCGAGAGAAACTCGAGGCGTTGTGGAACTATTCACGCACGGGACTGCCCGTTCGTCGTGGCGACCGCTATTTCTTCACCCACAACGATGGCTTGCAAAACCAGGGTGTGCTGTACGTGGCGCCCGCGGACACACCCGCCGATCAACTCACCGAAAAGCGATCGGTGCTGATTGATCCCAATTCGCTCAGCGAAGACGGTACGGTGGCACTCGGCTCCTGGCACCCCAGTGACGATGGCAAGCTGCTTGCGTATTCGATCGCCGATGGTGGCAGTGATTGGCGAACATGGCGTGTTCGTGATGTGGAATCCGGCATCGACACCGATGACGTTGTGATGTGGTCTAAATTCAGTGGTGTTGCGTGGACCGCCGATGGTGACGGTTTCTATTACGCGCGTTATGCCGAACCCGTCGAAGGTCAAGAGCTCACCGGCACCAACGAAAACCAGATGCTGTATGTGCACCGATTGGGCACGCCGCAATCCGAAGACACGCTCGTCTATTCGCGTCCCGATGAACCACAGTGGGGGTTCTCACCGACGGTGACCGAAAATGAACGCTATCTGATCATCGAAAACTGGAAAGGCACCGAACCCAAGACGCAGGTCTTCTTGCGTGAGCTCGATCAACCGGATGCACCTGTGCGTCCGATCATTACCGGATTTGATGCGGACTATCGGTTCTTTGCCGCAGTTGATTCGGTATTGTACTTCTTGACCGATCTCGATGCACCGCGACGCCGCGTCATCGCAATCGATGTCGAAAAACATCTCGCTGATCCCGATGCGATGCACGAAGTGGACCGTTCGACGTGGAAATCCATCATCGACGAAACCGCTGACACGCTTGAAGACGTTTCGCTGCTCGGTGAAACGATTTACGCGAGTTACCTCAGCGACGCGTTGAGCAAAGTTGTGCGTTATTCGCGTGCTGGCGAACGGATCGGTGAATTTGTGTTGCCCGGCAAAGGCAGTGCGAGCGGTTTTGGTGGCCGGGCAGATGCCACGGAAACCTTTTTCTCATTCAGCAATTATGTCACGCCGCCGAGTCTGCATCGCGTCGACGTTGCGACCGGTGAGAGTGCGTTGTGGTTGCGACCCGAAGTTCCATTCGATGCCACGGACTACGTAACCGAGCAAGTTTTTTGTACGAGCAAAGACGGCACACGGGTGCCCATTTTGATCTCTCGCCATCGTGATCAGAAGAACGACGGCAGCAATCGCACGTTGTTATACGCGTACGGCGGGTTCAATATCTCGCTCACCCCCGAGTACTCACCCGCGATCGCCGCGTGGCTCGATAGTGGAGGCGTGTACGCGGTTGCGAATTTGCGTGGTGGCGGTGAATACGGCAGTGCCTGGCACGAAGACGGCATGCGACTGAAAAAACAGAACGTATTTGATGACTTCATCGCCTCAGCGGAGTACTTGATCGAGACCGGTATCACCCGATCCGATAAACTCGCGATTCGTGGTGGCAGCAACGGTGGGTTGCTCGTTGGTGCCGTCATGACGCAGCGGCCTGAGTTGTTCGGCGCGTGTTTGCCCGCTGTCGGCGTGATGGACATGCTGCGATATCACAAGTTCACGATCGGGTGGGCATGGGCGACCGAATTCGGAAGCAGTGATGAAGAGGACCAGATCGACAATCTGTTGTCGTACAGTCCGCTGCACAACATCAAACCGGGGACGTGCTATCCGGCAACGTTAGTCACAACGGCCGATCGAGACGATCGTGTGGTCCCCGGTCACAGTTTTAAGTTCGCCGCGGCGCTGCAGGCGGCTCAATCATGCGGCAATCCGGTACTCATCCGGATTGAATCACGAGCCGGACACGGCGCGGGCACGCCGACCAGCAAAAAGATCGAAGAGTACGCAGATTTGTGGGCCTTCCTGATCGAAAATTTGTAACGCAAGAAAAATTTTTTTACTTGCAATCGAGTTCTCCGACACCGTATCCATTCTTTCTCGCGACCGACCCCCACGACTATGTTCCTGCAAGCACCTGATGACTCACCCTACGATTTGCGATTCATGCTTTTCGGGTTTCCGATCCGCATCGCGTGGACGTTCTGGTTGGGGGCGGTTGTCATCGGACACAGCTTCGCAATGTGGTTCGATTTCGCCGCGGGAGAGATGAGTCCGGGGATCTTTCCGCTGTTATTCTTGTGGACGGGATGCCTGTTTCTGTCGATTTTAATTCACGAACTTGGGCATGCGTTTGCGTTCCGCTATTACGGCCAAGAGAGTTCGATCGTGCTGTATCACTTCGGCGGTTTAGCGATCCCATCGTCGGTGCGCAGCGATGGTCGCGGGTTCGTGGATACGTTATCACCGCGACGTAGCACCGAAACATCGGATCTGGTGATCGCATTGGCGGGCCCGATCGCCCAAATCGCTTCGGCGTTTCTATTGGCCGGGATTGTCACCGCACTGGGATACGAGGTTGTCGCATTCAGCGAAATGCCATGGCCACTCAGCGAAATGAGTCGATGGTTTACCGGCCAACCGGTGGCAAATGTCGGGTTGATGGCGACAATTTTTTTCTACGTGTTCCCAAGTGTCCTTTGGGCGCTGTTGAATTTGCTTCCCGTGTTTCCACTTGATGGCGGGCGCGTCATGCGTTCGCTCGTTTTGATGAGCGGTGATCGTGGTGACACGTGGTTGTGGATCAGCATGGTGAGTGCCGGCGCGGTCGCGTTCTATGCGTTAACGCGAACCCAACAACCGATCATGGGATTGTTGTTTTTGTCGCTAGGCTTCGGCAATTACCAGATGTTGCAGAGTCCATACCGTTAATCACGCGTGTTGCGCAGTTGCATCGCAGCATCACGCGTGATGCGATTACCACGCATGATTGACACGGACTCGCATCATGCGCGTGCACCTTCGGTCAACATGCACATCGAACGTGATGTGATCGCGAATTCATGTGTGAAGGCGATCAAATTTTGCACATGTGGTTGCAAAACGCTTTGCTCGTAGCAAAAATCTTTCTCAACGCAACCGCTTTTTTTAGAAAAAGATGTTGCGGAATTTGTGGAAGCGCGTACAGTTACGCGCTAGTGTGTTAACGGTTGCTTTTGCTTGCATGGTCGATGTGGAACATCGAAGCAAGTGGAAGTGACTACAAACTTGTGTTGATGGGCCGTGGCCGGTGGCTTCCAAAGCACTTCGCTGTGACGATCGTCTGACCTTTTTGGTCAACCGATGGAAACAACGAGACTTTGAAAAGTCACAATGACTCATCAACCATTTTCTTTCTCGCGGAGGAAGTTGTGGCCAAGAAAAAAGCGACCGGCGTCAAAAAGAGCGCCAAGAAAAGCGTTAAAAAACGCGCAGCCAAGAAGTCGGTGAAGAAACGCTCCACCAAGAAGGCTGCAAAGAAGAAGGCAACCAAGAAGAAGGCGACTAAGAAGCGGGCTTCTAAGAAAGCCGCTAAGAAATCGACCAAGAAGTCAGCCAAGCGCTCGGCTAAGAAGTCGGTTAAAAAGTCGACCAAGAAGAAAGCAACTAAGAAGAAAGCAGCCAAGAAACGGGCTACTAAACGAAAGGCTAGATAGTCCTTTTGTTCTTCGGTTGCCCTCGATTTCGAGGGGCTTAACCTTTCAAATGCGAAGCCACGCGAGCCCGGATTCGGTCAAACGTGGCTTTTTTTGTGCCCGCACCGAACGATCGGTACTGCTACGCTATTGGGTACTGCTTTTTAACTCTATCGCATCGAAACGATGCCTTTTTGGGGCATTGTGATCCATGAACGACCCTTGCGAGGATGACGAATCGTTGCCGACATCGGATCCCGAGCAAACGGACCTGGGTTCGGGGCGTGATTGTGGGGTCGGAGGCCCAGTTGAACGTCCACAGGTGGCGTCAGGCTCAGTGGCTGATGCAGGCCATCGTGATCGCGGCGATGACGGCGAGGATGATGCTGATTGCGATGAAACCGTTCTGACGCCCCGCTTCGACGCCGAGCAGTTGGCGGGGAATGATTCGGCCGGGGATGCGGGTCTGAAAGGACAGTTCGCGGTTGGGAACGCTTCGGCTAATATCACGTCGCAACAGATCCCCGCTGAGTTGTTTCCTGGGGCATTGCCGGCGGGCTGCCAAGTTGATGAATTTCGCATCATCTCGCCGCTCGGACAGGGGGCTTTTGCATGCGTTTACCTCGCGCAGCAAGTTTCGATGCGGCGGCTGGTCGCGTTGAAGATTTCAACCGGTTCGGATCGCGAGGGTGGCGATGCGGAAGAGTCACAAACGCTCGCGAGATTAGACCATCCAGGGATCGTGCGGGTCTTCGATCAGCGGTTCCTCGAAGGTCACGACGCGCACCTGTTGTATATGCAGTATCTGCCTGGCGGAACACTCGCCGGAGTGGTCGCTCGTGTACGCCAGTTCCGCCGCGCGGCGGTTGTTGCAGCGTCATCGGGTCAACCGGTTGCGGAACTCACCGGTCAAGTGCTCCTCGATAGTGTGGACGAACAGCTCCTGCGTGCGTCTCAGCAAGTCCCTGAGCACTCCCCGACGCGAGAATGGATCGCTTCAGCGTCGTGGCCGATGGTGGTCTCGTGGATCGGTGTGCAGCTCGGCCATGCGCTGCAGGCGGCGCATGATCAGGGAGTCTTTCACCGTGATGTGAAGCCGGCCAATGTGTTGTTGTCCGCCGAAGGATTGCCCCGACTCGCCGATTTCAATGTCAGTTTCAGTGTGCCGACCACATCCTCGGTTTGTACGGATGGCGAATCCAATCCCTCCGCTGACGTGAGTTCGGAGGTGTCGCGTTCGATCGGCGGTTCGCTCGCGTACATGGCACCGGAGCAGATTCGTGCGGTCTGTGAAGCTGTCTGCGCCCTATCGTCGCACTCGGCGTCGCAGCGTGATGTTGGCGAACTCGCGGATGTTTATTCAACAGGTGTGTTGTTGTGGGAACTCTGGCAAGGGCAACGGCCGTTCGAAGACGAGCCCGGGCCGATGCGGGGACGTGGTTGGTTTGAGCGGCATGCGGAGCGCCGTCGCGGTTCACCGATTCGTGCTGAAGTGCCGCCGTCGCAGCGGACGGGGCGAACATCATTGGCTCGGCGGTCTTTCGTCGAAGGAAGCACTGCGGGCTCGCAACGCGTGCTCGAACAGGTGCTTCGGCAAGCGATCGAATTTGAGCAGGACAAACGCCCGCAGAGCGCCGCGGAGTTAAGCGCGCGGCTGCGATTGGCTCTCTATCCCGATGCCGCTAGGTTGTTCGATCCTGCCGCGAATTCATGGGCGGGCAGATGCTGTCGCTTGTCCCCCTGGTTGATCGCCGCCGCGTTCATCTTGTTGCCGAATATCGCCGCGGGTTGTTTCAATTTTCTTTACAACTACGTCGAGATCATCGGGCGACATCCGGAGTTAAAGCCACGGTTCTTTGCGTTGGCCAACACCGTGAACTTGATCGCATTTCCGCTCGGCGGACTGCTGATGGTCACCTCTGCGAAGCCTGTTGCCACCGCCATCTTGCAGGCTCGCGCGGGTGGTTCGAGTGATCAAGATGCGATTTCAAAAACGGTGCATCTCGGTCGCCGCGCCGCTTGGATTGGTGGGCTGTTATGGCTGGTTGCCGCGTTCGTGTATCCGCTCGTGTTGGTAACCGGTTCGCCGAGTTTATCACCCGTCGAAGCCGTGCATTTTTTTGGTTCGCTCTTGATCTGCGGTGGTGTCGCGGCGGTGTATCCGTTCTTCGGACTCGTCGTCATGACGTCGACGGTTTACTACCCGTGTTTGGTCCGCAAGACGATGCAGGACCCCCGCTTCGATGACCGCTATGCGGACATCCGCAGGTGGTGTGGGCGATTCCTCTTGGCCGCTGCGGGGATCCCGTTATTGGGCCTTGCTCTGTTGCTTTCGCGAGACACGATGGCCAAGTATGTCGTGGCGTCTGCAGTCGCCGCAACGGCGATCGGATTGGTCGCGGCCTTCGCAGCCTATCAGTGTGTGCAAACGAACTGGGAGACGATGAGCGAAGTGTTGTCGAGTCGAAAACGATCGGTCGGTGCGGCCGGTTTCGATCGCCCATACAAGTGAGTCCAAGTTCATCAGGCGTGATGTTTCGCGCTTTCAAAGCATTTGTTTTATGTAGCCACCGTCGCCAGACGGTGGGCCGCATCCTGGCGAGCGTTGCGAGGCGTGCATTCCTGTTCCGAAATGCACTGCATCGACCTGCCCAAAACTCACCGCGCGGTGTTGTGTTTTCGTCAATCCGGAGAGCTCGCAAGCGACGTGCGAGCGAGACGCATCAACCGATTGGGCGTGTTGTCAGGCACTCGTCGGCGACGTGGATTCCACCAACGCCACGCGGATGTCGCAGACGTTCGTCCCGGTCGGCCCTGTGATCACGAGGCCGCCGGTTTGTTCGAAAAATCGGTAGGCGTCATTGCGGTCGAGGAACGGTTGCGGCGAGAGGCCTCGTTGCAGAGCCCGCATGTGCACTTCGCCGTCGATGTACGCTCCGGCGGCATCCGTGGGGCCGTCTTCTCCGTCGCTGCCGCCCGACAGGATCACGAGTCGCTGCCACTCCGCGTCGCTCAAGTTGCTTTCTAGCAAGCGTTGATAGGCTGCCAGAACCAGTTGTTGGTTCCGCCCGCCTTTGCCGCGGATCGACGCGTCGGCCAATTGCACGACTGGTTCGCCGCCGGTGATCAACGCGTCTTGTCGATGCTGTCGTTGATCGCGTCGGAGCATCTCGATGGTCATCTCAGCGAGATGCACGCCCACCTCTTCGGCGGGGCCTTCGCTCTCTCTCGCAGATTGCATGACGTGGTTGTAGCCGAGCGATTCGGCTTGGATCCCAGCTGCATCGACCGCGACCGCGTTGTTACCGACTACCGTGATCGGGTACTCGATTTCGTCATTTGGCGACGATGTGGGTGACTTGAGCGTCTTGTAGATCGACTCGGGCAAGCTGCGCTCCGGGTCAAACTTTGCGAGCACCTGCAATGCGTCTTCTCGGGTGGAGGTGTCTGTTACCGTCGGTCCCGAAGCGATCAGGTCGAGCGGATCACCGAGGACATCGGACAGCACCATCGTGACCATCTCGCCGCCGCGGCGGGCACGCGCGAGTCCGCCACCTTTGACTTCGCTGAGGTGTTTTCGCACCGTGTTCAGCTCCGTGATGTTCGCCCCGCCACCGCTCAGTCGCTGGATCACGGCGAGTTTTTCCGCCAGCGTAATGCCCGCGACCGGGCGGCACAGCAACGCACTGCCGCCGCCAGAGAGCAGCATCACGACGAGATCACGCGGCCCCGCCTCTCGGACCAACGCCAGGATCCGGTCTGTCCCCCGGATCGCTTCTTCCGTCGGCTCGTTGACGCCAGCGGGGCGGGCGGCGCAGAGTGTCAAGTTGTCCGGCCAATCGATGTCCTCGGGGATGCTCTCGCACCCCTGCGGGACGTTGACGTGACCCAGGATCTCGACCGGAGCGAGCTTTCTGCCCCATTGCCGCTCGCAGTCGCGAATCTGCTTCACAAAACCGACCGTCATCGCGCCCGAAGCCTTGCCGGCCCCGATCAAAATGATTCGGTCGAACGAGCCGCGATCCACACAGATCTCACCCAGTGTCAGATGCTGCGGGTCCACAGACACGCTATCCCGCATCAGCATCTCTCCGCGAACGGCATCCACCCCCGCCTGAAAGATCGCCTGGGAGTCGCGACAAAGATCACGCATCGTTTCAAATCCTCGAATCTGCTAAAAGCGGCCGGAAGTCCCAATCGCAAAACATCCCCGATCACCCGCCCAGGGTCGAGGAGGGGCGCAGCAGCCCAGCTCCCACCTTCTCCCAGCTCCCAGCTCCCAGCTCCCAGCTCCCCTCTTCCTAATCCCAATCAAATAGCTGTATTTCCTAGCCACCCGTGATATCCTAATGGGGCCGCACGAAAGCCTCTTTTCTGACGAAGGACCTCGCCATGAGCAAAACGATGCAAGATTTCACGGACCTCCTGCTCCAGCAAGGTGTGATCAGCCTGGACCAGCTTTCTGAGGCGGAGGAGATTTCTCGCAACACCAAAGCTGAAATCGGCGATGTGCTGGTCAAGCTCGAGTACGCGACGCCTGAAGAAGTCGCCCAGGCGATCGCCAAATTTCACAAGATCCCCTACGTCGACCTCCGCAGTATCCGGATCAACGAGTCGGTGATCGAGCTCGTTCCGGAATCCGTGGCGCGGGAAAACATGGTGCTGCCATTCAAGGAAGAAGACGGCGCCCTGACGATTCTCATTGCCAACCCGTTTGACCTCGAGACGATCGAAAAGCTGCGGTTCATCCTCAACCGGAAGATCGAAACGGCTTTGGCCCCCAAAGAGGCCATCAACGGGGCGATCAACCAGTACTACGGGCAGGTGGAAGGGGAGTCCGCTGACTCGATGCTCCAGGAATTCACCGATACGGCCATCGACTTCACCGAGACCGATGGCGGCGGTGATGGGATGGACGAGAGTGACATGGATGACGATTCCGCCCCCGTCATCCGGCTGGTCAACCTGATGATCGCCGAAGCCGTCCAGTTGCGGGCCAGTGACATCCATGTCGAGCCTTTTGAGGACCGCGTTCGGATCCGTTATCGAATTGACGGCGTTTGCGTGGAGCGGGAAGCGGCCCCCCGCCGGATGCTCTCTGCTATCATCGCCCGGATTAAAATCCTTTCGAAGATTGACATTTCCGAGAAGCGACGCCCCACTGACGGGCGGATCAAGATCACCGTGGGGGACAAACAGCTCGATCTGCGGGTCAGCATCATCCCCACCAACCACGGCCAGTCCTGTGTGATGCGTCTGCTCGACAAGGACAACATCAAGGTCGGTACTCGCCAGCTCGGTCTCTCCGAACGCGACTTCCGAAACTTCAACTCACTGATCAAACGTCCAAACGGCATTATCCTCGTCACCGGTCCCACGGGATCGGGCAAGACGACCACTCTGTACGCTTCGCTCAACGCCCTTAACCGGCCCGACCGAAAAATCATCACCGCGGAGGACCCGGTGGAGTACTACCTGCCGGGGATCAACCAGGTCGAAGTCCGCCACAACATCGGGCTCGACTTCGGGCGGATTATTCGGGCCATGCTCCGCCAGGCACCGAACATCATTCTCGTCGGTGAAATGCGGGATCATGAGACCGCATCGATGGGAATCCAGGCTTCTTTAACTGGACACCTGGTTTTCAGTACGCTACACACGAACGATGCGCCCAGTGCTATATCACGGATGGTGGACATCGGTGTCCCGTCCTATATGGTGGCAAGCTCCGTGATTGCGGTCCTCGCCCAGCGTCTGGTGCGGACGATCTGCCCCCGCTGTAAGGTGAGGTATCAGCCGCCAGAAAGCGTGATCAAAGACTCCCAGCTCCCGCCCGAAATGTTGGCCCAGGCCGAGTTCAGTAAAGGCCGGGGTTGTACCTACTGCGGACGGTCGGGATACCGGGGTCGGATCGGCATTTACGAACTGATGCTGATCAACGGAAAGTTGCGTGAACTGATGTTCAAGGGCACGACGACCAAGAGCGTCCGTGAGGAAGCGATTAAGAACGGAATGTCAACGCTTTACGCGGACGGAATGCTCAAGGTGATTCGCGGCGTGACCACATTTGAAGAGGTTTACCGGGTCGCCAAGCAGACCGAGCAAGAGGAACTCGCGCTGTCGCACATCGCGAAAGAGCTGTCGTCGCTCTAACCTTGTCGACCTGGGGTAGCGTCACTTCGAAAAGCCGCTCAGTCGGTATGGGATGGCCGCGTGTTTGGGCCGAGTCCGCTCGGCTTCGTCGCCCCCAAATCAGGGATTGCTGGCGAAGGCCTGTGAAACGAACCACTGCTATCCCCCATGTGGCTGTTTTGGCGGGGTGTCTTCGTTCCGGTTTTGCAGGCTCTGCGGGTCGATGTATCGGGCGATCGGAAACTAAGCCCGTCATTCGTTGCCTTTTGATACGTGTTTCACGATAATGGCCGCACTGGCACACCAGCCAGCATTATTTTTTCAGCGTTTGATCGACCCCATTATTCTTATCTCTCGATCGACCTGAATCCCGGCCATTGATGTCCATTGACTCGTTTCAGGGCACACCAGCGGTCAGGCATCGTTTATCCTTATCGTCGATTGCTAGCATTCCCGCTCGATTGGGCGGTCTCGCGACGCCCGGCGTTCATTCCAGAAGCTCCTCATTGGCACCTTTTCGTGAGGTTTTGTCGTGTTTCGTCTGCTCAGCACTTTTTCTCGCTCACCACAAACTCCTTAGAAATTAGCTCGCCATGGCTCAGGTTCTCATCGACAAACTGCTGCAAGCTGCTGTGAAGCAGGGGGTCAGCGATATTCACATTGTCGTGGGTCAACCACCGGTGTTCCGGTTGCACGGCCGGATGCGGAAGCTCGAGACCAAAACCCTCGAGGCGGATGACGCCGTGGGGTTGATGAAAAGTATTACTCCCGAGCGTTGCCAGCGGGAGCTCCAAGAGACAGGTTCAACCGACTTCGGGTTCGCGTTCGGCGATCTCGCCCGGTTCCGGGTGTCGGTGTTCAAACAACGCGGCTTCATTTCGATGGTGTTGCGGCAGATCCCCAACGACAAGCTCACCCCGGAACAGCTCGGTTTGCCCGAGTCCGTCGTCAAGATGGTTCACCGGCCGCGGGGGCTGTTCCTAGTCACCGGTCCGACGGGTTCGGGAAAATCGACGACGTTGGCGAGCTTGATCAACCTGCTCAACGAAACCATCGACCACCACATTATCACGATCGAAGACCCCATCGAGTTCTATCACGAGCACAAGGAGTCGACGATCAACCAGCGCGAAGTCGGCGTCGACGTGCCGAGTTTCTCCGAAGCGATTCGGCGGGCGTTGCGTCAGGACCCCGACGTGATCCTCGTCGGCGAGCTTCGTGACCTCGAAACGATCGAAGCGGCGATCAGTGCGGCCGAAACCGGCCACGTCGTGTTCGGCACGCTGCACACCAACAGTGCTCAAGGCACCGTTAACCGGATCATCGACGCGTTCCCGGGTAACCTTCAAGACCAGATCCGGACCCAGCTCGCGTCGACGTTGATCGGCGTCGTCGCCCAGTCGCTGTTGCCGAAGATCGGTGGCGGTCGGGTGGCCGCTTACGAAGTCCTCGTGGTCACCTCGGGGATCTCCAACCTGATCCGTGAAAACAAAACCTTCCGCATCAACTCGTCGATGCAAACCGGAGCCAAGTTCGGGATGCAGTTGATGGACGATGCCTTGTTCAGCCACTGGAAAGCCAACCGCGTGACCGTCGAAGACGTGCTCGCCAAATCACATAACCCTGACGATCTCGCCCGCCGGATCGTGCAGGCCCGTCAAGGAATCGAAACCTCAGGCGAAGGTGGGGAATAACCAAACGCAACCGGATCTAGCAGACAGGTCTTTCCCACCAAGCTTCACATTTCCTTGAGAGGCGGAAGCGAGCGAAGGGCTTCCCGCCAGATCCAACCGAACCCTCCCCGGCCGAAGGGATATCGATTGTTTTAGTGACGTTTTTAGCGGCACGGCGCGAGCCGTCCGGTAACGCGGCCTTCCGCGAAAACAATCGACGTCCCCTGACGGTGGGGAAGTAACGAAACAGAAGTGACGAAACACAGCCGGTTCCATCCAACACGCTGGGGCCGAACGAACAACAGGTATCACGGCGGTTCACCGCCATTTTCAATCACTAGATCGTTTGCCTCGGGCATGTCGCCTCGCGCTGACGATCGCTGCGAAACTTGCTTGCCATGTCCCAACGTCGTATCGGGCAGATCCTTGTCGACCTCGGTTTTCTAACTGATGATCAGTTGCAGATCGTGCTCGAAGAGCAGGAGCAGCAACCGGGCGCTCTGTTCGGCAAAGTCGCCGAGGACATGCAGCTCGTCACCGACGAGCAGCTGATCCAAGGGCTCGCCGAGCAGATGGGGATGCAGACCGTTTCGCTCGAAGAGGCGAAGCTCGACCCCGAAGTGCTCGCCCGAATCAGTGAAACGATGGCGCAGCTCTATCGCTGCGTTCCTGTGAAATACGACGAAGCGTCCAATCTGCTGACGATTGCCACCTGTGACCCGCAAAACCTGAACATCCAAGACGAACTGCGGACGTTCCTCGGTTATGACATCCGTGTCGTCGTCGCGACCGAACGCGACATCAGCACGACGATCACGAAGTACTATGACAGCGAAGCGGAGAGTGTTGAAAAGCTGGTCGCGGAACTCGCCGAAGACGAAGAGCTCAAGGCCGCCGTCAGTGTTCTCGATCAAGAGAAGTTCAGCATCACGGACGCGGCCGCGTTGGCGGATTCCGCGCCCGTTCGCAAGCTCCTCAACATGGTGCTGTTGCTCGCGATTAAAGACCACGCCAGCGACATTCACTTTGAGCCGTTTGAAGACGAGTTCCGGATCCGGATCAAATCCGAAGGCGTCTTGTACGAAATGGTTCCGCCCCCGCGTCACCTCGCGTTTGCGATCACCACGCGGATCAAAGTCATGGCGAACCTCGACATCGCCGAACGCCGGATGCCCCAAGACGGCCGGATCGAATTGATGGTCGGTGGTCACCCGGTCGACCTTCGAGTGAGTGTTCTGCCGACGATTTTTGGCGAATCAACCGTCATGCGGGTGCTCGACCGCAGCGTCGTGGATTTGTCGCTCGACAACGTCGGGATGGATGCCGTCACGATCGCTAACTTCCGCAAAGCGATCGATCGTCCCAACGGCATTGTTCTCGTGACCGGACCGACGGGTTCTGGCAAAACGACGACGCTGTACTCGTCCCTCAGCGAACTCAACGACCCCAAAGAAAAAATCATCACGACCGAGGATCCCGTTGAATATGACATCGACGGCATCATTCAGATCCCGATCGACTCCAACGCCGGCGTCACGTTCGCATCCTGCTTGCGTGCGATCCTGCGGCAAGACCCCGATATCATCCTGGTCGGTGAGATCCGCGACCTCGAGACCGCTGAAATCGCCATCCAAGCGGCACTGACGGGACACCTCGTGTTCAGCACGCTGCACACGAACGACTCGCCCAGTACGGTGACGCGATTGACCGACATGGGCATCCAGCCGTTCATGATTTGTGCGACCGTCGAAGCGATCTTGGCCCAGCGACTCGTTCGGCGGATCTGCACCAAGTGCCGCGAGAAAACCCGGGTCAGCACCGACCTGTTGATGGAACTCGGGCTGACGCGTGAAGAAGTCGAAGAGACCGATTACTTCAAAGGCACCGGCTGCGAGAACTGCAACAACACCGGATACAAAGGCCGCATCGCGTTGTTCGAGTTAATGGTCATGAACGACGCCATCCGCGAAATGATCATGTCCGGCGACAGCACCGATGATCTCCGAGACAAAGCCCAAGCGGACGGCATGATCACCCTCCGCGACTACGGAATGCAAGTCGCCCGAGAAGGAATCACAACCCTAGACGAAATCGTAAGAGAAACCGTAGTGGATAGTTGATGGCTAATAGCTGTTAGCTGTTAGCTGTTAGCTAATAGCCATTAGCTTTCAACCACAAACCACATCCCCCTCCTGATCTTAATCTTACTCATAATCTTAATCCCCACTCCCTAACAACCACCCCCTAACAACCCGTCCCTACCAAACCGTCCGCCAAACAAAACCACCCTCCATCATCACCTAATAACCAAGAGACGATCCAGAACCGTTCAGGAACCGAGTCATGCGACAGTTCGACCACGAAAAGCTCATCGTTTATCAACGGGCAATTGAATTTGTCGCGTGGGCTTCCGAGTTGCTCGACGGCGTTTCGCGTAAGTATGCGGCCAACGATCAACTCGATCGAGCGTCAACTTCGATTCCGCTCAACATTGCCGAAGGGAACGGCAAGTTTACTGCGAAAGATCGTTGTCGCTATTTCGACATCGCCAGAGGATCCACGCTGGAGTCGGCCGCTTGTTTGGACGTTCTCGTGGCGAAGAAAGTGATCAAACAGGAGGTTGCGTTGGAGGGCAAGCAAATGTTGCTTGATACCGTTTCGATGCTGGTAGGACTGATCAGAGCGAATGACAGTGAACGCGATATTTAGTCAACGACGCGACAAGCGTGATGAGACCGGTTGGGATACCGGTGAGAGATGAAGATTAGGATCAAGATTAAGATTAAGAGTTCGAACGATTGACGATGCCGGTCGAGCGATTTTGGAAACACCTGTAGTTATTAACCTTTTCACCTGAGCGTAGCTCATGCCAACTTATACCTTTGAAGCGATGGACGCGACCGGACAAGAGATCCGGGACGAAATCGAAGCGGCCAACGAGGACGAAGCGCAAACCACTATTCGGCAGATGGGGTACTTCGTCACGAAGATCGCCATCAAGAAGCAGGCCGCCGGTGCGGCCGACGCCAGTGGAAAGAAAAAACGCCCCTTCGCCCTCGGGGGTGCCAAGACCAAACATATCTGCGCGTTCACCCGACAGCTTTCGATTCTGCAGGACGCGGGTCTGCCGATCCTCCGCAGTTTGAAGATTCTCGAACAGAACCAGAAGCCGGGCAAACTCAAGAACGCCTTGATGGACGTTTGCGACGAGATCGAAGGCGGGTCGACGTTGTCCGAAGCGATGGCGAAATGTCCCAAAGTCTTCAACCGGCTGTACGTCAACATGATCAAAGCCGGTGAGGCCGGGGGTGCCCTCGAAACGATTCTCAATCGTCTCGCCGACTTCCTCGAAAGTGCCGAGTCGCTCAAGCGGAAAGTCAAAGGGGCGTTGATCTACCCGGTGATCGTCGTGACGGTCGCGATTTTGATTCTGACGTTCATCATGTTGTTCATCGTTCCGACGTTCGAAAAGATGTTCGACGAGTTCGGCTTGACCCTCCCCGCACCGACGCTGTTGCTGATCGCGATGAGTAACTACATCGCCGGTTACTGGTTCTTGCTGATCGCGATGCCGGTGTGTGCGTTGATCTTGGTCAAGTTGATGAGGAAGTTCAAACAGGGGCGGATCGGGTTCGACATGTTCGTTCTCCGAGTGCCGATTTTTGGCGGATTGATTGAAAAGAACATTCTCGCCCGGACGACGCGAACGCTCGGGACGTTGATCAGTTCCGGGGTGCCGATCATGGAAGGCCTCAACATCACCCGCGAGACCGCGGGCAACGCGATGTTTGAGAAACTGTACACCAAGGTTGCCGAGCAGATCCGCGAAGGGGAAGTGATCAGCAAGCCGTTGCGAGAGCACTCGATCCTCGGGTTCCACCCCATGGCCGCCGTGTTCTGGGCTTTGTTCGGTTCGTTCCCCGGCATCATGGTCATGAGCGTCGCGTTGACGAGTAAGGGCAGCAAGCTCGACAAAGACGGCATGGTTCAAACGCTCACCTTCCTCGCCTTGTACATGATCGTCGGCGGGATGGCACTGTGCGTGCTGTTCTACTTGACCAAGATCAAAGGGCGGGTCGTCGATGACCTCGTCGTCAACATGGTCGACGTCGGGGAAGAGACCGGCGAGCTCGACACGATGCTTTACAAAGTCGCCGATACGTACGACGAAGAAGTCCGGATCATGACCGACAGTCTGACGGCGTTGATGGAGCCACTGATGATCGTGTTCCTCGGGGTCGCGGTCGGTTTCATCGTGATCTCATTGTTCATGCCCCTCGTGGAACTCATCACCGGATTGACTTAAGCCGCCACTAGCCACTAGCCACTAGCCACTAACCACTAGCTAACAGCTAACAACTAACCACCAATCGCTTTTCCTCCCAAGGCTTGTAGCCCATGACCACCGCAGCCCACTCATCACCGACCTCGCCGAAGTCCGGCTTCACCCTCGTCGAAATTCTGGTGGTGATCGCGATCATCGGAATCCTCGCGGCAATCGCGATTCCGGCAATTACCGGGGGCGTCACTCGCGCCAAGGTTGCCGCAATCAAGTTGGAAGTTAACTCGATCGCATCAGCAGTTAATCAGTACCAGCTGGAGTACGGTGACTTCCCACCAGATTTCAGCGACAAGTCGGTAGTTGATCGGCACTATCGCAAGCTGTTTCCTAGGATGTCATCCGATGAAGCAGCATTGTTAGATGCGATGCTCGGTACTGGTACATCGTTTGATGCTTCCGCGATTGATCGAGCAGAAGCCTTGGTGTGGTGTTTGGGTGGATACAGCAAGGATATACAGCGGCCTTTCACAGGGCCTGGCGGGCCATTGGCGTGGGTAGGTTCTGGAACTTATGAGGCGGCGGCTAGTGCGGAGAAGCAAAAACCCACCAACTACCAGATTAACACCGATCGCATAAACAAGTTTTTCGACTTCGATGCCACGCGTCTGACGATTGGAGGTGTTAATGCGTCTGCTGCATTGAGCCCGACCAATCGGTATCTCTCATCGGAGGAATCTGGTGGGGGCGATTTGGCTCCTACGTATCTGTCGCGTGAGGACGGTGCTCCTTATGTGTACTTCGATTCCAGAACTTACGACAAAGAAGATGCGACGCTTGGTATGAATGGTTACGGCGATTCCGATTTTGGATTCGTACGTCCTTATGTTTCCGACACTGCGAAAAATGTTACCACGACCGCGAACTTTACTTCTTTGCCTGCCGCGTTGCAGTCTTGGGAATTTATGAACCCGGATTCTTTCCAGGTCATTTCTGCAGGTATGGATGATGATTTTGGTGAAGTCAATTTGGCTTCTGTTGGCGATAGCGCTGACCGTCCCGTGTATTTTCAGTATCCAAGTGGTGACGCGATTGCCCCACGCTTAGACAAAGCGACTCCAGGTGGCCTCAAAGTCAGCAGCGTTTCGAAGTACCAAGACGGTTCGCTCGCAGGCGGAACGGAACATTCTGTACCGGACAATATCACGAACTTCAGCAATGCTGCACTTGTGGATGACTTGCCATGATCTTGCAAAACTGGATGAAAATAAGTGAGCCGCACGATCGACCCAAGGCAATGCCAAATCCCGAGGGGTTTACACTCGTAGAGATACTAGTCGTGTTGGTGATTATTGGATTGATGGGCGGCATGGTGCTTGCTGCAGTCCAGGGTGTGACAACTACCGCGCGTGCGGCCAGAACACGGTCTATCATTGCTTCCTGTGATAGCGTGATCCAAGAGCAGTATGAGTCTTATAAGTATCGTGCCTTCCCGGTAGAGATACCCATCACGGCAACAACCAATTCGTCGGGAGTTACTGTCGCTTTGGAAGTACTGGCAACCGAGGCTGCCCGAGTCCGGTTAATCATGCTTCGTGATCTGCAACGTATGGAAATGCCAGACAAGGCTTTGGACGTTGCGGCCTTTACGCCTCCGTCAACCGAGGACACAGCGATTTCTACGTCCAGTACTGTGCAACCTGCAGTTATGATTACCGCAGTTGCGAACCAAGTTGCGTCGAGCGCCTCGGGGCGAGTTGCTCGAGATCACTCTGTACGTGTTCAGCGACCTATTGATTGGGAACGGTCTCGTAAAACGGATTCGTACTATTCCAGGTATGTCGCCAGTGGGAAAACGTGGACTCCGGAGCACGAGGGTGCCGAGTGCCTGTACATGATTATGGCGACGTCCTTTTCAAACGGAACGCCAGCGTTAGATGCGATTCCTAGTCCCAATATCGCTGATACGGACGGCGACGGTATGCCGGAAATACTCGATGGATGGGGGACGCCATTGGCCTTCATTCGTTGGCCAGCAGGGTTCGACGATGGTGATCAGATCAACAAAACGATTCCTGATGATTTCGATCCTTTTCAGGTCGATTTTGGCCAGATCATTCCCGCTATCGATCGTCCATGGTCGATGCGTCCCCTGATTGTTTCGGCTGGTGAAGACCAAGAGTTTGGGATGGTGTTAAGCGCTAGTCTTGATGACATTGAATACAACCTGCAAAAACTTCCAAAGTCTAGTATGAGTGGCGCCGAGGGGAAGGTATCTGATGAAGGTCTTGGGCGTTCTGATCCGTACTTTTTTCCTGATCCGTTCCTGCGACCAGAGATAAGCCCTACGCTTACTGCTGGCAATCGTCCCGGCGCGATAACCGACTCTGAAGTTAGCATTGACAATATCTCGAATTACTCGCTTCAGGATGCGGAATAATGCTTAATCAATTTCGATCACTGCGAGCGCATTCCCGAGCTGGATTTACGCTGGTTGAGCTCCTTGTCGTTCTGCTGATCTTTATGATTTTGGTTGCAGTTTCGCTGCCAATCGTGAAAGGACTTATTAGTGATCAGAAGGTTAGCCGCACCGCTCAAAGCATCGAAGCGTTTATCGATGCCGCTCGAAGCAGAGCAATTGGTGAGGGGCGGACCGTCGGTGTTCGCTTCGAGCGATTGGGTGATGCGAATTTTCGCCGGTCCACATGTGTGCGGCTGCGGCAGCTTGTTGGTGTGCCGCCCTATTCCGGAGACGCTGCGGACGCGACCGCTGTCCTATCCGGATCACCAGTTAACACCGCAGTTTTTGACACCGCCGACAGTCCATTGCTGTATCTGAGTTCTAAAATTCTTAACACGGCCCCCACGAGCGATGACTATCTGTCGCCAATCCAAAAAGGCGATTTGCTCGAGCTTCCGGGGGGACGTTCGGTTGCCATTAGTGGAATCGGTGCGGTTTCCGGTGCGTCTGTGTCAGTTTCGTTCGACCTCTTTGAAAACTTTAACGTGGCTTCCGGAGTCAACGTCAATCGTTTCCCTGCGGCTGGTGTTTCGCCTTCCGCTGGTAGCGAGGTGAAGTACAGTATCAAACGAAGTCCCGTTCCATCTACGAGTAAAATCCTTACGCTTCCTCGAGGGATGGCGATTGATTTTAACTATTCAGGAATCGGGTTGGGTGGAAGTCAGTTCGCACCCAGCACTAACTCTGCGATAACGCCACGTTCGGTTGATCTGATGTTCAATTCGGATGGCGCTGTTACGCAGGTCATTTACAACACGGCGAATGATCGTCTTTATCCGACAGGCATGATCTTCTTCTGTATTGGAGAGATCGATAGCATCGCTTCTGTCGAAGGGGCAACAGCTGCAGATCGGGAGAATCTGTTCTCGGCTGATAGCAAACTAACGACGAATGTGATGAGTTCAGATTCTCTCTGGTTGGTTGTGAATCCTGGGTCTGGCCAGGTGACAACGGTAGCCAATGCATCGGTCGGAACGATTCCTTCCGACCCCACTGATCCTACCGCAACCGGTTTTGGAGCGGCAATGCAGGACGCACGCCTCTTCACTACATACTCAGATACGGTAAGCCAATGAATATTCACGTACGTATTTCTTTTCCACAACGTAGTGGTGTTAGTCTAATCGAGGTGACGTTTGCAATCGGTGTCGTGCTGATCGGTCTAGTTGGTCTGACTTCAATCCTGCCACTTGCCGGACGTCGCGCGCAAGATTCATTGGATTTCGATACTGCTGCTGCAATTTCAGACGCAGTAGCGAATGAAGTGCTGGCACGAGATGTGATCAACGATGCCTCGCTGAGCGGAACTTCACTCCAGCTGGGAACCCCGTCGAATCCAGTTGTCCGGCCGTTCTGCTTGGACCCGTACCTCATCAATAATGCATCCGTTGCATCATCACTGCGTTATGACCTTTCTGTCTTCCCGTTCTACGATTCGGCGCATGATCCTTTGTTGGACCCATCTACAAGCTATACCAATACACCTGGCTTCGTAGGTCAGCCTCGGATGCAACGGGTAGGGTTAAGCGCATGGACAACCCTTACTGCCAATCAGCAATTTGAAGTCGCCCGGACATGGGTTGAAAGCTCAGATGATCTTTCTCAATTGCGACCGAAAGATCGCTCGTTCCCCGCGATATTAACGGGCTTAAAGGCAACGAGTTCCAGCACTTTCGTATCAGGTAAGAGGGTTCCGACGGGCGCATACAGTTGGATGGTGACAGTCGATCCGGATAGCCAATCTCGCCACGCAAGTATGGCTGTCGTCGTGTTCCAACGACGCGAACGCGTTTCGGAGTTCCCCACGACGGTGGCCGCAACTCCCGACGAGAACGAACTTGCCGAACGGATCGCTCTCGTTGAATCCCCTGTTGGATTTGCAGGCGGTGCTGGTGGTACGGTCCGACTTCTATCGTCTGGAAACACGTTGCCAAATTTGACTAGTGGTGACTGGTTGATGCTTTCTCGCACTATTTCACCCGACGCGGCTACAGCAAACGAGGTTATTGCATCTCAGGTGCATCGTTGGTATCGCGTCATTGGCACCGATAGGGAAGCTACCATTTACACCCCAACTGATAATTCCACGGTCGACGGGATCACCGTTCCGACCGCCGATAGTTCAGTAGATCGAGCGAGCGATACTACCGTTTGGTCACGAACCGTAATACTCGATGGGTCTGATTGGGACTTTACCCCCACCGCGACTGGCAACTGGCGGACCTACGCAACGCTCGTTGAAGACGTAGTGATGGTAAATGAAATGACGATTTCACTCGCTGGATTTTGATCTAGTTTTCTGACTCCTCAAACTCTCTTCTCCGCATTTTTGGGCGTGCTACGTCCAAGGCACTTTTCGAATGAGTATCCAGATGAACCGCAAGCAATCGCCAAGGGGCATCATCCTTCTAGTCGTCCTCAGTTCGCTAACCTTCTTTAGCGTCCTCATTGCCGCCTACTTGGTTTTCAGTAACCAATCCCGCGAGTCTTCGTTCGCAATTTCAGTGCGAAATGTTCATCAGCCTGATGTAAACGGAATTATAGATGAAGCGTTGATGAAGCTGATTCGTGGGACCAGCAACAGCGATGATCCATTCTTTGGTGAGGATTTGCTTAGCGATTTTTATGGTCGTCGTGACGCACGTGAATTGACGATGGCTCAAGCAGGCGTTGCGCTGGGCACAAGCGGTTTTGCGCGTTTTGACGTCACCGACACGCTAAGTGCCACGGTCGATGATTTGCTTTCTGGGCGTGTTGTTACCTTCCGAAGTGGTGCGTCTTCCAGTGGCGGTACCGCGCATCCATTGGTGCATCGAAGCTTTAGGGTGCTCCGATCGGTGTACGACACAGGTACGACGCAGCACAGAATAATTTTGGATGTGGGTGACGATGTGGACCCGACGGAAGTTCCTGCCGGAACGAAGATCTGGGTAAATGGTGTTCCTCGAAATGCGGCGGGTGTTGGGTATCAAGCCTCCACTAAAAAAATTGATCTCAACGCAACGCCGCAAACATCGTTGGGCGGTCTTACATTGCCCATTGCACTTCAGCCAAATCACCTCAAGCAAGAAATTTCAAAGCTACCCGGTTCGGACACGCAGAGCGACTTCGATGAGGGGTACGATGCGGCCGATTTCAATAACTGGTTCTTGGCGCATAACAGCACGATTTGGAATGACGCAAACAATGATGGCGTTCGTGATGCTTCCGAAGTCACAACACATGTCATCCCATCATTTCACCGACCTTCCGTTATCAATTACATATTGAACGATTCTGCGGCACTTTCCTCACCAAATGACCTCGCGATTTCGATTGCACGTGGCACGTTTCGGCCTGTCCCAATTCATGCCAATCATGCAGGCGGAACAGCAATCAACGAACAGTTTACAGGAGGGAACTCAAACTTTGCTTTACGCGTTCCTCTCGATTTGTCATCTCAAGCGAGGCTAGACCAGTTTGCGAAGTCGTTGATTTCTCCAGTTTCGGGCTGGGATGTCGACAATGATTCTGACGGATTCCCAGAGAGTGTTTGGGTAAACATCGGTCTCCCCTTAATTACCTCGCCTGATGGAAAGCTCTTGCAGCCTTTGGTTGCCCCTTTGATCGAAGACTTAAGTGCGCGTTTGAATGTCAACGCGCATGGCAATTCGCAAGTTGCCACGTATACCACCGCTGGTTTACTCAACTCCAGTGGTGCCGCCTGGGCTGGGACGAATGCTGCAACGCCGCGAAATGTATTTAGAGGACTTGGGTACGGTCCGGCGGAAATCGGACTGCCCTCGGCTGTAGCAGCAAGTTTGGTTTCCGGGCGTTTAGGCACCGATGCACTTCCCGGATACGCCGACGGTGATGGGTTAGACGTTTTGCGTTCGGCGTGGCGCCCAAGCACCCACACTTACAACGGAGCCTACGGATACTCACTCGATCCTTTCGGCAGAGGTGGAGTTGCAATTGGGCGGTCTGGATATCTCGTCGCAGCTAATTCTGGCACCACGATCTCCGCAACTCAAAATGAGAATCTTAACGACCCATACGAATCAGATCCGTCCGGGCGTTTGGCCGGGGACTCAATGCTGACGCACGATGAGTTAGAGGCAGTCCTTCGCAGTAACGATTTTGACATAGACCTGTTGCCTACTCGTCTGCGCTCGATCGTCGCTTCTGTCGCGAATGCTGATCGCATCTTTACGACTGTTAGCAAGTCAGACGAGACGCCGCCGCCAGTTAATTTTGCGACTGCAGCAGCTTCGGCATTCGAAACACTTCGGAGTAGCTTTTTTCCGACAATGACCGACGCGCAGCTAAAAGAGTTGATTGCTCCTGAGATTCGCCTGGGAAGAAAGCTGGATGTGAACCGGCGTTTTGGAAACGGAGTCGATGACGATGGAGACACTCTTATCGATGAACCTGGAGAGGTTCCCGCAACAGGTGTGGCGTCTACGACCAACAGAATCGATGATGATTTCGACGGAACCGTCGATGAGTCAGGAGAACTGGGCGAACCTGCGTTCGCTGTATCTACTACCTCAACATCAACGATTCCGAGTAACTTTACAGGTCAAGAAGCCTTCTACAATCGTGATTCACTCACTGCTGTGAATGGTAAAGAGCTTTTCGCTAGGTATCTTTACGTGTTGATGATGGCGCTCAGTCGGGACTATACGTTCCCTGTCGCTGGGACGTCTACGGATCCGGCAGACTACCATGCGCGTCGATTAGCGCAGTGGGCTGTTAATGTCGTCGACTATCGCGATCCGGATTCAATCATGACTAGGTTTGTCTATGACAAGAATCCGTTCGATGGATGGGACGTGCCTGCAACCGCTACGAATGAGAACACGGTATGGGGGGTGGAGGCGCCGGAACTTTTGCTTACCGAAACACTCGCTTTCCATGACGTGGCAGTGCAAGATACCTCGACAGGCGGTGATAAGGGACCTGACCCAACGGATGATCCAAACACGGATCAATTTGGCCTTCCAACTGGAAGTCTGTTCGTTGAATTATATTGTCCAGGTTCCGATGTCACTGACTCGTCAGTCCGCTCGTACCCACAAGAACTGTACAATAATCAGTATCTCGAGCTTGGTCAGGTGTCTGGTTCCTCTCCTGTGTGGCGTATCGCGATATCTGAGCCACACTATTTTAAGGACATTGCTGTCGAGGGAACGACGCCGCTCACAAATATTGATGCCTCCGCGTCGGCTTGGGACAAGAGGCCGAGTCTTCGCCGGAGAAATGCTGCATTAGGGGAAGCCTACTCTTATTCGCAAGAGGAAAATGAACTAGGGATCACTGCCAGTGCTAACCAATTGAAGTTCGAACGCTACGTGCTATTCACGGATTCCGAATACACATTGGCTGGAATGACAAGTGGTAATACTTTTTATCTCGGGACGGCAGACGCCAACAATGCCGCCGCTCAGTTAGCGCGAGGCCAGTACGCGTGTCTGCTTCCGCGGACGGCAACAACCTTCGGCTATGAGTCTGATAAGACGACACCTAGCAAGCAAGCAATAGCGTACAACGCTACAAATGGTGTCACGCATTTTTCCGCAGGTGCGTCATCAGCGCCGCTATTTGCCATCTCTAGTCAGTTCTCAGTTCCGAAGGCCTTTGTTGCGACCACAACGGCAGGTATTCCGCTTAATGTTTCTGCTCCTCTGACGGGATACGATACAACGGCGAATCCTCTGCCAGCGGATATTCCTTACGACGTTGCCAATGTAGCAATCCCGACCGTCACCACCGGGGCGGATAAAGAGCCCTTTATTGGTACTGTTCCGGAGCACTGCTCGGTCTTTTTGCAGCGTCTCGCCGATCCGACGAGGGCTTGGAATCCAGTCACAAATCCCTACCGGGTCGTTGACTATATGCCTGTCGATCTGAACGTGTTTAGTGGACAGGAACGCCCGAGCGTGTTGGCTCGTACGGATCCAGCAGATGCAGCCACTGAAATCTATGAACCGAAATATCGTCGAAGAAGTCGACAGAAGAACGGCGCGGTATTCGATGCATCTGGAAACCTGTTGCTTGGGCAGGATGTTCTATATTCGTACATTTCCGAATTCGCTAATACGGGTGATGATCAATTCGATAACTACGACACGGATATCGACACATCCGCGGACTTTTTCTCGTTTGCTGCGACGGACGGACACTTTTTCTCATCGCTAGGGTTTTTGAACACTACCCAAACTCCTGTCAATCCATTCTTTGACAATGGCTTTACAGATCCATTTAGGACTGATTTTGGACTTGCGAACCATGATCGTAATTTGCCGAGAACTGGCTTCGCGATTCATCCGTGGTTGAATCGCCCATTCACTTCCCATCATGAGCTAGTGTTGGTGCCAGCGTGCTCTCAAGGACGCTTGTTTGAGGAAATGTCAATTGTGGCAACTGGTGACCCGAGCATCTATCCTGTCGATCCCGTCGATCTTGCACAGTTTTCAGGCGCGTTTCGCCATCTTCTTAACTTCTTTCACAGTGACCGAGATCCAGCAGAAGCAGCAAATTTCGTCCAGCTATTTGATTTTGTGCAGACTACGCCGCCGTATCGAGGCGAAACTGAATATCTGGCTCCAAGTCGAGTTGCAGGAACAGACCTAGAACCATTGTTGAGTCCGCCGTTTAACGTCGTCTCGGAGCGTTCTCGCATCGGCACGTTGAACTTGAACACCATAGCTGATTTTGAAGTATGGAAAGGTTTGATGCAGGGGCATCTCAACACGAACGAGTTCACCTCTCCGTCGGGGGCTGGTACTTCGACTCAGTTGATCTTCGACAACTTATTAGCCAGTCGTAAAGGTTATGGCGTGGGGACTGGTGGGCCCGTAACGGGGACGGCTCCTTACAATTATGACACAGCAAAGTTGGATAGTACCCTTCCAACACAATTCGCTGGGGTTTTCCGCGGATCAAGCCACGCACCGCTCTTTCCGGATTTGCGTGATGCGACGGCATCAGATGATGCGAAGAGACGTCCTGTAAACGGGACGCTGCTTCGTGGGGAGGGAGACCTTAAAACTTCGGATCCGGATCGCGGTGGTACCGCTACGTTGTCTCCATTGTTTGTGCGAAAATCGACGGATCCGCCTCTTGTTGCATCAGGAGCACAGATGGATAGGCAACGGAACGCGTTTATGCGATATCAAACACTAATGCGTATGCCAAACTTGGTCGCTGATAACTCGCAAGTATTCTTAATTCGATTAACTCTCGGATTCTTCGAGGTAGACGCGAGCAATACAAATAATTTAGGGCGTGAGTATGGTGAGTCGACCGGAAAAGCGAGACGATATCAGGCGATGTTTATCGTCGATCGATCGATACCAGTCGGGTTTGTCCCGGGGCAAGACTTGAATGCCCGCGATACTGTTGTCTTCGAGAGGTACTTCCAATGATCGTTATTCCTCAACCGAAAAAGTCGTTCATCCGATACCGGCATGCGTTTACCCTGGTGGAAATGCTGATTGCGATGGCGATTACGCTATTGATGATGGCGGCGGTGGCACGCGCGTTTGCGTTTGTGGGCGAACGGGTGCGCGATAGTCGAGGTAGTTTGGCGTTGTCAAGTGATTTGCGTGACATTACGACACGTCTTAATGACGAACTCCGGCGTTGCACGGTTTCTTTGCGTCCAGTTGGAAACAATGAGCCAGACCCGAATGGGTATTTCCTTTATTCGGAAGGTCCGTGCACTGATGCGACATCGGCACTGTTTGGCCGATACAACTCCACGATCGTCGATGGCTCAACAGTCGCAGAAGACAGCCGATATGGTGATATCGATGATTATCTCGCTTTTACCGCCGTCGCACCGCCGGGCAGTTGGTTCACAGGCAAGGTTCCTGCGTACGTATTGGATTCATCTGTATCGGATTCTACGCCAGTGGTTATTCGTTCGAAGTATGCGGAAATCGTCTATTTCACGAACCCAGAGCGTGATGCAACAGGAAACGTTGTTGACACTGACGGCAACAACTTACCCGATCGGCTTTTGCTCTATCGACGCGTCCTCCTCGTTCGTCCTGATCTCAATTTGGGGACTGGCGGTACCGTTCTAGGTCTGTCGCCGGGTACGGACTGGCTGACTGGATTGGCAGACATTCATCAACTTTGCGACCTCTCGGTGCGCCGTAGCTTGAACGTGAACGGCACGCCAAATTTGAACACTTCTGCGACCGTAGTTGCGAATTCGTTGAGCGACCTTGCACAACCACACAATCGGTTCGGTCACGTGAGGATTCCGTGGGGCTCGGCGACGGTAACCCCCGGCGCCGTGGAAGCAGGAGATACATCGATGCCGATACTGGCGTTGGAAGACCCGATTAATCTGATCACGAGTGTCACCGATGGTACATCATCCACTCCTTCATACCGTCCGCCTGATAGTGATACGGTAACGGAACCGGTAGTGACGCCGATGAAATGGTCCGGCTATCTTCGTCGAGAATTCGTTCTGGCTGGAACCCGTAAAGGCGAAGACGTCATTGCGAATAACTGTCGGGCATTGGACGTACAGATTTTCGATCAAAACGCTGCGTTCTACCTTCCGACATCCAACTTGGTTGTTGGGCCAGGGGATGCGGGATACCGAGAGGTGCTGGACGGAAGTGGGGCATTGCCCCCACTGGTTCCCGGCGGCGGTTTTGTCGATTTGGCGTACCCCGTTCTTGCTGGTGGACCTACGCGAGGGTGGCAATCTCGGAGTATTGCAACAGGAGAGGCCACCTATGCCGCGTTAACTGGTGGCGCACGGGCCGCAAATCTCCAGTCCGACTTTTCGGGGCTCGAGTTTAAAGATGCAGCTGGTAATTCAACAGTTAATACGTTTCCACCATTTGCCCAACGTGCATACTCGAATTCGTTGCTAAAGTCGGGACGCTTGGTAATTAATACGGCAAATGAAATTGTTCTATTCCAGCCGGCTTTCGATACATACACATCGGCGTATGAACGTGATGGTTTTTATCAGGGACGAAGATTTCAATCGGCATTGTATCGTGGGACGGCTTGGTACGAGTTGCTCGCATCAGAGGCTTATATTACTGATTTGGCTGCAGACGGACTCGACTCGCCAGCCACCCCCAGTTCCGCTCCTCCGTCTCCTACAATTTTGCCGATGTTCCCGGATTCTCCTGGTACCGATGATATTGATGAAAGGGAAACGTCAGCTCCGTTCACAATGAAACCTGAAGCGGTACGAATAACAGTTCGTTTGGAGAATGTCGCTACACGGCAGTTGCGGCAGTTGTCTGTCGTTCATCGGGGCGATCGATAGTTTTTGGCTTGATGACGCTACCTCGATGTGCGTCGCAGTCTTACGCGAATTCGCTCTACCGATCTGGACGATTGGTCACGACGGGTGCCAATACGATCGCACTCTTCCAGCCGGCGTTTGATACCTTTACGTTGTGGTACGAACGCGACGGCGTCTTGCAGGGACGGGTGAGCAACTCGATGGAAGGCACGCGATGGTCGACCACCACTGGCGCTAGCGCTGATCTCGGTGCTGATGGGCTCGATGGGGATGGAATTTATGGTGGTGGAATTGCGTCGGTCGCGGGGCGGTATGGTGCCGATGACTTGGGCGAACGCGAGACGCTGCCGCCGTTTACGGACACGCCCGAAGCGATCAACGTCTCGGTCCGTCTCGAAAACCCGACCACTCGCCAGATCCGACAAGCGAGCGTCACTATCCGAGACTAAAGGGACAACGTCACGCTAACCCTGTTGGTTGTCCGCTGGTGTTTGGCCGAGGATGATGTCGAAGTTGCAGGACCACTCGCCGATCTTTGACTCGGCTAGTTTGTGGAAATCGCCCAGCAACAGATCGCGGTACTTCGTTTCACGGACTTGGCGAAAAACCCCGTCGCGTTCGTTGCCCGCATGGCCACGAATGAGAAGCTGTGTCGTGCAGCAATTCATGCCCGTTCTGATCGCCGCAAAAATAGGTGCGAATGCTGGCTTCAAAAGTTTTATTTAAATGAGACGATCGCTCAATTCTTACGCCATCAATTGCTATATTGATTCAATCGACCGATGTCTGCATGAGCATCGGCCGAGTGGTGCGGGCGAAAATCACCCAAACATAGTTTTTGAGAAAGCCTACGATGTCGATGGTTGAAACGGAGTATCAACGCAGAATTGCGGCGATGTCTCCCAAAGAAAAAATAGCCGCGTCAATGCGGATGCTTCAGTGGACACGGCAACGGCTGGCTCGAGAAATTACCGCTCAACATGGCGCAGTTTCGTCGGAAAGGCTCCGGTGGCTCGTGGCACTGCGAATGTACGGAGACGATCCGGTCATCCGAAAATTGATCGAGAAAAGGCTGCATCTTGTTCCCAATTGAAGATTTTCGCACGACGCTCGAAAAGATGGTGTCCGTTCTTCAGTTATTCTCAATCGACTTCCACCTAACCGGAGGAATCACTAGCATCACCTACGGAGAACCGAGGCTGACGCAAGACGTTGATATCGTGAAGGCTGGCATGTTCCCATTGTCTCACGAGTCGACGCGGCCGGCTCCAAGCTGATTTGGATCAGCAAGGGAAGCCACAAGAGCCGACGGGATTTGAGAAAGCTATTCGCTCAGTCGAGTGCTAATGATCAAGCGGCCATTCAAGCGACCGCTCACCAATTGGGGCTGGGGAGTCTGCTGACTGAAGTCTTGAGTGAATCAGACGAAATTGCTTGACGATAATCACAGAACGCCTACTCAGCCGCTAGCCTTCCTTTGTGTCCGCTGGTGTTTGGCCGAGGATGATGTCGAAGTTGCAGGACCACTCGCCGATCTTTGACTCGGCTAGTTTGTGGAAATCGCCCAGCAACAGATCGCGGTGCTTGGTGTCACGGACTTGGCGAAAAACCCCGTCGCGTTCGTTGCCCGCATGGCCACGAATGAGAAGCTGTGTCGTCAACAATTCATGCCCGTTCTGCATGACTTTGATGTGGATGTGGGGCGCCGGACGACCGGGGTATGGCACGGGCTTGATTGTCCGGAATCGATAACCGCCGTCGGACGCCGTTTCGAATTTACCATAGCCCTGGAAATTCTGATCCTGCTGCTCCTTCCTGCGGTCACTGTCGCGCGAGTGCAGGTACACCGCGTTGGCGTCACACTGCCAAATTTCAACCGATGCCCCGCGTACCGGCGTTCCAGCGACTGTGAGCACACGACCGGTCAAATGCGTGATCTCACCTACCGCCGGCGTGGTGCTGTCGCGGATCAAAATCAAATCGTTGTCTTGGTCGAGCGGCAATCGATCGGGATAAAACGGACCCTCGGTCAACCGAGGTGTCGGCTTGAGCAACTCGTCGGCAAATGCACCCGGTGTCGTAAAAAACACCGCACCGCCCGCGGCCATCACCGAGCGCCGCGAAACGTAACGTGAACGCAATGACATGATTTCTGTCCTTTTTAAAACAAGCAATAGCCCACTCATCACCCCGAACCGATCCTCTCATCATCCCAAATCCAGCCGAATCATTCCACAACAATCCGCCCAACTGCTGCGTTTCGACCACGAGGCAAGTGTGGGAGCTGGGAGCTGGGAGACGGGAGACGGGAGACGCGGAGACGCAGAGACGTAACCGTTCACCAGAA
>NZ_JAMQBK010000037.1 GCF_023701485.1 Aporhodopirellula aestuarii
TGCACGGTGACTTCGTAAACGTTGTCTCCGTCAAAATCGAGCGGTGCTTCATAATCAGGTGCGGCTGTGAACGTCAAAATTCCAGACGTGCCACCGATCGAGAACAACCCCGCGTCCACACCGCTGATGGTATAGGTCGCTGCGGTACTATCGACGTCAGTTGACGTGACGGTGGTGACTGCAGTCGTCCCTTCATTGATGCCAATGGCCGCGGTGGGTCCGCCGCCGTTAGAGCCGATCACCGGCGCATCGTTGGTGGCGGTGATGTTGACCGTCGTTAGCGCCGTGCCGAATAAGCCACCTCCCGCGCCCTGCGCGCCTGTATTGCCGTCTCCGAAATACCAGCGGACGTTGATGGAAGCGGGAGGAGTATCGCTGGTGTTTTCATAAGTCAGTTGGCGAATGACGGAGTTAACGTCACTCTGAGTGGGCGTCTCGCCATTGACATCGGTAAAGGTGAGTTGCAACAGACCGGGCGTCGTGGTGATATCGAACGTGGCGATCACTTGGCCGTTCTTGAGCAGCGAGCTACCCGAAAGGGTGATCCCATTTCCATCGTTGAAACCCCAAATGTCCTCGGCAGTTACAGCTGTGTCGCGATACAGGTAGATGGATGATCCGCTGTAGTTGTCTAGGGCATTCAGTTCGTCGTCAAAGACGCTGGCGTCGGCATCGAGCACGACCGTGGGACCGTCTTCGGTGTAGGTTGGCGTGGCATCGAGCCCCGAGAAGACGGGCGCGTCGTTGATCGCCGTCACGGTGATGGTCACCGTCTCGGTGGTCGTGTTGGTTCCGTCGGATGCATCGACGGTGAAGACGAGTTGCTGATCGGTGGGTTGGGCAGGCGCGGTGAAAGTTGGTTTTTCCGCGTTGACGTCGCTGAGCGTGACGGCGGTGCCCGAGGTTTGGGTCCAGGTGTAGGTGAGGGCGGTGTTTTCGGGATCGAACGCCGAGACCTCGAGTGTGACCACGTCGTCTTCGTTGACGGTTTGGTCGCCGAGGTTTGCAAACCCGCTGCCGGCAATCACGTTCGCACCGGTCATTCCCGACATGGTGCCATGGTTCCCGTTGCCGCTGTCGTCGATCACGCCGCCCGCAGCGGTCGTGGCGCCGGTGAACGAGTACGCAGCGACCAATCCGGTTTGTGGTCCGGAGAGTTCTTGATGCATGTCGGCGCGGACCTGCGATTCACTGCGGTCGCCGTTCCAAATTCGGACCTGGTCAATCTGGCCATCAAACTTGTATGTGGTGTTGAGTGGCCAACCTGAAATCTGAGCGTTCGATGTGGCGTAGGCCGCCGCGTCATTCGGAGTGCCTATTCGTTGTGTCATCACTTGTTCGACACCATCGATGATCAAGCGACTGCCCACGACGCTGCCGTTGTGGAAGACGGCGGCGACGTGATGCCAACCCGTTTCTAGCCCAGCGCTGCTGATACCATACAAGTCGCCCGCGGCTGTATTGAATCCGAAATGTCCTCCATTGATCCAAAGGTCATAGGACCCAAAGCCGAACGGCATCACACTGTCGACGCCATCCCAGTTCATCCAAAACTCGACCGTGACGTCGGTTCCTGCCGCGGTATTGACGGCCAATCCTGACAGCAGAATCGTGTCGTCGTCGCCTTGGAAATCGATGACTTGATTGCCCGAGTCATCGAAGTCCGAATCGGCGACGATGATCGGGGCGTCATCGATCCCGGTGATCGTGATCGAAACGGTTGCGGTATCAGTGCCACCGTTGCCATCGCTGACGGTATAGGTGAATGTATCCGTCCCGGTTTCACCGGCGTCGAGATAGTCGAATGAGCCGTTGGGATCGTAGTCGAAACTGCCGTTGGCATTGACTGTGACCAATGCACCTGAACCCAGAACGACTTGGTTGCCAACGCCCCCGACCGAACCTTCGACTTCCGTGACGGTCAGCGGATCGTCTTCGCCGTCGACATCGTTGCTGATGGCACCGCTACTCGCCCCAATATTCAGCGGCGTGTCTTGATCGGTGGAAAAACCGGTCCAGGTGGGGCCACCGGTGAGCGTTGCGAGATTTGCATTGCCGCTCAAATCATTGGCGGTCGTGCCACTGCCTTCGTTGAAATTCCAGTAGCCGGCTAGCCCCGTTTCGGCCCCCGTCAATGTTGTATCGAGGTAGTCTTGGATCTCGGTTTGCGAGCGCGCGGTGCTCCACAGCCGAACGTCATCGATCTGGCCGTTGAAATATTGACCAGCGGGATTGTTGAGCCGGCTGCCGATAAGGAAATTATCCTTGTCCGGATGAGCATCGCCGATGTTTCCCGAACCATGATAGACATCGACTGACGTTCCGTTGACGTAGGTGCTGACCACTCCGTTGTCATAGGAGACCGCGAGGTGCGACCAGGTATTGAGCGGAATCACGTATCCCGTGTCATGCCAGGCCCAACCTGGATCGCTGTTCGTAATGCCCCAACGCAGCGTGCCTGTATCGCTGATCCCGAGTTCATATTCCCCTTCGCGGTTGAGCACGATCGAACCGGATGTTGCGTTGTAGGCTGCCGGATTCACCCACGCTTCCATCGTCATCGACGTGCCGGTGAACTCGAGCGACGCATCGCTGCCCGCGTCGACGTAGTCATCCACGCCATCGAACGACAACCCGTGATGATCGTCCACCGCGATAGGGGCATCGGCAACGGCGGCTACCGAAACCTGTTTCTGAGCCGTATTGCTGGTTCCGCCGTCACCGTCGGTCACGACAAAGTCAACCGTTCGCGCGGTGGTGGACGGCGCGTCTGATACGTTGAAATAGCCGACTTGCCGCCCGACTTCTTCTGCGATCCCCGGACTGCTATTGGCGTTGAATGAAATCACCAACGGCGACGTTCCAAGCCCGCCGCTGACACTGCCAACCAACACACCGCTGTGGTAGACGTCGGTCCCCGTCATCGTGATGTTTCCGCCAGGAACAATCGACAAGCGATCGTTCGCCGATCCATTCGCCGAAATTGTCACGCTCAGCGATCCACCATCGAAATCACCGAGATCCGCGTCGGTGATGGTCAATGCCGAGTCAATCACGGTGACGTCCGCGTTTTCGGTATAGGCGGTCGTGCCTCCCGACGCGCCCGTCACGGGAGCGTCATTATTGGCGTTGACCGTGATCGTCACAGTGGCGACGTTCGAGTCCTGAGTTCCGTCGTTGGTGCGATAGGTAAACGTATCCGTGCCACTGAAATCCGTATCGGGCGTGTAGCTGAATGATCCATCGGCATTGATGTTGAGCGTCCCGTTGCTCGGCCCCGTAACGAGGCTGGTGTTAACGCTTAACACGTTGCTATCGACATCCGTATCGTTTTGCAACACGCCGGAGTGGGCGATGTTTTGGACCTCCGCCTCCGAAAGTGCGGTGTCGTAGATGCGGACGTCATCGATTTGTCCATCGAAATAACGGGTGTTGGCGCCCGGTTTACCGATTTGCAGCGAACCCCACGCCGAGCGGTCGTTTTCAGTGCCGGTGTCGGTTCCCTCCAGCACGCCGTCAACGTACAGCGATGCTTGATAAGTGCCCCCCCCAAGATCCGTCACGATGACGGCGACATTGTGGAATTGGGTCGTGTCGGTGAAATCTGAATTCGAGACGATATAGATCGGATCGGCGCCATTGGTCGGTACGTCGTACCCCATGAAGAAAACGAGTTTATTGGGTTGGTCCCAAGTGCCGATCGTCAAACCCATCTCGGACTGCGCCGCGGTACCGGGGCCGGATCCGTAGCCATTGCCGCTGCTGTACCCTTGCCACAAGATATGCTGCTGGCCGGACGTCTTGTCCGTTTGGAACCACGTCGAGAGCGTAAAGCTGGTCGCGGTTTTGAGCACCGTACTGGAGGTGGCGACGTAATCACTCGAGCCGTCGAACGAAAGTGCACCCGAGCCGATATGCCCGCTGGTCCATGCAGGATCGTCGGTGTTGGCGGCGGCGTCGGCACCGAGGGTGGCGTTGTTTCCGAGTGCCCCCGAGTCGGCAGTGGTCTGGTTACTGCCCCCTTCGTCGAATTCCCAGTGGTTGGCCAGATTGTCGGTGCTCGGGCCGACCACCAACGTCCCGTTTTCGTCGACCGAATAGGAATCATCCACGGCGACGGGAGCGTCGTCGACCGCATTGACGGTAATGGCGAGCGATTGGGCCAGCGTATCGTTACCACCGTTGGTGGTGCCGCCATCGTCTTGGACGGTCCAAGTCAGATTGCCGCTGCCGAAAGCGTTTGCGACGGTTTTGTATTTCAGTCCTTGCAGCTCGGAAAGCGTCAGCGTGGCATTGTTGTTGACCTGCGTCGTCCCATCGGCTTTCCACAACGTGATGTGCGAGGGAATGTTGGTGATGGTGTAGGTTAACGTTTGCCCCGACTCGTCGCTTCCGCCGCCGGGACCGTAGCTCAGACTACTCATACCCAGCGAGACGGCAGATGAGTTGGCGCTGTCTTCACTGACGTTGACTGCGGCGGGCGCACCGCTACTCAATACCGGGGCATCGTTGACAGCGGTTACGACGAGGTTGGCGGTGTCGGTCGCGGTTGAAAAGCCCGTCGATCCGCCGTTGCTCGAAGTGCTTGCTAAATCGCCATTACTATTCGTACTTTGGTCCCAAGCACGGAAGGTAATGGCGTTGGTGACAGTGCCGTTGTAATTGGCATTGGCCTGGAAATAGATCCGAGTGTCGGGATCGGCGGCCAGCAAGCGTGCGTTCGTATTGCTGACCGAGCCGAGCGCATTCCAATTGCTGCCGCCGTCGGTGCTGTAGTACCAAATGCCATTGGTGGTATTGGCCGCCGTAATCGCAATCCCCAGTGCGGCACCGGGATTGGAATCGGTGACATTGTCAACTTGACCCGACGGTGAGGCAAAATCGACAAGCGACGAAATCAACGATCCGACGGTTCCGGATGGCGGACCGCTATCTTCGCTTTGCGCGGTCAGTACGGGGGTTTGCCCACTGTTTAAAACCGGCGCGTTGTTGGTGGCGGTAATGTTGGCGGCAAATTCGGACGTATCGTTGGTCGTTAAATCCGTGGCGGTCGCCGAGACGGTTTCACCGGTGGCGATGAAGCCATCTAAATAGTGGCCAATGGCGGCGTCGCCGGTGGCATTGGTCGTGACGTCGATCGAGTCAATGAACCGCTTCCCTTCGCCATAGCCGCTGCCGTCGCCGCTAGAGTTAGCGAAAAACTCGATGCGAAACGTGCGGCTGGGGGTCGATTTGAGCGAACCAAACACAGCCGGAGTGGGGCCCGCGGTGATCGACGAGAGCACCGGAAAGTTTTGCAGGTTGTTGGCACCGCTGTCTTGGTCGGGCGTGTCGTCGAATTGGCCATCGTTGGTGGTGACCCCGTTGTCACCGAGATCAATTCCCAAGCCGGCATGCGAGTGAATCGAGTTCCCGAGAATCGCAATGCCGGTGCTGGACCCTTGCAATAGGATGCCGTCGCCACCGCCGAAGGCAATGATGTTCCCGTCGGTCTCCGCATCGGTACCCCCGATCGTCGCCCCGTTTGCATTGAGGATGCGAATGGTACCCTCTCCGGTCGACACCTTCGTGTTCCCAAGGTCGACGGTTCCGGTCACATCGGTGCCGAGGTAGTTTCCCTTTACGACCGTGCCCGAACCCTCGATATAAATGGCCGTCGCACCGCTTCCTGAGATGATGTTGCGAGCCTCCGCGGTGGATCCGCCGATCGTGTTGTTGGACGTACTTGCCATCACGCTGACGCCGTCGTCGCCGTTGCCGATGGCAGCCGTTCCCGTCCCGTTGGTACCGATGTAGTTGCCTTGGACGATCGTCCCCGAGGCAGTGCCGTCGATTCGGATCCCGTCGACCGCATTTCCGGAGATGACGTTGCCGTCGCCCGCGGACGTTCCACCGATGATCGTGTTGGATCCGTATACCAAGATGCCGTTGGCAGTGTTTGCCTCGCTTGCCCCGGCGTCGCTGCCCGTGGCTGTCAGGCGGCCAATGTAGTTGCCAACAATCGTGTTTCCATCGGAGCCTGCCTGGATCTCAATCCCGTCGCCGCTGAAGTCACGAATCCCGAAGCCACGAATCGTGCTGCCGTCCGCTGAGTTTGTCAGCACCACGCCATCGCCGCTGAAGCTATTGTTGCCATCCAGAATGATCGCCGGCCGATTGCCGTTGGCGGCGAAACTGTCGTCGCTCGTCGCGTCAATGGTGACCGCGTCAGTGATCGTCAGTGACGAGCCAAGGTTAATGGTGTGAACCCCAGTGCCCGAGATCGCAAAGTTGATTTGATCCGCAGTTCCCCCGTCGTTCTGTGTGTTGTTGGCAGCCATGATGGCTTCACGCAACGAAATCAGTCCATCGGCCCCTTTGTTCGCCAACAATGCATCGATCGATGTCGTGTCCCCATCCCACGTGTCGTTTGCTGTTGTCACGGTGACGCTGTGCGCCGTCGACGCCTGCGTACCAGGTTGAATGTATTGGACACTTAATTTGGGCGTGGTCGCTCCTTCGGACGAATTCATGTCCCAACCGTCCGATGAATTGGTGAGAATGCCCCACCCGTAATTGGCGGCCCCACTCGCCCAAGCTTGAACGCTTGACTTGAGGTTCGTAAACGTCGTCGCTCCAGAGCTAAGATTCGTCAAGGATGCATCCGCAATCGATGCCATCTCGGTACCGTTGGCCGAAAGCCCTGAACTGAGTGAATTCCATGTGGCAGTCGACTCGTCCCAGTTCGTCAGCATCTGATAAAGACTGATCGTGCCCGAAGTGCTGCCTGTGGTTTGTACCGTCAAACTCGCTGAGACGATTTGCACCCCATAGGGGATCTGTGTGCCTCCGGTTCCAAAGATGTTGTTGAATCGGATCAGCCCTTGAGATTCGGAATTGGCTCCGGAATTGTCTAAATCGATGGCGATCGAGCTACTATTGCCATAATTTGAGTTTGCAGACTGTTGCCTCAGTTCCGTGTCGTGAGTCCCCGTGTATCCATTCACTCCATTTTGAATGTCGATCGTAGTGGTGGCGAGTAGGTGGTTCCATTGTTTTTGCCCATACGCTCCTACAAAGACTTCGGTGTTGATCTCACCGATTCGGTATTCGAGATCCCAGTCACCGCCCAGGTCGGCGTGGCCCGTCGCGTCGTCACTGGCTGCGACGTCACAGTTGCACACGAGCGCCAGCATTTCGATCAGATCTTGACCTTCGGTGGTGCTCGCCAAATCGCAACCGTAGATCAACAAGTCAGCGTCGCTGTCGAGGGCATGTCCCCACGATGCGATGTCACCGGCATGCTCGAGCGATGTCTCTTGATCGAGTTTGACATTGCCGAGTTGCACGCCTTGGCCGTCACCGTGCGAGAGCAAGTGAATGGCGTCGACGCTCGAGAGTGAACTGAGCGTTGCGGTGATCTGCTCGATCCCGTTTGAGTCGCTATCGAGACGAACGAGCACCCACTGCGTACCCTCGTCGCCACTGTCACGCAAACCCGCGATCAGTGATTCACTGTCTTCCACCCCCGCGTCAATGAAAATGACTTCGATCGGTCGGGCCGGATCCAAGGCTTCGGGTCCAATGGCGGGATCGATGAAGTCCGCATTGTCTGCGCCGGCACCGACGTCATCGGAGTCCGCGTTGAGGGCATTCGTGTCGTTGGGGACGGTTTCCCCGGCGGCGGCCATCAGAGCCGCTTCGATCGCATCAATGTCGAGTTGCAACGCATCCACGTCCGACTGCAAATCGGCCACGGTATCGCCATCGGGTATCATTTCGAGCGCAGGATCGATCCCTTCTCCGGAAAGGAGCACACGATCTTCGAGTCGGAAGAAATGAAAGTTTCGTTTGGTCATGGATGTTACCTCCTTGACCTAAACGGCATATCTTGACCGCATCATGAGGGGATGGCGAACAGGCGTCAGATGCGTCAACTATTCAGGTTGGGAGACGATTGCCGGAAATTCCAATCACAGCCCGTCTGCAGCCTCCCCATCGGACGAATCGGAACCATCGTCACAACCCAACAAGTCGCCGCGTCAGCCCCAGACGCTAGTCGTCCTAGCCGCAACGCGGCGACACGTGAGCGTTCCCAGACACGAGTCCGGGGAAAGGGCAATCCACAACAACGCCAAGTCCCGAAGGGACGACACAACGGACCGATGACACATGTCATGCCTTCGGCACTTGGGGTGTTTGGTTTGTCGTATCCCATGGACTGGCGTCCATGGCTTGCGCATGCCGTGCCTTCGGCACTTGGCGAAGCAACGTCTTGGCCGATGCACATGCCGATACGTTTCCGAAACGCGAGTCGTCATAGCCGCAACGCGGCGACACGTGTCAGCCCCGGACGCGAGTCCGGGGAAGGGGTGGCGGGACCTCATAAGTAGCGGAACGGCGCGAGCCGTCCGGTAACGCGGGACCGGACGGCTCGCGCCGTGCCGCTAAGAAAAGCACCCAATCCTCGACGTCCCAACGGGACGACACAACCAAGCTAGAAGCTAAAGGCTAAAAGCTCCAAGCTATTCCTCCGCATCGAGTAATTCTTCGACCCTGTCTCGGGGATGGTCGTCGCCTCGGTAGGCGTTGAGGAGGGTGGTTGGGTCGAGCATTCTCCAGCCGGGGATGCCCGCGTACATGGTGGCGACGAACATTCCGCCACGCAGTGCCCAGAGGACGTAACCGATCGATGCGATGCCGAGCGTGGTGCCGACGCCGCCGACCCAGAATTCGTGCTCTTCGGTTTCCTCGGCCGAAACGTTCGTGGGGGTCGCCAATGCATACCACGACATCAGTGAGTTGTCATCAAACTCGAGCAACGCGTCCGCTAGTCCTTTTTCGAAGACCGAGGCGGCCGACATGATGTCTTCCATTCGTGCACGTGAACCAAGCAAGCTTGATCGCAGGATGTGGTTTGAATCGCCAATCATCAACGAATCTCGTTTGTCGGAGGTTCCCGCACCGTCATCGTCGGGGTCACCGTTTTGTTGTGATTGATTCCGCTGTGCGTTGGAGGAGTGTACCGAGGTTTTGTTTTGGGAGGAGCCGCCGGATTCGCCGGGGAGACCACCGATCAGCGTTTCGTCGACAGAACCCTCGTCGCCAGGTGTGCCGCTGCCCGCTCCGTCGTCGCTACTTCCATCGCCAGATCCTGAATCGCTTGAGCCGGAGTCACCCGATCCGCTATCGCTACCCGATCCGCTGCCGCTTCCGCTTCCCGAGCCACTACCTCCGCCAGTTCCTCCGCCACCGCCACCGGCTTGGACGTTGATCGAGACCGTCGCGACGTTGGCGCTGAGCAGCATTCCGTCGTCACTGCGATAGGTGAACGCATCGACGCCGAAGAACCCCGAATTGGGTGTGTACGTGATCACACCGTCGATGTCGATCGAAAGACTTCCATTGGAAGGTCCCGCCAGGAGGACGAGGCCCAAGGCATCGCCATCGACATCGGTGTCGTTGTCCAGTGGGTCGGGAGTCGTCAGCGTGACGGATTGACCTGCAAACGTGTTGTAAGAGTCGTTGTTGGCGACCGGAGCTTCATTGATGTCGCGGACCGCGATGGTGAAACTCTGGATCACTTCACTGCCGTCGGCCGAAACACTCCGAACCGTCACGTTGTGCGAGCTATCGACTTCGTAGTTCAGTGGTGCCGAACCCGATGTTAAAATCTCGCCGGTCGCAGGATTGATCGTGAATCGACCTCCGGCATCGTCGATCAGTGAGTGGGTGATCGTGTTGTTCGAACCATCCGCGTCGCTGGCCGATACCGTGATCCCAACGCTCACACCGCCAGGTGTGTTTTCATCGACCTCGTTGGCCGCTCCGTCGATATCGCCGTATCCGACGACATTAAATTCGTTGACATCGTTGACGTAGATCGTGAAGGTTTCCAGGTACGTCGCCCCGGCCGCATCGGTCACCTGGATCGTGATGTCGTGCTGCGTGTTGAGTTCGTAGTTGATGTTCGAGGCGTCCAAGACGATGATCTCGCCATCACTGTTGATGTCGAACCGTCCGCTGGCGTCATCGGTCAAAAGGTAGGAAACCGTGTCGCCGGCATCGACATCGCTTGTCGAAACGGTCCCAACAACCTGTCCATTGCTGGGGTTTTCGCCGACGCTCATGCCGACCGCGGTCAGGTCATCGGGTGCGTCGTTTGTTCCCTGGATAGTGATCGTGATTTGCTGAGTCGATTGGGCCCCGTCTTGGTCGGTAATGGTGTACGTGAAGACGTCATCGAGCGTATCGGAAGATGTACGCAGTGCTTGGACAGCCGCGTTGTCGTTGTCGACGACATAGGAGTAGCTGCCGTCGCTCGCGATCACGATCTCACCGTAACTTCCGGTGACCTGGGTTCCCACCGACCCCGATGCGCTGCCTACTATACCCGCCGCAACGCCGCTGACGTTGAATGAATCAGTCAAGTCGGCATCGGTGTCGTTGGCGAGCACGTTGCCCGTCGGATCCGTTCCCGCGTTGGCGTTGGCAATGCCGCCCGCCTCAACCGCAGTATCCGCATCCACAACGGCGACGGGACCGTCGTTGGTTCCGGTGATGGTGATGGTGATCGTTTCGGTATCGCTCAGCGGGGTGCCGTCATCATCGGTGGCACTGATCGTGTAGGTGAGCACCAGCGTCTCGCCGGTGGCGAGGAAATCAAACGCTTCGCTGCCGCTGTCAAAATCCCAGCTCAGTGAATTGCTGATCTGAGTTCCGTCCAAGATCGCGGTGGGCGAAATCGACAAAAAACCTTCCAAAACGGTGTCGGTCAGCGTTCCAGGCGCGCTGCTCGCCCCCGTGCCACTGACGGCAACGCTGTCGACCGCCGCGGTGACATTGTCAGTCACATCGGTATCACCAATCGTGAGCGAACCGCTACCGGTCAATCCGGCATCGGTTTCGGTCAGTCCGAGTGAAGCGGGGCCGCCGGTGATGACGGGGGCATCGTTGGTGCCGTTGATCGTGATCACAACATCTTGAGTGTCGGTCGCGCCCTGGCTATCGGTAACGGTGATCGTGTAGGTCAACGTCAGTGACTCACCCGCTGCCAAATAATCAAACGCTTCGCTGGCGGAATTGAAATTCCAGGTCAGCGTGTCGGTGATCTCGCTGCCGTCGAGCACGTTAGTTGTCGACGTCAACATCGCGAGCAATGCCGTGTTGTCGGACACCAGCCCCGTGGTGGTTCCGCCCGCGACGACGCTGCTGACGGTCGACGTCACGGTGTCGGACAAGTCGAGATCGTCAACGGTCAGGCTGCCCGTGGAGGTGAGGGTGGTGTCGGTTTCGGTGAGTGTATCCGCGGCGCTGCCACCGCCGATCGTGATGTCAGGCGTGTCGTTGGTACCGCTGATGGTGATCACGACGTCTTGGGTGTCGGTCGCCCCTTGGCTATCGGTGACGGTAATCGTGTAAGTCAATGTCAACGATTCACCATCGGCTAGATAATCAAACGCTTCGCTGGCGGAGTTAAAATCCCAGGTCAGTTGGTCGACGGTTTCAGACCCGTCGAGCACCGTGGCCGTGGAGGTCAGCATCGAAAGCAGCGCCGCGTTGTTGGAGGCCAGTCCGGTGGTTGTTCCGCCGGACACGACGCTGCTGACGGTCGACGTCACGGTGTCGGAGAGGTTGAGGTCGGTGACGGTGAGCGTTCCTGTGGTACTCAGCGTGGTATCGGTTTCGGTCAACGCATCAGCGGCGCTGTCACCGGATTCGACGGTGATCACGGGCAGGTCGTTGGCGCCGGTGATCGTGATGATGACGTCTTGGGTATCGGTGGCTCCTTGGCTGTCGGTGACGGTGATCGTGTAGGTCAGAACCAACGCCTCACCGGCGGCGAGGTAATCAAAATGCTCGCTTCCGGAATTGAAATCCCACGTCAACGTGTCGGAAGTTTCCGAGCCGTCGAGGACGGAGGCGGTGGAGCTGAGCATGGCCAGCAGAGCCGTATTGTCTGAGCCCAACCCGGACGTGTCGCCACTGGCGACGACTCCGCTGACGGTGGAGGCAACGGTGTCGGACAGGTCCAGATCCGTTGTCGTCAACGTGCCGCTGGTGGTCAGCGTCGTGTTGTTTTCGGCCAGTGTGTCGGCGGCGCTGTCGCCGGTCTCGACGGTAATGTCGGGCGTGTCATTGGTCCCGTTGATCGTAATCACGACGTCTTGAGTGTCGGTCGCTCCCTGGCTGTCGGTGACGGTGATCGTGTAAGTCAGCGTCAGCGATTCGCCGATGGCCAAGTAATCAAACGATTCACTGGCGGAGTTAAAATCCCAGGTCAGCGTGTCGGTGATCTCGGTTCCGTCGAGCACGTTCGCTGTCGAGGTCAACATCGCGAGCAATGCCGTGTTATCGGACGCGAGTCCCGTGGTGGTTCCACCGGCAACGACGCTGCTGACGGTTGACGTGACGGTGTCGGACATGTCGAGATCGTCAACGGTCAGCGTGCCCGAGGAAGTCAGCGTGGTGTCGGTTTCACTGATCGATTCAGCGGCGCTGCCACCCCCGATCGTGATGTCAGGCGTGTCATTGGTACCGTTGATTGTGATCACGACATCCTGAGTATCGATCGCCCCCTGGCTATCGGTGACGGTGATCGTGTAAGTCAGCGTCAGTGACTCACCGACGGCCAAGTAATCAAAGGCTTCGCTGGCGGAATTGAAATCCCAAGTCAGCGTGTCGGTGAGTTCGGTTCCATCGATGACATTGGCCGTGGATGTCAGCATCGCAAGCAATGCCGTGTTGTCGGATCCCAACCCCGTGGTGGTTCCGCCCGCGACGACGCTGCTAACGGTCGACGTGACGGTGTCGGATAGATCGAGGTCGTCGACGGTCAGCGTGCCTGAGGTCGTCAGCGTGGAATCGGTTTCGGTGAGCGTATCGGCAGCGCTGCCACCCCCGATCGTGACATCGGGCGTGTCATTGGTGCCATTGATGGTGATCACGACGTCTTGAGTGTCGGTCGCCCCTTGGCTATCGGTGACGGTGATCGTGTAGGTCAGCGTCAGCGATTCGCCCGCGGCCAAGTAGTCAAACGATTCACTGGCGGAATTAAAGTCCCAAGTCAGCGTGTCGGTGATTTCGCTGCCGTCGAGCACGTTAGTCGTCGAGGTCAACATCGCGAGCAATGCCGTGTTGTCGGAGGCCAGTCCCGTGGTGGTTCCGCCGGCGGCGACGCTGCTGACTGTCGACGTGACCGTATCGGACAAGTCGAGATCATCAACTGTCAGCGTGCCTGAGGATGTCAACGTGGTATCGGTTTCGGTGATTGACTCCGCTGCACTGCCACCACCGATGGTGACGTCAGGTGTGTCGTTGGTGCCGTTGATGGTGATCACGACGTCTTGGGTATCGGTTGCACCCTGGCTGTCGGTGACCGTGATGGTGTAGGTCAGCGTCAACGATTCGCCGACGGCCAAGTAGTCAAACGATTCACTGGCAGAATTGAAATTCCAGGTCAGCGTGTCGGTGAGTTCGGTGCCGTCGATGATGTTCGCGGTGGAGGTCAACATCGCGAGTAATGCCGTGTTGTCCGACCCCAGTCCCGTGGTGGTTCCGCTGGCAACGACAGTGCTAACGGTCGACGTGACGGAGTCCGACAAGTCGAGATCGTCGACGGTCAGGGTGCCCGAGGTCGTGAGCGTGGTATCGCTTTCGGTGAGCGTGTCCGCGGCGCTGCCGCCCCCGATCGTGACATCGGGTGTGTCGTTGGTGCCGTTGATGGTGATCACGACGTCCTGGGTGTCGGTCGCTCCTTGGCTGTCGGTGACGGTGATCGTGTAGGTCAGCGTCAATGACTCACCGACTGCCAAGTAATCGAACGCTTCGCTGGCGGAATTGAAGTTCCAGGTCAAGGTGTCGGTGAGTTCGGTGCCATCGATGACGTTGGCCGTGGATGTCAACATCGCGAGCAGGGCGGCGTTGTTGGAGGCCAACCCCGTGGTGGTTCCGCTGGCAACGACAGTGCTAACGGTCGACGTGACGGAGTCCGACAAGTCGAGATCGTCCGCGGTCAGGGTGCCCGTGGAGGTGAGCGTGGTATCGGTTTCGGTGATTGACTCCGCGGCGCTGCCGCCACCAATCGTCACGTCGGGCGTGTCATTGGTGCCGTTGATGGTGATCACAACGTCTTGGGTGTCGGTCGCCCCTTGGCTATCGGTAACGGTGATCGTGTAAGTCAGCGTCAGTGATTCGCCGACGGCCAAATAATCAAACGACTCACTGGCGGAGTTGAAATCCCAATTCAGCGTGTCGGTGACTTCGGTTCCGTCGAGCACGTTGGCGGTCGAGGTCAACATCGCGAGCAATGCGGTGTTGTCCGACGCCAGTCCCGTGGTGGTTCCCCCCGCGACGACGCTGCTGACGGTTGATGACACGGTGTCCGTCAGATCCAGATCGGTGACCGTCAGTGTGCCCGTGCTGGTGAGCGTGGTGTCGGTTTCGGTGATTGACTCCGCCGCACTGCCGCCGCCAATCGTCACGTCAGGCGAGTCGTTGGTACCGTTGATCGTAATCACGACATCCTGAGTGTCGGTCGCTCCTTGGCTGTCTGTGACGGTGATCGTGTAAGTCAGCGTCAGCGATTCACCGACGGCCAAGTAATCGAACGACTCACTGGCGGAGTTGAAGTTCCAAGTCAGGGTGTCGGTGACTTCGCTACCATCGAGCACGTTGGCCGTGGAGGTCAACATCGCGAGTAGGGCGGCGTTGTTGGAAGCCAAACCAGTGGTGGTCCCGCTGGCGACGACGGTGCTGACTGTTGATGTGACGGAGTCCGACAAATCAACATCGTCAACGGTCAGTGTGCCGCTGCTCGTGAGCGTGGTATCGGTTTCGGTGAGCGTGTCCGCGGCACTGCCTCCCCCAATCGTCACTACGGGCGTGTCGTTGGTGCCGTTAATCGTGATCACGACGTCCTGGGTGTCGGTCGCCCCTTCGCTGTCGGTGACGGTAATCGTGTAGGTCGCGGTGATCGTTTCGCCAGCGGCGAGATACTGCACCAAACTGTTGTCGACCGCGAAATCCCACGCGATCGAGCCATCGTTGGTGCCGGTTTGCGTGAGACCGACACTGGATGCCAACGCCGTTGCCAGTCCCGACGGAATCGCCGGCCCCGTGGTCGTTGTTCCGCTGAGAGCGACCGACGAACTGATCAGGTCGGACTCGTCGACTTCGGTAAAGGTCACCGATCCGCTGTCGGTCAGATTCGGTGTCGTGGCGTCTTCGGTGACCGCGCCAGTGACATCGACCACCGCAATGGTCGGCTGATCGTTGGTACCCGTGATTGTGACGGTGACGTCTTGAGTCGTCGTGTTGCTACCCGTGCCGCTGTCATCGGTCACGGTGATTGTGTAGGTTGCCGTGATCGTTTCGCCATCGGCGAGGTATTGCACCAAACTGTTATCAACCGAGAAATCCCAGGTGATCGAACCGTCGTTGGTTCCGGTTTGCGTGAGACTGACGCTGGAGGCCAATGCGGTCGCCAGTCCAGACGGGATCGCGGGTCCGGTGGTTGTCGTACCGCTCAGAGCGACCGACGAGCTGACTGTGTCGGACTCGTCGACTTCGGCAAAGGTGACGCTGCCGCTGTCGGTCAGGTTGGGTGTCGTGGCATCTTCGGTCACGGCGCCAGTGACATCGACCACCGCAATGGTCGGTTGATCATTGGTGCCCGTGATCGTGACGGTGACGTCTTGCGTCGTTGTGTTGCTACCCGTGCCGCTGTCATCGGTGACGGTGATCGTGTAGGTCGCCGTGATCGTCTCGCCATCGGCGAGGTATTGCACCAAACTGTTATCAACCGCGAAATCCCAGGCGATCGAGCCGTCGTTGGTTCCGGTTTGCGTCAAACTGACGCTGGAGGCCAACGCCGTTGCTAGCCCGGTAGGAATCGCAGGTCCCGTGGTCGTCGTGCCCGTCAGTGCGACGGAAGAGTTGATTAAGTCAGTCTCGTCCGCTTCGGCAAAAGCTACCGAGCCGCTGTCGGTCAGGTTCGGTGTGGTCGCGTCTTCAGTGACGGCGCCGGAGACATCGACCACGGTCATCGTCGGTTGGTCGTTTGTTCCGGTGATCGTGATCGTGACCGTCTCGGTATCATTCAGCGGCGTGCCATCATCGTCGGTTGCGCTGACCGTGTAGGTGAGGATCAACGTTTCGCCATCGGCCAGGAAGTCGAATGCTTCGCTTCCACTGTTGAAATTCCAGGTCAGCGTGTTGGTCGTTTCGGTATTGTCAAGAATGGCGGTCGGGCTGACTGACAAGAATCCTTTCAGAATCGAATTCGTCAAACCAGCCGGCACGCTACCGCTTCCCGTCCCGCCGATTCCAACCGAATCGACGGCCGCGGTAACCCAATCGGAAGTGTCCTGATCCGTCACCGTGAAGGTACCGCTGGTAGTTAATCCGCTGTCGGTCTCGGTAAGTCCCGCCGTGTCCGGACCGCCGGTGATCACCGGAGCTTCGTTCAAGTCATTGACATTGACCGTTAGCGTTTCCTCGTAGACATTCGATGCCGAATCTGTCACCCGTACGGTGACGCTGTAGGTCGACTGCGATTCGAAATCGAGCGTGCCGTCGGTCAGGATCAGTTCGTTGTTTCCGCCACCGCCGATCGAGAATTTGGCGGCGTCGGTTCCACCGACAATGCTGTAGGTAAACGTTTCGCCGGCATCCACATCGGTTGCCGTCAGGGTGCCAACGCTGTATCCGCTCGATGTGTCTGTGTTTTCATCGACCGAGAGGCTGTTGGGCGCAATGTCGGTCGGGGCCTGATTGTTTGGAATTGCGGTGAAACCCGAGATCTTTTCGGATCCTCCCGTCAAACCGATGTCCGAGCCATCCATGATCAACTGGGCTGTCACATTGCCGTTGCCCGACCCGGCAACCAGCGTTGTTTGTGAGACGGTAAGGGCCACCAAATCGTGCTTTTTGATACTCAGGCTGTTGCTGCCAACGTCGCTATCTCTGTCGATGGAAACGAGGATCGTACCGGCGAGAATCGTGTGCCCACCGATGACGGTGTCCGATTCATACAGTTCAACGCCATTGATGTTTTCGATCAAACTAACGTTGGCGTCCAACCCATCAAGCAACGTCTTCACCGTGCCGCTTGTCGTTCCAGCACCGACATCGGTCGTTTCGTACAAGAGCAGTGAGGTGCCGGTACTCATCAGGAAGTCACCCGCCTGCAGCGTGGTGTCACCGACGACGGTGTTCTTTTCGACCAGCGAAATGCTTCGCAAATCGAGACCGGTGGGGTTTTCCAATAGGACGTAGAAACTTCCCGAGGAATAATCGCCGGCCGTGTCGGCGCGGAAGACGATGATATCGGAGTTCGCAATGGTCAGCGTATTGGTGCTGACCAATGTCTCTGCGTCTCGGGTGGAAAACAGGATGTCACCGGCAAGCAGATTGAAGTTGGAACTGCCTACCTGGATATCTGCGCTGACGTAGTGCAGGGCATCGATTTTGGTATCGCCGCCAAAGTTGTCTAGATTGAAAACCGACGTGGCGGTTGCGGTCGTCATTCCGTCAACCGGTTCCAACTTCAAGTCTGGATCGCCCAAGGCGAGAACTTCACCGCTGGTCCATGAGTTGAGGCCTGCGGCACCCTTCGAATTGACATCCCCATCGGTGCTGAACCAGAACGCCGTGTCATTGGCAGCGGCCGTTAAGTAGGCGGGATTCTCGTCCCAAAGAAACAAGAACGGCTGAGTGGTTGTTTCACCGGAGTTGTTTTCAACCTCATTTCGTTCGCTCCAGGCTCGTCCGTCCCAAAGCGGGCTGTTGATGTCGCCACCGGCGTCGAGTGCCGTCAGCATGATCTGATTGGTCTCAGGGCGACTGGTCAGTGTGATCGTTCGAACCTTGTCTCCCAGGTCCACTCCCGACGATTCTGCTGACCATCCGCTGCCGTTTTCCCACGTTCGATAACTGATTCGGTTATCGTTTTCTGTATAGACCGCCAGCAGATCGCCCGACTGTGATTCAAAGGCGACCGCGACGCTACGGAACGTATTGTTGGTCTCAGAGGTTGATGCCAATAGTTTGTCGCCCCAGCTGCTGCCGTTCCAGACGGCCAGCCAGGTCTCGTTGTTGGCCGTGTGAGCCGAGAAGGCAATCCGGTCACTGGTGGGATCCGATGCGACGCTGGACCACGTGACTTGCCCGGTGACGCCGGCCGGTGGTGTCAGGTCCTGTTGAGCACCCCATGCCGAGCCGTTCCAGATGCGATAATGCGCGTTGGACGTGTTGTCGCCGTAGACAACCATCGCATCACCGCTTTGTTGCTCATAAACCACTGCAACTTCGGTGTTACTGGCACCGGCAATGGTCGAAAGTGTCTGAGCGTTCCCCCAATTATCACCGTCCCAGACAATGGCAAAGTCTTGGTTGCTGGCGTTGCTTCCGACCAGCACCAACTCATCAGAATCGGGCGCGGTGGCGAGTTGTAATTGCGACGGCTCACCGGTGACGGGGGTCGTGATCGTGTTGGTTGCCGACCATGAGATTCCGTTCCAGACCTTATAGGAGAGTCCGGAAGTACCCGTCGTGCCGTTGTTCCAGACGAGGATGGCGTCGCCGGATAATGATTCGTA
>NZ_JAMQBK010000038.1 GCF_023701485.1 Aporhodopirellula aestuarii
GTCGTCTCGGATTTTGTGCCGTGCATCATCGAGTGCCGAAGGCACGGCATTTGATTAACCATGGACGCCAGTCCATGGTTGCGGGTTACCTCGTCTTTTAGCGGAACAGCGCAAGCGGGCTGTTGTTTTAGGCGTTTCGCAAAAATTAGTGAGCCGACAGCGCTAGCTGCGGGCCTCCAATGGGCACGTACTAGCCGTTAGGCCCGCGGCTAGTGCCGTCGGCTCACTAAAACAACAGCCCGCTTGCGGCGTTCCGCTAAATTTGAAATCCCGCAGTAATTCAATCGGCGTCCCTACCCAATTGCAGGCGTGCCTACGGCCCTAAGAACTCGCGTCGATTAAGACGCGATCATTGAACGCCAAATCGAGTAGACGACGATCAGTTCGACTTAGGCTTGGGCACGATCGCTTGGGCCGTTCGGTCGTCGACGATGAAGTGTCCGAGAGGACGCTGCGTCGCGGCATCACGGATCAGCCACACGACACCCGGACGCGTTTCTTGGCGTTTCCGCTCACCGACACCGATCACTCCAACTGGCTTCGCCTGTCCGTTCTTATCGACCAGACAGAGTTCAACGGTTGTTTCGCGTTGATTGCTAAAGAACACCGGGAATGAACCGCCGTCTGGAACCGATGGTGGAACGGCCGCTCCTGTGCTGGGATTCCAATGCAGCTTGGCGAGAGATTCGACGGAAGGCTCGACTCGTTCATGGAATTGTTGGGGCGAATGCTTTCTGAAATCGGCGAGCAGTTCGGCGGATGATGCTAGGCCGGCCAAGTTTGTCCACTCGTAGGGGTCGTTTGCGATGTCGTAGAGTTCCTCGCCACCTTCGGCGTAATGGATATATCGATGCGTCGTGCCGCTGACCGCGTAGGCTCCAGGCTTATTGAGATACGTCACACTGCGATGCGCCCAGCCCGCTCCGGTCGGGTCGGAGAGCACCGGCAAGAGACTCGGCCCATCGGCAACCGGATTTTCTGGCAAACCGCAAAGGTCGAGCAGCGTCGGATAGAGACTGAGCAGATTGACGGGGGCATTGCAAACCGTCCCGGCCATCGTTCCCTCGGGCAAGGCCGACGAGATACCAGCGGGAACTCGCACCATCAGTGGAACGCGGGTCACGCCACGCCACGGCGTGTACTTTTGCCAGTGTTCCTTTTCCCCTAATTGCCAACCGTGATCGGACCAGAGCACTACGATTGTGTTGTCTGCGTAAGCACTCGAGTCGAGAGCGTCGAGTACGCGGCCTAACATCGCGTCGGAAAAGTGAATCGACGCGAGGTATGCCTGCAAGCCATGTTTCCACTGGCCCTGTTTTTGGATGTGAGCAAAGTATCGATTCCGAGCTGCCCGTGCGCCTTCGGCAGGAACGTCATCCAAATCATTTTCCAGATACCCCGGTGGCAACTGAATGCTATCCAATGGGAACGGCTCGAAATACTTTTTCGGGACAAACCAAGGCTCGTGGGGCCGATAGAGACCGCACGCCAAAAAGAGTGGTTGTTCCTGTTTCTTGCTAAGCTGCTCGATGACGTAGTCGGCCACCAAATAGTCGCCACCGAACTCTTCGTCTGTGACATCGAGGGCTGCCCAATCGGTATCGACGTACTGCCACGGACCGCCTCGCGGAAGAGAAACGGGACGATTCGGCGGGTCAAACGATTTGGGCAATGGGTTCTCGGTCGCGGCGTCAGGATAGTACTCGTCCCACGATGCGGCTTCGATGAAGTAATGCAGCATCTTTCCCGAGCCAGCTGCACGATAACCATTGTTGCGAAAGTACTGAGGAATCAAGACCTCGTTCGGCATGATCTCACGCATCTGCTGTCGATTGTCGTACAATCCGCTGCTATTGGGAGCACGACCGGTGAAGATCGCTGATCGGCATGGGTTGCACGCCGGTGCCGGGCAGTGTGCATTGGTGAACAACATCCCGCTCGCGGCGAGTCGGTCCAAGTTTGGCGTGATCGTCTGAGGATTTCCCCCCAAGCAACCGATCCAGTCGTTCAAATCGTCCATCGCGATGAAAAGGATATTCGGACGAGGCGAATCTGCGATCGCGATGTTGCTCGACATCAACGCGATCACGATCGCGACGCTTATCTTCATTACGTTCCGATTCGTCATGGTGCCTGTCCTCTTCATCAATGTTTGGGGGTGCGAAGTAACACTCGATGCGAATCGCGGCGGAGAGATCCTAAGGAGCCAGAAGCTGACTTCAAATACCATCGGCGAACGAGGGGCCGACCTGTTCTTCAGATGATTCGGCAATTTTATCGAGTGCTTCGTCGATGAAACTATCATCGCGACGCAAGCGAGACTTGCCAATAGCCAGCGACCGTGTTGCGACCGATGACACCATTGGTTGCTTCCCAACGAAACATTGCCGCACATTGCCCCTACACGCATGCGGCGAACATGCGGAATCGATTACCTCAGCCGTTTTCGGCGCACACTATAGTGAGAGCTTCATCACGCCGCTGAGCGTCGTTATCAAAACTTCTGGGCTTCATCCGGCCCAGGCGTCGCGTAAGCGGGATCTTTCGCACGAATGTAGATCTCACCGTCCTCAAGCACTCGAACGTCAAGCGGCACGATCGTTACGCCCTGCTCGTTGATCGTTTGGGCATTATCACCGAGGTCACTTGTTTCGATACCCTCTCGAGGCAGCGGTGGAACGTTGGCGTTGAAGAACGCGCTGCACCACCATTTACCATCTTTGGTTTGAAACGGTGTGCCGTGGCCAAGAAACCGCCCGGCAAATTTGCGAGGCCCGTAGGGGCCGGTGATGTTGTCGGCGACGCAGTAATAAAGATTGTATGACCCTTTGCGTATTTGATCGGTCGACCAAGCCGTACCGAGATGCACATACTTGCGGCCGACCTTGATCATCGTCGCTCCTTCGTGACCGATATGAGTGATCGGCGATCCGTTCGGACCGGGACGAGTCCCCGATGGGTCAATGCGAACCGGTTCGGATGTGTAGTGAGTGAAGTCTTTGCTGAGCGGCGCGATCATCGTGTTCCGCCATAACAGATACACAGTACCGTCATCGTCGGTGAATAAGGATGGATCATGACGCTGACCGAGCTTGCTGCCCATCGGATGACTCCATGGCCGGGCCAGTTCGCTATCATTTGAAATCGCGAGACTGGCAACATTTTGCGGGCAATGCACCAACGCCCAGTACCCACTCATTTGGTCGACACCGGGAATCCGGTTGACTTCGGACAACTGTTCGACCTTCGGCATCCAGTGGATTTCGGGTGCCCAAATTCGACTCGGCGACTTACCGGCTTTCTTCGCCGACAGAGTGTCGTCGATTGAAAAAGGGACGCCCAACGATTCCCATTCAATCAAATCTTGACTGCGGTAAACCCGAACTTGGTTGCCGACAATACTTTGATCGCCGAGTCCGATGTTGTACGGATTTTCAACTTCGCGCGGATCGCCTTCGTTCGGCTGTATTCCGGTGAGGTAGTAGTAGCCATCGGGACCGAGCGTGATGTAGGGATGCCGAATCCAACCAGATTTGATGTAGAGGGCTCGATCGTGTGATTGCAAACTAGCACGAATCGTATCGGGATCCATGACTGGCCCCGGTTTCCGTGTGGTCTTCACTTCCACAAAAGCTGGTTTAGGAACCGGCTCCGCTGTCTCAGCTGATTTCGCGGCAGCAGAATCCGCCGCTGGTTGAAAGAGCTTGCGATGTAACTTGGCGAGTTCGTCTGCCGGGATTTTGATCACCTTACGGTCGTACGTCATCAGACCGTTGACCTCACCTTCCACGTCCGTCGTTTGCGTGTAAACGCCCGCCGCGATGCCTTGCCCCCGCAGCTCGTTGAGCATTTCGATGGACTTTACATAACGATCTTTGTATTCCGCTTCGGACTTGGGAAGATCACCGTAGCCCCAATTGCGCCGATTGGCATCCCACAGGTGCCCTGTCACGGGGTAACCGTGACCACCAAACTCGCCGATTACTTTGATGAAGTCATCAAACCGTCCGTTAGTGTTCAGTTCAAAAGGGAAACCGGGGTGCGGATACCGATGCTCGTCGACGATATCGCCGATGGGCCAGAAATTGCCGCCGCTGGCGATATTGACCAATCGACTCGGATCTCGTTTCACAGTCCACTGACCGACTTCCACCGTTTGATGCTGGCCCCACGCTTCATTGAACGGCACCCAGCAAACGATCGACGGATGGTTCTCGAGTTCATCGATCATCGATTCAAGCTCGGTCATGAATTGGTCGTGCTGTTCGGCGGGCCATGTCGCGTCCACAGGGTCAGTTTTTAGCCGAGTCCACGCCGGCCATCCCTGATTGCGTCCCCGTCCGCCGCTGACGTGATCTTGCCAAACCATCATTCCCAATCGATCGCAGTGATAGTAATAACGTCGTGGTTCAACTTTGATGTGCTTGCGAATCATGTTGAAGCCGGCCTTCTTGAGCCACTCAATGTCAAACAACATCGCTTCGTCGGATGGCGGCGTCAGCAAACCATCAGGCCACCAACCTTGGTCGAGCGGCCCCCAATGAAAGACGATGTCGCCGTTGAGCGTGAACCGCCAGTTTCCATCGGCGTCCTTGGTTTTGCCGACCGAGCGAATTCCGGCATACGATGTCACTCGGTCGAGCACGTTGTCACTGACATCGACAAGTGTTGCTTCGATGTCGTACAGATGCGGAGACGTGGGCGACCACAGCTTCGCGTCAGGGATCTTGAGTTCGATCAACTCGTTGGAACCGGTCGCTTCGGCGACAATCGTTTCGCCGTCTTTGATGATGACGTGAACACGTCCGCGTCCTTCAACAACCGGACGAATACGGATCGTACCTTCGCTCGCGTCGGTGGTGATTTTCAGGTCGACGAGATAGCTGTCGCTCACCTCTTCGAGCCAAACCGTCTGCCAGATCCCGGATACTTGTGTGTACCAGATGCCCCGCGCGTTCAGCGTTTGCTTTCCACGCAGTTGCCATTCCTCGGTTGCGTCTTCAACACGCACAACGAGTTCGTTCTCACCATCGTGGATCGCATCGGTGATATCGAAGAAAAATGGTGTATTGCCGCCTTGGTGTTTCCCGACGGACTTGCCGTTGACGAAGACTTCGCAGCGATAATCGACAGCTTCGAAATTCAATATTTGACGATTGGACTCAGGTCGGACCACCTGAAAACTTCGCCGATACCACAACGCTTCAGATGCATCAAGTAATCGCTGCACTCCGCCCAATTTTGATTCCAAGCAATACGGGACCAGGATCTTTCCTGCCCAGTCATTCGGGGTCGCCGTTTGCGAAATTGGTGTGATCGCGTAGTCCCACTGTCCGTTCAAGTTCTTCCAGTTGTCACGCTGTAACTGGGGACGTGGGTATTGCGACCAAGTGTTTTCCGCCGTGACCTTCTCACCCCACTGCGTGACCAGGTCCGACTGAAACGGCTTTAAGTTCCGCTCAGCCGGCGGCAGCGTCGGAATGTTCTCCGCGTCAATTAAATGGACATCAATGAACTGCCCACCCGAGGTTTGCCTGCAGTGCACGGCCAACACGTTCCGTCCCACTTTCAACGCAGAGCGTTTGTCCGGTGCAATGGCGATCGTCTGATAGTCCGTTAAAAAGCCTTTCAACGCGATAATCCGTTCGCCGTTGAGATACACCTCCGCGTCTTCATCATGATGAATCAGCAGAGCCGGAGAAGCTGGAACGGATCCAAGTTCGATCGTCTTTCGCAACCAAATACTATTGGTCGACCAGACGGTGCCCACCCGAGAATGAGGCGTTTGCACCGTTCCAAAACCGCCGTTGCCGATTTGCCACGAGCCCGCATCAAATTCCGGTGATTGCCAGCCGGCAGCGGGTTTCGTGAGCGTGTAACGCCATTGATCAGCAATCTCGACCGCGGAACTGACTCCACACGTGGAGGCGACGAAAAGAGTGCTAAGTGCCGCAAGGTAACGTGCGGCGTTCGAGAAAAACTTCGATTCGATGTGGCTTGTCATGGGGAGGAAGGGATAGTTGGTGGGATTGATGGTTGGTTCAGAAGGAAGGACGCTGGATTTCGCAATTTGCGGACGAAGTGGCGGTCTGCGATTTTCTTTTAGCGATAGGTAGCAGACTATCATCGATTGACAGTTCCATTCGGCCTTGGCTGGACAGCGTCACTTTCTGGCAGACGTATTTCAGTTTTCAACTTTCACATAGCGGAGCCTCTCCGAGGCTCCGGATGCGGGTAATACCCGCAATTCTCGTTCGCAGCGGACGTCGATTGCTTGAGTGCTCTTTATAGCGGAACGGCGCGAGCCGTCCGGTCCCGAGTCACCGGACGGCTCGCGCCGTTCCGCTACTTTTGAAATCCCGCATTAATTGAATCAATGTCCCGAGACCGCACTACGTAAAGCGTGGCGCTGTCAAGCTAGTCGTCATGAAGTGTTCGGTCGTTGTCCGTAGTAACGACGTCAGTTTCATTCACCGTATATTCGAGCACAGACCCACGCAATCGATTGGGAGCAGCGTAGTCGCCGGCGGCGGTACGATCATCGAACCCGACACTGAGCTGATCCATTGGTTCGACCGGAATCAAACCAGGTGACTTTGCAACGATGGGCTTTCCACCATTGACCGCGAGAGTGATTTCATCGCCGGTAATGATTGCATCGAGCGAGATCGTTCCGTGCACGGGGGAATCGAACGCGAGGCGGGTCACGCTACCATTGATCCGAACATCAAAGGCGGGGCGTCCTTCGATGAAGTGCAACGCGTAGCCATGCTGGTTTCCGCCCTGGGCGATCGCGACTCCGTTGGGATTCTCCGATTGCACGAGCACGCGGAGTCTTAACGGGCGATTCGAAACTTTGGGTGACTTTACATCGGACTGCTTATTCGCATCGTGAGCCGAACCCCGGGACTTTACGCCCGCCTGATTGGCGTCTGCTTTCTGGGTGACGCCGACACGTGTCGCCCACGTTTCCCACGCCGCGACCATGGTTTGCAGTCGCTCGGGTTCTTGCTCGGCCAGATCGACTGTCTCGCATCGATCATTGGCGAGATTGTAGAGTTCCCATTTCAAGTCGTGCGGCATTCGTTTGCTATAGACAATCTTCCAATCGCCAGCACGCAGCGCATGAGCGGCTTGATGGTCAAATCCGATGGACCGCTTTGGAAGACGCTCGCCCCGCAACACCGGCATCAAACTGCATCCCTCGGCCGGTGTGATTTCGATCCCATTAAATACGCTCGGATACTCCGCACCGGCCGCATCCATCAACGTCGGCAAGATATCCATCACGTGAACCGGCTGACGAATCCAATCGTCTCGGGTGCCAAACCCACGCGGCCAATGGACAATGAACGGGGTGCTGATGCCGCCTTCGTGCGTGAAGTGTTTGTACATCCGAAACGGAGTGTTTCCCAAGTTTGCCCATGCACTTCCGTAAGATTGATGCGTTCCACGTCCACCAATGTTGCGTAGATCCGTGTCGCTCGACAGCGTCGTGGTGCCTCGTCGTGATTTCCCGTCAAAGCCGAACGGTCCCCATTCGTAACAGGCACCGTTATCGCTCAAAAAAAGAATCAGCGTGTTGTCCAGATCACGGGTCGTCTTCAAATGCTCGACGATCTCTCCCACACCTCGGTCGACCGCTTCCACCATGGCAGCAAACACGGCCATCCGCCGGACGAGGTCATTGCGACGTGATTCATCGAGCGATTCCCAAGCCGGATTTTGTTGCCCTGAAAACCCGTTTGCGATGTCGTCGCGGTCAACGGGAACGATTTCACGCGGCGGCAGCGTCCAGCTTTTGCCATTGATCAAACCGTTCTGCTTCATCCGCTCGAAACGTTCCGCACGCAAGACATCCCAGCCTCGACGGTAGAGTTCCTCGTACGCATCGGCACGTTCCGCGGGAGCCTGGATGGGAAAGTGAGGCGATGAGTGACCGAGAAACAAGAGCCACGGACTTCCAGTCTTTTGCCCTTGGCGGATAAATTCCAACGCATAGCGGTTGAAGACGTCTGTTGCGTAAAATTGTTCCGCAGGCGGGTCGATTTCTTTGTCGCGGCCTTGGGGTAAACGGACGTAGTAGTCCGCATCATACTGATCGTGAGAATGAGCGTTGGTGTAACCGTAGAACTCGTCAAAGCCACGTTTGATCGGTCCTGTTTCGGGATGCATGTGCCACTTCCCGACGTAATAGCACCCGTAGCCTGCTGGTTTAAGCACTTCTGCGATCGTGACGCAGTCATCCCGCAACCGCCCTAGATACCCCGGCCCGCGATTTCGATCGGGTTTGTCCGTCGTGAAATCACCAATCCCGGCTTGCGTCGGATACAAACCTGTCATTAACGAAGCACGACTCGGGCAACAGCGGGCGGAGTTGTAGAGTTGGGTGAACTTCGCACCTCCACCGGCCAACGCGTCAATGTTCGGAGTTCGGATTTCGCCGCCGTAACATCCCAAGTCCGAATAGCCAAGATCATCCGCGAGCACCACGATGATATTCGGATTCTCGGCAGCCGTCGCGAACGTTGAAATCGCAAATGAAACCACCAGGATCTGAATCGCAACACAGGCTGATGGTAAACGACAGTGATTCATCATGATTCAACTTAAAAAGGACCAAATGCAAAAGCACTGCGGGTCAAACGGCAGATCACTTACGTCGGGAATTACCGACTCTTTAAGGCGACGCACTCTCGTCAACGAGCACCCGCAGATTATCTTGCCCCGCTCCGACGTTTAGGTTGAAGTACAGGCTTTTGCCATCGTCGCTCACACGCAGTGAGTCCGGAGGCAGGGTTCCGTCTTCGGTGGTGACATCTTCAAGATATCGAAATTTCAGTTGGTCATATTTGATTTCGGGAACCCCAAACAACAGGTCTGACTTTTTGAGTGCCATCTGCCCGACGACAACTCCGATGATGGGCTTCTGAAACGAGACGCTACCGCTAATTGTATGCCTGTTCCCTTCCCATCGTTCCTCGGGCAAGTAGACGAGCAAATAGCTGCTGATGGGTTTGCCGGGAGCCAACGTGATCCGGGCGTGTTTCGTCTCCGGATAGGACTCGGCCGGCCGAATCGCCGCGATGGAATTGTGGGCGTTAAGTCGATGATTGAGTTTTTCAGGAATCAGCAACAACTTCGAATCGTTTGCGAAACGATCCAAAGAACCGAGCGGACCAGGCGGAACGAAATCGATCAAGTTAGATGCCTCATTGATGCCAACGGTTAAAGGCCAGAGGTCTTCGTATTGCTTCCCCGAGAACGCGACCGCACGTCTTTCGCTGGCTCCCCACTCGATCGACTCGCCCTCTTTGACCATTTGAGACTCGGACGCGGTCGTACCTCGTGAACGTTCGACCGAGACACTCCCATCAAACACCGACAGATCCACATCGCCGTTCGCACCAGCCGTGATCCCAAACGCGTTGCCACGATCTCGCACGATGGTATCGCCGGCACGAACAACTAACGTGCTCGTTTCATTCGGCATCCGTGCGGCGAGCTTTCCGGCCTGCAATTCGATCTCATCGGGGCCGATTCCGGTAAACGACGCCGGCGCGGCTAAGGAAACGATCGCGCCGCTGTTCATCGACAAACGCACTGATCCCGATGACAATCGATAGTTGACACGAGAACTCAAACGACTGGACGCCAACGATGTTTCTGGCACCTCTCCGTCCCAAGTGACATGACTCGCGTATGTGATCGTTGCGAAGCCATCGGCGGGAGCCGCCACGCCACTCTTGTTCGATACAGGCCCTCCGGCGATCTGGTCAATCTCTGACAACTGCGACGGGGCGATGAATGCGATCGCGATGGATGCAGCAACAGCGACGGCCACTGCCAACAGCCAAACTCGTCGACGTGATCGAAGACGAGTCACCTCGCTTGCCGAAGTCGGTTGATGGTTATTCATCGAAAACGCTTCAGTGCGGAATTGTTCGCAGATCGCAGCACTGCGCAGTTGCACTTCCGCGAACAAGCGTCGGCGTTGGGCGTCGGCCAACAAATCGCTCTCGAACCGAGCTAACTCATCACCCGCCAAACCGCCATCTTGGTACGCTGCGACCATTTCAAGAAAGTCATCTAACTCGTTTTCAGTCATCCGTTGATCGCCTCTGCCTGCCGTTGAACGCACTCCCGCAACGCCTTGTGTATTCTCGCGATCGCTTGATACGCCGAGCCGACCTTGGCTCCGATGATTTCAGCGACCTCTTTTCCAGAGCGATTTTCGAAATAACGCATTTTGACAATTTCTCGGCTGCGTGGCGTCAACGACTCCAGGCACTTCGCCAACGCGTCGCTCCGCTCATCTCGCGGGGGCGTCGTTTCAGCTTCCCATTCTTTTTCGAGCATCTCCAACGCCTCTTCACTCAATCCGACGTACCGGCCTTCGCGAGCCCGAATGATGTCGATCGCCCGATTCCGGGCACTGACGCGAAACCATCTATGCAAATGCACGTCGGACTCGAAAAAGTCGGACATTCCGATCGCCTTCACGCAAACCTCCTGAAAGACGTCCTCGGCAAGGTGATAGTTTCTTGTCACGCACGAGATATACGCGGTCAAAGCGTGGCGATTCTCGAGGAGACGTTCAGTCGTTTGCGCGGTGGTCAGGGTGGTCATCACCTGCTCCATACGCTCCGCCCCGCCAGAGTCTCGACAGGAAATTACGTAATTTTCAGAGATCGACATGTAAATGAGGGGACCAAGTGAAATGAACCGCCAGGTTAGGCGGCATGGACAGCAGTGCTGGCAGCGCAACCCATTAGACCAAAGGCCAAGGGGCGGTGTTGCCGAAAGCGGCCGCTCCTACGCCTTGGCGGTCTTCGGCAATGGCAGCGAAGGAGCGTGGCCGAAAAAAGTTGATCCGGCGCGACCGATGCGTTAACGTCATCCCCTTCCAACATGCCCTCCCCACCGACGTTTCGCCGTTGAGGCGTGACATCCCCGAGATCCCAAATGATACGAATCGCCGCTGCGTTCACTGTTGCCCTACTGCTCAATTTGGCTTGTTTCCATCGCGTCGGCCGTAGCGAGTCAGGCGTTCGTCCGAATGTCGTTGTTGTGTTGACCGACGATCAGGGATGGGGTGACTTGAGTCTTCACGGCAATCCGAATCTCAACACACCCCATATCGATTCGCTCGCCCGAGACGGTGCCAACGTCAAGAACTTCTACGTCTGCGCGGTATGCTCACCCACCCGCGCCGAATTCCTGACCGGCCGCTACCACACCCGCATGGGAGTCTACAGCACCTCGCAAGGCGGCGAGCGTTTTGACCTCGCCGAACGCACCATCGGCGACGTGTTCAGCGAGGCCGGTTACCAAACTGCGGCGTATGGAAAATGGCACTCGGGGATGCAAGCCCCGTATCATCCCAACTCACGCGGCTTCGGCGATTTCTACGGTTTCTGCAGCGGTCACTGGGGCAACTACTTCTCGCCGATCTTAGAACACAACGGCCGGGTCGTTCACGGCAACGGATTTATCACCAACGACCTGACCGACCACGCGATCGATTTCATTCAAACGCATCGCGAATCACCATTCTTTGTTTACCTGCCGTTGAACACACCGCACGCGCCGATGCAAGTGCCCGATGAAGATTGGAAACCGTTCTCCGAAAAAGAGTTGGTTCCCGACCCAAGACCCGAGAACGCAAAACGTCAGAAAACGGATCACACACGAGCGGCGATGGCGCTTTGCGAAAACATCGACCGCAACGTCGGGCGAATCCTACAAACACTCGATTCACTGCAGCTCGCCGACAACACCATCGTCGCGTTTTTCTGCGACAACGGCCCCAACGGATATCGTTTCAACGGTGGGCTGCGAGGCGTGAAAGGTTCGGTTCACGAAGGCGGCCTGCGGTCTCCGTGCCTCATCCGTTGGCCTGGTCACATCCCCGCAGGCGCCGAAATCAGCTCGATCGCCGGTGCCATTGATTTGTTGCCAACGCTGACCGATTTAACCGGTGTTCCCGTCGGCCAGACCGCTGGGCCCCTCGACGGTATCTCATTGGCGGAACAGTTGACCGGCGCGGTGGATCAATCTTCACAGCCCGATCGGCTGCTCTATTCCGCTTGGCGAGCCAAGCTTTCCGTCCGCTCACAACAATTCCGCTGCCACCTCAACGGAACGCTCTATGACATTGAAAACGACCGCGGCGAACTCGACGACGTTTCGAAACAACACGCCGACATCGCAAAACAATTACATAGCCAGCTTATCAAATGGCGAGACGAAACCAACGCCGGCAAAGCGGGCGAATCTGGCGAACCAATCTTCGCGGTCGGACATCTCGACGCGGAATGGACACAATTGCCTGTTCGAGACGCGACAGCGACTGGCGAGATTCGCCGCAGCAGCAAGCATCCCAACAGTACGTACTTTTTCAACTGGGTGAAATCGGACGACACCATTGATTGGAACGTCGACGTGATCTCCGAAGGAACGTTTGACGTGCAGTTGTGGTATGGAAGCGATGAATCCGCCGTTGGCACCGACTTGGAGCTGGCATTTGTCTCCGACGGAAACGTGATCGGCACACCCACGACTGCGAAGGTAAAGAAGTCCACACCCGCTGGTTTTGTTGCCGATCAGTACGACCGGGCACCACGGACCGAGGGCTACGAAAAAGATTGGAAACCGATGTCACTTGGCCGTATCCGGTTACCCGAAGCAACCGGCACGATCAGATTGCGAGCCCCCAATATCCAAGGCGACTCCGGCGTCGAAGTCAGACTGATCGTGTTGAGACGGGTCAATTAGCTGGACGGCGTCACCGTTCACGTAACTCGGTCTCTCGGGACGCCGATTTAATTACGGCGGGATTTCAAATTTAGCGGCAGGGGCGCGAGCCCTCCGGTTCAGGCAACCCACAAGTTCAGGCTAGACGAAGCACTACCCGACCATCTGTTTTCACTGAAACGCAAACAGCGTCACGCGTCGCTGGAGAGATCCAAACCGCCGCCCTGCGGTCGTGGCATGTTGCCCACGCGTCCGTATCCGGCGGCGGCGCGGCGGGCTCCTTCGCCACGTGCTAGCGTCTCGCCGAGTTCGTCGCGGTTGGCGGTCAACGCTTCCTGACACTTCGCTTCGCGAGCGAGCAACTGCTGGTGCATCGTGTTGCACGCGGCATTGAGTTCGCGATGGGCATCGGACACCTGAGGCTTCGTCGCAAAGCCGTCATAGTCTTCTTTGAGCTGGTTCGAAAGCTTGACGAACTGTTCGATCAGACGCTGCTTCACCCCGAGCAACCGCATCAATTCGTTCATGTGCCCCTCCTCGATCGACGCTTCCTGCTGCGTCGTCAAGTCGAGCAACTGCGTCAATTGCTGGTGTCGAGTCTCGATCGTTTGCTCTAACTCTGCAATTGTTGGCATCGGGAAAACTCGTCGGACGTATGGATTCGCGGTAAGGGTGCTCAACGAAGGATACCCTTTGCGAGCCTGCAACCTCAATACGCTTCGGGTTGTTTCCAGAAAACAAGCATCGTACGGGCGAGAATCCGCAGGTCCAACAGCAAGGACCACGTGCGGATGTATTGGTGATCGTATTCGACGCGTTTTTGCATTTTGTCGAGGGTTTCGGTCTCACCGCGACACCCACTGACTTGGGCCAACCCGGTGATGCCTGGTTTGACTTTGTGCCGCATCATGTACCCTCGGATCAGACCGCGGTATTGCTCATTGTGGGCACTCGCGTGCGGACGCGGCCCGACGAGACTCATCGTGCCTTCGATTACATTGAACAGTTGGGGCAATTCGTCCAAGCTCGTCCGACGCAAGATAGCACCGACTCGAGTGATCCGTGGATCGTTAGCGGTCGCTTGTTTCACGACCGGACCGTCGTCGCAAACACGCATCGAGCGGAATTTCCAGACGCGAATTTCCTGTCCATCGAGCCCATAACGTCGCTGGCGAAAGAACACCGGTCCTGGCGAACTGAGCTTCACCGCCAACGCGATCATGCACAATGGAATCGAAATCACGATCAAACCGGAAATCGCCAGAGTTAAATCGGCAACCCGTTTGACCGCTCCATCAATTCCGAACAACGGGTTTTCAAAAACACTCACCGCCGGCAAACCACCAACTTGGGTCCAGCGAGAGTGCATCAGTTCAAAGACAAAGAAATCAGGAACGATGTAAACCGATGCTGTGGAATCGCTGAGTTCATCGAGCAGCGATCGGATGCGTTTTTCCGCTCGCATCGGCAGGGTGATCAGCACCGTTTCGACGTCGCCGGTTCTCGCGGCCTCGACGAGATCCGCCAAATTGCCACGCAGCAACTGATCCGCAGTTTCGTCGTTGCCAATCGAGTCCGCATCGTCGTCCAAATCCGCGATCAAACGTTCGGAGTTGCGGTCATCATAAAATCCAGCAAACTGCAAACCGAGCGAGGGTTCGCGTTCGACGTTCAATCTCGTTTGATGGCCGAGCTGATTCCATCCGGCGATGGCGACTCGGCGGGATCCGATTCCTCGCCGCAGCAAGCCAACCTGCAGGATCCGCAAACACATTCGCGTTAGACCGATCAACGCCGGGCTGGTCAGAATCCAAGCGAACATCACACTCCGCGCGAACTGTTCTCCGTAGCGGGTCGCGAACGCGGTCACCGCCAGCACACAGACGGTCATCGCCCACGTCGTCATGATGCTGATGATTTCGCCGTCAACGGTGATCTGGCGATCGGGACGTTGGAGCCCCGTGAGTTTGCTGCTTAGAAAGAACGCGATGATCGCGAGCAAGCCCATCGCCCACGCTGCTTCATCGACGTAACCGCGGGCAAATATTTTCACCACGATCAGCGACGCCATGATCGACGCAGCATCTAGAAGCGGTTGCAAGAATTCGAACCAGTGACGCTCTCCGAGGATCGAAGCGGACGGACGCGGGCCGCCCGATTGAACGAGCGTTGAGGTGACCGAAGGAGTCGAAGGCATAAGGAGCAGAAGCAATGCGAGCGTGAAAACGTTACAGACTGCTGAAGCCTAGGTCGCAAAACCCCCCGTCCAATCCATTCCCAAATCGAGCGAGGTGGCTTGGTGCGTCAAAGCTCCGCTGCTGATTCGGTCCACACCGGTCGCAGCGACCTTAGCGATGGTATCGATATTGATGTTTCCCGATGCTTCGAGCTCCACCGACACCCCCGCGTCATCTCGGGCCGCCACCGCGGTGCGTAAATCGTCTAATGAAAAGTTGTCCAGCAAGATGATATCAATGCCTGTCCGCAACACCTCCTCGAACTGATCCAGGCCGTCGACCTCGATTTCAACGATCGACGGAGCGACCAGTTGGTTCATCAATCCGCCCCGCATCGCCACCGCTCGCCGAGCCGCTTCCGCCGCTGACAAACGATCCGCCGCGCCCTCGCGGTTCGAACTTTTGTCGGCCGTGTTTTCGCCACCCGCTTGAGCCGAACGTCCCAGCGCGAGGTGATTGTCCTTGATCAAGAACCCATCGAACAATCCCGTCCGATGATTGTGCCCGCCGCCACAGCGGACCGCGTACTTTTCCAATCGCCGCATCCCCGGAGTTGTCTTCCGCGTGTCATACAGCCTCGCGGATGTACCTTCGATCAGGTCAACGTACCGCCGCGTCATCGTGGCGATGCCGCATAGCCTTGAGAGCAGATTCAAAGTCACGCGTTCGGACGTCAAGAGATCGCGAGCGGATCCGGACAGCCGCACCAGAGGCGTTCCAGGAGAAAACGTTTCGCTCTCTCCGACGAGCACTTCGACGTCCAAATCGGCATCAAATTCGTCGATAATCCACGGCACCAACGCGACTCCCGCGGCAATTCCGTGAGCACGTGAAACAATTTGACAGGCCCCCCGACGTTCCGCGTCAATCATCGCCACCGTCGTCCAGTCCACCGCCACATCGAGGTCCTCAGCGATTGCCAGTCGCACGAGTTGCCGGAGATCGTTTTCGAGCAAATCGTTCATTTCCACGGGTGTGTAGTCGTGGCGAACGTCAGCGAGAGTGCTTTTTTCGGGTTGGTTTTCGGCGTTCAACGTCTATCTTTCGTTGGGAGAGAGAGATTTGGTAATAATGTAGCAGGCCCGCTGCGGTCTTCCTGCTACCCGTGCGTTTGGACGTGACATGATAGGCGAATACAAAATTGGTCGAACCACTCGTCGCTGTAGCGTCAGTAACCGACCTCTCGAGCCAGGCGAATACTACTATTCCGTTGTCACCGAAGGCGACGAAGAATTCCATCGCGTCGACATCGCCGCCGACGCTTGGACCGGACCGCCAGAGGGATGCATCGGACATTGGAAAAACCGCGTGCCGTTGCCCGAAGAAAAGAAACGCGGACTCGCTCCTCCCGAAGTTCTGATCGAGTTACTCCGGTCGATGGCCGACCAGCCCGCTCAAGCGAAGATGCGTTACCTTTTGGCCCTCACGCTGCTGCGCAAACGCAGTCTCAAACCCTACGAATCCTCGTCGTTGATCCAAAGCGAAACGAATGACGACGCGGTCGAACCGGACGCTGCCGCATCAGAGGCGATCGAGCCTTCGGACGGGGATGAACTCGAAACGGCGGGAGACCTCGAAAACGCCCCCGTTGCGGCGAAAGCCCCCTCCCCTAAGGACCTCCTTCGACTCGAATCCACCATCGATGGCTCGATTCTCACGATCGAGGTATGTGACATTGCCGCGGGCGAAGCAGAAAGTCTACAAGAGCAACTCGTCGAATTGATGTATCACGAAGTGGAATAGAACATAAGCAGTGGCATGGGAGCCCGTTTTCGCTATGCATGACGCACGCAACAGCATGATCGTCGCGCTGGGATTGATTCTCTGCGCCGGCTGTGCGCGGACCGTCACGGTCTCCAACACGCCACCACCGCCCGTCGTATTTCAAGAAATTCCCGACATTCAGGCACTCGCCGCCGCGATCAACCGCTCCGACGCGATCCGCGAACTATCAACCAATTCGGCGTCCGTGGACGTGCTCAGCATGTCCGCCGTGCCAAAACTCTCGGCGACGATGCACCTGCAACGCGACCGCAATTTCCGCCTTAAGGCGAGCGTGCCGATCATCATGGGCAGCGGCATCGATCTGGGCAGCAACGCAAATGAGTTCTGGTTCGAAGTCCCCGAAGGCATGACCCAGACGCTTTATCACGCCACTCACGAACAATATTCACGAAATCTCGACCGCGCGATCTTGCCGGTCGATCCGAGCTGGTTGATGGAAGCGATCGGTCTGGCCCGCCTCGATCCCAATACGGTCATCTCCGGCCCGGTCACTCGCACCGACGGTCTCATCGAAGTCCGGACGGCGGTTCCGAGTGCGGCGGGAACGTATCAACGCGTTTGCTTTATCGAGCCCTCAGCGGGATACATCACACACCTGTTTTTGTATTCACCGGACCAACGTCTCGTCGCCAAGAGTTTTGCTAGCGAACACGAATACTTCAGCGAAGTGAACACGGTCCTGCCGCATCAAGTCAAAATCGAACTGTTTCCTTCGACCGGACCTCCGTTGGCGATGCAACTCAGCGTCGCGACGTACAGCATCAATCAATTGCTGTCCGGCGATCCGCAACTTTTTGCCATGCCGGCAACGAGAAACCGTGTCGACCTCATGCAGCTCGCCGGCGCTCCCGCCGCAGCTGGGATGGGCGTCTCAAGTTATCCAACCGCCGGCACGTCCGCTTGGGCGAGCCCCGTCACCACGACCGCAGGCACTCCGACGGACTACACCGCCTCGGTTCCCACCGGACCGCCGCTGCGGGGCATTCGCTACGAATAAACGATCGCGGTCATTTCAATAGCGTGGCGGATTTCACCAGAAATGCATCGCGCAGGCGATTGTCGCGTTCCAAATTGACCGAAAGCCGAAACAAATCAGACCTTGTTCCAATGCACATCCGTGCGGGCATGCAACCGCTTGCTGACTTGCGTGTTTCCGCCTGTCAACGTTTCGAACCGCTCGATCACTTCGTCGACCGGAATTTGCTGTGCTTCGTGAACGAGTACCGGCGTGATCCCGGGGATAACCACCGTGGTCAAAGATCCTTGGTGAGCCGCGGCGACTTTCGGCTCCAACCGATCTCGCTCGCCATCGCTGCCGACGAGAAGCAGCAAGCGTTGCCGGCCACCACATTGCAGCAAGCCTGGAACGGCTACTTTCAGTGCCGATTCGATCGTGGTCTGCTCGTTCCATCGATTGCGTTGACAACCAGTCGGCGTGAACGCTTGCGTTTCCATAATCCCGGTTGCTGGGGGACGAGTTGTTGGTGTCATGTAGTGAGCCGTCACGGCGGTACCCGAGACGGTATTGCCAGATTCTCGCTGCGTTAGATTCGCGCCGCCCAGGTCCACGGTGGCGTTGGCTATTCCGCCGGTTTTGGTTGAGACGTCATTTTGCGTCGTCGATCCGGTTGACTCCGTCGAGCGACGATGTTGGTCAATGATGTCTTCGACCATCGGCAAACAAAGCGCGACGAGCCCTGTCGCCATCTCCTTGGCGTCCCAGGACGCGTTGGGGTCTCGGATCGGTGTAATCAACCAACGTGCGGCCGAATCTTTGTGCAAGTGATCAAGCACCTGGGTGAACCGCACCTGAATTTCCTGTGGCATCTCGGTCCACGGGTTTTCCGTATCACGGTTATCACCGGGAACGCACCGAATTGCCCGAGCGATCCCGATGGCAGCCTCGGAAAGCTGAACATGAATCGCTTCGAGTTGTTTGGCGAGCCGCATGTAAGACTGACTCGTCAGTTGCTGCGTGATCGCCGTCAATCGGCCCAGCGCCATGCGTTCAGCCGCTTCGAGCCGGTTGACCATCGCATCGCTGCTCGCCGAACCTTGCAAATCAAGATCCGTCGGTGCGCTGGCGGATTCTTCTGCCATTGAACGTGCGACTTCTTTGCTTTCGGCAATCAATCTTTCGATCGCTTGGACCGCACTTGTGACGTCGATACGACCATCTTGCAAGCGGACGATCAGTTCCCGCCGCAACGAAACAATTTGGGCGGCCACCCGGCGTTGCAACTGTGCCGCGACATCGGCATCGTCAAGACTGCCGAGGATCAACATTTCGATCGTTTCACTCTGCCCGATCGCCTCATCGCTGAGCGGAACCAACAAGGCTGACAAACGGTCACTGATCGCCGCGTCATCTTCGCCGAACAGATTACGAATCTGATCGATCATCAATTGTGGATCGATATCACATCGCTTGCGCAGTCGCTCTGCCAACGGTCCAGCAATCTCGCGGGATTCTGCGGGTCGGCCGAGCCAACGGAGCAACAGGTGCCGTGCCGCGGCCGGGGCGAGCAGGTTTTCTTCAAGAGCGCGGACGCATTTAAGTCGTGAAACGCCAACGCTGCGAATCATCGGTTTGGACATCACGCTGTTATCGGACTCCACGCATTTGCGTGCCGACGCGAGCAATTCACCCGCGCCGGTTGCGTCGGCCCACAAATAGTCAACGATCGTCGCTGAGGCCGACGGCGAATCGGGTGTTGCCTGATCACCATCGAGAATCAAATAAGCATCGCGAAGTGGATTGCGGACAGCAGGAACGCCGGGCCACTTCACGCCGTCATCACCCGGGTAGCTATTGCCGGGGGTCAAGTAGTGCCGAATTTCGGAGATCGCCGCGTGGGTATCATGCAGCGAAACGGATTGGTGCGGGTTCCCTTTCATGCAAACCGACGACAACAGCGGCAATACCGGAGCATGCTCCAATCCGGCTTCATCGAGTAGGGTTCGCAACCGCGGAGCAATATCCAAAATCATCCCGCTTGCCGTTCCACCCGAAATGGATCCCACCACATAAACCGATGGCACCCGTTCGCCGCAAACGGCGGCAAGGTGATCGATCGCTTCGCGCAATCCCGCGTCGATCTTTTCCGCATGGTCGACCATCGCGAGACGCCCCAGAGGACGCATGCCCTCAGTCGCTCCACTGCGGGGAACGTTATAGATCCAGCGCCGCGAAACGTTTCGCAAATGTTCGGTCGGCCGCCCTCGATAATCGGCGGCGGAACGAAGCGGCGTGTGCAATATCGTCGCCGGTGGAATCCGATCAGACGCCTCCGTCAGACGTGCCGCATGGATCGTGTGCATGTCCGTATCGATCAAGACGGAGTGCAAATCGAGCGGACACGCTGAATGCAAAGTCGCAACGCGTCCGCGTAATTCGTGCAAACATTCTGCCCCCACTCCTCCGACCGCGACCAGCAACGCATGCCCGGTCACGCGACTGTGCAAAAAAGCGCTGTCGGCGTTCAAACTTGGCAAGTCTTCGACGGACGCGTTCGCGCCAAGCGTCCCGGTGGTGACGCGTTGCACGGTGGTGTCTTGTCGTTGTCGAGGCGTCTTGAGCGCGTCAACGAATTCCTGACAGCTTTCGAATCGGCGATCCGGATCCTTCTCGAGTGCCCGAGCGACCGCAACACGATCCGCTGGCGGCAGCGGATCCAAATTCGGCGCCGCATGGACGTGCTGCGTCGCGAGCTGTGCGATCGTTCGCCCCGAAAATGGGCGAGTTCCCGTGAGCAACTCCTGGTACATCACCGCAAGAGAATACTGGTCGCTGTTCATGTTCGGACGACCGTCGAACACTTCTGGCGGCGCATAAATCGGCGTCAAACCGCCAACGATCGAATTGTCGGCTTCGCGAAGGTCCTTCAACAAACCGAAGTCACCGACTTTCACGTGGCCACCGACCATCAACAGGTTGCCCGGCTTCACGTCGAGGTGCTGCAGTTGGTAACTCTTGTGGAGGTAGTCAAGCGCGTCGGCGGCATCGTGCAGATACGACAATAGCGCCGCACGTGGAATCCCGCACGAGCCGCGATCGATGTGACGTTTCAAAACATCTTCGAGCGACCCGTCCGCCAACTCCGTCACAATCACCAACTGATCATCGACGACGCCGAACCGTTCGAGAGTCAACAAAAACGGGTGATGCACGCCCTTGATTCGCTCGAGCGACTTCAGTTCCCGCGACCCACGGTTTGCATGAGTGGCACCAAAAACGAACTTGACCGCCTTCTTCAGTCCACCGGGCGCATTGGCACGCCACACTTCGCCGAATCCGCCTTCGCCGATCTTCTGCTCAAGCGTGTAGCCAGCAATCGGCTCATACCCGGGCGCAATTTTGCGAATGCTTTGAACAGTCATGAGACCAAGTTGGGTAACAAGAAAGTGGACAAGTGAACGTGGAAAGGTGAGGCGAAGAAATAACGATGGAACGTTTCAAAACGTGATCCAGATGACCTACAAAGCGCTAAAATAGTTCTTGCAAGCTTGATCGAGATATTCAGGACGCAACGTCAAAGGCAACTGACGATAGCGGCAGAAATTGGCGACTTGCGTCAACAAATCGCGTGGGTGACAACGACGCGGCGGCCGCTGCGTTTCCTTGTAAAACGCGAGCAGGTGTTCTGACGCTTCGGGTGTTTCAGGGAACCCCATCTGCGCGGCGACGCTCTTCATCAGAATTCGAAATTCCGCTGGCGACGGATCGTCAACGAAAATCTTATAAGGAACGCGGCGTAAGAACGCTTCGTCGACCAAGTCATCGGGATTGAGATTGGTCGAGAAAATGATCAGTTGCTCAAACGGAATTTGAATCTTCTTTCCGGTTGGAAGTGTCAGATAATCACACCGGTTTTCAAGGGGAACGATCCAGCGGTTGAGTAATTCTTCAGGAGCGATTCGTTGGCGACCGAAGTCATCGATCAACAAGCAGCCACAGTTGCTTTTCATTTGCAACGGCGCTTCGCACATGTTTGAACGCGAGTCATGCCTCACTTCGAGGTTTTCCATGACCAACTCGCCGCCGACGACCACGCTGGGGCGTTGGATTCGAATCCAGCGTTTATCCCATTCTTGTGAATTAAGCATGCTGCCGTCACCCTCGGGAACAGGAGCTTCCCGGTGAAAGGCATCATCTTTGAGCTTGATCAGATTGCCGTCGTCGAGGATCGCGTGCGGGATCCAGATTTCCTGGCCGAGACATCGCGTCAAACTACGTGCGATGGTTGTTTTGCCGTTGCCGGGAGGTCCGAACAAAAACAAACCGGTATTGCTATTGATGGCCGGTCCGAGTTGATCGAGCAATTCGTCTTGATAGGAAATACGCGACAACGAACTACGCAATTGGTCGCGATCGATCGGCTCGACCCCCGCCGCTTGAGCCTCGACGCTGAGTGTGTAATCCGAGAGCGGGACCGGGGCGGGACCAACATAACTGCACTGTGCAAAATGTTGCTGGGCCCGTTTTTGCCCGGATTCGGTGAGCGAATAGTAGTAATCGTTGAATGCCGCCGGACGAACGTGGGCAACGAATTTGCGAACACGCAACGCGTCAACGATCGGCTCGACGATGCGAAAGGGCAGCCCCAACCGAGCGGCCACGTTTCGCCCGCTGATGGTTCCGGTCTGATGAATGGTCTTGATCAACAACGCTTCGATAAACGTGATCGACAACCCGAGCTCGTTAAGACTACGAGGCTCCGCAGGCCAAAACGTGTCGTCTGTCAACAATCCGCCAAGCGCCGATGATTCGAAGCTATGGGTATCGGTCATCAATGCGGTCATCGGTCTTCGTCTCGTCCAAAAGTGGCTAACAAAGTGGTCACGTGGGGAATGGGGGATCCCGCCGACAACATGCTGACGGATGTTCTCCCACGCAAACGTAGCTCACAATTTGAAGCACACGATCGATCGAGCCTGTCGAGGGCTAATCTCGCAAAAATCGCGCGGCAATGACGCAAGCCGCCGTTTCGACTCGCAGAATCCGCTTACCCAGATCAATCGCCGCGATCCCGATATCCCGGCAGCGGGCGAGTTCATCATCGGTCAGTCCACCCTCCGGTCCGATCACGCACTGCACCGAGATCGGATCGCCCGCCTTTACAGATTCGCCGACGATTTCATTGACGGACTGACCACCCGGCATCGCGACCCATCGGAATGTCCATCGAGGTGGAAGACCGTCCGATTGTCCGGATGATTCCAATTGGGTCGAGTTTGCAGATTTTTGCGCCGCGATCCATTTACCAAACTTCATCACCGGTGAAATCTTCATCAAATGATTGCGACCGGATTGTTTACACGCTTCGATCACGATCCGTTCGAGCTTTTCGATCAATGAATCCGTCGACGGCCGCTGCGTGCGTTCGAATACCAATGGTTGGATGCGGGTAACGCCAAGTTCGGTCAACCGTTCAATCATTTCTTTTGCCCGGTCGGGCTTGGGAATCGCAATCGCGAGTTCCAACGTGTCACTGGGTTCACGATCCACGAATTGGGGAGTTTCACAGCGACAGATACATTGACGTTTGTCGACCGAGGTGACCGTTGCGGTAGCTTGATTGCCCTTTCCGTCAAAAACTTCGATCGTATCGTCGACACGTACACGCATCACCCGAGCGGCGTGGGCGGCCTCGTCGGGCGGCAACTCCACCAACGGCTGCTGAGTCATCAGGTCAGGGGTAAAATATCGTCGCGTCATCGGGAAAAGACTCAATTGGACTGAAGTTCGAAGCGGACCCGAATACTGAATGACCGGATTATCCGGCACTCGAGCGCAAGACCGCAGATGCGTTGCATCGGGCAAAGTTTAACGGCTCGAACGCTTGCCTCGCAGTGCCCGTCGTCGGATGGTCGATCTAGGACCAAACGGTCTACCGCCGAGATCGCAAAGTTTCGGCATTACGAAAACATGAGGCCATCGCCAGTGAACTATTCCCCACGCTTTGTCTCGCCCCAACCTCAAAAGCAACCCGCGACCGCCGGTGAGATCATTGATGACGCCTACCACTCGACGCCATCGACCAACGTGCAGCCGTTGTCACCCGAGGTCCTGCAACACTGGGGGCTGATCGGCTGCCCGTTTGCTCCCGAACGCACACTCGATCAACCACACGAAATCACCGACTTCTATTTTCGCACGAGCTCACACGCGTCTGCATGCTCGTGGTTGCAGAACGTCGTCAAAGGTTCAGGGTCACTCGCCGTTCTGACCACATCCTCCGGCGCCGGCACGACCACGTGGCTGCGACAGATCGCATCAACATCCGGTCTAGGCGAGACCGCCCTTGAGACTGCAGCGATAGAGTGGAACAACGAATCGCTCGATCAACTCACGTCCGATCTCGCAACGATTGCGGGCGATATCCAAACACCTAGCCGAGTCAAAACGCTATGGTTGATCCACGTCGCAGACTCACCTGCGACGCAGACGCAATCGGCACAAAATCGACTCGCCGTGATGGCGGGATGGCAGGCCGCCCGAGCAGCTCAACTTCGCAACCTACACATCCTGCTCATCATCCCTCGCAAGCGTCAGGCAACCAGCGGCATTGCGTCACTTGAGCTGGCAATCCGATCAAAATTGCCGCACCACCATCTCTCGCGACCTCACGCCAGCGAACTGCGTCGGTGCGTCAATGTCGCCATCCACCACGCCGGCGGATTGCGTCCCGTCTTTACCGTCTCCGCCGTCACCCAGCTCGCCGACTCCAGCCGCGGATCAATACGTCGACTCGGCGCGCTCGTGCATGCCGCACTGGTTCACGGGCAAATCACCGGCATTCGGCAAATCACCAGCGCGGACTTATCCGCTCCGCTCTTCAACCACGCCGAAACGAAACATGACGCGACTTCGCGAGCTGCCTAATGCAACGTCATGCTCTTACGCGACAATCTTGTCAATCACGTTGCCGTGCACGTTGGTCAATCGGAAGTCGAAACCTTGATGCCGATACGTCAAGCGTTTGTGATTGATTCCCAGCAAATGCAGCACGGTCGCGTGGAAGTCGTGAACATGAAACGGATCGACTGCGGCTGAAAAGCCAAAATCATCCGTTTCCCCATAACTCGTCCCCGCGGCAACACCGCCCCCCGCCATCCACAACGCTCCACTCTTGGTGTGGTGATCGCGACCACTACCACCTTGCGACATGGGCGTGCGTCCGAACTCGCCACCCCAAATCACCAGCGTGTCGTCGAGCATTCCACGTTGCTTTAAATCGCGAATCAATGCCGCGCACCCCTGGTCGACTTCTTTCGCCCTCGCCGCGACTCCTTTCACCACACCGCCGTGATGGTCCCATCCGGTGTGATACAACTGGATAAAACGCACACCGCCCTCGGCCATCCGACGTGCCATCAAACAGTTTGACGCAAAACTTCCGTCGGGCTTTTCACCGACGCCGTATAGCTCTCGAATCGCTTCTGTCTCCGACGAAAAATTCGCCAGCTCAGGAACACTCGTTTGCATTTGAAACGCGAGTTCGTATTGATCGATTCGAGTCAAAACCTCTTCATCGATAGACGCTTCGTAATGCATCCGATTGAGAGCCTCGATCGACTCAATCGTGTGGTTTTGGGTCGTCCGATCAATACCGGCGGGGGACGTGAGATAGTTCAGCGGCTGTTCGCTGCCGTAGAACTCAACACCTTGATGCTTCCCCGGCAAGAAACCGTTGTGCCAAGCCGTTGTCGGAATCGGCTGGCCAGACGGACCACTCCGCATCACGACGAAATCAGGCAAATCCGCCGCCTCCGAGCCGAGTCCATATGACAGCCACGATCCCATACTGGGACGTCCGGCGATCGCGAAACCAGTATTCATGAACGTGTGCGCGGGATCATGATTGACCTGATCGGTTTGCAGCGTTCGCACCACGCACAGATCGTCAGCCACCTCTTGCAGATGGGGAAGCGTGTCTGAAATGGACTGGCCTGACTCGCCGCACTTCTTAAAACCGACGTCGGTTCCAAAACACTTTAACGCCTCGTATTGCAAAAACGCGAGTTTCACTCCGGCAGTCAGCGATTTGGGAATCGGTTTTCCGTTGAGCTCACGTAACATGGGTTTGTCGTCGAAGGTCTCGAACTGACTCGGACCTCCCGACATGTACAAATAGATCACACGCTTCGCTTTCGGCGGATGATTTGGAAACGAATGCTGAGCGGCATCCGCGTTCTCGCGATCCAAGACACTCGCCAGAGCAGCGGCACCGATCCCAGTAGCGGCTCGCGAAAAGAAGTGACGGCGTGTCACGTCCAACATCGAGTTCATGTTCGGTGTTCGAGTCATCAATGGCTTACTCATCACGTTACGATCGATTCAAGAATTCGTGGAGGTTCAAAATGACTCGCGTGACCGTTGTCCACGCCGCGAGCTCCGCCGGTTCCATGTCCTCGACTAATGGAGCTTGCCCGATCGAAATCAACGACGCCGCATCATCGAGATGCCTACGATAGTGCTGACGTTGTCGATCCAGCAATTGACGCAACACGCGTTTTTCCTCGTCATTCGCTGAACGCTGGAGTGCCGCCTCGAACGCATGATCAAGTTTGGCATCGTCACTCGACTCGCCACTCTCGACTACTTGCGATGCAAACACTCGCGCGGCTTCGACAAAGATCGGATCGTTTAGTAACGCCAACGCTTGGCCGGGAGTGTTCGTAATATTCCGCTGGGCCGTGCATTCTTGGCGAGTGGGCGCGTCAAACGCCAACATCGTCGGATGGATGTTCTGGCGTTTCCAAAACGTGTAGAGACTTCGGGAGTACTGCGACTGTTCGCGACTCGTTGTCCAATCCAAGTGCCGACTTCCGAACATGACTTTGTCTGACGTTGTCCAGTATTGTCCCGGCTGATACGGATAAAAACTATGCGTTGGAACGTTGGGATGCATCTCCAATAAACCGGCCGTTTTGAGAGCCGCGTCGCGAATGCTTTCCGCCGGCAGTCGAAATCGAGATTGCCGCGCTTGCATACGATTCTCGGGATCGATCTTCGTCTGTTGCTCGGTCGGTTTGGAGCTGAGCCGATAGGCACGCGTCGAGGTCAACAATCGGATCATGTGATTTCGATCCCAACCGCTATCGCGAAATTCACACGCGAGCCAATCGAGCAACGCCACGTTGGATGGCCACTCGCCTTGAGTTCCGGAATCGTCGAGGGTTTTGCTGATCCCGCGTCCAAAAAACTGATGCCAAAGGCGGTTCACATACACACGAGCCGTCAGCGGATTGCGTTCATCAAACAACCACTTCGCGAGATCCAGTCGACTCGGTTCTTCAGTGGTGATTGGGATTCCCAAAAATTCAGGCGTGGCCGACGAAACAAGCGGCCCGGTTTCATCTTGGTAGTCACCGCGGTTGAGCAATCGCGTCATCTTCTTGGTTTCCCCCTGCTGCGACACCAATACCGGCATCGCTCGCGATCGCAGTTGCCACAAACGAGACTCAAGTCGTCGCAGATTCTCCATGCGTTTGGGTTGTGTAGATTCGCGATAGACGTCTTGGATCATCTCATTTTGCAAATCGTCGCGACTGACGGGCTTCGATTTCAACGCGGCGGCGACGTATTTTAACCGTCGCTCGTAGACTTGCCGATTCATCGGCCGCTCCCACCACTTTCGAATGGCCGTCTCGCCGAGTTCGAGCTCGGTGGCCTTATCGCTTCGCAACTCCAAACCGCTATCACCCCACAGGACACGGCCCCCCGTCTGCAACCAAGCCATTCCGACGGCCTCAAAATCCTGACCGCTCACCGCCGGGATGCGTTCACTAAACGGCACCCGCAAACGCACCCATCCGTTCTCGGTCGGTAAATCCCCGATTCTTTTCACACGTGCCGGATCGCTCCACGACTGCGGTGACTGCAGGACACCCGAGGTGTCATCACCCCAGTAGTACGTTTCGTAATTCGCCGTCTTCCAACCCAATCGTCCGTAGTCGCCATGGGAAAGTTGGATCCCCAACATCTCCGGGCGGTTCGCTTTGTCCAGCCATACGTCCACGTACCACCCATCCTTTTCGGCGTCCGTCTTGAAGCTGCCGTGATTGATGTAGCCGGTCATGAGCTCGGCAGCGTGATGACGTCGAAAAGCACCGTTGTCCGTAGTCGTTTCTCGCAGACACCGCTCGTCAATGGTCGCGAATTCGAAACTCCCTTCCAAAACTCTCATGGCTGGGAGTTCCGACGGAATCCAAACGAAGTCTCTGCGCGAAGTCTCGTCGTTGAGCCGCCCCAGCACGTCGTCTTCCCAGGTGGACAAATCGTCGACAGACTTTTGCGAAATTCTCTTTTGAAGCGTTTCGATCTTGCTGGCCAGTCGCCTGTCTTCTTCTGATCGCGGCGAGATTTCGTAGACGTAGTGCAGCGGTTCGCGTCGATCGCCCGGCGTGTAAACTCCGGCTTCGACAAGATCGTCAAAGAACGCCGCAAGGCGGTAGTAGTCCTTTGCCAGAATTGGATCGAACTTGTGATCGTGACATTCGGCGCAGCCTGTTGTTAACCCCATCCAGACGGTACCGAAGGCACGCACGTGTTCACCTTTGAGCTTATAAAGCTGCTCGGCTTCGATCGCCCCCGCTTCGCAATTCGTGTTCACGATTCGGTTGTACCCTGACGCAATCAAGTCACCGTCGGTTGGATTTGGCAGGAGATCACCGGCGAGTTGCGAGATGGAAAACTCGTCGAACGGCATGTTGTCACGAATCGCGTTGATCACCCAGCTTCGGTAAGCCCCCGATGCGATCGGCTCGTCGCTGACGAATCCGCTGGTGTCTGCCCACCGGACGAGGTCCAGCCACCGGACCGCTTGGTGCTCGGCAAACGACAGTTCCGACATCCATGTCTCTCGAAACCGCAGCAAATGTTCCACGCTCGCGTCGGCTTCGAAACGCGAGACCTCATCAGCTGTCGGCGGCAATCCCCGCAAATCAAAACTCAATCGACGCAGCAATTCACGCGGCGAAGCATCGGACGCCGGCGCTAATCCATTTTTAGCCCATCCTTGCTCGAGAAACGCGTCAACAGCGTCCGAAGGGGAACTCGGCGTCGCCCCCGGAACCTGTGGACGCTGCAACGGTGTCCACGCCCAATGTTCTTGGTATTCGGCTCCTTGTTCGATCCAGCGGGAAACGAGTTCTCGCTGTTGAGTCGATAACGATCTCTCCGAATCCGGCGGGGGCATCACCTCATCGGGATCATCGCTAAGAATCCGACGCATCAGTTCGGACTCGTCCGGATCACAAGGCACAATCGCATCCGACTCAGTCGCCCCCTCAAACGTGTCGAGCCTTAACCCGGCTTCACGATGCGCCTCATCAAAACCGTGACAATAGAAACAGTTATCGCTCAAGATTGGACGGATATCGCGATTGAACTCGACCCGTTCGGCGGATGCGTTCTGACTCAGCGAAGGCGCAATGGCAAACGCGACAACGAGAAGAAATCGATTCATAGGCAGGCAGGACGCACTCGCGGAGAGCGAACGCGTTGTTTCGAAGGAGGGTGGAAGCTTGCGATCCAAGCTAAACCCTACACGAAAATGCTGCAATCTGCGCGCGGCGTTTCAGCCAATTTTCATACGTTTCGACAAATTCAAATGCATAGACTTACACCCGCTGATACCAGCCTATAGATGATTTGAGATCAGGGTCGATCCAGATTGCAAAACGGGCACCCGCGCGAAATCGTTTGGTTTGGCATCCGTATGGGCCGGAGCCTTTACAGCGCGGTAGTGCGATTGAATTTCCGTATCCGATAGGGCTCGCTCATAGACTGCGACCTCGTCGAGCTGGCCAATGAACGGACGATGGCTCAGGTCAGGATACAACTGTCCAATCACCACGTTCAGATCCGGGCTCAGATCATTCGGGTCTTCGCCCACATCAACGACCTCACCATCGACCAACATGCTGAGAACTTCTCCCTTCTTGCGCACCGCCCAGTGTTGCCAGGTACGAGGCTTATAGACATCACGCGACAACAACGACGTGCCCGTCTTGTAATCGTTTGACACGGGAGCACGATGGACAAACCTTACCCGGTTCGGATCGAGGTGTTGTAGCGTCGACCAGTGTCGAGCGCCCACTTCAAAGATCATCCCGTGGTCATGTCCGTTGTTTTTATTAGGGTTCGGCTGGGTAAGACAAAATATCGAACCGTGGTGGAAGCATGTCGGCTTGATCCAAAGCTCGATCGTGTACTCTTCTAGCTTCTTTGTCGGCCACTGGCGTTCGGACGTGATCACAGAAGGAACATCCGAAAGACCAAACTCGGCAACCCGGTTCGACGCGTACTGCCGCCAACGTACATCGCCGTTCACCACGGCATCGAAATCACTCAGGCTGCCTAGATTTTCGATACGTCGAGGTGCACCGGCGACCGACTTTTCAAATCGCCAGTAGATTACCGGATCGGCCTCAAGGATCGTGTTGACATACGCAGCTGAGATTTTCAAAGGATCAAACCCCATGCTTCGTGCCGACGCGAATTTGCTTGCCGACGCGTCATGAAAGATGATTTCCATCTCACCGTCCGAGTCCATCGTGAAACGCACGGCTTCGCCCTCGGATAATTCAATCAAAGAACCCTGTGCTTGATCGGTTCCCGCATCGACCGTGACGCGGCCTTTAAACACATGCAAATCCATCGACTCGAGATTCATCACGATGCCCATCGACGTTCCGTTGGCGGCGAGCACCGGCCCCATTGCTGTTTCGATCACAAAGTGCTGCGGACTGCCGTCGGCGACATCCGCAACCAGCGCTCCCGACTGCAACGAAAGCACGCCGTCGGGTCGGATGAATGCGTTGGCGGGACCTTCGATTCGAACACGATCGTTGCCAGACGGCCCGAAACCGAGTTCCGCGATACCTTCAATGAGACTGATCGTTTCGCCCGATCGCATGGATTGTCCCACCTTCGGCGTTGACGATCTCGATGGAAACCAAACGCATGCCGTCGTTGAAACGAGATAAGACGTCGCACTCTCGGGAGCTTCAACCGGCTTCGCACCAACGATTTGATCTGGCAACTCAGTCGTCCGGGCAACCGAAGCCATCTTCCGCTGCGCAAACGACCACGAGAGCACACCGATCGAAACGTGCGAAAGAATGAGAATCGCCGCCCCCGTTGCGATCAGCCACAAGGAAATGCCTCGCCAACTGGTCGCGGATCCCTCGGGCCGGGCGACTTGCTTACCGGACTTGGCCGCATCACTTGCCTGGGGTCCAAACACACGGTCATGCGCCCCCGCTTCAACGCGACTTCCGACTCGCATGTTGAATGTCGTCGAATCCTCCAGCGCGGACAATTGATCCAGCATCGCGGCAGCTTCATCGGCACCGCCTGGTGATAACACGAATGCTTCGAGTCGCTCGCGGTCGCCATCGGTGAGCTCACCGTCTTGAGCCGCGATGATCAACCGCCTGAGTTCAAACCGTTCATTGGAATCGAGAGTCATGATGTGCTCTCCAACAATCTCATTTCGACACAACGCATTAACACCCCGTGAACCCGACTGAGTTCACGATAGACCGAGTGAATTGATCGGTCATTCGACTGCGCAATTTCCTTGACATCCGTCCCTTCGAAGTATCGGAGCTTGATAAGTTCTGCTTGGTCCTCCTCAAGAGCCTCGACACATTCTGAGAGAGCCTGTCGACGACCGCTCCACTGTTCCGAGATCGGAAAGGCGGCATCGGCTAGCGACTCCACCGCAGAATCGCTTAACAATTTGATCTTGCGCCGCGCCTCGCGATGTTTAAGCACTTCGAAGTAAGCCATCCGGCAGGCCCACGCGGCAAAATTTCCCTCGCGGTCATACTGGTCGAACTTCTGCCAGAGGACCAGACAGGTGCGCTGGAACACCTCTTCGGTGTCGTCGCGGTTATTGAAAGCCAAGATACGAATGTACGACATCAATTGAGTCGTAATCGAAGCCAATAGGCCAACGAATTCCTCTTGTGATTTTTCTTCGCTAACAGGATTCACCTTGGCCAGTGGATGTCTTCATTACATTTCGTTGCAGCCCGATCCGACGTTCGGCGGGGGGGGGCGAGTGACCGCTCTGCGATTGGGCGACAAAATTCAGCCGGGAACACGATCACTCGAAACACATCACCTACAACTTCTCCCTAGCATTCCCCGCCAGACCGGTATGTTTCGCGCGACTTTTCCGACTTTTCTAGGAATTCTCGTTTCCCGGGGGCCCTTTTAGGGGGCGAGCACCGCATGCCACGCCACCGCGGAGGGGCGAGCATACCGCGAAATGCCTGAGCGTTGCCGGAATCCCGATCCAGATCTGGAAACTCAGTGACTCATCGCTCGACGCCACGTACCACCCCGATCCGCGAGCGTCGAACGCGTCCGCAGCTCGAGATGACCGGGCACAAATCGCCTGAGCAAACAAACCTACGAAATCGCTTTGACCTCGTAACCACTTCGGTACTCACGACGGAGGAATTGGTTCGCCGCATCCGAGTTGTCGCCCACAAACCGCTCACTCGCCGTGTCATGAACCAACGTCGGACAGGACTTCAGTGTCTGCGGGTCGATGCCGTACTTCGTCAAACACGACGTCATGCTGTCCACCATCTGACTCCACGGTGCAAAGTCCGTTTGTGACATTAACTGCTCCTGCGAGAACGACTCTCCGGCACGGAAGGCAACGTTGGACAGGTTACACCATCCGGTACTAAAGTGACCGTTCTCAATGGGTGCTTTCAAAATCGACGCGTCACGCGTTTGAACGGCGTCGATGAAGTTCTGAAGGTGCTCGGCGATCATGTCCGTATTCTCATGGAACTTGCGGATCACTTTGCCGTCGCGATCGACAGCCTGGCCACTGCCGCGTTGCCCCAGATAGAAACCGCCTTCACAGACGACAACGTAGCCACTGCCCGGCGCGTTCTGGGGCCACTGGTCTGCCGCCGATGCGCTGGAAACCTTCCAAGCACCTTTCTGCTTGGGCTCAACAGGAAGATTGCTCAGGGCGATCATCGTCGGAAACGTTTTCGTTTCGAGCAATGCGAAATGAACGTTCGGCGTTTGCCCCGCGTCATCCCACCCGACACGTCCGCCACCGACGGTAATGCGATCAGGCAAGTCTTGCGTGTCTTGGTAGGCCACATTGCGAACATCGTCGAGAATGTGAACACCCCAATTGCCCATCTCGCCGGTGCCGGTGTTCCAATCCCAATGCCAATCGTAATGCAACTGATTGCGATACAGCGGCTCGACGGCAGCGGGACCGAACCACAGGTCGCGGTCGATACCTTTGGGAAACGCCAACGGCTCGGATCGTTTGCCGATCGGACCACGCAATCCTAATCGATTGGCTTGAACGTAATGAATTTCGCCGAGTGTCTTTTCGGAGTGCAAGAACTCGCGAATCTGGGCCTGCATCGGATCGCTGCGTTGTTGGGTACCGAGCTGGACGATGCGACCGTGCTTCGCCGCCGCCTCAACAACTTGACGCCCTTCCCACTGATTGTGAGCGAGCGGCTTTTCAACGTAAACGTCTTTGCCGGCTTCAATGGCCCAAATCGCCGCAAGGCAATGCCAATGATCACAAGTCGCAATCAGGACAGCATCCACATCAGGCGAATCGATCGCCTCGCGCAGATCCACCACGGCCTTCGCGTGATAAGGCGCCGCAGTCGATTCGGCACGCCCCGAATCGGGGTCAGCGACCATCACGACTTTGGCGCCGCGTGTTTTATCGAGATAGGAAGCCAACTGACTCCCTTTGCCACCTGCGCCGAGCACGGCAACACGGACTTCTCCATTAGGCGACGCCGCGTGTAAGCGTCCGGTCAGCGACGTGGATGCGATGCCGGCGGCGAGCCCACCTAAGAAAGAACGGCGGGCAATACGAGGCGGCGCGATTTGATAGATCGGTAGTTGGTTAATCGTTTTCATGGCTTCGAACTGGAATAAGGGGGCACGCATTCACGACTTGCGATTCTTGCGGGTGACAACCAGACCGTTGCGGTCAGATCATTTCGCAAAAACTTCTGATTTCAGTGCAAAAAATGAAGCGCGTATAGGGATTTGTTCTTGGTTCGATAGCACGACCACAAATCTAACAACCCGTTACCCATCCCGCAAGGGAAATTCGAACGCCATCAAAAGCCAAATGAAGGCTTTACGGCTACCCTTGCAACTCCAACCCTCCTGAAAGGCTGACACCCTGTGTTGAAGCAAAGCACGCTCTTAATTGCATTCCTGGCCCTTTTTTTGACCGTTAATGGCTGCGGCGAACCCGCGTCATCGGTCGTCGACACTGACCAACTCTCCGCCGAAGAAGCCGAGAAGTTGCGCATCGCTAACGAAGAGTACGAAGCCTACATGAACGAATAGTCACCTGCCATTTCCCGCGTCCAATGGGCGTCCCTTTTTTTAACTTATGAGATAAATATGATGAACTCGTCGCAAGAAGATAAGACCATAAGACGATCCGGCTTCACGCTGGTTGAACTGCTAGTCGTGATCGCAATTATTGGTGTCCTCGTTGGACTCCTCCTGCCTGCCGTCCAAGCCGCCCGCGAAGCAGCCCGTCGCATGAGCTGCAGCAATAACTTCAAGCAAATCGGACTGGCCGTCCACAACTACCACGCCGCATTCAACCAACTGCCGCAACAAGGCTGCGGATCAGCGGAAACCTCTTACAATCCTCCAAACGCGAGCCTTTCCACCGCTCGGTTGTACCTGAGCTGGCTCGTCGCGATCACGCCGTTTGTTGAACAACAAGCGATCTGGGAAAACATCTCGACCGGCGTCGACGCCGACGGCAGCCAGTTCCAACCGATGGGGCCGCAGCCTTGGGATCAATCGTTCACGCCCTGGATGACTGATATCCCCGCGTTCCGTTGCCCGAGCGACCCTGGATACGGATTGCCAGCCAACGGCCGTAGCAACTACGGAGCCTGCATCGGCGACCACATGCGATTGACGAACAATGGTGGACGCAACGAACGCGGGTTCTACGAAGGCCCCGATGACGACGATTGCGGAATGGGCGGCACCAACCTTACTGACGATTCGGCCGCAGCCGTCGAAGCCCGCGGGACCAACCGCGGTATGTTCTGGACTCGCCACTCGACCCGCTTCCGTGACGTGCTCGACGGACTGTCAAACACAATCATGGCAGGCGAACTCGCGACCAGCTTGGGTGCCAACGAAGTCAACTCGAACGTCGCTCACCTCACTAATGACGGCCTGATCAGCGCATCAGACTGGGACGTGCAAATTTGCCTCGATCGTGTCGATCCGCAACGTCCGAAGTTTTTCAAGGCCGGTACCGAGTGCTCCAACAGTGCGGGTAAGTCTGCACGCGGTTACGTGTGGGGCGACGGACGCTTGCTGTACACCTCAGTCCAAACCATTTTGCCACCAAACAAACCGTCGTGCGTGCGAGGACGTGACAAGGCTCAAGGCCTCTCAACGGTCGGCAGTCGCCACCAAGGCGGGGCACACGTTTGCATGGGAGACGGAGCCATTCGGTTCATCACCGACTCGATCGAAGCCGGCGACTACAACGTCCGACCACAAGTCGGCCGTGAAAGCCCGTTCGGCCTGTGGGGTGCCCTCGGGACCCGCGCAATGAAAGAGCAGATCGAAGATTTTTAATCGATCTCGTCTCGATTGATATCCGCAACAAAGCCTTCTCATCTCTCGATGGGGAGGCTTTTTTGATTTCACACCGAGCTTGATCACCGCGGTCGCCGCACGGTGGCGTCGACGATTTTTTTGCTGGTGCTCGCTATTCAGTCTGACTTCGAATCCAGCTCGACCTCGAACTTGCCTGCCAAATCCTGATATTTCACACTGCGCATTTCGACAGCAATCGAGTGCTAACTATCGCAGCGGTAGAGCGGTGGATTGGTAGTGGCGGATCGACTTCAGGGCAATACCGCGTTTTGCCGCCTCGTATCGCAGGGCACGTTCGAAGAAGGGGAACGCGTAACGTGAGTTTCGCTTCAACGCGTATTGCTCGATCGCGACCACCAACCGTGTTTCGAGCTTTTCCTCTTCCACCAGTTTAACGACGTATCGCAGATACGCGGCTTGGGCGTCTGTTGTCGCGTGCAGACGATTGATCAGGCGCTCCTCGAGACGAGCGGTCGAGTCCATGTCGGCAGACAGAATTCTCGGTGTCGTGATCTGAGCGGACGCCGAACAGGTGACGACCAAACATCCCGCCAAAACTACCCAGCGGATGCATGAGATAGGACTGCGAGCGTTGATTTCGCCGTGCGAGTGAATTCGGCCCATCATCATTCTCCAACTGAGACACACTTCAAACGATGCGATCCCCGTCGATGTGAGGGCAGACCGCTACATTCTCGTGCTTAGCAAATCTTCCGGCGTCGCCGCAAGCAGGAAAAAGTGGTCGCAAAGCGACGGTCGTCAATAAAAACAGCGTGGCGGGGCATTTCTCCCCGCCACGCTGTCGTGACATCTCTTCAGTTCGTCGAGTGCCGAGCGGGAATCCAACTCGGTGATCCGGACTATATCAGAGCCAGATTTCACCCGGCACAACCATCTCGCCTAGGGTGGTTCGGCTCGATTAGAACTGGATGACGCAGCCTAGGTCCACGCCGTGGACGAAGAACGAATCCGTTTCAAGACCGAGGAACTGGGGTCGTTCAGCTGCATCAACTGCACCGGCACCATCGAGCACGAGGTAGCCCGTGTTGATGTCACGGTTGAGGTTGTCGCCAATCATCAGGACATCGTCCCACATGATGAATGAGTAGCCGACCGAGAAACTAACGTTAGGACGCATTTTGTATGCGAGTTTGATGTTCGCTTCTGGAGCAAAGCTGAAATTGCTTTCTTCGATCGTTTGCTCGGCGTTGTTGGCAAAGATCCCGCCCGCTTGGTCAGCAAAGGCGGCACGACCACGTGAGCCACGGCTGGTCCAGGTTTGATCCATGTTACCCAAGTGCACCTTGGTCAATGCCGACAAGGTCCACGCACCGCGACCGACAGTGGTCAAGAAACCGATTTGCCCGCCATAGAACTTGTTCTCTGCCGTGATATCGTCGTTGAAGCGATAGACATCGCCTTGCCCAGCACCGACTTCGGTTTGCGTGGTCGTTGCGGCAAGCGTCAGGCCTTCTTCGATTCCGAAGTGCGAGAAACCGCCGATGAAATCGCTGCGGTAGCCTTTGCCACCGAGCAAACGCAGCCGTCCGTAGCCTTCGGCACCATACATTTCCAACGTCGAGCGAACCGCAATCTGACCTTGGAAGTCGACATCGCCAGCTCCCGTACCGTCGGAATACGCGATGATGAGGGCGTTCTCCTGGTTGGCAATCAGGTCGGAGTCAAAGTACGGGATGCCGATCGATCCGGTCGTTCCGTCGCCGCTCGCGTTGTAGGTATCTTCTGCTTCGCCAAGCATCCAGAAACGGCCGCCCATTCCGAAGTCTTCGCTGAGCATGACTCCCCCATCGAGGCGGAAACCGGCTTGCAAATCACCACCGAAGGCGTCCTGGCCACCGAAAGCAACCGTCGCACCTTGGTCCAATTCAGGAAGAGCGCCGGCGGTGTTTTGACTGACCAACGGCACGGTCGATCGCACTTGTGGGAACCACAACAAAGCTTCCGCCGTCAACCAAGCGCTGGTTTGCTTGGCGACACGTCGGGTCGGCATGTAGACAGGAGCAGCAGCGACAGGTCCACAACCACCGTTGCAGTCGCCGGTTTGACAACCGTACGACGCCAAGGAAGTGGGGATTCCGCTGCCAACGTTTTGCTGAGCGTATTCGCCGCCATCGCCCACATACGAAACCGTCTCAAGTTCCGAAGGATAGTACTGGGCTTCTTCGACCACTTCCTCAACCACTTCTTCAATCGCCGATTCGGCGGCAGCAGGTGCGGCCGAATCCTCGTTGTAAAGGTCGTTGACGTAGTCGGTGCTGTCAGCGTAGTAGGCATCTTCGCCTAGGTCGCCGACGTAGCCGTCGTCGGCCGCATTCGCGGTCGTGGTACCCGCCGACAACAGCGCTGCCAGCGTCAACATCTTCCATTTAGTTTTCATATTGTTCTTCATTAGGATTCTCGTGTAGTCCGGGAACACGGGATTGATCTGCATAATGAAATCGACCATTTCATCTGGAGTATTCAGGACGAACGGATCGCTAGGAACAAATAACGCAGATTGCCTGTTTTGAATGCGATCGGCGGAACATCTTCTCTATCCCCCCACAATTCCGGCTAAAATCATGTTTCACGGCGATTGCACCTCGCCCAATTAGCGTGTCTGCACGTAAAACCCACGGTATCCTGGAGTCAGGTGACGCAAAGTTCGCAAGATTTTGACGCCACTTTCCGCCACGAATCGTCCTTTTCTGAGATCCACTGACCAAACCGATCTCCTGCCCACGTTGAAACGATGTCTGATACGACCATTTCCCGATCTGATTCGTCTGAAGAAACCCAAGCCGGACCGGGCAGCGGTGACGCAGTGGTCGACAGCGGAATGAACGCGTTGACACCGGCACCTGAATCGTCGACGCCCGACCCGACCGCGCCCGATGTTGCCAACCAACGCCGCACGGGTGACCCGAGCGCCTCGGCGACGTCGTATCTCTCACTGCGAAATCTTCGTCCGAGGATGATCCGTTGGCGACGTCAACTCGCCCGTGTCAATGCGCTCGAACCGATCCTGCAAAAGGAAGACGACCTCACGATTCGCAAACGCAGCCTTGCGCTACGATACCGCGCAATGGCGGGCGAGAAACTCAGCGGTCTGCTACCGGAAGCGTACGCGTTGTGCCGCGAAGCCGGCCGGCGGACGCTCTCGATGCGTCACTACGACGTTCAAATCGTCGGTGGCATCGCGCTGTTCGAAGGTCACATTGCCGAGATGCAGACCGGGGAAGGTAAAACGCTGACCGCGACGCTACCGCTGTACCTGCACTCCCTCGTCGGTAAAGGTGCCCACCTTGCAACGGTCAACGACTATCTCGCACGACGGGATGCCGAGTGGATGATGCCGTTGTTCGACATGCTCGGCGTCAGCGTCGGGATCATCCAAACCGAAGACGACCAAGGCGCTCGCCGAAAGAGCTACGGCTGCTCGATTACCTACGGAACGGCCAAGGAATTTGGTTTCGACTTCTTACGTGACCGACTCTTGCTGCGGGCGCAAAACCGAATGCAGACCGAAATGCTCGGCGGTGGCGACGGCGGCTTCTCCGATTCAGGCGACCAGGTTGTCATGCGCGGCATGCATTTCTGCCTCGTTGACGAGGCCGACAGTATCTTGATTGACGAAGCACGAACGCCACTGATCATCGGCAGCCTCGAAGACACGGTGCGTGATCAAATCGTCGAGACGTACCGATGGGCATCCGAACACGCCCCGAGTTTCGAACTCGACGAACACTTTGAGATCGATGACGATACCAAGAAATACGAACTCACCGCGCGCGGTCGCAGTCGGGTGCGGGCGTTACCCAAAAGCGATCTCGTTCGCACGATGGGCCTCGTCGACCTGTACGAGTACATCGAGCGTGCGGTAAAGGTGCATCGCGAATTCCTGCTCAACCGCCAATACGTGATCCGCCCCAGCGAAAAGGATCCGAATGTCGACGAAATCGTCATCGTCGATGAATTCACCGGACGTCTCGCCGAGGGGCGGAAATGGCGCGACGGAATCCACCAAGCGATCGAGTCAAAAGAGGGAATCGAGATCAGCGTTCCGACCGGCCAAGCCGCACGAATCACGGTCCAGGATCTGTTCTTACGATACCCTCACCTCGCCGGAATGACCGGTACCGCAGCGACCAGTGCGAGCGAATTGCGACGCATCTATCGCACGCCCGTCGTCCGCGTGCCCACCAACCGCCCGCCGCAACGGAAACAACTCCCACCAAGAGTTTTCGGAACGCTCGAATCCAAATTCCAAGCGATTGCCGACGAGGTCAAAGAGGTCCACGAAAGCGGTCGTCCTGTATTGATCGGGACACGCTCGATCGACAAAAGCGTGTTGCTCTCAAAGCTGCTCTCCGGGATGGGCATCGAGCACGAAGTCCTCAACGCCAATAACGTCGAACGCGAAGCAGAAATTGTCGCCGCAGCGGGTGGAGCCGGACGGGTCACCGTGGCAACGAACATGGCCGGTCGCGGTACCGACATTAAACTCGCCGACGATGTCGAACGACTCGGCGGCATGCACGTGATCTGCACCGAACTGCACGACGCCGCTCGGATCGACCGCCAGTTGATCGGACGGTGCGGACGGCAAGGCGACCGCGGCTCGTATCGCCAATACCTCTCCCTCGATGACGACATCCTCAAAGGCGGCTTTGGCGTAGGCAAATCAGACAAGATGAAAGCTCGCGGTGCCGCCAACACCGGCAGCGCCGACCGCTTGGCCACAATGTTCACACGGGCACAACGCAAAGTCGAACGCAAACACTTTCGTGACCGCATGGTGCTGATGCATCACGAGAAAGAACGCAAGAAAATGCAACGTGAGATCGGACAAGATCCGTATCTCGACACGCCCGATTGATCCGTCGCCGAGGGCCGTGATGGACGACGCGCAGAAGCGGATTGCATTGCGACCGAGGGAGACACTCTCGCGTCGTTATTCCAACCGATTCTTGCTGATCTCCCGAATCTCGGCGGGCGTCAATTCGCGTACCAACCCCAGCTCGATGATGCAGTCGAGCCTCCCTTGGCTGAGTCGATCGTATGTCTGAAGCGCCACCTCGTCCGGCTGAACGAGCGCCGAGTAATTCGCCAATCGCGAATGATGTTGAAGGTACACGCTTTTCAGTTTTTCGGAATCTGGAAAAAACACCGTGTCGATATAGTTCAGCTTGAACGCGTCCTGCAGCGCCATGTCAGACTCTCGGATCATAGCCGTCATGACTTCGGTGACCGGAACGGGAGACGTCTCGGCGCGGCTCTTTTTCCGAACAATCGAATTGAATTCCAGGCTGCTGCGTTCTTCGATGCCGCTCGCCCCCGGCATCCGAAACCATTCCAAACAGGCAAAGGTGTTTCGGGAAGAATCGATCCAAACCGTCGAGGCGGACTCCTTCGCGCCGATGTAATCCCCGACACAAAAGCGCAACGGTGTGAAGCCGAGATCGCCCAGATCCTCGAACCACCCCGCCCATCGCGACATCGGCCGTGACGGCATTTTCTCGCGACTCAAATCCGTTCCGCAGCCCACGCCACCGAAACCATAAGCGGGTAAGGGAGACAATCCCAGCCATTTCCGAATTCGAAAAGACAGCGTGATACCAAACGCAAATGGCAGCGGGATGGTACGTCGCAATAAACCCACCATCATCCCAAACGGGAGGCCGTCGAGCACTTCGGCGTAATACCGCCTACCGACCGCCACCTCCGGCGCAACCGTTTGTTTTGGTGATTCGGTCACAACAATTCTTTCATCGCATCATCGGAATCAATATGTTTCTCGATCTCCGACAGCGCCGGCATCCCCGCTGCGGCGAGGAGTCGCTCCAATCGATCGCGACGTTCGGCAGGATCAAGCGGACCAGCAACGGGAGCACGCAATCCTTCATCATCTTTACCCTTGGCATGCAGACCGATCGGACTCTCATTGAACTTCCGTTTGAACTTGCGCTCGATCAGCTTGAACACCAGCGCCACAGCGACAACAACGATCAGAATCGTGATCAGCGCCGCTTGCATTTTTCCGGCGATCAAACCAAACAACAAAACCGGGATGCACAAAACCACCGTCACGCACCCCGTCGCCCTCACTGCAACCTTCTTGACTTGCCCGCCAAGCATCCCCATGACACTTTCGAGGTCGATGCGTTTGGTCGATAGGATTTGGGGGGTTAACGACGCGAGCGCCTCGGCATCGCTCATCGGGATGCCAGACGGGCCACTGACCTGACATTGATCCGAGTACCCACCGTCAGCCCAATCGACCTTCCACCCCGACCACCCACGTCGCAATTGGGCATACGCACTGCGTCCCGACAGGCATCCCCAATAGCCGATTTCCTTGCGTCCGAAATCGAACCAGATCCCTTCGGTTACGACCGCCTCCGCGGGCACGTCACCGGAGTTCAATGCGATCAATTGATGAAACGCGTCCTTCTTTCCCTTCAACAAATCTTGCGAGATCTCGTTGAGATGACGATGCCTGACAACGCCCTCCTCATTGATTAACGTCACCCATGCTCGGGGCGTGTCCTCATCGAACTCGTCTCCTTCGACATCGTCGAGGTCGTCGTCCCCATCGTGATCGTAGATGCCAGCCGCCTCGCGTACTGTCTCCGCCCGATCGGCAATAGGATCCGCCTCTTCAATCAAACCGACGTCGCCGCCATGCACACCTGCGACGATCGCGACGTCCGTCGCTCCGCGTGCAGCGATCTGAACCTCATACCCTCGCCACGACGTCTGCATCAATTCATGCAGCACGTTCACAACTCGAGGCACGTTCAATTCATCGGGGTCACCATCCCAAACGAGCTGGCGGCGGTCGTGATCGATCACGGCGACGCCGCAAACCTCGCCGTCCCATTCGTCATACGCCTCTTCCGTCTCCAACCATTCGTCGAGATCGTCCGGCCCCCAGATCAGGTTGCGATAAAGGAAGACATTGGCCCAACGATCGTAGAAGTATCGTCTTTGCTGGTCACGGATCACGACGAAAACGGCGGGTTCACTCAACGCATCATTCCTACATCAGCGGATACCGATTCAGCCCCAGTACGTTGACGCCACCACACCAATCGCGCACCCGGATGCGATGCCCCCAAATCGTGGCCGCCGACAACATCCGAAGCCTAACGGGTGGCAGAACCACACGCAATCATTCGCCCGGGGCGAATATGACACCGGCTCTAACATAACGCTTGCCCCGCGCCCACTTGTCTGCAAGGATGAAGGAGTGGTCCGTCGAGTGCACTTGCAAAAAACGAGCATGATTGACGCGGAGCCAAACACTGCCTCGACGTTGACGTGCGGGTCTATCCCGGGAGACAAACCGATGCGATCTTTTCTGACGACGACATTGCTTTTCGCCACCTTGGTCAGTCTTACTTCTGCCAATATTGCGTCGGGCCAACTGATCCAACAGACCGTACCCAACCAAAACATCGGCTCCTCTTTCTTTGAAAACAACGGCGTCCAGTGGAACGTCAACGGACCGGGCTTCTTCGCGAACTTCGGTGGCGGCGCAGTCACGCCGCCATTTGGAAACTTCACACCAAATTCCGGACTGCAAACCGGTGTCGGCATCAGTGGTGGCGGCTTCTCTGGCGGCATCGGACTGAACCTTTCGCAAGGCAGCAGCCGCAGCAACGTCTCGACGTCGGCATCATTAACGACGATGGACGGGATGCCCGGCTATATCAGCAGCCAAACCGTTCGCCCGTTTGTGACCGGCGTGACCCCGGTTGTGGGAGGTCAAGCATTCGCGTCGAGCATGCCACCGCTTCCGCCATCGCCCACCGAAGCATTTCGAGAATACCAGCAATCGCAAATGGCGGATTTGCAACGCCGAAACATCGCCCATCACGAGTCTGTGCAAAAGAAAGCACAAACGGCTTTCGAACGCGGCCAGCGGGCCGAAGAATCGGGCAACCTTCGAATGGCGCGAGCCAACTACCAGAACGCGTTACGGACCGCCCAAGGCCAACTTCGCGTGGCTATCCAGATGCGAATGCAAGCGCGGGGCTGGTAGCCGAATTGGCATCCCCATCCCTACTGTTAGCAATCGGGCCCGTCGATACCACTGCCCAACACGTCAGTGCTCCAGGGGCGTCGCCGTTGACTAAGATTAGAACGGCCTTTGGTGAATAACCATCGTCGCAAGTAGCGCAGCTTCTGACTGAGCACAGCATGCCTGGTAACGTTTGCCTGCATCACCCACAGATTGGTCCTGAGCAGCCAACCACTACCGTAGATAAGCTCGACGAACAAAAAGCGGTTAACGGTTCGCCGATCTGAGAGCCCTTATTCTAAATGCAGGCTCTAAATAGGTAGCTGCGTTCGCCAGAACGTGGGCCACCGTCTAGCGACGATGGCTACAACAACAGTAGTGCTTTAAAGCACGCCGCCGTGCGTACGGATTGGCGTCAAGTGACTTGGCGCATCGAGTTGCCAGAATCGCTCCCATTCGTCGACGATGGCTCGCAAGTTCTCCGACGTGTAGAGCAACTGCTGCACGCGGCGTTCAGGCCGTGCCGAATAGATCGGGACGAAGCAACCCACGCTGGTGGTGACCGCGATCATGAGGGTCAACCCGAGGATCATTCGAGTGGCAGCCGAACGTAGCGAACTGGAGCGAGTCCGTTTCGCAGTGCCAGCCGAATTTTTGGCTTCGGTGGCGTCGATCGCCTCGGTCGAAAGTGTCATCTGGGGTTCCTCCATGAACAACAAACGTTCGCGATTCGCCTTAACCCCAATTTCCACTGGGGCTAATCGGGCCTTCTGAATCACGTGGTGATTTTGAATTTTGACTGGAATGGGCAGTAGGTTTGGTTTCCGAGGCGGCTGGAGTACCCGGTCGCGGGACGTTCGCTTCTTCCGTCAAGTCGAGCCATGCCGGACGTGCCGGCTGCTCACTCAGCTCCTGAACCCGCTGTTCCATCACCTTTCCAGGTTTGAAACTGACGACAAATTTCTCAGGAACGTGAACCTGTTGGCTCGTTTTAGGGTTCCTCGCACTGCGGGCCGCCCGAAGCTTGACTTCGAAAACGCCGAAATTCCGCAACTCGATTCTGCCTTCGCGAACCAACGTCTCAACGATGGAATCGAAAGTCCGTTGGACCACCTCTTTGGTCTGCTGCTGCGTCAATCCGAGTTCTTCGGAAATGACTCGCACGATCTCTTTTTTGGTCACTCCGTCAGCACTCCCAACCCAGTTGACTCGCGATGCTGCACAGCCGGGCCTCGCGCCCAACGGACGCAAACCTTTTATGCTGCACGACTTAGGAGCCTTCACTGTATTGACGCAGACGGGCGAGTGTCAAGGCGACGTGTTGACGGAAAACAGGACGAAATTTGAATCTCTCCTGAATACCGCACCCGAAGCCGAGTAACCCGCACATTTGGTATCGACCGGTACAATCGGCAGAGTCCAGTCAATCTGAAGAAATCTGAGAATCCAACCCACCATCAAGACAATCGCATTTCGAATTCGAAATCCCCCTCAAGCCGCCGCTTTCCCCAGACTCCCAAACTCAAACGGACTTCTCCTTCCGTCGCACCTCAATCTCATCAAACGAATACAACCGCCCCGTACCCGCCCCCGGGCAAACCTCGCACGTCTCCTTCCAATCCGCGGCCGTCTCCAGCGTGCTGTCCCAGAACGGCCACGTCCGGCACTGGATCGGTCGCGACTTGTACACCATGCAGTGGCGTGTTTTGGGCTCGAGGAAGATGCAGTCGCCGTCGGGGTACTCGACCAGGCTCGATTGGCGACCAACTCGACGAGTGAACTTTTGCTCGAACTCGTCCACCGTCATTTGCAATTCCCTCGCCATGGCGGCCGTTTCGGCATCGTCGATGAAGACATATCCAGGCTCCCCGCTGCAGCATTTTCCACACTGGGTGCATTCAAATCGCAACCCGTCCGCATACCAGGGAGCTTCGTCGGATTTTTGCGGTTTCAGTTTGGAACGGGGCACGGCGAAATAGAGAGTGAGGCACGGGGCGGCGGGAAGCTGATCAAGACGAACGTGTCGACAGGCTAGCAAACCTGCACGTTCGGGCAAGAAGTGTCACGCAAACTGACGCACCTGCCTTAGCTTCCAAACCAAGTCTCTCTTTCACCCCTCGCTGGCGATCGCTTTCGCAAGAATGATCACCGCCGGGATTCAAATGACGGGCATAACGCCCGTGCATCAATCGGCCTCTCCTAAAACAGGGAGTTTAGTGGCCCATTGGGGTTGTCGCCCCACCTCGCAGGAAAGCCTACGGAGCGGTGAAGAAGGCGGACAAAGGTGCGCGGTTGCGGGTCGCACTCAATTCACGAGCAACGTTTTCACGAACCGTTCCGTTGCAGTCAATCCGTCCCGAGAACAACTGAATCGATGCTTGGGGAGAATCATTTCCGGCGGTCGTGCCGTCGTCAAATTTTTCGTCGTCGCTGTCCTTTCCCGCCGCAATCATTTCGTCAGCCGACATCAGACCATCAACGACTTCGTTGCGAATCGGTTGATCCACGACGGCATTGGTGGGCTCGTCGGCAACTTCGGCAACTTCGCTCACGTTCAGGTAAGTCCGAACGCGGTTGGAGGAAGGAGACGCGGTTTTTGTCGAGTCGCTCGACTTGGCTTCCGCTTCGACAGCATCCGCAACGGCGTCGCCCAACTCAGCTCGCAAAACTCGGACATCCCGGGGGGCTTCGATGCCGAGGCGAATTTGATTGTTACGCAACTTGATAACGGTGATCGTGATGTCGTTGCCGATTTTGATTTGTTCGTTGAGTTTTCGTGTCAGAACCAACATGGCATTCTCCTTATTGCCCAGGCCTCGCATACCGCCCAAAAGGGCACAAACGGGAACCAGGATTGAAACTCGAAAAGATGTGAAAAGGCGGGGGCCACCGTGAGAAGTCCATCCTTCACTCGGTAACGGAAGTGGGTTAATGCAACCGTGATGCCAAACCTCGAAAAACAAATCGCAATTTGCACCTAAGTTACTGCAGACGTTGCACTTAAGATTAATTCGGGAATTACAGTGACCAGGGTGACCGACGGGAAAGTGGAAGGAATTACAAAATACACTCCCTCGATTACAACGCTTGGTACCCTCGAACCGACTCAACTCCAAAGAAAATCGCACAGCCGTTATACTTTGACATTCGCCCAGCTCCCCTGATGAGCGAGTCGGCGAGCGAAAGGTTCACCCATCCATCGCAATACCGCACGACCACCAACACACACCCGCATCAAGGCGCTCCCAGCTCCCAGCTCCCAGCTCCCTCACCCACGCCTCCCATCACCGCGCAGATCGACAACGCCCTATGAACAATCAGAGCGAGACGAAGATACCCCGCGACGATGCCCCCGCCCCCGACACCACCCAAACCACCGCCCCCACAGACGCAGTCGCCTTGAACGCCACCTCCGCAAACGAAGATCATCTGCGACGCCACGGCTATTACCGAGCAACCGCGGCGGCCCCTGAACTTCGCGTCGCCGAGCCGCAGTTCAATGCCGAAGCCTCGATCGAGATGATCCACCGGTTTCCAGACTCGGACCTGATCGTACTGCCCGAACTCGGGATGACGGGCTACACGTGCGGCGATCTGTTCGCGATCTCCAACCTGCTCCAGTCGGCACTGGACGGTTTGAGATCGCTCACCGAGGCAACTAGCGACCTCCGCGGTCTCGTCATCGCCGGACTGCCGATGGTGGTCGGAACCAGCGTGATGAACGTGGCAGCTGTACTGGGACATGGTCGTATTCACGGGATTGTCCCCAAGACATTCCTGCCGACGTATCGCGAGTTCTACGAAGGACGCCACTTTCGCGCCGCCAGCCACACTGATCCCGCCTCGGTCGAGATCGCCGGTGAATCCATTCCCTTCGGCACCGATCTACTGTTCCGCGACGGTGACGCGGTCATCGGCGTTGAAATTTGCGAAGACCTTTGGGTGCCCGTCCCGCCGAGCAGTCACGCCGTCATCGCCGGTGCCAATGTTATCGTAAACTTGTCGGCCAGCAACGAGACGGTCGGCAAAGCCCAGTGGCGACGCGATCTCGTCGTCAGCCAATCGGGACGGCTGATCTGTGGATACGTTTACGCGTCGGCGGGCGGAGGCGAATCGACCAGCGACCTCGTGTTCGGCGGGCACTGCCTGATCGCCGAAAACGGGGGGCTGCTCGGTCAATCCCGCCGCATCGGCGATGGTGACATCCCGGTCCTTCCCGATACCACGTCGCTGACCCGAGACATCGATTTGCAAAAACTTGCGAACGATCGTCGAGTGATCGGCTCGTTCGATGACTTCCGCGATTCGCTCCCGCGTCCGTATCGCACGATCGATGTCGAAGGTCCGCCGGTGAAGTCGAAACCGCCCCGGAGCCGCATGACGCTCCAGCGGCGTATCGACCCTCATCCGTTTGTCCCCGACAACGCGGACGAACGTGAAGCACGTTGCGCCGAGATTCTCGCGATTCAAACCGGCGGTTTGGTGAAACGACTCAGCGGTTTGCCCGCAAACTTGACGCTTTCAATCGGCGTCTCCGGTGGCCTCGACAGCACCCTCGCGTTACTCGTTGCCGTCGGTGCGTTGGACCATCTCGGTCGCGATCGATCAGTGATCAACGCGCTCATCATGCCCGGCTTTGGAACAACGGATCACACACGCACGAACGCGATCGATCTGGTCAATCGCCTCGGTGTCACTCCCCAAACGATCGACATTCGTAAACTCTCACTCGACACATTCGTCGGGCTCGGTCATTCACCGATGGGAATCGAGGTCGATGAAAACACCGAGATCGAGACGTTACAGAAGGAACTGCAAGCGACCGAAGATCATGCCTACGATCTCGTGTTTGAAAACGTGCAGGCGCGAATGAGAACGCTGCTGTTGATGAACCGCGGGTTTGTTCTCGGCACCGGTGACCTGAGCGAAGAGGCGCTCGGATGGAGCACTTACAACGGCGATCACATGTCGATGTACAACGTCAACTGCTCGATCCCTAAAACACTCGTCCGCTACCTTGTCCGCTACTTTGCCGATCATCGCTACGATGGCGAAATGCGAACCCTGCTCCACGAGATCGCCGACACACCGATCTCGCCTGAGCTCTTGCCGCCGACGAGCGACGGCAAGATTCGTCAAAGTACAGAAGCATCGCTCGGCCCGTACGAGCTACACGATTTCTTCTTGTATCACTTCGTCCGCAGCGGCTGCGACGCATCGAAACTGCAGTTTCTGGCATCGCAAACGGAATTCACCGAGCCACACTCCAAGGCAGTGATCGCGAAAACACTGCGGACGTTCATCAGTCGGTTTTTCGCCAGCCAATACAAACGCAACTGTGTCCCCGACGGGCCAAAGGTCGGTTCGGTGTCGCTGTCTCCGCGGGGCGATTGGCGGATGCCCGCCGACGCATCCGCGGCCGCTTTCATGCCCACCGACGCGGAGCACGGCTCATGAAGATTTGGGTAGACGCCGACGCCGCCCCCACCGACGTCAAGACGATCGTGTTCCGCGCCGCCAAGCGTTTGAATATCGAAACGATCCTGGTCGCCAACCAAAAAATCGCAACGCCTCCCGGTGCCCCGACGGTACGCTCGGTGGTCGTGCGAGAAGGCGCCGATCAAGCCGACCGGTACATCGTCAAAAATGGCGAACCGATGGAACTCGCGATCACGGCCGATTTGCCTTTAGCCGGCGACTTGGTCGAAAAAGGCCTGCTCGTCATCGATCCTCGCGGCGACGAATACTCGGTCGCGAACATCGCCAGCCGTCTGTCGATGCGGAACTTCATGGACAGCCTACGAGGAACCGGAATGGTTACCGGCGGCAGCGCCCCTTACGGCGACAAGGACAAAAAAGCGTTTGCAGCCACCTTTGATCGGCTCCTTCAAAAGTCGATCCGTCATTTCGAAAAACAGGACCGGGCGGATTGAACCATCGCGATCGAATGTGTCGCGGCGTTTTCTTACCCCAAAACTCGCGCGCACGGCGGCGATGAATCGCGTAGCAAACGATTCTGCACAACAGCCTGCTGAGCCGATTGGCGTTCTCGGCGCCGCGTGATTACATTTCTGGAATGGAATCACTCGAAGGCTTCGTCCTCACCCTTTTGACCCAGCTCGTCATCATCATTGTTGCCGCTCAAGTCGGCGGATGGCTATTTCGTTTCTGGGGCCAGCCCAAAGTTGTCGGTGAGATCTTGGCCGGACTCATTCTGGGCCCGTCCTGCCTGGGCATGTTCTTCCCCGATCTGCTCGACAACATCTTTCCCGCTTCCGGGGACCTTCAACTCCGTGTCCTTGGCCAGATCGGCTTGGTTTTGTTGATGTTCGAAGTCGGCCTGGCGTTTGATTTCTCACACCTCACGTCCGTGCGTGGGACTTCGATCGCCGTGGCATCGGCAGGCATCTTATTGCCGTTTTCGCTGGGGATGTTGCTCGCGTATCTGATGGCGCCCGCGGTCGCTTCCGACGTCGACACGCTGCCGTTCGCACTTTTTGTTGCAACCGCGATGTCCATCACCGCCATTCCCATCCTCGGTCGCATCATGATCGATTTGCAAATGGAAACGACCCCAATCGGTGTCCTAACGATTTCGGCTGCCGCCATCGACGATGCCATCGGATGGATCGTGCTGGCGGTGATCAGTGGCATCGTGACCGGCGGCTTTGTGGTTTCCTCAACGTTGTGGCAACTCGGCTACCTCACAATTTTCATCACCGCTTCGTTCCTGATCATCCGTCCGCTTGCAGATCGTTTCGCGTCTCGGATGCCCTGGTCGGATCCCGATCGAGCCCCAACGATGATGGCCGTCCTGATCACCGGCGTGTTCGGCTTCGCGATCATCACCAACATGATCGGCGTGTTCTCCGTCTTCGGCCCGTTCGTCTTGGGAGCATGCCTGTCCCATCGTACCGAAATCGCATCCTTTTACCGACGAGCGGCGTCACCTCTTGTGACCGCCTTCTTGCTGCCAGTCTTCTTCACCTTCACCGGACTAAGAACCGACATCGGATCACTCGACCTAAGCGGTTGGCTATGGTGCCTAGCTATCTTCCTCGTTGCTTGCGCGGGCAAGTTGGTTGGCTGCGGTTTGGCAACGAAGCTTGCCGGGTACTCGTGGCAAGACTCCACTGTTGTCGCCCTCATGATGAACACGCGGGCCCTGATGGGCCTCGTGGCGATCAATGTCGGTCGTGACCTCGGCGCGATTCCCGATTCCGTCTTTAGCATGCTGGTCGTGATGGCCATCGGCACGACGATCATGACCGTGCCATTGCTCAAACTCGTCGGCGTCAAGCGTTCAACGAACGAGACAGAACTGCAATGCGAATCGCTTTAAACGAATCCGGTGACCTTCTCTGTCGTCGCGATTCCCACGATCACGCCCGCGATCGCCCCAAAAAGATGACCGTCCCAGGAAACGGACGACCCAAACGACGGGATCACCCCGCTGAGCAGGCTTCCGCCGAAGAACAGTCCCACAGCGATCGCAACCATCAGCGAAACGAGCTGCTTTTCGCGGAATCCGACAATGATCAAAAACGTGATCAATCCAAACACTAAACCGCTCGCACCAATGTGATTGGCGGACCGACCAAAAACCCACAGCAGCACACCGCCGCAGACGCCGATCGCGATCACAGACTCCCACGGACGCTGCCTCGTCAACACCGTCAATGACAGCAAGATCGCGATCGGGATGGTGTTACTAATCAAATGACCGATCCCCCCGTGCAGAAACGGCATCGTCACGATCCCCGGCAGCCGCCGCAAAGTGCGAGGTACCAGCCCGTACTCGATAAACGCCCCCGGCACCACGATATCGATCAGATACACCGCCCACATCACTCCGACAAAACCGGCAACCGGGTACAGCGAATTCGGCATAGGAGATGACTTTCAAGAAATGAGTGCGAGGCTTTCCAGTAATGTAAAGCAATTCGCTCAAACTCCCAGCCACACGCTTAACATCGCGGCACAACGTAACGTTCCAGGGGAAACGAAGCTCCCAGCTCAACAGCGTCCCTCTTCACGCAGCCCGTCCTCTGGGAAATCGAGAGTCGTGGGCGTTGGGGACGTCGATCGTATCACGGAAGGATTTCAAAAGTAGCGGAACGGCGCGAGCCGTCCGGTCCCGCGTTACCGGACGGCCCGCGCCGTTCGGCTAAAAACGTCATCGAAACAATCTATGTCCCACGCGATTCATAAACCGTGGTGGACGTCGATCGTTTTATTGAACCGCTCGACCGATGGCGGCTGGAAGCCACCACTACTGGTTCGCACACCTATCCTGTTCGAGAATGCTCTACGGGCAGCCGTGGGCCGCAAGTGGCTGGGAGTCTCTGCTCAGCCCCACGCTTACGCGCCCTGCAACTTCGCTACCAATTTCCGCGTCACCACCCGTGGGACAAACGCAGTCGAAGTGACGATCAACCGGTTTTTCCAACCGGGGATCACCACGTCTTCGTTATTGCGATATCCATCATATCCCGCTTTGGCAACAACGGCAGCCGTCATCGCTTGCGAAGAAAAGGACTTCAATCGCCCCATTCCAGAATCATCACCAAAACCGGTTTCGGTCGGCCCGGGTTCCAAACAAGTAACGTGCAGCCCCGAGGATTGCAACTCTTCACGCAAGCCTTCAGTGAAGGAAAGCACGTACGCTTTGCTCGCGTAGTAGACCGACATGTTCGGTCCCGCTTGATACGCCGCGATCGATCCGACATTCAACACGCCGCCACGACGCCGCTCGATCATCGCCGGCAAAAGCTGCCGAGTCAGACGGGTCAGTGCCACCACATTCACCATCAACATCTCTGTCTGTCGATCAGCTGATAATTCAGCGAACCTGCCCAGTGCGCCGAAACCGGCGTTGTTGACGAGGTTATCAATGTGCAGCCCACGTTCTTGCAGTTGCCGACACAGATGATCAACAGCGTCTGGCTTGGCAAGGTCGCTCGTGATCACCGTCGCTTTCACTCGATGCTCGCGTTCAATCTGACTCGCGAGGTCTTCAAGCTTGTCTTCGCTTCTGGCGACAACAACGACGTCATCACCACCTTGAGCGAACTCTTTGGCAAGCTCCCATCCGATTCCCGAGGAGGCACCTGTTACTAACGTTGCGGGCATGAACTAGGTTCTCCGTTGGCGGCAATCGTCCCCATGCCGCCATGGTGTTTCGGAAAGGAGGTAAAGTCTGCTTGCTGCGATCAAGCGACCGGTCCGCGTCGGCCCATCAAGAGACCGATGACGAACAAGACGAGGAACACGACGAACAAGACTTTCGCGATCGTTGCAGCGGTACCAGCAACTACGCCGAAACCAAGGACGCCAGCGATCAACGCGATAATCAGAAAAGTTAAAGCCCAGCCTAACATGGCTATCTCCAAAGTTGAAAAGGGGGTTTCGCGTAGTCGTGAACGCCACTTCTCACGCGGTAAATCTCTAACAATGCGATTGCTGTGCCAAGACATCTGAATCGCAGAAAAAGCACCGCGCCGGCAATCCGCCAAATCAACGAAATACCTCAAAAAATCAACACCAAACCACTTAGCAATCAACTTCCAATAGCCTCAAAAAGCCACCCCTGACCGCCAACCGCTCATCCAGACCGATACCAGACCAGCCAAGCTAGAAGCTAGAAGCTAACAGCTAACCATCGGCTCATAACCCCAGCCGCGAAGTTTCCGAGCCGCAAACTCGGCAAACTGCCCCGCTTCAATCGCCGCGCGGGTTTCTCGCATCAATCGCCCGTAGTACATCAGGTTGTGATGCGATAACAAAATCGGCCCCAACATCTCATTGGCGTTAAAGAGATGCCGCAAGTAGCCACGACTATGACGACACGCCAGGCATGGGCAATCTTCCATCACCGGACGCAGGTCCTCGCGATGCACCGCGTTACGCAGCTTCAAGGGGCCTTCATCGGTGAACGCCAACGCGTTGCGGCCGTTGCGGGTTGGCATCACGCAATCAAACAGGTCGATCCCGCGCGAGATGTTTTCGATCAAATCGCGAGGCGTTCCCACCCCCATCAGATATCGCGGCTTATCCGCCGGCAAAACCTCCGTGGTCACCGCCGCGGTCGCGTACATCTCCTCAGGCGTTTCACCAACACTCAAGCCACCGACGGCATAACCTTCAAAAGGCATCGATGCCAATTCTCCGGCGCATTGCCGACGCAACACCGGATCGAGTCCACCTTGCACGATTGCAAACAACGCCTGTTCGGGACGGTCCGCTGCATCGCGGCACCGCTTCGCCCAACGGATCGATCTTGCCAACGCGTCTTCCACTTCCGCCGCCGGTGCCGGCAGCGCGATCACGTGATCGAGCACCATGGCGACGTCGCTACCGAGGGCCTGCTGGATCTCAATCGAATGCTCCGGCGTTAACTCGATCACCGCACCATCGAGATGCGAGCGAAACGTGGCCGCATGTTCGGTCACCCGATTGAGTGCACCGAGAGAGAAAACTTGGAAGCCACCCGAGTCGGTTAACATTGGGCCGTCCCACCCGCACATTTTGTGCAGACCGCCTAGCCGAGCAACAGTTTCATGGCCGGGGCGCAAACGCAAGTGATACGTGTTCCCCAAGATCATATCAGCGCCGGTAGCCGCGACCTGATCAATCGTCAGGCCTTTGACCGTGCCGACGGTACCTACAGGCATGAACCCGGGTGTTTGGACATCGCCACGGGGCGTATGAAAAACACCCCGGCGGGCACCGTCGCATTCATGCTGCAGATCGAAGCGAAACACTCCGATCAATCGCCACGCATTTTCAAGCCGAGATCACCGAGCTTCTCACGGACTTCGTTCAAACTCGTCACGCCGAAGTTCTTGCACTCGAGCATGTCGTCACCGGTCTTGCGGATCAGCTCGCCGATCGTGTTGATCTGCAAACGAGTCATGCACTTACGGGCACGGACCGACAAATTCAAGTCGGCGATCGGACGTTCGAGCAACGCTTGCTCGTCTGGCGACATGTGCGACGTGTCGATCGGCGGATCGTTGCTCTTCTTTTCGCCAGCGAACTGGCCGAGCGACAATCCCTTCTGGCTCAGCATTTCGCGGATTTCCACGAGGCTGGTTTCGCCAAAGTTCTTACTGCCGAGCAACTCTTGTTCGGTGTGACGGGTCAACTCGCCGATCGTCTCGATGCCCATCTTCTGCAAACAGTTACGACTGCGAACGCTGAGCTCGAAGTTCGTGACCGGCATGTTCAGGATCTGAGCCAAACGGTCGTTGCGACGTTGTGCTTCTTCGTCGTAGAGCATGTTGCCCGTTGCCGACGCATCCTTCATGTACAACTGGGTACGCGGGTGGCCGGGGAAGCAATCCAAGATCCGCTTGTAGCAAAGCTGGGCTTTGTCGTACTCGTTGCGGTCTTCGTACATCACGCCGAGGTTGGTCAACGCACCGAGTCCGGTCGGGAACGCCTTGGCCGCACGCTCGTATAGCTGCAGGGCTTCTTCGTCGTTACCCAAACGGTCGTTTTCGAGGGCCAGCCCGAAGAGGGCACCGGCGTGGTTTTCGTCCGTTGCGACGGCACGCTGGTAGAGGTTGATCGCCTCTTCCATCCGTCCGCCGATCAGGGCAGCGGTCGCGGCACGCTGGTACATGTAATCCGCGGTTTGCTCAGCAGGTCCGAAGATATCGTCGAGGATCGCCATCGCTTCTTCGATTTCGCCGGCGTAGCGTTTGGCTTCGGCGATCCCGATCTTGCACTGGTCTTGGTTGTAGCCCGACATTTTGGCTTTTTCGTAAGCCTCGACCGACTCCGCATATTGTCCCAATTCGAACCGGCAACGGGCGGCATAGAACAATGCCATGGCACTGCCGTCCGCCGACGTCAGGGTTTCGAGCGAATCGCGGAACCGCCCCAGCAAGAATTGGCAAACGCCCATCTTGGTGCGGTTGGCAGGAGTCAGCGCCGTGTCCTGCTCCATTTCCTGTGTCGCGTCTCGCAGCTCACTAAAATGGCCATAGTTTTCAGTGATGGCTTTGCGGATCTCAGCGACGTCGTTCGGGCCGAACGCGTTGCTAGCCAAGACCATCTGCTTCAAGTCGAGCACTTCGAGATCGACTTCGCTCATAGGTGACATTTTCATATGGAGGAGACTTCGTGAAAAAACGGCGACGTGAGATGTCAGCCAATCAATCGACGAACAGGATTTGGTTCAGGAGGCAACAATCGCCTCGAGAAAGACACTGTCGCCCGCAAACTACCCCCGAATACGGATCCTGGGGCACAATAGTGCGACAGTTTCAAGCCAGCGGCCGGATTTGAACCGGCAACCCTCGCATTACGAATGCGATGCTCTGCCAATTGAAGCTACGCTGGCGACTGTTTCGGACAGATTATCGACATCGCGGCGAACACGTCAAGCGGTCCCTGTATTCGGAAAATCCGTCCTCAAAGCCACCAGCTACCCCCACAGCGGAACCAACCCCCAGGCTCGCCAAAAAATTCACGCAAACGAGCCCATCCCCCTTGCCAAGCCTTTGCCAAATCTTTACTCTTCCCCCCGCACCAGCACCCCTAGCTCAATTGGATAGAGCATCGGTCTACGGAACCGAAGGTTAGAGGTTCGAATCCTCTGGGGTGTATTTTCGTGCTGATCTTGAAAACTCAGCAGCCATCGCGAGCCCGGTTTTGCCGGGCTTTTTTGTGCGCTGAGGGTATCTTGCTGATTCAGACGCTGCTCCTGATGTGCCCGCTAACTTGGTCGATGGAAAATTGGACGGCTAACCGTGCGAGCGTAATCGCTCCCGGTCGCTTGCAGGCGGTGAGGCTCGGCTATCTCTCCACTGGGGCCGAACCACTCGGTGAGCACATGGCCTGCAAACTGCCCCGTACGCTCCTGCTCGGTGCATCGGCTGGCCCAGCGTCGTCCTTGCGATCTACACGAGGCCGAACAACCGCGTCTCCCGCTCACCCTTAAAGAAGGCGCGGGATTGGCCTTGAGCTCAAACGTGATCGCCCTCACGCGGTGCGTGACGAGAACCGCAGAGCAGGTTACTTCAGCCGTCCTCACTTCACTGATCGCGTCGCGGACGGAGGATGCTGTCGCAAGCCTCGATCGAGAATGCTCGCGATAATCTTTCGTCCAACTGCATGCGAAATGGCCCGCCAAACGAAACGATAATAGCGAGGGAAAAACGATGGCAGACATCGACGGGTGGGTCGATGCCAAACTTCATGCGTGCATTGGATCATGGGAACCGGTCAAACGGCCCGCACTCACCGCGGCATCCCGGTACGCTGCGATCAGGATCAGAGCAATTCCACTACTCGAGAAGGGAACTTTTCCAGCTTCAGCGCCAGCGGCTCAATCATTCAATAACCGACGGCCCGTGATCGCTAATTTCGAAAGAACCAATGGCCTTTGGTTGGATTGAACTGAAGGGTATTTAGCGGAGCGAGAACGGCCCAAACATGCTGGTGACTTTTGTTGATCTGCAGGATCTCTTGGTAGATCTGTTCCAACTGCCGCCGAACAGCCTGTAGGTGATCCTGTCCTGGGATAGGAAACTCGGGTGACAAGGTGCCTGAATAGATTTCTACACCCAAAACGAAAACCTGATACTCTCGTGAATCAAGTCTCCGGATCGGCCGGCCTCCAGGGTGTTTTATGGATAAATGAGGCATTCTCATATTCGAATTCCTGCATTGTTCTCTCGCTCGATTGGTTCTTAACCGGAATAGATCGAGGAGCCCATTCGATTGCGACAAGCAGTAAGACAAATCTTGCCCTGTGACGAGCTCGAAGTCCTCGTGCCACCCGTAAAAACAGTATTCGTGAATCGCTCGCGAATTGCCTTTCGTACTTGCTCCCTGCAAGTCACCGGTCGCGGCTAGAACTGGAAGCATTCCACAGTTCTGAATAAACGCTCGCCTTCTCATGATTCCCTTACCCATTCGCGGAGCTACTGACTGATCCATGTTTCCATCGAACCGATCCAGTCTATCGCAAAACCCGCAGACGTGGCGAGTGAATTTCATCAGCGATCCGAAAGTGAGTAGGCCGGATCAAGGAGCGCAGCGACGAAGCTCCGGCATGACATGGATGATATCGTATTGATCACTCGGGACTGCCGGAACTGCCGGAACTGCGCTTCGCTTGGTCCGGCCTACGAGGACTGCGGCGTGCTCAAACTCGCGAATGTAAGAGGTATCCCTATTGCTTGGCCGGTCCCTTGGGTACGCACAATGGCTTCTTGAATTCGATGAGTAGGCCGGTTCAAGGAGCGCAGCGACGAAGCTCCGGCATGACGTGGATGATATCGTGTGGATCACTTGGGACTGCCGGAACTGCGCTTCACTTGTTCCGGCCTACGAGGGCTCCACAACCTGAAGGAGGCGATGCCCGACGTTCGGCGACATTTCGCCCCGCGATCACCTTCTTCGTTGAACCACCGATCCCCGTCTTTGTTGTCATCCACGATCACCTGCAAGTAGTCATCCCCTCTTTCAGTTCCGCATGCATTCGCTCAAGCGAGGACGGTTTGTAAGCGGGAACATCTCGGCTGCTGCCGGAATTGATAGTCAGCTTGGCCAGTGGCATGAAAGAGCCGAAACGTCGCAGCGAGCGTCCCTGGCCACCCCGAGCTGGGTAGTGCCATTTTTCACGTCGTTCGGTCGCTCGGGACATCGATTGTTTCACTGCTACTCTTAGCGGAACGGCGCAAGCGGGCTTTTAATTGAGTTGTTTCGTAGAGCTTAGCTGGACAGCGCCCCGTTCGAGCAAAAGGTAAACTGAAGCGTAAGCGAGGGAAGGAGTTACGAAGATTTCCTCGCTCACGCTTCGGCTACCAATGCATTGTTCGCAGACACCGCACCCACAACACTTTAGATGCCTTTTGAACGATCGAAGTGGCGTTGTCCTGTTAGCGAGCCGATAGCGCCAGCTGCGTGCCTCCAATGACTGTGTCCTCCCATCAACAGCCCGCTTGCGCCACCAACAAAACAGATTGCATCGGGCTCTCGTCCGGCCGCTAAAAGGCGTAACGGACTAGCGAGAGCCGATCGGTCTCACCATCATTTACTATGCTGACAAAGCACTATTGGGAGCTTCTAACGGGCCGAACTTTTTTTGCCGGCTCATTTTGCCCGTACGTCTGCCAAGTTTTGGCAAATGCGCCGTCGGGAAACCAATTGGCGGTCGACTTGTCACCTCTGAATTCCGAGTAAGGAGCAACTTCCAAGCGTTGCCTTCCGCCTCGTTCGAAGTCGTAGGTCGCACCCAGCCATCCACTCTCGATATCTATCGGCTTCAAGGTGCCGTCCTCACCAAGGCGGACACGCATCGCGGCTTTACAAAATTCAGTGATCAACTCCCAAGCAGAATCGGCATCGGCCGGACCGTGGCCAACACCACCTTCCATCATCACACACATCGCTGCGTTACGGGTTTCGCGCATTTTCGCGACAACCTGATCCTGTCGGCTCCTCAACAGATATTTGTCGATCGTGCCACACATGACCAGTGCTGGGGCTTTCTCAGTATTCGGAAACTGCAAATAGTTTGAAAAGCCGGGATGAAACGCTATCCAAGCGATAACTCTATCCGGACGGTCTCTTGGCCAGCTGGCCGCAAACCCGGTTCCGTTGGAGTGGCCAAAGGTCATCAACGGTACTTCCGGAAGTTCGGGGTGCCCGGACAATTCGGCCAGTCGCTTGAGATGTTCATCCAGTACATCGACCGAAGCCACACCTCTTTGCACCGGATCACCAAGCATGCCGATCAGTGCCACTTGCTCTTCTTCGGCAAAACTCTTCAGCACCGGTTTGGTGATGTCGCCCATACCATGCCTGGAAATACAGAAGGCGGCCTTTACTCTTTTGACGGACTCCGGGATATAGACATGAAACTGAACCTCGGTCCCTTTCCTACCTTCGGGGGCTTTCATTTCAGTTGTAAAACCAACAAGACTGCTATCAACCGGTTTGGGTTTCAGCTTCACAACGATGGGTTCTTCACTCGTAAATTGGTTCATCGACCGGATGGGGATTTGCGCGTCGACGTGACCACTTCTGGTGACTTGTAACGTAGCGAAGGCCCTGCGTTTGTTTCGTTTCAGCGGTTCGTCGATTTGAAACTTCAGGACAAATTCACCATTGGCATTGCTTTGTGTTTCCACGCCAATCGGCACCAGAGTGACGTTGGCGTCGTTGAGCCAGTTGTCGGATGTGTCCATCACTTTGCCCCTGAGCACATAAGTCGAGTCGGCAGCCATCGACGCGTTGCTGCACAACAGCATTCCGTATCCCAGCAACACCAACAAAGGCCGTATTCCAATTCTTTTCATGGCGTCTTCCGACTTTTCTTTCATTCGTTTTGTTTCGACGTAATTTCGCGGCGTGCGAATTCACTGAAGGTCGCAGCGGCCAGAGCGGTCTGGCTGTGTGAGGCGACAGCCATTCCCATCTCAATCTTTTCACGCATGGGGATGCTCACCTGAGAGATTTTGGTCCACCTTGTCCCATCTGAAGAGCAATACCCTGAAAAGACATCGCCGCTGCGAACCAGCATGACACGGCGACCCTTTCCTGCATCAATGAACCCTGCACTGACAGTTTTCTCGCCCGATTTTAGGCGGTAGTACATATACAGTCGCCCCGCCGGATCTCGGAGTACGGCGACCATCGGGGCGTCAGTCGCCAACGACTCCCTGAACATGATGCCGGCCCTGGCATACGCGTGCGTATTCTCCAACGCATCTATCGAAGCCTTGATTGCACCGTCTCCGTAGTGGGCGTCTGAAAGAAAAAACAACTGCTCCGATTCACGGGAGAATCCCCCACCACCTTGAATCCTGTAGGTGTCGTCGGTGCCGGAGATCCCACTGCCCGCCAGAGCTGGGTTACCGATGTCGTTCTTCCATAAAATCCTGGCTACCGATTTTTCCCCGGAGCCAGGTTGGTAATTCAAAAACACATCACAATGTTCAAAGCTGCGAGTAAAGACATTGCTGTCCCGAACGTAAGGCCCCAAGGGCTCGCCTAACGGGCGATTGAGTTGATCGATGTAACTGGCGTCCCATTCCCACATCTTGCCCTTCTTGGCATCTACCGTGGCCTGCCAATAGAAGTAGGAATACTTTTCCGCATACAACAAATAGATCGCCAAGCTACGATCGATCCTGTCCTCCATGTCCCGCTTGCTCGTTGCCCCTTTGACGGGCATCCTCAAGATTTGCATCTTTTTGTTCAAACCCGTTTCCCGTCCAATGGCAATGGTCTCAGCGACCGTATCAGGACTACCGCCACCGCTCCATCCTTCCCGGTAGGTTCCGTCCACAAAGCCAATACGCTGTCGAGCTCCCGCATTGTTGTTCATGACCAGTTTGTTAGCGGGTGTCGCCTTATACAGGGCGTCGAGCATGGAAATGGGGACACCCGATTTGTCAACAAACGTGCCGTCAATCGATGGATGAGCGATCATCTTCTCCGCGCAACCCACCCACCATTGAACGAAATCAGGATTGCTCCGGTCATAGGTCGGCAGGCCATCCCGGATCGTAAATTTGGGGTCAATCCATTCATCACGATGTTTGGTGATGGAATCATCAATCCCGTAATGCCCGAAGTAGATCCTCGAGTTCCAATAAAAGAGTATTTTGAGATTGGGATTGATCTTCTTTAGCCGCGCTGCGGTATGCAGCATTCCCTTCATGGTGCTTCCTTGGCCGGCGTTATTGGCCTTCTCGAGAACAACTAAATCATAGTGTTCGGCAATGGCTATGATTTCATCATCCTTGTAGGCGGTGCTCTTGCGGATCAAGATGCCCCGTGGAACGCGATCCCAGGAAAACGCGGGAAAGGCGTTTAGCTTCTCTTCCGACGTTGGCGGATATGGAGTCGGTCCAAACGTGTGTCCATTTTGCAAATCAGCAAACAAATGCCCCGGATCTTCGATGGATAAGGACGGGTTTCTAACGACCAACGACAAGTGCACCTGCTGCATGGCCCAATCCCTGCCTTTCACGGCACCGCCCGCCCCGGTAACGGAATACGATGAACCACTGACGTCGCAGGATTCAGTCGGTGTGCCGAAGGTCGCGGACCGCAATCGCTCCCCCACGCCAAGAATCATTTTATGGCCTCTTCCACCTCCGGACTCTCTGGCGATGAAATGCGTAAAGGTCTCTTCCAGCACAAGTCCCTTCGACACCAATTCCGATCCATTGATCGTAAAATCCTGCAGGGACATGCGGATCGACTCGCCAACTCCGATGCTTCCCCCTTTGCCGACGGACCAATTGTTGTTCGCGCCTGAAAGCGACGCCGGATTGCCGAGCGAAGCGACACTCGAAGTGTTCACGCCCCCTTTGAAGGAAAAAGTCGTACCGCTGAACGCCTCGACAACTACATTGAATTGCAGTGTTTCCGCCTCGGCCCCATCGAGCAAATCGTTCCCGGTCCAGGTAATTTGGTAAATCCACTTCGAATGATCCACCACCCGTTTGCAAGAGAGATCGGGTGAATTGAGATTCACACTGCGGTATCCATTTGCAAGCACCAAATCTGCAGGCGTTGCTGACGGCGTTCCGGCGGTCGGGTGCAAGGTAATCCAAAAATGACTATTCCGACCCGATGAGTCCACCGCAAATACGGATGGAACACTGACAAAGAGCAGCCAACACAAACCAATGAATTTCGCAAGCTCGATATTCCGCAATAGAGCTCGAAGTTTGACGTTGTTCCGTCTCATCGATACAAACATTTTTGAGGACCTGAAATCACTCATCTTACCTACTACTGAATGATAGGGGACGCAGCCCATTTTTTCTTCGGTCGGCCCAGTGAGCGAAGCGTGTGTTCAGTTGTAATCGAACGGCGGACTGGGAAACAAATGGATCGCTGCAACCAGGTAGGGCGTTGGCGCCACACCGGGCAACTTGCGAAGCTGAGTGAGCGTTCGGTTTGGATCCGCTGAGTCGTGGTGGTCAGGCGAACCGGCTTGCCCGTTGATCAATGTCTTGTTGCTGACAATCGGTGCCGCGCTCGCCGGCGCGGATGACTTTGTCGCGATCGCGACGTTTGCCAACACCACGAAAAGACGGTTTGCCGAGATCCTTGACACGACCGAGGGAGTTCCATCGCACGATCGTTTCATTGCAATCAAACCAGGCGAACCTGAACTGATGCGGCTCGAGAGGATCACTCGCAAGCCAGCAATTGTTTACGTCTTTCGCGTGCAGGGGACGTCGATTTAATTACTGCGGGATTTCAAAAGTAGCGGAAAGGCGCGAACCGTCCGGTAACGCGGGACCGGACGGCTCGCGCCGTTCCGCTGAAAAGAGCACTAAAACAATCGACGTCCCGAG
>NZ_JAMQBK010000039.1 GCF_023701485.1 Aporhodopirellula aestuarii
CGGACCAAGGAGCCTAAGCGACGCAGTTCCGGCACGACTGAGCAAGTGAACGCCGGAACTCGCAAAGCCTCGGTCCGGCCTACAGTTCGCGGCAGTTTCGCCAGATGATTCCTGCATACCTGCTTAGATCGAAAGGCCGCCTGCGGTCGATTATTCCCCGTTCGCCGGTTTTGCTCAAAATACAGGCCTATAAGCCAGTTTCTGTGCCGAATCGGAGAATCCCTGTGTGATACAATAGGGCCGCTTTGACGCTCTTGGGTTGGCGTTAAAGGATCTGACGGCACCGCACGAGGGCGAGGCGAATGGGTGAGTGGGAAGTGAAGCGGCACAGAATTGGCATGTCAAGATCGGCTTTCACGCTGGTCGAATTGCTGGTGGTAATCGCGGTGATTGGGGTACTGATCGGGCTGTTGTTGCCGGCCGTGCAGGCGGCGAGGGAAGCTGCTCGGCGAATGCAGTGCTCAAACAATCTGAAACAGATCGCACTGGCCTGCCACAATTATCACTCCGTCTATCGCCAATTGCCGCGGCAGCAGGATCCCAATCACGAGCACACGTGGGCCGTAGGCATTTTGCCGTTCATCGAGCAAGGTGCGATTTACGAGCGATATGATTTTAACGTGGATTGGGATCATTTGAACAATCGCGAGATCATCAAGACCAACATCAACACCTACCTGTGCCCGACGACGCCTGATAACCAAATGTATGCCCACGATGGCGGGTTTCCCTCTGCGACGACGGATTACGTGCCGCCAGGGGCGATCGCATCGGATTTGAATCAATCCGGCTACATCACGAGACGCCATAAGCCGAACGGGATGTTGCGTGGCACTCATATCACCCGTTTTCGCGATGTTTTGGATGGGCTTTCCAATACGCTGTTGCTGACCGAATGCGCCGGCCGGCCGCAGTTTTTTGTCATCAACCGGCTCGGTCCCGCCACAAACGTCAATGGTTGCGGCAATGCTGACGTCAGCGGATCGCTATCGAAATGGGGCGGTTGGGCGAATCCGGGCCACTCGATTCCGATCCACGGATTCCAAGGCGACGGGTTGAACTGTACGGGGCCGTACGTCATCAACAAAACCAACAACAACGAAGCCTATTCGTTTCACACCGGTGGCCTGCAGATCAATTTGGCTGACGGGAGCGTGCGATTCATCTCCGAGCAGATTGACGCCAACTTGTTCGTGTCGCTGATCACGTATCAAGAAAACGAGGTCGTCGGCGAATTCTGACGTAGGCGTCGTTGGTTTTACTGGGCCCCAGTTCGGGGTTGGGAGTCGATGTGGGCGGGCAATCGCCAGCCCGGATGTAGTCGTTGTCGACGTGTTCGCCGGAAGTGGCGGTCCAGGCGGTGGAGGAATCTCAAGGGGGCAAAACAACCGGGGCTGGGGAAAAAGGCGTTGAGAACCTAAAGTGGGGCGTTCTTGCCTAAAAGTTTTTTTCTCCACAACCCGGTTCCCTCAAGGTTTGGTTTTCGATGACCGCGAAACCCACCCAGTCCTCAGCCCCCGCCACCGCGTCTCCGTCGCCGTCGAAGCCATCGAACGCATTCGCGGCCGTCTCGGCGAGCCCCTCTTTTCCTGCCCTGGAAGAAGACGTGCTCGCGTTTTGGGACGAGCACCAGATTTACGAGAAATCGTTGGCCCGTCGCGCCGACGCACCGACCTTCGTGTTTTTTGAAGGTCCGCCGACGGCGAACGGGATGCCGCACCCGGGGCACTGCCTGACTCGCGCGATCAAGGACGTATTCCCCCGCTACAAAACCATGCGGGGCTATCGGTGTGAACGCAAAGCCGGGTGGGACACCCACGGGCTGCCCGTTGAGGTCGAGGTCGGCAAAGAACTCGGCATTCACAGCAAAGAGGAAATCGAAGCTTACGGCGTCGAGCCGTTTATTCAGAAATGTCAGCAGAGTGTTTGGCGTTACATGCGGGAGTGGGAAACGCTCACGCGGCGGCTCGGGTTTTGGGTCGACCTCAAACAAGCCTACGTCACCTACCATCAATCTTACGTTGAGAGTGTTTGGTGGAGCCTCAAGAACCTGTTCGATCGCGGGTTGCTCTACCAAGGCCACAAAATCGTTTGGTGGTGGGCTCAGGGGGGAACCGCGTTGTCGGCCGGCGAAGTCGGACAGGGATACCGCGAAGTCGCCGACCCGAGTGTTTATGTTCTGTTCCCTTTGATCAATGCCGATGCGTCCGCACCCAAACGGTCGCTCGTCGTGTGGACGACGACGCCGTGGACGTTGCCGAGCAACATGTACGCGGCGGTGAAGGAAGACCTCGACTACGCGGTTGTCGAAGACAGCGAAACCGGTGAGCAACTCGTCCTCGCCGCAGCGTTAGTTGAAACCCTCGCTGGGAAGATCAAACGCGACCTGAAACTTGTTGAATCAGTCTCCGGTGCATCCTTGGTTGGCCAACGTTATGAGCCACCTTTTGCCGACTACAAGGACAGCCTTTCCGACCCGCAAGGCAGCTTGAAATCGGGTGAGAAAGAATACTTGTACTGGAGAGTCGTCGCGGCCGATTTCGTTACGACGGACTCCGGTAGTGGACTCGTCCACCTCGCGCCCGCATTTGGTGAAGTTGACTACGAGGTGCTCGCCGTTGAGCGAGAACGTTTCGTTGAGCTGGAACGCCCTGACTTGTTGTGCGCCGTCGGGCCAGATGGGAAATTCACCGACGAGTTTGCTTCGCTGAAGGGCGAGTGGGTTAAGTCGACCGATAAAACGCTGACGCGGCGCCTGCGTGACGACGGAAAACTGTTGCATCAAGAGCAGTACTTGCACGACTACCCATTTTGCTGGCGTGCCGATGACGATCCGTTGATCCAATACCCTCGCGAGAGTTGGTTCATCCGGACGACCAAATTCCGTGATCTGATGTTGAAGAACAACTCGCAAATCGGATGGCAGCCTGAGCACATCCGCGATGGACGGTTCGGCAATTTCCTCGACAGCAACGTGGATTGGGCGCTCTCGCGGGAACGTTACTGGGGCACGCCGTTGCCGATTTGGGTTTGCCAATCAACCGGACAAATGGAAGCGATCAGCAACTACGACGAACTGCTCGCAAAGCCCGACGTCCAAGGCACCGAAGTGTGGGAGGCCGCGAAGGCGGCTAACCCCGAACTCGCCGATGACCTGCGCGTTCACAAGCCGTACATCGATGCGGTGACTTACGCGTCACCGTTCGCCGACGGGGCGCGGATGAAACGTGTCACCGAAGTGATCGACTGCTGGTACGACAGTGGTGCCATGCCGTTTGCGCAGTGGGGATGGCCGCATCAGAATGACGATCGCTTTGCCGAGCAATTCCCAGCGGACTTCATCAGCGAAGCGATCGATCAAACCCGTGGATGGTTCTATAGCCAACTCGCGATCAGCACGATGTTGTTCGGCGAAGGCGCGAGGGTCGATGTGTCGGACGCTCCTGCCACGAGCGCCGACGATAAAGCGAACAGCACAATCGCCCGCTCTGCCGATCAATCCTACCCACACCCGTATCGCAATTGCATCGTGCTCGGGTTGATGCTCTCGCAGTGGTACGAAGCCACGCCGAGTGATGGTGGCGCGAAAATCATCGCGCTGACCGAAGAGGAAACCGCTGAACACGCTGGGGTGACGTTCACTAAGAAGACCGGCAAGATGTCCAAGCAGTTGCGGAATTACCGCAGCCCGTCGGAGATCTTTGATCGTTACGGAGCCGACGCGATGCGTTGGTACTTCTTCGCCAATCAAGCTCCTTGGAACTCGATCATCTATGCCGATGGCGCGATCCGTGATTCGATTCCGGAATTCTTGTTGCGGTTGTGGAACACGTTTAGTTTCTTCACGATCTACGCAGAGATTGACGGTTTCGATCCGACAACCGCGACGGGAGTGGACGATCAACTCACACCTGAAAGTCTCGCGTCGGCACCCACGTACCGACCCGTCGCCGAACGCAGCGAGATCGATCGCTGGGTGATTTCAGAACTCAACGTTGCGATCGATACCATCGTTCAACGGATGGACAATCTCGATAACTACAACGCCTGCCAAGCGATCACGTCGGTGCTCGATGGTTTGAGCAATTGGTATGTGCGCCGAAGTCGTGATCGTTTCTGGGCCAAAGACACACAGTCGCAGGACAAGCACGACGCCTACTGGACGTTGTATGAATGCCTCTTGCAGCTCACCAAAGTGATCGCCCCGTTTGTACCGTTCCTGTCCGAAAAGTTATGGCAAGAACTCACCAAGCCGTTCGGTGACCGCGTGCTCTGCAGCGTGCACTTGTGCGATTACCCATCCGTCGATGAAACTCGAATCGATGCCGATTTGTCGCGATCGATGAAAGTGCTTCGTGAAATCGCATCGCTCGGTCGTTCGGCTCGCGCCGACGCCAAATTGAAGGTGCGACTGCCGCTCTCCGCGGTCGAAGTCATCCTGACGGACGATTCTCAAATCGCGTGGTTGCAATCGCATGATTCGCTTGTCCGCGAAGAACTCAACGTGAAGACGGTCGCCTACACCACCGATGGTGGCGATTACGTTCAGTACAGCGTTATGCCGAATTTCAAACGGCTCGGTCCAAAAGTCGGCAAGCAAATCCCCGCGGTCAAGAAACTGCTCGGTGAAGCCGACGGCAATGATCTGCTCAGCCAATTGCAGGCGACCGGAAAGGTTACGTTGACATTGCCCGATGGCAGTACCCTCGAACTCGATAACGATGACATCGAAGTGCGTCTGAAGGCTCGCGAAGGATGGGCGGCCGCGCAGGGGCCAACTTGCGTTGTCGTGCTCAATACCGAAGTCACCGACGAGTTGCGTCGCGAAGGCATCGCAAAAGATTTGATCCGGGCGATTCAAAGCCAACGCAAAGTGATCAGCTGCGATTATACCGATCGCATCGAAGTCGGCATCGTGACACAGGACGCGGAAATGTTGCGTGCGATCGAGTTGCACACGGAGATGATCTGTCAAGAAACCTTGGCCGAGCAATTGGTGCTCGATGCGTTGCCAAAACTTTCGCCCGTCGAGATCGAAAACGGTGAGCTGTTCGTCGCGAAGGTGAACGCCTGATGTCGAGTTCAGAGTTATTGCCGATCGCGGTTTTTCTCAGTGGCAGTGGTCGCACGTTGGCCAATCTGCTTCGTCATCGTGATGAGCATGGATTGCCGATCGACATCCGGCTCGTGATCAGCAGCCGGAGTGACGTTCGAGGTGTGCAGATCGCGAAAGAAGCTGGAATCGAAACGATGGTCATTCGCGAACGCGACTATCCCGATGCCAATGGCTACAGTGCCGCGATGTTTGCCCCGATGGCCGAACGCGGCATCGAGTACGTGGTCATGGCGGGATTTCTAAAACACGTTTTGATTCCGGACGCGTTTGAGAACCGCGTTTTAAATATTCATCCGTCACTTCTGCCCGCCTTTGGTGGACAAGGCATGTACGGGCATCATGTTCACGAAGCCGTGCTGGCTCGTGGCGTTCGGATTACCGGATGCACGGTCCACTTTGTCGACAACCAATATGACAACGGACCCATTCTCCACCAACGTTCTTGTCCGGTGTTGCCGGACGACACTCCCGATACGCTCGCTGCGCGTGTGTTCGAGCAAGAATGTTTGGCATTGCCCGAAGCAATCGCGATGTTGCCGCGGAAAGCGTAGAACGCTTTAGACTTCGAGTAGCGTTTCCAGGTAGACGGTGATCGAATCGGAGAGTGCTTCGGGGTTGTAGCCGCCCTCGAGCACGCTGACCAATCGACCGCTGGCATGTTTGGCTGCGACGTTTAATAACGTCTTTGCGATATCGCCAAAGTCTTCGGTGTGCAGGCCCAGAGAACCTACCGGATCGTCAACGTGTGCGTCGAATCCAGCGCTCGCGATCACGAGTTCTGGTTTGATCCGATCAGCGAACTCGGTGACTTCGCGAGCAAACATTTCTCGCTGCTGAGCACGTGGGGTGCCCATCGGGACGGGCACGTTCTTCGTTGTTCCCCGTCCCGCACCGGCCCCCGTTTCTTTCGCCGATCCGGTGTGGGGCCAAAAGTTGTCTCGGTGCATCGAAAAGTATCCGACTGATGCATCGTCCCAAAAAATGTCTTGTGTCCCGTTGCCATGGTGGACATCGAAATCAACGATCAGGACACGTCTGATTCCGAGCGAATGGATCGCATGTCGGGCTGCCACGGCGACGTGGTTGAACAAGCAGAATCCCATCGCTTGATCTGCGGTGGCGTGGTGTCCTGGGGGGCGGAGCAAGCAGAATGCGGTGTGGTCTTCGTCGGCGACCACTCGGGTTACCGCATCGCAGACTGCGCCGGTTGCCGAGCAAGCGACTTCATAAGATCGATTGGAAAGTCGGGTGTCCGCATCCAACCATCCACCCCCGGAGGACGCAACACGCTCGACATGGTCGATGTGTTCGGGGGCGTGTGCGAGACTCAGTTGTTCTCGCGTGGCGGGTTCCCAGGACGGACGTCGGCAGGCGACGTCGAGTCCCAGGAAACTCAGATGACGTACGATCGGCAGCAACCTTTTCGGGCTCTCAGGATGGTCGCCCGTCTGATGCTCCATGAAAACCGGATCGTAGTACAACAGCGTCATCAGCAGTCGATCACCTAACCCAACGGTTCGGCATCGATGATGACACTTTCATGGCGATGTTCCAATCGGCCGAGAGTTTTCTCGACCAAATGCAGCAGCTTGTCCGCCGCGCCTTCAAACGCGTCTTTGACGGTCGTGTCATGATGACGCACCGACAACGGTTTCAGTCCGCGTAGTCGAGCCTCCATCACACACCGTTTGTCGTTGTCGTCATTGTGCCCAATGTGTTTGTCACGGGCATGCTCTTCGGCCAAAAACACTTCGACTCGAGTAATCCGGTCCTCGTAACGTCCTAAAGCGTGCTCGACTGATTCCTGCACATGTGCATGAAGGATCTCGTCGCCTTGGATGTGGTTGTCGGTGTGAGTTTGAATCTGCATTTGGTCAGCCTTTGAAGGGTGATGATGGAGTGGGCAACGCGCCGCACACTTCTCAATTATAGTGCAAACCTCGCACCGTAGTGCGTGGCACTGGTAGAATTAACTGCCGTCGTTCCAGTCCCTACAATCCCAACCCTGGGTGAGCGGAAACGTTCCTAAAGTGTGCCGCGACCGCTCACCCGCCAGGAATTTCCGTGGCTCGGACCTTGATTCCTTCCTCCCCCTCCCTCCCCCGCCAATTGCGATAGAAAAATGCTGTTGCTTCGATATTTACATGTCTCCTTATCCAATTCCCACGCTCGTTTGTGCGGATTGGCTGCCATTTGGACGGTGACGTTTGTTCTCTTGTCCCCGGGTGTTACCTCCAACGTGTTTGGCGAAGAAATCTTCGTTGAAACGGAAAGTTTTGCTGACCATGGTGGCTGGAAACTGGACACTCAGTTCATCGAACAAATGGGGTCACCCTACTTACTCGCGCATGGGCTCGGGCAACCCGTGGACGATGCGCGAACAACGATTTCGGTGACCACGCCGGGAGAATATCGAGTTTGGGTGCGAACACTCGATTGGGTGGCACGCTGGGCAGCCTCTCCGTCGCCGGGGCAGTTTCAAGTGTCCTTCGATGGGACGCCGCTGAAGCCAACATTTGGTACCGAATCGGCCGTGTGGCATTGGCATGACGGCGGAGTGGTTCGTCTCTCGGCCGGTGACCACGAGGTCCGTCTCCACGATCTCACCGGATTTGATGGCCGCTGCGACTGTTTGTATCTGACCACCGACGTTGATCGCGAGACGCCGCCGCCGGCCGTAGACGACGTGCTTTCACCGTGGCGGAGAGAACAGCTCGGGCTGCCCCGCGATCCGGTTACCGAAGGCCCTTACGATCTCGTGGTTATCGGTGGCGGATATGCCGGCATGGGGGCCGCGTTGTCGGCCGCGAGAATGGGATGTCGCGTTGCCTTGATCCAGGACCGTGGCGTTCTCGGCGGTAACGGATCAAGTGAGGTCCGCGTGTGGGCGATGGGGAACATACGACGCGGCAAATTTCCGCGGATCGGTGAGATCATCGAAGAATTCTGTGACCATGCGACGAAATCTCCGGGGACATATGAAGAGTTCGGTGACGACAAAAAAGAAGCGATCGTTCTCGCCGAAGCCAACATCGATTTGATGCTCAATCATTTTGCCTATGCGGTGGACGCGCACGATGCCAAAGCGGGCAAAGCGGAAAACGCACCCGCCCGTCACATCGATGCCGTTCGTGTCATGAACACGCATACGGGTGAAGATTTGCGAGTCACCGGAGAGATGTTCGTTGACTGTACCGGCCATGGATGGATCGGCGAATGGGCAGGAGCGGATACCGACATGACGCCTGGAGGACGAATGGGCATGAGCAACATGTGGAGTTGGGCCGAAGGGGAGTCTACAAAAACTTTCCCCGAAACTCCGTGGGCTCTTGATTTGACGATGTCTGATTTTCCATACCCGCGTGATCATCACGGACAATGGTTTTGGGAAAGCGGGTTCGACATTGATCCGATTGGCCAAGCCGAAGCGATTCGTGATTGGAATCTGCGAGCGGTCTATGGTGCGTTCAATGCGATGAAGAACCGAGATGGCGCTGATAATCATCGCACCGCGGAACTGACTTGGGTCGCGTACATCGGCGGGCCACGCGAGAGTCGACGCATCATGGGCGATGTCGTCCTGACGCAGGACGACGTGGTGAGCAAACGCGAGTTTCCCGACGGTTGTGTCCCGAGCACGTGGTCGATCGACCTTCACTATCCGAAAAAACAATACGCGGCGAAGTTCCCCGAGAACCCGTTTATCAGCGTTGCCGTCCATGATCGTCGAGTGGACCGCACGTACGGATACCCGGTACCGTACCGATGCTTTTACAGCCGCAATGTTGAGAATCTGTTTACCGCCGGGCGTTGTATCAGTGTCACGCACGAGGCGCTCGGCACAGTTCGAGTCATGAAAACGTGCGGCATGATGGGCGAAGTCGTCGGTAAAGCGGCGTCGATCTGCACGCTGCACGATTGTTATCCTCGCGATGTCTATGAATCGCACTTGGACGAACTGCTGACGCTGTTGCGTCTCCCTGGCAAGGCGCGTCGGCAGACTCCAGCGAGTGAGATTGTGATTCCCGATGATGCGATGGAGTTGGCCAGTTCGATCGGTCCGATGCCGGGACGCAAGCCTGCGGAGTTGTCTGGCGTGGTGATCGACGATCGTGACGCGATTCGCACAGGCAATTGGAAAGAAGGGACAGGTCTACGCGGCTATGTTGGTTGGTCATATCGTTACGCGAGTGAGAATTCATCGGCGTCGGCTCGCTTTGAAACCAAACTTGAGAAAGCGGGACGCTATCGACTGAAACTCTACAATCAACCTCACGCCAATCGCGGCACGACGGTGCCAGTCTCGGTGGAAGTTGCCGGAAAAGCGATTTCAACCTTGCGAGTGAACCAGAGCGTCACCCCGGAATCGGGAGCAATCGATGCAGGTGAATTTGACTTGCCGTCCGGCGAGACCGTCAGTGTTGTGTTTACGACCGAGAATGCCGGCGGTCTCGTTCACATCGACGCGGTCGCGTGGGAGTTCGTGGAATAAGCTACGTCCGGGATGTGTCCATTGACGACCCGTCACTCGTTGTAAAAAAGTGCGGTGCGGGACAAACGGCAGTCGCAAAAAGTGTTAAAACGTTTCACTGAGCCAGTCTCAGTGCTCGGGCTCTCACTTTGGCGAGGACACAATGGAACAAACTTTCTCTGGCGGCGTTTTCAGCGATTCGCTCGACGGTGGTCGGGCGGGGGCGGAGATCGAACTGATGCCTTCAGGAGTCGGCGCACGCACTCCGGACGGGGAAGCCTTCGTGATCCCGTATCGTGATTGTCAGGTCGAGGTTGGGGGCTTCAGCGGGCGGATGGTTTTTTGTCGTAGCGCCGACCGCAGCCTGACGATCTTTTGTGAAGAGTCCAAGTTCCCCAAGGCGTTGTCGTTCGCGTCGTCTGGGATGCTCGATGATCAGTTGAAATTAGGTGCAAAGCAACGCCGCAGTGAATCCCGACGCGGCCTCTTGATCGGCACGTTTCTGACGGTCGGGTTTCTACTGTTGGTCGTGGGCGGGTATTTTACGATTCGGTCCGGCGCCCGCGCCGCGGTGTTGGCCTTGCCCGTCAGCATTGACGCCCAAATCGGCGACGCCGCTATGGATTCGATGGATCTCGGCGGTCCCGAGGTCGACGATCCCGTGGTCATCGCGGCGCTCGAGTCGATTGTCGATCGTCTCGCACCGACCGCGGCCGTCGAGGGAATCGACTTTCGCGTGCACGTGGTTGATTCACCCGAAGTCAATGCGTTTGCGTTGCCGGGCGGAAACATGGTCGTCTACACCGGATTGATCCGTGATGCGGAGACGGCGGAGCAAATGGCTGCGGTCTTGGCACATGAGATGTCTCACGCGACGCTGCGTCATGGATTGCAACGGATCGGCCAATCTCTTGGGATCTGGGCCGGCGTGTCGCTGTTGATTGGTGATCTCAGTGGGTTGATGGGGGCCGGTGTCGACATGCTGCAGATCGCATCGGTCAACAGTTATTCGCGTGCTCATGAAAACGAAGCCGACGAGGAGGGGATCCGAATGCTGTACGCTGCCGAGATCAATCCGGCCGCGATGGCGGACCTGTTCCAATTGATGAAAGAAAATCAAGCTGAACTGCCTGGAATTTTCTCTTGGGTCAGCACACACCCCGATCATGCATCTAGAATAGCGAACGTCCATGACCAAGTCGCCGCACTGCCGCCTCGCAAGTATCGCGAGATCAGTGTGGATTGGCCCGAGGTCAAACGACGCATAAACCAGGACGACAACAGGGAAAATGCCGAGGTCGAATGATGCAAACTCAAATCCGTGACAAGCCTTCGTTCGCCAACATTCACGTGCGGCTCGAACCCGGTGACCAGATTGTTGCCGAAGCCGATGCGATGGCCAGCATGAGTTCGACGATCGATATGAAAACGCAGTGGAGTGGTGGATTCGTCAAAGGCGTTTTGCGGCGAATCTTTGGCGGTGAATCGATGTTCGTCAACACGTTCTCGACGCAGTCCGGTGGCGAACTCGTTCTGACGCAGCCCTTTCCTGGTGACATTCAGTGCATCGAGTTGAAAGGTAACACGATGTTTCTCCAGCCCGGTGCATTCATCGCGTGTGAACCCGGCGTGAAATTGGGGCTTGGATGGGCAGGTTTGAAAATGTTCATCGCCCGTGAAGGATTGTTCCGGCTCAAGGTGAGTGGGACGGGGCGGATCTGGTTCGGCGCTTACGGTGGAATCTTTCAACGCGAAATTGATAGTGAGTACATTGTCGACTCGGGACACCTCGTCGCCTACGAACCCACCGTGGCAGTCAAGATCGCGTTGGCGGGTGGGATCTTTTCGAGTTTCTTCAGCGGCGAAGGTTTGGTGACTCGCGTGACCGGACCAGGGAAAATTTACATGCAGTCACGTTCGTTCGACGGGTTGGCCGCGTGGACCAATTCGCATCTGTATTGATCAGCCGTTTTTCAGAAAACACCACGCATAATTCTCAACCGATGGTTCGCTAGCATCATGCATCATCAACTACTCGCCCAACCGGCCATGTCCATTGCCAAGCTGACGCTTCAAGCGGGTGAGTCGATCACTTGCGAAGTCGGTGCGATGATTGCGATGTCGAGCGGGTTTACCGTCGAGACGACTTCACGAAACAAAGGTGGTGGCGGAGGCCTCGCAAAAGGGCTCAAGCGTATGTTTGCCGGAGAGAACTTTTTCCTGAATCACTTTACTGCCACGGCTCCGAACCAATCGTTATGGATCGGCCCTGGACTACTCGGTGACGTGATGCATTATCCGTTGAGCGGAGGATCGTTGATCGTCCAAGGTTCGAGCTGGCTCGCCTCGGCGGTCGGTATCGAAATCGACGCGACGTGGCAGGGGCTCGGCAAAGCGTTGTTTAGCGGTGAGGGAATGTTCTGGGTCAAGTGCAGTGGTCGAGGCGATTTGTTCTTGAACAGTTTTGGAGCCATCTACCCGGTGGACGTTAATGGCGAGTATGTCGTTGACACCGGGCACATCGTCGCTTTCGAAGACACGTTGAATTTTAAAATTGGAAAAGCTGGCTCAAGTTTGGTCGGCAGTATTCTCGGTGGCGAAGGTTTGGTTTGCAAATTCAGCGGCCAAGGAAAGCTTTATTGCCAAAGCCACAATCCGCCTAGTTTCGGAAAACTGCTCGGACCGAAACTGAAAGCACGGTAGTCCCCTCGTCGGGTAAAACATCATGATTGAAATCGCATGTCCCAGTTGTCAAAAACGCTACCGACTCGACGATAAGTTCGCGGGCAAGAAGGCGAAGTGCAAACAGTGCGGCGCCGTGCTGTTAATCAAAGCTCCCGTTGACGACGTGGCTGGTAGTCCGCCAGCTTCGCCTGCCAAGCCGGTGGCACCAGCCAAGCCCGCCCCGACGCAGGCATCGCCCGCTCCGCCATCACCGCCACGGCCTGCTGCCCCGGCTGGATCGGCCCAACGTCCTCCCACGCCGGCGCCTCGTGCCGCGTCACCTCCGGTCGCCGAGGCGATCCCGACGGTCACGGCCGAGCCGATTATCGAGGCGGTTGTCGTTGAGCCACAGGTGGTAGAGGTAGCAGAGGTGGTTGAGCCCTTTGCGGGGACGCCGGGTCCACGTTCCGGACCCGGGGCGTCACAAAACGGGGCAGCCGAAACATTGCGTGGGACCACGAGTCACATGCAGTACGAGATCAGCCAGCGTCCCGATTTTTCGATCGTCAAGATCCATTTGCCGCAAGGCGGGAAGGTCTACGCGGAACCTTCGGCGATGGTTTCCATGACGCCGTCGATGCACCTCGAAGCAGGTTTTAAAGGGGGACTCGGCAAGACGTTCGGACGTCTGCTTGGCGGTGAGAGTTTGATCATCAACACGTTCACCGCGCAAGACGGTCCCGGCGAAGTCATGTTTGCCGGAGGAGCCGCCGGGGACGTGGCCTATCATCGGCTCAACGGCAATTCGCTGTACTTGCAGCGTGGTGCCTACATGTTCAATAGTGAAGGTGTGGAAGTATCCGGGAAGTGGCAAGGGGCGAAAGGATTCTTTAGCGGCGAGGGACTCGTCTTGCTCAAAGCAACCGGCACCGGAGACATCTTTTTCAACTCGTACGGTGCGATCATCCCGATCGATGTCACCGAAGGGTTCATGGTCGACACGGGATACATTGTGGCGTTTGAGGAATCGTTGCAGTACCGCGTGACGGTGCTGCCTGGTTTGCGAACGGCCGGGAAAATCAAGTCGTTCTTCTTCGGCGGCGAGGGGCTCGTGTGCCAGTTCGCAGGCAGCGGACGCGTTTGGATCCAGACCCGCCAGGTCAAGTCGTTCCTCGCTTGGGTGAACGCGTTCCGACCGACGAAAAGTAATTAGATGCGTTTTCGCCCGGTGTGGTTAGCTCCCGTCGTGGCTCCGGCGTGTCTCCTCGTGATGTTTGCGTCCGTTCTCTTGGGACGTGATCGTCTGGCGTTTCGTGACGTGGGTTACTTTTACACGCCGTTGTATGAATGGGTTGCCGAGCTGTGTCATGCCCAGCGAGGCGGAGCGTTTGGCGGCGCGATTTGGAACCCGCTCGATCAAACCGGCATGCCGCTGGCGGGAGAAACCACCACCGCGGTTTTCTATCCGCTTCGGATGTTGGTCTACGCTCCGCCCTGGTCTGCCGAAACCGCGATCGGCGTCTACGTGGTATTGCATCTGATCATTGCATCGCTAACCGCGTACCAAACCGCGCGTCGTCTTCGCTGCGACGCGTGGTCTGCCTGTGTCGCGGGATTGGTTTATCCCTTGTCCGGGATCGTGTTGTTTTCGGCGACCAATCCGCCGTTTCTTGTGGGAGCCGCATGGTTGCCGCTTCTTTTGACGCCGTTGATCATGCGGGGCTGCCGGTCAGTTGTCGTGCCCGCCATTGCGATGGCGATGATCGTTCTCGGCGGGGACCCGCCCACCGCACTACACGCGATGATTGTTGCGGCGATCGTGCATCTAATGCGTTTTTCGTCGCAGCTTTACCATCGTCGTAAACTCGCTGACGCGGACCGATCGCCCGCAAATCGGCTGGCTGCGTTTCTCGCCGCACGGATCAGTCAAATGGCGATGGTGTGCACGCTGGCTTCGATGTTGGCGGCACCTCAAATCGCCGCCTCGGTGGCTTGGTCCGCTCGCAGTGACCGCGTGCAGCATGACGCAACTCCGGAGGCGTTTAAGATTCGAGAACAGGCGTACGCGTTTTCCGTGCCGCCGTGGCGAGTGGCCGAGTTCGCGGTTCCCAATCTGTACTCAACACCATGGCCGGTCAATGCGCGGTGGGATCGGATCGTTTTCGACGGTGGAGTGACACGTGTCGAGACGTCGTTGTGGACACCTTCGTTGTACTGCGGGTTGTTGTTCCCGATGTTGGTAATCGATTGCCTCGTTAGACGGTTGTTGCACCGTCGACGTCGCTGGCGGTGCGTCAGCGTGTTGCGACCGTGGGGCGTTGTGTTTGTGATTGGTTTGGTGACCGCCGGTGGAGCGTATGGGCCCGGGTATGCTGTGCGAAGTCTTTTCGCGGCGACCCATTGGTTGCTCGGTTCGCTCGATGCCTCGTGGTTGCTACCGCCGTCGTGGAGACTCATTGACGGGCAAAGGGGCGGACCATTTTGGCTGCTTCATGAATACTTTCCGGGCTACGATTCGCTTCGTTATCCGTCGAAATGGTTGCCGTTCGTAGCACTTTCACTGGCCGTGTACTGTGCGATCGCGGTCCGACGTTTGGGGCTTGTGCTTCGATACCAACAGCGTCGGACGACTCACCGTTTGGCTGCTCGTGGAAACGTTGTTGGCATCGCTGGCATGTTTACCATGATGATGGTGGGGTATGTCGTTGTGGCGGCGACGTTGAGGAATCAGTCCGCGATGCCGAACGACCCTTTTTGGGGCCCGTTTGTGGCGGAGTCTGCGTGCTGGCAACTCCTGTTCGCACTGGCTCATGTAGCGGTGATTGGCTCAATCTTGGTGTGGGGTCAGCAGCGTCAATGGTTTGCGGGGCGACAATGGTTGGTGGTTGTGATCGCCCTCGATGTCATGATTGCCCACTACGATCTCGTTCCTCGGATCGACCGAGCCGCCGAAGCGAGTCTGATCGACACGGCTTCATCGGAAGTTCAAGGCAGCGAGGTTTTAACACGTTGGATGCGTCTGCATCCCAACAATGGGTTGCCCGTATCGTGGGCACGGCAATCCAGCGACGATCGCATGTTGACAGTGGAAGCAGGGCTTCGTCGCGCCGGTTTCGGACGATGGCATGTGGAGCATGGCGATGCCGTCGTTAACAACATGGTGTCGATCGGCACTCGCGAGATGGCTGAGTTCTGGAGTCATGCCAAAGTGCTGGACAAAGAGATGGCCTCGTCAGATGCCCTGCATTGGCGGGGTTGGTGCCGGATGCTCGGCGTGGCGGGCTACCTCCGCATGGGAGGCGATGTATCTGAGCTAACGCGGACGCAGTCGGGCGATGTGCTGCCCGAGGTCTCGCATGAACTGTTGGTTCAATCGCAACGCCCAGTGGATCCATCCAGCGACCTGTGGATTCAGCAACAGGTTGTGGCGTTGGACAATGATCGGGCGACCGCGTGGAGGCAAGTGTTGACGGCTTACGCGACAAATCCGGTTGATCCCCCCGCGTTCGTTTCGCCAGACATTGCGACAAAGTTTGACAAGACTGAATCGATGTTGGTATCTCGCCGCGTGTACCAGGACGGTTACTGGCGAGCGTTGTTAACGCCGACCGATCGAGAGGGCGAACCGATCGAGGCACAGATTTTCGCGGTCGATTTTTTGTCCCAAGGAATCGTCTGTCCCCCTGGTCAATGGCAGATCGAATTTCGCTACGTGCCGTGGTGGTACATGCCGCTGGTCATTGTGGCGCTGTTCACTTGGGCGACTGTGTCGGTGATCTTGATCAAGCGATGTTGTAGTTAAGTGCATCGTCGATCGCGGTTTCGAATTCCTGATCGGTCAACTCGAGCAGATCACGCATCGACCGCAGAGTCGCGAGTTTCTTTTTCGATAGACCATCTTCTTCTTCTGCCGCAGTCGCGGCGAGGAACATGCCTTGCAAAGCGAGCAGCCGCTGTTGCATCGTCCATCGCTTGGAAACCGTTAGAACGTAGTTGTTCACTTGAATGCCGGCTTGTCTGGCGATCGAGCACAATCGCCCAAGTTCTTCGCGATCGATCGGTCGATCGAATAACACCGCTGATAGGCTTAGAAGGGATTCGATTTCCGGTTCGGAGATGACGTCGTCGACGAGCGTCATCAAGACTGCCGACCGAATCGCCTCGTCTCGGAATTTTTCTTCTTGGACGAGTTCATGAGCGGCTCGGTCCATCTGCAGCACCGTCTCGTCCCAACTCGAACGACAATGGTCGCACTGGACGAACAATTCGGGGGCCCCGATGGGAACGGTGGGGATCAGGTAAAGCGTCAGGAACGGCCGGCGGGCTCGCAAACGATACGACTGCGTGGCACCACAGGTGGGGCAATAAAAATCGCCCCGCTCGCGGGTTCGCGTCAAATTCATCGTGCCGATCAAAATCATGAGCCGTGACGGGTTCAGAAGTTCTAGGAGCGGACCGTGGTGGCGGGCGTCGTCGAGCCAATTTTAAGGGAAATCGCTCCCATGATGATCCGGTGGTGTGGGGAGCGACAGACCTCGGATTCTCTATGAGGATACAAAATCGTCAAAAAATGGGCGAGTTTCGCAAGAAAAGCTCATGGTATTTTCTGGGTATCGCCGGGTTAGCAGTTTTGCCTAGACTCCCGGCTCGACGTATGTGGTGAACGATTCACCGGTCGACGAAAAAACGCTTCGATGGAGTCAAACGGCATGGATGCCACCGCCAATCGCACCCACTCGGTCTGCGCCCAGCAATCCGCGAGTCGGGTATTCGGCCCTTGGTCGTCACCTCGCAAGCACTTCTCGGTGTATGGGGTTTTGTTCAGTGCTGTCCTGTTGGGCGTCACTTTGACGGCCGCAAGTTCAGACGCGGCGAACTTCCGCACACGAAACTTTTTAATCGAAGCCCCCACGCCCCAATTGGCGAAATCAGTGGGCGATGCCGCCGAGCGATATCGTGACGAGCTGGCAACCTACTGGACCGGCTCCACTCTGCCACCGTGGCCGACACCCTGTCCGGTTCGCGTGGTCGCGGGACCCAATCTCGCTGCCCAAGGCGTGACGACTTACAACCCCGCCCCCGTGCGTGATTTCCAAATGGAGGTCATCGGCACACCCGAGCGAATTCTCGACAGCGTGCTGCCACACGAAGTCACCCACACGGTGCTGGCGACCTATTTCGGCCGCCCTCTGCCTCGCTGGGCGGACGAAGGAATTTGCACAACGGTTGAACACGTTTCCGAACGAACCAAACACGAAGCCAAACTGCGTGAGTTTCTTTCCTCACGGCGTGGCATCGCGATGAACCGATTGTTCTTGTTGACCGAGTATCCCGCCGACGTGTTGCCGATGTACGCCCAAGGCTACTCCGTCTGCCGATTCTTGATCGCTCAACAAGGACCGAGAACGTTTATTAGTTTTTTGAAAGACTACATGCAGCGACCGTCGTGGACTGCCAACGTTCAGAAACACTACGGATACGAATCGCTCGCTGAACTGCAAGAGTTTTGGCTCTCATGGGTCGAAGCGGGCAGTGGCCCGGTTGAGCAATTCGTCAAAGCGGACACTCGTCGACCATCGACGCCAGACGCCTCCATCGCATCGCTCGACGCAGCCAACGCATCGGCGTCGGCACGACCGCAGCGCAACATCGCCCCAGCAACCGCGTTTGCCGCCGCGACGCGTCCGCAGCCGACTGCCGGCAATGATCGGACTCGCAGTCTCGTTGCTGCGAACGATCGTGGTCGGGTGAGCGAAGCGGATGCCGGTAACGGTTGGTACCATCGTCGGGCCGAAGGATTGGCGACGTCGAGTCGTCCCGAGGCAGCGGGAATCGAAATGTTGCCACCTGGAAATCGGGTCGCCGTTTCCAACAACAGCACCGCCGTCGAATCTTTAGCCGCCGGCCGAACCACACCGACCTGGGCACCGCCATCTGTGTTGGCCAGTGGTCGCTATTCCGCAGCGACGCCTCAGCCTGAAACGTCATTATCGACGCCGATTAGTCCGGCTGTTCTCGACTCACGCGTCGGTGACCGAGGTCGCGGACCCAGTTCGGGAACGTGGCGTTAACTGGGTGGCGGTGTCTCCCTGAAAAAACGCGATCGGTTTTGATTCCTTTTCGTTTCCTACTCTTTCGGATCATGGTTGTGTCGTGACGACGACCGTTGCCAGCGAACCGTTTCTCTTCACACCGGGAATGTCAGAGACGTCCTCCGGTGCAGCTGGCGGTGCGCCGTTTCGCGGTGGAAACCCGGCGTCCACCGAAGGGCTTGTGGATCAAGCACGCCAGGAAATTTCTCAGATCGTTCGCGAAGTTGCCGCCGCGCAGCGGAGTGATGGCGGACGCGAAAAATACATGCGTTTCCTCGCCGATCGTGTTCTTCGAGCGATGGCGGCGCACGGTGTCGTGGTCTGGACCGCGATCGATGACTCGTCGAACACCGTTACAACGAACGACGCCGGTAAACCGTTGTACTACCGCGCCGAACATCGCATCGGCACGATCACGGATCATCAATTCGATCCCACTGCCGAAGCGGTACACGATTGTTTGTTGCTCGAAGTCGCGGGACAAAATTCGCCCGTCGTGGTGCCGCCAACTCCCGGGGCTTCGGACGCCGATGTTCCAGCCAACCCAACCAAATATCCGGCAGCGATCGTTCCTATTCTGGTGGACCCGGCAGCTTCGCTCCCCAATTGTTTGCTGGAGGTTTTTCTCGAACCCGGCGGCAGTCCCGCCAGCCAGAGGGGCTCGCTGCGTTTTCTGGCGCAGATGGGAGAACTCGCCGGTGAGTTTTTGCGAGCCGATCAACTCCGTACGATGACGCGACGATTGCGATCGCTCGAAGAATGCACGCAACTGATCGACCAGATGGGCAAACTCACGTCCACGCGAGCGATCCAGGCGGCGTGGGTCGATGCGGTCGCGCGGGTGACGAACTGCCCACGAGTCGCGTTATGCCGCGTCGATCGTGGACGTCCGCAAATCGTTGCGGTCAGTCATGTTGACCGGATTGACCAACACAGTGATGCGGCGGCGGAGATTCGCCGTGTCGCTGAGGTGCCGCTGCGCCGCAACAAACGATTCGCGTTTGCCTCGATCGAAACCAATCGTCGCTCGGGAGAGGACCGTCGCCAATCCGAGTCGGCATCGAGCGGATCGGCAACCAACAAACCAGCGGTGATGCCGCGATGGTTGGTCGCTCATCATTGCGAATCAAGATGGCGGCTGGTCTTGTTCGAACCCATCGACCAATCTCGCCAACAGGACGAGCCGAACCCCGAGGTCAGCGAAGTCCTTGAAAGGTTACTCATTGGCGGGAATCAAGCTTGGCTGGCTGCGAACCGGATCGAAGCGATTCCGGGCGGACGATGGTGGACCCGATTGTCTGCAACCGAAGAGGATGAGTCGGCGTTGGCGCTAGGATCCGAAAATACGGAACGCAAACGTTCGGTATATTCAGCCGCTCGCCGTCGCTCCGGTTTAATCGCCGCGATCGCACTGACCACCACGCTGCTGCTCTGTTTGCCGATCCCGTCAATGGTTCCAGCGACCGGATTGATCCGCCCGTTGGAACTCGACACGTATCACACGGTGGCCGACGCGACGGTGGAAACGCTGCATGTGTATCACGGACAAACCGTACAAAGCGGTGACATGCTGGCAACTCTCGTTTCCCGTGAACTCACCGAACGCAAAACAACATTGCTGGGACGTCGCGCCGTTTTGATGCAGCGGCGTGATCAATTTAATCATGCCTTGGTCGCATCGAGCAGCCCAACGGGTGGAGCCGCCGAATTGCAGAGCGATCACGAGATCAGCGAAGAGATCGACGCGATCGACCGTCAGCTCGAACTCATCGCCGAATGCGAAGCTGATCTCGTGCTTCGTGCCCGTCGTGACGGGCGTGTGGATGCATGGCGACTGCAAGAACGACTGGCGGGCCGGCCGCTCAAACGAGGTGACGTGGTGCTCAGCGTGATTGCCGAAGACACGACTTGGGTGGTGGACGCCACGATTCCTCAACGTCGTGTTGCGCGAGTTGATCATGCTCTCGCCGAAGAAAACCTGACCGCTGAAGTCTCGACCCGATGGGCACCGGGTGAGTCGCAGAAGGCTACCCCGCATCGCTTTGGTCCTGTCGTTCCTGATCCCGTTGATGGGACCCCCGGCGTGATTTTGCGAATGACGTTGTCGGCGGCGCCTCAACTCGGCGACCAGCCGCTGACCGAAACGCCCGCCCGAGTTGCAATCCACTGCGGTCGAACATCGCTCGGATGGTTTCTCATGGAAGACATCGTCAGTTGGTGCCAAACCCGAGTCGGAATCTACCTATGAAGTCACCCATCTTGTTTGCCGTCTTGGCCTTTGCGATTCCGTTGTCATCTCTCCACGGCAGCGACGATTCGGTTGTCGAGGTGCGAGACGTCGTCGTCGAATTCGCTGGAAAAATCGATGTCCCGGCGAGACAAAGTGGTCCGGTTGCGGAATTGAAGGCTCGGCAAAATCAGTGGGTGACTCAAGGTCAAACGATCGCGAAACTGGATGACACCGCGTTGGTGATCCGTCGCCGGGCGGCATCGTTGCGATACGATTCCGCCCGTTTGGTGCTGCAAGATCGCGTCGAAATTCAGTACGCCGAAACAGCTCTCGCTGAAGCCCAAGCGGAACTGGATGACGGTCAAGCGGCGAGCGATCGAGTCAGTGGCGCGGTCGCACGCAATCAATTGCGGCGGATGAAGCTCGCCACCGAACGCGCCGAACTCGAACTCGCGCGAGCCGAAAAACAGTGGCGTCAAGCTGAGATCGACATGCAACTGCGTGCGGCCGATCTCGCCATGATCGATCACGAACTGCAGCAACTCGAGTGCACGAGCCCGATTGATGGAATCGTCCTCGACGTGTATCGCGAACTTGGCGAATGGATTCATGCGGGTGACCCCTTAGTCACGATCGCCGACGCCGGTGTCCTGCATCTGCATGCCCTCGTTGATGCAGATCAGCTCGACCCGGCACGCTGTGTCGGTTTGTCGGTAACGGTCCATTGGTCCAACGAATCCAGGAAGCCGCATGTCTCCTCCTCGGCTTCGACTGCGCAGGGGACAGGCTCGTTACGCGGTCAGGTGATCTCGGTCGACCCGACTCGGTTACCCGGCAATCGCTTCCGTTTGCATGCCGAAGTCGAAAATCGGCGGCACATTGCCGGAACCGTCGACGCGCAGAAACCCGGCATGGTTGGCGATGGATGGCAATTGTCGCCAGGGATGGAAGTGATGATGAAAATCCACTGCTCGGATGCTGAGATCGCGTGGAGGAAGAATCGCTCCGTATCGGGTTCGCTGAGATGAGCCGGTTGCCGCTCCGCCGCGACCTGCAAATCTCGACGCTGTCGGGAAACCGCGATTGTGTGATCGTCGACGACATTGGCGGTCGCTTCGCCAGAATCAAACGAGCGGTTTGGGATCAACTGTGCGGTTGGTCGAGCGGTCAAGACACGGTATCGACTGAGCCGGATGCCTCCTTATGGCAGCAGGCCGTCGCCGCGGGATGGACGGAGAACCGCTGCGGCCGCGTTGCTGGTCCCTCCTGGTCGTTGCTTTCAATACGTATTCCGATCGGGTCCATTGATCCGATCGCACGCCGATTGGTGCGTTGGAGTGGTTTCGTTTATGCACCGCGAGCGTTGCTGTTCTGGATCATTGCCGCCATCGCCGGATTGATCATGATCGTCGTGCGGTGGGAGAATTGGAGCGGATCCATTCCGTCGCTTTCGGCTTATCTGCAATCGCTACATCCGGTGAGTGTTGCGTTGTTATTCGTGATCACGAAATCAGTGCATGAACTGGGGCACGCGACCGCATGTCGACGCCTGGGGTCTCGGTGCGGCGTAGCGGGGATTTGGTTCCTGTGTTTGATGCCGTGTCCCTATGTCGATGTTACCGAAGTTTGGCGACAACCAAACGCGATCCGGCGCGCGGCGGTGATGGCGTCCGGGATGATTGCCGAAGGTGTGTTGTGTGTGCTTGCGATCTGGGCATGGATTTTGTCGGATTCGCCGAATGTTCAATTGGCGGCGATGAATATCATCTTGGTGTGTGGCGTCAGCACGATTTTATTCAACGCTAACCCACTCATGCGGTACGACGGATATTTCATCTTGAGTGATCTCGTCGACAGCACCAATTTGCGAAGCGAAGCACGGCGAGCGTGGCAACGATTTTTGACCGAGCCGCTTATGCGATGGCTCCACCTCGGGCATCGCCGTTGGGCGCTTCTGATTTACCATGTCGCAGCGGCTGTCTATCGGTTGACCCTGGTCGTCGCGATCGCCGCGATGTTGCTCGGTATCGCCGATCGATGGGGCGCGTGGCGGTTAGTGGCCACGGTGTTAGTTGCGATGGCGGGCCGAGCCTTGTATCGAAAAATGAATGCGGGATGGGAAATGTGGAAGGGAAGCGGATTCTGGTCGGCGGTTTCGAGCATTCGGCGTCGCGGGTTGGTGTTGCTCGCGGTCGCCGCAGTGGTGGCTCTGATTGGTGTGCCGATGCCGCGATATCGACATGTCGAAGGTCAGATACGCAGCAAGGATGCCCATAGCGTTTACTTGCCCGCCGAAGGCACGATTGACGAGGTGAACGTGCGAGTAGGGGATCAAGTTTTGCAGGGGCAATGTTTAGCTCGGCTTAGCGATCCTGAGCTATCACTCGAAATGGCAGCAACGCACGGGCAAGCACGCGTGCTTGAGCATCGCTCCCGAGCAGCCCGGCTCGCGTCATTGCAGTCCAGCCGCAATATGAATGCAATGTCGAGCCGAAATCGCCGCCAATCGGGAGTTCCAGGTCATGCACCGGAGTCACATTGGGATGTGCTCGATGCGGCGACTCGAGCGGTTACCGAAAAAGTCGCCGAATTGCAGTCTCGGCAATCAAAACTGGACGTTCTGTCTCCGGCCGACGGAGTGATTTTGCCGTCCGGCGACGTTCCAGTGGCTCAGCACGACGTGCATCAAAATCCGATTCATCTTTCGCCCGGTGTAGGAGAGCCAGCGGGTGATCGCTACTCATGGTGCCGCGTTGCGTCCTCGAATCGTCTGCAGCTATTTATGCCGATGAACGCGGGTGACCAACACGATGTTCAGATCGGTTGCCCGGTGCGATTTCGTATTCCCGGTTATGATTCCACTGTCTTGAGGTCGGAAGTGTCGGGTGTTTCTCCGCTGCATGCCCCGGATACGTTAGAGTCTCAGCCGACGTCGCGACCCGAAGGTGACAACCCCGATTTGCGTGTCTACCAAGCCGTGTGTGATGTCCCTGAACAGGTTGATATTCCGATCGACACACTGCCCCGTTGGGAGGGAGTCCGCTGTGAAGTGGTGGTGCATTTGCCACCGCGACCACTGTGGAAAGATCTTTGGCAGATGGTCCAAGACATCATGGGTATTTAGCGAGCACGGGCGGATGGAACCGACATCTGCCAATGCCTTACGCTGACTTGGTTTCCTGGTACGTCCACAGGCAGCGGATGCGTTCGATTTTGCGTGAAATCGTTCGTTCGACGCAGTTCATCATTTCCGAGATTTCTTTGTTGGAATAGCCTTCGAATTTGAGCCAAGCGATACGGCGAAGGTTTGGGTCGGGCAGTCTGTCCATAAGTTCTTGAATCGTTTCGGCGGCTCCCATTGCCATTTCGGGCGACGGTTCCTGCCCGAGGACTTGTTCGAGGCCGGGCCTCGTTGTGTCATCGGAAGAGATGAAGATCGATTCGCCACGCACCCGTCCGCTGCCGCGTTTGGCGGCGATTTGTCGACGATACTGCGCCGAGATTTTTCTAGCGGTGATCACCACTAGCAGTTTCCACAGATCTGAAGGGTCGTCCAACTGTGTCACGCGATCCTCTTTGATTGCGCGAAAGAGACTATTAAATGAGCTGATCGCGATGTCTTCTTCGTCGAACTCTCGCATCCGTGTTCCACGCAGTTTGCTGCGGGTCATCGCAATCAGCCGCGAGAAATAGGTATTCCAGATTTCCTGTTGCGTGCGTGAATCGCCCTTTTTCAGGTTGCCGATCCACGTTGAAAGTTCATCGTCCAATTCCATCTCGCACCTGATCACACGTTGTGTTGACCCGTCCTGATTGACGAGTCGCCTCTGGTATCTTGTTCACTGACGCGGCGGTACTCGCCCCATGGTCTGCCAGGTTTGTCATCGTTCTGCACCAGCGTTTTGCTGGGAATTCTCGAAAACGCGACGGTTACTAATCGGGATCGCTATTCGAGTCGTCGGCCGGTTGGGGGCAGCCTCGGGGGACCCGTATGATACAGTATCGTGCGAGAGAGGGCGGGGGGAGTATGATTGATTCGCCGACGCTGGGCAGCGGCAACGACGTCGCCGTGTTATTAAAAGAGTTAAATCGTGGCCTATGATAAACAATTGACTCCGGACGAGCTCGCGACGATCGATCAATTGTGCGATGAGTTCGAAATCGCTTGGCTGCTATCAGGCGGACGCGAATCGCTGCAGCAATGGGTCGAAAAAGCGGCCGAACCGCTGCGTACCAAATTGTTTGCCGAGTTGTTGGCGATGGATGCCCAATTGCGGACGCGGCAGGACGAATCGTCGCTGATGTATTCACTTTCGCGCATATGTCCGTTCGATGTGGTCATGCCCGAGGAGGAATCGTCATTTTTCGGCGACGGAAGGTTGGTGTCGATTCGGACCGCGCGTCACGCTTTGGTCGACTGTCCGACCTTTGCGGGGCTGACTCGCACAGCAGTCGAACGACTTGAGCAGTCATTCACCGAGAGCAAGTTTGTTGCCGGCGACGCGATGATGAGCCAAGGGGCACCGACGCAGGGGCTGTTCATCGTTCTGTCCGGACATCTTGAGATACGAAAAACCTCCGAGACGGGAGAGACCTCAGTGATCGATCGTTGTGGTCCAGGGAGCGTAGTCGGCGAGATGTCGCTTTTAAGCGGACACACCTGCACCGCGACGGTACTCGCAACCGAAAACGTGCGAACGTTGACCCTTTCGGCAGACGCGTTCGCGGACTTGCGGGAGGAATTCCCCGAAATCGAAATCGCGCTGAGCCAATTGGTGAGCGATCGACTCGGCCGACGCGAGATCGATGCACTTTGTGGACGCAGCTTGGGCGGATACCGTTTGCTGCGATGCATCGGTCGAGGAGGCATGGGGGTTATCTATGAGAGTCATCCCGACGGTGAACCGGAACGTCGCGTGGCTTTGAAAATGCTTCGTCATCGCTTCGTGCACGATCCCGCCGTCGTGGACCTGTTTCACCGAGAGTCGAGTGTGCTTCAGAGTCTGCGTCATCGCAACGTGATCGAAGTTTACGATTCGTTCGTCGACGTGCGAACGCGGTTTTTGGTTTTGGAATTATTCGACGGTACCGACTTGCGTTGTGTGCTTCGCCATCGGGGTTCGCTGGACGAATCCTCCGTGCGACGATTGGTCGGGCAGATCGCCTGCGGTTTACACCACGCCCACTCGAAGAATGTGGTGCATTTGGACGTCAAACCCGAGAACGTCTTACTGGACCGCCAAGGTCGGGTGGCGCTCGCCGATTTCGGTTTGTGTCAGTCGTTGGATCAAGATCAATCGGATCTCTACATCAAGGGGACACCCGCTTACATGGCACCCGAACAATTGTGCGGCGACGCGGTCACTCCGAGTTCGGATTGGTACGCGTTGGGTTGCATGATGGCTGAGTTAGCAACCGGACGACGATTGTTTCAAGATCGTGACCCCGTCAATTTACTCGATCTCAAACGGGCGACCGTTCCGTCGTCTGAATGGCCCAAGCTGAATGTGTCCGACGAACTACAGGGCGTGCTCACGGGGCTACTCCACCCCGATCCGAAGTGCCGCCGATGGGATGCCGATCAAATGTGTTCCTGGGCCGATGACACTCCCGAATTAGCCGCCGACATCACGACCGGTTGACCAACAACATGAATTCTCCATTCCTGACGGCTGAATGGCGTCGACTCGTGATGCTGAATTTCGAGATCGATCCCGTCGAGCTTAGCGAATTCGTTCCAGCGGGAACCGAGATCGATTTTTGGGAAGGCAAAACGTTTGTCAGCTTGGTCGCGTTCCAGTTTTTGCATACGAAGGTACTGGGCGTTCCGATTCCGTTTCATCGCAATTTCGACGAAGTCAACTTGCGGTTTTATGTGCGGCATCGAGCCAGCGGGGAGTGGCGACGCGGCGTAGTGTTTGTGCGTGAAGTCGTGCCACGGTTCGCGATCGCGGCGGTAGCGAGATGGATCTACAAAGAGAACTATGTCTCTCTGCCCATGCGATCGACGCTCGCAGCTCCTTCGCCTCAAGCCAACGGGCGAGCCAGTTACAGTTGGCGGCACGCCGGTCAATGGCTAACGATCGGGGGCGAGTACCACGGCGACCCTTTTTATCCTGAACCGGGCTCCCAAGAAGAATTCATTACCGAACACTACTGGGGCTACTCGTCCAAGCGAAACCGCGGCACGATCGAATACCAAGTCGAACACCCTCAGTGGCGAGTTTGGGAGGCGGTCAGCACTCAACTCGATGGCGACTTCGCCGGATTTTATGGAAAGCAATTTGCCAACTCACTCGCCTCCTCCCCATCCTCCACCTTCGTCGCCGAAGGCTCACCCGTGACCGTAAGACAGGGCCAAGCTATCTTGGGAACGGCTGCCAACTGAGGTCAAGTCAACTCCATACGCGCTGACGGCATCAACGATGAAATAATTCGACTCGGACATGTCCGATAGCTCGCATCTTGAAAACCGTGAGAGTGCCAGCGAGGAAAGTACGTTTATGAGTGAGTCATCCCATCCGGCCGGAAAACCGTCGGGCAAAGATTCCGACCAGTCGCCGGCAATGCCTGCGGCGGACGAGCGGATGCCGCTGACGAAGGTGGATTCGCCTCATCCGGCGGTGTGGGATGTCGATGAATTATTAAAACAGTGTGACTTTCGAACGCAGGCTCGCGGTGGTCCCGGTGGCCAGCATCGCAATCGCACAGCGTCGGGGGTGTTTGTCACCTTTCGGCCCGCCGAGATCACTGCCGAGGCGACCGAAGAGCGGAATCAGCATCGCAATCGAGAGGTTGCGATTCGCCGGTTGCGGTACGTGCTCGCGGTGAGTCTGCGGACGCCGTCTCCGTTGGCTGACGCGTTGGGGGCCAGCGACCGGGGCTCAGCCGATTCGCAGGAGCAGGCGGTTCGCGACCGTTTTCGTGGTTCGCCGCTGAAAATGGCGGAGGGAAATGACGCCAAACCGGCGGTGCTCGCACTTTTGCTCAACGATTTGCACGCCGCAGGCGGCCAGCCGAGCTTGGTGGCGCCGTTTTGGAAGGTTTCCACCAGCCGAATTGCCGCATGTTTACGGTCGCATCACCTCGCCATGACGCTGGTGAATCGCATTCGCCAGCACCACGGCCGAGGACCGCTGAAGTAGCCGACGTCGGCGAAAGGGATTGGGCCTGCGAAATCTCGCTGACTTTCGTTAAGTTGTGCAGCTTCTGAATTCTGTCCCATTCTCGCAACCGATCCTCCCGCTGATGCTCGATCGCAAATTCATTCTGCAAAATCCCGAACTGGTCTCCGAAAACTCGGCTCGACGTGGGGTTTCCGTGGACGTCCAAGCCATCTGCGAACTCGAGTCCCAACGGCTCGCGGCGTTGAAACGGTCCCAGGAATTCAATACCCAGGCGAACGAAACCAGCAAACGGATCGCTGGTGCGAAGGACAACGAAGAACGGCAAAAGTTAATCGCCGAGGGGCGTGCGCTCCGCGAGCAAAAAGACGCCGCTGCCGCCGAACAAAGTGAACTCGAGGCCAAGATTCTCGAACTGCAAGCGGTCTTGCCCAACCTGACCCATCCGGCCGTGCCCGATGGCGGGGAGGAAGACGCCAACGAGCTGGGGTTTGGCAAAACCTCGAAACCCTCCTTCGATTTCAAACCGATCGACCATTTGGAACTCGGCGAAAAGCACGACCTTTTCGATTTCGAGAGCGGCGCCCGCGTGGCCGGATCCGGATTCTATTTCCTGCGAAACGCTGCCGTGCGATTGGATTTGGCGCTGCAGCAATTTGCGATCAGTTTTCTGAGTGATCGTGGGTTCACGCCTGTATCCACACCCGACTTGGCCCTGACCAGTGTTCTGCACGGCACCGGGTTCAATCCGCGCGGTCCGGAGACACAGATTTACAGCATCGAGAATACCGAGCTGAATCTCGTCGCGACGGCGGAAATCACGCTCGGCGGCATGCTCAGCGGCCAGATTCTCGAGAGCGAGAAGCTGCCGATCAAATTATGTGGGCTCAGTCACTGTTTCCGGACCGAAGCCGGTGCAGCCGGACGGGCTTCGCGAGGCCTGTACCGCGTCCACCAGTTCACCAAGATCGAGATGTTCGCCTTCACGCTGCCCGAACAGAGTGAATCGATTCACGAAGAAATGCGTGAACTCGAATGCGAAATCTTTGACGCCTTGGAAGTCCCCTACCGGGTTGTGGACACCGCCGCCGGTGACCTCGGCGGACCCGCGTATCGCAAATACGACCTCGAAGCCTGGATGCCCGGACGCGGGGATGGCGGCGAGTGGGGAGAGGTTACCAGCACGAGCAATTGCACGGACTACCAAGCCCGTCGACTCGACGTTCGTTACAAGACGCCGGGGCAAAAGGGGACGCAGTATGTTCACACGCTCAACGGCACCGCGATTGCAACCGGTCGTGCGATGATTGCGATTCTCGAAAACCACCAACGTGCCGATGGTTCGATCGCCGTCCCCAAGATCTTGCAGCCTTGGGTGGGTAAAGAAATCTTGGAACCCGTGAGCTGACCGCTCATTGACTGGGGTTGCCGGCCCGTTTCAGACTGCAGACCTCGATCGGTCAATTCCACTTTTGTCCGTTCAAACGCTCGTCCTCGGAAGAGCGTTCTTTGATACCGAATTTTAACACACCACTCACTACACCGAACGAAAATGAAGACCGACGAATTACGCGAAAAGTACCTCGAGTTCTTTGAAACGAAAGGCTGTGTTCGCCAACCCAGTGATGTGTTGGTTCCGGCATGGGACCCGTCCGTGCTATTCACCCCCGCGGGTATGAACCAATTCAAAGATCACTTTCTCGGCAAGGTAAAGCTCGACTTCACTCGCGCGACAACGTGTCAGAAATGTCTCCGTACCGGGGACATCGACAATGTCGGACGTACGGCGTTTCACCACACATTTTTCGAAATGCTTGGTAACTTCAGCTTCGGCGATTACTTCAAACCGGAAGCCATCGCCTGGGCATGGGAGTTCCTCACCGACAAAAAATGGCTGGCCATCGATCCGGACCGTCTATCGGTGACGGTATACAAAGACGACGACGAAGCGTTCAAAATTTGGAACGAAACGATTGGTTTGCCGACGTCGCGAATCGCACGCATGGAGGAAGACGAAAACTTCTGGCCCGCGTCGGCGCCGAGCGAAGGTCCTGACGGTGTTTGTGGACCGTGCAGCGAAATCTACTACCATCTCGATGACGGCAGCGACGTTGAGATTTGGAACCTTGTTTTCACCCAGTTCAATCGCGTCGGTGCACCACCGAATAACTTGCATCCGTTGCCCAGCAAGAACATCGACACGGGCATGGGACTCGAACGCACGGCCAGCGTTCTGCAGGGCGTTCCGACGAACTTTCACATCGACAGCTTGCTGCCGATCGTGCACGCGGCCGCTGAAGTTTGCGGGGTGAAGTACGAGTACCAGAGCGACAACGGACGTAGGCTTCGCCGGATTACCGACCACGCCCGCGCGGCGGTCTTTTCGATTCACGAGAACGTTTACCCCGGTCCAAAAGATGCCCGCTCGGTTATCCGTCGGTTGATTCGCCGCGCCGTGCTCGACGGTTATCAAATGAACCTCCGCGAACCGTTCTTGTACCAACTCACTAGCGCCGTCGCTGAAGCATCCAAGGCAGCGTATCCCGAACTCAGCCAAACGACGCAGCGGGTTGGCGAAGCGATTGAATCCGAAGAGCGTGCGTTCTTTGCCACGATCGACGGCGGCATGAAACGGATCGGTAATCTGTTTGAGGATATGAAAGCCGAATCGTCGGTCATGGTTCCGGGCGCCGAAGCGGCGGATCTGTTGACAACGTATGGCGTGCCACCTGAGCTCGTCCAAACGCTCGCCGCCGAACAGAACTTCACGTTCGATTGGGTCGGATTCCGCGAAGCGATGGAAAAACACGCCGGTGACAGCGATGGCGGTCAACGGGTGTTGTTCCAAACCGGACCGCTCGAAACGCTCAAAGAAGCTCTGCGGGAGACTCCGTTTGTCGGCTACGAATCGACCGAAGCGACCGCTACCGTCAAAGGCATCATCACCGGTGACGGAAGAGAGAAAGGCGACGAAGGGCAGTTGCTCTCGCATCTGGATCGTCCCGGCGACGCGGTGTTGCGGATCGTGCTGGATCACTCGCCGTTTTATGGTGAATCCGGTGGTCAGGTGGGCGATACCGGCGTGATCGAAAACAAAAACTTCCGCTTCGAAGTGCTCGACACCCAACGCCATGCTTCGTTAATTGTTCATCACGGCAAACTCGTCAAAGGCAAGATCAGCGAAGGCGAAACGTGCACGGCGAAAGTGGACGTCGCTAACCGAACCGCCCTCGCCCGCGCTCACTCGGCGACGCACGTGTTGCACCACGCGTTGCACACACACGTCGGTCGTCACGCCGAGCAACAAGGTAGTAAAGTCGAACCGGACCGTTTGCGCTTTGACTTTACAAACCCCAAAGCGATTCCCGACGAAACGTTGCTAGAGATCGAAAAGGATGTGCTGGAGTTTGTCGCCAAACGTGAGCCAATCCGCTGGGACACGGTATCGCTCGACGATGCCCGCAAGGCTGGGGCGATGATGCTGTTTGGTGAGAAATACCCGGATCCTTGTCGGATGGTTTCGATGGGTGAATTCAGCCGCGAACTTTGCGGCGGGACGCACCTGACCAACACCGCCGACATCGGTGCCTTTGAGGTTGTTGTCGAGGAGAGCGTGTCGACGGGAACGCGTCGAATCCAAGCTCTCACCGGTGAGCGAGCCAAACAGCACCGTGAGCAAACGATGCACTTGCTCGATAAAGTTGCCGAGCGACTCGGTTGCAAACCCGCCTACGCAGCGGCCGCAACGGAAGCGTTGTTGGAGGACGTCCGGACACTCAAGAAAGAACTTTCGGCAGGCAAGGCGGTAGACCATTCGACCGAGTTTCGGTTCGATCCCGCCGCCGCGAAAGCGACACCGACGGATACGTCCGACTACAACGCCGTTCGGGCTGCTGTGCGAGCGTTGACGCGGCGTCTCAACGTCGCGATCGATGACGTTGTCGATCGACTCGATTCCCTGTTGACCGATCGCAGCCGTTTGGTCACCGAGTTAAAAGAGATCAGTGAAGGCGGATTGATCTCCGCCGACGATTTGATTGAGTCCGGATCGACGGTGGGCGACACGTTGCTCGTCGTTGCCGAAACGCCTGGTGCCAACCCCAACATCATGCGGGGATGGATCGACCAAATCCGCAAGAAGAGCAAGGGGCCAACCGCGGTGTTGTTGGGATCGGCTCAAGGCGACAAGGTTGTTTTGGTTGGCGGTCTGAGCCGCGACCTCGTCGACCGTGGCCTCAAAGCAGGCAACTGGGTCGGCGACGCGGCAAAGGTTGTCGGTGGAGGTGGCGGTGGCCGGCCAGACATGGCGCAGGCGGGCGGCAAGGACCCAGCGAAGCTGCCGCAGGCGATCGAGGAAGCTCGCCAAAGCATGACGGAGCAGTTGCAAAAGGCGAAAGCCTAAGCTCGGCTTCTGACGGTTCTCATTCGCCGATTCTGTCGGCGAGTGTTCAACTGTGGAATCGTTTTCCGATGGCCTTCGTCCTTCTCGTGAGTGGGGCGGAGGCGTCACTTCCCGCGCGCGGGAGGGTGAAGTCAAAGAACGCAATTTCAGGGCGCGCAAGTGAGCGGACCTTTAGAATCCCTTGCTCGCACGGCGGGCTAGTAAATCAGATGCCGGTGATCCCCACGAGGGAGGCAAAGTGACGTCCAGGCGAACTTTTGAAGGAAGAGTTGCTAGACGTCGGTGACGCGGCGGGGGCGTTGGCGGGTGACGGCGGGTTTGACGCGGAGGTTTTCGTGCGGCGCGTCGACACGCTGGATGTTCGCTTCCTGCGGTCGATGGGGAACTCCGGCCGCGGCATCCAGGTCGCCGAGGTATTCCTCTCGCACTTTCGGATGCCGTTTGACTTCGTCCGGTGTGCCGTCAATCAGCACTTGGCCTTGGTAGATCACGTAGCAACGATCGACCGTCGTCAAAATCTCGCGGGCGGCGTGGTCGGTGATGAGCACGCTGATCCCGGAATCACGTAATTGCGTGATCACGCTTTGGATCGATTGCACGGTCACGGGGTCGATACCCGCGAACGGCTCGTCGAGCATCACGATTTGTGGGTTGGAAACGAGGCACCTCGCGATTTCCAGACGCCGTCGTTCACCACCGCTAAGACCCGCGGCAGGGCTCTTGCGGATATGGGTGATGTTGAATTCTTCGAGGAGTTCGTCGGTGCGTTCTTTCCGCCGCTTGCGATCGAATCCGAGCAATTCGAGCAGTGCTGAGATGTTTTGCTCGACCGAGAGTTTCTTGAAGACGCTGGGCTCCTGAGGCAGGTAACCCATGTTCCCGTCGCGGGCTCGGCGGAACATTGGCCAATCGGTGACATCCTGGCCGCTCAAGTAGACGCGTCCCCGGTCCGGTTGCACCAAGCCGCAAATCATGCGGAAACTGGTCGATTTACCCGCCCCGTTGGGCCCGAGCAATCCCACAATTTCCGCGGCGCCGACGCTGAGATTGACACCGTCGACCACTCGCCTGCGGCCGTAGGTTTTTTGCAGACCGACCGCCTCGAGAATCGGCTCTCGTTCGGCAAACTCTTCTCGGCCGTTGCGGGGCATGGTGGCGGAATCGAAATCGTCAGACATGGTAGGCCGGCATCTTGGGATGCGGGAAGGGAAAACGGGGCGTCAGCCTACAATCGCAAAATCCCGTCGCCAGCACAATCTCGACTATCGAATCAGACGCATGCGGCTGAAATTGGGGGTAAAGGGGAGCGGTGACGGCCAGGGGTGAGGCCAAAAGATCGCGAGTGCCTTGCCCACCAGTAAATCTCGTGGCACGTAGGAGGCGTCGGCAAACTTGTACGAGTCGGGATCGACGCTGCGATTACGCCCGAATCGTTCCTTGGTGCCCGCCCAACAGCGAGCGTCGAGACTTTCGGGGCTGTTGTCACCCATCGGGAAAAACTGATCTTCTCCGATCGGAAACGAGACGACCCGCCGCGTCGCCCATCCGGGAAATTCGTCCCAAATTTCGGGTTCGCCCATTACCGCTTGGATTTCTTCCACGCGGACCACCGACCCCACGAATTCGTTTAGACCGGGAATGTCGTAATCGAGCATCCGAGATTCGCCGTCTTTGGTGGCGATGTAGTACTTGTCCCGGTTGATATCGAGATGATGGAGCGTCGCCGCCCCGCCTTGCACCGCGACGCCGACTGGCGAGGCATCCAGCGGATTTCCAGGGCCGTCGTATTTAGGGCGAACCGATTGAGGGCTGAGGAAGCTGGAAACGTCAAACGTTGTTGGGCCATCAAAGGAGACAACCTCTCCATCGACCCACAACAACAGTTCGTCGTCACAATTGCTAAACCGGATTTTGTGGCGGGTACCCGCTGTCACGGACGTGGATGCAACCGGGTTTGGATTGGAGACCTTTTCGTCAAAGGTGTCAAAGAATCTCGGTTGATCATCTTCCATTGATAGCTGTGCTTGACCCGTGGCGAGGTCGATCGTGCAGCGATACTGCACGCCAGCTTCGACGATTTCCAGCGTGAGTGATTGTGCACCCGATGCCGTCTCGATATCTGCTTCGACGATCAAATCGCCGACCCAGTGAACACCGTCGCCGGCGTACCCGGTGCCACCATACTTAAGGTGATTACGGAATTGGCTGAGGTCGCCACCCGATTGATAGTCAGGTCGGAAGACGCCACCGCTGCGGGATTGTCCCGACAACGAGAAGCCTCCGGGTGACGGTTTGAGGTCGTAGACGCGGCCGGACGCAACGTACAGGTACGCATCGTAGGCATAGAAGTCCGTGATCAAACGACTCCCGTACGGATTGGTGTTGGCGAGTGAGAGTCCCGATTTGGCCTTCTGCCATTGCTCGTCGGTTGGCCAGCGATGGTAGTACCTCAGCCATTCAGGCTGTGCCCCCGCGGTGACCTTGGCAACAAGTCCGTCGGCCGATTGAGACACGTTCCACGAATCAGATGGTGGTCGGGTCGCACCCGGTCGCCACGGTTGTAACCGGGCCGGATAATTCGCGTCGAGGAGCGCGGCGGCTTGGTGATTGCTGTCGTAGACCAAATGCTGCATCGCCAACAGCTTTTCGGGCGGTTTGCGTAAGATCTCGCCCAGCGCCGTGCGGCGATTCGCGGTCATCGGCTGGGCCTCCACGCTAGCCGGCCCGGTGGGTGACGAATAAACGTCGCCATGCATGATGCTCAATGTTTCGTTGGGCAGCCCGACGAGTCGTTTGATGTAGTTTTGTTTCGGATTGATGGGGACTTTGAACACGATCACGTCCCAGCGTTTGGGATCACTGATCGCATATGCAAACTTGCTGACCAAGATCCGGTCGCCGCTGAAGGTCGCGTCTTCCGAATTGTCCTTCAAGTCCAACGCGTTCACGTATCGACAATTCGGACAAATCCCGCCCACGACGACGTCTTCGATCGTCGACTGGCGATTCTCCAGGCTCGCACCGATCGGAAATTGCTGGCCGCACTGGTCGCAGAAAATGTCCTTGTGGGCGCCCATCAGCGCGGGCGCCATCGATCCGGTCGGGATCACGAACGCTTCGGCGATAAATGCTCGAAACAACAATGCCAGCACGAACGCGACGACAAACGCTTCTGCGGTTTCACGCCCCCACTGGACTCGAAAGACGGCCGCCCGTTGCTGCAGCAGCGGCATCGAATCCCAGGCTTCCTGGGGCGAAGGTTCTGCATCGGTTTCAGTCGCGGAAGCTGCGGTTTCAGGCATGTCGGATCAAGCAGAGGGGCGGAAAAAGTCATCGGCAGAAGGGGAGAACCGGAAAAGTTCCGCCCAGGAGCCGCACACCAGGCATTTAAAGGAAATCTGGCGAGCAGGTAGTGTAGCGTTTAACCGCGATTGGGCAGTACCTCAATCGGAAGTGCTCGACGAGAGCTGAAATGCTCTCCGCGAGCTGTCAAACCGATCGTGGACGAATTTTCAGCGGTCATCACCTGATACGCCGGGGATTCCCGCGCGGTTTATGCGAGACTCTGTGTTCACTGCAGCCGAGGGGGCACCGGGAATTGCAGTGAAAACTTGGTGCCGCGGTTGAGTTCGCTTTGAACGCTGATGCGACCGCCATGGGCCTCGATGATTTTGCGAGCCGTCGGAAGCCCCAGACCGGAACCACCATCTTTGGTGCTGTAGAAGGGTTCAAACATATGCAGCACGGTGTTGTCGTCGAGTCCGCCGCCGGTGTCGATCAGGTCCAGCCCGACGCCACTTCGGTTGCTATACGTGCGTGCCCACAACTGCCCGCCATCGGGCATCGCCTCGAGCGCGTTCTTGACGAGGTTCATGAGGGCTGACTGCAGCGAGTCGCTGTGCAATCGGATCGATGGTAAATCAGGGTCGAGATACCGCTGCAGGTCCACTTTCTGGGCATCGGCTTGCGCCTGATAGGCTCCGAGCACCTGTTTGACTTGATCGTTCAAACTGCCGGGGATCAAGTCGATGTGTCGCAACCGCGCGTATTTCAAGAAGTCTCGCAACAACGCTTCCATCCGCTCGCATTGCGTGCGGACCATGTCGACGCGGGGCAAACAACGGCGACTCGCGGGCGTATCAATGTCGACCAAGTCTTCGCTCAGTAATTCGATATTCATGTGAATGATCGAAAGCGGGTTTTTGATCTCGTGGGCGAGTGATCCAGCCAATTCGGCGAGTTCTTCGTACTGCCCACGGACCTCGTCCATTGCCGCCTGATGAATGGCAGCCTGTTTCGCACGTTCGTCGCGAGGATTCGGTTCGTTGGAGGTTGAGTTCATCAGTGCAGTTGGAATGATCGCGAAATTTCGGGCGTGCGAGGACGCTCAGGAGGTCACAAGATTGTAACGGTTGGCAGATTCCGTGCCGATCGGCTCGACGCACACTTCCGAAAATCAGTCGCCCCCTGTGAATCGCAGGGACGTAATTTGCACCTGAAACCGATATTGTTGACCCGATTGAGGATTCCGTAGGGTGGGCGGGATGAGCATATCCAATCAAAACACACGCAACCAATCCGCGCAGGCTACCCTTTCACACCCCAGCGAAGAATCGCGGGCTGAAGAAGAAGTTCTCGGCCAATACATCCCGCTGCTCTATCACTACAACATGCTGCAGGATGAGGATCGCGTCGGTGCCTTTCGCGACGCGATTGATTTGACCGTCCGGCCTGGAATGCATGTCGTCGAACTCGGTGGCGGCACCGGTGTCCTATCTTCATTCGCCGCACGGCGGGGGGCACGGGTCACCTGTGTCGAGCGAAACCCAGAACTGGTAGCCACCTCGCGTCGCTTTCTTGCAGCGAACGGGCTCGCGGAACTGGTCAATGTCGTGCACGCCGATGCGGCGGAGTACGTACCATCTGAGCCGGTCGACGTGGTGGTGTGTGAAATGTTGCACGTCGGATTGCTGCGGGAAAAGCAAACCGAGGTAATTCATTCGTTTAAACAAAACTATCGTCGTGCGATGAACGCTCATTCGCGCTGCCCGGTCGCCCTGCCGGTCTTCCTCCCCGAAGTTTCGATCTTGATGGTACAGCTTGTCGAGCAGTCGTTCGACTTTGCGGGATATCATGCCCCGGTACCGATGTTCCAAGCACCAACGGCGGGACAAACCCGAACGATCGAACTTTCGGATCTGCATCCATACGCCAACCTCGCCTACGACGAAGCGATCCCCACACGATTTGCGGCTGCGATTCCGATCCAGCTCCGCTGCGACGGCCACGTCAACGCGATCCGGTTGGTCACGCAGAACGTTTTGACGATCGATGAACCCGCCCAACGCGCGATCACGTGGGCCAACCAATGTCTGGTTCTTCCGCTCGAAAAACCGCTCGATTGTGAAGCCGCGACCGCGCTCACGGTCGCGTTTGATTATGCGGCTGGAGGAGCGATCGAGGAGTTGTCACAGTCGCTTCAAGTCGACGTGGTTGCAACTGTAACCAACTAGTACTTCGGGGCTCGGCGGGGTTTCCGAAGTGAACCGCACCGCATGCGCGTCCAGGCGTGGTGCGCCGCCTGAGGTTTGGCAGATTTCGGCTCACTCTTTTGGAAGTGTGGAATTCTGAGACGCCGATAGGATGCTCGTTTCGCCAACGACCAGCGGTTATGGGATCGAGACCTTACCCCAGAACGGACGAACCCGGTCGGCTCGCGTGCGGGTGTCCTCGAGTAGCATGTCGATCTCGCCAGAGAACTGGAAGTTGCTGCGACGATTTCGATAGCGAACGGTGATCTGGTCGCCGAAATCGAGCGGCATGTCCGGTGACAACCAAACCGTGAACGCGGTACTCGGGGCCTGCGAGATTCGGATTTCATTGTTGGCGCCGACGCTGGCCGAAACCTTGGCGTGTTTGGGCGATGAGACGGCGTCCCACAAGATCGGATCCATCACCGTATCGGGTAACGATTCGTCCCATTCCAACCACCAAAAGAAGCGATCACCGGCCCGCATCGAAGCCACTTCGATCGATTCAGGTAGTCTCGGTCGACGGTGCTCGGATGTTTTCATCCAATCAAAAATGCGTCCACTCTCTTCGTAAAAGAACTCTTTGCCGCGTCCGCGATACAGCACGACCATCGCATCGTGTTGGTACGACATGTAGTCATCGTAGACGGCTCCGTTACGCTTAAGCGGTCGGCCGTCTTTCTCTCCCATCACGATGTAGGTGGGCATGTAGACGGCGTTGACGTCGTAATGCAGCAAGGTCTTGCGCGGCTCGGCGCTGATCGAGATCATTCCGGCCCAGATGTCAGGATGGGATAGCGCGATGTCCCACGCCGCGGCGCCGCCGGCACCGTGACCGCCGATGAACACCCGATCGGCATCAATTGAGAATCTTCGCATCGCACTGCGGAGGCTTCGTAACACCGCGTCGTGCTCCCGCATCGTGTACTCGTAGCTTTGTTGCCCGCCGCGTGTCCACCGCGGCGCGACGACGATGAAGCCGTTTTGCGCTGCCCGACCCAGACGCACGTGATCCGGCATTGGAGGCTGCGTCGTTTCTGTGTCAGCGGCTTCAACGGCAGCTGATTCGTCGGGAGCCAAGAACTGTTTGGACGCAACGCCCGCCCACCAGTTTAACTGCGTTTCAGCAGCCGCACCCGCGGCGTGCAACGCCACAACACAAGGGTAAGGCCTCAGCGGATCGTACTCCGGTGGCAGCTGCACGACGTAAGAAGGTTCCGGAATATCAAACGGTTTCGTTACCGTCAGTGAGTTGTAGTCGTCCTGGTTCAGGCCGACGTGATACATGCCTTGGACATGGGGGTCAGGAACCGCGTCGATCGGCACATGGAATGCGGCATCACTGGACTCCATCGCGTCCTCGCTGCCACGGTGAATCGCGATGGCTTGATCGCTCGCCATTGGTGGCGGCAGTAGCGGCAGTAGTTTGGCGATCAGTTCCGCACGGGTTGCTTCGAGCGTTTTTAATTTTGCCAAAATCGCCGCACGTGCGCCGGGATTCGGATGAGCAAGAAATTGTTGGACGAGATCACGGACTTCGATCAGGGAGATCGTCAGTGTCAGGTTCTGTTCGCCTGACCCGCTGCCGAGAATCCATCCGGCAATCGCCAGCGCCACACGCTGACGGGCAGCGGTGGCCTCGTTGGTTCCTAACCGGATGAAATCGCTCAGTCGGTTGAGCGTGTTTGCAGACAGCTTGTCATCGATTTCATCGGCGATCGGTTTCAGCGCCGCTTGGTCTGCGGCCGGTAAATCGGCCAGGAGTTTGCGAAGCAGTGCGACGGTTTCATCGCGTTGTGTTCGGATCTTAGCGATGGCGGTCAGTTCGTCCTGCACCCGCAATCGCGTGACCCGGCCGACTCGGCCGAGTGGGAATTGCTTGAGGATCGCTTCGGCCAACCGAGGTTGCCCCGACTCGCGGCGCAATTGGGCCTGCTCGATCAACTGCATCGCTTGGCGTTCGACGAGCGCGGTGAGTTGCGGGCGAAGTTCTTCCTGCTCGGGAAATTGGTTGAGAATGGATTGCAGCTCTTTCCTGGCGTCTCCGTACCGTTCCGCTTCCATGAAGAACCGCACCGTCTCGAGTCGTTCGTCCGGATTGTTCGGATCCAAACGCTTCTGGAATATCCGTAGTAGCGACGGAGTGTCGATCGATTCGGTGGCGACCCGCATGTCTAACCGGATCGATTTCTCTGCCTTGAGCGTCTCGAGTTTTGCATAGCGAGCTGTCAGTTCGGTCAGCCCTTGATGCAAGATGGTCGGAGAACCATCGACACCACGAACGGTAAGTTCGCGTCGTCCATATGCGTTGAGTGGTGAGACTCCGAGGATCCTACCGATTGAACCAACCTCATCGCCTCCATCGGCGACCGGTTGGGGGAACTCGATACGCAGTCCCAAGTCCGGTACGTCGACCGGTGCGTTGTTGACCATCCCTCGACGGTGAATGTAAGTGCGTCGCAGGCCGTCATCGACCATCCAAATCGGGCGTGATTGGATTCCGCCGTCTGCTCCGAGCGAAAACGAGTTTTGATCGAGAGTTGCAATCTCGATGTAGACGCCGCGAAGCGTGATCCCGTTTCGAAGCGTGATCAATTGCTCGGCCTGAACCGCGTTGGCCGAAGCCAACGCAACGACGAAACATGCCAGGAGCATGGTCCAGGGGGCACGCGTGACGCCGGACACGCCCACCGAAATGAATGCACTTGCCGATTTCAGCGCCGTGTTGTGCCGGGATACCACGCCACATTCGACGCGACTGACCGGGCCGCGTTTTGAGAAGCGATCAGAGGTGGACATCATGAAACCGACGTCAGTGTTCGCTGGACCAACACGGCTTCATCGTGAAATGCATCCGGCAGTCCGTTGCCGTTCGCGTTGACGTTCTCGTCGGAGTTGTCAGGCGACAACGAGTTCCGTGGCATTGAGGACGTTTCGGTCGCGGCAAGGTCACACTGAAACAGGTAAGCGACCCGTTGGAGCGTTTTCCCAAGCGGCTCAATTCCCATTCGCAAATGGTTGATTGTCGGTTTGGTTTCTTGCACCCAATCGGCGACTGGCAGGGCGTGAATGTCATCGACGGTGAAGTCGGCACGGGAGAACGAGTCGAGCGATACCAGTTGCCAATCGACATGGATGCTCGGATTCTCCGGTGCAGTCAATGGTGATGTTGCGTCGCTTGCCAGGCCGCCCAAGACGGTTTCGTTCGACGGTGCGAATGTGCCCCCGGGGACGGAGGCCGTTTGGTTCGATCCCGACAGGCCTTCTCCAACTGGGCCCTCTCCCACCGGGCCGCGAGTGCCGATCCAAAATCCCGCGAGAACGAACAGCGAGGCGACCCAGGTCGCCGCGGCTTTGCGAGTGGACGCGCCGCGACGCACGGTCGTTGATGGCAGTTCGGGCTCGTTTCCACCGAGCGTGTTTTGCATCGCAAGCTTGGCGCGACGGACCCACGTCTTGACCGTGCCCGTGGAGCGTCCCATTACGGATGCGGCTTCCGGGTACGAAAGTTCTTTGCCGTGGACGAGTTCGAACGCTTGACGCTGTTGATCGGGCAGGCGACGCAGTGCGTGGGTGAGTTGTTCGTCGAGTGAGGCACGCTGGGCAACATCCGGTTGCGACTTGGTATCCGCGACGGCTTCATCAATGCGGTCGACGGAATGATCTATCCTTCGGCGGGATAGAAACGTGCGGCAACGATTGGCCGCAATGGTTACCAGCCACGGTTCGAGCGGGCGATGTGATTCAACACGCGGCAGCGCGAGCGCGGCACGGCGAAACGTTTCCTGGGTGATGTCTTCGGCGTCGTGGTGATGGCCGAGATATCGCAAACAAACGCGATAGACCATTTGCCGATGTCGTTCGAAGATCTCTGTGAACGCCGCTTCGTCTTGTTGTCGACATCGATCGACCAATGCGGCGTTGGATAGAACCGCGAAAGATTCGGGAGGCGGGCTCATCAGTTGAATAGCCGTTGAGGGAATCGAAATGATTTCAGCGTCCGCTAAAGAAACGCTTTAACGCGTCATCGGCGGCGTCCCGAGAAGTTTCCTGCATGACCTTCTTGAGTCCCTCAGGCAGCTTGCCGGGTTTCTGTTTCTTTGGCGGTACGAATTTCTTGGACTTCTCTGATTCGTCCTCGATCCCCGTATCTTGGGTCGCGTTGATATCATTTTCCGCACCCTCTTTGGACGGCATGATCGCTTCGCTAACCGACAGGTCGTCGCTGTCGGCACCCGTGTTCGCTTGCATTTCATTAAGCGTGAGCTGACGGGTCTCGGGGTCGTTCATCTTGCGAACCCGGTCGATTGCGTCGGCCTCATCGAGCCACGAGCTGACGTCGACTTCTTCAAACCGACTGTCCGATGTGCCCTCGGAATGTGTCCGAGCGGCAGCTTCGGCGACGCTCTTGACTTCAGGTTTCTTGGCCGCGTGTAGGCCGTGTTCGATCACCAATGCAAACGTGAGCTTGCCGATGCGGAGGATGTCGCCGTCCTTGAGCACCTTCGCTTTGTCAGGCGGTAGACGCTTGTCGTTAACAAACGTTCCGTTGCGGCTCTTGAGGTCTTGGACAAGCACTCGGCCGTTTTGGACAGCGATGATGCAATGTTTACGGCTAACCGATTCGCTTTTAGGACGGAGTTGGCAGGAGTCGCTTCGACCAATGACGAACTTCTCTTGGCCTATTTCGATTTCCTTACCTTTTAGGCTGCCTGTTTCAACTCGGAGTCTTATTTTCATTTCTACCCTTCGCGATCGACGAAGATTGCCACCGGGGTCATTCCCGTGGTTTTGGCGACTGTCCCACTATTCGGTGAACGACCGAGGTGGCAGCCAACGTTTCTACGCTAGACATTCACCGAACGCTCATCGTCCAAGAACGTTCGCACGCATTGAGCACGTCGCAAATCGATCCCGCAGGGCGACACCGTTTTAACCTAATCGTACTCGCCCTTGCATACTTTGGGGGCGTAGAATTCCATTAGGGTAAGTGTATCGGCCTGTGGGCACCACTGCGGGTTGTTACGCGGGCGCAAATTTCCACTTGAAAAATTGTCTGCTCCCTTATGTGAGGGGGCCTTTTCTTGTGGTTTTGCGACTGGTCCGCGTTTGTCTGTGCCGTGCTTAGAGGCGTCTTCATTGTTAGCGTTTGGGAAGTCTTGGCCGCTAGGTTAATCAAAATGATAACGGACGCCTACACTCGCGGTGCTGATGTTATCTGGCTGCTCAAAATGCAACTGCTGAGCGTCTCGTCAGCGAGGTGTTCGCGGACATGAATGCGGCAACGAGAACAGGCGATGTGCAGGAGGGGTTGCGCATCTGGCTTATAAAATTGAGGGTTTCGGCGGCTCACTCACCCACTGTCTTCCAGGTAGACGCATGAGCATCTTCTCGCCGAAGGCGTTGAGTCACCAGGGATCGATTCGACGACGGCCACTATGAGATACCCGGCCGGCCGGTCGGCGCGGAACGGATGGTTGCCGGCTACTCCGTTACCGGCCACTCCATAGAATAGAACTGTTTGGGTTCTGCCAGACGAAGCCACCTAAGGATTCTGCTTGTTTGGACAGACCGCCGAGAGATTGGTGGCAGGTCACTACTGCCCGGTGGCCACGATCCAACGGGGCTCGAAACACCCGGCTTTCGCATCGGACGTGTTTCGGGGGCATTGTTTCAGGGGCTTGTGTCCCAGAGCCGTGGTTTGCCGGACCTCGTGGTTTGCCGGACCTCGTGCACCACCTTTGGAAGGGGCGGTGTTGCGGGTCACATTGGCGTTTGATTTGAGCGGACAAGCCGTTTCAAACGCCGTGCGTTTCGTCGAGCGAAAAGCGGTCTAGGCAGGCGGATTGAGCTCTTGGAGCGATTTGCCGAGACGCTTTTGGCTGGTTCCCTTGCGAGTGACACGCTTGCGTGAGGCCGCGCCGCTCGATTTGCCCGCAGGGTCGCCTAACAATGCGGCGACTTCGGGGTTCAGTTCAGCGGCGTTGTCGGGGGTCCCGATTTGTTCGACCGCGTCGCTAACGCCGAGCAGCACGGATTGGCGAACGCCATCGCGGAGCCAGTCAAAAAAGTTGAAGTTCATGGTCTTGTGTTCCAAAAAACAGGGCGATTTGAAGTGGGTGGCGGGTGTGGCGTGACGGCATTGGACGTCGAAACGTCACCGCCAGACCGAACCCGTTGGTATTTGGCCTTTCGCTTTTAAGAAAGCCGCGAGGGGGATGTCCATAGCGAAGCTGAGAATCTCCCCCGACTTTCCACCACAACGCCGTTGTGACGGTTTTGCTTGTTTGGTAGCCTACGCAACTAGGCGCCACGTGCCGTCAATCCGGCCCATTTCAACAATCTCCTTTAACCCCCTCGGGATGAACCCCGCGAGCCCTGTGGCCGGTACTCGCTTGTTTTCGTTCATCCCTGGTAATGATTCATGGTCAACCGCAACCTCATCCGCTCACTCGAAGACGACGACATCCTCGCAGATTTGGCCCTCATGGCTCCGGAGGATGAAGTCGAAGAATGGATGATCGAGAATTTTGCTGCGGAGCAGCAAGACTACAACTCCGGAAACATCGTCGAAGGCCGGATTGTCGAAATCAATGACGAGTGGGCACTCGTCGACGTCGGCTTTAAGAGCGAAGGCACCGTCGGACTCGATGAATGGGGCCCCGACGAAGACGCCCCCAAAGTCGGCGACACAGTCAAAGTCCTCATCGAAGAGATGGAGGATGAACTCGGTGCCGCAGACGATCCTTACGGCATGATTTCGCTGAGCAAGCGAAAAGCCGAGAAGATCATCGAGTGGGAAGAAATGATGGAAACGGTTGCCGAGGGCCAAGTGGTCACCGGTACCGTTATTCGCAAAATCAAAGGTGGTTTGCTCGTCGACATCGGTGTCAACGTCTTCCTGCCGGGCAGCCAAGTTGATATCCGTCGTCCCGGCGACATCGGCGACTTCATCGGTCGCGTTGTCCAAGCCGAAGTGCTCAAGATCGACGATACCCGCCGCAACATCGTTATCAGCCGTCGTAGCCTGATCGAACGGCAACGTGAAGAAGATCGCACGTACCTGATGCAGGAACTCGAGATCGGTCAGATCCGCACCGGTATCGTCAAAAACATCGCCGACTTCGGTGCCTTCGTCGACCTCGGCGGAATCGACGGTTTGCTGCACATCACCGACATGGCATGGGAACGCATCGGTCACCCGACCGAAATGGTTTCGATCGATCAAGAAATCGAAGTCAAGGTTCTGCACATCGACCGCGAAAAGCAAAAGATTGCTCTCGGTCTGAAGCAGAAGGACCGCAACCCGTGGGAAAACATCGAGTCGAAGTACCCTGTCGAATCACGGCACCCTGGCGAAGTCGTCAACGTGATGAGCTACGGTGCATTCGTCAAACTCGAACCGGGCATCGAAGGTCTGGTTCACATCAGCGAAATGAGCTGGACCAAACGCGTCAATCACCCGAGCGAACTGGTCAACATTGGCGACAAGATCGAAGTCATGATCCTCGGTGTCGATCCCGAAGGTCAACAACTCTCGCTGGGTATGAAGCAAACGCTCAAGAACCCATGGGACGAAGTCCTCGAGAAGTACCCAGAAGGCAAGGACGTCACCGGCAAGGTGCGTAACCTGACCAACTACGGTGCGTTTATCGAACTCGAAGAAGGTATCGACGGATTGCTGCACGTCAGCGACATGTCCTGGACCCGCAAGATCGCTCACCCGAGCGAAGTTCTCGAGAAAGGCCAAGAGCTCGAGTGCCGTATCCTCAGCGTTGACGAGCAACGTCGTCGTATCGCCCTGGGACTCAAGCAACTCGACAACGACCCGTGGGATGGCGACATTCCAGACAAGTATCAGCCTGGCCAACTGGTCAAAGGCGAAGTCACCAAGATCACCAACTTCGGTGTCTTCATCGGACTCGAAGATGGCCTCGAAGGTCTCCTTCACGTCAGCGAATTGGCTGATCACAAGGTCGACGACCCAGAAGAAGTCGTCAAAGTTGGTGACCAAATCGAAGTCAAAGTGCTTCGCGTCGACACCGACGAACGCAAGATCGGCCTGTCGCTCAAACGCGTCGACTGGAGCGAAGAACAAGAGAAGTCGGCCGCAGCTGCCGAAGCAGCCGAATCCGGCGTTCCCGCAACGCTCGACGAAGGCAACCTCAAGGGTGGCCTCGGCAGCGCAGGACCCTTGTTCCCAACCGGTGGGGACGACAACTAAGTCTAAGTTGTCACTCTGGTTAGCAAATTAGCGAAAGGCCCGATCGGATTCCGATCGGGCCTTTTTTCGTTCTAGCTACGAGCTACGAGCTTCTAGCTTTTAGCAAGAATGGATAGTCACGAAGTGACGTCATGCGACAGCGACGGACGTGAGTCCGTGGATTGGGAACGCAACGCGATGACCGGAAACTACGAATGAACTGTAGCCACCGTCGCCAGACGGTGGACCACCTTCCTAATAGCTAACAGCTAAAAGCTAGCAGCTAACGCAAACAACCGATCGATAGATTGCACTATCGATCGGTTGTTCGCGTTTTCGGTGATCCCTGTTCGGCTGGCCGAACCGGTTAGGTTGCTACTGCATGTTCGGCAGCGTGAATCCGCCTGGCAGCATGAAACCGCTCTGTGACGGTGGATCTTGCGGGTTGGTCGCCGCGGGTGCAGGTGTTGTTGCCGCTGGCGGAGATTGACCTGTCGACGCTTGGGGCGAGGACGTTGGCGTCGTCGTTGCCCCTGGGGTCGCTCCAGCAGGTACCTGTGGTGACATGTAACTGCGTGGGTCTTGGTAGCTCACCGGGGTCATGCTCTCAGGAGCCACGCCTTGCGGCGATACCTGCCCGAGTATTTGTGGTGATTGATTTGCACGGTGCGCGGGGGCTGCCGCGATGATCGCCGAAGGCCCTGCTGCAGGTCCAATCTCGGCAGGCGTGCCTTCAGGCATCGCTTGGCGTCTCGCCGGTAAGGCTCCGCCCGGGTTGAGTTGGGCGAGCATCTCACGCGACCGATCGATTGCACGTTTGGTAGCCGGATCCGAAGAGGCTTCCTGTTCGTGAGCGAGCGATTGTTTGAGTTGAGCTTGAGCTTGAGCGGTTTGTCCCTTCTTGTAGTGCAGGAACGCCATGTTGAAGTGAGCCACGGCGGGCTTGTTGTTCGCCGTGAGAACCTTGAGGGCTTCGTCGGTCTTGCCCGATTCAAAATGCACGCTGGCCAAGTTGTTGGCATAGCGAGACGTTCCCGGTGCGAGTTCCAATGCCCGTTGAAGCGTTTTGGCTGCAATCTCGTGTTGCCCCAGTTTGCTCAGCGTGAGGCCAAGGTCGTTATAAAGAGCAGCATCGTTTGGAGTTTGCGCGATCGCTTTTTGGAAGTACTCTGCCGATTGTGGGTAGTTCGATTCGCGGAAGTGCAGTCGAGCGATGCTAGTCAACGCGGGACCGTTATTCGGATCCGTTTCGAGCGCCTTGGCATAGCTTTCCATCGCCTTGGTGAGGTTGCCGGTCGATTCCCAGAGTTGACCGTTGGCTACGAACACGTCTGGCTCAAGCTTCTCGGGCTGAGTATCGAGGGACAACGGGTCGTCCTGGTCAGAGGTGTCGTCATCGCCGCGGCCGAACCAACTGGCGATCGTGCCAGTTGTCTTGGAGGCCATGCTCTTCGACGCACTCACCGTGTCTGAGGCGACCTTGCTGGTCGTTGAAACCAACTTGCCAGGGGTTTCCGTGATGCTCGTTTCACTCGACTTGGCCTTAAACGGATTCATCGAAGCGAGCGACATCGAACGTCCAGCACAGCCGGCCGATGTGAGGCTTACGGTGCTGCCGATGACCATCACGGCGAAAAGTTGTCGGCGGACGGCCCGCCGAGAAGCGACGGATCGGTCCGTGCGATTTGATCGCCGATCTTGTTGAGAGATTCGTGTGTCGTCCATGTTTCACACTTCGTTGAAAGCGGGTTATTGTCGATCGATTGGATGCGACGGAGGGTGAAAGCCGAGCGTGTGTCGGTTTCACGACCTTTCTCGTTTGAATGGATTTGCCGAACCATGCGTTCGGGGCGTCCTACCATCATGAAAATCGGCATATTGATGGCACTGTCTTGATCGACTTTGCCGGATTGTCCGCATTTTTCGAGATACCTTCGATTCGCATCAGCAGATCGCCACCCGTCCCGGATCTACTGACCCCAGGGGGTGTGCGGCATGGGCCACCCGTTAAGCTGTTTGCTTGCTTCCTATCAGTGGGATAAACTTGTTGTCATTACGATACTCAGCACGGTGAGGCCCCGATGACTGATCGACAATGGATAATCGGCTGCGATCGCGATGTGGACGTACTCGTCCGCGATAGCGTCGTTTCGCGCCGACATTGTCGTTTGTCATTGCATGGAAGCCATTACTTCATCGAAGATTTGGCTAGTCGAAACGGAACATTCATTGGTGACAAGCGAATTGTCACCCGGACCGAGGTTCAGCCGGGCGTCAAAGTGATGTTGGCCGACAGCGTCCTAATGCCGTGGCCCGATGAGACTCACGCTGAGCAGAAGTGGCAGATCGGCCGAGCGGCTTCCAATGACATCGTCATTGATGACCCCAGTGTTTCATCGCATCATGCGGTCCTGTTCCGTGACCCCAATGGCGTCTGGATCGTACGAGATCTCGGTAGCACCAATGGAATCAGCTTGGGCGACCACGAGCCGGTGACTTCAGCCGCTCGAGTTTCCAATGACGACGTCATTCGGTTTGGAAGCGTTGCCGAAACGTTGAGCAGCTTGCGGCGGAACGTTGCGAGTCATGCCAGCAATGTGCCAGGGACTACCGAACAACCCAGATCGAACGATCAGGGCCCGCAATCGCTTAGCCGTGACGATGCCGCGCCGACGTCGTCACCACAGTCACGCCCCGGTGGCGATACGACTGCGGTCCTTCGCAAACAAAATATTTTTCATGCCGCCATTCGCTATTGGAAGTCCTTGCCGCAGCGCGTCGCCGTTGCGGTGGTTTCGGTAGCGGCGCTTATAGCGGTGCTGGGTTTGTGGAGCGTCGCGGGGAGTGGGCCTGCTGAGATCAATGACACTTCGGTGGCAGCCACCGAACCAACCGAAAACGGATCCGAGCAACCGGCGTCCAAGAACCGCGATCCCGCAACGGCGTCCGCAATTGGCGAGAACAATCCTGCTTCGACGCAACGCGTTGAACAGGCAGGTGTTCTCGCGAGCAATGGTCAGAACCCCGGTGTCGCCCCCGACGTCACGCTCCCGCGCGAACTTCCCGTGAAGGTCGGTGATTTCGAATCGGCTATCCGAGATTGCATGTATCAAGTGATCGCAATTTCCGATGGAAATCGATTTGGCTTGGGAATGGCTTTAGCCGTCGACTCGCATCGCTTGCTGACGACAGGCAACGTGGTCGAGAACATGCAGCGTATGGATGCCACCATCGAACCGGTTTGTCGTCACCTCGCGTCCACCGTCGAGTTGAAGGTTGACGAGTCCGCGTTGCATCCGCGATGGATGGAAAGTCGACGGATCGAGCGTCAGTGCCTCGACTGGTTGAAAGACTTTCAGTCTCGAGCTGCCGTGATCGACGAGATCGAAGGCCCCGAAAAAGTGGAAGTGATGGAGCAACGAGATAAGGTTTATCGCACGGCCTTGGCCACCCAAATGCTTGCTCGTGTTTTTGACGCAGCCGTCATCAGAGCGGTCGATGAGTTACCCAGCCATCTGGCGGCGCATATGGAAGCATCAGGTGCAAATGCTTCGACTGACGATGCGTCACCGCTGCAGTGGGTCGCGACGCGGAAAAAGCCTCTGCGGCCGATGGCATCACATCGCTTGCTCGGTGCGTTTTTCAAACAAGACGATCCCTATCTGCAACCGGATGTTCCTGTGGAGACGGGGGTAAAGAAGGTTCAGCCACTTTTCTTGTTGCCCCGAATCACAACCGATATGCCGCCGCTCTACATCGGTCGGATGCCGAATGAGGCCGGCACGACATTGGATTTTTCAGGCGGGGTCATCTTGGATGACCGAGGCCGGCTCGCCGGCATGTTGTCGACACCTGCGAAATTAGACCAATCCCAAAAAGATAAAATTGGGCGTCTCGTTTCTGATCGGGACATGACTTTTGATTGGATTTCGCTCGATGTCCTAGCTGACTTACTCGCAAATCCCTCATTGGCGTGGAGCCCGGTTGAAACCGTTGCATCCGAATCGCCCTAAACACAGTTCTTCACCTAAGGAATTTCACCATGTATCTGCGAAAACTAAGCCATAACGTTTTGGCGTGGGAAATCCGACGTTGGCGGCGGGCAACTCCTTCGCTTGGTTGTCTGCTCCTCTTCACATGGCTTGTGCTGTTGTCGGGGGTGGCCGAGGCCCAACCCGTTGCTCCCGTGTTGCCCGGCATGCCGGCTGTCCCGGAAGGAGCCCCTGTCGAGGGTGATATCTTTGCAGCGCCGGTTACCAACGAAGCGATCGAGACGATGTTGGTGGATTCGGAAATCGATCTGAATGATCGCGCAATGAAAGCATCGCGAATCGTTGCACTTGCCGAAATGTATCGTTCGTCACGCACTTGGCACCGAGATTTCAATGGCTTCCGAGTGCGTAACACAATCGCGACGGAGATGGAGCTCAATACGTGGAAACAGTTTGTTGATGACTTCTTTAAGCGACGGATCAAAAATCTGGAAGGCAGAATGGCGGTGGCGGATACCTACCAACAGAAGGCCGATCAGACCGTGCGAATCCGCCGAGACAATCAGCGTCGTGTGCTCAGCCAAATCTATTCCAACCCACGTTACGCCGGAAAACCTGACCGCGTCATGAACGAGCTGCTGCTCGGTTTTGCCAACACACCGATCGGTTATGGCGTTGGGCTGGAAGAATATTTTGCGTCCAACCCGAGTCATTCCCGATGGGACCTCAGTCCCGAGATGTTTGAATCGCTGCGGGTGAGAAGCCCTAGAAACAATGGCGGGCAACTCGAGTTTTCACTGAGCGATCCGGTGCCTTTGCAACTGGATTGGTGGCCACCAGTCTTTCGCGAGCAGATTTTTCAAGAGGTCATCAGCGACGTTGAAGCCAACCGCGATCACCTGATGGCACTGAGCGAACAGAACCCGCAACTCCCCATCGACGCGATCAACGCTTTTGATGACGCCTTGGCGCAAGTCAGCCAAGCGTTCTATGGATACTTTCCACCGCCATGGCGAAACATGGCAACCGAGCGCGTGCTTGAACTGATCGCCGCCGAACGACACTTGATTCAGGTCAGCCGGGAGGTCGAAGCGATTCGAGATCGTGGAACCCTCAACGCGATGACGCGTGGGCAGTATTTTGATCCGCTCAGCGATGGCGAAAATGCTGCTACCCTGATCGCCTGGATGACTCGCAACGGGATGGAGTTTGCACCGCCGCGCCCCGGACATGAGGACGCCTACGCAACCTTGATGGGGCAATTGAAGGAAATGTATGTCATTTTTGGCGAGCCGTTGCCGGACCCCACCGCGCCGTTGCCGAAGACAAATCCCCGTCGCGCAACCGATATCCCGCGGCCTCAGTAACAGGCGCGGAAGCGGGATTGATAGGACGCGGCTTGCCTGACGGTCGCAATCCGCCGTCACCTGCAAACCGATCGAGCAAGTTTTCTATAAAGGCAGAAATCGGGTGAACCGATCGTGCCCGTGGGCTTGATGCCATTGTCAGACCGATTCAAATGGGCACGTCTCAAGACGTGAACCATGCGATCCTGCTTTTCGATCTTGACCCTCATTTCCGTTTGGTCCATCGCCGGCACCCGTGGCTCGAGCCCCATCATGCAACCCGACAGCAATCAGCTCGATGATTCGGTCCGACGATTAACCGATCAATGGATCGCGTCAGGACTGCTCGCGTCGAAAGACCACCAGCATTCGATGGGGTCGACCAATTCGGTGGCCGGCCAATGGGTGCAGTCACATCGTGAAAAGAACGCGGAATCAGGTGCGAACCCGACCGAACAACTTCCACGCTTGATCATTGCGGACGTACAAACGGCCGGACGAGGGCGGTTGGGGCGAACATGGAAGGCCCAATCGGACGGACTCGCGTTCTCGTTGGTGATCCAAGGATGTCATGAGCTCCTATCGATTGCCGTCGGTGTGGCAATCGCCGAATCGATTGAGCACATCGTCGCGCCTGTGCGATGTGGTCTCAAGTGGCCCAACGACACTTGGATGAGCGGCGTGAAGGTTGCCGGGACTCTGATCGAACGGTTTGATACCACTGCTGGCATCGCTAATTCTAACAAAGCGATCGCGGTGATCGGGATCGGTGTGAACGTGGGTACGAGTCCGACGCTCGACGATTCGCCTGCCACGTCGATTCAAGAATCAACCGGACGTTGGGTTACTCGGGCTGAGGTGCTCTCAGAACTCATTCCAACGCTAATTCAAAAAATAGAAATGTGCGAATCCGACAGCCAGGAACTTTTGGATTCGTTCCGTCGCCGTTGTGTGTTAACCGGCGAGTTGATCCGATGCTCAATCGATGGTCGCGCAGTCGAAGGCCGCTGTGAAGGCATTAACGATGAAGGGGAGCTGCGAGTCCGCACCGAGTCGGGGGAATTGATCTGCCGGAGTGGTGAAGTGAGCCGAGTGAGAATGGTTTAGGGACGCGTTAGGTCAGCTCGTGGTGAGTTGGCGACGCGTGTCGGTTTGAGGTTGTGAGTGGGAATGATGCTAGTCGATGCTGCTGCCAATGCCCGCAACCAAAAATGGTCCATCGCGGTGGCCTTGGTGATCGCCGTCGTCGGAGGCGGCCTCGCGTTGGTCTCGTTCTGGTGGCTTATTTTGTTGCCTCTGGCGGGATGTGTTTACTATTTGATGCGGCGGAAGTCGCGTCGACGGTTTGAGTTGATCGGGCAACCTTTTCCTGATGTTTGGGAAGCCACTTTACAATCGCAAGTCGAGTATTTCCGGCGTTTGCCACCTGAGCAACAAGATCGATTCCGCAATCTGGTAAAGGTGTTTCTCGATGAAGTGGCGATTACAGGCATCCGGACGGATGTCGATGAAGCGACGCGAACGCTTGTCGCCGCCAGTGCCGTGATTCCGATCTTGGGCTTTGAGGATTTCGAGTATGCGGGGCTCGGCGAAGTCTTGGTGTACCCGGGATCGTTTGACGACAACTATCAATCTGATGGGGGCGGGGATGATCGCATTCTCGGGATGATCGGAGTCAGTCATCTCAGTGGCGTGATGATCTTGTCCAAGCCGTCGTTGATCAGCGGTTTTGCAAACATGTCCGACAAACGAAACGTCGGTATTCACGAGTTCGCCCATCTGGTCGATAAGCGGGATGGCGATGTCGATGGCGTGCCGCCCACGATCGACGCGGACACCTACGACCCATGGGTCCGCTGGGTTGGCGAGGAACTGCGACGTGATGTGGGCGGGGGCGAACACATCGACGACTATGCCTACACCAACGAAGCGGAATACTTTGCGGTCTTGAGCGAGTATTTCTTCGAGGCTCCCGCGCTGCTCGAAAAGAAGAACCCCAAACTCTATGCGATGATGCAAAAAATGTATCACCAAAACCCCAAACGCATCCTCGGCAGTGCCCCTCGCCGGCGTCGTCGCATCGGACGCAATGCACCGTGCCCATGTGGCAGCGGCGACAAGTTCAAACACTGCTGCAAACGCAAGTCCATGCGCGGGATCCCGGCGACCACGGTTGCCTAGCGAAACTTTCCGGTGGCGTAACGAGTCAAGAGTTTCGGCCAACGCCAAGTGTGAGCGGAAGGTTTTAAAATCCCGGGCGGCACACGATCAATGCTATGTACCGTAGTAGCGGTGCGGCGCAAGCCGCCCGGTTACAGGGAGTAAAATGTTCGAAATTTACCGGGCGGTTCGCGCCCTTCCGCTATGAAAGCCAACCGGTCAGTGCGACAGTAGATGGTATTGGGCACGCACTGGCGTGTTGATTCAGTAACCCGTTGCGTCGGTGCGGAGGGAACGTGATCCCGCAGTGAGACAGCAGGTTCTAATTGGATCGTTCAGTCTCGGATCTCGACAAAACGCCACGCCGCTCATGAAATCAAGAGTTCGCGAACGCCAAGATCTGGAAGGACTTCCTTAACGATACTGTTCGTGACACGCCGCACAGCTTTGTGTCACTTCGCCGACCGCGCCACGCACGGAGTCGAAGTCTTGCCGATCGATTGCCGTCACGACCGATCGTGCCGCCGCGGTCATCGCGCGGCTGAGCATTTGGTAATCTTCGTCTTCGGAATCATCCATCCCTTCTTGGACGAGAATCTCTCCGAGAACGGCCAGCAGTTCGGCATTGCGGCGGACCGCGTCCACGTTGTCCTTGGCTGATTCGGCGCTGTTGGAATCGCCACTCAGTTTGTCGAGAACCAACTCGGCGTATTCCATCAACGGTGAGCGATCGGCGATCATGGACCAATCGTTTTCATCTTCTCCGGCTTTTGCTGCCGATAATCCCGCACCTGACATCAGGTCTTGTAAATCGGCTTTTCGGAGTTGGGCTTCGTTGAATACCGGAGTCGATCCAGCGGCACAATTCAGTGCCGTCTTGGCGGTGATGTCGCGGGCCGTCTTGGCATCGGACTTCCATCGCACGTCCCCTGAGTATTCCGAGATCACAGCGAACAGCGACGCGAGCACTGAAAGGTGCAAACGCGCCTCCTGGTAACCCCCACCGTTAAATGCACCTGGTGTGGTTATCGATGCGTCGAACTTCAATTTCACCCGTTTGATTTCGTCTTCGAGCGAAATCGGTGAGATCAATTGGTTCCAACGTTGATCACCTGACTCCTCTGTGTCGCTGCCGGATTCATTGGTCTTCGCCAGTGCCGCGGCGGCGTCCGTTTTTTGTAAACTCGCGAGTGTCGGTCGCTCCCCACGAATAGCCGCAGAAATGTCGGGGAAAAAAATTCTCGACGTGGTGCCTTCGTCAAAAACGGGAGGGCGTGCCCGCTGTTCCTGCGCCGTTGCCGAAGCCGAGTCGAACGAAGCGGCAACCGCCATCGCGGCAAGAGGAAGCAAAACGGAGTGGAAGAGACGGTGCATGGGGTTGGTCAAAGGTCGCGAAGTGTTGGGGTGCGAACACGCGTGCTCGGTACGAATCATCATACTCTCTGCATGGTTGCGACATGGATCGAGGGTTGCCGCAGGGTGGCCGGCAACCGTTGGCCGCTCACGATTTGCCGTTCAAATATTCTTCGACAGCGTCGAGAAGAGGGTCAATCGTCTGGCTCTGGATCGGCCGCCGGGGGGACCAGGGGAACCATTCGTGAGACTCGTGTTCGGTAACATCAATTTTAACGATGTCGGGTAACCACGCCAAAAAGTACCTGACATTCTTCTGGAAAATTTTCCCCGGCTGTTTCCGATAACTCACCTCGTATTGAATATCAAACTGAAAATCTTCCGCGAATCGGCAGTTTTTGGGGGAGATACCGGTTTCCTCTCGCATTTCGCGTTTGGCCGTTTCAAGGTAGGTTTCCTCGCCGTCACAATGTCCTTTGGGAAGATCCCAGCGATCGTGATGCCGCATCAGCAAAAAATGTGGTTCCGGCGTTTCCGTCATCAGCAGCACGCCCGCTGCTCGGACGAGATCGTCTTTCGTTTTCTTTCCCTTTGACACCCGATTACCCTTTCGATTCATATTTACCCGCCACATTTGCGGCAAGCATCAGCATGAAGATTTATACACGAACCGGTGACAGTGGGACGACCGGGTTGTTTGGTGGTCCTCGAGTCGCCAAAGATGACACGCGGATCGAAGCCTACGGGACCGTCGACGAACTCAACGCCGTCTTGGGCTGCGTACGAAGCGTGCTCGAAACGGCAACCAGCGACATCAAAGATCAGCCAGACACGATCGCCTCGCTCAACCAACTCAACGAGCGACTCGGGCAAGTCCAGCATGAACTGTTCTCGATCGGTGCCGAACTCGCATCTCCCCATCCCGATGAATATCAACTGCGCGTGATCGGCGCCCCTCATATCGAGCGACTCGAACAATGGATCGATGAGACCGAACACCTGCTGCCACCGTTGAAGCAATTTATCCTTCCGGGAGGTAGCGAGGTTGCCTCGCAAGTTCACCTCGCGCGAGCGGTCTGCCGCCGCAGCGAACGACGGGTCATCACCCTCGCCGACTCGGTGCAATCGGAAACGCCGATCGGCGACGAAGTCATTATCTATCTCAATCGGCTCAGTGATTGGTTGTTCGTCGTCTCTCGTGACGTCAACCGCTTACTCGGACGCGAAGACCAACCATGGCCAAAACCATAGCGTTGACTGAGCCAACGACCGTCGACGCGGCACCGGTTCGATGGGTCCGAGTGGCCTCGGTGATGTCGTTGATCGCTGTGCTCGTCTTGCCGTTCGATGCCAATGTCATTGGACAATCTCCTGCCGACGCAACGATCTCGCTCTCCGACGATGCCGCATCGGATAGCCAGTTTGATGCGATACGTAGCGATCTCATTACCGCGATCACGCAAGGGGCGAGTCCTGCCGAGATTCAGAGGCTGATCAGCCGCCGAAAACGAATCGACGAGCTACTCGAAAATAGGCTACGGTCGAACCGCGATGAGCTGGCTGAGATCGAACGGGCTGAGTTTGATCCCCAGACCTTGCCGCGTCGCGAGGAATTGAGACGGCAACAAAGTGTGCTTTGGCTTTCTCGTGTCGAGCTGATCTCTTTGGTCACCGAGATGTTTGCCGAGAGGTCACCCGATGGCGTGGCGATGGCGGAGCAATCGATCCAGATGATTCGAGACGCGATTGCGAGTTTCCCGAACGACGGCGTTGTCCGTCTCGAGTTGATGCGTTTGCTAGCCGAAGCACAATTGCGTGCCGGCCATGCCGAAGCCGCCGTTCGTACGATGGCCCTCTCGGCCCGTGCCGCAGCCGATTCGGAATCCGCAAGCGAAACGCCTGCTAACGAGAAAGCTCCCAATCCGGAACTTGTTGTCAACACGCCCGATGAACTCGCCTTCGTCATTCGTGTCGATCTTGCTAAGCAGAATTGGGAGGCGGCGGCCGAGAAGCTCGATCTGTTCTACGGCGCTGAACCAGCAAAGTCTCCCATCAACACGGCGATGGATTTGGTTCGTTTGCAATATTTGCTGATGCGGCCCCCGCGTGACACGGCGCTCGTGGAAGTCGGTCAGTGGCTGGATGCAATCGAACGACGCAGCGGCGCGACAACTCGCCGCGCGGCCGAAACGCTCCTCGCCCGCTATCGCGAATTTCGAAATCCCACCGCATCTCAAACCGGCAAACAACAATCGCCAGTCGACCCCCGCGTGCTTCGAGCGGACGCTCGCTATTACTTGCGAGTTGATCAACCGTTGCCCGCCGCAGTCACGTTTGCCCGCGCCGCGATCGAAGATTCCGATCCCGATCGAAGTATCGACTCAGCCATCCGCTCGGTCGCCATTTTGAACGACATCGACAAACGGCCCGCCGCGGTACAGCTGCTGCGCCAAACCGCGATCCGACATGAACAACACGAATACGCCTCGATGTTAATGCTGCAGGCCGCGTCGCTGCGCAGCGAAACCGACGCATCCGAGACTCCACCTGGCGTCCCAACCGCCGACGAGCTCCTCCACGAGCTGATCGAAAAATGGCCGGTCTCCTCCGCCGCGGTCGCGGCTCGAAACGCGTTAATCGATTCGGCGATCGCGCGAGAAGACTGGATCCACGCCGCCGTTTTGGCGACGCATCCGCCCGCTGAACACTGGAGCGATGCCACCGCTACCCGCTGCCGTGATCTTTGGCAGCGGGCGATCGTGAATCCCGACCAAATCGCAACGGCGTGTCACTGGGACGATCGCAAGTGCCAGGAGACCGCCGCCGACTCGCTCGCGAAACGTCTTTCTCGAATGCGTGAAGCGTTCGCCACGTCGGCCTCTCATCCGCTCGCGATGCAAACGCTCTACGCCTGCACGATCTTGCTCGATTCAGCGGCCGCCGGAACACCCGGTGGTCAACGGCTTACCGTTGCCGCGAAAGAGACTTCAGATCCGTTTCTTGCGTCGGTAGCGGCGCTTCGTCTGGGGGAACCGCACCAAACGACTGCACCGGATGGACGGTATGCCGCTGCCAAGGATTTGCGAGACACTGTGGTTTGGCGATTGCACCAAGACGTTTTGGAGAATCCGGTTCTGCATCGTCCGATCGCCGCCTACCTGCTCACGATGACGCGTGATGACGAAGTCACTCCTCGTTTACGAATCAGTTGGCTGATGTGGAACGAGCAGGTCGAACAAGGGATGCAAGAATTGAGGAAACAATTGGCCACAGCGGACCACCCAGGCGATTTGCTTGCCGCGGCCGCATCAGCGCTGGCCGACTCGTCGCGGAATCGCGATCGGAAACAGGCGGCGATCTTGTGGGAGGAACTCGCCAGCGGCATCCCGACGTCGCACCGTTCGCATCATCAGGCAAAGGTAGAAAGCATCGTTTGCCGAGGACGCAGCGGTGATCTCGAGGGTGCCAAAGCCGCCGCCGAATGGATGCTGTTGAGCAATCCACCTAACGACCAAGAACTCCTGGATCGATTGCGGGAATGGATTTAGTTATCGCGTGAGCGAAATTCAAGCTTTCCCAAAACGAAATCCATTTTCGAGACGATGTCCGCGGATGAATTCTGCCGCGTCCATCTCATTCTTACCCGCCGGTTGCAACCGCTCGACGATCACACGGCCATCACCGCACCCGATCGCCATTTCGTTTTTCGTCTCCGTTGGCAGCAAACAGCCGATTTGGTCCGCCGTCACGGTTTCGTCGGCCACCGGCGTCACTCGTTGGATCGCCAGACGGATCGGTGGCTTCCCCGGCTTCGTTTCGGCAAACGTGTACGCGACCGGCCAAGGTTGCATGCCGCGTACGAGACAATCGATGTGCCGGGCTGACTTGGACCAGTCAATTTCGGCTTCGGCTTTACTCAGACGCGGCGCCTTTGAAACTTTTGACGGATCTTGGACCGAGCCGATGACCGGCAGCGGCTCGCCACTGACATGCGATCCGAGTTCTCGTTGCAATCTCTCGATCGCTTCCATCGTTGCTTCGACGCCGAGGCGAGACAGTCTCTCTTCGAGTTGGCCTGCCGTTTCGGTCGATTCAATCGGCGTCCGGCGGGTGGCAACGATCGGACCGCCATCGAGCCGTGGAGTCATATGGATCACGCTCACGCCCGTCTCGGTATCGCCACTGAGAACCGCACGTTGCACCGGAGCAGCGCCACGATACGCGGGCAATAAAGAACCGTGCAGATTGATCCCGCCCCACGTCGTTGCCGCAAGCGCCGGTTTGCCCAAAATTTGTCCGTAGTCGCAGACAACCATCAGATCGGCACCGAGTGATTCAAGCTGCTCGACGGTTTCCGGATCGTTAATGCTCGCCGGAGCTTCGATCGGCAGCCCGTGCTCAGTGGCCCAATCGCGGACGGGAGCAGGCGGCGGCCCACCCCGACTCTTGACCGGTGGCATCGGCCGCGTGATCACGACCGGAATGTTATGGCCGGCAGCGCGGATGGCTTCGAACGAGGGCACCGCAAACGGGCCCGTTCCCATCAAAATGATTCGGATGGAGGCGGAGCTCATGTGTATTTCGCTTCCCAATCGGCCAAGCGTTTTGCGAGTTCGGCGTCGTCCGGGATGCTGCCGGTGCTGCGGAGCGAATCGAACGTGGTTGCAAACTCCGCCAAGCCGTGTTCGATATCACGCATCGCTTCACTGCTGATGCGATCGAAAAACATCACCCCGTCGAGGTGATCGACTTCATGTTGGACGACTCGAGAAAGAAACCCATCAAGTTCCTTGTTGATCTCGTTGCCTTGCAAGTCATAACCCTGCAGCCGAACTGTTTTGGGCCGTTTGACTTGCGCGTATAACCCGGGAACGCTGAGGCACCCTTCTTGCCCCGCTTCGCTGCCCTTGGGGCGGTCGATTACGGGGTTGATCACCACCCATTCTTCGCCCTCGCCTCGCACACCACTCGCGTTGGCAACGAACATCCGGATCGGTAAATCAACCTGGTTGGCAGCGAGTCCGACGCCTTCGTTCTTGTACATCAGGTCCAACATTTCCGCTGCCATCTCTCGGAGCTGGGCGTCAACTCGGACGATCGGCCGGCTCCGATGGCGAAGTGTGGGGTGCGGGAAGTGGATAATCGAAAGGGACATGGCATCGACATCAAATGGAAACTTGGAAAAAACGTCCCCTAACATGATGGATTTTCGCTGTTTTGATAAGGCACCACGGGAACGAAAGGGGGCCGACACGATCAAGATTCTTGGTTGACTGGCGGTTCTGGCACCATTAGGCTGGCGTGATGAGCTGGGGTTGCTCTTAGCGACTCAGTTTATCCCCGCCTGCCTCCCACCTATTGGCTACCGATTCGGACCTCTCGAATTGGACCGGCGATGATTGTTCATCCGTTTCACGCGGCTGTTTGATCGGATTGTCTGGCGAACACACAGCGAACCTTCGTTGGTAGAGCTTGCCGTCGATCACGACTGACCGACCGCGTTCAACGCCGCAAGGAATATTCGTCGTGAAAAGTTGTCTCTTTGTATCCGGTCAGAGGGTTCGATGCCTCGTCACTCGGACTCTCTCTTTGTGCTTGGCTCTCTGTTTCTCCGCGTCTTCACTTTGTGCGGACCCGCCTGCGGAAAACGCCACGACCCAAGACGTTCCGGCAACAATTGGTGGAACCGCTCGTCAGGTCAGCTTTCTAACTGACGTCTTGCCGATCGTGCGGACGAAGTGTTTCGGTTGTCACCAAGGTGCCCGAAAGCTTGGCGAATATCAGATGAACGATTTCGCCGAAATGCTGCGGGGCGGTGAATCGGGCGAGCCCGCGATTGTCCCCGGTGATGCCAACGCGAGTTATCTGATCGACCAAATCGTGTCCGAAGACGGCGTCGCGGCGATGCCCAAAACCCCACAAAAGCCGCTTCACAAATCTGAAGTGGAGCTGATTCGACGATGGATCGATCAAGGTGCGGTGAACGATTCCGGTGAAGCACCAGGGTTGGCAGTTTCTCCCGATCATCCGCCGCAATACGTCGGTCCGCCGACAATCCCATCGATCGACCTTTCACCTGACGGAACAACGCTCGCCGCTGCCGGTTATCACGAAGTCGTGTTGGTTGACGCCGAATCAGGAGAAATTCGTGACCGGCTGATTGGGATCAGCCCGCGGATCAACTCCGTCGCTTTTTCTCCCGATGGCACTCGTCTCGCAGCCACAGGAGGCACCCCGGGCGAGCATGGCGATTTGCAAATTTGGGACGTCGAATCGGGGCAGCTAACGCTCTCTAAAATGATGACCCACGACACCATCACCGGTGTGTCGTGGTCGCCTGATGGAAAGCTCGTCGCGTTCGGCGCCAACGACAACGTCGTGCGTGCGATCGATTCTTCCTCGGGTGAGCAAGTCCTCTATCAAGGCGCGCATGAGGATTGGATTCGCGGCACCAGTTTCACCGCAGATGGAAAACATCTGATTTCCGTGGCCCGTGACATGACGTGCAAATTAACAGAAGTGGCCACACAACGGTTTGTTGACAACATCACCTCCATCACGCCAGGGGCCCTCTCGGGTGGACTGTCGAGTGTCGTCACTCATCCGACTCGTGACGAAATTGTCGTCGGTGGTTCCGACGGTATCGCCAAACTCTATCGTGTCTTCCGTCAAACCGAACGAAAGATCGGTGATGACGCCAACCTGATTCGTCGGTTGCCCGCGATGGACGGGCGGATCCGTGACGTCGCCATTGACGCAAACGGCCGATACATCGCTGCGGGAGCGACGATCAACGGACACAGCGAAGTGCGGGTTTGGGAGTACGATTCCGAAACCGGTCTGACCGCCGAACAAAAAGCGATCCTGGCAAAACGTGTCGCTGATCGCTCGGCGGATGAGAACAAGAAAATCGAAGCTGCACGCAGCAAACCGACGCCCCAAACATTGCACTACAAAATTCCCGATGCAGCGGCTTACAGCGTCGACGTGGACGACGACGGAGGCGTTTGGGTTGCCGCCAATGACGGATTGGTTCGCTACATCACACCCGAAGGAATCCTTGAGAAGTCTTACCCGATCGCCGACTGGGAGCACTCCGGTTCTGATTCAGTGGCGACATTCAATTCCGATGTTTGGGTCAAAGAATCGAACGGACGGGTCCGGCTCGAATCAGATGCAAGTGATCCGGTATCGACGGCTTCGCTCGTCAGCGATGCCCAAGTCGTTGAATTGAAGGTGACTCCGACCGCCATCGAGCTGGCATCGCCCTACGAATACGTGCAACTCGTTGCCATGGCGACAATGCAGGATGGTTCGACGCTGGACGTCACCGACCAAGTCGAAATTCATCCGCATGATTCTCTCGCGATTCAAACGGGCGGGCTGATCCGGCCGCGAGGCAACGCGGCTGGCGAGGTGAGTGTTCAGTTTGGTCGACATGTTGTGAAAATCCCATTCAAAAGCACTGGGCAAACCGAGTTTGATGTCGACTTCATCCGCGACGTCAATCCCGTGCTCAGCCGTCTGGGGTGCAATCAAGGAACCTGTCACGGAGCACAAAAAGGCAAGAACGGATTCCGTTTGTCGCTACGAGGTTACGACCCGATTTTCGACATCCGCGCACTCACTGATGACCTCGCCGCGCGGCGGATCAATCCCGCTGCACCGGAGGATTCGATGATGCTGCGCAAACCGCTCGGGTTGACTCCTCACGAAGGTGGCACATTGATGTCCAGCGGAGATCCGTACCACGCCGTGCTGCGGCAATGGATTGCGGCGGGTTCTCAGTTGCGACTCGAGACACCACGCGTGGCATCGATTGAATTGTTTCCCAGTAACCCCGTCGTGCAGTCGATCAACGCGAGACAGCAGGTTCGCGTCGTTGCCACGTACACGGACGGTTCGTCTCGTGATGTCACCCGCGAAGCGTTTATCGAAAGCGGCAACAGCGAAGTCGCGACGCCCCGTGCCGGTGGCGTGCTTCACGCCGTCCGCCGCGGCGAAGCTCCCGTGCTCGCTCGATTCGAGGGAGCCTACGCTGCCACCACGCTTACCGTCATGGGTGACCGAACCGGTTATGAACAACCGGATGTCCCGTCATGGAACCGAATCGACGAACTCGTAGCGCAGAAATGGGAACGCATGAAGATCGTGCCCAGCGATATCGCCGACGATGCAACGTTCCTACGCCGCGTTCATCTCGACCTCACCGGATTACCTCCGTCGAGCGACGCCGTCCGAGCGTTTTTGGCCGACCCGACTCCGGTCCAAGAAAAACGTGCCAAGGTCGTTGATCAACTCATCGGTAACGATGACTTCGTTGTCTATTGGACCAACAAATGGGCTGACTTGCTCCAAGTCAATCGAAAATTCTTGGGTGTCGAAGGCAGCAAAACGTACCGCCAATGGATTCGCGATGCGATCGCCGAGAACCGCCCCTACGACGAGTTTGCACGACAGATTCTGACCGCGACGGGATCCAATCAATCCAACCCGCCCGCGTCCTACTACAAAGTGCTCAGGACGCCGGAAGAAACGATGGAGAACACCACGCATCTGTTCCTCGGCATCCGATTCAATTGCAACAAGTGCCACGACCATCCGTTTGAACGATGGACCCAAGACCAATATTACGAGATGGCTGCATTCTTCGCCCATGTCGGCCGCAAACGTGACCCCGCATCCGGTGACCGCAAAGTGGGCGGTTCCGCCGTCGAGAAGGCGACGCCGCTATTCGAAATGATCGACGATTCGTCTGATGCGGAGGTGATGCACGCACGCACCGGTGATGCGGTCGCTCCGAAGTTCCCATTTGACCTGCGATCCGACACGCCACCAACCACCGATGACGACGTTGCAAATCGCGATTCAGTGGATGCTGCAAATCTCAACGCCGTTCCCGCAGAAACATTGACGGCGGTCCGAAAGGCCGACGATGTCAAGTTGCCGTCTCGTCGTGAAAGGCTCGCCGAGTGGATGACTTCGCCCAACAACGCGTATTTCGCTCGCAGTTATGTCAATCGAGTTTGGGCTTATTTGACCGGCGTCGGGTTGATCGAACCGATCGACGACATCCGCGCCGGAAATCCACCGACCAATCCCGAGCTTCTCGATTATCTCACGGACGAATTCGTGCGATCGGGATTCGATTGCCGTGCGCTGATACGATTGATCTGTCATTCGAGGACGTATGGTTTGTCCGTCGAAACGCATCCGCTCAACGCCGACGATCATCAAAACTATTCGCACGCAACGCCGCGTCGATTGCCTGCGGAAGTGATCTACGATGCTGTGCATCAACTGACCGGTGCCACCAGTAACCTGCCCGGCATGCCCGCCGGTTCACGTGCCGCCGAGGCAACGGATGCGGGGATCGCGTTGCCCGACGGTTTCCTTGCAAGCCTGGGACGCCCCGTCCGCGAGACCGCGTGCGAGTGTGAACGCAGCGACGACCTCCAGCTCGGTCCCGTCATGGCGTTGATCAGCGGACCGACGATTGGCGCGGCAATCAGTGATCCCAAAAACGAGATCGAGAAAATCGTTTCCGAAAATGCAACCGACGAAGCCGTTGCTGAAGAAATCTTCCTGCGAGCGATCGGACGTGTGCCCACGGTCGCGGAACTTGACGCGTTCATTTCAATGACCGCGCAAATCCAGACAGACCATCAACATTTGGTCGAACGGCTCGCGCGAGCCGAGGCGGATTGGAAAGATGAATTCACACGGCGCGAAGCAGTTCGCACGTCAGCCCTCGCCGAACTGGAAACCCAGGTGGCATCACGAGAGGCGGAGATCGCCGATCATCAAGCGGCTTTGCGACAAAAACGCGAAACCGCGATCCAGCAGGCAGAAGCCCGACTCGCCGAGGTGACCGCTCGCATTCCAGAAGCCGTCAAAACGTGGGTTGCCAAAACTCGCGACTCCGCCCATCCCGAATGGTTTCCGCTGATGCCGATATCCGCGTCATCAACCGGCAAAGTCGTGCTCCGCGTCCAGCCTGATCGCAGCGTGCTCGCATCCGGCAAAGCTGCCAAGGCGACGTACACGCTCGATTTTGAAACGAGCCTGAACCACATCACCGGTTTTCGAGTCGAAGCGATCGCGGATGCCGCATTACCCGGTGGTGGACCTGGGCTACCGGAAAACGGCAACTTCGTCGTTACCGAAATCGCCGTGCAGGCGGGCTCGAATTCGACAACCGATCCGAAGAAGCTCGCCGCTGTTAGAATCGCCAGCGGGCAGGCTGATTTTCTGCAATCTGGTTTCACGATCAAACCCGTTTTCGATGGCAGAGTCGGCAATCAAAACGGTTGGGCGGCCGCCCCGAACCTTGGTCGAGACCATTGGGCCACGTTCCAGTTTGTCAAACCGATTGACGTGCCTGAGGGGAGTGACAACGGCAAAACGAAAACGCGGTTGCGGTTCACAATCTCGCAAAACCACAAGGCCGCCAATCACCTTCTAGGCCGTTTTCGAATCAGCGTCACGACACACGACGGCGACATCCCGCTGGGTATCACCGAGTCGCTCGCAACGGCCGCAGCCACGCCCGCTGACCACCGCACTGACGAGCAAACCAAACTGCTCACCGATTATGTCAGCGGCAACGACGCGGCGCTCCAAAAGGCAAACGCTGCAGTCGTCGAAGCGAAAATGCCCGTCCCCGCAGACGAAAAACTGTCCGCGCTGCTCGCTCGCAAGAAGAAGCTAGAACCCGTCACCCCCACCGATCCCGACCTGGAAACGCTGCGGGCAAACGTGCAACGCAGTCACACTCAACGAGAAAACTACCGCGTCACCGCCGCCGAAGATCTCGTCTGGGCATTAATCAACACGCCCGCGTTCCTCTTCAACCACTAACACCAACCCACTGTCGCCACGGCACTCCGTGACGTGCTTTCCCAACTCCCGAAAGCGTCCACGACCTTCGTGGCACCCCACAATCGCACCCAACGCTAACGCCAAACCAACCACTGTCGCCACGGCACTCCGTGACGTGCATTCGCAAATCTCGAAAGCCTCCACGACTTTCGCGACACTCCACAACCGCCCCCAACGCTAACGTCAAACCAATCACTGTCGCCACGGCACTCCGTGACGTGTTTTCCCAAACCTCGAAAGCCTCCACGACTTTCGCGACACCCCACAACCGCCCCCAACGCTAACACCAACCACTGTCGCCACGGCACTCCGTGACGTGTTTTCCCAACTCCCGAAAGCCTCCACGACTTTCGCGACACTCCACAATCGCCCCCAACGCTAACGCCAAACCAATCACTGTCGCCACGGCACTCCGTGACGTGCTTCCTCAACTCCCGAAAGCCTCCACGACTTTCGCGACACTCCACAATCGCCCCCAACGCTAACACCAACCACTGTCGCCACGGCACTCCGTGACGTGCTTCCCCAACTCCCGAAAGCCTCCACGACTTTCGCGACACCCCACTATTGCATCCAACCGAAATTACACAAACCGGGCGCTGACGTGTCCCGGCTCACAAGACCCGCCTCGCCCCAAGGAACACTCATGTTGTCATTCAAAGGTCATGCCGCCAAAGACCTGTGTGATCCACATCTTGCCGCGACCCGGCGTACGTTCCTGCGAGTCGGCGGCGCCGGGATGCTCGGCATGTCCCTGCCGCAAATGCTTCAATTGCAATCAGCTCAAGCTGCCACCGAAACCCCGCACCGCGGTGGCGGACCGGGGTGGAACAAGGCCAAGAGCATCATCATGGTTTATTTGCAGGGAGGCCCCAGCCAACTGGACTTGTGGGATCCGAAAGAAAACGTTCCCGACAACGTGCGCAGTCAATTCAAACCGATCAGCACCAAAATCCCCGGCATCAAGTTCACCGAGAATTTGCCCCGGCTCAGCCAACTCAACGACCGCTTCACCACGATTCGGTCCATGTCCTACACACCCAACGGCCTGTTCAACCACACCGCTGCGATTTATCAGATGATGACCGGGTACACGACCGACAAAGTCAGCCCGTCGGGTCAGCTCGAACCGCCGTCACCCAAAGACTTCCCCAACTTCGGCAGCAACCTAGTCAAGATGCGGCCCATCGATCAACCGATGCTCCCGTTCGTGATGCTGCCGCGTCCCTTGCAAGAATCCAACGTCATCGGAAAAGGAGGCACGGCTGGTTTTCTTGGTAAAGCCTACGACCCGTACACGCTGTATCCTTCCGGCGACGACATGTCGATGGACAAGATGGAACGCATTCGCACTGACGACCTCAGCCTCCGAGACGACGTATTCGACGTTCGATTGCAGCGCCGAGCCAATTTGCGGCAACTTCTCAATGAACAGATGCCGACGATCAACCAAGCGGTGGAAGAGTTCCAACTCGATCAGAATTATGACCGGGCGTTGTCGTTGGTCTTGTCCGGCCGCGCCCGCGATGCTTTTAAACTCAGTGCCGAGGACGACGTGCTGCGTGATGCGTACGGACGCAACACGTTTGGGCAAAGCTGTTTGTTGGCCCGTCGGCTCGTCGAAGCGGGCACGCGGGTCGTGGAAGTGATCTGGCCCAAGGTTGCTAACAGCGATAACCACTCGTGGGATCACCACAAAGATCTGAGCAAGCGGATGAGAGACCAGTCCGCCCCGATGCTCGACGCCGGGCTGAGCACATTGATCGAGGACCTCGACCAACGTGGTTTGCTCGAAGAAACGCTTGTTGTTGCGGTGGGTGAATTCGGCCGCAGTCCCCAGCGGGGAGTCAGCACCAGCGGCAACAATAATTCCGACGACGGACGCGACCACTGGCCGTACTGTTACACCGCAATCCTCGCCGGTGCCGGGATGCGGCGCGGGCTTGTGTACGGCAAGAGCGATGAGACGTCCTCCGCCCCGATCGAGAACCCCGTTCACCCCGCCGAACTGCTCGCCACGATCTACCACAGTTTCGGGATCAATCCCGAAACGATCGTCTATAACCACCTCAATCAGCCCCGAGAACTGGTCAAAGGCCAGGCGGTGACGGCGTTGATGTCGTAGTTAGCTCGGTGTGCAAAACGGCACCAAAGACCAGAGGTGATCGCCGGCTGGGTGGAAACCGACAAAAACAAACCCGGCAAAAATTTTTCTCCCAACCGGCCCGAAACCGCCCTTTCTCCTCTTTAGCAACCCGCATTCGACTGCTAAACTTCGCCTCATCGAAGGAACCCCCAAGGTTCCCCCGATGCCCCGTGGTGTAATTGGCAACACAGCTGGTTTTGGTCCAGCCATTCTAGGTTCGAGTCCTAGCGGGGTAGTTTTGCGATAGGGCATCTTGAGACACCACGAGACAGATGCCGACTTTTCCCGTGTTTTCCGCAACGGGGTTTCTTTGTGTCTCGGCTTGTCTGCCCATGTCCAGCGACGTCTGAGGTACAATTTGAGGTGCGCTCTGGCCCGGAATTACGGATGGACCGTTGACCGCCCGATCGAATTCTTGCTGCATCGCCATTAGGTAGTGCTTCTCGGCGACCCTCGGCGAGTTGCCCAGCCAGTTGCAGGCCGCTTTAATCTGGAATCCCTGGCGTTCGAGCTCAGACTGCCTAGTGCTCCTCATGCTCTGCCAAAAGTCCGACCACAAGACGACCTTCGCGCGAGCAGCACACGCCTCGATCCGTTTCGTTAGGTTCATGTCACGAGGGTACGTCGACTGCAGTAGCCCGCAGCCGCTGGTCATTTCTCGGTGTCGCAGAAGGTGTGGTAGCAATTCCTCGAAGATCGGCACGTCTCTGCGAATAAGTATCTTTCGACCCTCGTTATCTGCGCATTCCGGAGTGAGCGGCACCCCCGTTTTTGTGCTTAGGATGTGCATTCTGCGGTTTACAAGATCGAAGTGTTCCCACCGTTGGATGCTCAGTTCATGACGGCGTAGTCCTCCGTAACGGGCGAGTGCCAACATGACTCTCAAACCCTCATCCTCCGACGCTTTGATTAAGCGTTCCACCGAATCCGCCGGTACCCAATTGAAGTCGCTCTCTGACTTTTTGGGCTCGGCGGTGCTGATTCCGTCAAACGGGTTTTCGGACAATTTGCGATCATCTATCGCGGCAGTGAAAATCCCTTTTAGTTTGCGTAGTCGTGTGCGGACCGTGGTAAGAGATAAGCCGGATTTGTATTCCTTTGCCTCCGATCCATATTTCCGCAACCATGTCGCAAATTCCTTTGCGTTGCGGTGGGTGAACTGATCGAGAAAGATGTCTCCGTGTCCTTTTAGCTCTAAGAACCGATAGAGTCCACGGGCGTAGAGTTTTAAGTTCGATCGCGTGTCCGCCGTCCCACCGTGACCGTCGATGAAGTGATCAGCCCATTCCCGCAATCGCCAACGTCGATCTTGGGCGGGTTCCTCCTCCGACTCGGGCTTGGCTTTCGGGGGTGCCAATCCTTTTCGGACGAACCGCTCGTAGAGATCTCCGTCAAGTTTGCTGAGCCAGTTGGTTACGGCGGTGTCGATCTCGCTCCCGAGCCACAGGCGATCAACGATGTGCTGGATACGGGAGGCGAATTCTTCGGCTTGCCGCACGGTCCTGATCTCGGGAGGCATGTAGAAGCTCGCGCGCTTCCGCTGACCGGCATCGTCAAGTTCAAGGCTTTGGTACTGGTATTCGAAGGTGCCGTTCTTTCGTCGCTTGGGTTTGTTCGCCATCGATAATGATTCCTTGTCGTATGTTCAGTCGTCTTGCGTTGATTAGCATGGAGGCTATCGTGCGTCACGCCTAGTTCGCCCACGGGCATCGTAAGTTTGCTGATCCGTGGTTTTGCAAAAAGGTAAAGAAGGGCCGAGCGTGCTCGGCCCGTGTGGCCTTGGACAATCAGTCCAGGGGTAAATGTTTGGCAGGTGCAGCAAGGTCAATTGGTTTCTCTACTTAAGCTGCTCCTGAGTTCATTTCACGAAGTAAAGAACTGTATGTTTAACGCGAAGATCATGGTGCTAGCTCCGTCGATCTTTTAGTCCTCTTTTTTCGACGCTTTTTACCAGTCGTCCCCGGCGACGGCGACTCTCTGGCTCGTTTCCGTTTTGCCGCCGCTAAAGTGTCGCCGGTCGGTGTCTTCCTGGGTCTGCGAACAGGCTTTTTGTCCGCCCCTGTGGTTGGCGACGCGTTTGTTGGAATCCTTGTCTTTGCCGGTGACGTGTCACCGTCGCCGGTGTCGCTAGTCTCTCGTAATACGAGTCGCCGTGTTTTGCGGGTTACCCTCCAAGACGCTCGCCCTGAGGCAATGAGTTCCCGGCAATCCTCTTCAATGTGATTGCCTCCACGGTAGCGTCTGGGGCCGCGGCGGATCTCACGTTCGCTTGCCGATCCGCCGTGTGTCGCAATCCACTCTGCGAGGCGGTTGACATGGGGGCTCGTCCCGTTGGGCTCACAGTGTGTCGCAATACCGATCGCGTTATAGACACGTTCTGCTTCGTGAGCGAACCATCTCGACATTTCAATGCCGATCTCGATGCTCTGCAGTCCCACGGGCCCATCGTGCTCGCAGTTCGGATCGCCGGATGCCCATCGGGTCAAGTGGTCGACCAGTGCGAATCTGAGTGCATATCCCTCTAGCTTTGACCAAGCCGCCGCTAACGCGTCTTCATGCGCAATCGTCTCTGCTCCATGTGCATTCACGAACGCACTGAATCGTCTCCTCGCCTCGTCGGTGAGTGGTAGTACGATTGGCTTTCTGAATCCATCGACGACCTCATGGTCTAGCGTTTTGAGTCGGTCGATGACTTTTTCCATCGCCATGCGGGTCCCTCGTGAAAGTGTGGAGTCCGTCCACTGCTTCGCCCGGGGTGTCGGCATAGTCAATAGTAGACGAGCGAGCAGTCCGCTCTCTATCTGGCCGTTGCTGACAACCCTGGCAAGTGTGCGAGGTTGGATCGTTCCTGCGACGGAAACGCCAGTAAAAGGGACGTAGGTCCGTTCTCGGTTCGTTTTTCGATCAACGTTGATAGCTCGACCTTCGAAGAGCATCAGCCAGCGGGCCTCATCACGCCCAGCCCGACCGCCCGACGAGTATGCCCCCATGCCCTCAAAATAACCGCGGAGTTCGTCGCTTAATAAATACAACCCCCTCGGGTTTTCCGCTAAGAGGAGGGTGATGCTTTCAATCGTTTGGTCGTCGACTAAAAAGCGTTTAGCGATTGGCGGCTCGGGAGCCTCAGGGCTGGGGCCGCTGTCGCGTGATCGCTCCCAGGCCTTGAGCTTCTTACGATATTCGAGTTCATTTGCCTTGTGTTTTCGCTGTGCTTCAGAAAACTCTCGGTCATTCGCCTCTTCTGCCGGTTGCAGCAATTCGTACGACAAATCGTAGCCAACCGACTTAACGCTACCCGATCTTGCGACCACAGCGCCCCACATGATTGCGGGTGCGGTCCAGTCGGGCTTCGCAGCGATCTTACGTGTTGTGCCGATGCAGGCTGCGAGGGTTACCAAGGCTGGTAACGCTACGATACTGGTATCGGTTGCTCGTGCTTTTGCGCCACGCACCACATATTTTCGGACAATCGGAGGCAATAGCTCATCCGGAAACCGAATGAATTCGGCCGGCGATGCAGTTTCTTTAGGTTGTCGGGCATGTGGCCTCTCACGCTCGGACAGCTTAAGCAATTCGTCTTCAATCGCCTCTGGCGAAACATCCGCACCCTCAACGATAGCAGGTACTTTGTCCACGAGGGCGTCAATGAACCTGCGTCGGTCGCGAGCTCGTTCAAGGAACAATGCATCACGATGCAAGGTCTCTCCATCAAGTGTCGCGGCGATTGTACGTCGCCCGTTGGGCGTGATGGGATCAGCGGTCAGTGTAAGTGTCGGCTCGTTCATTTCACCACCTCCTTCATGATTTTCAGGGATCTCGTGGTGGATGCGTGAACGATCTGCAGTACCTCGTCTGCGTTAGCCCCTGACCGTATCCAATCGCGTGCATCGTTGTGTCCACCAGGTGGATAGATGATTCGCACCCTCGGGCAGACTGTCGCTAGTCGTGCGGCTAGCAATTCGGCGCCTTTTTTTCCCGCGAGATTAGTGTCGTCGTCAGCGACGATTACGCACTCATGCGGGTGAAGGCGTTTCACCAACTTCAGTGTTTGAGGCACGGCACCGCTACAGGATGGCCGTCCGATGCAATCGAAGCCTAGCGACAATAGAGAGGCACAGTCGGTCGGCCCTTCCGCGATAAAAAGGCGGTCAACTTGTGACGGAAGCTGCGTCGGTATAAATAGTCCATTCGTGCTATTTTTCACGCTCCATTTTTTCCCGGTACTCATCGATCGTAGCCGCACGCCGATGATGCGTTTGCGGGAATCTCGCATCGGCCACGTCGTAGCATGGTGCTGTTGCGACCATCCCACACGCAGTCGCTGTAGCTCAGTGACGGGCAGGTCAAGCCGGTGCGAGAGGCGGTCCCACCACTTCGGCTTCATTGCCTTGTAGCAAGACATCGCCAACCTTTTGAGCTTCTGATTGTGCTTGTCGCGTGGTGGAAGCGATATGCTGCGGATGGCAGGCGGCGGAGAGAGTGGGCCACTGTCTGTGTTCGATTCGCTTGAGCACTCGGGGTCGTCCCATCCTAACCACTCTACGATCCATTGGCGTGCCCTTGCGGTGTCGCAGTCTAGGAGCCAGCAAAGCGTGTCGATGCCATCACCCGGACGCGGAGTGGTGTCCGCATTGAAACATCCGCGGCAGTGTACGCTGCCTCGCACTTTAAAATCGGCGAACGCTGCAAAGCGATCAGTACCACCGCATCTAACGCAGGGATGTCCACGGCCATCAAGATGTTTTCGTGGCACGTCGGCAGCGTCGCGGACTGCGTCGCCCCACCGCCCCACCATGGCCTTCTTGATTTCCGCGAATGACACCCTGCGGTTATGTTTTGGGTGACGGGTCGCACTGTCACCGCGTTTCGGAGGTTGTTGATTCATTTTGCAGCCTCCGATTCGCGTTTTGGTGAACATTCGATGCTGTTGACGTGCATCGTGATCACGTCGGGGCGGAACCGAACCGTCCCTCCGATAACGACCTTTGCGGATGCTGGTAGGACGCCGCTAAGGATCCAGCGGTCAATTGTCCTTTCAGTCACCCCGCAGTACTTGGCGGCGTCTTTTCTTTTCCACAGCCCATCCGCTGTTGCCGGATTTTCTTTCGATATTGCCACGAGGCAATCTCCCATCTTTCTAGTTCTCGTTAACCGGACAGTGGCCCAGTGCCCGCTGTCGTGATGGGAGAAATCAGAGCGATTTGAAAGGCCAATCGACGTTACGGTAACGTCAGAATATCGCTAAAAAATGGTCGGGCATGCTGAGACGTTGGGATCCGATCAATCGACAACCCGGTAGGTTTAAATTTTTGGACGTTACCGTAACTTCAAGCGGTTTTCGTAATGCTTATTTGGGGTCCGTTTGGAATCCGATCACTTCGTAGCGGTTGACGTATGCGTCCGCGTTTCTGATCGCTTTTCTCATTGTTGAGATCTCATCGGTGGGGATGTTTTTCGCTTTGGCGTAGGCGGCAATCTTGCGATTGGAGTGCTTTTTTCTCCACGTCCGCCAATCTTTTCGTCGCATTAGATTGTCCTTTGTCTCCTCCCGCAGACTGTTCCAGTTCCTTTTCGGTTTTTGTCTCGGTTCCGGTTCCGCTTTGCCGAGCTGTTCGCGTTCCATCTCTTGGTTTGGTGCGTCCTGTGTCACATCTTGATTGATCCGGCTCTCGTGGTTCGGATGGCTTCCGTCCGCATCTAGCCACTCCCACGCGATCGATAGCTGTTGAACCGCCTTTAACTCGGGGTGGGCATCCATTGCCCCAGGCCAGTTGCGGCAGTGTAAGAAGCCACGATCGTGCAGCCAGCACGCTACTTTCTGTTCGGCCGTAAGCGGCGGGCGTCCCGTGTATCGATCGCCGGACGGTTTAAGGATTTCTCGTTCCGAGCCTTCGTCATCACGCAGGACATGAAGAGTTGGGGGCGTTGGCGGGCGTTTCCATGTGTCGGTACGCACCCATCTATTAAGCTCGACCCATGCCAGATCTACGCGAACTAGTTCGGCAACCATGGCTTCCCCGAGCCGATCACCTACGCCCAATTCCGCGTAACTCGCGATGACCTTATGTCGCTTGAGATCGACATCTAGATACTCCAAGTTCCCGTCTGCCGAGAATTGTAACGCACCCTGAAGGCTGAGCGGCACGGGAAGGTGCAGCTGTTCACTGCCGAAGCATTCCAAGAGCATAACAGGCCCGAGCCCGCTGATACCGTTGTGCATTCCGCACGTATTCTCTCCGCACATGCAATACTGCCGCCTCCTCATCTGTCGCAAAAAATGTCTTGAACTGACGCATTTCGCCGGTGATTCTAAGCACTCTTGCGTCGTCAGTAGAGAGGCAGGACCAATCCCCGAAAGTTGCGACTCATGCAAATGCGAGAGGGGAGTCATAAGGCAAGCTTCAAAAGCTTTCCCTCATGCTTTTCATTCGCACGGACGTGATTTCGGTACGACGATGGAAGAAGCGGCCATCAAGTCGGGGAGCGGTAGCCAACGCGATTGTGCGGTATCAAAAATTGGCGAGCTCGCATCTGCATGACGCGACACTCTTTGGAACGTTTCTGACTACCTGGGGTTTGCAGGGTGGAGTGGCGTGTGGGAGTTCGGTTGGCTCGACGATGTCATCGTCCCGCTCGTTGAAGAGGCGTCCCAAACCCAGCGACTGGCTCAGGCCACCACCACGCAACGACTCGCCTCACGCGAGTGATGACGCTCAGTTGATCATCTATACGAAGTCAACCTAGCGTTTCTCTTTCCAAACTGCCCCGCCACCGAACGCCCCGTCTGCTCACTCGAGCGGAAAGGGGCGTTTCGCGTTGGCAATCATCTTTTCCACCAAGGAATCCACCCATGAGTATTGCACTTGAATCTACGACGCAACCGCGATTTGAAGAAGTGATTGTCGGCGTGCATATCGGTGACGCAGTAGATCAGTGTCTTGCCGGGCAATTTTGGGTCAATGTGTTTAGCGAGTTCTTCGCAAATCACGCGATTGAAATTCTCGTTAACGAGGTGCGTTGATTTGTTTGAGATACTCGTCTCGTCTTGAAGTTTATCTAGTTCGCGTCTGAAGGATCACATCGCGAGATATCATCAGGATGGCGTGTCTGGCGGTTCGGCAATGCGAATATTCTATTTAACGCACCCATTGCCTTACGATTGAGATGACGGATTCGGTCAAGATGAATCGACATCGTGTTTCCGAAAACGAGTTTGCGATGATTGCCGCGACGCCAATACTCGCTGAACCCGCAGACGGGCTCCGGAGGTGTTCTCTAAGCACGAGAACAGGAGTTATTCGGCGTAATGTTGAAGCGACGGCATATAGGTCACTTCACCGAGTTCTGCGAGCTTCGATGTCAAAGTATCCAGCATAGTTTTGAACCGTTCCCAAGCATTTGCGGGCATCAGTTGGTACTTGAGTTTTTTCCACAATCGCTCGATCGCGTTGAGTTCTGGGCTGTAGGGAGGAATGTTGTAGACCAGCAAGCCCCGCTCCGCCCAACGTTCCACCGACGCCCTGAAGGTTTTGCTGGTGTGGCAGGACGCGTTGTCCAAGATTACCACTGTCGTCTGGTCGATGGTCTCGCAAAAATCGTCGAACACGTCGATAACGGTTTGCGTGTTGACGTAACCCTTGTGAAGGTAGGTCTGGGTTGTACCGTCCTGATGCTCGAAGCCCAGCGTCTACACCGTCGAGCCGTGCGCACCGGTGACTGGCACATCGGTGCGTTCACCAAGCGGAAGCCAACCATAGGGAACGACTCCCTTGAGGGAGAAGCCAGCTTCGTCGAAATAGACTACGTTCAATCCAGGTTCTTCGAGCAGCTCGGCAAGTTCTGCTTGAGCGAGTCGAAACGCTCGTTCGTCCCGTTTCTGCCGAAGGCTGCGGCGAAACCGTTTCCAGCTGAGAGTGAACCGTTTGGCATAACGCGACAGGGACTTGCGGCTGATCGATTTGCCCGTTTTCTCTTTCAGCTTCGCAATCACCTTTGCCGGGTGCGAGGGATACTCTCGGAGAAGATCCTCGAGGATCCGCTGCTCCTGATCGACGAGTTTTCGCGGCCCGCCCGGTCTGTCGTCATCGAAAAGGGCGTCGACTCCTCCCTGGTTAAAACGCGAGATCCAGCTGGCTGCGGTGTCGCGATCAACACCGAAGATGTCCACCAGTTGACTGACTTTGTAGCCGGCGTCACAGAGGATGATCGCGTGTCCCCGCATTCGCGTGTAATGATTGGGATGTTGTTTCCAAAGTTCGACAAGACGATCGCGTTGTTGTTCACTTTTGATTTCCGCAAACAGAACTGCAGGCCGTGCCGTGATACTCCTCCCGTTGAAGTTAGGAGGAAACGACGCTGTGGCGGCCGCCTGACCTTCAGGCAAAATGCTAGCAAAACCACGAGAGATTCCCATCGAACCAATGCTGCAATTCGCTTGCCAATTAAACACAATCAATCCTGTTCACGTGCTTAGCTGGACAGAGGAATTTTCGGTGATTGGCGAACCTGTTGTGTTAATCATCCGGTGGAGAATGTGGAATTCGTCATTGACGGGAAAGCAATATCACACCGTTCCTCCATCCATATATAGGGTTGGGTGAGTCATGTCCGATAATTTCCTCTGCTCAGTAATTAATGACTGTTTCCGGTGCCGCCACACGCCGGACATGAGACCTTTCCGAGGTTGCAACGGGGGCAGTCCTGTTTGAATGTTTTGGGAGCGGAAATAGGGCTACCATCGACCGAGCGGCCGACAATGACGACTCTGCGAATGCTCGTCTTTCCGTTGATGCAGCTTGGACAGGTGACGTATGTTCGGCCCCCACACCATAGACAACAATCGTCGGCAAGCAGCGAATGCTGAGTTGCCGATCGGTCACCGCCTGATGATCCGCCTGTTGAAGGGGCCGACGGTGGAGAAGGTCGAGCGATCGCGTAACAATGCACCATCAGCACCGCTTCGCGACAGGCTTCAATCGTGTCAGCAAACGTCGCGTGTGTCGCCAAGATGGGGCTGGGAAGTTCGACACCGGAGTCTTCGGCGAACCTCGCAGCGTCCTCGGGCAAGACGGCGTAGTTGCGGACTTCGTTCTGACGGTCAGTCGCGTAATTGACGCCTGCGACTCGCCCGGAAAGATCGACGCACGGACCGCCGCTATTGCCCGGCTCGACGGTCGCGGTGTGCAGCATGTTCTTCCCGTCGATCATAAACTTGCTGATGCTGCCGCGGTTGGACATCAGCGATGGTTCGTAGCGACCGGGAAGCGGGTATCCCAATGCCACGATCTCTTCTTCCTGCCGCGGATTGCTCTTGCGGATATGCAATGGTGGGACATCGATCGATTGGTCGAGCTTCAAGATTGCCAGATCAATGTGGACGTCACTGCTAACAGCCAGGACCGTTGCCTTGACTTCCAACCCGTGGTCGTTGGTCAGCAGAAACACTTCAACGTCTTTAACGACATGCCGATTCGTCATCGCGTACTGCGGAGTCAACAAGAAGGCGCTTCCGGAACTGACCAGAGTCAGCTCGTCGAGACTGACCGGAGCAGTGTTACCGGTCGTTTCCATGGAATCGCTGTCCGATCCGTCTGATGAACTGGTGTTCGAACTTTCCATCTGAAAGTGAAACGGATCGTGAGCAAAGGTATAATGCAATCGACTCTGAACTCGCGGTCCGGGTTCGGGATCGCCCAGACCCACCACAGTCTGAAGCGTGCGACGGGCACCCCCGAGATCAATCTTGCTGGACAGTAGCAGCGATGCGTTGTGGTGCGTGGCGAACGACAGCGTCCCCGGCGTGGCTTCGCCGGACAGTTTGAGAAAATTGGCGAAGCCTTCGGCACTGCCGTTTCGAGCCGCGACGACGGCTTGGTTGTTGTAGACTGAAGCGAGCGTTTTGGTGTGAACGCCTGGAAAATGCTGTTGAACTTTTTTGATCGCGGAAATAACTCTTTGGTTGATCCGAATCGCTTCTTTGATCTCCACTTCCTTTCGCGTCTGTACCGGCTTGAGGCCACCAAGGTAGAAGTCCGAAACGAGTCCACTGGGAGACGACTTACCGATTGCTTCAAGGGCAGCCATCAACGAAGCGTTTCGCAAATTATCGGTTTCGAGCTGCGAAACAATGCTACTCGCTTGATCGGCCGACTGACGAAGAATGTCGCAAGCTTCGAGGTACTCACGGTCGGCTTTGCTGAGCTTGTTTCTTTGCATCACAACGGCTCGTTTGCCGGTGTGAAGCTTGACGGCAATTTCGTTGAAGTCAACCATCTGGGCGTCGACCGAGTGCCGACCGCTGACGTCGGTCCAACTCCGGCGTTGAGACAGGTTTTGTGCCGAGGTCGGGCTCACCGTAGCCACCGAACAAGCAAGCCATAAAGCGACGCCGTAAAATGACGCTTGCTTTAAAACGTGACATGGCTCAACGATAAGAGGATAACAGTGCATGCCAGAACCTTCGGGTTAGCACGGGGGCCCTCAGACGGGCGGGTTGGGTCATGCGAAATATAGATATTGTTGAGTCGTTTGGCAAATTGCGATGAGTCTTTTTTCAAAGACGGATGAGGGTAATGTCTTTGAGACAAAGAGGATGCAACGATGGCCCTGCCGTTTTGGGGCTCTCTAACTCCGAACGCCAACGCCCTTCCCCAAGAAGCCGTGGCGGAATTGGCAAGCACGCCGGGTTTAAGAAGCCAGCTCCTAATTCGGAATCCAGGTTCGGGTCCGGTCACCCCTACTGCACCCGGCTTCGTCCATTGCCATAGACGACTTCAAGCGGTTCGCCTTCGCCTTGTACCCATAGGTCGTAATTCATGCCGAAGGATTTGAATGCGTCACGGACCGGTCCGAAATGGTGATAACTATCCGGGTAGACGGCGATGATGAGCGTGCCGTCTTCACGTGACAGGCGACGGGCAGTTTCGCGAATGGCGATGATCGATTTTTCGCTGCCCAAGGTGATACCTTTTCCGTATCGAGGCGTGATTCTGTAACCGTCTGACCCAGTGCCCGGGATAGGGGCGGATATGACGTGTTTGTCGAAGAAGTCGCCTTTCTCATCATCAGGCGACGCGACCAAAAATAATTCTTCGCCCGAAAGCAATATGATTCCACGTGTCCCGGCACCTCGACGTTCTAATGGGACCTGCATCGTTTTTGACTTCTCTTTTCGAACGATTTGCCACTCGGCTTTCGCGGTCGCCAGTTCGACGCTGGCTACTTCGAGTTCTTTCTCCGCTTGTTCCACTTGCTCGGGAATCGTGGCGGTTTCGGCGGCGATGTCCATCAATTTTTTGCCGAGCTGCTGCCGCTGCTCGATGAGTTTCTTTTCGGTCGCGGAAAGATCCTCCAGTTCGTCGCGTCGATCGACGAGGTTGGACACTTCAGAATCAAACTGGAATTCGGGCGTCGCGTCACGGACGCTTTGCAAATCGAGTAAGCGACTTTGTTGCTGACTGAATTCCAGTTCGAGCGTTCGCATCGTCAACGCTGTGACTGGTTGGTCCGCGGATTCGGAGCCGCTCGGGTCGTGCCGGATTCTCGCCAACAGCGCTACTAAGATGGCCAAGAAGACGATGCCGCCAAACGTATTGCAAATCGTGTCCAGAAACAGGTCGAAACTATCGCCTTGATCGGATTCGCGACGTTTCATCCTTGATCCAGTTCAAATAACAGTTGAATATCCGCGTCACTACCGATGACATCGAATCCGTAACGGATGGACGTAGACAGATTACGAGATCCGAACAGAGACGAACCTTGGGTGGAGTCGAAATATTCGCGCAAGGTTTGAAAGTCTTCGGCACCACCGGGAGCGACCAAAACCAGATAGTGAGACTTCTGAGCGTCGCGTTGTTTGATCGCCCTGATCAAGTCTTCGACGTCGACAAAGGCGCGATTGACCTCACGATCGCCTTCCCGCATTGAAAGGCGTGCAGACCGACTGGGATGCTCGCCCAAACGCACGATGACTAAGGCGCGTCCATCACGAAGTCTGTCGTTGTATAGCGGGGAATCATTGCCTGCAAGCCTTTGGGTGCGAGCCTTGAAGTCGGCGAGCGTCGATTGCACCTGCCGATTCTCAGCCTCGATCTTCCGCATTGCCGCTTCGGCTTGTAGCCGGGCAGATTGGTACCTCGACTCGGCGTCCTCAATTTGTCGCTCAACGGCGGCGAGTTGACTGGTGAGTTGTTCATTGCGGCTTTGCTGTTTTTCGATTCGCTCGAGCAGCACTTCCTCAGTCACTGTCGATGACATCGCGATCGCCTGATTCTCTTTCTGTTGACGCTGCCGCATTTGTTGAAGTTCGGCTTCAATCGCATCGGCGTCAGCGCGGGTTTGGTCAATGACTCGCATGATCGCGGCGGCATCCCCGGCGGGGGTTCGTGACGCCGCTTCGACCTTTTCGAGTAATTCCAAGATCATGATCAGCGTGATCAGGATAAAGATCCCTACCACGGCGGTGATGATGTCTTGAAACGCAAAGAAGGATACGCCCGGCCCGCCAGATTTTCGACGCATCAATCACCTCCCTTGGGAAGTTGCGGCGGATGCGCTCGCTGGTATCGTCGCTTGCGGCGACGGACTCAACTCCGGCGGTGCCTCTTGCAAACCTTGCGTTGCGTCGTCGGCCCGCATGCGGGAAACAATTTGACTGAGGCAGTAATCCTGGCACTGATCCAGGAACTCCTCTTCGGCTTTCTTTTGTACCGTGATCCAAAGCTGCAAGAACAACGCGATGACCAACGCGACCAAAGTCGTTTCAAACGCCGTCGATAGTCCCCCGGTCACCTCCCGAAGCGAACCGATGATCCCCGCCACGTCGCTGTCGTCGGTCAGCAGTGCCGAGAAATTGCCGATCGCGCCGGCAAGCCCCAGTACGGTTCCGATGAAACCCAACACCGGAATCGCCCACAGGAAACCGGAGAGCATCCCGAACGAGGTCGCCGACGCCGACTCATCGCGATCTGCCATCGATTGCAAAACCTCGTCAACGTCACCGATGCGTCCCAGGTTTTTCAAGCTCGACAAAGCGATCAAAATTCTACGAAAGACTAGAAACTGATCGGGGAAGTCCGCGATTGCGTGGATCGTCGTCAGTACGTCCGGGGCGGTCTGTCGGGTCAGCACGAAGCGTTGATTTTCCGGTACAACCGGCCGGGCCAACGCGCGGCGCTGGACTGATAGTTTCATGCGTTTGAAGATCAGAATCACGGCCGCCCAAAAACCCAGCAACACCGCGGCGTACTGCGTCGGTCCGCGGTCCAGCATCATCGATCGAAACGGGCTCGCGGGTAGCGATGAAAGGATACCGAAGAAAATTGCGGTTAGGATCAACGCGATCAGACCGCAGAACGCGGTACGGACGGACGTCCCCGCCGCGGGCGATAAACCGAACATCGCTTCGGGGTCGCCTTGGCGGACGGACAAACGCTCGGGCGAGTGCGGCCAAGGATTGGAGGCTTGCATCAGGTTACCCTAAGTCGTTTGGGCGATGGTGATTAAAAGAAAAATGGCCAAGACGATTTGATTAGCGATAATAAACGCGGCCGATAGTCCGGCAAACAGCCATAGCCGGTGTTCGTGCCGGGCGATGGCGACGGAGTCATTCGATTCGCCTCGACGGTTCATCTTTGAAAGGAGCTTGGTCATTTCGATCGCTGTCATCAGCAGCAGGCCGGAAAAGATCAGCGAGCTTACGGCCCATAGTGCGATTAGCCCGCCACTTTCGAATCGTCGGGCTGCCACCGCGGTGTAGATTTGGAAGAGTCCCGCAGCGAAAGATTCGGCCGCGAATATGTACGTGATGATGCAAACGGTCAGCACCCAGAACGCACGCCGCGAACGTAGGTCGCGTAGCGCGTAACCCCCATCGTCCGAATCGGTGACCGCCGGGGACGACGTAAAGCTTGAAGCCAGATCGCGGGTTACAGCCGGCTGAGACATGATCAATGCAGCTGGCAAGACTTCGCGGGCGGGCTTCCAGTGTTCCATGCCGTGGCGCCACACAGGTGTTTCGGCATTGATGCGTCGCTCGCTGATCCAGCGTCCCAATGTATGTTCGTCGATTGGTCCCTGCCGATTGCCGTCGATGGCGATGTACCAATCACCGGCCGGTGCGTCGGCCACTGTGGCGGGATCCGAAGCAGGCTGGGAGTTCCCAGTGACTTTGGAAGGGCCGGTTTCTTCGACGATGACGTCATCGTTCGTTGATCCCCGCGTGCCGGACGATTGTTGCTCCAATTGCCACTGATCGATCCGCTTCCATTGATTGTTTCCGGCCGGGGAAATTTCATCCTTGGGGCCCAATTGTTGCCGCGAGATCATGCGATCAATCTGCGTCCGGTCAAACGGACCAAGACGACGTCCCTGACGACGGACCTGGAATTTTTCGTAGGCTTCGGCGGTGGAACTCATGGAGAGACGCTCACAAGGGAGTGTTGGTGACTAGGCAGATTGATCGCCACAGGCGTCGCCGTTCCGCTGCTGAGAAAAATTGGTTCCCCTGCGGTCATGGCAATCGATGAGTCGGTGACTTTCATTTGGCCACTTTCGAATGTTCCGAAGGGGATCCATCGGCATTTGAGCGGATCGGCAGAATCTCGGCGAACGACCATCAATATGCCTGACCCCAGCGATTCTGTGGGTTCCCAGTAGTGAACGACCCGCGTGGACGCCGGACTACTCAGTTTCGACCCGCCGACGATATCCCAAATTCCGACGGGCCGAATTCGCATGTGAGCCAGTCGTTTGGCTTCTTGCCGCGGGTCGCGATGGGCTTGATAAAGGGCAGACAAAGCCGGCATTATTTTCTGGACGACCAAGTCGGTCGGCCGCACCGAGCGTGCCGCCGGTCGATGCCAGTCCTCCCAATCCGCCTGGCGAGCGACGAGGGCATGATGGACTTTGGCGAATTGATCCCGGGCCGCTGAACCTTCCATGATCTTTTCAATTGCTTGGGCCAGCAAGATTTCTTTGATCGTCGAATCGAGTTTTTCACGGCGACATAGATTGGCTAGCCACTTGAGCATTTCGCCGTCCCAATCGGCCAAGGCATCGGCGCGGGCGGCTTTCCATTTAGCCTTTAGCGTCACGACACTAGCGGCCGGTTCCAGTTCAATCACCAGCGGTGTACTGAGTGTTTCCTGCTCGATCGCCCCGTCGCCGGTCTGGACGACTTCCACCCGCGAAAGCAGCGGTTGATTCTCGCCAATCGAGAATTTCTCCCGCTCACTGTCGTAGAAGTTTTTGTAGATATAGACTCGTTCTCCCTGGCCGCCCCTTTGCGTTACGGAGATGATTTGTGAAAAAAGCGATTGATCCAGAAATCTCTCAAACTGATCCAGAATCGACTGCCGACGTTCCGCCTGATCGATGCACGCCCGCAACGATGCCGGAATATCGAACGGTGGCGTGACGCAGACTTCGGAAAGTTCTCCGCCGGACTGCGTCGCATTTGAAATCAACTCCCGTTGGAATTGTTTCGAGAAGATCTCCTGCACCCGCCGGATGTGTAGATTCCAAAGGTCCGCCGTCTCCCAGAACTCGGCCGAATCGAGCGTTTGACGGAACCCGGCGGATCTCCGATCGACGGACAGTTCGGAGATATAGTTTTCCATTCGTGATTTTAAGTTGGACAACGATCGGGCGGCCAGCAGATCTTCAAGCGCTTTAGCGGATCGAATGAGCAATACTTCCTGCTCGTGCATGCGGGTCTTCAATGCAGCAATGCGTTGGATCTGGTTATCTCCTTCTTGTTTTGCTGAGAGGCTGGCGTAGGGGAAATCGGCAAGGCTATGTTTGATACTGACGGTCAATTCGTTGAGCTTGGCGGCTTGGCTGCGGAGATCATCCAGTTCAAACTTGGCGAGCTGTGCTTGGGAATGTTGAGGCAAGATGTCGCCGGTTTCGCGAAGCGCACTGATCAACGATTCGGTGTGGTTCTTTCGGCGGCCGTCGACGAAGCGTGCGTATCGGTCGCGTTGTTTCAGAACGCGGAGTTTCTCATCGTCGGTGGTCGCTTCCTCTTCCAGCCGAGAGAGCGTCGAAGGTTCGAGTGCTTCATCGTCGATGGCTTCTAATTCGGATATCTGTTGATCAAAGCGAGCCGCCCGATCCTCTTCGCTTTGCATCATCGACTGATGCAGCACAACCAGTTCAGCCACTTTTGGATCCGATACCAGTTTGGGTTGCGACCGCCGGACCGCTTCGATGAATTGGCTCGCCTCGTCCAACGCCCCTGAATCCAAAATTCGGCGAAGTTGACCGGATACCGTGGCAACCTTCTCGGCGTACCCACGTCGGATTTGCCACGTCACCAGAAACCCGATCAGCAGCAGGGTCGCAACCGCCACGGCCCCGACGGCGAGTTGAAACTTTCGCTTTCCACGGGTTTTCAAGTCGTCGATCGTGGCCCGGTATCGATTGAATAGTTCCGGCGGCAAAGGTTCGTCAAACGTGATCGCTTTCTGATACGCAGATTCGATTTGCGGTACGGTCACGCCGGAACGATCCATCGTGTTTTCAAGTTTTGCGATGGCCGAGTGCCGGGCCGCAACGCGTTGCTGCTCGGCATTCAATTCGGCAACATACTCGAGCCCCGGGCTCGCGATCACTTCCGCCTCGGCGGCGACCGATGACGGCCCGAATTGTTCGACGATTTCGTCACGCAGCGTCGTGTAGAGGGCGGCCGCTTGGCGGGTTCTCGCTTCGTCGAATTGGTCCATCGATTCCTGAATCGCTGCGGCGGCAGCGATAAGGTCTTCTTGCTTTCCAGCCAGACGCAATTGATGGATATGCCGATTGACCGCTGTCTGCAACGACGGCGGCGGGGCGGTCTGCCAGGTATCAGCGAGTTCTCGCTTTAACAACATCAACTTCGCGAGGTCGTCTGACCTTACAGCTTGCTGGACGTCGGCGGAAAGTTCTTTCAACCGCGCTTTCTCGTGCGCGTCGATGTCATCGATCCAGTGGGGACTAGTCGGATCGGCCTCTGCGATCGCCCGAAGCGTTCGCAGACGCCAGACTAAGGGCGCGCGAGCCAGGACCAGTTTGCGTTGACGTTTAAGCAACCCGTCGATCGATTGCAATTCGACCATCGCATCGCCGAGCACCTCGATCGCCTCGGTATCGACAACCGATATTGGAGGAAGGTCGTAAAGCTCCGTGAGCTCCATCAACTCATCGAGCCGCGGGATGGAAAGCTCGTTAGCTTGATCGATCAACGACGGTGACGATCCAATGATCGCCATCGCCTCGCTGCGAAGTCCACGACGGACCAAATCGACGGCATCGCCGAGTTTTTGATTGACGATCGATAACTCGCCTTCGTATTGCTCGACGACCTCGCGAAGATCTTCTTCGGAGATGCTGTGGCTGTCGAGCAATCGATTGACGCGTCGGGTGATGGCGGACATGGATTTCTTAAATGCTAATCTTAATTTGGGGGACCATAGACCAATTCTGGGAAGAAGAATAATTCGAAGGTCTCGACGGTTATAAACTTAGGTTTCTGTCCAAGCGTAGTTGCCGAGCGGGAAGTATTTTCCAAGGTGTATCCAAAGTCGAGTCGTGCTCCGAAATCCAAAACACCTTCGTTCCTCATAAGTTCATCGTAGCTGTCTCGAAGCATTTCGAGGTTTTCGATGTGCTCATCGATCTTTGTTCCGATCGCCACGTTGGGCGTGACGAATTTGCTAAAGACTTGAACGATGTCCAATTTGACCGATTTGAGGTCGATCACTGTCTGATCGGATTGCGTGATGTATAGCTCGTCGAGTTTGCCAGCGGGTGACTGGATAACGACTGCCGTCAATTTGTCGATAGCGGCGTTCCATTTATCAGCTTCTTTTTTCCGTCTTTCTTCTTCTCGCCTTTCTTTACCTTCAGTCCTTTTGACCTCATTTCGCCACTTTTCGATGTCGCTTTTCGCCTTCTCGGATTTGCCAAGAAATGCTGTTCTTAGGATTCGACTGGACTCGAATGTTACGTCTTGTTGTTCGACAAATCGGTCGAGCTGTTGCAGTATCGGGTACCGCTGACGAACGGCAGGCGGAATATTCTTTTGATTGAGGTTGAACTTGAGGATGATTTCGGAAGCACCACGCGTGACCGAGAGCCAACCCTCAAACCTACCTGGCAGCTTGACCGCGACATTCGATTGGGGCAGCTGAATCAGATCGCCATCGTCAACTTTCACTCGATTAATGGCTTTCAGGTTGTCTGCATTCACAGAGATCTCGCAGCGAGGCCTAATTTGAAGCCGGTCTTCGTTGCGACTGGAGTCACCATCAAAGTGGATAAGCAGTCTATGCGAATCGCGACGACGTTTAAGCTCGGTGGCTAATTCTTCTCGCTTCGGATCCAATTGCTTCTCGAGCGACTCGGCGAGTTCTATCTTTTTAGCGGATAGTTCTTCGTATAGTTTCAATTGGCCCTTTTGTAGGTAGTCCTTCTCCGTCGCGCGAACCTTCTTGATCGTTTGTTCGACGGCGACGCGATTGGAAAGCCGCAAAATTAGTCCCGGCTGTTTTTGTTTGTCATCTTCCCACTTCTTCGCGTCAACCTTCCAAATTTCAATCAGCTCGACTAGACGCTCCCGGTCCGCTTGAAGATTGTTCAAAGGCACGTGTTGTTTCAACGCTTCGATTTCTTGCTTGCGAGCCTCAATGAAGCTGGCTAACTGTTTTTCCCCATCTTCGGCTCGCGCCCACATTGCCAACTGTTCGTCGGTTGGTTGCAGGGAAAGTTCATAAAGTTGTTTGTATCGGTCGTTTAGCCGCGTCAGTTCGTTTTTGACTTTCTTGGAGAACTTGGTGATCGAGTTTTCGTGATCGTTACCCAGGAAGGCTTCACCGTCGAGAATTCTCTTGGCGAGATCTTCAAGCGATTTCCGTTTCTCGTCGTCGGCCTGCTTCGGCTCGGCTGCTTTGGCATCGGCGTTGGCATCCGCCGCCGATCTGGGTTCCATCACGGGTTCCGGTTCCAGCTCAACGTCCGGTTCCGGCTCGACATTCGCGGATACGTTCACTTCCGGCGGGTTCTCGATGCCGGCCGCAGCGTTCAGTTCGGCCAGTAAGTCGTCTGAATCGGTACGTAACAAGTAAAAGGTCACGCCCCCGCCGAGGCACAACAACAGTAATGCCGCGACCCCGAGGAGGGCCCAAACATGGTTTTGAAACGGCGAAGATTTAGGCTGGAACGGCGGCGGTAGTTGGCCCGGTCTAAGTTGTGGTGGCGCAAGTTGGGGCGGCATAAGTTCGGGCGGAGGGACCGGGAACCTGGGTTCGCCCGTATCGGAAACCGTCGGTTGACCGGTGGATTCAGGGAGCTCCATTCGCGCGGGAGTCGATGCTGCCGGCACCGCAGCCGGACCGACGGTTTCGGACAGAGCGAACTGCCCCGAACGGGCCGCGTCGACCAGCGGACTGGGAGGCGGAGTGCCCAAGTTGCCGGACGCTATATCGAGTGTCATTGCCGTTGGCGGTACCGCCAACGCTTCGGGTGATCCCGCGATCATACAACGCAAACGACAATTCACTCCCGGCGGCAATTCACCGGTGTGCGTTGAAAAGGTAGCGTTCCAGCGTTTCGATTCGGGAAGTAGACAGATTGCCTCGTCGACCAAAGCCAACAAGTCAGCGTTCTGCTCAGGTCGGTATATCAAGTAAAGCGGTGGACCGGGAGCTTGGCTTTCGAAAATCGACGCCACGGTCCCGGCCCATCCGGCGTCGCCACTGAGTCGTGCCCAGGTTTGGGCGATCCGTTGGGGCGAGTCGGCCTGAGGGATCGTCTTCAGCTCGGGTATCTTGCGAACCTCGCCGTCCCACGCCTCGATGGCGAACCCCGGTTGTCGCAGAACCGCGGCTGGCCCGCCGGCGGCTTGGGCGGTCGTGGCGACGACGACGTGATAGGCGATCTTATTGGTTCGGCCGGTGTAATCGGGTGGCGCCTCGGCGATTCGAGACAGCACGTTGACCGGACGTCCGGCCACCTTCATTCGCACGTGCATGTAGTTGACAGGGGATTGCCCGTCGCCGTCGGCGTGGCGATACGCCGACAAACTCTCCAGCGGCCCGACCAACCCGGCTGGCATGCTTTCGGACATGGCCACCGTGCAGAATCCGCGGCTTCCCGGGCGGAGCCCCCGCGGAGCAGAGGTGTAAACCAATTCGCTACTCTTAGACATGTTATCCCGAGCCTGCTGCGTCTTGTTTCCGACGCCCGACGTCGATCAGTCCGCGGAAACGTCGGGCAAGCAAATAAATTAGGCTGACCTCGGCCCACTGAGGCCGGATGTCTTTGGGGCGGATGCCCAGTTGCCCACTTTCAGGATCCAATTCTGGTCGCCGCCCAGTCGCCGAAACCGGCATGTAAATCACCTCGCTGCTTACCGTGGCCGCCGCCGCGGTCATTTCGGGACAGGTTCGACGCAGCAGGTCTCGCAGCTTGGCAGACGTTTGAAGGATCCGATCCTCATCGATCGCTTCACGGTCGTGATCGACTTTACCGAATGGCGGATCGGTGGCTATGTCCGGTAGCAGCTTTCTCCAAGCGTCCCACTTAGTCACCAAGACGACCAACGTGGCACCAATTTTTTCGTCTTCCCGCATACCGGCCTTTTGACGGACTCGGTTGATTGCTTCGAGCAGGATGCTGTCTTGGCGGATCGTCTGCCCGCCGGAACGTCCCGCCCCGGTCATTTGTGGGTCGTCACTCTTGCCTTCGCATACTGCGCGAAATCGAGGATCCTGCGTCGGATCAAAACAAAACAATAAAGCTTCACTGCGGGCCAAGTGGCCCGTCACCGGTCCGGTCGATTCGTCGGCGCCGGGTAAGAACGATTCGCCCGCGTTGTCGTACAGGCAAAGCACCCTTGATAGGGTGGCTTTCTTGTCTTCGTTGGGGTGGCCTTCACCCGGACTGAGCGTGAACAGGAATGGCCGCGGAAGATTGACCGCCCGTTCAGCCATTTGCACCCGGTTGTACAGCGTGCCCTGTTCTTCGGTCTTGGGAAGCCACGTCAACTGGTCAGGCTTACTGGACAGGAACTGACGTTCCTCGTACTCGATCAGCCTCGCGTTCATTGCAGCGTCGGCGTCGGTCAGCAGCATTTGAAACCGCTCAGCCATTGACCGCCGTGCCTGCCAAATCATTGAAGCGAGTAGGTAGCTCTTGCCGCTGCCCGGTGCCCCGAGGATTGAAAAGAAAACCACGGGAATTTCGAACAAGCGACGCGGCACCCTCAGGTGACATCGGGGGCACCCGGTTTCGGTAGCTTCGGAACCTTCCGGATCGATTGCACGGTTGTCGGGCGTAAAGCGTGAGGGCAAGAATCGCCGCAGTTCGCTTTCACCTAGTTTTTCGTCGCCATAGAGCGACGGGTGTGTAGCGATCCACACGGCGTCTTCAGGAGCGAACTCGGCCCAGCAATGCGGGCAAACAAGCTTTTCGAGTAGCCGCATGCTAGTCGGACTCGAGGAAGGGGAAGCGGAAGTCATGTGGTGGGATGCAGGTAACTAGTTGCGAGGCCTCTTTGCTCTAAGCACTATCGAAAGCGTCTTTCGTTTTGATGCGGAGGGGGTTAATGTACTAACCGAACAGGTGGTAAACAACTGGGCCCAATGGAAGAATAAGCGGCGTAACAGAAAACCACCAACAGCCTAATGATTCCATCGACGAGCCCCTATGAGCAAGTTTCGTTTCGTCCGAAAGAACGGAAAGGTCCTCGGACCGTTGACCTCCGACCGCATCAACCATCTATTTTCCGAAGGTAAGCTCGCGCCCGACGACGAACTGGGCGAAAACCATGACGGACCGTGGCAAAGCATGACGACGCTTCATGAACGAATCGAGCGGACCAAAAAGAAGAAGCAGGCCGAAGCGGAAAAACGTCGTGCTTTGCGGCATTCCACTCCTAGCGAGGTGCCCGCCATTCCGGATGTCAACGAACCGACTCAAAACCTCGAAGCGTCCGAAGCGTCCGAAGCGTCCGAAGCGTCCGAAGCGTCCGATGCGTCCGATGCGTCCGATGCGCTCGCGAGCATTGCGGATTCCCCAGGTCCGCCAGCCACCTACATCCCAACTGCAATGGTTTCCTCGCCAGCAGTTGCCGTAACACAACAGCGATCGGCAACTTCGCCAAGTACTTGGTTAACGAACGTGCTGCTGGGAATGATCTTGCTTGTCGGCACTTTAATCGCAGTGCTCCTCGCTTCGCAATTCTTAGGAGTGTCCGAGACTGCCACCAAGGCAGCGCGAACACGATGGGAATACCAAATTGCAGCGCCGAACGACGAACTACTTGAATCACGACTTAGATCGCTTGGTGACGCCGGGTGGGAACTTGTCAACGCGCGGCGTGCTACATCCGAGTTCGGTTCAGCGAAATATGAAATGATCTTTCGTCGCCCAAAACAAGATGGCGGATAGTGACCTGAGACGGCGCCAGTGCGAGCCCATTGTCCCGATGAAGCCGTGGTCAAGACTGCTGGAACCTAACAACTCTACAAAAACGAAAGGTTAGATCGAGATGGAAATCGTTCGAATACTGGGAAAGATCTTGGGTGACGTGCCGACAGCGACGGCGATCCTGGATCGGTTCCTGTACTATCCGGAGATCGTGACCATCACCGGCAAAGGTTATCGGCTGAAGGATCACGCGATGACTTCACGCGAGGCCAAAACGCCCATAAGTGGCAGGTTATAAATCGCCTGGTGACAATAGAGATAACTATCGCGGATCAATACTCATCGAATGGATCAAATCCTCCTCCAAATGGATCTTGAGTGTTCTCTTGTTCGCGTTGCAGGTTACGAGTTCTCAGCAACTCCATTTCAACGAGCTTAGATAGATTGGTCGCAGCATCGTGCACGCCGTCGCCGTTTGACGGAATTGCAAGCTTGAGAGCAACCAAGTCCAATTTCTCGCATTCCTTCAGCAATTCCAAACGTTCTGCTATGCCTAGTGATGCGGGACTACTGCGGTACATCGTCCATTTCGCCAAAGCCAGCTCATAGTAGGCACGAGAGAAGTCAGCTTTTGCCTTTTCCGAAACTACGTCATCTGCAACTCGTAGGTAATCGGCAACTGCATGGGACCAGTCCAAAACTCGTGCATAGGCTCGTCCACGAGCTTGATAAAAACTGCGATTATGCAACCCCGACTCGATGGTTTCATTGCAGGCTCTAACAACCTGCTGGTATTTGCCCTCTGCCCATAACTGCCGAATGGATCGCATGGCGGATTGCATATCGCTTTCGATCGGACTGGGCGATGCGGATTCCGATACAACTTTCAATTGATTGTCGGATGATCCTGAACCCGTAGAGATTGCTTGCGGAATAACGGTTTCATTTCCTGTAGTTGTCTTATGATGTGCAGCGTTCGAGACTTCCTTCTCGTTACCTCGACGCTCGGCATCGACGGTTTCATTCGAGCGAGGAACCGTCGGTGTGTAGATATCCCACGACGGATCGTGTTGCTTTTGCGTCAATTCGACTCTGTGCTGTCGGTTCATCAGGTGATCGGCGATGACTGCGATCAGGCAACCGGCAACGACTACGATGGGAATAGCACTAACAAATCCGATCGCGCTCAGCATGGTCCAATGATGCCTAGACCCTGTTGAACTATGCTGGCTTACATTTTGTGCGTGCGTACTGTTTGGGGAACTGCTTGCCCCCGAGCTGTTGGCCTCGATTGAGGCGAACGTCTCATTGATAAGACACGAAGTTTGTTCTGATTGAGCGGGCCGTTCTGATTGAGCTTGTTGATTATCTCGCGTTGGCGTCTCAGCGGCGTTCCCCAATTCTTTGATCTCCACCTCCGGCTGGGCGATACCGACGTCGACTGCGGTCGACGCCGCGTCTGTTTCTTCGGGCACATCTCGGAATAGTTCAGCCGACAACTCATCAGTCGTTGGAAGGTCAATCGAGGCTTCGTGTTTCGCTGCGGCTGTATCCAACGCTTCTCCAAGAATTTCTTTCTCCACTGAAGCGGTTTCCTCACCTAGCCGCAGGCTTTCACGTCGTTGTAATAGATAACGCCGTTTGTTGTCAGAGAGTGGACCATCGGCCATTGCTGCTCCTAGCGCCTCCGTATAAGCACGCATCGCGGCACTATTATTACCAACGGAGCATTCTTCTCTGCGTCCTAGGATTGCGGCACCCAGAACCGTCGCGAAATCACCCGACGCCCACGTGTAGGTACGTTGCGGAGCGAGCTGTTCGATGCTTTCTTTGAGTCCCGCGAGTTGGGAAGTGCCGCCAACTAATATGATGGAGGGTGCGTCGACACCTGCTTTACTGCACTTGTTGATGTATTCTGTGAGCGCCTCATTTGCTTTGGTCGTGAAATCTTCTGCGGCTGATTGAAAGATACGCCGAGGAATCTGATGGGATTTGCCTTTGAAGACCAGTGTCGCAACATCCAGGCCGCGTGAGTAGAACAGCTTGAGTGACTGCATTTTGACGAGGAAACTCTCGCGAACTCGCGAAAGTACCGCGACTGTTGATTCGTTCTTCTGAGAATTCAACAGAGCGGCAAACGCTTGGTCGTCAATATCGTTGCCGCCGACCATTAACCCCGACGGGAGCACGTCGCTATGAGGTAAGAAACGATCGTCGTCCCAACTGACGAGTGAGAAATCGGTCGTTCCACCTCCAATGTCACAGACGACAATGTGATCAGCCGGACGCTGGTGCACTTCACTTGCCCAAGCCCGCGCGGCCGCACTGGCTTCGTCCACTAAGCCAACCTGGGTAAAGCCTGCTGCAATTGCGGCATCCTCCAAACACTTCCGCTGACGCGGGGAAAACAGCACCGGCACCGCGATGGTGCATGTGTTGATCGCGCAACCATGAAAAACTTCTGATTCACATCGCTGGCGAATTTCTGCAAATAGTTTGGTTACTAATTCTTCCCTGGTAGGGGTGAGACGTCCTGGGCCGATGAGCTTGACACCAGGGCTGCCAATTTCTCGCTTAAGTCCACGAACGATGCCGCCAGGATCTTGGTCAATCATCAGCATCGCATCGTCGCCGATCGTGACCACACCAGCACCTTCGACAGGCACATGAAACACCGACGGGATGATGTCCCGGTACTCCTTACCAAGACTAATCAATCTCGGTTCGTCTCGTTTCTCGTCGTAATACGCGACCTTGGTTCGGGTGGTGCCGAAATCAATCGCGATTGTTGGTCCGTGGTTCATGAAGCGATCTTCTCGCGTTGGCCCGACAATTCAATGTGATGATAGAGCTGTTCGAGCCGGTCGATCGCATGCTGGCACGTATGATGAGTTCTCGGCGATCCCTTGTCCACGTAACCACGCAGCGTTCCAACCAATTCGACGATCGCCTCGGACGGGTTGCGTGATCGGTGCAACCCTCGCATACGCTCGCCAACGGACACGCCGTGTTGTCCGAACACGTATCGAAGCGTGTCTCGTAACTCGGCCGGTAATTCGTCTAGCTGTGATTCGGCAATCGCTTCAATCCCGGCCAGATCTCCGTCGCACCCGTCATGAATCGTTTGGAGCGTCTCGAATCGCTCACCGAGGGTCTCGAGCGTGTCCGTTAGCTTTTCGAGCTGAGACTCGATAACCTGCTGTGATTCCTGCGTGTGGCGGACAACGCTCTGTAGATCGGTGTCGCCGAGTTCGATCCTCTGTTGCAACAAAGCCAAAACGTTTGAAGAGCGATTCAAGTTGGTCTTGAGTTTCTCTGTTTCGTTTTGCAGGCGGGTCATTGCCAGTTGGCACGGTTGGCTTGCCCTCGTGGTCAGTCGCAACATTTTGATCGCGCGGCTGCGTGAGAAAAACCGTTGTTCCAAAATCTGCTTCAGGTCGTCGATTTGACTTATGGCTCGAACTCGCTGGCGTAGTTCGTTGATGCTGGTGCCTTGAACATTGGCCGCGATACCGATAATTGTCCGCAACGATGGCCAGGGCACCCCAAGCAAAAGCAAGTCCTTTCGTTCGGCGACAGCTACTGAGCACTCCGGTAACTCTCGCACGAACGCTCGTTCATGTCGTAACATTTTCTCACGAATAGAATCGTTATCGGGTTTCCCGAGTTCGAGGATTGTTTGCCAGTGACGATCGTTCAAACTGAAAACGGCTCGGGCAAGTGGAGCACTCACCGGTAGAACAGTGGCAAGATGTTCGGACAGCGACGCGGCGATCTTGCTCGCCTTCCGGTCTCGCTCGTCGAGTAAGTCGTCCGTATTGAGTGTTTCCCATTTGTGCAAAACAGCGATGCTGTTGTAGTTCGACGAACCGGGCAAACGGGTTGCGTTCCTGAATGCGTCCAAAAATTGATCGTCGGTTTCCCGAGCCACTGGCATAATCACATAGACAATCGCATCGGCTTGGAGGCCAAGTTGCTGAGTTTGATCGGCACAGCGTTCTGCGTTTTTATCGTTGGCTCCGTTGATTCCGATAAAAGACTCGGTTGCGGATTCATGGGCAGCGATAACACTCCGCAGTCCGGGCGTATCAACAATGCTAGCGATCTTCAGAAACGCGGCGTCATCGAATAGCTCGATCGACCGTGTGTTGGCGGCAAGTTCCGAATCGCCGGTCCATTTGTCGAGTTCGCCCCGAGGGATTGTCTCGGGCGGTCGGTCACGCCAATGAACTCTCGCGATATTCGGATCGGTCCCATGGTGAATCCAATTGACCGTCGCAGTCGTCTCGGTCACGCCCGTGATCGCAATATCTTTTTCTAATAGGGCGTTTATGAGGGAGCTTTTGCCGACTCGCATTTGCCCAACGATTGCCACGGTGAAGGGTTTGTCAATGTCGGCCCTCAAGCCGGTCACTTGCGCAACAAGGTCGGAGGTGATCGAGTGGCGGCCGAGCAATCCAGGTATCTCGTCGCAGACTTTTTTGACATACTGCTGAACGTCATTGAGATCGAATACAAGCATCAAACATCACGCCTTCATCGTCGGGAACGCCCGTCGAAGCTCAGTGAGGTGTTTGCCGACCAGCATCATCTCGGCTCGAAGCTTCGCTACGACTTCTTGGGACTCTGCATGGGTCCGACCAGCAGCGGCTTTGGCATCGTCAAGATCGCGTTGCAAGTCAGCACGCATCTGCGATGTCGCCGCTTCGAACAGACCGTTGAGTCCCTTACTGCATTTGTCAGCACGATCTTCGAAATCACGCACCACCGAACGTCTCACTTGGCTCAATTGATCGGCAAGAATTCCACGAAGTTTAGTGAACGCTTGTGCGTTGCGGTTTTCTGCCATCACACGTCCGGTTTCCGACGCACCGTAAAGTCCAAAGGCCGCCGCCACTAGCGAAAGTGCACCGACCGGCGGAAAAATGGCACTAATTACCATGGACGAAAGGTAGTAACCAGCGACTCCCGCGAAGGCAATGTTCCGGGTTGATTCGAACACGCTAGTCGATGATAGATCAAGCGTAGTCACCTTCCGGAACTGTATGTCTCTCGAATGTGAGCTTCCGCTTCCTGATACATCGCCAGTTGCTTTAACATTGAGTGCCTTCTGAGCTTGTCCAACGGCGTTCTCGAATCCCGAACTGAATTTGTCAAACACTTCTTTACTCGCTTCAGCACAACGTTCCATAAAGTCCTGCTGGATCATTTTCAAATTCTCTTGCATTTCGTCCGCCGTGAACCCCCGATAAGCACTGACGAAGTCGGCCAGCAGATTGCCCGATGGTTGTAGTAAGCTTTCGAGTTCATCAAGTGAGTCGCGGGAAATTTTCCCAACCGTCTCGTTAGTTGAGGCCACGAGCGGTTTGAAAATGTTTAATTCCCAATCGTTGAACTTGCTAATCGCTTCTCGGCGTTGTGTTTCGATCTCTTGAATTTTGCCGCTGGTGGTTTCACTCGCAAGCGAGAGACGAATGTCCATCTCATGGCTGACTTTGCTCGCAATCCGGGCCCAGTCGACAGCGGCCTTCGCTGCGAGGAAACGTTCTTTTGACGGCAACAAGGTTTGCGCGACGAATCGCATCAGCGGCGGATATCCCGAATCCTCCAGCTCTTCAAGATCGAATTCTTCGTCGGCGAAGTTTTTCGTGCTGGCACTGACAGGGAAGTAAACGATGCGATCATCCGTGAGCCCCAGTTCGGACTTCAAAATTGTCTTGTTGCGGTCTTCCCAACCTCGCCACAATTCTTCGCTGGCAGCGTCAATCTTGGTCTGGACGAAAAGTAGCTTGACAGCGAATTTTTCGGTCAAGTCCCGCAGGAAAGCAATCTCATCCGCACTCATGACAGATTCGACCGAATCAACGACGAAGAGGATCGCATCGGCGTTCGGGGCAAAACGCCAAGTGATGTCGCGATGGGCCTTGAAGAGACCACCGACACCGGGAGTATCGACGATCACCAACCCCGACTGTAGCAACGGATTAGGCAGTTCGACCGCAATGAAATCAACTCTCTTTTCGTTGTTGGGATTCCCTTTTTCGGTGCCGTAGTCCATGAGTTGATCGGGTTGCACGACTAGTGGTGCGACAGGCTGGCCGGTTTCGCCGTCGTCAAAAAAGAAGACTTTAAATTGTTTCTTCGGACCGTAGAGAATCTTGAAGACAATCGAGGTCGCGATGTCCGAGTCGGTCGGCAGCAATTCCGGTTCGCTCAAGAAGGCATTGATGAAGGAGCTTTTTCCTTTCTTGATTTCCCCCATGACAACCAACCGAAACACACCGCAGTTGAGACGTTTAAGGCCGGCGATCGCATCATCCAATTGCGACGTGTTGACGTACTCTTCGGCGAACGGAACCAACGAAGTCGCTACGTGGTTGACAACGGAGCGGAAATCGATCGAGTCGGGTTGGCTTGTTTGCGCGGTGGTGCTGGTGTTCACTAGTTGTTTCGGGACAGGGTTTGGGAAGCAATAAACTCTGATTAAGGAAGAATAAGGGCCCTTTAGATCTGGCGAGCCAGTGAACTTCGTTCGTCGTCATTCAAGTCTTGGATCGTTTGCGAACACGCCTTCACGACGGATGCGGCGTATCCTTCGAGCATGCCGCCGCTGTCCATAAGCCGATCAGAGACTTGGTCGACGTTCTTGGTGAAATGTTCGAAAGCGAGGCCGCGTGCCTCTCGAAACGATTCCCAAAACTTCGAGTCCATGTACATGCCATCGGACTCGTTGAAACCATTACCCAACACCGGATCGGCTCCCAATGCGGGCGGTGGATTGTCGGTCGCGACGTAGAACTGGTCGGAGTCGTTCCAAGCATCGATGAAGCGGTCAAGTGGAACTCGCATGCCCGCACCTTCGGGGTGTCCGGGGTCATTGATCACCGCGATTGGATTGGACGGGTCCGACATGTCCAGACCATTGATCACAACGGCATGGTCGGGGGTCTGGCCTTGAAAGCGATCTTCAAGCACCGAATCGGTGCCCCACAATTCACCACCATCGACGGCGACGATCACCTTGCGACCATGTGCGAGATCATTTAGTAGGTTATCGACGCCGATCGATTCATGAGTTGCAACGCCGTGGCCTTCGAGCAATCGCCCGAGGTCGTCCATCCTGGTTCCGGAATTGGTGAGGAATCCAGCCGAAGTTGCTTCGTAGACAAGATCGGCTTCGCTGATGATGACACCGAATTGTTCGAGAATCATCTGCTGCGAGACGACAGCACACGTGTAACTCGTGGTCTGCTGACGCCATCCCTGGGTATCGGCTGCGAATGGATCGTGTTCGGCAAAACCGAAGTTGGGCGAGAGAAAGTCGGCATCCGGTGCGAAATCATCAAACAACATTTTGGTTTCCTTGATCGAATACATTTTCCGGGCAATGATGGACAGTTTAGCACCCCCCGGTTTGCGGTGGTATCTCCAGAAAAGAAACTTCTGCTACGTCCCCAAAACCGCTGAATTTCCGTCTCTTCCTCGCTACGTATAGGTGACGGTGGCAGCGTAGCTGCCGGCAATTACCTATTCCTCGTTTTTCAGACGGAGGTGCGACCATGTCGCATGTAGTGCAGATTGAGACCCAAGTTCGGGACGCTACGGCGGTTCGGGCTGGGTGTAGTCGACTCGGGCTCGACGAGCCGGTCGAAGGTGAGGTGAGGTTGTTTAGCGAGACCGTGATGGGGCTGGCTGTACAGCTTCGTGAGTGGCGTTTTCCGGTGGTATTTGATCTTAGCACTGGGAAGTCTCGGTTCGACAACTACCAGGGCCATTGGGGCAAGCGAGAGCGTCTCGATGAGTTCTTGCAGGCATACGCGGTGGAGAAGACGAAGATCGAAGCTCGGCGGAAGGGATACTCCGTCGTTGAGCAAATGCTCGCCGATGGATCGATCAAACTCGCCCTGAGTGTGGGAGCGTCGACATGAAAACCATCGAAGTAATCGTCAGCCCCGACGGATCGTCGCGGGTCGAGACCAACGGTTTCACCGGATCGGATTGCCGACAGGCGAGCGAGTTCCTCGAACACGCTCTCGGCTCGCGATCGAGCGAGCGCCTGAAGGCCGAGTTCCATCAGGCCGATACGAAGGTCCAACAACATGCCCGGCAGTGATCGTCACTGACCGGGCTTTTCTTTTGTCCATTCACAAACACGAAGGAACTCAATACATGACACTGAAACAACGTCTTAGCGAACTCGTCCGGGCCTGCTTTGCGGGTATCTGGATCGAGTCTTACGAGCATCCCGATGCGATCGCTGAGTTGGCATCGCTCTGCCGCGATGAAGACTGGCAACTTGTCACGTGGGATATCGAACGAGGGCTCCGTGCCCCAAATGGTGCGGGCGTCCAAGTCGATGCCAACGACCCTCTCGCTGCGGTCCGGGCGATCACGTCGCTGGCCGACGGTGAAACACCATCGATCGTGGTGCTGCAGAACTTTCAGCGGTTCATGCAGTCGGCGGAAATCGTTCAGGCGATCTCCCGTGCGGTAGATGAAGGTAAGCAGAGGCGAGGATTCACGGTGATCCTCAGTCCAATCGTTCAGCTACCCGTTGAACTCGAAAAGCTGTTCGTCACGGTCGAGCATTCGCTGCCGAGTCGTGAGCAATTACTGGAGGTCGCATCGGGGATCGCGACCGAGACCGACGAAATGCCTGTCGGCAAACAACTCGACGCTGTACTGGATGCTGCGGCGGGTTTGACGCGATATGAGGCTGAGGGGGCGTTTAGTCTCTCTCTCGTGCGTGATGGGGTTCTCGCACCGTCAACGATCTGGGAACTCAAGACCCAGACGGTTGAGAAGTCGGGCTTGCTCTCGATTCATCGTGGCGCCGAGACCTTTGATTCGCTCGGCGGGCTCGACGTGCTCAAGACGTTCACGCGGCGGGCGATGTTAAACCGTCGCAGCGACGGACAGGCGGTGCAGCCTCGCGGTGTGATGCTGTTGTCGCCGCCGGGTTGCGGCAAGAGCGAGTTCTGTAAGTGTCTGGGCAACGAGGTCGGCCGTCCGGTACTGACACTGGATGTCGGTAGCTTGATGGGTTCGCTCGTCGGGCAGTCAGAGGAGCGAACACGGCAGGCTTTGGCGATCGTCGATGCGATGGCACCCTGTGTGCTGATGATCGACGAGGTCGAGAAAGCTTTCGCTGGCGCTGCCGGCGGAGGTGCCAACGATAGCGGAGTGTCCTCACGGATGTTCGGTTCGTTCCTAACGTGGCTCAACGATCATCAGTCGGATGTGTTCGTGGTCTGTACCGCGAACGATGTGCAGCGGCTTCCACCGGAGTTCTGTCGTGCCGAGCGTTTCGACGCGGTGTTCTTTCTCGACCTACCCGGTCGGGAGCAAAAAGACGCGATCTGGTCGCTATATCTGGAGCAGTACGGTCTGGAGACAGAGCAGCGACGTCCGAAGGACGAGCAGTGGACCGGTGCGGAGATCAAATCCTGTTGCCGGCTGGCAGCCTTGTTGGATGTATCGCTCGCTCAAGCGGCACAGAACATCGTTCCGGTGGCGGTAACCTCGGCGGAGTCCGTCGATCGCCTTCGTCAGTGGGCCAGTGGTCGGTGCCTCTCTTCTGACCAGTCCGGTGTATATCGACACGACCAGCCGCCGACCAACCGTCGGCGGCGGGTTTCGACACAGCCATCCAGCAATTAGATGGTCATCGAAACGCGCCCCTGAATGAAACCTTCCTCGTGCCGCACCGGCATTTCCCGAGGGACGATCGTGGGTAAGAAGCTGGCATGCCAGCGACTGTTGCCGGTTTCTATCACGCCCCGCATGCATGTTCTGCGAGGTGCTTCTTTTAACCCATTTAGGAGTAATCACTTGAGTCCAATCATTGTCGTCTGCCTGTTCCTCGCACTCGGTCTCGCTGTCGCATCGCTTCTGGTAATGCAGCAGCGACGGCGATTGCAGGCCATGCAGTCGATCATCAACCAACTCGTCCAAAAGGAGTTCCATCATGCCGACCATCCTCCGCCTGATCGCCCCGACGACGGCGATGGTCTTGATCTTTACCGGATGCGGTCCGAGCGGTCGTGACCTGAGCGATCGTCAGTGGCTCGACATGCAACGAGAACTGCAGGCCGAGCGTGCAGAGGTCGGGCGTCAACGAGACTTGCTGGAATCGGATCGCCGCGAGTTCGAGGGTCGCGAACGCAACGATCCGATGCTGGCGGCGTCGATATCGTCGGCTGCGTTACTGCTTTGCTGCTGCCTACCCATGGTGCTCGTTGCCGTTCTGCTCTGGCCGCGACGATCGCACACCTCCGACCAAGATGTTCACGATTTGTGGATTGACGAAGTCGTCATCCCGCTTGTCGAAGAAACATCGCAAACCCGGCGTCTGGCCCAGACCACCGCCACGCAACGGCTCGCCACCCGCGAGTGATGGCGTTCGGGTCGCATCCGCTGGGATGCAACCGAGCGTTTTGATTTCCTGACTATCCCGCCACCGCACGCCCCGTCTGCTCACGTGAGCCGGCGGGGCGTTTTTTATTTTGCGTTGGCCCCCACCCTTTCCCACGAAGGAACCTAACCATGAGTATCGCATTTGAACCCACCACCGAACCTCGCTTCGAAGAAACGATTGAGAACCCGCTCGCCAGCGTTGGCGAGCGATTGCAGTCGGAGACGACTGCGGTTCGGATGAAGATCCACTGGCCGGGCGTCCGCAAGACGCTCAGCCAAGACCAGAACCGACAGGCCGCTGGTACGTTCGCGGCGGACACCAAGTCGCTGTCGACGTCGAAGAAACTGTTCGATACCAGTCATCCGGCCTTCCGAGCGGCGACGGCGGTGAAGTCACAGGCTTCCGATTATTGGAAGTCGATGACGCTGCCCTATGTCGAGCCGGGGATGCGGCTGATCCGCCGCCGTGATGTGGCCTCTTTCGACGTTCACATGACGTCGGTGCGGGCCGAACTCGCTGAGGCGGTTGAGCAGATCGAAAAGGCTTACGACGAGTTGGTCGATCAGGCCCGTGATCGTTTGGGAGGCCTGTTTGATCCCTCGGATTACGCGAGCAACCTGCGTGAGACGTTTGCCATCGAATGGGACTACCCGAGCTGTGACCCGCCGGAGTACTTGCTGCGGGTCAGCCCGCAGCTGTACTACAGCGAGTGTGCCCGGGTGCAGCGGCGATTCGATGAGGCGGTGCAGGTCGCAGAGCAGGCGTTCGCGGATGAGCTGTCCAAGCTGATCGGTCACCTGGCCGAACGATTGGCGGGCGAGAGCGACGGTACTCCCAAGGTGTTCCGGGACTCCGCGTTGACGAATCTGCTTGACTTCTTCGATCGGTTTCAGCGTCTGAACATTCGATCCAACGACGACCTCGATCGCTTGGTCGCGGATGCTCGCGAGATCGTGGGGAGCGTCGTGCCCCAGGATCTTCGTGATCGGACGAACCTTCGTGACCGCGTCGCCGAGCAACTGTCCCAGGTCGAGGCGTCGCTGGACGACTGGATGACGGACCGTCCACGCCGCAGCATTTTGAGGCGGTCGAGGTGATGGATGAGACGCTTGAAATCGTCGTTGGTCGCAGCGGCACGGTTCGGATGGTCTACGACGAGGCTTTTGATGGTCGTTGCCTCGGCCATCCAAGCATCCGCCGCGGATCGGAAGTCGAACCGACGGCGGACGGCCAGTGGACGGCCGACCTGTCCCGAGTTGGCGGACCGCGACTTGGTCCTTTCTCTTTTCGTTCCGAAGCCCTCGCGGCTGAGGTCACATGGCTCCGACGTCACTGGCTTGTCCGTGACGATTCGGTTTTCCCTTCCCACCCAACCCCAGGAGATTCCCTATGACGACAAAACTAAGCGTCGGAGTGACCCGCAAAGTCGGTCAGCCAAACTTCGGTAGTGCCTGTGCAACGTGTCAGCTCGAAATCGAGATCGACAATTCGTTGATGAACGATCATGCCGACACGCTCACCGAACGAATTCGGCGGACGTTTGATCTGTGCCGGCAAGAGGTCGATCGTGAACTGATGCGTCACGCAGACGGTTCACACTCACGACCCGAGGCCATCAACGGCAACGTGCGAGCCCGCAACGGATCGTCACCGCAGCCAACACAGGCCCGCCGAGCACGCCCAGCCACGGATGCCCAGATCCGGGCCATCCACGCGATCGCATCGAAGGCGAACGTACGGCTGGCGAGCGAACTTGACGCCGAATTCGGTGTCGCGTCGCCACAGAGCCTGACGTTGCAACAGGCGAGTGAGCTGATCGAAAAACTGAAAAGTCAACTGACTGGTCAGTGAGTTCACCGGCCTTCGGGCCATTCCGCCACGTCCTTACCGGGTACGTGGCTTTTTTTTAGCTCCTGGCGGAGTTGTAGAGGAACAAATCACCCCATCTCCGACCAGCAGGGCCGCTTCACTACGGCAGGCGAATGACTTGTAAGCAGACAACAAAACGGACCACCCGTCCTCGGTTGCATGCGATGGTTCAAGTAAGCCGCTGTCGCGGCGGTTTCTTTTTGGTGGCGGAACGGAGGCGTCGCGGATTGTTGGAAGCCTCCGTTCAGGAGGAGCTGTTCGCTGGGAACAGCTCAGCAACTCCTCCTGAAAAGGAAATCATGATGACCAAGTCTAGCTCAAATGGCTCGCAAGATGCACCCGGACTTCACTTCCCTGAAAGTCTTCGCCTGAGACTCTCCGAAGACTTGCACCTGACTGGCAAGGCTAGTCGAAGGCGAATTGATGGGATACAAATTCACAGTCGAGCACCATGGCGAATCGGACAGGCTCAGCTGCAGAGCGTATCTGGCCCAGCCCTTGGTGTAGCTTCGGCGGGTGTCGGCAAAATTAATTTTGATTTGGCGAATGGTCCGGCAGTCATGGCACTGCACACGAGGCAAGGCGGCGACGACGACGGTCTGTTTCAGGCCAATCGGAGAAGCCCGAAATTCTCGTTGCTTGAACCCTCGACGGATCACGTTTCGACTGCCGCACATTGGACAGCAAACCGCCTTTTCACTTGGCTCGACATGAAATCGCGTGACACCTCCGGTAAACTCGATCCGGGTCTGCCGGTAGCCACGGATGCCAAAGGACTGATACAACAAGGTGGTGATCATGTGCGTTTTTCCAAAGAAGACTTGAGAAATCTCCTTGGAAGATGGCATGTCCACACTTTTACTTCCATATGCCGAACTTTCAATCGCACTCAGCCTTGCGCACCCGTCAGTCGGATGAGCCATGTTTTTGTGGTCTGCCGGGTCGCGCGGTGGGTTCCGTTGAGTGCGTCAATGTCTTTGACATCGTTGGTTTCCATCGTTCTGTGACTTCGCATGCCAAATTGCACCGGCAGAAGCAAGCAACGCGAGGCTCAAACTGACCAGCCAGACGTAGTAACCTACTAGAATCTCTGAAATGGTTACCGGAGAATGAACTAGAAATGAGAGCGCGATCAGAACCGCAATCGTACTCAGCATCAGCGTCTGAACGCTTTCCGAGCCTCGCAGCAAAAGAGCAACCACGGACCAATAAAATGGGTTTGCCAACCAAACAAAGCCCTCCATTTCAGCCAAAGCCAAGAACGCGATCCCGAAGGCTTGAATTCCAATGAAATGATTTTGCTCGTAGCTGCCGACGGTCGGGAGTAAAAATGACACGAGGTACACGAGAAGGCTTAAGACGGTTATCGCCAAACTCGCGCTACTTCCGAATTGAAGATGGTTTTTCAAGAACACAACGATACTCAATCGGACTCTAGATTTGAGTGGTCTACTGCCGTTTCTTCGTTGGTTCTGCAACGGAAACATCGACCTAGTTTAATGTGAGCTTTCGGATTTAGATATTCCTGTGAGTGAAGCGGGCGAGAGCCAAACTTTCGGTCCCACCGACGCCTTGCTCCAGTCTCGGTTGAGCGTCTTCGTCAAGCTCTGTTGCAAAACTGACAGCTTTACTGAGTATCAGGCAATGCTTACTCGAGTGAGGTTCGACTGCCAACACCAAGTCAAGCAGAATGTTTAGATTGACACGTGAGTCAGCGTCCGAATCCGATCCGACTAAATACAGTGAGTGTCGCTCAGAGAAGGCGTTATGATGCCTAATTGCGAGACCTTCCACAAATTGCGTCTCGGGCAAATTCCAGGCTCATTGCACAAGGTTAGGTACTGGTGACACTATGCGGTCAGAGAAAGAATGCGACTTCCCACTTACAAAAATTGAATCTTATCGCGATTACATGCGTTTCCTTGCCCGTGTGCAGATGCGTGACGAACTGCGAAAGAAGTTCGATCCTTCGGACATCGTACAGCAATCAATGTTGCAGGCTTATCAGGCGTTTTCTGACTTTCGCGGTAGCAGTGAAGCAGAACTCGTTGCCTGGCTGAGAACAATCCTCGCAAGAACGATCTCTCACGCGATCCGTGATGCCCATGCGGACAAACGAGATGTTGGACGAGAGCGATCCATCCATGCGGCGATGGATGCTTCGTCTTTGCGTCTGGAAACGTTCCTGGCTGCGGAGCAGTCCTCGCCAAGTCAAAATGCCCAGCGGCGAGAACAGGCGGTCGTCGTAGCAGAAGCCGTTGAAACGCTCTCGGAAGGGCAGCGTGAAGTGATTCTGCTCCGATACTGGCACGGCAAAACAATCACGGAAATTGCCGAAGAAACGGGAAGGACCGTCTCGGCTGTCGCCGGCTTGGCATTTCGCGGACTGAAATCGTTGCAAGAAAAGCTGGGAACCTGAAAGCGACATCCAGAACCGCTACGAGTTCTGCTTGCAGGCTGCAAACTCAGATTCAATTTTTCGCGCATTGCATCGCGTCGCGACCGGCTCTCTGATCTAAGAGGATAATTTAATGCAGATCTCACCTGTGCCGCGAATGCGGAAGTGATCATGAACGAAAGCTCCGGTAATTCCGAGTTCGATGCAGTTCTCGCCGACTATTTACAACGGGTCGAAGCGGGAGAGTCGATTGACCGCAGAAGTTTTCTCACTCGACATCCCCAATTTGCGAAGGAATTGGAGCAATTTATTGAAGAAGATTTTCGCTGGAAGCGGCTGGCGGGGGCACACTCTGCCGATGAATCCGGTTTTGAACCGACGATCGATTCTCAATCCCCGGTCGAACAACCGACGCCCATTCAAACGCAGATCGGGTACTTCGGCGATTATCAACTGATCGAAGAGATTGCTCGCGGTGGAATGGGCGTCGTCTACAAGGCGCGGCAAGTTAATTTGAACCGGGTCGTGGCGTTGAAAATGATTCTGGCTGGGCAACTCGCTTCCAAGCAAGATGTACTGCGGTTTTACCAAGAAGCCGAGGCAGCGGCGAACTTGAATCATCCTGGTATTGTGCCGATCTTTGAAGTGGGCCAACACGAGGGTCAGCACTTTTTTTCAATGGGATTCGTTGATGGCCACAGTTTGGCAAAACGCGTTGGGGAGGGCCCATTGCAGCCGCGTGACGCTGCCGAACTTCTACTCAAGGTGGCCGAGGCCGTCGAGTTCGCGCACCGTCGGGGCGTCGTACACCGCGACTTGAAGCCGGCGAACATCTTGCTCGATGCCAACGATGAACCGTTGGTCACTGACTTTGGCTTGGCTAAAAAGACGGAAGCAGATTCCGAGCTGACATCTACGGGGCAGATTCTTGGTACGCCGGGTTATATGCCGCCCGAACAAGCAGCCGGAGCGACCGAGAAGATTGGCCCGCTGGCCGATGTCTATTCGCTCGGCGCGATTTTGTACTGCGTGCTCACTGGTCGACCGCCGTTTCAAGCTGCGAATGTGCTCGACACATTGATGCAGGTACTCGAACAAGAACCCGTCGCGCCGCGGCAGCTCAATCCACAAGTGCCTCGCGATCTGGAAACCATTTGCCTGAAATGTTTGCAAAAGGACCAGCAGAGACGCTACGAATCGGCTCAGGCACTGGCCGACGATCTTGGTCGCTGGCTTGAAAACAAGCCGATTCTGGCTCGGCCGGTGGGCCGCGCCGAGCGAACAGTGAAACTAGTGCGTCGACATCCCGTGGTCGCGGGACTTTCCTTGGCCGTTGTACTGGCGCTGGTCAGCGGCATCGTCGTCAGTTCCATCTTTGCCATACGCGCCAAGCAGTCGGCAGATTTGGAACGGATCGCACGCGGCGATGCAGAAGCGAAGCGACAGCTTGCCGAGTCCAATGAGCAGCTTGCCGTTCGTGAAGGTCAGAGGGCCGAGCGAAATGCCGTGGCCGAGCGACAGGCTCGACAAGTTGCTCAGCGGAACCTCTATCTCGCCGACATGCGTCTGGCTCAGGAAGCTTGGCAAACGGGCTACTTGCTGCGGCTGCGCGAACTGCTGGATCGACACGTACCGCAACCCGGTCAAGCTGACTTGCGCGGTTGGGAGTGGTGGCTGATGAACACCGCTTGGCAACGTTTGTCGCTGGTGCTCGATGGCGGACGTTGGTGCGCGGCCGTGGCCTGGAGTCCCGACGATCGATTCCTGGCTACCGGCAACGTCAGCCCCTCTTACGGTGCACACGTACAAATTTGGGACGCCGCCACGGGCCAACGCGTCCACGAACTGGCGACGGGAACAGTCGGCGTCTTTGGAATCGCTTGGAGTCCCGACGGCGAGCGACTGGCAACAGCGGTTAGCGACGGGTCTGTCATTCTTTGGCAAGCGTCCGATGGCGTCGAACTGCGTCGCTGGCAAGCTCATCGCGGACCAAGCAGTGTACGCAATTGGTTTCCGTGCATGTCTGTCGACTGGCATCCCGAAGGCGGTCAGATTGCCTCCGCGGGTCGCGACGGGATGGTAAGGATATGGAATCCAGAGACGGGTGCGCAAATCCACGAGTTCACAGGCCACAGCAGCGATGTTAATTGCATTGCTTGGAGTCCCGATGGTCGTCAATTGGCATCGGGCGGACGTGACCATTCGGTGCGAATTTGGGATTTGTCCGTGCTGGATGAGCCCAACCGCGGGAAGTCATCGACCGCGACGGCAGTCCCCGTTCAGGGTCATGAGGACCGCGTTTGGTGTGTGGCGTGGAGTCCCGATAGCCAGCGGTTGGCATCGGCAAGTGACGATGGCAGTGTTGGAGTCTGGAACGCCAAAACGGGACAGAGGGAGTTGAACTTGCGGCAAGAACGCGACACACGCGGGTTATGGGCGTGGAAGGGTAGCACGGAAATTCCGCTCGTCGGACTGGGCCACGACAGCTTCGTCAACGCAGTTGCCTGGAGTCCCGATGGCGAGCGCATCATTTCGGGCGGCGAAGACCAGACCGTGCGAGTGTGGGATTCCACCTCGGGCCGCGAGTTGGAAACGTTGCGACCGCATCGCGGCGGAGTGGAGACGCTGGCGTTCAATCACGATGGAACCCGTTTGGCGTCCGGCGGCAAGGAAGGTTCCATTGCTGTCTTTGACATGCAGCGTGATTCTGCGGCCTTCATTTTGAGTGAATCCGTCGGCGAAGTAACGCGGGTTTGCTGGAGCCCGGACGGCAGCCAGTTGTTAACAGGCCACCACGACCGCTGGATAGAGCCGCATTTCGTTGCGCTGCTATGGAGGGGCGATCAGCCAGGGATAGTCAAGCGTTTCCCGCCGTTGTCACTGCCCCCAATTCCCTTGGGGTGGAGCCGCTTGGGCAATCAACTATTGTGGCCAGAAAGCGCCAGCAAGCTGACGTTCACTGATCCTGAATCCGGCACGAAGGTCGGCGGCTTTGAAGCGACGAACAAGAAAACGATCGTCGCTGTTAGCAACGATCCGTCGGGATCCAAACTGGCGATCGCCGCAGACGATGAAATCTATGTGATGGATGCCGCCAGCGGTGAAGTGTTGACGCAGTTTCGACCCCATAGCGCCGCGATTCGAGATTTGAATTGGAGTCCTGACGGCCACTGGATCGCGGCCGGATCGTCGGACAGCAACATCACGATCTCCGATAGTGTTAGTGGCCAATTGCGTTGGCGGCTGAGCGGTCATTCCGATGGCGTTGGATCTGTCACATGGAGCGTCGATGGACAGCGGTTGGCGTCCGGCGGCGACGATCGTACGATTCGAATCTGGGACGTTCAAACGGGCGAACAATTGCGCAGCCTGCGCGGGCACTCTCAAATGGTGAGTAACGTCAGGTGGCATCCCGACGGAAACCGCCTGGCTTCCGCAGACTTCGACGGAACAATAAAGCTCTGGGACACCGATCTATGGCGCGAGGTTCTTAGTCTTCGTGCCCACGTGGGTGGCGTCAACTCATTGCAGTGGAGCCCCGATGGGCGAAGATTGGCCAGCGGCAGCAGCGATCACACCGTCACCGTCTGGCAGGCCGCCGGAATCGACGCTGCGAAGAGTGAGCGCCGCGACCACCCCATGTTGCAACTCGCATGGCACGTGCTAGGGCTGGGAGGATCACTCGACTTGGGCGACGAGGTCGTCAGCAATTTGGCATCCTTGCCGCAAGGCGAGTTCGCGATTTTCGGCATCTCGTTCCCGCCTGGCACGGCATTGACATCGCGGGACGTTGCTAATCTTAAGGCTGCTTCGGAGTTGACGTCGCTCGATCTGCGGCATACCGCGGTAAACGACCAAGCCGTCGAACCACTCACCGCTTTCACTCGTCTGCGAGATATCGACCTCACCGAAACGCTAGTGTCGCAAACCGCAGTCAACAAGCTTCGCGCGGCGCTGCCTGAAGCAGAGATTCGTTGGGAAGAGTTCCTGGCCGATCGATTGGCTGCCGAGAAAATTTTGGCTCTCGGTGCATCCATCACCATGCGCATGGCGGACGATACCGTCACAGTCTCAGCGGCGTCTCAGCTTCCCGAGCATCCTTTTCGCGTTGTGGGCATCCAGTGGAAGAACCAATCTAATGTGCAGGATGAAGATCTGGCCGCGCTGGCCGATTTGACCGAAGTGGAGACACTTGACTTATTCGGTTTGAACATCACGGATGAAGGGCTTAAGCATTTGCAACATCTGAGCAAGCTGAAATCGCTGGACATCAGTCGGACGCAGGTCACTGGCAGCGGACTCGCGTATCTGCAGTCGCTGTCCGAATTGAACAGGTTGGTCTGCGAGTACAGGTTGCCGTTTACTGATGAAGGACTGTCGTATCTGCCGCCGCTTCCCAGCTTGAAAAAGTGGCGAGGCAACCTGCAAACTCCCGTGACCGACAATGCGTTGGTTTATTTCCAGCGTTGGCAATCGTTGGAAATAATGTACATCTGGCGTTCTGATCTGACAGGAGCGGGCTTGGAGCATCTGAGCAAGTTGCCCTACTTGAACGATCTGGTGATTCGATCCGATAACTTGCAGAACGAGCAACTCAAACATTTGAAGGATTTCCCTGCGCTGAGAGCGCTGAACATCCCGGCCTTCGGAGGGCTGGATCGAGTGGGAGTCCAGCACATCGCCGACATGCCGGGCCTCGAACGCTTGGAACTCAAAGGATGTTCGCTGGACGACGATGGCCTGTTGATCCTGTCGCAATCGAAATTCCTTGCCGAACTGAACGTGGAGGGGACGTCTGTCTCCGTCGCTGGGATAACAGCCTTCAAGGAACGCAAGCCGAATTGCAAAGTCGCCTGGGACGAGTCGCAGGCGATACAGCGAGCAGCGAACGAAGCTCGTCTCAAGGTAACTCGAGAATTACTTGAAAAAGAACCTCTGCATCCACACGAGGTGCGTCGTTTCTGGGGTCATACCGGGTCGATCAAGTGCATCGCCGTTTCGCCGGACGGGAAAACCGCCGCGTCAGTTGGCGGTTGGCCGCAGGGTGATGGCACGTTACGGCTGTGGAACTTGCAAACCGGCGAGCTACTGCACACCCTTTCGGCTGCAAGAATGTACGCGATGGCGGTGGCGTTCACTCCGAATGGTCAGCGAGTAATCTCCGGCGGCGAACAACAAGTCCGTGTATGGGATGTGGAAACTGGCGAGCTACTGCGCGAGTTCCAGACGAATGGCAAGACATCAGGCATTGCCGCACTAGCGGACAGCCAACGTATCGTCATCGGCGATGTTGCGGGCGTGTCGCAGTGGAATATCGATACCGGAGAGTTGCTGCGCACGTATGGAGGTATTACGACCGGCGGCCGCCAACTGGATGTATCGCTTTCGGGCGATGGCCGCCGGCTGATTTCCGGCGACGAACGCAACGCGGTTCACGTTTGGGACCTGGAAACGGGAGACCAGCTGCTGCACTTGACCGACTTGAGTGCGGCGGTGGAATCGGCGGCGCTGGACAGCGACGGCAGTCATGCGGCCTTCGCGACGCGTCAAGGCGAACTGGTGATCTATTCGCTGAAAACGCTGACTCGCTCTCTCTCGTTCGCAGGCCATACCGAACGAATCAACTCGGTTCGCTATTCGCCCAATGGCACGCGGCTGGCAACCGCCGGTCACGATGGCTTGATTCGCATCTGGAACGCGGAGACGGGCGAATCGATCGCGACGTTGACCGGACATGCGAATATTGTCTGGTCCGCTGTCTACACGCCCGACGGACAATCCATTTTAGCAGGTGGCGGCGGACTTGTGATCGATGGCAAGATGCAGGCCGGTGAAGACCATGCCTTGCGATTGTGGAAAGTGAGTGACGACGGCCATGCCGCCGCTCCCACACCCGAGTCGCCGAAGCAGTCTCCTGAGGACGAATCCGTGGACGTGAAAGCGACCGCAGAGTCCGTCGAACCGACGCAAGTGTCCGCCGCGCCGCGATCCTTTACCGAGTTGCCTTCCGACCACTTGATTGCCATTTTGCAACACGAACGATATCAAGCCCAAATCGGCTTGACCGGGATCGACCGCGAGTTCGTGAAACCCATCATCGCGCAGTACCTGAAAGACTTGGGCCAACCGGACCGAAAAGTTTCCGCAACGGAACTCGCGGATCGGTTTGCTAAACCAATTCGAGATTCGCTGAATGATGATCAGCAACGCGAATTGGCTCGGCTGGAGCGATCCATCAAGTTCACGTCTCCCACTGTCACGCACTTGAGTGTGAACTGGATACAGCACGAACTTGAACTCACCAACGAGCAACTCCAAAAACTGGCCGACTTGCAATCTGAATCGCTGTTACGGATTTATACCATTCCCAAAGCGGACGGAGACGCGAAAGTCGAAGCGGAGGTCGATCAGGCTTTGGCCCGCGAACGACAATTGTTGACGGACGACCAACAAAGCCGATTCGATCAAATCTACCTGCAGCAGCAAGTCTGGCTTCATGGTCCCGGTTTGTTCGCGTCGGATATTGCTCAAATCCAGCCTTTAGAAATCACAACTGCCCAGCAAGAAGCGCTCGCCACTTTTGTCTCCAAATGGCGGGCCAACCTACCCTCCGCAAAACAGTTAGGCAGCATCGAAGCGTTGATAGACCATCGTCAAGCGGGTGTCGATGATGCGTTACAGTTATTGACGCCACAACAAAGAGAACGGTGGAAAGAATTGCTCGGTGAAACGATCGATTGGCGAAACCAATGGCCCGTGGTGCGAGAAAATGACGAATGACAATCGATGAAGCATAAAAGTGAACGCACAATGAAGAACAAATACTTAAACCTCATCATTGCCACAGTAGCAGGAACAGGAGTGGGGATTTTTATTCTGATGATGATGATTCCCACGCTGCTGGGACTGATGGTCGGCAATAATCTAAACATCGTTCTAGGCATTCGTCGAGTAACGGGATGGGGTCTGGCGATGGGCCTGATGCACTGTATGCCAGCGACGTTTATTGCTGCACGGGTTGCGATCGGGCGCGAGGCGAAGGAGCTATCCGATCGGATACTGCTGACGAAGGGTGTCGCGATAACCATTGGCGTGATCGCGGGCATCGGTACGACAACGATCTTGTGGGTTTTAAAACCGCTGCGCGTTTCGCCGCAAGGGCCACCGGTGCTGCACATTGCCAATTTTGCAGGTATCGCCATGGCCGCGTTCTGCGCAGCAGCAACGGTCGTCTTAATATCGCAACGGCTCAAAGCACAACCCGACAGGCCGGAGCCAACAACGATTGGACGTTCACTCACACTGACGGTTTTGTTGTGGAGCCTTTTGTTGTGGTCACCGATCGCCATGCTAGGGTGTGTCGTTTGGGGTTCGCAACTCTATTGGGATCCCGCAAGTTTTCATACACGCCAGCTTGAATCCGAAGATAGTTATCAGCGTTTTTTGGCAATCTATAAGTTGAGCGAGGAACAAGCTTATTCGCCTGACGTCATTCACGCGGTCGGCCAGAGACTTAGCGATGATGATTTTCAGGTGCAAGGAAAAGCATTGGAGTATATAACTCTCGCCGCACTTCAGGGGCCAGATGAGCTTGCGCAAGTCAAGCAGTTGAAAAATTCCGAAGATCAACAGATCCGCGAAGGGGCAATCGAGGCAATTGAGTTGACGAAATATGACTTTACGGCGGATCGCGAAGCCGCTGAAAAGGCACTTGCAATGCGTGCCAATATCGACGTTTACCGGTTCGGGTCCATGTCTAGGATTGATTGGAATAAAGAATTAGATTCCTCGCTCTTTCAATTGACAGGTGTCTATTTGGAGAATTTGTCCGTGGTCAGCGGTAATGATCTCGCTGGCTTTTCGAATTCGCCGATGTTGTCAGAATTGAAATTGATCGGCACCGAGATCACCGAGGACGGATTGGAACAGCTCACGCACTTTCCTGCCTTAAAGCGACTCTGGATAACAGGGTCGAAATTGAACGACGATGACCTGCAAATCCTGGCGAAAATTCCGGAACTCGCGTATCTGGATGTCAGTAAGACGCAAGTCACGTCCAAGGGCATCAATGCGTTCTTAAACATGAAGTCGAACTGTGAAGTTCATTGGACCATTCCCGTAGCCGCTCCCTGAATCATAGATGAGTAAAACAAATTATGCAGCTTCTCGTTGTTCATCTACCTTGGGTTGTTGCGGCTGCAACAGCCGTGTCCTGTGCGGCGGCACTTACCAGTCGAGACGCCGATTGGATGCGAGCCGCAGTGTTCTTTTCCATCGGCACAGTTTTGATTGTTTTACGGCAAACGTTTCGCGACGATCCCCGCAGTACAGAGCTCGAAATGGAGATGACGACATGCGGAGAAGGAGGCTTGGGCAAGATTGGCAGGATCGTTGAAAAAATCTGGCCGCAACGTGCTTTGCGTGGCCCCATTTCTCGCGTCTTCATCTATGTGACGTGGATTATGGGTGGTGGTGCAGTTGTGCTTTGGTTTGGAGCGGCAGTCAGCGGCGGAGATGCCGAGTGGGTCTTGCCAGCTGTAGGTTTGTCGTTAGGCACTTTCTTGCTTTTCTTGGCGACCGCTTTTCCAGCTCGATTCACATTCCCACAACGCCTCACTGTGGGAGTCGCGGTTGCTGCGTGCCTCATTATTGTCGGCCTCGTGGTCTTCGCTGCGGCGATGGCGGGATTTTCCGTAGCAAGATAGCCGGTCCCAAAAGTGCTTGATTTATTGCTTGGAGCTATATAGATCGCGGCAGTGTGCTGCAGCAAAGTGACTCAATGATTACTGGTCTCTGATCACGTAAGGAAATATTTCATGCGAGTAATGATGATGGGCTTTTTGGCATTGATGGTTTCCGGGTGTGAATCGCCGGCGGAGAAAGCGGAACAGCTTGTCGCTCGGATCGTTGCAACGCCCGCAGATTGGGCACGACCGGGGCATAAGCAAACCGTCATCGAAGCGAAGGATGAACTCATCAAGCTGGGGCCGGCAGCTTTGCCTGCGATAATCGATGGGCTCGGCGACGACAACCGATTCGTTGGCATGTGGTTGCTTGAACCGATTTTGGCCAGCGGTGAATCAGCGGTCCTGCCCCTAGCAGCAGCATTGACAGACGCCGACGTCGATCGCCGACGTTGGGCATTGTTCGCGATCAGCGGGCTCGCTTCAAAGGAAATCGATATTTCCGCCGCTCTACCCGCAATCCAGCGTTGTACCCGTGATGAAGACTCCGAAATTCGGGCGTTATCATTGATGGCGATCAGTAGTACAAAGGAAGATCGAGGTGTGCCTGAATTTATCTCTGCGCTGAAGGATCCTGATGCACATGTTCGAAGTGAAGCGGCCAAATGGCTAGGCATTGTCGCGACCGTACGCGTCCCTGGTGCTCGGTTGCAAGACGATCCGCTGCCGCAGCTTTCCGAGAGTGTAATCGCTGAGATTAGGCCAAAACTGATCGCCGCATTTTCGGATGAATCGGCAATCGTGCGGCGTGAAGTCGTAGGAGCACTCAGCGAGTATGGTCCATCGGTCGAGCCCACACTGCGAGAAGCAATGAAAGATCGCGACGCCGAAGTCCGTGCGGCAGCACTTGAGTCATTGGCCTGCATCCGCTCCGACGGTGCTGTTGCGGAGTTGATTGAGGGGCTTGGTGATCCAGACATACCGGTACGTCTCCGATCCGCAAAGTGGCTCGGGATGCTTGCCGATCCAGACACGTTGTTGCTAAGCCGGCGACGTCCATCGCCACTTCCCACGATCGATCCGCTTGCGTTCGAAGCAGCGATTGATTCTCTCACGACTGCATCGAAGGACGCCCATGCAGGCGTCCGTTCGGCTGCGAGTGACGCCCTGAAGAAGATCGGACGTTGACAAGTAGAGGCTTCCAGCCTGCGTTGCCAAAATCGCAGGTGGGAAACCGACGCGGCATTTTATAACTTATGAATAGAACCCATCATGCAAACAAAATGGCAGAATAACGGCATCACCCGCGGAGTCCTAGCCGTTGTGGGGGCCGCACTTGTCGGCTACTTCTGGTTGAAATTGACGATCCCGTTCATGATGGGAGTATTTGTCAGCAACGACTTGAACACCCCACTGGGGATGAACCACCATTTAGCGTTCGGACTCGCCACGGGCGTAATGATATGTGTCCTTTCTGCATTCGTTGCCGCTTGGGTCGCAACACCGTTTCGTAGTCAGTCACTTGATGGGCCGCCCTTAGCCAGTTTAGCTGTCGCGGTGACAGTCGGCAGCGTCCCTGCTATCAAAGCGAAACGAGTCGATGCGTCGACAGAATTAAATCGAGGTCGGCAAGATGCGCATAACACTAGCAAAGAAACCTAAGCCGTGGTTGCATCGTTAGTTAGGTTCACGATTGCTCATGGAGATTGGGGGATGAAGACCAGTGCTGAAATCAGCGAATGAGATCTTAGGAACTGTAACGCCACCGATAAAGAGTCGCCGAGTCCAACTGCAACCAGTGACAATGAATGCCTCGAAAATAGCTGACGAAGAGCCAACACGGAAAATGAGGTAGGCGTGATAGGCACGTTTACGAGACAGAATTTTTTCCAGATCGTATAGAGAATCCGCGCAGCGGATTCGCATGAGCCGGGCTCGTAGTAAGAACGGAAGCCTTCCATTGAATGCTTTGTCGAGCTGAGTCATAAATGAAATTTCGCATTGCTGACTTGTTGCATCTGACCTTCATGGTCGGCTCGCTATTGGTGATGTGGCGATCTCCTGAAGTTTTTCTGTGGCTGGTTGTGTTAGTGTCATCACTATTTGCAGTGCCGGTAAGCCACGAATGCCTCCGTCTTATTGCGGCAGGAAACATCACAGGGGCGGAGTTGTTGAATGCCTTGCAACCACGAATACGTGTTTGGGTTGTCCTTTGGCTGTTTTACTTCGCGGCACTCGAGGTTTTCCTAGCCTTCGTTTGGGGCGGGCTTTCTGTCATGGTGTCCGCAGTTCTGCTCGGATGGATGTCGTCGCTGGTCACACTCAAGGTACTGCTTGCACCACGTGTTCGTCGCATGTGGGCACTCCTGCCATTGGTCTGAGTTGCAACCTTGGTGACAACGGCAGTCGCGGCTTTCGTCGCGTCTGGCATCGTCTATATTTTCATCGAGGCCGATCTAATCGGAAGCGGCTACATGGGACCAGAAATCGCCATGATGATTGGGACCCCCATCGTCGCAAGCGGCATATTGATCGTTATCTCGACACTTACCTTGTATGTCGTTAGAAAGTCAACATGACAGACGAGCACGAATCGGGAACTTCAAAACTCGACAAGATTCTCGTCGAGTTGCTGCAACGAGTGGAATCCGGCGAATCGGTGGACCCCGACACGTTGTTGCGGCAGCACCCGGAATACGCGGAGGAACTCCGCAAGTTTTTCGCTGGTGATTCGCAAGACGCGTCAACGTTGGACGCGGACGAGTTGCTTGGCTCACGCGAAGGGGCGGCAACGCGTGTCCGCTACTTAGGCGATTACGAGTTGTTGGCTGAAATCGCCCGCGGCGAAACGGGCGTGGTTTACAAGGCACGGCAGGTGAACCTGGATCGCACGGTGGCTTTGAAGATGATCCTTTCCGGCCAATTGGCGAGTGTTGACGACGTACGGCGGTTTCACTATCAGGTCGAGGCAGCTGCCAACCTGCACCATCCCGGCGTCGTGCCGATCTACGAAATTGGTGAGCACGACGGGCAACACTTCTTTTCGATGGCCTTCGTGGACGGCCCCAGTCTCGCACAAGTGTTGGCGGCGGAACCATTGCCGTCCCGCGAATCGGCTCAGTTGGTTCAACACGTTGCCCAAGCAATCGCTTACGCGCACTCCCACGGAGTAATCCATCGCGATTTGAAATCAGCCAATATCCTGTTGGCTCGGTATGAGCAGCGCGATGCCAGCGGCGGCAATCGTGTGATTGAAATCAGCGGCACGGCAGAGCATCCCGAATTCGCGGGACTGTACCAGCCGAAGGTTACCGCCTTTGGATTGACCAAACGCACCGGGGGCGCGACTGAAATGACCAGCGCCGGACGAACTCTAATCACGCCCAGCGACATGCCACGGGAACAGGCATCGGGACAAACAAAGGAGATTGGTGAGACGGCGGATATTTATTCGCTGGGTGCAATTCTTTACGCCGCACTCATCGGCCAGACATCCAGCCCGCTGGACACGCTGATGCCGGTCGTCCAAAACGAACCGCCGCGGCTGCGGCAGCTGAACCCGCGAACTCCGCGAGACCTGGAAGCGATCTGTCTGAAATGCTTGCAAAAGGAACCACACAAGCGGTACAAGTCGGCTCAGGAACTGGCCGACGATCTAGGCCGCTGGCTCGATGGGAATCCGATCACGGCTCGCCGGGTTAACCAAGTCGAGCGCGGCTTGAAGTTGGTTCGGCGTCATCCAATGGTTTCGTCGCTGACTGCGGCGCTGACCATTGCTTTACTGGCTGGTGCGATCATTTTTTCGGTTTCGGAGGTACGAGCGCGTCGTGCGGCAGTCGCCGAGAGGGAGGCACGAACTGACGTGGAAGAGGAACGGCAACGCGGCGAGGCAAGCGAACGCCTCGCCGCCGCCAGCGTACAGAAAGCAAAGGAACAAGAAATACAGGCCATCGCAGAACGCAACATTGCTCGGCGACTTCGGTATGCCATTCATATGAATCAAGCTCAACGGCAATGGGAAGACGGTGCGATCGACTCCACCGCCGAGATGATTGATCTCTATCGGCCGCAAGATGACAAAGGAGAAAGCAGCGAGCCGCTCGACTTGCGCGGCTGGGAGTGGAATCACCTGTGGCAACGCACGCATCCGGAATTGCGGCGTTTTTCGACGCCTGATCGCAGGTTGGCCGACATGGCGATTAGTCCCGACGGAACCCGAGTTGCCGCGACAGCAGGAAGTTACAGGTTGGCAGTATGGGACGCCGCCAGTGGTGAACTGCTGGTTCACGTTCCCGAAAGTGAACGCGGCTTGCGACAATACCGTGGGGTGGAAATCGCATTCAGTCCCGATGGTCAGCACATCGCAACCGGTGGCCATGACGTTCACGCCAGCGCACGCATTTGGGACGCAGCGTCGGGCAAAATGCTTGTTGCAATCCCCGAAACCAAAGGCGATCCGGTTCCAACATCCATCGACTTTTCGCCGGATGGCCAGCGGCTGGCGATTTCCAACGCTGACGGCGCGATTCGAGTTTGGGATCTTGCAGCAAGAAACGTGGTTCTGACAGTGGATGCGCACGGCCACGAAGCCTACAACGTGGCTTTTAGCCCGGACGGCCAACGGTTACTGTCCAGAGGCCTGGAGCGTGAGTACTCGACCAAGGCGGGTGATAATTACCTGATCAAACTGTGGAATGCGGAAACTGGTGAACTGGAGAGAACAATCCGCCACCACGAGGGCGGCCGTATTTTCGAGACGACGCTTAGCCCCAGCGGACGGCTGATTGCCTCCCGCGGGGCAGGCGAAGACGGAAATGGTTCGGAAGCGAAAATCTGGTCCGCCCAAACCGGTGAGTTGCTTCACACGCTTTCCGACGCTCATGGCACGATTCTGTTCACTCCGGACGAGCAGCGATTGATCACCCGCGGCTCTGGGCATTCGCTGAAAACGTGGGACTTGCAAAGTGGCGAACTGATTTCAGAACTTCCGTACAGGCGAGAGCCCGGTTTCGACAAATATCTGTTGGATCCGTGGGGTTGGCAGTTTCTATACGCGGTTGGCAACATTGACTTATACGCTTTGCAAAGCGAGCCGGTCGAAAGGACGATTAACGTATCGGAAAGATTGCGGTTGAAGAGCGTGGTGTTTGCTCCGGAGGTCGGCTTGTTCTCAGCCTCACTCAATGGCGAGGTCGCCCTAGACGACCCGCTGTCAGGGGTGCGGCTGAAACGGATCCAGACGGATCGCCCTATCGGCCAAATCGCCTACAGCCACGACGGCTGGCTCTTTGCAACCTCCCCGCCCATGTTGAACCGCGACAAAATGCAAGAGTCCTTTGAGGGGCCGCAGGGGATCCACATTTGGGATGTCAAAAGCGGCAATCGCGTGCGAACGATTTCGGCGCATCGGCGGATTCCGCATTTTCCGGCCGTTCGACATCTGGTGTTTTTCCCCAACGACTCGCGGTTGTTATCGATTGGCGTTGACAAGCATGTGTATGTATTCGATGCGATCACCGGAAACCAATTGAACGACTTCCGCATTATGGACACGCCAAGCATGTTCATCCGCGCGTCCACTCTCAGCAGCGATGGTCGGCGTCTGGCCGTTGCGAGTTCCGGCCAGATTTCCATTTACGAAATCAAGAGTGGAAAACAACTGCAAAGTTGGAAGACAGGATCCCGACCGCAGCACTTGAAATTCAGTCCCGACGGAACGATTCTCGCGACCTCAGACGCGTTGTGGGAGGCAGGGACCGGCAGCGAATTGGCCAGACTGCGCGGTCACACCTCGCCGGTGTGGGACATCGCCTTTTCCCCCAATGGCCGCCGCCTTGCTACGACCGGGATAGATAAAACGTGTCGATTGTGGGACGTCGAAACAGGCCAACAGGTATTGTCTATGCCTCTACCATTCAGCGGCGTAGGCGCCGATTTCAGTTCCGACGGACACTGGTTAGCCGTCGGGCTTGCCGGGGACGTCGATCGGCCCGAAGTCGGGACGCTGAAAGTGTTCGACGGTCGTGCTTCAACGCCCGAGGTTCAGGTGGATCGCGAAGCGCTCGCCTTGGTTAGATTCTTGATCGATCGGCCGCTGTCAAAGGCAGACGTGCTCAAATTCGTGAAATCGGCAGCAGTTAGCGACGCAGTCAAGAAGAGAGCCGCCGAATTGGCTGACCGACTCCAGACAGAAACGGATCCGCAGCGTTACGCCGATGCGGCGCGGAGAATCGCGCTGAAGCCCCAACTAAACAAGTTTCAATATCAATTTGCTTTGGCACAAGCCGAAACGGCGCATCAATTGAGCAGCGATGAGTCGTCATACCTGCTTGAACTCGGTATGGCGCAGTTCCGCGCTAACCAGTTCTCCAAAGCCCTGGAAACTCTCAACGAAACTCCTCCACCACGTTCACCGATCGCACTCGCGTTTTTGGCAATGGCGAATCATCAACTCGGTAACAGAGAACAAGCGGCACAGTTGCTGGAGGATTTACGTGAAAGTGCGACCGACGATTCACAGACGGCGTTGTTGATCGACGAAGTCGAAACTTCCATTCAAAGAAAACTATAGAGAAAGTGATGAGATGTCCGCAAATAAGCGAGTTCGGCGTCGCGTCGCCGCAAAGCCTGACGTTGCAGCAGGCGAGCGAACTAATTGAGAAGCTGAAAAGCCAGCTAGCTGGTCAGTGAGTTCACCGGCCTTCGGGCCATTCCGCCACGTCCTTACCGGGTACGTGGCTTTTTTTTAGCTCCCGGCGGATTTGCAGAGGAGCAAACCGCCTCATCTCCGACCAGCAGGGCCCCATCACCACGTCAGGCGAATGACTTGCAAGCAGACAACAAAACGGACCACCCGTCCTCGGTTGCATGCGATGGTTCAAGTAAGCCGCTGTTGCGGTGGTTTCTTTTTGGTGGCGGAACGGCGGCGTCGCGGATTGTAGGAAGCCTCCTTTCAAGAGGAGCTGTTCGCTGGGAACAGCTCAGCGACTCCTCCTGAAAAGGAAAACAAGATGACCAAGTCTAGCTCAAACGGCTCGCAAGATGCGCCCGGAATTCAATTCCCTGAAAGTCTTCGCCTGAGACTCTCTGAAGACTTGCACCTGACTGGCAAGGCTAGTCGAAGGCGAATTGATGGGATACAAATTCACAGTCGAGCATCATGGCGAATCGGACAGGCTCGCCTCGACACCGCTCTGGCGGCCGACTTTGGATTGTCAAGTTCGAGCTGCTGGTCGATGAAACCGGAGCGTAAGGAACAAAGCAATCGTCGCTCCGGTGTCGGCCACCGGAGCGTTCGCCGAATGGTCGTCGGCTGGTCCCTTGCGTCCAACATAATCGGCGTTGCGGCGTGACGGGGCTGGATGTTGAGCCAGAAATCCGGGATGCTCTTACCGTTGAACGATCGCGAAAACAGCATGTTGAGTTGATTTGGATAATGAACATTTCTTTGGGTGATCAGGTTGACCTCGGCTCGCTGACTATTGGTGAGAAGCTTGGGGAAGGTGGATACGGAACTGTATACAGTGCGAAACACCCGTTTTTAGATCACCCCTGTGCGGTTAAGTTTCTAGATCCGCACCCCTTCCGGAGTAAAGAGTCGAGAGCGTCCGAAAGATTTGAGGCGGAATCGAAGCTACTGTTGTCGTTGAGGCACGAGTACATCGCGCCGATTTTTGGCGTGGGTGAACATGCTGGGGTTCCCTTCATTCTCATGGAGCGGTTCGAGGGTTGGAATCTCCATCAAGTAAAGGAGACAAACTTTGATGTTACCCCTCAGGTCGTTTTGCCATTCGTGGAACGAATTGCGTCCGCGTTGGCATATTCTCACGACAAGGGAATTATCCATCGCGACGTGAAGCCTACCAACCTGATGACTTCAAAGGGAACCGCAAGAGTACTAGACTTTGGGATTGCAAAGGTCATGGACCCCGGAGGAGAGAGATTCACCCGCACAGGAGGAACGCCAGTCGGAGGATCATTCACCGCGCCAGAATTACTTGCAGATCCTCGATTGGTGAATGCTCGTTGTGACGTGTACAGTCTCGGAGCTTGTTGGTACTGGCTTCTTGCCGGCACTGCCCCCCAGGGGAGAAACTGGGAAGCATCCCTGCGTGCCGTTGACGGGGTGACGGAAAACTATGCTCGCGTGATATTCACCACGCTTAATCCGGCTGACTCCCGGTATGCTTCTATGCACGAACTGCTCTCGGACATTTCTTCGCTGAAGCGAGACGAAACTCCTGTTGCGCGAACCGAGTTGAGCATTGATGCGCAGACAATTCTGGGGATCCTATTCGAGCAAACGTACGACTCATCTGGCATGCAGCTCTACGAGATTGAAAAGCAAACCCTGATGCCCAGGATGAGCGTGATTATCTCGATCCGACAGCTTGACCGTCTAGATCTAGTTGAGGTTGATACTGGAATGGACTTTGGTGAAGAGTACAGCGTCTACAAAATCTCAAGCGACGGCGTTGATTGGGTTGAGACGAACAGAGTTGAGGTAGAGTCCGCACTGCGTGAGCTAGAAAAGCGGATAGAAGCGAGCAAGCCAAAGAAGGTGGATGCTGAAGATCCGGACGTCCCATTCTGATTTGCAAACTCGGACGAACGTAACGACGTAAGCAAGTCACGAAGACGGCGATTTACCGCATCTTGAGTTCAGAGATGTTGACAATCGTGTTTTCATACTCCCAGTCGGTCAACATGTTCGCAGCTGCATGCCTGTTGGTGCCATGTGACGAAAATGGTCCAAGTCGAATTGACTTAATGACTTCAGTTTGGAACTTGTGGACAGTGTAGGGGATCAGCCGACTGTAAGCTGATCGATACTTAATTTTCCATTTTGGTTCATCTCCGTCAGTGTCAAGGACCGGAGCTACACAGAGTCGCACTTCCTTCTCTGTTTCGAAACCGACACTCTTGACATAAGCGCACTGAGTAGCGGCATGTCCAGCCAGGTACTCAGCAAGAGCAAACTCAGAACTATCAACGTCGTGCTCGAGTTCCGATTCACGATTGTGAAACCAAGCTTTAAATCCCTCCAGGTTTTCTACGATTCTGTCGAGCCCCGGCTGACCGTACATCACAGCGCTTGATGTTGCTCTTTCTCCGTGAGCGCGAAGCCCATCTAAATCGAACGCGATGCTTATACCTTTGCCACCGTCGCCGTATGCAATCCACTGGGTAGCATTGTCTTCAAGAGTCGTGAAGCTTGCATAGAATGCTAGGTCGGGCTCTTCCAAGTCTGCCCCGTAGAGAGATACAAAACTGTCAAGTCGTTCACAGAATCTTCGTTGACAAAGTTCATCTGACAGCCATTCAGAAACCTTGCTCTTCAAGTGCTCAGCCGCGAAAATATATTCGCCCAGATCACTTGCCGAAGTGACTGCGGATAGCCACAACTCTCGCTTTTCCAGGATCTGTAGCCCGACTGGCAGAGACGTGTAGTGATGAACTATCATGGGTTACCGGGTCAGTACGTAGGTGCAATCCGCGAACTTGGGCGGGATCACTTCGAGGTCTTGCTTTTCTATCTTAAATCGTCCGGTAACAACTTCAATATTCTTCGTATTGACTTCTCTAATCGCGATCTCGTTGCACATTGAACGTGGATAATCACGCAGCGGGTCGAACGCCTTTACACCATCTGGCCGATTTAGCTGCTGAACTGGCTGCAGAAGCGGGGATTTGCGTGCCTCATTAGGCCCTACGAAAATAGTCTTGTTGTCTTGGACCTCAAAAGGACCTGAGTCCACGACGCTACGATAGCGTTTTACGCGTGCCTGGACGAACCGCATCTGACGCTCCGTCTTACAAACTCATTCGCTAGTAGCGTTACACTTTCTCCCGAGTAATGACGGAAGCCAAGAGCACCAGGTTCACTTCTTAAATGGTTACCTTCTTTTCTAAATCCACCGGCGTATCGCTTCGTTGTTCTTGGGCAAGGGGTCAGATCGTTGATTCGAGGAGCAATGAAGTAACTTTCGTGCGTTTCCAGTTCGCACTCGGACTAATTTCGTAAAAGCTGTCCAACTCAAGGCTGACAACTGTTGGCACCGGTGGCCGACACCGGAGCCTTATCTCTACTCTCGGCCTGTTGCCGCTCCATCGCCGACGCATCGGGGAACACAATTCTGGATCCTCACGAGAGATACCAGAGGACGATTTGCGTTTCGCGGCCAATTTTCTGGTTTACCCACGGCTCACTTTGCCTAAGTAACCCTGAGAGGGACGTTTGTTTGCGAGCGAGTGAGTTGCGGCGATGGGTGATCACCTAAACGACGAGATTCGTGAGAACGCTTCGGGGCCTGCGAAGGCTTCGTGTGATGCGGGGTCGGTTGAGCAGCACAAGCTGACTGAGCAGATCGCTGCGGACAAGCATCTCGCTGGCAAGGACGCGGTTCGTAAGCCGAATCGTGGATTGCGTTTTAACAAGATCGTGCCGCCGTCGGCCGGCTGATCTTTCTTTTTGGTTCGCGAACGGTCCTGATGCAGGCTTGTTCTCATCAAACAGTTCCACAATCACGTTGGCATGATCGGGAAAGCGATCCGCGTAATCTGCGAGTTGCGGAGATTGCCCTCACCTTTCGGGTGACAACAACTGCGAAGTTGCCTCAGGGATGGCAGGTTGTCTGGCTAAAGTCACGCCCGCGGCTTGCAACGCCTGCCAGAACGAATCCAACCCGCGAGCGATCAATGTCGTCATGATCGGTATGGCGTTGGTCAACAAAAAGCGACGCAAACAAGACGTCACCGAGTTGGAAGCACTTCTTCGCAACTACATCCCGGACGAAGACCCGATGCCGGCGACGCTGAAGATCAGCAGCTTTTGGCCCGGTCCCGGCAACGAACTCAAAAAGATGATCGCTTGGTTTGCCAAGCCGAGCGAAACGTGCAACTGCGAAACCCGTGTCGACACGATGAACGACTGGGGTGCAGAAGGTTGCCGCCGAAACATTGACACCATCGTCGATTGGTTACTCGAAGAAGCCCAAGCAAGAGGACTCCCGCATGGAAGGTTTACGCAAGAAAACGTGCCGATCGACTGCCGATCCAACTTCATTTCCAGAATTGGCATTCGTTTTACCTTGCCCATCGAGTCGAGGTTGAAGTACGGTGGTTCCTCACACGCGAACGCGACGTAACGAGCTGTTCGTTTGCCCTGGTGCTCGCGAAGCAACCGGCTGACCTCCAGCATGACCGCAACGGCCGAAGCGTTGTCGTCAGCACCAGGCGTGGAGTAAACAGTGTCGTAGTGGGCATCGAGCAGCACGATCTCGCCCGCACGCTTGGTTCCGGTTTGCTCCACAATCAGATTCGTAGCTTCATCGTGAGGACTTGATTTCTTTGTCCCTTGGGGGCTCCGGAGACGGTTAACTGAAACGGTTGATGCGGAATAGATCCAAGTTGAAGTCGTGGGTGTCGCCGACCGCCAAATGCATTGCGATTTCGCCGAGAACGCTCGTGAACTTGAATCCATGACCCGAAAGTCCTGCGATCACAACGACGTTGAGATGCTCGGGCAACGTGTCAATCAGAAAGTGTTCGTCACTGGTCATCGTGTAGTAACATCCCGCGTGGGATCGCAAGTGAGTCGTCGCACCGGGCAAGTGCTCGCGAACGAATTCTTGCACAAGTCGAAGGTCTTCCGCATCGGTGGCATAGTCGCCGCGGGTCGGTATCTCGACGCTTTGGCCGCCGCTGTGACGCGCAACCTTGATGCCGTTGTCATCGATCGATGGGAATCCGTAAAAGTAGCCGCGAGGTAGCTCAAAGAAGAAGCATGGGAGATGCGGTGATTGATCGGATTCGGCCGGCGCGGCGCTAAACCAGTACTGGTGTTTTCTCAGCACTTGCAATTGCACGCCCAGGCCGGACAAGACATGGCCGCTCCAGGGTCCGGCTGCGATGATCAGCCGGGCGGCGGAATATCGGCCTTGATCGGTTTCGACCACAACACCCTCGGTTGTGGCCGACCAAGTCCGCACGGTTTCGTTGTGACGGCACACGGCACCCTGATCCGCGGCACATTGCAAATAAGCGGCTACGCACGACTCCACCTTCAGATAGCCCGCGTTTGATTCAAAGACCGCCGCCATCTCGGAACTGGCGGAGAGTCCTGGCCAGCGGTTTTGAACTTGATCGATCAAGAGTTTTTCAATGTCCAGTCCGTATCGTTCGGCACTTCGGATCACACCAGGGACAACCACGCCATCGACCGGTCCGACTTCGACCAGTCCGGTTCGTACAAACAACCGCTGGTCGGAGGCCTGCTCCAGCGACTCCCACAACTCATAGGCGCGTCGAAGCAACGGTATGTAGGCGGGGTGTTCAAAGTACGCCTGTCGAATCACACGCGTCTTTCCGTGCGAGCTGCCATGATTGTGCACGGGTGAGTATTGGTCGATTCCCAAAACTCTCAAACCGGCCAAAGCGGCATGGTACGCCGCCGCACTGCCGACACCGCCGAGCCCCAAGACAATCAAATCCCAATTCGAATCGGTATTCACCGTTTGCCGTTCAACGGTGTTAATGAGCCCATCGATTGTTCCAACGAATGATTCTCTTTCATGTTACCCACCCCTGCTGAAACGATCTCGCGATCACGAAAGTACGCGAGCAAGTATTCTAGCGAGCTCGAATTCATCCATCGGCTGCTAGAACGACGCATCCACCGCATTTCCTGCAAGAATACCGGACCGCAAGTCGAGAAGCCGAAACCCAAGTGGGTAGGCGAATCTGTAGAACCTTTCGTCTTCTGTCACGGGGCGCCTGAAAAGGGACCACCTGTCGGGACCTGGTCCCTTTTGAACTTTTCTCGGCATTCTTTAGCCGGTAGCTGCGGCCGGTGATCTTCATGATCTCCGCCGACTGCAAGAACCGATCCAAGATCGCACTGGCGCTCGGTACGTCACCGATCAGCTTGCCCCAATCCTCTAGAGGACGGTTTGATACCCCGAGGACCATGGTAGGTGTGCTTTGAGCCGGCGAATTCACCGAGTACTGTTGCGTAAATGAACACCGGCACTCCTGAAACCTGGACGCGCAAACAGCTACGCGAACGCTGCAAACTCAGCGATGGGTGTTAGACGGTTCTACGGCAGGCGATCAGTGATCGAGGACTGACGGCAGTCGATCACTCTCGATTTCGAAGACATTGCCTCCCCTGGAACGCGACAAGATCGCATCGTGGTGACCACGCCCAAACCAATCCTGCCCACGGAACGTCATGGATTCAGTTGGCAATGCCCTGATGATGCCACGGCCGAATCGTACCAACCCGCTGCTTCCCACCGAGCAACACGATTGGGAACCGCATGTTTCCAAGAGTCACGTAATTGACGCCGCCGCTCCCACAGCAGCTGCCTGAGGGGTTGAGGCAAGAAGATCATCTCCCGCTCAAGAAGCTGAAATATATCTTCCTTGCCGACCCTCCATTGACCGATCGCGGTGTTCCCACCTGGTAACACCCGTCCGAATTCGCAATTCCCCTGCCATTGATATCGCGAGTGATTGAAGATCTGCATCCACAGGGCGATCCAGGGGATGATTTTGCGATAGTCCGTCGTGCCCTGGTGCATACGGACCTCAAGAAGCTGGATCGCATTGTCGATGCGATTTAAGTTGACCGAGTGATATCGCGATAGCGATCCGGAGGAGAACAGGATCGGGGCCTTATTGAGCTTTCTACTGTCGCGGTAGGGCTTGCAGAACTCGTTCCGCCCGTAGTTGTCATAAGTGTAGGGCCCGTGCCACTGGTACAGCCTCGAGGGTGCGACTAGGGTGTAGAGTCCATTTTCTAACCGCGTCAATCGGGCGGCGAATCCCCTTCGACGTTCTTCCGTATTGAGGCGAGTTGCCAGGGTAATGTGAAGGCCCGTTTCGTGATTGATGCGCATCGTGGGCGACTGGTCCAAAAACCGGTCCAGCCCCTGAGACACTCGGGCTAGTTCGTCAAATCCATCGCGGTTAACCAGAATCGGAGAGACAACCTCCCAGCCGCATGAACTGTCATAGCAAACCCGCCACGAGCAGTGTTCGTTATTTTCGTGGTAGCCAAGGGGGCGTTGGCACACCGGAAGCGAAGCGGAATGCTTGAGGCACTCGATGATCTTCTGGGCACCGACGCGCCAGTCGCGGTCGCGAGACCGGGGACGAGGCGACGTTCCGATTTCAATCTCGACCCCAAACGTCTGGTCGCATGCAAACGGAACTCCCGCAAGCCCGGGCAACTGCAGCACTTCGAAGCGTCGCACATCTTCGAGCTCGTCATGCTGAACCCTAGGACCACTCGGCATCGTCGAGGAAGTCGGCGCAACGCCTTGGGTATATTCCTTGGCGTGAAATAGCTGCGAGCCCAGGCGGGTTACCGAATCGGTAAACTCGACGATGGTGAACGAGTCCTTACCAGGGGATTTTCTAGCACCGCGACCCACCATCTGTGCCAGCAGTGTCAAGCTGTCCGTGGGACGCGTCAAGAAGACCGCATCGATCTCAGGTACGTCAAACCCACTGGTCAACATCTCGACTGCTACCAGCGTATTGATGCGCCCTTCACGGAATTCCGAGATTGCGGTTTGGTTGTCCTCGGCGTTGTTGGCTGAATGCACGGCTTTGGATGGTACGCCACTTCGCGACAAGAGGGTGGCGAGTTGATTGGCATGGTTGATGTTACATGCAAACATCAAAACACGCTGATACTGGCCCTTTTGGTAACCTTGCAAGAACCGCTGGATGATTTTTTCGTTTCGGGTTTCGCGATCTCCCAGATCGGCAAGCGACTTCGGCGTGATCTGCCCGCTATTAATGATCGGATCCCATGTCTCGCCCGTAGCGAACTCTTCGATGCGGGGCGTAGCGAGGAACTCGGGACAAAGCTCTGCAAATGATTTGGCGTAGGCGATGTGATGTGTCTCTGGATCGACGCGAGGCGTCGCCGAAAGCCCGATCATCAGTGACTGGCCCAAGAACCGATCCAGCAACGCTTTTCCATGCTGGGCTGCAGCGGCCCAGTGACACTCATCGATAATCACCAACAAGGGCTGCTTGCTGAAAGGGTCATGAGCGTCACTCGAGAAACGGCTGTACCAAGTCTGGACCGTGGTAAACAGAAATCTCGCCTGTTGATTTTCCTTCATATCCGGCAGACCCTTCGGGTCGCCAATCGTTCCCATTTGGCTGCTGTATTGGGGTACGCATGCTTGACACTTCCGCCATGCTTGCTCGAGCAGATCCCAGCTCGGCGCGAGCCAAAGAACTTTCATGTCCTCGTTGCGATCAAGAAAGTCGTACGCCAGCTTCATGGCAACCAGCGTCTTTCCCGCGCCGGTCGGAAGGCTGATCACCTGCACACGCTCGGGGTCGCTCGATAAATGATGATCGGTCTGCTGGACGGCATCACGCTGATACCGACGAAGCTCCGGGAACCTGTGATCTTCGTCTGAGCCCTTACGTTTCCCTTCGATCGAATGGGGCGAAGGTATGGCAGCAATTGTCGCCAATGGAATTACAGCAGTTGATTCGATAACACTCATGTAGATGTCCTCCCCGGACGGGTGCCCGTGCCTAGATTTTGATTAGGAACGCTTCCTCTTCTGGTTCAGTTTGTGGAAGCTGTAGATCGCCCCAAAGATCGATGCTCACGCTTTCGGATTAACGCCCACGGCAGGCGAGTACCATGCAATAGGGCGGTCTGCAGTCCAGTCGGTCTGCTATCGGCTCCAGCCCTCTCGCGAAGCCACTGCAGACATGGAAAAGCGTGCACACCGATCGGGCGAGTTGACTTTGCTGGTTCTAGCAGCACGGCCGTTTTCACCAAACACGGCCTGGACAGTCGCTTGGAAAAACTCAGTCAGCCTTTGTGGATCACCCTTCTGTAATTCAATGAGTGGTACAGGATCGCTACCGACGCCATGTCGGTGGGCGGTATCCGGAAGACGCCTCGGTCTAGGCTGATGACTGGTTTGATTGCAACTTGCGCGTGTGCTTAAGGTGTTGTGTCCAAGCCTGGTAGATTTTCGTCCAGCGGCCGTGAGCTCGCTCCACTGCGGATCCCCAATACGCTGATCTCTTTTCATCCTGACCGGTAACGCTGGGCATGATCCAGCACCGCATCAGGTCCATCCAAGCGATCACAACAACTTCCGCGTACATCCGACTGAGCGGGTCGTTTTCGGCGGAACCAAGGATCTCCGTGGTGTCCGCGTCAAGACGACACCGCCAAAGAGCAACGTTCTCGGGCGAGGCTGAGCCGACGAACTGGAGTAAGTGTTCACGTGAGACCGCGATCATGTCGGTAGCCTCGCGAAGTATCTCCGGCTGGGCGGCGATCCAGCTATCAAGCTGAGCTCGTGCGTCGACGTCGCCGCTCTCGGCGAGCCGGCAAACCTCTTTGAACTTGTGGAGACCCGGCATCTTCTTGTCGGCTTTGGGGGGTGCTGTGGATTGGCTGTGCATTTCAAGTTCGCCCATTTGTCGAATGACCTTCCAGTTTGTGGACCACTCGCTCAACCATTCCAGCGATATATTGGCTGCGATGTCATTGTCTCTTTCGCGGCAGCAGGCTTCGCGATGGGCAAGCTCGTTGGCTTTCGCGAGACGCTCCTCTTCCACGAACAATTGAACCACCGGGTCCGAGGCCTTGCCGATGTAGCGTTTCTGCCGCTTGCCGTTGAGACGCCGTGCGAGGACGACATAGTTTTTCGCTGTGCCTTTTCGTTGTTCGATTTGCATAGACTTTGTGTACCACACATGCCATTTCAACAAAAAACTATGCTGAATGCCGTCTTCCGCCTATCAAAATGTGCGAATTATCTTCAGATCGCACAACTGGCAGTGCGTATTCTTCCGTGCCAAGGAATCTGCCGAGCACTTGTGCAGTTCTTTTTCCGAGCACGTGGCTGAGGTTGTCGAAGTGGGAGGGCTGCCGTGACGATAGGTCTCCGATTCGCAGGGCAACCTCACACAGACGGTTGGCGTCGGTCTCCGGTAGTTGGTGCCGCATCAGTAAGAGCTGCAAACGCTTGATCTCACGGCCCCTGCTCGTGGCCAGATCACAATCTTCGTGCAGGTGCGGGATTCCCGCCAGCCAGCGCTCACAGACCGCGGGCCCGCAGCGGTAGGATTCGCGGCACACAATGTTGTGCAGATCGCTGACAGGTTTACCATCTCGGTCGAAGACGTGGCAGGCCAACCAGGCCTTGGCATCGAGGCTGTCGAGGACATCGAAGTAGACGTCACAGTAGTCCCGCACGGTTTGAGTGGCGAGACCGCTGCGTACGGCGACGACATCGGGCGGCAGCCTCGCCAGCAATCTTGCCTCGACGTTCAGCCGTGTTGCCGGATCGTGAAAGATTGTCTCGGCCGCCGCGATGTCGAGTAGATGATCTCCGCGATAATGCGTACGTGCATCGAAGGGTGCTCCTCGCCGGTAGTCAACAACTTGCCAGAACTCCGAACCATAATCGACATTCGCCGCCACGACGCCATGTGTGACAACCGATCGTGCCCTTTGCCATCTCCACACTGGACCCATCGCGAAACGAACATACTTCCGAGTGTCCTCTGCCGACATCTTGTCTTGACGACATATGGGGAACGAGAACTGAAGAGGTTCAGCAGGTGTTGCAGCCATGATTTTTCGTGGGCGAGGAAACGGGATAAGAAGCACCGCATCGAGACTAGCGATTGCGACCTCACATTGACTTCGCCACCAGCCGTCGCGGCGTGTGCTTAGCGAGCTGTTTCACCGGCAGCATCTTCTCGTCCAGGTTGTATGAGCAAGGATAGCTCTTGGCGATCGTGAACAGCTCGTTCTTGCCGGTGTGGATGATTGGTGTGAGGCAGCGAACCATGTTTGCCTTCTTCCTCCCGGTGAGGTAATAGTCGTCGATCAAGTCAAGGCGATTCTCTAGCACCTCCGCAATAGCGTTCTTTTCGAACTTCGTTTGCGGGGGATAGATGGCAGCGGCGAATGCAAGTTGGCAACCCACGGTCAGGTTGAGCTGAATTGGTTTATTCGCCTGCGCATCTTTGATGTATTTCCCAATCGTGTTGCGGTGGAGGTCGATTCTCGCACGCAGCCATCTTGCACTGGGGATAGCACCCGTTCCGAGATGGAATCGTTGCCCTTGTCCCCCGATGAGTCGTAAGTATGCGGCCAAGCGAGTCTCGATTGATAGGCCAGGGTTCCTCAACCGACGTGAATCTAGCCGGCTCGCATACCAATTGCAGTAGCGTACGTATCCAGCAGGACCGGCGGCCGCAAGTTCGAACGCGGTCGTCCCCTCCGGCAACCCGGCCAGGATAAGGTAGTCGGCGTCGACAGGAGTGGAACTAGGCAGTGAAGGTGGCGATGAGACAGACAACAGAGAGGTCCTTACCGAGGGAGCGTTGATGGTTTGCACAATGATAGGTGCATCAGCCTGGACTCCAAAAAGATGCACATGGAATCGTGCTGTCGATTAGTTACGCGGGCGTGTTCACGTTCGCGACCTGCTGCCGTAGGACCAGCCTAATTGTCTTGGCGGCTACCGATGCCTTTCATCAAGAACTCAGCCAGCGTTCCTCTGCGTTCAGGGGCCTCTTCGCACCAGCGGTCTGCATCGGCTAGCCGAGCCCGCTTCTCCGCCCCTAGTTCTTCGAACGGAACAGGCGGACAGACTCCCGACAGGATCGCCAGGGTATTCATCGCATCGAAGTTGATCTGCTTGCGGTGGCCCGTTTTCAATTTCGAGATTGCTGTCGGGTCACACCCCAGAAACGTTGCCAGCCGCTTGATGGTTGGGCGACAGTCATGCCCTGGTCGGTATTGGTGCCCACGTTGGTCGCATGAGCCGAGAAAGCTGAGGATGCGTTCCTCTAGCGACTGTTGGTTGAAATCCCGCTTGCGGGATTCTTGGTAAGACTCCGAATTCAGCATCTCGATGAGACCGGGGAGATCGGAACGGTCGTTGTTCATGGTTATTCCTTTGGGAATGAATGGAAATGACAAGGGTACTTACCCACAAGCTGCTGCCAGAGGAGCATTTCCCGAGGGACGATACTCGGGCAGTGGCGTCGCTTATGCCTGGGGAATCTGGTTGAGTCTCTGATTCAAACGCTCGATCGCTTGCTCCACGGCAGGAGTGTCCGGATCGACTGCCACGTGCTCATCGTCGTCCGTGGCTCCTATGAACTTGTCGCTGCCGGATCCGTACACCATGATCGAGACATCCAGCTTGGGCCCCCTAAACCCAGGCCACCTCACCCGGTGCTGTTAGTTCGCGGATGCCGTCGCCATGCTCTGTGACGACGCTGAGGTCTCGCTGTGGTCGCGAAGGCTTCCGCTTCTTGGGTCGTGGAGCCTGCGTCTGCTTGCGAGGCACGCCAGTACGGTTAGCGGCTTCCTCGAGCGATATCTCCCCCGACTCAATGCTAGGCTGTAAGTCAGGAGCCGCCAACAGGATTTTCTCGGCCAACGCCAAATCTGCACGCGGTACCTCTTCCTCCTTGGCTACTTTTTCCAGGGCACGAGGGCCACGCTTCTTAGGTTGTTGGCTTCGCGCAAGCTTTGCGCCATCCGGCTGCTTTTGGCTTTGACGAACTTTCTCTGCACCCACAGTCCGTTTTACGCCCGCAAGCTTCCGCTGCATGGAAAGGCGATCGACAGCAAGCATCAATTTCTGATTCTTCGTGAGGTGACGACGGGCCACGTTGGATTGAGCGATCGCCTCTGGGCTATGCTCCGTTACCTTCACGTCGTCAGCGGTGAGGGCGACGCCAGCAACGAAGCATGCCATGAGGCGAGAGCGACCGTCGAGTAGCTGCTTGTCGTGATTGATGTAGATGGGCTCGAGCAGGCCGTTCTCCTTGATCGAGTCGACCATGTTGTCGAAGTTTCGTTGTGGGATTATCGGGATGGAGTTGCACATCGGGTGTATCTTGCCGACCAGCGTTCCTGCATGCTGTAGGCCCTCTTTGACTTTCGGTCGTTCGTAGCGAGGGGAATACTTGTTCTCGTTCATGTTGAGGCTACGTGAAGAAAGGAGACGGCGGCACGTGTCACCGTGGTTCGCTCGAAGCAGTCGAGCAGAATTTAGCCGACTGCTTCGAGCAGAATTTAGCCGCCGTCCCTCTATGCGGATTAACCACGATGACGATCTCATCATGACAGCGATGCCAACAGTTCCAAAATCGACAATCCTCGCGTGATGGCGAAACGGACCAACTCTCCACCGCTGTACCCCGGTAGCCTAATTTTGTTCGGATGAGAGGGGCCTAAAGGGTCGGTAGGGTCGCTTTGAGAAAGTGGTTGAGCACCGAACGCGAAACTACGACGATCCATGCTCTTCAGACCTTCTGCGGTCTAAGTGTTGTAAGAGTTGCTGTCGATGTTGCATGTCAATTTGCCACAAACAATCGCCCAATTGGCTGACACTGGCGAAGAGCAGCGGAACTTGGGTGCATTGTTGGGTGTCACCCCCGGAAGCATCGCAGTTATCCCGTGTTTTCCCAGACTCGGTTCGAGTCCTAGCGGGTTTCTGCGTTGCGTATGCGGCGTAACCGCACACCAGAACCGTTGTAGGCGTGGGGTTTAGGATCTTGGGTTTTGTCTCAATTCCCGTATCGGAGATCCCATGAATCCAGACAACATTTCCCCGGCAGTTCGCGTTTTGACCGAGCGATTTGATCGATTTCGTGCCGCCGACATGACCGTCGCTCAGTTTTGTAACGCTGAAGGCGTTATTCAAACCGCCTACCATTACTCTTTAAAAAAGCTTCACGGCAACCAGAGGTCCGCCCAAATGCCGTTGTCCAACGCGATGCCACGGTTCGTATCGAAATCGTCCAGAGCGTCCAGAGCGTCATGTTTGTAAAGATAGACCTCGAACAGCTTCTGAGGACTTCGCGTCGGTTGGAGTTCTGCCAAAAACTCGCCGCCCAGATCTCCTGGCGAACATGGTCCAGGATCTCGAAGGTCAGCTCCGAATGTTTCTTGACAGTCGCTTCGCTGGCGGACTTGCTGTCATGACCTGCACCCAAGAATTCTGTCCACCGTCAGATCGATATGCCAGCGGTCGATCCATCGACGAATGTTTGCGTATGGTACACGATGCGTTTGCGACGTGGACTCTGCCAGTTTGAGTGCCCAGGCATCAAATAGTTTACTGTCGACATGCGACTTGTACTTTAACAGCACTCGCAATTCGCACCACCAAGCGGAATCCGGTTCAGCCAATTCGACTGCGTATTGCTGCTCCACCGCGTGCGCTGCGTATTTGCGGGTTTCGGAATTCAGTCCGTTCCCACGATCCACAACAATCGGTGACACGCCGTGTGAAATCGCATTGCGAAATCGGTCAAAATTCCATTGGCGCGCCAGTGGTAGTTTTTCGCTGCTGTAATCGTAGCTCGCCGGATCGTCGCCCACTTGAGTATAAAAATACAAATCAGTTTCCAGCACAATGCCGTCTTGACCTGCCAATCTCCGAGCACGGTGGCTCTTCCCGCAGCCCGGCAAGCCTCGCATCAGATACACAGTCTTTTTCGTACCGTTCATCTTCGTCGTTGACCTCGCATTCGATTCCAACCACGTTGAATGATGCCAGTGGGATTTTCAATTACCTACCACATGCCGGTTCACCTGTAGCTGGATACCAATTGTTGGGCTTTCTACGGCTTCAGTTTGTCATTGAGGCTGCCGAACAGGTGGTCGTCTCCTTGCTCGCCCTTCAAGTCATCTTTATCGCCATCGGACAGTAGGGTGCCGACGGCCGCCATCGCCGAGGGTAAATCACCCGCATTCCAAAATGTCAGTGCGGTATCAAGAGCCGAGAGGTCATTTTCGTTGGCAGCCATGTCAGCGAACATCAAGTCATCCCCTTTGCCGCCTTTCATTTTATCCTTGCCATCGCCGCCGATCATCAGATCATTGCCGTTTCCTCCCTTCATGTCATCGTTGCCCGCACCACCGACGAGGATGTCATCGCCACCACCGTCGGATCCGCCATCGGAGCCACCATCAAGTTTGTCGTCTCCGGCACCGCCAAATAGGACATCGTTACCGCGTCCGCCCTTGAGGTCATCCTTCCCGTCGCCGCCATCGAGCAGGTCATTGCCTCCTCCGCCGGTCAGGTCGTCCTTGCCTTCACCCCCATAGATCTCCGCGTCTATCATAACATCTTTATGGATCTTAGCTTTGTCGTCGTCGCCACAAAGATGAATGACAATTTGGTCAACATCCGTGACGTTGAAGTAGTCGGTACCACCATCACTTCCGCCGTCAGACCCGCCATCACTGCCACCGCCCTTGTCGAGCTTGGCTTTGACTTTCAGCTGATCGGCTCCACCGTCGGAGCCTCCGTCACTTCCGCCATCGGACCCACCGTCGCTGCCCAGTTTGATGTCGATGTCATCACGGCCATCGGTACCGATCACATACAGCACGCCATCGACGAGTCCGACCCCTTGCGAGATGGCAGTGGTCGTCCATGTATCGGTGCCACCGTTGCTGTCTGCGACGGTTACCGAGATGACGAAAATTCCACCGGTGGCATAGTCATGACTCGCATCAAAAACATCAGCTATTTGATCGACAGACGCTAGGATTTCTGGACCGGAATCATCACCCCAATCCACGATCACGGTATGGGTATCGTTAAGATCGAAGTCGGAGAACGATCCATCGATCCAAACCATGCCGTCTGCCGAGCTATCACACACCTCGTCATGGCTCGAGTTCAGGCTCGTCACGGTGGGATCATCATTGGTGCCGGTGATGGTCACCGTGATCAATCGATCGACCGTACCGCTGTTGCCGTCATCCAGTGTGATGTTGAACGTTTCCACCTTGGTTTCACCGGCCTGCAGGTATTCGACATCTGCCGCCGCAACACTGTAGTTCCAAGTGATCACGCCACCGATGCCGGTTCCGGTTGTGTCCGCCGTCACGCTGGCGGTCAGCGAGCCCAAGGCTCCTGCCGAAGCGGTTATGGTTCCGTCGATGTTATGCACGTCGAGCAGGTCGACGTCACTGAAACCGATCGTACCCGAATCGGTCAGGTTACCGGTCGGTGTGACCAGTTCGGTAACCGCACCGGTGACATCGGCCACGTCCACGATCGGATCATCATTGGTTCCGCTGATGGTGACCGTGATCAATCGATCCACCGTACCGCCGTTGTTGTCATCCAAGGTGATGTTGAACGTCTCGACCTTGGTTTCACCGGCCTGCAGGTATTCGACATCTGCCGCCGCAACACTGTAGTTCCAAGTGATCACGCCACCGATGCCAGTACCGGTCGTGTCCGTCGTTACACTGGCGGTCAACGTTCCCAAGGCTCCGGCCGAAGCGGTGATGCTGCCGTCGATGTTATGCACATCGAGCAGGTCCACATCGCTGAAGCCAATCGTACCGGTGTCCGTCAGGTTGCCAGTGGGAGTGACCAGTTCCGTGACTGCACCGGTCACATCGGCCACATCTACCAACGGAGTATCGTTGGTGCCGGTGATCGTGATCGTGATCAATCGATCGACCGTGCCGCCGTTGCCATCATTGAGCGTGATGTTGAAGGTTTCCACTTTGGTTTCACCTGCCTGCAGATATTCCACATCCGCTGCCGCAGCGCTGTAATCCCAAGTGATGACTCCACCCGCACCGTTGCCCGTAGTGTCCATTGTCACGCTGGCAGTCAACGATCCTAAGGCACCCGCCGAAGCGGTGATCGTACCGTCAATGTTATGGACGTCGAGAAGGTCCACGTCGGTGAATCCGATCGTGCCGGAGTCCGTCAGGTTGCCAGCGGGGGTAACCAATTCGGTGACGGCACCCGTGACATCAGCTGCGTCCACGATCGGATCATCATTCGTGCCGATGATCGTGATGGTTACTGCTTCGGTTACACTGTCGTCTTCGTGTGGGAGCGTTGCGGGAGTGCCGACGCTGCTACTGTCGGTAACGGTCACGTCAAAACTCAGCGTGATCGTTTCGCTCATGCCCAGGAACTGAACGGCGATGTTGGCCACACTGTAGTCCCAACCGTCGTTGTCAGCCGTGAAACCGCTACTAACGTCCGAAATCTGGCTCGCGGTCAATGTGCCACCGCTCCAAACTGCATCGATGTTATAGGAACTGCTGATCGTGTGCGTGTCATCGCCATCGACATCGCCAAAACTCAATACGCCACTATCGACCAAGCTGGGCGTCGAGTCATCTTCGGTGACTTCGCCAGTGGCGTCCACGCTCAGAGTCGGCGTATCGTTGACTGCCACGACCGTCAACGTGGTGGTGGCGATTAGGCTATTGTCGATCCCGTCGCTGACTACGAACTCGATGGTCCGATCGGTGGGATTGGGATCCTGTGACGCATTACTGTATGTCACGGTCCGCAGCACTTGTTCGTAGTTGGCGACCGTGTCTTCGCCGGTTAGCGTTAGCACGCCGCCGGAGTAGTTGGCGGTGATATTCGTTCCGCTAACATCGACCGCCAGCACCTCGGTTGCGCTGTCCAGGTTGTTGGTCAACGTCACCAATGCCTCGGTGATCGAACCGGAATTCGCGTGATATTGACGAGCGAAGATTCCCCAGTTGGATTGATCTTGACTCGGCCACGTCACGACAAAGTTCCCACTCGCATCCATCGCGACTGCCTTTCGAAATGGCGGAGCGCTAGGCGTTGAATTGATTTCGAACTCACTTCCCTGAGGAATTCCCGTTGCATCGTAAACCTGCCCCATCACGCCAGGTCCGATGCCACTGGGCGTATTCACCACACTCCATACAATGACGAAAGTTCCGTTTGCGCTCATCGCTATGAACGGATCTTTTTGGGGAGCGATTGTCGTCGTATTGACGAGAAACTCACTACCCAATGCAATGCCCGACGAGTTGTATCGCTGGGCGTAGACACCGTGTCCGCTACCATCTTGCCCAATGCTCTCCCAAGTGACGACGAAGTTGCCCAGATCGTCCATCGCAACCGACGACGCTTGTTGGGAAGAGTTGGTATACGAGTTGACCTGGAACTCGCTACCTTGTGCAACGCCCGATGCGTTGTAGCGTTGGCCGTATATGCCGTAGCTATTGCCGTCCTGGTCGTAGCTTTCCCAGGTCACCACGAAATCACCTCCTGGGCTCATCGCGAGGGAGGGTCGAGATTGCCAGTCAGTGGTATAGGTGTTGATCTGAAACTCGCCGCCTTGGGAGTTACCCGATGCATCGTAAAGTTGACCATAAACTCCCGTGCCGCTGCTGTCTTGGGTGTTGCTTTCCCATACGATGACAAATCCCCCCGAATCATTTACTGCGACCGACGGACTCTTTTGATTGTCTGCCGTAAACGTATTGACCTGAAACTCAGCATTCTGTGGAACGCCTGCCGCGTCGAAGCGTTGAGCGAAAATACCGTCGTCGCTTCCGTCTTGGTTCACACTCACCCAGGCGACGACAAAGTCCCCAGAAGCATTCATTGCGACCGCCGGCCTGTGTTGATTACCAAGTGTGGCGGAATTGACTTGAAACTCGCTTCCCTGAGGCACACCGGCGGCATTGAAACGTTGCCCAAACACTCCCAGGCCGTCCCCGTCCTGGTCTATGCTCGTCCAAACGATCACGAAGTTACCAGCGTCGTCCGTGGCAATCGGTCGGCCAGCGGTACCAACATAAAAACTTTGTAAGTCGACAAACGTCGTGTTGACCTGAAATTCCGAACCAAACGGCGTGTACGGTGGTGGGACGTCAACATCGGACAAGGTCAAATCAGTATCTTGGATTAGGACGGCGCCACCGTCTTCGGTGAACGTCGTGGCGTAGTCGATTCCCGCATCGTCGGTACCGTTCAAGTCCAATACCGGTGCGTCGTTGCTACCGCTGATTGTTACGGTAACCGAACCTGTCGCAGTTCCCCCATCGCCATCGCTGATCGTGTAAGTGAACGTATCGGTTGTCGTTTCTGACTGTGCCAGTGACTCGAATTGTCCGTTCGGATCGTAAGTTACATTCCCTGACGTATAGCTAACCAATCCCAACGTACCAGTGACATCAATGGCCGTGACTGTCAAAGGATCGTTGATTCCCGCTGGATCAGTATCGTTGTCGAGCACATCAATGTTGATGGCCGGTCCGTCTTCATTAACACTGCCCACATCATCGACCGCAGTGGGATCGAGATTGCCAACGGACACCTGCAATGATTGCTCGACGAAATCGACCCCAACCGTCCCGCCAACGAAGTCACCCGACATGTCGTCGTCGGCCAATCGGACCGTGACGGTGTAAACGCCGTCATCAGCGTATACATGAGTGCCGCTGATAGATCCCGACCCAGCCGTTTCGCTAATTGCACCAGCATCGGCTGAACTGCCATCGCCCCAATCGATTTGTGCAGAGTGGAGATCCAGCGTTCCAACATCCGTGAAATTCACTGTGAGGTTGAAGGAATCACCTTCATCCACAACGAAGGTCGGCGGCGAATTGAGCAGGACGGAAACACTTGCTCCGTTGTAATTCGCCACGATCAAATCGGTCTGTCCGTCGTTATTCACCTCGCCAAGTGAGATGAAAATGGGTGTGTCCCCAGTGGAGTAATCGACCGCCGATAAGAATGTTCCATCGCCGTTCCCTTCAAGGACGCTGACATCATCTCCGTTTAAGTTGGTGGAAACGATATCGGGATTACCATCGTTATTTAGATCCGTTGCCGCGACGGAGCGCGAGCCAGATCCCGTCGTAAAATTCGCTGGTGATTGGAATGTTCCGTCACCGTTGCCAATCACCACGCTGGCAATACTGCTGCTGAAGTGGACAACGACGAAATCAGTTATCAGGTCGCCGTTAAAATCTTCGGCGGCGATACCGGCGGGTTGTGGACCGGCTGAGACGCTGACGGCAGGTTGGAAGGTCCCATCGCCGTTGCCCGCGACAAAGCTGACGTCCGCACCGGACCCGTGGTTTGCCACCACCAAATCCAATAGGTTGTCGCCATCGAAGTCGCCCACATCCAGCGACAGTGGATGACTGCCCACGGTATACGTCACGACTGGTTGGAACGTCCCATTCCCATTGCCCATCAAAACGCCGACGTTGCCCGAAAACTGGTTGATTAGCAGCAGATCGTCGATGCTGTCCGAATCTAAATCGGCAGCCTTCACAAAAACCGTTTGCGATCCGCCGGATGCGTACGTTACTGGAGCTTGGAATGTCCCGTCACCATTCCCCAGGAAGACTTGCAGCGAGTTTCCGCCGATGACCGCCAAATCCATTTTGGAATCGCCGTCGAAGTCCGCTGCGTCGATGCCGCGGCCATCGCCATTGAGCGCCAACAGCGTCGGTGCGGCAAAGTTGCCGTCACCGTTGCCGAGCATGATGGACAAATTGTCAGTCGATTCGTTCGCCGCAGCCAAGTCCGCGTTGCCGTCACCATCGAAATCGGCAGTGATGGCTGCCAGCGGACGCGTGCCGTCGGTCAGCGAGTCGACGGTGCTTGCAAAACTGATCGGTGCCCCAGCGTTGCTCGGTGTGATCTGAGGTAGGACATTCAACACGGTGACATCGGTCGTCGCCGTACCGCCCACGGTCGCCGGCGACGCATCGTCATCGTCGACAATGGTGACCACGACCGTACTCGCATCCCAACTAGTCGTATTACCGGGGGCCGGGCCATCATCCATGAACTGATGATCCACATGGAACTGAATCGTGGACGCGGTGACCGTACCAATCGTCAGCGTTGAACCATCGCTGCCGGTGAAGTTTTCACCTCCCGATAGCACATTGGTGGAGTCCAGGTTATAGGAAACGACACCAGGATCGTTGGGATCGTTCCAGTCGACCGTCAATGTAAACTCGTCCTGCGTTCCAGGATCATCGATCGTTCCGGTCAACGTTGCGATATCGTTTTCGCCGATAGGCGAGATCATGGATAGCGTGACTGTTGCCTGCACATTGTTGACGTTCAGTACCGTGTGATCCACATCCAGATTGGTTCCGTCACTGACTTCAACATTGACGCCACCCGAGTAAGGGCCATCAACGATCCCCAATGCAACGAGTTGCGGCCATGTCAGGCTCAATGTCGGAGCGGTTCCTGTGTTGAAGTCAAACGTATTGTCTCCGTTAACATCCCAACGATAGGTCAGTATGTCTGCGGGAACGTCGGCATCCGTCGAAGCTGATGCATCCAGCGTCAGCCCCATCCCCTCATCGATGACGTACAGCCCGCCGGCATCGGCGTTCGGGACAAGGTCATCGTTTACAATTTTTCCGATGACGGTGACGGTGCCCGCAGACAAGCGGTAGACGCGAGCATGGCCGGAATCATTTCCGTTTCCATCGGCCAGTCGTGCTCCGACGACAACTGTATTTCCATCAGCACTCATTCCGACAGCCCAGCCGGATTGATCAAAGGAGGCACCACCGTCGATATCGGCTCCCACCTGATTCCAGACGACGCCGTCAAATCGGTAAATCCGCGAGTGTCCGGCTCCGCTTGCCGCCCCGTCATTGCCGAACGCCCCGATGATGACCGTCAAACCATCGTCGCTCATAGCGACTTCGCGGCCAAACTGATCACCAACGTTCTCGCCAACGATGTCAGTACCCTGCTGATCCCAAGACACCCCGTCGAATTGGTAGATGCGAGCAGTCCCGAAGAACGCCGCGCCAGCATTGCCACCAACGACAATAGAATTACCGTCAGCACTGATGGCTACGGCCGAACCAACCTGATCACCTGCTTCGCCATCAATGTCCGTTCCTAATTGAACCCAGCTGCTTCCATCAAAACGATAGACGCGGGCGTGACCCGAACTGGTACCATTCCCATCGTTGGCTGGGGCTCCGATGACGACGGTATTGCCGTCCTGACTGATCGCAACGGCCCGACCTGCTCGGTCATCAGCGGCTTCGCCGTCGATGTCGCCGCCCTTCTGAATCCAGTTGCTCCCGTCGAACGCGTAGACACGCGCATGGCCGGAATCCGTACCGTTACCGTCATTGGTCGAGGCCCCGATGATAAGCGTATTGCCGTCGCCACTTATCGCTACTGAATAGCCCGATTCGTCAGCAGAAGCTTCGCCGTCGATGTCGCCGCCCAACTGGTTCCATTCACTGCCATCGAAACGGTATACGCGAGCGTGCCCCGAGTTGCTGCCATTACTGTCGTTTAGAATTGCCCCAATAACTACCGTGTTGCCATCGTCGCTGATTGCGACGGACCATGCCGACTGATCGTATTGCGCTTCACCTTCGATGGCAAAACCGAGCTGATTCCAAGTGTTGCCGTCGTGTCGATAAATTCGCACGTGGCCGGAGCCATCGCCTTGCGCGTCGTTGTTGACTGATCCCACCGCAACCGTATTCCCGTCGGCGCTCATTGCTACCGAGTAACCGGCTTCGTCGCCGGCAAACTCGCCGTCAATATCTCCACCCAACTGCGTCCAGCCGCCGTCATTCAACACGCCCGTCCCCAACAGACTCACGTCGCGGCCACCGGCCTGCAGATTGGTTGCCAGAAGCGTCAGTGTTTCGTCCAACTCAGCCAGATTCTCTTCCGTAACATTGACGGTGATCTGCCCTGTCAGGTCGTTTGCGAGAATCGAGAGCGTGCCGCTGGCTGCGTCGTAATCCTGACCACTCGTCGCCGAGTCGTCCTGAGTTCCATAGTCAAATGACACGTCGGTATCGACCGGGTTACTCAGCGTCACGTCAAACACCAGTTGCACTGAGTCACCCGGATCACCTTCGACCACCGTCGCATCCGTGATCGTCACTGTCGCACTGTCGTCGTTCTCGATCTTGATCACCGCCGAAGGATGAATCGGACCCGCCTCACCGCTGTCGCTGAAGTTGGCAAACGACAGATCGATCGTTTCGTCCAATTCGACGGTATTGTCGCCGAGAAATTCGATCGGCACGGTTTTGGTGGTCTCACCGATGCCGAATTCGAGCGTCACGGGGCCGGCGGAGAAGTCGTCTCCGGCAACGGCCGTGTCGCCGATCAGCACAACGTCGACTGACGTCGCGATCGCAGTCACTTCTGACCTCGTAACCGTGACGACGTAGCTTGTATTTGTGCCGTCGCCTTCAAAGTCTGAGAATGAGGCAGCCGAAAAATCGTATTTGGGCGTTCCCACACTGATAACCACATCGTTGCCGGTAGCGGCGTCGAGTCCGAGGTAGGAAATGGTGGCCACAAGGCCGGAACCAAGGAAATCGTTGCTGAGGACTGCTCCTTCAGACAAACCAGCAAACGTGCCACCAACCGGCTCAGCGCCATCGTCGTGAATGACGACATACTGCTGGCCGCCCCCCGGTATAAATCCACCCAAGGTGGACCAGTTCAACGCCACATTGTTTCCAATCGTAAGCGTACCCGTGACGTCCAACTGGTCGTGGAATCCGGCACCAACGCCAGCAGAGGCACCACCGATTTCGACATCGAATGTCGCGTCGTCCGCCAGCGTTACATTTGCGACGACGCCCAGGATTCCTGCCGAACCACCCGGCGAAACGCTGCCGGAAAACGACAATTGCGGAACGGTCACGTCGGGGTTCCCCGTGTTGATGTCACCGATTGTCGTGTCACTAATCAATTCCAGGGAAAGCGATAGCGCGGGATCCACAGGTGACGTGATCGAGATCGCTCCAGAACCGTTGACAACCCCGCTGGTTTTAGTCCCAACCTGAATGACACCTGCTCTCACACGGTCCAACTCTGCATCGGCCAGTTCCAGTGTGTCGGCAGCAACATCTGTGCCAGAACCCAGATCGATTTCCTGGCCGAGACTCCTGTTGCGAAGGACGACGGTTTGCCCCGAAGCCGAAATCGTGCCCGCAAGATCCATCCTGTCGGCTGTGACGATCTGGAATCCGCTGGAATGCATATTAGCGCCGCTGTTCAGACGGAACATCCCGCCATCCTGCCGCAGCTCCAAAATCAAGCTGTCGACATCAACGTCGTTCGCCGCCGGAGTATTTTCGACCGATAAGTCTCCATTGAACACCAGTAACTGCAACTGGCCGTCAGGGCTACCGATTCCATTCACGCCGTCGACACTGCCAACGGCAAAGCCATTCGATTCGTGCAGGAAGATGTTTCCAGTCGTCGTTTGAATGGCCACTTTACTGAAGTCATTACCTCCATTCGTCAGGGTCACCTGCCCACCAGCCTCGACAGCCAGGTTCGCCTCGGTGACGCTTCCCGACTGTGTTACTTCGGCACCTGTGATGAGGTGCAGGTTGTCGGTGTTGGCGGTATCGATCGATGCGGATACTGTGATGGCACCCGAATTTGCGGATCCGATTCGGATCGCGATCGCGGTGATTCGGTCCAGTTCGGCGTCGGAAAGCTCAAGCGTGCCGCCGGCCGTGTCAGTTGTGGATCCCAGGTCAATCGCCGTTCCCGCGGTCTGAGGAATCAACGAGACAATCCGACCGGGACCGGCGACCAGCATGCCCTGAATGTCCGCCCTGTCCGCATTGACAGTAATGTTGCCTGCCTGCGACCTGACCATGGCACCCGTATTCACGACCAGTGCATTGGACGACGAAGGCAAAATGAAGATGGCCTGATTGCTGACGTCAATGTCGTTCGCCGCCGGAGTGTCCTCAACGACGATATCGCCGGCAATCGAAAAGAGTGTCAGGTTGTTGCTGCCGCTGCCGTTGCGAATGCCATGAATACCGTTCACTGAGCCGACGTGGAAGCCACCGTAACCATGAAACCGAACTGGTCCCGACGTTGTCGCCACAGCCAGCGTGTCCACGTAATTCACACCGTTGAGATTGACCTCGCCACCGGATTCAATCGCAAGATTCGTCGTCGACACCGAACCTCCTGAATCGGTCACCGTACCATCCGTGATCAGATGCAACGTGTCGCTGTCCGCGGGACTGACGGCCGAGGTGAATACGATGTTGCCCGCTGTCGGTGAACCAATTTGCAGGACGCCCGCGGTGATACGATCAAGCTCCGCATCGGTTAAGCTTAGGTGCCCGGACGTTTCATTGCCGAGGTCAATTTCACGACCGGATGAATTATTGACGATCGCAACCAGACCCGCGACGGCATTGACCGAAGCGGAGGAATTGATCGATACGTCATCGGCGGTGATGTGAATATCTCCGGCCGACGGCAACTGAACGTTACCGCCTGCAGCGTTGATATCCGCCAATATATCAACGCTGCCGCTCGTCACGTGGACTTCGCCACCACCGCTGTTGATCGTATTGCTAAGGTGAACAGAACCGTCGTCGAGTGTTTCGATGTCGACCATGCCGCCGGACGTTGTCAATGCGGCTGCACTGTCGATCTGCCCATTCGCTGCGAGATAAGTCGAAAGATAGATGGCCCCGGTTGTTGTCGTGAGTTCGCTGGCGCTGCTGAGCAGGATCGTGTTCGCTTCAATATCAATTGTGCCGGTCGTCGCTGAAATCTGTGCGGATACATCCGCTGTGTCGTTGACACCGAAAGTAACGTCGCCACCGCCGGTGATGATTTCTCCGGACACGATCATGTCCGTAAATGAATCGAGAATCACCTCTCCGCCGCCGGTATTAACTGTCTGGAAAGTCGCTTCCTGCGCGTTGATCCGGACATCTCCACCATTGGTCCCAATCAAAGCTGTCGCGACAACGGTATCATTACCGCCCTGACCATCAATCGTCAGATCCGCAGCGAAGCCCGCGTCCAGGCCCGCCACGGTAATCACATCGTCGCCCAGGCCTGCATTAATCGTCAGTGAGTTGGCTGGGTTATTAAACGTCGTTGTTTCGCCAGCGGTGGAATCCACAGTCGTTTGGCCAAAGCCCGCGTCGCTAACAGTGATCGATTCAGACACATTGCTGTAGTTCAGTGTCACATGATTTGCAGCAATGCCGGACGTGATTGGCTCAAGCCCTGTGTAAGTGATTGTCGCATTTCCGGTCAGGTTGATACTGCCACTGCTGGAATCGACGTAGTTGAAGGTTGCATCGGCAAAGGTGCCACCGATCAGAGAAAGCGAGTCGCTGGCTGTGCCACCATCAAAAATAATCTGGCGGCTGAAGTTGCCCGTGGAAAAGTCCGTCGTCAGGGAATCGTCACCACCGAGCGTGTTGACGAAAATGTCACCGGTAAATGAGGAGAGCGGTATCTGAACGGTATTGGTGCCATTGCCTGTGGCGCCTGCAATTTGGGTCCCGATGCTGTGACTGGAATCGTGAATGACCAGATTCCCGCTGCTGACTGACAGCGTAATATCGTCGTTGCTGTCCCCGCCCAGGACGTCCTCGATGACAAGGTTATTCGCGCCGTCGATGTAGACGTCTGTGTCAGCGACCGTTACGACAAACGTATCACTGTCGATTCCCCCATCGTCGTCTTCCAGCGTAACGCTGACTGTGTATTCGCCGCCAGCTGTGTAGGTGTTGTTCAGAACAAACGTCTTGTTGACCTGATCAATCGTCAGCGGCTGAGGACCGTTGCCGTCGTCGTAGTCAACGGTCCCGGTCCAGACGTCCGTTCCGGGGTCTGTGAAGGACAATGCGCGTGTGAAGTTTCCAGCGGCCGCTGGTGGCAGTGTTTCATCGGCACCGGCCTCAAAGTCGGGAGCCACGTTGTTGACCGTCACGGAAAATGGATTATCGTCATTCTCGACGAGAAGGTTGCCGATCGTGCCGCCTGGTGTGTAGATGCTGGCGTCGGGGATCAAAGTACCAGTCGAAGGTATCGACGACGTGTAGAACACGTTTCCATTTTGGAGGTATCTAACCGTCGACCCTGTTCGCTCCACCCGAAAAACATCGCCGACGTTGTAGCTGCCAAAGCTTCCGATCGGATTTGCATTTTCGTAAACCCGCAAGTCGGCGCCGTCCCTGAGGTAGATGGCGTAGTCCAGCGACGTGTACGTCGCATGCGGATTATCATCCGACAGCCCCGCCATCCGAAAGGTGTTGGTTTCGAGAGCCGTGAACTGCACGTACCCATCGCCATACACCAACTGATCAGAAGCCGCACCAGCATTCCAGTTGCTGCCACCGTTGGCCTTGGTGATGGTTCCACCATCGATCGACACATGGACGGGATCTGACCAAACCAACTGTTCACGCGGAGTTCCGCCTACAACCGTTGCGTTCGTGAATGCGCCGCCCTGCCAAAGAGCAGTGTCCAGCATAAGAGTGCTGCTTGACGGAATATTAGACGTGTAGAAGGTTCCGCCGTTCCGCTGATATGTAACCGTCGAACCTGTTCGCTGAACTCGAAAGACATCGGCCGGCGAATACCCACCAAACCCACCGATGAAGCCGCCGTTCTCATAAACTCCCACGCCGCCGCTGTTGTTCAGGTAAATGGCGTAATCAATTGAGTTGTAGTTTGTGTCGGTATCCCCGTCTGACAGTCCAAAGACCTTACTCGTCGTCGTGTCGACAGCAGAAGCCTCTACGTAACCATCTCCCAGAATGAGGTCGTGCGAGGTCGCCCCTGCGTTGAATGCAAATCCACCTTTCGTCTTGGTGATTGTGTTGCCACTGATCCCGACGTTTTCCGGGTTATGCCAGAACAGGTCTTCTCGCAACGTCCCTCCGACGATGACGACTTCGGTAATCTTGCCGCCGGGGGTGTTTATGCTCATGTCCGCCATCAATGCACTGTTTGAGGCAATGGCTGATGTGTGGAATGGGTTGCCATTCTGAAGATAGCGGATTGTGGAACCGGTTCTCTCAACCCGCAGGACATCGCCGTTCGTGAAAGCACTGAATGGGCCACTTATGCTGCCATTCTCATAAACATGCAATTGACCGTCTGGGTGTGGCCAGATTGCGTAGTCGATTGAAGAGAAACTTTGGTCTGTGTTTCCCGCCGAAAGACCAAACATCCTGTTCGTTCCGGTCTCAACCAGAGTCGATTCGACGTACCCATCGCCAAGAATTAACTGTTTCGATACGGCATCTGCGCTCCATCCAAAGCCAACGTTCGTCTTGGTGATCGTGTTTCCATCGATCGAGACATTAACCGGATTGATCCACACGACTTCGGTTGGATCAACGAACTCACCGCCCTGAGCCTGTCCACCGTCGTCGTCGGAAAGGGTGACGCCAATCAGATATTCGTCGCTTGGCGTTCCACTCGGGTCGTCATCATCATAAGTGTGTTGAATTGAAAACGTGCGATCGCCGACGGGCAGGACGTGCGTCGTCACGTTGCCGTCGCCCCAGTTCACTTCGACCGTGTGTTCGTCGCCCGTGCCGGGGTCGACGAAGCTTCCGGTCAGAGTGACCTCACTTCCTTCGTCGACGTTGTCGTTCAGGATGGCAATGTGACCCGCTGATGCACCCGCAGTCCCAGCGTCAAAGATGTTGGCGATGTCACCTGTGCTCAGGGCCCGATTGTGAATTGCAAGTTCATCAACGGAACCATTCAGCCAGTGATTGGGCGAATACGCGTTCGAGAATGTGCCAATTCGGCCACCGTTGGACAGAATAATGGGGTCAGCCTTCGGCGAAACGGAAGCGGGAGTCACGATGTCCGCCAATTGGATCCCGTCAAAGTAGACGCGTGTCGTGCTGCCTTCTCGCACGAGTGCAGTATGATGCCAACTGCCTACGACAGACGCTCCCACCGGCACGTCGTATTCGATCGTTCCTCCGGTCGAAAACGTGACGAAATGATGGAGTGTGTCGTCGCTGTCAACAATCAGTCCGAAACTGGCGGCACTGCTGTTCCCGTCGCCTCGCATATCAATCAGGTACGAACGACCCGCAGGATTGTGGGCCTCGATATAGAACCACGTTTCTGCCGTGAAGTCTCCCAGTGATGCGGGCGAAGAAAACGCAGGGATGCTCGCGTAGCCGTCAACGCCATTAAAACTCAGACTTTGCCCGACCCTGCCGGTAGCTCCTGCAGAGGAACCTCCGATCAGCGTCGCATGGTTACTACCGACCGAGTCTGATGCGTCGCCTTCGCCCTTCCACAACGCAATTGGTTCCAGAATCGACGGATCCACGTTGTTGACCGTCAGAGCAAACTGAACATTGGTTTGCACCTGACCATCTTCAGCTGTGATCGTCACGGTCTGAGACTCATCCGGGCCATCGGTGGTGTCGTATGACCATGTCCATGATCCACTGACGGCGTTGATGGTGCCGACCGATGCAGTCACTGTCAGCGTGTCGCCGTCGGCATCGCCAAACGTGCCGGAATTCGCGGCGGTCTGGCCTTCGTCCACCTCGACGAGCGTCGCATTGGCATCCAGATGCGGTGCATCATTCACTGAGACCACCGAAACGGTCGACGTAGCGACGGCACTGGTCTGGCCGCCGGACGTAACGACGAATTCGACGATTCGATCGGACGTATTTGGGTTCTGAGCTGTGTTGTTGTAGGTGACTGTTCGCAGAACCTGTTCGTAGTTGGCTGCGGTACTGCTTCCTGTCAGCGTCAGCACTCCCGTACCGGAATCGTAGCTGCTGCTGATGCTCGTGCCGGTGGTGTTGGCGGCGAGAGTCTCGGAAGTGCCGTCCTGCAGGTTGGTCAATGTCACCGTGGCCGATTCGATCTGGCTCTCTACGGTGTAGCGTTTTGCATAGATATCCCAGCGACTGCCCCCCGGTTGATTGTATCCCTGCCACACAGCCATGAAATTGCCGGAAGGGTCCGTCGCCACGGACGGGTACAGCTGTTCGTTTGCAAACGTCGTGTTGACCAGAAATTCGCTGCCAGATTTTGCACCCGAGGAGTCGTATCGCTGTCCGTAGATGCCCCAGCCGCTGCCGTCTTGAGAGGCACTCCTCCACATAACGACAAAGTTCCCCGCCGCATCCGCCGCCACAGATGAGTCGAATTGATTATTTGCGATAACCGTGTTTACTAGCAGTTCGCCGCCAATCTTCACTCCTGCAGAATCGAACCGCTGAGCAAAGATTTCCCACGAAGTCCCACTGTGAATACTTGCCCAGGCGACGACAAAGTTCCCGGAACTGTCGTAGTCAACGGATGGGCTGTTCTGATTGGACTGAGTGCTGGTGTGGACCTGAAATTCCCCGCCAGTGGCAGCCCCAGTTGCAGTGAATTGCCGACCGTATATGCCGAAAACCGATCCGTCCTGATTGAAGCTCTGCCAAGTGATGACGAATTCACCGTTCCCCCGGGCAGCGATCGACGGCAAAGTTTGATTGGACATGTAGGTGCTGACGTGAATCTCGCCGCTGATCGCCGAACCCGCAGAATCAAAACGGCGAGCAAAAACCCCGTAGCCACTTCCATCCTGTTCATTGCTGGCCCAGGTGACGATGGAATTGCCGGCGTCGTCCATTGCCGCTGCTGAGTAAAGCTGATTGTTTGTCGTGTATGTATTGACCTGAAATTCGCTGCTGACAGGCATTCCGGACGAATCATATCTGCGTGCATACACTCCCCAAGCACTGCCATCCTGGTAAGCACTGGACCACGTGACGACAAATTCGCCCGCGTCATTCATCGCAACGCCCGGATACCATTGCGTGTTATTCGTCGTGACATTGACGAGGAACTCACCGCCGATCGCATTTCCTGCTGCGTCATATCGCCGCCCATAGATCCCCCAGCTGTCACCATCTCCGGTGGCACTCGCCCAAACAATCACCGAATTTCCGGCGGCGTCCATGGCGACATTTTCCGCTCCCGTCCAGCCCTGAGTTTCCTGATCACTGGAGGTGTTCGTGTTCACTCGAAACTCCGGACCCGCCACAGCCGCTCCGGATCCCGCCGCCGCCGAGGCTGTCAGATCCGTATCCTGAATCAACACGGGCCCGCCGTCTTCCGTAAACGTCGTCGCGAAATCAATCCCCGCTTCGTCTTCGCCGTTTAAATCGACGGTGGGTGGAGTCAGCACGTTGAGTTGGACGTCGTTACCGTCACCGCCGACGTAGGTCATGACAGCAACAAGCCCGGACCCTAGGAAATCGCTGATCACCCCTCCTTCGGGCAAGCCATCGAAGGTCCCGGAAACAGCATCGCCCCCGTCATTTTTGATGATGACTAACTCGTCTTCGACGGAAGGCGTATATGCACCAAATGTCGTTGGATTGAACAGTACATTGCTGGCAATCGTCACCGAGCCAACGACATCCAGTTGATCGTGATTGGTGCTTCCATTGCCCGGCGAGTTCCCGCCAATTTCAACATCGAAACTGGATCCCGATGCGAACGTGACATCCGACGTAGTCAGAATGCCAGGGCTTGCACCTGGATCGATCGCACTACTGCTTTCGACTAATAGTGGGCCGTCGATCGTTCCGACTCCCGACAGTGTGACCACAGCCGTTCCATCACCGATTGTTGTTTGGTTGGCTCGGAGCGTGGCGTTCACAAAGACGCTATCGGCACTGGCGATCGTCACGGTCGACAGTGGTCCACTGTTTGAAATGGAGGCCGCAGAGATGTGATTTAGCAGATCGGCTTGGGTTACAGCCGTGTTGTAGATGGCAGCTTCGTCAATCAGACCGTCGAATCGATTCCCACTCCAGCCACCAATTTCGAGATTAGACGGCGTGTCGCTGGGAACAGCGAGTGAACCGGTTCCTCGAAGTGCACCGTCCACGTACACGCTTATCGCACCGTTATCCATGACTGCAGCGACATGTTGCCAGATGCCAGTTTGTATTGCCCCGCCGCCAACATACGAATACTGAGTCCAGAATTGCAGCTGCGAATTGCTGATTTTGAACGAGTATTCAGCTCCCCCCGTCCATTTTGTGAGGATGTGCTCGTTAGAAAGTGAATCGGGTTTGATCCACGCCTCAAACGACATTGTCGAGCTTGTCAAACTCGGACTGTCAGGGACGGTGATGATCCCCGGAAATGCACCAAATCTGGCGGATGGATTGCTGTCTCCCGAAAGTGCGCTTGGCTCGCCCGCTATCACTCCGTTTGAAGCAACACCGTGGTGTCCATTTCCTGAGGAATCCGCTCCGGGAGGGTTCTCTCCCAATCGCCAATATCCAACAGGGTTGTTCGACGAAACGGCATCAACGTACGGTTCTACCAGTTCTCCGACGCGACCGTTGAATTCGACGTTGCCGGTGCCGGCGGTGATCGTGAGCGATTGTTGATTGGCCTGAGCTGCGCCGACGGTATCGTTAAAGAAGATGTCGCCGGTGCTGGTTCCGGTGTCGAGTGTGATGTTCTGCGTAAGAGTGACGGGGCCGTTGAAGGTGATATCGCCAGCGTTAGTGGTAATGTCGGCGGCGAGTGTGATCGAGGTTGCCTGGACGTCAATGCTGGTGAATTCTTGGTTGACTACGGAATTAAAGGCGACGTTGACGTCGTCGGTTCCCAATGCGTCGCCGTCGATGATCAGGTCGGTGCTGAGCGACGGATCAACAGACGCGATGATGATCGTGTCGGCTCCATCGCCGCCACGGATGGTGAGCGAGCCGGTGGGGTTGGTGAAGGTGGTTGTCTCAAAGTTTCCGCTGGGACTGCGGAGCTGCATCATGCCTGTCGTGCCAGGATCGGGATCTTCCAGAATGGCATCGGTGACTCCGGCAGGCAGTTCGAAGATCACATCGCCGAGCGTACCAACGTCTAGTAGGAAGGGTTCCAGTCCAGTCCAGGTAAAGGCAAGATCGTCGCCAGAGCCTTGCGGATCAAAGACGGTGTTGCCGTCGGTGGCATTGGTCAGGGTTTGGGTGATGCTGTCGAAGTTGCCGCCCACGATTTCGACGGCGTCGTTGCCAGCAGCGCCGCCGTGGAACGTGATGGGCACGGAAAAGATGCCGCCGCTGAAGTCAAGGACAAAGGTGTCGTCGACGCTATCCTGTCCCGTAATGATGATCTCGGTGGGTGATGCCAGCGCCTTGGACGCCAGCACATTGCTTTCATTGCCCGCTTCGACCACTTGCAGCTGACTGCCGTTCTGGATCAGCGTGACTACACCGATCGTCGGATTATCGGCGGCGTTGTATTCCAGCAGTTGCTCGGCTTGGGCCAAGTCCAGCGGCGGAGGCAAGAGGTTGGCTGCCAGCACACGTCGATCTTCGAGTTGCTCTACTAACAGCTTTCTTCGCCAAGTTCGCAATTCACGTCTGGCGGCACATTGTTGTTTTCGCACGGTATCGATCCATTGATAACCATCCGTGGTGGGGAGTGGTGAGCAAGGAACGCATAATTAGTGCAACGTTCTGGGCAGCACCAGCGGACAATCAGTCTGGAGTCTTGCGATTTCTGCTACTGGCGATTGAGCAAGAGAAACCGAGAAAGACCCAGGTGAGACAGGCCAAGTGGCAGATATGAAGAACGCCCGACTTTCAATTCGTTGGCATTGCGACACACTCTGGAAGAGATAGCCTGCCCCCTCGTTAGTATGTCGCATTCCCATCCCGATAGATCCAGATAATCCATCATTTCGGAAATTTCTCGTTGAAACGAGAATCTGGAGTCGTGTTGGATTTCGCGTGAAGCAGTAATACTGAGACAACCTCCTGACCCAGTTCTCAAGGGGGGCAGCCACGGTCGTGGCGTCATAGCCATTGCCAGGACAATGCATGCAGTCCGCGGAGGTCCTTCGGGCACTCGCTCACGCGATCCACGACGGCAAGCAGCGTCGTGGGCTTGTCGTGATCCTCAGGCATCAAATAGTTTACTGTCGACATGCGCCTTGTACTTTAACAGCACTCGCAATTCGCACCACCAAGCGGAATCCGGTTCAGCCAATTCGACTGCGTATTGCTGCTCCACCGCGTGGGCTGCGTATTTGCGGGTTTCGGAATTCAGTCCGTTCCCACGATCCACAACAATCGGTGACACGCCGTGTGAAATCGCATTGCAAAATCGGTCAAAATACCATTGGCGCGCCAGTGGTAGTTTTTCGCTGCTGTAATCGTAGCTCGCCGGATCGTCGCCCACTTGAGTATAAAAATACAAATCAGTTTCCAGCACAATGCCGTCTTGACCTGCCAATCTCCGAGCACGGTGGCTCTACCCGCAGCCCGGCAAGCCTCGCATCAGATACACAGTCTTTTTCGTACCGTTCATCTTCGTCGCTGACCTCGCATTCGATTCCAACCACGTTGAATGATGCCAGTGGGATTTTCAATTACCTACCACATGCCGGTTCACTTGTAGCTGGATACCAATTGTTGGGCTTTCTACGGCTTCAGTTTGTCATTGAGGCTGCCGAACAGCTGGTCGTCTCCCTTTTCACCCTTCAGGTCGTCTTTGTCGCCATCAGACAGCAGGGTGCCGACGGCCGCCTTCGCCGATGGTAAATCACCGGCAGTCCAAAAGGCCAATGCCATATCGAGCGCCGCGAGATCATTTTCGTTGGCAGCCCTGTCAGCGAACATCAAGTCATCCCCTTTGCCGCCTTTCATTTTGTCCTTGCCATCGCCGCCGATCATCAAATCGTTGCCGTTTCCTCCCTTCATGTCATCGTTGCCCGCACCACCGACGAGGATGTCATCGCCACCACCGTCGGATCCGCCATCGGAGCCACCATCGAGCTTGTCGTCACCGGCACCACCGAACAAGACGTCATTTCCACGTCCGCTATTAAGATCATCCTTACCGTCGCCACCATCGAGCAGATCGTTGCCGCCACCGCCGGTCAGCTTGTCCCTGCCGTCACCGCCGTAGATCTCAGCGTCGATCATAACATCTTTATGAAGTTTGGCTTTATCGTCGTCGCCACAAAGATGAATGACAATTTGGTCAAGATCCGCGACGTTGAAGTAGTCGGTACCACCATCACTTCCGCCGTCAGACCCACCATCACTGCCACCGCCCTTGTCGAGCTTGGCTTTGACTTTCAGCTGATCGGCTCCACCGTCGGAGCCTCCATCACTTCCGCCATCGGACCCACCGTCGCTGCCCAGTTTGATGTCAATGTCATCCCGCCCATCGGTACCAATGACGTACAGCACTCCGTCGACGAGTCCGACCCCTTGCGAGATGGCAGTGGTCGTCCACGTATCGGTGCCACCGTTGCTGTCTTCGACGGTTACCGAGATGACGAAGATTCCACCGGTGGCATAGTCATGACTCGCATCAAAAACATCAGCTATTTGATCGACCGACGCTAGAATTTCGGGATCGGAATCATCACCCCAATCCACGATCACCGTATGGGTCTCGTTAAGATCGACGTCGGAGAACGATCCATCGATCCAAACCATGCCGTCTGCCGAGCTATCGCACACCTCGTCATGGCTCGAGTTCAGGCCAGTCACGGTGGGATCATCATTGGTGCCGGTGATGGTCACCGTGATCAATCGATCGACCGTACCGCCGTTGCCATCGTACAGCGTGATGTTGAAGGTCTCGACCTTGGTTTCATCCTTGGCCAGATACTCAACCGCTGTGGCTGGGACACTGTAGTTCCAAGTGATCAGGCCACCGCTGCCGGTGTTCGTCGTGTCCGTCGTCACGCTGGCGTTCAATGTCCCCAGAGCCCCCGCCGATGCGGTGATCGTTCCGTCGATGTTATGAACGTCGAGCAGGTCGACGTCACTGAAGCCAATCGTACCCGAATCCGTCAGGTTGCCAGTCGGGGTGACTAGTTCGGTGACGGCACCGGTGACGTCGGATGAGTCGACGATTGGAGCATCATTCGTGCCCGTGATCGTGATCGTGACCGTGATCAGTCGATCAACGGTGCCACCGTTGGCGTCATCCAGCGTGATGCTGAAAGTTTCGACCTTGGTTTCACCGGCCTGCAGGTATTCCATGTCGGTAGCGGCCACGCTGTAGTCCCATGTGATAAGGCCGCCGCTGCCGGTACCGGTCGTGTCGGTCGTCACACTGGCGTTCAATGTACCCAGAGCCCCCGCCGAAGCGGTGATTGTGCCGTCGATGTTATGTGCGTCGAGCAAGTCGACGTCACTGAAGCCAATCGTGCCGGAATCGGTCAGGTTACCGGTTGGCGTGACCAATTCGGTGACTGCACCGGTCACATCGGCCACATCTACCAACGGAGTATCGTTGGTGCCGAAGATCGTGACCGTGATGAGACGGTCAACCGTACCACCTTGACCGTCATTGAGCGTGATGTTGAAGGTTTCGGCCTTCTCTTCGCCAGCCTGCAGGTATTCAACATCCGCAGCCGGCACGATGTAGTTCCAAGTAATCAGGCCGCCGCTGCCTGTGCCGGTCGTATCCGCCGTTACACTGGCCGTCAACGTTCCCAACGCACCAGCCGATGCGGTGATCGTGCCGTCGGCGATATGCACATCGAGCAGGTCCACATCGCTGAAGCCGATCGTTCCGCTGTCGGTCAGGTTGCCAGTGGGTGTGACCAGTTCGGTGACTGCACCAGTGACATCGGCGACATCCACGATCGCAACATCATTCGTGCCAGTGATGGTGACCGTGATCAGTCGATCGACCGTGCCACTCTGGCTATCATCAAGCGTGATGTTGAAGGTTTCGATCTTCTCTTCACCCGCTTGCAGGTATTCGACATCGGCTGCGGCCACACTGTAGTCCCAGGTGATCACGCCACCCGTGCCACTGCCCGTCGTATCAGTCGTGACACTGGCGGTCAGACTTCCCAAGGCACCAGTCGAAGCGGTGATCGTGCCGTCGATGTTGTGAACGTCGAGTAGGTCGACGTCGCTAAAGCCGATCGTGCCGCTGTCGGTCAGGTTACCGGTCGGCGTGACCAGTTCAGTGACTTCACCCGTCACATTTTCGCTGGCCACGACCGGGTCATCATTCGTGCCGGTGATCGTGACGGTGATCAAGCGATCGACCGTGCCGCCGTTGCCATCATCCAAAGTGACATTGAAGGTTTCGACCTTAGTCTCACTGTCTGCCAGATACTCGACGTCGGCTGCTGCGACACTGTAGTTCCAGGTGATCAGGCCACCACTGCCAGTTCCGGTGGTGTCCGTCGTCACGCTCGCGTTGAGTGTTCCCAGCGCTCCAGCCGAAGCGGTGATCGTGCCGTCGATGTTATGCACATCGAGCAGGTCCACATCGCTGAAGCCGATCGTGCCTGAATCGGTCAGGTTACCGGTCGGCGTGACCAATTCGGTGACCGCACCCGTGACATCGGCCACGTCCACGATCGCTGTATCATTCGTGCCGGTGACCGTGACGGTGATCAAGCGATCAACCGTACCATCGTTGCCATCATCCAAGGTGATGTTGAAGGTTTCGACCTTCGTTTCATCCTTGGCCAAGTACTCAACGTCCGCCGCTGGGACGCTGTAGTCCCAAGTGATCACGCCACCGCTGCCGGTATTCGTGGTGTCCGCCGTCACACTGGCGGTCAACGATCCCAAGGCACCTGCCGAAGCGGTGATGGTTCCGTCGATGTTATGCACATCGAGCAGGTCGACGTCACTGAATCCGATCGTGCCGGTGTCCGTCAGGTTGCCAGTCGGTGTAACCAGTTCGGTCACCGCGCTGGTCACGTCAGCCACGTCGACGATGGCTGTATCATTCGTGCCAGTAATCGTCACCGTGATCAGTCGATCGACCGTGCCACCATTGCCATCGTTGAGCGTGATGTTGAAGGTTTCAACCTTGGTTTCACCGGCCTGCAGGTATTCCACGTCTGCAGCCGCCACGCTGTAGTCCCACGCGATCAGGCCACCCGTGCCATTACCAGTCGTGTCCGCCGTTACACTGGCGGTTAGCGTTCCTAAGGCGTCCGCCGATGCGGTGATCGTGCCGTCGATGTTATGCACGTCGAGCAGGTCGACGTCACTGAAGCCGATCGTGCCGGTATCGGTCAGGTTACCAGTCGGTGTAACCAGTTCGGTCACCGCGCCGGTCACGTCAGCCACATCCACAACGGGAGTATCGTTGGTGCCATGGACCGTGATCACCACGTCAATGTTATCGGTACCATCGGCGGAGACTACGTTAAAGGTCTCGGTCGGTATCGCGCCGGCAGCCAGAGCTTGCACTGTGGTTGCCGCATTGTTGAGCGTGTAGCTCCAGTTGCCATCGGCGTCTACGCTGAACTCACCATATGTGCTCAGGCTGCTGGTCTGCGGAACGACTTGATCTTCACCGCTATCGACATCAGCCACCGTCAGGTTGCCGCTGGCCGTCAGCGTGCCATCTTCGAAAACGCTGCCGCTGGTGTCACCTGTAATCGTTGCGTCATCATTCAGGCCGCCGACCGTGATCATCACCACTTCGTTGGCAGTGTCGTCGACCGAAACCACCGTGAAGCTATCGCTGACCGAATCACCCGCGTTGAGATCCTGTGCGCTGCTGTTATCCAGCGTGTAGGTCCAGTTGCCCGACGCATTGATCCCGAATGTGCCGTAGGAACCGGCAACATTCGATTGGGCCGTGAAGATATCTTCACCGTCGTCCACATCGCTAACCGACAAGACACCTGTCACATCGATTATGGAATCCTCATCGGTCGAGCCCGTTGCCGTACCGCTAATCGTGGCTGCATCGTTGAGTCCGCCGATCGTGACCATGACGAATTCGTTGGCAGTACTGTCCACCGAAACCACCGTAAAGCTATCGGTGACTGAATCACCATCGTTGAGGTCCTGGACCGTGCTGTTGTTCAGCGTGTAGGTCCAGTTGCCCGCAGCGTCGATTCCAAACGTCCCGTAAGAACCACCGACATTCGACTGGGCCGTGAAGATGTCCTCACCGTCGTCGATATCGCTGACGGCCAGGGCGCCAGTCACGTCGATCGTCGAGTCTTCATCGGTCGAACCAGTTGCTATGCCGCTAATCGTGGCGTCATCGTTGGTGCCGTTGACCGTGATCACGACGTCAATGTTATCGCTGCCATCAGCCGAGACGACGTTGAACGTTTCGGTCGGTGTGTCGCCGGTTGCCAGGGCCTGCACGACAGCGGCCGAGTTCGTCAGGGTGTAAGTCCAGTTACCGTCGGCGTCGATAGCGAAATCACCGTAGGTGCCGGCAGTGCTGGTTTGAGCGACCACTTGGTCCTGACCAGCATCCACATCCGCTACAGTCAAGCTGCTACTGGCTATCAACGTAACATCTTCGGTAACGCTTCCGCTGGCATCACCCGTAATCGTTGCCAAATCATTCAGGCCATTGATCGCGATCACGATCGCTTCACTGGCAGTGCCATCGACCGATGCCACCGTGAAGCTATCGGTGACCGAATCGCCCGCGTTGAGATCCTGAACACTGCTGTTGTCCAGCGTGTAAGTCCAGTTACCTGCTGCATCGATACCAAACGTTCCGTAGGAACCATCAACATTCGATTGAGCGGTAAAAATGTCCTCGCCTTCATCCACATCGCTGACATTCAGGATGCCGGTCACATCGATCGTGGAATCTTCGTCAGTCAAGCCAGTTGCGGTGCCACTAATCGTGGCTGCATCGTTGAGTCCGCCGATCGTGACCACGACGACTTCGTTGGCAGTGCCGTCTGCCGAAACCATCGTGAAGCTATCGCTGACCGAATCACCGGCATTGAGATTTTGGACACTGCTGTTGTCCAGCGTGTAAGTCCAGTTACCCGCAGCGTCGGTGCCAAACGTCCCGTAGGAACCACCGACATTCGACTGGGACGTGAAGATGTCCTCGCCGTCATCGACATCGCTGACCGCTAGAGTACCAGTCACGTCGATTGTGGAATCTTCAACAGTCGATCCAGTTGCGGTGCCACTAATCGTGGCTGCATCGTTGAGTCCGCCGATCGTGACCACGACGACTTCGTTGGCAGTGCCGTCTGCCGAAACCACCGTGAAGCTATCGGTGACCGAATCACCGGCGTTGAGATCTTGGACCGTGCTGTTATCCAGCGTGTAAGTCCAGTTGCCCGACGCATCGATTCCGAAAGTACCGTAGGAACCATCGACATTCAACTGAGCCGTGAAGATATCTTCATCATCGTCCACGTCGCTGACCGCCAAGGTGCCAGTCACGTTGGTGGTTGCGTCTTCATTGGTCAAGCCAGTTGCGGTGCCACTAATCGTGGCTGCATCGTTGGTACCGGTGACGGTGATGGCGAACGAGCTATCGTCGCTGGCCAGTTGATTATCGGTGACCGTCCAGTTGACTACCACCTCGAGTTCTTCACCTTGAGCCAAGTACTGGTAGGCCGCATCGGCTGGATCTAGCGTCCAAGTACCGCCGGAGCCCAATGTCAGACCGGCCACTGTGGTGTCCAGACTGTAAGTGGCTGTGGTGCCAAGCACATCCACGTCCGTAGATGTCACTTGACCGCTAATCACCGCACCATCTTCAGCCGCCACTTCATCGTTCGCCAGATCGGCCACGGGAGCGTCGTTGGTACCGGTGACGGTGATGGTGAACGAGCTATTGTCGGTCGCCAGTTGATCATCGGTGACCGTCCAGTTGACTACCACCTCGAGTTCTTCAGCTTGAGCCAAGTACTGGTAAGCGGCATCGGTTGGATCGAACGCCCATGTACCACCAGAGCCCAATGTCAGGCCGGCCACCGCTGTGCCCAAGCTGTAAGTGGCTGTGGTGCCGAGTATGTCGACGTCGCTGGATGTTACTTGACCGATGATGAACGAGCCATCCTCAATAGCCGCTTCGTCGCTAGATAGATCGGCGACCGGCGCAGCGTTCGTGCCTTTGACCGAGATCGCCACGTCGATGTTGTCCGTGCCGTCCGCGGAGACCACGTTGAAGGTCTCGGTCGGCATCTCGCCCGCTGCCAGGGCCTGCACGATGGCGGCCGTGTTGTTGAGCGCGTAGCTCCAGCTGCCGTCGGCATCGATATCAAACGTGCCGTAAGTCCCGGCGCGGTCGACCTGCGGAACCACTTGGTCCTGACCAGTATCAACGTCTGTCACCTCCAGGTCTCCGCTGGCCGTCAGCGTACCGTCTTCAGCCACGCTGCCGCTGGTGTCACCGCTGATCGTGGCATCATCGTTGGTGCCAATTAGGGTAACTGTTACGATCGCAGAGTCAGTTCCACCATCCCCATCGTTGATGTTGTAGCTGAATGTGTCGGTTGCCAACTCACCCGTCGCAAGGAACTCGAATTGGCCGTTGGGGTCGTAGGTGACGTCACCGGCTGTGTAGCTGACGGTCCCTAGGGTTCCGGTCGTGTCGATACCCGAGATGACCAACGGGTCGGCTGCGCCCGCCGGATCCGTATCGTTGGCCAACACAGCGATCACGATTGCCGGGCCATCTTCGGCAGCATCTCCAACGTCGGGATTCGCCGTTGGAGCAACATTGCTAACCGTGATGACGGCCGCATCGCTTTGGGTACCGCCGTCTTCGTCTGAAACCGTGAACACGATCTCATAACTGCCGTTGTCATCTGGGGTGAAGTCGAACGAAGTCAGGTCCACGCCGCTGTCCGAATCGAACGCGGTGGCCGAACCATTCTTGAACACTTCATAGCTGTACGTCAGCGTGTCGTTCGCACCGGCCGGGTCGGTGGCACTGGCCGTGACATCGATTTGAGTGCCTTCGACACGCGTGGCGCTGATGCTATCGATCGATGGTGTCGGAGCGACGTTGCGGACCGTCACTGTTTCGCTATCATTGCCAATACCCGTATCGTCGTCGGTCACTACCACACTGATCTGATAGGTATCCGTTGGGTTATCGTCCAGGTACTGATGACTCAACGAGAATTGACGGGTACTTGGATCCCAGTTGATACCGTCAGCAATCTCGGCAAGTAAAGTATTCCCCAAATCAAATGCTTGGGAGTCATCGGGGCTCGAAGGGTCACCCCAATCCAGCTGCAATGAGAACGTTTCGGGCGATCCTGATTGCAGCACCACGTTATCGGTGTGCAGGCTTGGACTTCGCCAATGTACAGAAACCAGATTCTCGAAGTTCGTGAAGGAGATCGTCTCGAATCCGTACGTTCCGTCAGTCGTTGCCGACTGTGTAACCGTTGAACCATCCAATTTGGTGCCAACGAATGTAACCGTCCTGAATCTGTTAGCCTCATCAGGGTTGTATTCTGAGAGGTCTAGAGAGACCAAATCAAATAGCTCAGCATTATCATTCGTCAGTAGCGTTGTGCCTAACCAAAAACGATTGATGAGTCCAGCAGAGCCTGGATAAGCGGTTGATGTCGAACTCCCCATGGAACCTAGAGCCTCAGCGTCGCCACCTTGTCCAAGCGCACCTGAGAAACCTTGAAAGGCGAATCCATTTGTCGCATAGCTATCAAATGTGGAGCCAACTCCAGATCCAGCATGCGACAGGTCTTCAAAGTCAATTACGACGGTGGATGATTGAGCCGGATCGGAAATGACTCCGCTCAGTGTCGTCGTTCCGTTTTCATCGATGGAGGTGTCAGACAATGACACTCCCACGGTCGGAGCAATGTTGTCAACCGTGATGACTGCCGCATCGCTTTGGGTACCGCCATCTTCGTCACTGACCGTCAGCACGATCTCATAACTGCCGTTATCATCTGGGGTGAAGTCGAACGAAGTCAGGTCCACGCCACTTTCCAAAGCAGATGCGATCGTTGAACCGTCTTTGAAGACTTCGTAGCTATACGTCAGCGTGTCATTCACACCGGCGGGGTCGGTGGCACTGGCCGTAACGTCGACCTGGGTGCCTTCGACTCGCGTGGCGCTAATGCTATCGATGGATGGTGTGGGATCAACGTTCGCCACCGTCAGCGTCGACGTTGCAAGATCCGATTCACCAATACTATCGGTCGCTCTCAGAGCGATCGTGCGCGTCGAAAAATCATCCGCAAATGCGATGCTCGGTTGCTCACCACTTGTGTCGACTTCGAACGTTACCCCGTCATAGTCGAGGTCCCACTCAAACGTCATCAGGAAATTCGGATCCTCATTATCCGACGAGGCGGTTGCATCGAATGTGATCGAGGTCCCTTCCCCAGCGAGATAAGGGCCGCCCGCGTTTGCTGTCGGCGGTGCGTTCCCAGCCTCGGTCAGAATTACGTCACCGTCGGTGTAGTTAATCCGAAAGATCGAACTGTCGACAGTGAACGTGTCGCCGTCGTTAAGCGTCAAAGCACCGTACGTGAATGCACCGCTGATCGTCGAACCAATTCCGGTGCTTTCGACAATCGTGAACACATCCTGGCTACCGATTGCCGGTGCGGTATCGAGCGTGATCACAAGTTCCGAATCGCTCAAGGTGATGGTTCTACTGTCGCCACCGATTACGAGTTGATCGTAACTGCCCAAACTATCGAGATTCACCTCAAAACTCGCGACCGCGTCGAACATGACCGACCCGTGAACATTGACCGTACCGGTGTCTGTCAATGCGGGAGCTAGGTCGCCATTGAGAATCAGCGTATCGTCGGCGAGCGAGGTGCCAGCGAAGCTTTGCGTGATGTCACCGCCAGTGGTGATTTCCAACGCGTCCGCATTTGCCAAATCGATCGGGCCCGTGAAGATCACGTTTCCGCTGGCGGCCGAGCCGACGACGATATTGCTAGTTGTGGTGACCAGATCGAGTTCGGTATCGGTCAGGACAAACTGCCCTGAGCCCGTAGCGCCCAGATTGATAGTGCGACCCGCAGTGGAGGGGAGGAAGCTGACCGAGCCAGCGGACACGTGGACCGAACCTTCGAGATTCACATCCGCCGCCGTGATCAAGACGTTGCCGCCGGAGGTGGAAACCGATCCGCCAACGCTACTGGAAGCATTCCAGTCGTAAACGCGAGCCTTACCGATATTGATGCCATTGCCATCGCGTGGGGCTCCCAGGGCTAGGGTGTTTCCGTTCCCGTTCAGCGAAACCGAATAGCCCAACTGATCGAACGTATTGCCGTCGATTTTTTCGCCCCGCTGGCCCCAAGTGGAACCGTTCCAGTCATAGACGCGGGCTTGGCCGCGATTGTCAAACGTGCTGCCGGAGGGACCGTCGTGCAAGTAAGCTCCCGCAACCAGCGTATTGCCGTCGTCGCTCAGCGACACGGAATAGCCCGCACTATCGCCAGCCGCTTCGCCTTCGATGTCAATGCCTCGCTGCACCCACGCGGAGCCATTCCAATCGTAGACACGCGCATGGCCAGCATTACTACCGTTGCCATCGTTGCCGAAGGCTCCCACAACCAGCGTATTGCCGTCCCCACTCAGCGACACTGAACTGCCGGAATTATCGCCTGATGCTTCGCCGCTGATGTCGACGCCTCGCTGTACCCAGGAGGAGCCGATCCAGTCGTAGACGCGGACGTGGCCAGCAGAACCGTTTTTATAAGGGCCTCCCACGACCAGCGTGTTGCCGTCTTCACTTAGCGACACTGACCGGCCGAAAATTGTGAATCCATCTCCGTCGATATCCGCGCCCCGCTGGACCCAAGCAGAGCCACTCCAGTCGTAGACGCGGGCCTGGCCCGCCAAACCGCCGTTGTCGCTGTTGTAGGGGGCTCCTACGACCAGCGTGTTGCCGCCGCTTAGCGCCACCGACCAGCCAGACCAATCTCCTGCCGCTTCGCCGTCGATGTCTGCGCCCCGCTGCAGCCAGTCGGAGCCGTTCCAATCGTAGACGCGGGCATGGCCAGCGTCAGCGCCATTGCCGTCGTTGAACATCGCCCCCACAACCAGCGTGTTACCATCGACGCTCAGCGCAACCGACACGCCGGACTGATCGCCAGCCGCTTCGCCATCAATGTCCGTACCGCGCTGTACCCAAACAGCCCCGCTCCAGTCGTAGACGCGAACTTGTCCGGCATCATTCCCATTTCCATTATTGTCGTTGGCTCCAATGGCCAACGTGTTGCCGTCCGCGCTGAGCGCCACCGATGAGCCGGAGAAATCACCAACCGCCTCGCCGTTGATATCCAAACCCCGTTGCACCCAACTACCCATGACGGCGGCCGAAATATCCAGGCTGCCAACACCCTCGCCATCGCGATCGGCGTCCAGCCGTACATCTCCACCGTCCGTGGAGACCGCGGCGTTGAGCCTCAATCCGCTTGCGGCTGTCAGCTCAATGTCGCCACCGGAAAGTGTCCGGACCGAGTCATTGACCGTTAACGAATCCGCGGCTGAGATCTCAATGTTGCCATCTGCGAAAAAGCCGGAGTTATTATCAATTGCTCCTATTGTCAGTGAATCTGAATCGTTGACGTAAATGCTGCCGCCAAGCACCGCACCGGCGTCAATTATATCAACATGCACATCGATCGGATTGGTCGCTGTGCCAACGGATCCACTCGTTTGCATCAGCAACGAGTCAGCGATAACGTCGAGCCCTGGGTCAAGGTCTACAATTGCTGGAGTTACCTGGAAAACGACATCCGCGCCGGGTAACTCACCGTCGATGACGCCGCCATCAAAGGTAATAAGCCCCGAGGCCTCTACGTCGCCACCACCGGACAAAACCGGAGCACGCAACAGCAGGGAACCGTTCGGTCTTAGCCAAATCGTATTGTCACCGTTTGCATTGTCACTGTCGATTGTCTCATCGATAACGTCAACGCCACCAAGCCAAATGTTACCGCCCGCCGAGAACCCTCCCAAGGCGAGGCTAGCTCCGCCGATCGCCATGGTATCGGCATCCGCAATCCAGGCATCCCCACCGGCAGTCCCTTCAAGGTTGTCAACGTCAATGTCCAAGAATCCATTTCCAACGCCGAGCGGTTCACCGATATTCGAACCGGCATTCATCAATGCTGAGCTAGCAACAATAGCGGAAATTGATGCATCGTTGGTATCAAAAATTGAACCATTTGACGTGTCGACGTAAACCGCACCTGAAGTTATGACGGATTCCAACTGAATGTCGCCATCGGCTAACAATTCGACGTTGCCGGTTCCAGCGTCGATCTGTGATCCAGCATCCATGTTGATAGAACCGCCATTGTCACCAGTAGCATTGTCCCCGGTAACTGACACTGTTCCCGAGATTGAAGTGATAAGGCCGACCGCCCCAAAACGAACATGATCATCCGACAGCAAAGTAACCGTCCCAAGATCGCTGTTGATTGCCGACTGAATGTCGATCCCCGGTTGTCCTCCGGTGCCGCTGCCGTTGAGCGAGAGCGATCCGGTCGCCGTACCACTTCCGTCCGTCGTATAAATCGTTGCATCACCCGCCAATAGAATACCGGCAGCAGAATCCCCACCCGCAATTCCAGTAATGGCGATGTCCCCTGCCATACTGCTGACGTCTGTAGTGCTGCCACCAAGATAGACACCGAAATCATGACTTGTGCCCGCCCCACCTGTACCCTCAATTTTGATCGTCCCAGAACCCGTAGCTGATATTGTTTTGACTCCACTTGCGATGACGCCACTTCCGCTTCCAGAGCTTGTTCCGGTGATAGAGACCTCGCCATCGATGCTGTTGATTTGGGTGTCGGAACCTAGGAGAAGAATTCCATCGTTTTGATCCGCGCCAACTCCACCTGTCCCATCCATGGTGATGGTGGCAGCAGTTGCCCCCGTCCCCGTGGAGTTAATGCTGCTATCGGTTAGTTCGATACCACGATTCGCGGTACCCGATCCCTCTGACGTTCCAATGATCGAGATTGCACCCTCAACACTCGTAACATCCATGACGCTGCCTTGTAACCAGACGCCCGTGTTACCGTCCGCATCAACGCCACCTGTGCCGTCGATTGTGATCTTCGCCGCATAATCTCCGGTTCCGGAAGAAGAGATCGTGTCAAGACTCGCAAAGACACCAATGTTTGCTCCGCTCTCCCCCACTCCAGCAATACCAGTGATCGAGATTGCCCCATCGACGCTTACAACGCGACTATCGCCTCCCTGCAGGTGAACTCCACCATTGGCAAAAGTCCCTTCACCTCCGGTTCCCGTGATACTAATCTTCGCTGTCTCAGCTCCCTTCCCGGTCGACGATATGGCGTCAAAGTGGGATGCGTATACACCAAAGTTGTAGTCTTCAGTTGCGGTGCCTCCTGTCCCAGAGATTGCGATGTCGCCTTCAACGCTCGTCACTTTGGTGGTTTGACCACGAATATACACGCCATCATTGTTGCTTGTTCCGCTTCCTCCTATTCCATTGATGGTGATCTTCGCTGCATTAGTGCCATCGCCCGTAGACGCGATCGCGTCGATAAGGTTCAGTAGGACTCCCTGGTTCTCGGAGCCACTGCCATTTCCACCCGTTCCGTTGACTGTGATGTCGCCGTCAACGCTCGTGATATCCGTTGTCATACCGGCGACACGCACGCCAACATTTAAAGCTGAGCCAGTTCCGCCAAAGCCATTGATCCTAATCGCAGCCGCATTATCGCCAGTTCCCGTCGATGAAATAGTTTCGATATCTAAAACGTCAACTCCAAAACCGCCACCAACTCCATATCCAATGATCGTGATGTCGCCATCTACGCTTGTGACATCCGTAGTGCTGCCAAACAGTTGGACACCGTAATTTGCTTCGGCAATTGGACCGCCGTAGCCCTCGATGGTAATTTTCGCGGCATCAAGGCCCATTCCAGTCGAATGTATTCCATCGATTCCGAATAATGTGATGCCACCACCGTAGTCTGTACCTGCAGTGCCTGCGAGTTCAATGTTACCGTCAACGCTGTTCACCTTGGTCGTTGCGCCATCCACAATGATGCCCTGGCCCCATTCGCCTCCAAGGCCGTTGATTGTGATCGTCGCCGCGTCAGCACCTGACCCTGTCGATTCGATTCCTGCAATCCCGCTGACATGCACTCCATGCCCACCGACCGATCCTGACGTATCGCCGCCATATCCATGAATTGCAATGTTGCCATCACCACTGGTTATGTTTGTCGTGCCCCCTTCAACTACGACCCCACTATTACCTCCGGATGCCCCCCCGCCATATCCTATAATTGTAATCGTCCCAGCCATTTCTCCGACTGCTGTTGAGCGAATGGTTGTTCCATCGAGCAGGTGCACGCCGTTCGCCGGCGTGCCACTAAAGTCATCACCGCCCGAGCCGTAGAGCGAAATGATCCCGGAGCCTGTCGTTTCGATAATCGCGCCAGTCGCTTCGATTCCGGTGGAACTCTGTGTTGCGGAGTCACTCGCATTGGCAGTCAGGTAGATTCCACCATCAACAGTGCTCAGCCTAGAACTCGATTCGAGGACGATGTTCTGAGCTGCTGCCCAGAATATGGCGCCTCCGAGCGTGACAACTTCGCCGCTAGCATTGATATGGTCTGCAACAACTTGAAAGAACTTGTCGGACATGAAACCCAGATTGCCATCAACGCTAACTATGTCATAGCCAGTGTCACCATTGATGGCTAAGTTGGCCGAAAAATCTGCTGACAGGCTGTCAATGTTAACGATGTCATCACCCGTATCGCCTGCGTTCATTATCAGCGTGCCGGTCGGATTGACAAAGGTCACGGTTTCCGCGGCGACATCCGACGTGACGGTCGTGCTGCCGCTACCCGCATCGGTAACCGTCAACGTTTCTGAAGCCGTGCTATAATTAAGTGTCACGTTCGTGGCATTGATGGTCGAAGTGATCGGTTCTATTTCACTGTACGTAACCATTTGGCTATCGACATCGATGGTGCCACTGCTTGCGTCCGCAAACGTGTACGTCATTGCCGAGCCGACTCCCTGAAGTATTAGTTGGTCACCTGGGGTCGTGGAGGTATTTGTTCCACCGCGATAGTCTATCGGCGGGAGATCTGTGACCGCATCGAACAGCACCGTTAGACTGTCATCTCCGCCCACCGTGTCGACGATAATACCGGACGCCCCCGTGATACTCGAAAGTGTTACATCGACTGTATTTGGATCGATTTGAGTTGCACCGCTCTCGGCTTGAATCGTTTGGTTGGGATCATGCACGCGAACCTTAACGCCATTGATCGACACCGTGAGTGTGTCATCGCTCGTGCCGCCGCCGATGTCAATAATCAGTAGATTGTTCTGAGCATCAAGGCCAACAGATGTCTCTTCGTCCATGCCGGTGATCGTGATGGTAGCCACCGCGGTGTCAGATTCGCCGGACGGGTCTTCGATGGTGTAGATGAAGGTTTGAGTGGCCGTTTCACCGGTAGTCAAGTACTCAAAATCTCCGTTGGGGTCGTACGTTACAACGCCGCCGGTCAAATCGAGAGCGCCCTTTGTGATCGACGAAGCGTCGATTGCCGTGATGGAGATGGTGTCACCATCCAGATCGGAGTCATTTGCGAGAATCACGTCGGTGATGTCGGTTGCGCCATCGTCTTCGCCGAGATTAACTTCGCCGGACACATCGTCTTCTGCGAGCGGCTGGTTATTGCTGGGGGTGATCTCGAGACTTGCCACACCAACAGCGTAGTACTCTCCATTGGAGTCTTTCACGGCGTAAGCGATTTCGTCTTCGCCAATAAACTCGGCATCCGGAGTGTAAAGCCAAGTCCCTGCTGAAGGGACATCCAGTGAACCGTGCTCCGGCAGCGCCGTCACTTCCACTTCAAAACCAATCGGCAAGTCGAGCGGCGTAGTAAGGTCGATTGCGAATGCTACTCCGTCCGTCGTTGCGAACTGTTGATCGAAGTCGTCCAGCGGAATGTAGCCGTACCCGATATCAGAACGAATCACGGCGTTGCTGGCGTTTTCAAGCTTCAGACCGATGTACTCCATGAACTCCGGCGTCATGTCACCTTGCACCGCGACGGTGATCGTGCGCGACGTAGTGTCGCCAACACCCCACGTCAGGCTGCCGGACACGGCCGCGTAGTCACCGTCGGCCGTGGTGGCAGTTCCGTCGAACGTGCGATAGTCGACCTGCACCGACTGCGTCGGTACACCAACAATCTCTACCTCAAACGCTAGGTTGCTCACGCCCGAGTCACCTTCCTCGACGTACGTGTGGTGGACCAGTAGCGCGGGCGGAATAGCGATGCCAGCGGTCGTCGAATCAATCAGCGTCTGCAAAGGCAAGCCGGTGTAGGCCGACTCAATAACTGCTGCGGTGGTGGTGCCAGTCGCCAAGTCTTCCAGGGCCGATGCGACATCGGTGTGAGCAACTCGTTGTGAGCGAATCACTTGGTCGAGCAGGTCTGTCGGAGGTGAGTCGAGCAGTTGCTGGATGGTCGTGTTGCCGGCAGCGATTACCTCGGCCGCTGCGTCAACATCGCCGACTGCTAGGCTATAGCCGGTAGCATCGGCAACGCCAGCGATGATTCCCCGCTGAACAAACGGAGCTGCAAAATCAATCGTCGCGCCATCCTGGGCCAGCAGCGCCGCGATTTCGCCAAACGCCATGCCTGAAAAATACTCCACGTCAGGCGAGTCTGGCAGTGCGGCGTACATTCGGCTAATGAGCGCCACGGTATCCATGATTTGGGCGTTCACCACAACCGCCTGAATTCCTTCGTGGTCGTTCAAGCTGGCGGCGCGCACGTTGTCGAGCATTCCCAAGTCGTTGGCGGACAACTGGAATGCCTCGGCAAGACGAGTCTTGGCTGCCGCGAGCGAGAGTCCGCCGTCGGCGATCATGTGGTTAATGACCGTCGACAGGCCATTAATTACATACATTCCACCAGGCGCCGACAGGGGAGTCAGCAACGGCAATTCTTTCGCGATGTCCGTTCCGCCCGAGAGGATCCATTGACCCTCGGTCTCGTCGATGGCGTTATCGTCGTTGAGATCAAACGCGAGACCGATGTGCGCTAAAAAGTTACCTTCCAGATCGGTCGTGGCGATCAGTTCGGAGGGCTCACCTGCATCCTGAACTCCATTGTCGTTGGCATTCAGATAGTCGGCGACACCGTTGAAGTTCGCATCAAAGAACACGGTGGCGTCACTGACATAACCGTTGGCGCCGTTCAGTGGAAAGTTAAAGGTCCCCGCAGGAGAGAGAATATCAGCCGATCCTGACTGAACGAACGTAGAACTCTGTAAGTTTGGTGCAAGGATAGAAATCTCTGCATTCGCCGAACTTATTAAATTCTCGAGTGCCAGTGTGAAAGGTTGTGGCACCTTTTCCGCGGAGTGAGAACTGGCCGGTATTGGTGGTTTGGTATTCTGATGTGACGCAGTCGGTCTCTCTTTGTCGCGGACCGTCACCTGCTCGACGGGCAACGGAATGGCGAGGGCGCCAGCGGGATTTGTCTCGTTTGCTTGCGACGGAGTCGTTGCCTGGGCAATGCCGACCGTAAAAGTCTGGTCACCGTCAACGTCGGTCGGCACGGCGATGTTCACGTCAATGGCGATTGTTCCTGGCTGAATGACGAAGACGTTGTCTTGGGCACTTTGGCCATCGGATGTGAGTTGAAATCCAGAGCCTCCCGAGCCCGTCAGGTTGAACCCGCCACCGGCGGCCAATCGCACCGTGATGGGCTCAGTCGACGGACGTGACAGAGAAATGCGGGCCGTCGTGCTGCCGCCTTCCGACAATGATCGATCGCCAAGCAGCTTGATATTTACCTCGGGAGCCACGTCGCCATCGTCAGCGATTCGCATCGAAACGTGGTCGATCGGATTGCCAGATGCGGTGGAATGAAAGGTGTAGTCGCTCGCAAACTGGACGTTCAGCGTCTCGATTGCTTCGGGGATGAAGTCGTCGATCACGTTCAGTGTCACCAACTCCGTCGTTCCAGGCGTAACGCTCAGAGTACCGGAGATTGGTCCAGTAAAGTCTTCGTTTTGGGTCGCGGTTCCTGTGACCACGTAGGAGACGTCAATTGGTTCGGTCTGACTGCCATTGACTGTGACACCAAACTGCAGATTGCCTTCCCCTTCTCGAACCGTCGTGCCAAATGGGGCTCTCAAGCCAATCAGTGGGTCGTCGTCATACACCCAGATGCTATCCGGGTCGTCATGAACTTCTAATTCGCCGAGGATTGTTCCCGTAGCAAACGTTACTCCGGCGAATAGGTGACGACTGCCTTCGTTGGTAGCGTCGCCTGGCGGAGTGATCGTCAGCACCAACTGCTGTTCACCTTCCATCAGGAAGCCTTGACCTGTCGTATGATCATACTGGTCACCTGACACCGTAAAGCCACCTGATCCGCCGGGGGTGAGTGGGGCGTCTTCGCTCAGAGCGAGTCCCAGTTCGTAAGTGATCCTCTCAGGAGCAGGGGACGACAATTGAAGCACCAGATTGAAGGGGCCATCGTTCTCTTTTACGCTGGCGTCTTGAAACGACAAGAACACCATTGGCGGAGGATCGTCGTCATCCTGAATCGTCAAGGAGATCGAATTCAGCTCCGCAGCACCTACACGAACAAACGATGCGTCATCACTGGAAAAATCAAGCGAAATGCGTTCTAAAGGCTCGTCAAGTATGTCCTGACGAACTTCGATCGAGCCGGTGTGAGCCGTGTCCGCATCAATTGAAAACGTCATTTCGGCAGGCGGCATGTAGTCGGCGTTGACGGTTGCGGTCCCACCCAAATCCAGCGACACCACGACAGGTTCTTCCGCATCGCCGATTAGCGACGCGGTGTAGCTCACAACGCCGCTGTCTTCGTTCAAGTTTGTTTCTTGCGCCGACAATTTGATCAGAGGATCGTTGTCGCGAATGGCGAACTCCAGCTTGTCCTGGTCGCCGGGTCGTACGTAGGGGATATCCCCGACTTGATCGCCAGATGGGACAATCAGCACCACGCGCAACTGTTCGCTCAATTCGTGCAGGTCGTCGTCGAGCAATGCAATCGTTCCCGAAACCGATGTTTGTCCTTCGGGAATGGTGAGGGACGTGGCGTTCACTTCGTAGTCGTCGCCAAGGGTGACATATCCGGCAGCGGTCGCTAGGTCGATGCCAAAGGTAACGTCTTGGGTGGCCGCCCTGTCTAGTTCGACAGTAAAGGGGATTTCCCCGAACGACTCGAACATTTCGCTGGGAGCAGTCGTGGCAATCGAAGCGGCCGGAATATCGTCGTCGTAGATGTCGATCCGGGTTTCCGTAAGGCTGCCCAGGATAGCGTTGGTGGGTTGACCAAGCGTCAGGGTGATCGAGGTCTTCGATTCGGCGCTCGTATCGTCGATGAGATCGAAGTCAAACAGCCCGGTCGTGCTGCCCGCAGGGATCGTGACATAACCGATACTTGGCCCCACAACGATGTCATCGCCCGCGTTGGCAACTGTGAATGGGACCGTGATCTCCGTGTCGGAAGGCTTCGAGACAAGCACACGAGGGCCCAGACTAATCGCGCCGCCATCCCCTTCGTGGCGAATGAAGTTGGCTCGGTCAAAGTAAACCAGCGGCTGATCGTTTTGAGGGATAGTTACCAGCTTTGTCGTGCGCAGCGTGGGCAAAGTAGCCAGATCGGCCTCCGCTGAAGCGTCGAGTGTTATTTGGATTGTCTCAGCTGTTTCGGGCAACGTATCGTTGATCAGGTCGATTCTGGCGCTCGCACTTTGACTGCCTGCCGGAATCGTGATGGCGGTCGTGTCGATCGTGAAGTCGTCGACGTTGGTCGCGGTGCCTGACAAGTTGAGCGGAACCACCACGTCCCGGCCCGACACCTTGGTCAATTTGGCGGTGACGGTGGTACTCGCACCAAAATCCTCTTCCAGCGTTACGAAGGGAGCGGTAAGAAACACGGTCGGCTTAGCATCATTATCCAAAATGTCGACTTGGTGCGTTACCGTCGTGCCAAGACTGGCACCCACCGGGGTACCGAGGGTCAGGATAACGGTCTCGACATCTGCCTCGTCGAGCACGTCATTCAGGATGCTAAAGGTGACGTTGGCCGTGGTCTGACCCACGGGAATGACGAACGTTCCCGGAGCAAGCGTATGATCCGAACTGTCCGCCGTGCCGCCGATGGTATAGGGCACGGTAATCACGTTAGCAGCAGGCGTGGCGGTCGCAAGGGACACGGTGACCACGCCCGCCCATTCGTCGACGGTCTGACTTGCGGCCGTGAACTCCACGGGCGCGCCGATCACGACCAAAAAGGCCTGCTGGGTCGATGCCCCCGCGTCGTCTTCCACGGTGACCGTGGCCGAATAAGTGCCGGATGCTGTGAAACTATGGGTAGGACTTGTCAGATCGACGCCGGACGCCGTCTGACCGTCCCCAAAGTCCCAAGTGTAAGTGAGCGTATCACCGCTCCCTGGATCGGACGCGTCGACGGCAAAACTCAGGGTTTCGCTGATCTGACCCGTCACGTCGGGCACACTATGGATGACGGGCGCGGCGTTCGTAACGGTCATCGTCGTCGTCGCTAGGTCGCTCAATCCACCAGGGTCGGTGACGCGAAGTGCGATTGCACGGGCAGCGAACTCATTGTCGAACTGCACGGTTGGTTGTTCGCCTGTCGCATCAACATTGAATGATCCATCAAAATCGAGATCCCACTCGAAAAGGAGACCCGAGTTGGGTGTTTCGGAATCGTGCGAACCCGTACCGTCGATTGGGATGCCGCTTCCCTCGGTGCCGCTATAGGATCCTCCGGCGTTGGCCATGGGGGGAGATGTCTCTTGCAGGATGTAGAGTTCACTGCCAGTGGCTGGTAGGTTCACCGTCAGATAGGTTGTCGTTCCGTAGTTAGCGAGGAACCGTTCGCTTAGTTCAAATTGATCGTGGACACCACTGGCGATATCGAGTAGCTGCTCGGTGGCTTGCGTTGATGGATCGTAGGACCACAAGCCGCCATTGCCGTAGCCACCACCATCGAGGAACAACAACTTGTCAACCGTTGCTGCAAGCCCTCCGCTGCCCCACGAAATATCAAACTCTGGCGAGTCGAGTTCGGTCGGAACTTCGCCAACCACAAAATTCGACGAACTAGTTGCTGGGTTGAACTCGACAATCCCACGGTATGAGTAGCTACCGGTGAGCCAAAAGTCCATCACATCGTGGAACTCGCCATCGAGAGGAGTCCCCCACATATCGACTGGGAAGATGTTCCCCTCCAAGTCCGTGCCTTCGAACATTGGGATCGACCGTGTTGCGGTGAAGTAGAGCTTGCCGTTGAGAACAACAAAGTCTGTGAGATCAGACGATGAATCTCCCCACGCGTCGGGTTCGTTGTCGCCGGTAGCAAGGATCTCTTCGTCGAAGGGATTAACCCGTGCGACGATCGTGACGCCACTGCTTCCGTAGCCTGCAGAGCCGTCTGCGATGGCAAGTTCATAATCGTCAGAAACGGTGTTGCCATTGTCGTCGTTGAATGGGAAGTAGACTTCGCCACCAACGCTGCGGGTATCCTCTTCTAGATTAAATGGTGGCATCGAGTCCCACAGGTAGTCGGTCGACACTTCGTGGGAGACGGAGTTGGTGGCAACATCAACGCTATAGAGATTATTAATTCCGAACGTGGCCTCCGTGGCGTTGTACCCCGCCCAGAAGTAAAGAGTGTTTTCACCAGCGACCAAGTTCCACGGGCTGGTTGAGTCGGATGAGTTATCAAGATCCACAACTAGCGAGACCCCCACTCCAGCATCATAACGCCACAACTCGTCGCCAACATTGCCATCATCGGCAGCGAAAAAGAGAATGTCGTCAACCGCAGTTGCACCGCTGGTGTAGATGGGCGATAGCTGCGTCAGAGTGTTATTTTCGGGGTCATACCCAACCAGCTCACCTGAACGACCGAAGACAAGTTGGCCCTGGAAATCCAAAAGGTCCGAGCCCGCCAGTGGCAGCCCGGACACAGGATCAAGCAGCTTGCTGGTGGTTCCGGTCGCGGGAGTATGCCGCCAAATACCGTGGTCCGTCGCGTCATTGGCGGTGAAGTACAAACTGTCGCCGATGATAGTCAGTTCGTCCGGGCTGCTATCCGCCGAACCGGGGTTAATATCGGCGACCAGTGTTAGGTCGACGGCCAACAGGTAGCGATTTTCCAACGGTTCCAACCGCAACAACCTGTTTCGAAGCAGCCTCCGAGCCGCAAGAGCATTGGATTGTTTTTGATTTCGTTTGCGTTTCTTTGGTGCAAAGCTGTTGGCGGACATTTCGGTTTCCATTGACGCTTGGGGGGGACGGGATGCGTTTGGGTGGCCGTCGGAGAATCAGTTGTCAGTACCTGATTGCAATCCTTTCGGTGACTCTCGTTTGTCTTCCCTGCGGCTTTGGGCCTATAATGCGAACGTCCATGTTCCCATCCGCGCGCACCCTGCGCCGTCTGGGGAGATGTCTTGTCCGGCGGGGACTGTGATTGCCGTCGTGGACCCCGCCGGGCGCTTTTTGTTGTTCCTGTTTTGATTAGGTCATCGAAACACCTCTTCTGCCTGGGTGATTCCTTTCGCTCGGCACCTCTTGCCGGGGCGTCGTGGCTTCAGCTTCCTGTACTCAGGATCGTTAAAGAACTTCATTGAGAGTGGGGCGACTGACACTGAGCGCAGAGCCGTTAAGATATCTCGTGGTTCACAGGTCATCCGTATTGGTTCCGTGCTCAGCGATGTGTTTTGTGCAATGCGATCCTTTTGCTTCACCCATTTCACACTGTTTGAAATCCGGCGATCCTTCTTCGTTCTTTTCATCACGAGCAAAGGAAACTCAAACAAACAAAAGTGCTCATCTGAAAATCAACTCGCTTTCGCTCCAGCACGGCAACCCATTTGCGCCCTGATAGAAGCGGTGCTTTTTTAAGCACATCCCATTCCTCTGGCGTATGGCAATATGTCACACGCTCGGTCATCGTGTACAAAGCAATGTACGAGATAGGCAGTAGAACAGGATCTTGATCAAGTATTTGATGTCGCTGTCCGCTAGCGAGAAATCTTGAAAGATGATGTTCTACTGATTGTCGAAATTTCATCGAACTGTGCCCTGCTGAACATAGTGTGCATAAGCACACTTTCAACCGTGACTTGTGCCGTATTCGTACGCTCAATCATCGCGGCTCAGCAACTGATATGTGAGCAACAAGTTTGAAATTGTTGACGATCCAACGGCGATTTCCATAGTCTCTTCATGGGAACACGTATCCCAATTGGAGCACGCAAGCTGTGGTGATGTGTTGCCGATGCTTCCGTTCTCGGGCGATGCACGGCCGGCGTTACTCGGCAGTGGTGGTCATGCTGGAGGTTAGTCGTTTGCTACGCGATCACGCAGGCAAGCGGACCGCACGCTACATCGCTTTCGCTTGCGACGCTCCTGGGCATGCGACACGCTGGTTGGCTGGTAGGCAAAAAACCTGCAACAGCAACGCGTTGGCATCGAGGTTGCGACATTTCACCCAATCATCACCTGCGTTAGCTGGGTTGGATCAGGCTCTTCAGCTTCTCGATCAAGCTGCTCGCCTGCTGCAGCGTCGGACTCTGCGGCGTTGCCACAGCACCTGACATTGCCGCAGGCGAGTGAGCTGATCGAGAAGCTGAAACGCCAGCTGGCTGGTCAGTGAGCTCACCGGCCTTCCGGCCATTCTGCCACGCACCTTACCAGGTTTGTGGCTTTTTTTCTTAGCTCCCAGTGAAACGGGCAAGACACGCTGATAATCGGGGTGGTCGTTAAAGGGATCAACCGCAAGTTTGCTGTAGGGACTCCCTCACCGGGCAAGGCTCAACGCTATGCCAATCTGGCTTGCAGGTGTTCTAATAGTTCTGCTAACTCGGCATCGTCCAGGTGATTGTGGATGCAATCGCCAAACATTGCAGCCGGGGTGGTGGATTTCGTGGTGCTTTCAAGTGGACCATCAAAACTCTCCGTGTTTTCCGCGGTCGGGGAAACCCTAGCGGGGTAGTTTTGCGATAGGGCATCTTCAGACACCACGAGACAGATGCCGTCTTTTCCCGTGTTTTCCGCAACGGGGCTCTTTTTGTCTCAGCGTGTCTGCCCGTGTCCATCGATGTTTGAGCTGCGCTCGGGATCACTGACGGGCCGTTGACCGCCCGATCGAATTCTTGCTGCATTGCCATTGGGTAGTGCTTCTCGGCAACCCGTGGTGAATTCCCCAGCCAGTTGCAGGTTGCTTTGATTTGGAATCCCTGGCGTTCGAGTTCCGACTGCCTTGTCCTCTTCAAGCTCTGCCAGAAGTCCGGCCACAAAACAACCTTCGCGCGGGCGGCGCACGCCTCGATCCGTTTCGTTAGATTGATGTCGCGAGGGTACGTGCTCTGCGGTGCTCAGGCAGAACTAATTACGTAGCATAGCGTTCGCCTCAAAGGGTTTGTGCAGATCGTCCATTGTTGCCCCTACGAAGAAGAAGCCGCCTCGCCGCCGGCAAGGGGCCTGGTTGACGTGGTGGTAGAGTCAACAGAGCAGCGCTGGCAAGCACGCAGCGGATCCGGCCGTATAACTCGTCGTCTTCGTGACGCTGGACGATCGGAACAACCTCGCAATTCGTCCGTAGTTATTAGTGCGTAATCATCACCAACAAACTGCGGCAGGCGTACAGGATCACGGTCGGATTACTCGGCTTCAAAGCGGCCGTGCACCGGCGTATCATGATCTTGTTGGAGGCATGTTTCTGGAACAGTTTAACCGCGATCCGATTTGGTTCCGGGACTGACAGGGGCTTTCCCGACACCTCAACCCAGGCGAGCTTCAGTAACGCACGCAATAGCCTGTTGGCAATCTGCCTCGTATCTTAGGAGCATTGCTGCGGGTGATTCGCATATCCGTTAGAACGTCGTCCAGGCTTTCCGCCGTCTGTGAATTGAGGCGAGACTTAACGGTTGCGTTAGTGCCAATTCGCTTGACGCTCTCCTGCAGCAGTGTCCGTGGGACTTTCGATTCTCTGTTTGCGGCTCGTCTTTCCACAGTTTTCTGCCTGTGTTTTTCGGCTATGTTGTGATAACGGGCGATTTGGTGGCCTGTTTCCTTCCACGGGCCGGGCAAACCACGCATGACAACGGCCTGCATCCCGGTTAACGAAGCAGGGTTAAGTGGTGCCTATCGAACCGGGCATCTCGTCGCTCCCTGCCTGCGCAGACCCTCGCTTCGGTGGTTCCCGAAATAGTGGCATTTGCCATCCTCGCGTGTTTGGAAGTGGTACCTTTCGGCCTCGTCATCACCAGTAAGATATAACACCGACAGCTAAGTTGATCTCGCCCTTACTCTCGATCGCCAGCCAATCGAGCCCCAGTCCTTGCGTCCACTCCCTCCGTTCAATAGGCAGACCCATTCGATTGGATTTACTAGAAGAACGCGACCTTGCGTTGGCCACGACTGAATCCGTAGGGAAGGATTACGGTCTCTTTGGTTAGTTCGCCGTCAATTTCTAGGATCAGAGTCGCTTCCCCGGCGGGGGCGTCCACCGCTGAGTCACGCAAGTGGATCTCCCCTGCGGTAACCTGAGCAACATTGAGACGCTTACCAGCGACAATTAGGCTGATGGCAACATTCGATGAAAATTTGGTGGGAAGCATGATGCAGGCCGATAATTTGCTAACTTCTTTACTGACAGCCTACCTAAACGAACGTGAAGATGGCATCCCCAATCCTAACGCCCCCCTAGGAATTGGCGAGGATGGGGCTGTTTACCGCACAGCATCCCGCACAGCTGTCAAAATCTTCTACCGCAGCAAAAACTACGAGCGGGAATTGGGGTGCTATTTGCGACTACGTGACGTTGAAGTTACCGAGGTTGCGGGATTTGCTGTACCCGAATTGATCGACCATGACGATGAACGTCTCATCATTGAAATGGGCATCGTTACACCGCCCAGATTACTAGACTTTGGCAAAGCGTACTTGGATCGCCCTGGCCCGTTTTCGCCTGATCTGATTGCAGAGCACTTCGAGAGCAAGTCCGCAGATTACTCTGACGCAGACTGGTCGCGCGTGCTTGATGCCTATTATGAATTGAAGAGCTACGGGATCTACTATTACGATCTTCGCCCAGCAAACATCCAAGTTCGAGCCGAATGAGCGTATCGAACTTTATTGCACCTGGGCCGGCGACTACCCGGTATTTCATTGCTTCTATCAAACCACAGGTGTTGCGACTCCTTCAAAGTAGCACCAGCATTCAGAATCTGCCAGTAACGTCTTGCCGGAGGTTCCTCCGATGACAAGCACGCCCGTTTGGATCTGCCGGCACAGTCTCTCGATCTCGGCTGGGTTCGATATGTAGCACGGTTTGCTCCGCTCGTCGCTCGGTATCGCTCAAGCGGAAAATCATTGATCGCGCAAGCCCCCTCGGGACTGAGCAGTCACCCGAAAACCAGAGTACGAACCTCGTCAGTAGCCTAGTGTTCTCGAGTGCAGCGACTGGTTGTGCTTCGTCCCTCTCCGGTGATTCGTGTCGTTCATTTGCTGCGTTTGAATTCTGAAAATCTTGGTGACTTTTGGAAAGAGTTGCGTCTGATGATCACGTCGATTGGCTGAATTTCATCGGATCCAGCCCAGTGTTACGTGAAGCGGTGTGTCCCTTCAAACGTGACATGGTCCGCTTACATTGATTTCAAGTGATGATGGACACAAATAGGTATCAGAACGAGAAAATATAGTTGGGGCTGCGGGTATGGGAGGCACCGGGGGACGCTACTTGATGTCCTTCATGAGTTCGCTGGAGTTGCGGACGTCGGCTTTGAGGACTCGCTTCATCAGCGAGATGGCGTCTTCGGAACGCTGACGCGTGTTCGCTGCCACACAATCTGCGGGAATGGCGATTCGGAAGTCACGCATGTAGGCATCGTTGCTGGTGAACAAAACGCAAATGTCAGTTGCCACTCCAGTGATGACCAGTCGTTTCACTTGGAGGTGCTCCAGCAGTACGTCTAAGGTTGTTGCGTAAAATGCCGAATGTTTTGGCTTGAGGACAAAGTAGTCCTCGTCGTGTGGCAATAGCATCTCGACGATCGGTTGGCCGCAGACGCCTTCTCGGAGACAGTGCTCAACTTGGACGCGAAAGTCGGATTTCCACTTACCAAAGTTGTCGTTGGCGTAAATGATCGGCAGGTCATGATCACGGAAATGCTGTTTGAGCTTCGCGAGATTTTCGGCTGCGGGCAAAGCGTGCTTGAGCAAGTTCTGTCCTTCGTCAAACTCCAGATCGTTGATCATGTCAATGATCAGAAGTGCAACTTCGCCGCGAACGCTCTCGCAACCTTGAAGACGGTCGTTCTCCGAACGTTTTCGTTTCGCTGGCATGTGGGGTTAAGATTCGGATTGAGAGTCGACGTTGAACGTCCAGTCAGCGTCGTCAGAAACGTCGCCAAAAAGAAAATGTTCTGCGGTCAGGGATGTGGTTGCGGGCGGACAAATAGCGGTTCGGCTGCTGCGCCGCTGAACGCTTGGGTCTGCAGGTCTGCAGCGGAATATTCGTTTCGTACGGTTCGTAATTTTGGGTTGGCAACGGCCCGTAGGCTGCCCGGTACGTCACCGGGCAGCCTACGTCGTTCTACTGCGTAATGATTAAGGGATACCGAGCCTACTTCCGAGCATTGCCTTGGCTCGATGAAGCCAAGTCTTGGCGTTTCACCGCAGCGCGTTTGATATCGGTCGTCTTGCCATTGGCTTCGACCTGCGTCGCCATCAGCATCGCGCGATTCTTGATTTTCACGGCAGGACCTTTCACCGTGATTTGAGTGCCTTCGGATACGTTGAGGTCGTCGTTCTTGGCGGGGCCGAGATCAACCAGCAACGTCTTGCCTTGATCGGTATTGATCTTTGCCAACTGGTGCTCTTGGCCGCGAACTTTGCTCGTCATCGCCTTTTCAATCGTGCCGGTGTAACTGCGACCGCTGCGATTGATTTGCGTTGTCGATCCATCACGTTCCAGTTTTTGGGCCAGCAAGACGGTTTTGTCGCCGGCCTTGAAGGTGACGCCTGTCGCCGTCAACGATTGGCCGAGTCGTGGCGTGTTGTCGAGTTCATTGGCGGGGCCAAGGTCAACGATCATGGGCTGATCGGAACTCGAATCGCTCAATTGAACAACCACATTAGTTGTGGCCGGGGTTTTGACCTTTTTAACCGACTTAACCGTTCCCGTAATCGACTTCATCTTCGACTGCTGGGTCTTCTGTTTGGCTTCCGCCTCCGCTTGGCTCTTTTGAGCTTCATCGGAGTTTTCGTCGGTCACGTCGGAAAACGAGTAGAAGTTCATGTCCTCATAGGTGCCATCGCCATCGGTGTCCCAATAGCTGGCGTACGCATCGTACAGACCGTCTCTGTCATAGTCGTAGTAGGACGCCACGTAATCGAATTGGTTGTCTCGGTTGTTGTCCGAGTAGCTGTTGTATCCGTAGTCGGAGTAGTCGTAATACCAATCGTTTTCGTTGCCGTTGTTGTATCCGTAACTACTGCTCGTCCAGTCGATGTCATTATCTTCATCGGTGCTGGTGACGGCGTCGGAGCGGTCATACGTTTCATCGTCCCATCGCCCGATTGCTTCGTCGGTGGGATTGTAGTCGTTACCATCGAACCATTCGCTGACGTCGTACCACGCATCGTCTTCGTAGTAGCGAGTGTTCTCTTCCCATTCGTCCGCACGAACCAACGCGGGGCTAAAGGCAAGTCCAAGGACCGCGCACGCGATCGAGATGCGACGGAAGGATCGTGAAGGTTTCATGTTACATACCTCTTGTATTGGGGGTGCAAAAAAGTAATTCGATTGCCGAGTCGCTCTCGGTATGTTGAGACAAACACTTGGTTGCACCGGGGTTGTGGTGCCGACTCGACTGGTTGGAAAGGGCTGCGAATCGCGCGCCAGTTCCGCAGGACTTCCAATGAGGCGTTTCAGCGATTCCGCCTATTTCGCAGAGGTGGCTTGAGACTCGGCACACGTGCGTGATCGATGATCGCTGGTGTCGGGAGAGCGACGCCGGTATCCGCAAAACACCGTCAACTGGACGCCGTGCCCATTACTCGGCAAGAGCAGTTCGTGGCGGCTAAAGCAAACAATAGCGTTGACCAACGCGATATTGCCGGAAACGATTCAGTACCGAATCGATCGACTTTGATTCTGATGGTGAATCGATCGACAACCGTTTGATTCGGTTGTTCGCAATGCGTTCACAATGATCAGACAAATTCGCGGAATGCTTGTGGCGGCTTTTTCACGCTCGCAGCCCCATTGCCAGATCCAACGTTTCAGGCCACGCCAGCGTGGTGGACTATCGATCACACTGCTGGCGGCGCCTTCACTCCGACAGCAGACGAGTGTTGCATGCTGGTATGAAGGGTTGGACCCTCATTGATCAGTTTGGTGTTTGATTGCGCGGTGCGCTGGGGTTGTGGCGTCGGAGAATGAAGTGGAGCGGTGAAGAAGGCTTGCAAATTTTCAGGAGAGGGTCGGGATGTGTTTGAGGCCCGGACAATCACGCATCATGGCTCGCCAGGCAACTGGTCACTGACAGCAGAGGTTGAACGAGAGTTTGTTTGAGGGTATCTCGATCCGTGATCGCTTGGCGAAAGGTTGGTAAGCCTCATTCAGGAGGTTTGTTCTCCGCGGCTGAGTCGGTCGACTCGTCTGAGGATGGAGGGGAAGCGATGGGGGCCGTGCATGGCCGCGATGTTATGGACGGCTTGGGCAATTGGGATTCCCACTGCGGTGATGTAGAGCGGGCGTGCACTGCCGCCACGACGTAAGTGTGTCGCGTGCGTTGAATGCTTGAATGGGTTTTTCGCGACACCGATGACGGGGATGCATTCATTCAGAAAACGGTAGAGGTATGCTCCCAAGCCGGGATGGTCTTCATCGTCCAGCCACACATACCCGTCGACGACAATGCACCGTGGAAGTTGCGGTAGCTTTGTGAGCACTGCTTCGATACATGGCAACTCACGTCGATAGAATTGTCCGGGCTCATAATCCCGCACGTTCCGGATTCTAAGCGTGTATTCGCTTGCCGAATGGGAGTCACGCCAATCATTGATGACCACGCAGGCCGCGATCGCGGTCGTTGGCTTGGATTCCGATTCGGTGTAACCAACGTCGATGCAGGCAATCGTCATGTTGTGCGATCAATCCCTGGGGTGACGAATGTCGGACAGGAGTTGATCATAGCGTGGGGTGTTCGGAAATCGATTCCGTTTTCACTGCTTCCGCATGAGGGCACCGTCCGAGATGGCGAGTTCTGTCGATTCCTTCAACATGACTTCCGTGTCGTCATCGTTGAGTCGTAGCGTGGTTGGGAAACAACGAGTCATCGTTACCACGCTGCGTGGGGGCATTTGGAATTCATCGCTACTATCATTGGCTTCCGTGGAAAGAGTTTGCGTCTCTTCAGATTGGTTGGTCACTTTAATCTGAATCGCCGCTGATTTGGGACGGCCAAACAACTGAACGGCATAGTATGTCGTGTCGTCCGACGTCGCGACGGCAACGCCGGTCTCGGTGATGTAGTCTGCGAGCATGTTCTCGCGATGAGGCGGCGAGTCGATCCAGCCCTGTACGAACACGTCGATCAAACTGTCTGCGGTCACTTCTCCCGTGTTGGTGCGGTAAGCAATGTTTTCCCGCACGACGCAGTATTGGTAGCCTTGCTCTTTCGCTCTTTGAGCGGGCGTCTTGCCATCGGCATGGTGACCGTATTTGGAATTCTCCGCCATGAAGTTCGCAAACTTGGAGGCGGTTTCTGTTAGCGTTTCGTCTTGTTCGACCTTTGGTAGATTGTGCTTTTGGCGGAACTCGTTCGTTTGCACCACAATTGCTTTTTCAACCTCAGAAAGCAACGAGGACCTAGGCGAATCAGCTTGAGTGGTCTGAGTCAGGCTGAGCAGTATCAGTATTGGGGAAGTGATAAGATAACGTCGCATCGGGAAGCCTCATGTGCGTAGCGGTGTTGCGGGCAGGGTCTGCCTTCGAATTTTGGCGAATCCAACAGTACCGCAAATCGCAGTCCAATTTGGTTGTTCCCTTCGTGGTAGCAGAACTCGTCAAGAGTTTCGCAACACATTCCGCTTCGGAGAAAGTGCCAGAGATATGACCGACGTGGACATCGAGATCGTGCTCTCCACTCCGCGACTTCAAAGATGCGGTGTCGAGACGTGTCAGCGAGGGGGCTGATCCCCGCTGATGCTTCGGGTTGAGATGTCAACAGCCGTTCGAACGCGTCGAAGAGCACGTTGATCGCGGATTGTCTTCGCGATTTTCGCTGCGTTGGTGGTTAACTTCGCGTGACCTGCAAACCGGTGGAGGAGACGCGCATGTCGACGAAACGAGCTCGTTCATTTGGTGGGTTGTTTTCCAAGTCTTCGCGAAGTCGTCTCGCGTGATCGGCATCCTTCGCGAGCATGTACATGAACCCGCCACCACCAGCACCCGATAGCTTGAACGCGGTCGTGTGAGATTGAATGCGTTCGACGATCTCGACGACTTCGGGAGGATTCGTGCCGCTATCGAGTGCTTGGTTGTGTTGCCAACTGCGGTCGATCGACTCGCCAAACTTAGCGAGGTCGAGACGTTGGACGGCGTCAAAACACGTGTGGCTGTTGCGTTCGATTCCAGCGAGGACACCGAGTCGTGTTGGGTCATTTAAGAACATGCCTCGCACAATCTCGCCGAGGACGTCATGGGCTACCCGTGCGATGCCGGTGTAGTAAAGCAAGGCTCGGGATTCATACTCCGGCGACTCGAAGAACGCAGTGGGCAACCATCGGATCGCAGCGGTTTGAGTCATCCCGGGTTGTGTTTCAATCAACTTGGCACCCGGGAGCAGCCCACCGATTTGATCTTGCCAGCCGCCACCGCTGCCGAGCATTTGTTCGACGGCGGTGACGCGGTTTGCGATCGCTTGGGCGTCCCAGTGATAGCCGGCGAGTTCACTCAACGCGCCCAGTACCGTACCGGCGAGGATACTGCTCGTGCCCAACCCGGAGCCTTTGGGAATGGCGGCCAGCATCGAGACGTCGACACCTCCACCGAAGCTTCGCAGTTGATCCGCGAGCGAATCAAATTTGCCGCCGTTGAAATCTGGGTGAAACCCGCACAGACATAACGCGGCTTTGGCGACCGAGAACCCGCTGCCGAGCCCGCAATAGTTGCCCACTTCCTCGTACGTATTTAATTGCTCGCTGATCCCCAGGTCGATCGAGCGGATCGTGATCGACAGATCATCCGAACGACGCGCGAACGCTTGAATCGGCGGCTGGCCGTTGAGATTCAAGGCGATGTTCACCACACACCCACCTTGCTGGATGCAGTAAGGCGGTGTGTCGGTCCATCCGCCTGCAAAATCAACACGCGCGGGACTGCGAGCCCAAACGATTTGGTCGTTGGCGAGTTGGTTTTGGGGGACGACGGGATTGCGGTGATAGGTGGAAACGATCGATTCTTCGAGTAACCGAAGTGCGGCGCGTTCTTCAGCTTGCCAGCCGTTGTGATTGCGACATCGCATGACTTCGGAACGAAACATTCGGTCGTGGACCGCCAGCATCACGTCGTTGCCGGCTTCACTCGCTTCGGGAAGAGGCTCGTTTGATTCCGCAAAATCCTTTGCGACATTTGCCAGGTCGAGTTTGAAGAAGATGCTTCGTCGACCGTGGCCCACCATCACCGGAAGTGCGTCTCGACGGCGTGTGGATCGGATTTCCTGAACTCGTTGCAAATCCGACTTTTGACTTAGCTCACGCGCGGACAACCGGCGGGCGGCGAGCCAAGCTTCCCGGTGAGCGTCGGCATCCTCACCGAGTGAATCAGCCGTGCCGGCGATGAGCCACTTCATGAAGTCCGAAGTAATCGCACACGTTTCAAGCAAGGGGAACAAGCGAGCGAATTGCATGTCCGTGCTCGGATCGAGTCCCGCCTCCTTCCAGCTGATGTTGCGGTCCGAGAACCATTTCGCTGCCGGTTGTTCGAGCCACATCGTTGACTCATCGGCAAGTTCGCCTCGAAAGCGATCCGCGTAGCCGTACGGTCGAATCGCAAGCCCGCTCTCGCCGACAGGTACGAAATCCAGACAGACGCCATCGGCCAGATCAAGCTGCCAGTCGTTTGTCGGCACGCCGGTAAGCATATGACGCTTGCCGATTTTCCATGTTTTGGGGATGTGGCTTCCTTCCACCCACAATGCTTCGTTCTCTTGGCGTCGCAGCGGTCCGCCAAACGACGAGTCTTGAATGAACTGTTTGGGCTGCGCGAGCGACGAAACCGCGCCTAACAACGATTGATCGGTCACGATGTTTTGAAGCGAATACATCGATTCGATGACATCGTTGGTTGTACCAAAATGGTAGAACTCCCCGCCCTGCACGGGTGCAATCGCGACGGATAGCTCCGAGACCTCTGAGTCCTTGGCGACCGGTTCGCTGCCGAAGTGTTGCGACCATTGTCCGTAGAGGTCGTAGTTCTTTGGCACGTCGCCGCCGGCAAAGGCGTCACGTCCGACATCCCAGCCACACTTCGACATCAAGCACGCGACGGCTCGCTCGCTGAGCAACCACACTCCGATGTCGATTAGAAACGACATCTCCCGAGAGCGGTCACGGATTTCGTCGGGGCTGGGCTTTTGTAGGAACGTTTTCAGTTTTCTCGGGTCATCTCGATCGCAAAACATGACGCCGTAGTTTTGGGCGACTTCTGGCGACGCCCACATGCCCATCAGAACCACATCGACGTCGGACAGCTTTGGAATCGGTTCCCTGGAGCGGAGCATCACGTCACCGCTGGCGATCATGACCCGCGCCGACTCGCCCGCTTGGCTGAAAGCCTCACGCAGGAAAGGTTCGTTTAAATCCAGCAGCGTTTGGCCGAGTCGTTGACCGCGTGACCATCGCAGGACGGGAACAGGAATGAAGAGTTTTCCCACGCCGGCGTAAGCGGGTAGGCGGCGACTCTCGCCACCGCCGTGAAGGACAATACGTTGTTGGGCGTCTGTCCAATCACGGAATCGTTGCGGTTTGTTCTTTGAACGCCTCCAGGCTTCAGCGAGCACATGTGCCGTTCCGCCGCCGGACCCGAGTTGGGCCTCAGGCGGATCATGCGTCGCAAAGACTCGGTTAGCCAGATCCGGACGAACATCGGGAAGTTGCCGGCACATGTTGGGCGGCAGCGACAAAAGCAGTTGGGGTGATTCGTTCATGGACTCAGATTGTAATTGCAATGCGAGTGAATTGAATAAAGGTCCGAACGCGACATTCCATTCGCACGGCAAGTAACGGGGCATCGGCGAGCGGTGCGGAAGTATCTTTGGCTCGCACAATTTTGCACCGAATAAACGCGATGGAGAACAGACCCGTAACCGCTCACCAACATCAATTCGCTCTGCGTCGTGTTTTACCACGTAGCAACCGGTGTACGTGTGCTGACGTCCCGCTGTTTGTGCCCACGCGTTAATTGTCGATGGCCGGTAGGAAGTGCAGGAGTCCGATGGTAAGCAGGTGCGTAGAAGTGATTCGGTATAACGACAGTTCCGCTGATCGTGATCGGTTCGGNNTTCGCGGCAGTTTCGCCAGATGATTCCTGCATACCTGCTTAGTCGCGAACGGTGGCGTTCCACGGTGCGGCTAGCAAGAGTTGGGTGCGTTGGCAACTCGTGAGGTGGAGCTCGTCAAAAATCTTGGTGGACGCGGTACTCCTTAACGTTCCCTAGCAGGACAGCCCCACTTCGATCGTTCAATAGGCATCTAAAGTGTTGTGGGTGCGTTGTTTGCGAACAATGCATTGGTAACCCGAAGCGTGAGCGAGGGATTCTTCGTAACTCCTTCCCTCGCTTACGCTTCGGGTTACCTTTTGCTCGAAAGTGGCGCTGTCCAGCTAGGGACGTCGATTTAATGACTGCGTGATTTCAAAAGTAGCGGAACGCCGCCAGCGGGCTGTTGACTCGGGACCGGGCGACTTGCGCCGTTCCGCTAGAAAGAGCACTCAAACAATCAATGTCCCTAGAGAAAGTGGGTGTCACGATCACGAACGCTGTGGTTCAAAGAATGCGGGGAGAGACCAGTGTTCTATTCTCCATTCACCAAGTTCCGGGTGGATGAGGACCAGCTTGCCCGCGATGCTTGAGTGGATCGTCCAGGGAGATGACTCGGCTTCGTTGGAACCAGTCCATGCGAGTAACGCTAACATGCCGCGTCCTTTGTGGCGTGGGGTTTTGAAGACGGGGGTGGCGTGATACGGCGCGGCGATGTGGCTGCGTGGGGATGCGTCATCCAGCCGGTTGTCCCACTGCGGTACCGCGTCGCCCGCGAGCAGTTGCAAGGCTGTTCCCGTATGGGGTTTGTTCCAGGCGGTGAGGTAGTTAGGAGAATCGGAGAGGGATGCTTCCGGATTTGGAAGTGGCAGCGAGTAGCCACCGCAACGCATGACGACGGGTTGTCTGGCATCGTAGTCGTGCACTTGCAGGATCCATCCCGCGTTCCACCAGACGCCGGTTTCGACGCCGGTGTTTACTTGCCCGGTCTTGAAACCAAGGCTGTAGCTATAATAGACGTGTTCAGTGTCCATCTCGACAGCGACGGTCGAGTGTCTGCCGAAGACACGTCCGTCATCGAGTTCCGCTGTCAATGCCGAGTCGAGCGACCAGTTGGTTTGATTGGGGAACGCGAGTGTGAAGCTGACGCCGGTGCGATAAGCGGTCTTGCTCCATTTCCACGCACCATAGCGAAGTTGCGAATTGGAAATTTGTGAACCGGCATTGACGATTTCCACCGCACCTTGAACGCTGCGGACAACCAGACCGGCAGGCTTGATGACGTGCGCATGGTCGCCTGTTTCGGAAGGGAGCGGCTGTTCGGGAGTGCTCCAAAAAGGGTGTTCGGGCGGGATGAGAAGCGGTGCGAAACCTTTCGCGGCCCAGTAAGGCGATGCTGCGCATGAGTAGAGTTCCATGATCGGTGGAAACTCATCTGTCCAGCCAAGTGATAAACAGCCCTGCTCTTGTCGGATCGGTTTGGAAAGGAAGAAATCTAAGTTCCCAGTGCAGAGGCGACGAACGAGTCCGTAATCGAGGTCGCAGCAGTCTTCGGCCACGGTCATGCCAAAAACGTTGAGGCAATTGAAACGATAAGAGATCGATCGCCCGAAGGCCGGGTGTTCGCCGCTGGCCGCGAAGAAGTGTTGATAATCAACGACGAACGGCCTTGCCCATTCACGCCAGCGTGTTGCACGTTCGGGATCCCTGTCGCCGTACAGACGCGCCCACATCAGCCCGTAGAAATGAAACGCATAAGCGTTGTAGTGATCATAGGCTTGGTTGATGCCATCCTCGAACCAACCTCCGCCGCGATGCATCCATTCTAAACGCGTGAGGAATTCATCAACGATTGGTCGATCGGTGGGCCGACCGTAGCCGTGTTGCATGAGAAATTCCAGGATGTGGACTCCCATGAAATAGTGGTTGTTATTGACGATGCCGTTGCCGCGAGCGGTACCGAGCCAGCGAGCGACGAGATCCTTTTCGTCTTGGGAGAGGGGGTTCCAAAGCTGGTCCGGCGCGATTTGGAGTGCGATGGTCAGTAGGCCGATCTCAACATGGTGTTGGTGGTAGTTCGCGTCGGGCCCCCAGTAATGTTCGCTCTGAGGATCGGCACCGATTACCAGGCCGGCGCGAAACCATGCTGCAATTTTTTCACGAAAGGCCTGGTCTTCAGGACTCGGAACGGTCTGTAACCAGTGGGCGGCAAGCAAGAGGGGGCGAGCAAAGGATTCCAACCGGTCGGCTTGCGCATCGTGGTCGCTCGCCGGACCTTTGATGTCGAGGTCCGCGTGTCCCGGTTGCATGAGCGAAGCGAGTGGCTCGAGCAGTTGACGGGCAGCGTTTTGCCAGTGACGGTAGGATTCAGGTATCACGGAATTGCTTTTCTGGGGAATGCAATGGTTGCGCGGATCGATCTTTCAGTTGCATTGGCGTCGGGACATCGATTGTTTTAGCGCCGTTCCGCTACATTTGAAATCCTTCAGTGATACAATCGACGTCCCCCAGCCCGCGAAGCGTGGAACACGGTCTCGAAGCCCATGACGCGTGCTTGCTCGGTTGCACCAGTGTTCGATCGGCAGATGGACTGCTGTTACGGTTGATTAATAAATATTACCTGTCTCGGCGTTCTCCCACTAGCGGACGAGGCGGGAAGCTCGGGGATATCTGGCAGCTTGGCTACATTTCGCTTGCCAGCGGGGGCGTATGCAGAGTCACTGCCCGCTGTTGGTCCATGACAACTCTCTGTCGGCAATGATGGATGCACAATGGCTATGAATAAGCAGGTAGACATTCGCGAAACACGGGATCCAACCCAACGCAAAATGATGAGCTAAACAGCATCGCCGGGATCGGGTTGAGAAATCCGTGAGCACATTTTGGTGCTTAGCAGGAAGATCGATTCGACTCTTGTCACGGCCGATCAATCTCGCGCTGTCACACGTATTGGGGACGATGGCAGCGATCGTCGTCGGTATCGCGAACCCAAGCGTGTTGGTTCGGCGTACCTTGGGGATTGCTGGGGAACGATTTCGGAGTCATCAATGTCCCGCTGTGGAAAACGTCTAGAAGAGATTGATTCGTCCTGACTTCCAGGTGCCACGGCGGAGCGTTTCGATGGCTTCTTCGTCGGTGAAGCCGAGCGGGAAGGGCGACTTGACCGGTACGTCTTGCACGGCGGTAACGAAGTAGCGTCCGTCTTCGTGAGGTTCGATCAAGCGAATCTGAAGCCGATAGCCGAGCTGGGTGGCTTTTTCTTCGAGTCGATGGGTTGTCGACGTTTCGTAGATACGCATAGCAGAGTTTTCCGAAGCAGGTCCTCGCGGTCTGACGTGGGGGCGGATGCGTCCGGACGTTTAGCGAGATTTCTGCAATCCTTAGTTTAGGTGAAATCAGCCAAACGCGTACGAAGTCGTCATTGCATGGAATCGATGGCTGCCGCGAGCAATGAGGCAAAAAGAACGCGAGGCGTTCAGTTAGTCGCGGAACTCTATAGAACCAGTTCTTGCGCTGGAGCCTGTTTGGTTTGCCTGGTCGGATGAAAAGAGCGGAAAGTCAGTGTTTTTGTTGACGCATTCGCGAGTGTCGACATTGGCAGTGTCTCTATGGATCTGTTGTGGCTTGATATCAGGTTGTTAGGTCATGATCAGTAACTGTGACAATCTTGATGAATCGTTCGATGGGGTGGTGAACCTCGATATGCTCACGGTTAAACTTGCATCCACCGAATGCACAACGGATTTTGTGATCCTATCCCCACGAGAGACACCGACCCACAGGTGAATGTTGATGAGTTTGAAACTGATGTTGAAACGCAGTTGTTTGATGATCGCCGCGATGGTGATATCGACGCCTATCGTCTCGGCCGCTGACCGACCGAACGTTCTATACATTATGTCGGATGATCATGCTGCCCATGCGATCTCCGCCTACCGTGGTCGTTTGGCCGAGGTCGCTCCGACGCCGAACATCGATCGATTGGCGAAAGAAGGTGCGTTGTTTACGAACGCATTTTGCACCAACTCGATTTGTTCGCCTTCGCGTGCTTGCGTTTTGACGGGGCAGTACAACCACGTCAACGGAGCCTTCGATCTCGACGGCGAAGTCAAGCCGGGCAAGCAGATGCTGGCGATCCAGATGAAAGCTGCGGGATATCAAACCGCAATGATTGGTAAGTGGCACCTGAAAGCCGAGCCGGCTGATTTCGACTATTACTGCGTGCTTCCCGGGCAGGGGAGCTATCACAGCCCTGCGTTCCGTGTTCGCGGCGACAAGCCGTGGGGGAAGAACCTGATCAAGTTTGAGGGAAAACATTCAACGGACGCGATCACTGATCTGACACTCGATTGGCTCAAAGACGGCTGGGATCAAGAGAAGCCATTTTTCTTGATGCACCATTACAAAGCACCTCATGACTACTTTGATAACGCACCGCGTTATGAGTCGTATCTGGCGGACGTGAATATTCCTGAACCGGAAACTTTGTGGAAGCGGGACCCACGGTTCGGATCGATCGCAACTCGCGGAGCGAATGACGAACTGCTCCCGCATATCGGCACCTCAATCGGCGGACGAAACCCGCGTCGGTCGTACTTGATGGATTTGCCTGAGTTGTATCCCAATGAATTTCCACCCAATTTCGACCCAAAGGATTACACGGACGAAGAAAATACGCGTTTTGCCTATAACGCTTATCTCAAAAAGTACCTCCGCTGCGTCAAGGGAATCGACGACAATTTGGGACGGCTGTTCCATCATTTGGAGGCGACCGGCCAACTCGACAACACGGTGATTATCTATACCGGCGACCAGGGATTCATGCTCGGCGAGCATGACTATCAAGACAAGCGGTGGATGTTTGAGGAGTCGCAGCGGATGCCGTTTTTGGTTCGCTATCCGCAGGCCGTGCCGGCGGGCCAGCGTCTCGATAGCATTATCGAAAACGTTGACTATGGCGCCACAATGCTCGATTTTGCCGGTGCCGAAATTCCGGATTCCGTTCAGGGGCGTTCGTTCCGGTCAATTTTGGAGACGGGCACGGAGCCTAGCGATTGGAAGCAGGAAGCCTATTACCGCTATTGGATGCACATGGCTCACCATGACAACCCAGGCCACATGGGAATCCGGACGAAGACCCATAAACTGATCTATTACTATGGCTGCAACTACGACGGCGGTTATCAAACTCCGGCGGGTTGGGAGTTGTATGATCTCGTGAACGATCCTCATGAAACGAAGAATCTGATCGATAGTCCCGAGCACGCAGGTTTGGTCGCTGAATTGAAGACTCGGCTCGCCGAAACTCGAAAACGTGTCGGAGATGACGGAAGTCACTATCCGAAGTGCGAAGAGGTTGTCCAGCAGTTTTGGGATTATGATGAGGCGGATCGAGCTGAAGCCGAGCAGATTTCACACCGCTACCTCGAGCGTCGCCTGCAGGAACTCAAGGCCGGCAAACGCAATGTCAAAACGTGGTCTGGAGAATAGGGTTTGGTGAAAGCAATCGTCACGCTGAGCTGTTTGGTTTTCGCGTGATTCACGGTTGCGGAGCCACCGCCAACAATCATTCCCTTTGTCGGCGTTGAAGATTTGCGATTCGAGCTCGGCAGTTGCGCCGAGCACATCAAACGCCCCGCCTCGATTCGTCGAGGTTTGCGGCCTTCGATAACGTCCAACCAGCGGTCGACGCTGCAGCGAGATCAGATCGCTGGCGTGGGCTACGTCCCGATACGACGGGCTTGGTACCGTGAACTATTTGCTCGATGCACCCCAGCCCGACCGGATGTCGACGTCGCGGTTCATTCTTGGGCACCGTCATCGAACGTTTTGTTGCGCAGGTTTTCTATCGTGCGAATGCTGACAAGGCGTATCGTGACGGTCTGGATTTTTGCAGCCGTCCGTGGCTAAGCCGACTCAGAAGCCGCCACGCTTGAATGGCGACTGCGCGCGAGCCGTATGGTCACCATAGTTTCGAAATCGCCAGGGTGAATTTGGTTTTGAACTCAGCGTACGCGTAGAGCGTGAATCGGATACAGGTATTGCTCGTCGCGGGGCCGGATGCTGTTCGCTTTCGAGCGTAAAGGAAGTGACGAGGGCAAGAGCCTTTCGCGACTCAACGCAACGGCTCGTGTTCGTATTCATTGTGTCGAAGCGGTGTGCCCTCCTGGGACGCCCGCTGAAAGCTCGTTTCGCGATCCTCTGAGTATCGCCGGGCGGGTCAAGTGACTTTTCACTTGTAACGACGTCATCTCTTGCAACAGCCTGAAATTGGTATGGATTTATTGAGTAAAGGGATGATCTGGGCGCATGAAAAAACCGCGTGAGCGGATGCTCACGCGGTTTCATGATTAGTGTTCCCTAGGCGAGTCCGGCGGGTGCGCCGGGCTCGTCATCGGGAAGACTTGGATTAGCCACCGCAAGTGGTGCAACCTGCACCGGTTTGCATGACAGGAGCCGATTCGACTGGAGCGGACTGATAAACAGGAGCCGATTCAACAGCCGTGCCACATCCGCAGCCAGCACCTGTACCAACACCAGCACCAGCGGCGCCGTTACCGTAAACAGGGACTTGGATGGTCGTCGGAACTTGCTTGCAAACTTGGACTTGAACTTCCTTCATCGTCGTCACTGGGACGCAGACGGTGTAGCTTTCCGGCACTTCTTCGGTGACGGTGTCATAGACAGTCACGTCGTAAGTGCGGGTGCGTGTTTCAGGAACGTTCACGGTGTAAGCAACTTCGCGGGTGCGTTGTTGCGTTTCCATACGGGTCTTGTTGACCGTACGGGTACGTTCTTCGGTCGTCATGGTCGTTTGTGGGACCATGCGAGTGCGAGTTTCCATACGGGTCTTTTGGACAGGAACCGTACGGGTTTTGGTTTCGGTACGGTACTTGGTGACGTCGTACGAACGCTCACGTTGTTCTTGACGGCATTTTTGCACGCTGATGGTGCGCGAGCGTTGCTCGGTGCTCATCGTCGTGTAAGCAACCTCGCGGGTGCGAGTTTCCATGCGGGTCTTTTGAACAGGAACCATACGGGTCTTGGTTTCCGTGGTCATCGTCGTCACAGGAATTTCGCGGGTGCGAGTTTCCAAGCGAGTCTTCTGCACGGCAACTTCGCGAGTGCGCTCTTCCGTGCGGTACTTCGTGACAGCAACTTCACGGGTACGTGTTTCTGCACGAACTTTCGTTACCGGAACCATGCGGGTGCGGGTTTCGGTACGGCACTTGGTGACGTTAACCATACGTTGACGAGTTTCCATACGCATGCGGGTAACCGGGACCATACGGGTCTGGGTTTGGCAGGTGTACGAAGTCGTGGTGTAGGTGTAAGGCACCTTTTCGGTCGTACGTTGGTACGAAGTGACAGGAACTTGTTCGGTCACGACGTTAGGAACGTAAACGCGACGATAGGAGACAGCAGGTGCACAAGCCGAAGCTGCTGCACCGCCTCCACCACAACCGCAGGCGCTTTCGCATCCGCCGCAACCACCACAAGGGTTGCAACAGCGGCGAGTCGCACAACCACAACCGCTCGAAGCGGCTGCAGGAGCGGCAGCAACTGCTTGGCATTCGTAGCTGCCACCGGCGTCACGTTGAACCGTCTTCATGCTCGTCACTGGGACGCATTTGCTGACGGTGCGGTACGCGGTGTGTGTTTGTTGAACAGGAACACGCACGGTGTAGTTCCGAGCAACTTGCTCGGTGTAAGGGACTCGAACGGTGTACGTTTGAGCGACTTGTTCGGTGTAAGGAACCGTTACGTTGTACGACTGTTCAACTTGCTCAGTGTAGGGGACGTTGACGGTGTACGTTTGGGTTTGCGTTTCGGTGTAAGGGACCTGAACGCTGTAGGTTTGGGTAACCGTTTCGGTGTAAGGCACGCAAACTTGGTAAGTTTGGGTTTGCGTGGTCGTTACAGGGACTTGAACGGTGTAGGTTTGTTCCACTTCTTCGGTGTAAGGCACGCACACTTGGTACGTTTCTTCACGAGTGGCTTGGACAGGAACCTGAACCGTGTAGGTCTGTTCGACCTGCTCGGTGTAAGGAACGTTGACCGTGTAAGTTTGAGTTTGAGTTTCCGTGTAAGGGACTTGGACCGTGTAGGTCTGCTCAACTTGCTCGGTGTAAGGAACCGACACTTCGTAGGACTGTTCGACTTCGGTCGTGACAGGAACCTGAACAGTGTAGGTTTCTTCTTCGGTGTACGGCACTGCGACTTGAACGTCGTAGGTTTCCGTACGGGTTTGAGTTTGAGGAACGTTGACGGTGTATTCTTGCGAGCGTGTTTCCACGCGGGCAACTTGCTTCGTCACGCTCTTCATGCGGGTCTGGGTTTGACGCTCGTACGAGGTGGTCGGAACCATGCGGGTTTCCGTCACGTACTGCGAACGCATGACCGTTTGCGTTTGATAAGACACGGTTGGGCCGCAGCCGCCCGCGTCACCATATGCAACTGCTGAACCTTCAGAAGCACATCCGCTTCCGGTGGCGCAACCGCCGCAATCTCCGCATCCTGCGTGGACCGAAGCAGCGAACAACATCGCTGCGGCGAATCCCATAAACATCCTCATTACACTCGACTTCATTGAAAACCCTCTCGAAATGCTCACGACCTGTGAGGCAACAGAAGAAACACGGGTAAGCTTTAACGGCTGCGCATTCTGGGCGGACATCGCCCTTCAGCCCCAAAAGGTAGATGCTAGGGAACTTGTGTCAACAATGCGGATTGGTTTCCCAAGCAAGAATTCGCGTTTTTTCACCGGTGAACGCCGGTATCCTTCAGGGCGGCGATTCGGTTGCGGTTAAAAGAGGGGGTTGGCCTGCGATTTTTGAGCTTTTTTACGGGTTTCAGAGAAAATCCGGATTCGCAACTTTGTGCCAGCAAGGTGACTTGAGAGAGCGAATAGCTCGGTTCCTGATCGGCGTCTAGTGAACAAACCGATGACGTCTTCGTGGCCGCTTCGGATGCAGGCAGATGGGCGATGAAAAAACGCTCGATCATCTCATGCAGGGCCGCTCCGCCGGTGTGCAGGTGATTCCAGTGGAGGGATTCCAAGGAATCTAAAAAACTTCCCACATTTACTTCGACTCTTAGGACACGCGTATCTGGGCTCAGCTACCGGTTGGTTTCCTGTAAGGGCTTGTGAGGGCCGGCTTCGCCCCCTTGGTCTTGGGTGGGCTCAAGTTGCCGTCGTGACGGTTCGAATAATTGCCATGGGATGGGTGCTACAAATTGTAGAAAGTAGTTGAAAACGGTTATCATTCTGCAAACATGTAGAAGTGTGGGCGCAGACTTATTGGTACGCTGCTTTGGGTGCGGTGGTACGAATGCTTTTTGTGCACCTACGTGAAGCGCTTCCAGAGGTGGGGGAAATCAACCTGTGTCGAAAATTATCTGGGTAGGCGATGGCGACTTGCCACCGGAAGGTTCGTCCGCCGCCGCTGCCGTCGATTCGGGTGGTGTTGAGTGGGAGCGGGCGGATTCCGTCGTCGAGGCTTTTCCTCTTCTCGAAGGCGAAGATGTCGCCGGTGTTTGGCTGGACCGAACCAGTTTGCCTCAGATATCGGAAGTCCGAGGGATTACCCAGAGTGGGCTGATGCTCCGCGACATGCCCGAGGGCGTCGCACTTCTGGATTCCGATTTGCGGGTCATTTGGGCAAATCGGCAGTTATTGCAGTGGGCGGAACGGGAAGAGGGCACGCCGCTGGGGATGACGTTCTACGAGTTGCTGCATAACCCCGAGATCATGGGGCCGGATTTTTGTCCGTTTCACACCTCATTGGCCACAGGTGATCAAAGCCATTCAACGCTGCACAGCGCCGGCAGCCAGTATTTCAAAGTTCACGCGGCCCCGATCCATTCGCCCGATGCTCCGCGGCACCTGATCGTGACGATCAGCGACATCACCGAGGAAATCCTGCAAGAGCAGAAATTGGCGGCGATCCACCAGGCGGGCCGTGAGCTCGCGGATCTCCGCCCGAATGAAATCTTCATGATGGAAATTGATGAGCGGATTGATCTGCTTAAAGACAATATCCAGCATTACCTACGGGACCTGCTGAATTTCGAGGTGATCGAGATTCGAGTCCTGGAACAGTCCACCGGCGATCTGCTGCCATTGCTGAGTGTCGGAATCGATGAAGAGGCGTCCGATCGGCGGTTGCTCGCTCGGATGCACGAAAACGGGATCACGGGATACGTCGCGGCGAGCGGTGTTCCGTACATCTGTCACGATGTTCTGAATGACCCGTTGTTTATTCCCGGTGTTGCGAACGCCCGCAGCTCTCTGACGGTTCCCCTGATCTTGCATGATCAGGTTTTGGGGACGATCAATGTCGAAAGCCCCGAGGTCTCGGCTTTTTCCGATAGCGACCTTCAGTTCTTAGAAATCTTCGCCCGTGACATCGCGTTCGCTCTGAACACGCTCGAATTGTTGGTGGCCCAGAAGGCGAACACGGCCCAGCAGAGTTGCGACGCGATCCATAGTGCGGTCGCGATGCCCGTCGATGCGATCCTCAACGATGCGGTGCACGTGATGGAAGGCTACATTGGGCACAGCCCCGAGGTGATGGACCGGCTCGGTCGAATCCTGCAGAACTCGCGGGATATCAAACGAACGATTCAGCAGATCGGCCAGAAAATGACGCCGCTCGAGGCCGTCGCGGCGGATGAAAAGTCCGAACAGCACGCGGCACTTCGTGGCAAACGGATTCTAGTCGTTGATGAAGACGAACAGGTTCGGGAAGACGCCCACCGCTTGCTCGAGCGGTATGGATGCGTTGTCGAAACGGCCCACGCGGGGGACGAGGCGGTGTTGATGGTTCGTCGAAGCGGCGGTGAGGATTCGTACGACGCGATCATCAGTGACATCCGATTGTCTGACTACAGTGGCTATCAGTTGATGCTGAGGTTGGGCAAGTTGATGGATCACGTGCCGATGATTTTGATGACCGGGTTCGGGTACGACCCTGGGCACTCGATCGTGAAGGCGAAGCAGAACGGTTTGCATCCCAAGGCTGTGTTGTACAAACCGTTCCGGTTGGATCAGTTGATTGACGTTTTGAAAACGGTGTTGGAGGCGACGCCCAAGCCGAAGGGCGAGAACGAAGGCTTGGCTGACGAAGAAAACGCGGCCGGGCATCCTACCATCACCTCCACTGGTGCCCGGCCGTAGGCGGGAGATTCTGCGGGGTGAGTGAGTCGACGATGCGGAGAACGCGTTGGTTGACCGGATTGGACCTTTAATGTGGCGGATGAGGTCGTGCGCCCCCGCGACGAAGCGTGCCAAGGGTCCGATGGTCTCGGCCACAACGGCGACGTCTGCAAGGGGCGGCTCGCGGCCCCTTTTGGAGCGTTATTTCCGCCGGAGCCAACCGATGCAGCCGCTGATCGCATGCAGTAGATGCTCAATCGGGACGCGTCGGACGTGGCCGTGCAGATCCGCTTGCGTGACTTTGTGAGTCTCCAGGTTGACCGCCGTGAGGAAACCGCCCCCGAAGCAATAGGTGTCGACGCCCACGAGGTGCGCGTGGCACAGGATTTCACCGCTGGGCTGCGGCGTGTGGCCGAGGTAAACCCGTTTTCCGCTGACGTGTGGGATCGGCAGTGGTTTGGGCAGGTGAGCCCAGTAAGTCAGCTCGTCGCTTTGCTCGGCGATGTTCAGCAGCGGGTTGTACATCGCGTGAACGAATATTTCAGATTCGGTCTCGTGATGCCGATTCAATTGGCAAAGGAATTCGAGGTGGCGGGAGGGGATTTTGGCTGCCGAGCCTCCGTAGCTGGTCACGGTGGCTTTCCCACCGCTTCGCATCCAGGTTTCGTCATTGAGGTCGTTCATCACGACGCCCTGCAGCATGATTTCGTGGTTGCCTCGCAGCGGGATCACACGGCATCGCTCGGAAAGGTCGATCAGTTGCTCGATCACGTCGCGTGAATCAGGGCCACGATCGACGTAGTCACCGAGGAAGATGACTTCGTCGTCGCTGCCCAGCGATAGCGCGGTAAGCAACGAACGCAACGCTTTGCCGCATCCATGGACATCACCGATGACGTAGCGTGCCATGCGTTCTGTTAGTTCACTGTCGGGTCAAACCCTTGTTTTTCGTCGGGGAACGAAAGGTCCGGGCGAAGGTCTTTAAGAATCTCGTGACCACACCGGTGCACGAGTTTTTCCCACACGTCATCGGATGGGTCGAAGATCGAATCGGCATCGGCTCGAGTCACGAGCCAGCCACCGGCTTGGAGTTCGTGTTCGAGTTGTCCCGAGCCCCATCCCGAATAGCCGACGATAAATTTGAGTCGAGACTCTTCTCGGCGGAGGAGGATCCGCAAATGGTCTTCGTCGGCGGTCATCCAGGCGGGGACTTCGGACCACTGAATCGACATGGATCCCCAAGGTTCCGCGGGGTGATCGTGGAGCGTCGTTTTGGTGCCGGCGGGGTCGTGCCCCTCAGGGGCGCCGGGGGTCATCTCGTCGGGGTTGCCGCAGGGGTCCCCGATTCCGGCGATTTCGTGGAGGGCGAGCAACGGCCCTTCCACGGGGCCGCCGATATAAATTTGATCTCGGAAGGGGCCCTGGCCGGCATTTGCCCCCGGGGATTGGGGAGTCTGGTTGCCCGGGTCGCTGGGCGAGACGTCGGTATGGCTCGATTGCCACGTCGGGCTCGACATTTCCACGACTTCGCTAAAACGTTTGGACGAGCTGCGGTTGATGACGACCCCGAAGGCTCCTTCGCCGGAATGTCGAATGACGAAGACTACCGAGCGAAAGAAATGCCCGTCGGTCAGATACGGAGAGGCAACGAGAAAGCAACCGGTGCAGTTTTGAGATTTGCTCATTGTCGCCCACCCTCTTTGAAAAAATGCGTCGTCGCGATTCGCGTTCTTCACCATCGAAATTCGAGAGTCTGGATGCGGGCGGCGCGGAATCGGATCCGGGCGAGTTTGGTTACCTCGACCGAGACGGCTTAGCCCATCGGATTTTCGCCGATCCAATCATCACGCCACAAACATCCGGCCCATGAAAGTCCGACGCCGAAACCGACGAGCATGTTCGTGTCCTTGTTGCTGAGTTCGCCTCGACGACGGATGCGATCAATCAAGATCGGCAACGTACACGATACCGTGTTGCCAATATCCGCCAAGTCGATTGGGAGCCGTTCTTCAGAAACATTCATCCGTAGCCGAAGTTGCTCAAGCATTTTCCACGTTGCTTGGTGCATGAGGTATCGATGCACGTCGCTGTCGGTCAGGGAGTTGGCCTCCAGAATTTCGTCGACCAACCGCGGAATCGCCTCGACGGTGAAGCCGATCAGGCTGGGGCCGTCCATATACAGGCGGCTTTTCCAGCGTTTACGGTGACGAGGCCGAATCGCCTCTGCGGTGGGCCGCGCCCCTCCATCGCCCACGATCAGCATGTCCGCGCCGCTGCCATCACTGCCGAACTGGAAACCCCACAGGCTGGGGCGGTCACCGGCGGTCAGCAATGTCGCCGCGGCGGCATCCCCGAAGATCGTTCGCAGGCTGCGGTCATTGTCATCGATGTATTTGCTATACGTTTCCGCGGTCAGCAACAGCACGCGTTTGGCCAAACCGCTCTGGAATAGTCCTTCAGCCATCGCCAGCCCATACACATAGCCACTGCAACCGAGGTTGAAGTCGATCGCGCCGCAGTGGGTCGGCAGGCCGAGACGGTCCTGCAGCAGGCAGGCGGTTGTCGGCAGCGGGTAGTCGGGCGTCTGGGTGCACAGCAGAACGAAATCGATTGATGCCGGATCGATCGCCTCGCGTTCGAAAAGCTCTGTGGCGGCGTTGTAGGCGAGGTCGGCGGCGGTCACGTCCGGGGCGGCGATATGTCGCTGGTGAATCCCCGTTTTCTCCTCAATCAGCGGCAAATCCCAGTTGGGAAACTGTTGCTGGAGGCTTTTGTTGTCTTCCACCCGTGGCGGCAAATGAACGGCAATCGGACCGATTTGAGCGTGAGGCACGTGAATTTTTCAGCGGGCGGGGGAGTAAAAGTGATGACTAATTTTGAGAGTAACGACCTTGGGGCGATCGCTTCCAGAGCGTACCAGTCCGCTCGCGTGGGTGGAAGCAATGTTGTTTTCCGCAGCGATGTGTCGAATTTTTGGGTTGAGAGCATCTTAACGGCCCCAGAATTTTGCTGGGAGGACTCGGGCAGATCGATGGGTCGACAGATTCCGCGTGCCCGAGCACTATATCGGCATCCTCATTTCCTTACACGAAAGCTTCTCAATGATCGATCGCATTCTCGTAACGGGCGGGGCCGGATTTCTCGGGTCTCACATCTGTGAACGGCTCGTCGAGGAAGGTCACGACGTCATTTGTCTGGATAATTTTTTCACCAGCCAGAAAACCAACGTCGTTCACCTACTCGGCCGCCCCAATTTCGAGCTGATTCGACACGACATCACCCTGCCGATCCATCTGGAAGTGGACAAGATTTATAACATGGCGTGTCCGGCGGCACCTGGACACTACCAATACAACCCGATCAAAACGATCAAGACGAGTGTACTCGGTTCGATCAACATGCTCGGTATCGCCAAACGCTGCGGTGCGAGAATTTTGCAGGCCAGCACGAGCGAGGTGTATGGCGATCCCGAAGAGCACCCGCAGACCGAATCGTATCGGGGGAATGTCAACCCGATCGGGATCCGCGCCTGTTACGACGAAGGCAAACGGGTCGCCGAAACGTTGTTCATGGATTACCACCGCAGTAACAATGTGGACACGCGAATCGTTCGGATTTTCAACACCTACGGCCCGAGGATGCACCCCTACGATGGCCGAGTGGTGTCGAACTTCATCCGCCAAGCGCTCGCCGGGCAAGACATCTCATTGTTCGGAGACGGATCGCAGACGCGGTCATTCTGTTACCGCGATGATCTCGTCGAGGTCATCATTCGGATGATGAACCAAGACGATTTTGTCGGTCCGGTGAATATCGGCAATCCAGACGAGTTCACGATCCGTGAGTTGGCGGAGAAGGTTATCAAGATTTGCGGTTCTTCCAGCAAGTTGACCTTTGCCCCCTTGCCAGCCGACGACCCGACCCGCCGTCGTCCAGACATTTCGCTGGCCAAGGACAAGTTGGGATGGGAGCCCAACATCAAACTCGAGGACGGCTTGAAGCATACGATCGAGTGGTTCAAGACAATTGACTTGGGCGACTATCGTCCGCCAACGCCGAACTACTCATAGCCGCCGTAATGACAGGGCCGCAGAGGTGACAGGACCGCAGAAGTCATGTGGCCGCCGAAGATCCAAGGTCAGATTGGTGGGCGTTGCGGTCGGTTTTGCGAGCGAGGCTGCCTCCCGCGATACGCCTGGTTCCGGTGTCCGCCGTGTCGCACTAGCGCCGGGGTGTCGGATTAGGTAAACTGCTGCCTCAACGTCCCCTTAGCATCTTTGCCAGAAATCGTCCGCGGCGATTGTTGGCAGGCGTTCCTCACCCGATCTCAGTGCCATAGCCATGATGACTTCCCTGAGATCTTGTTTGCTCGGCGACACTGGGGTGGCGAGTTTTGCGGGCATCGAATCGCTACTCGCCGACGGCGAAAGCATCGTCTCGTCAACTTCCTTTGGGCAATCAGAACCGATCCACATCGCAACGACGGTCGGCCTTCTGCTCGCCGCGAGTCTGGTCGCAGGTTTGGCCAGTGAGATGCTGAGACTCCCGAAAGTCACCGCGTATCTAATCGCGGGGCTGCTGCTCGGCCCAAGCGTCTTCGATATCATTCCGCATGCGCACCACCCGTTTCTCGAGCCGTTGACCAAGCTCGCTATGGCGCTGGTGTTGTTCTATCTCGGGACGTTGTTTCCGTTTGATCAGATGCGGCGGATTCGAAAGAAAGCGATCCCGCTGTCCGTCGGCGAGATGTTCTTTTCGGCCCTGTTTGTAGCCGCGGGCGTTTATCTGCTCGGTCTATCGCCGGCGCAATCGGTGTTGTTGGGCACGCTCGCGATCGCAACGGCGCCCGCGACGACGATGTTTGTGTTGCGGGAAACCAATGCGGAAGGCCCGGTGACGAGTTTGACGGGGACGCTCGTGACGTTGAACAATCTGGTCGCGGTTATCGCCTTCGAATTCGTCTGGTTGGGGATCGAATTAGCGAGTGCGGGCGACACGCAGACGTTGTCGATCGGGTCGACGTTGATGCGTCTCGTCCAGTCGCTCGGCGGTGCCTTCACGCTCGGCCTGATCGGCGGTCTGGTGATGAGTTACGCGTGTGAGATCATGCACACGCGTCGTTGGTTGGTGTTGCTCGTCGGCATTTCTTCGCTGTTGCTCGGGCTCAGTGAATCGTGGAACCTTCCCTACATGCTCGTGTTCCTGGTGGTGGGCGTGGTGGTTGTGAACTCCTCCAGTGGCACGCAAAAGATTACCGACCAGCTCGATTCGATCGGCGGCTTGCTGACCGTCGTGTTCTTTTCGGTTCACGGAAGCGAACTCGATCTTAGCTTGCTCATGGATGTCGGTATTATTGGTGCGGGATACGTCGTATTGCGAAGTTTCGGCAAGGTGTTTGGAGTTTGGGTGGTCGCGTCTCGCACCGGGGCTTCACCACAGATCCGAACATGGCTCGGACCGGCGCTGTTGGCGCAAGCCGGTGTGGCGATCTCGCTCAGTGCCACCGCGACGGCGCGGAATCCCGAACTCGCCGGTCACGTCCAAACGATTGTGCTCGGCACCGTCGTCGTGTTCGAAATATTTGGGCCGCTGCTGACTCGCGCGGCGGTCTTGCGGAGTGGTGAGATGCCGATCGCTAATTCGATCCATCACACGTTTGGAACACCGCTCAGTGCCCTTCGGAACGTGTTCACGAGGTTGGCCGGATCGGCAGGTTTGCTGAATAAGAGAACCGCTCTTTCCGAACGGATGCGGGTCGAACAGGTGATGCGGCGGAGCGTCGAAGGTATCGCCGAAAACGCCGATTTTAACGAAGTCGTTCACTTCGTCGAGCATTCACACGACAACACGTTTCCGGTCGTCGATGATGATCGATGCGTTGTCGGTTTGATCCGTTTTGACCTGCTCAACCAAGCGTTCTTTGATCCGCACTCGGATCACCTCGTTCGCGCCGGCGATTTGGCGACGCCACCGGATTTGTTGCTGTATCCGTCCCAGCCGGTTCGTGCCGCTGTCGACTTGTTTCGGCAAACGAGCGATGACTGCGTGGCCGTCGTGACCGACGAGGCACCACATCGATTGATCGCAACGGTCCGCCGCAGCGACCTGACGAGCCTCTTGATCCGAGACCGCAAAGCCGGTCTGGGCGGAAACGACTCGTCGCAGTAGTCACGCGGCTTTCTGAGCCGCGGCAATTCATTCGCTGTCGTTCGTCACGGAATCGCGATCGTGGTGGCAACGAAGTGGAATGCGTGTTCTTAACCGCCGCTGTGCTTCAAAACGCAAAGAGGTGTAGGAAGAATGCCGAGCACTCCTCTTACACCTCTTGTTTTGTTGTAGCGATGCCGATGATTGACCTGACACGCATGAGAGTGAAGCGTTCACTCGATGACGTGAGCGGTCAGACGGCCGTCGGTGCTATTTTTCGTCGACCGTTTTTTCTTCGTCGTCACTTTCTTTCGACGCCATCTCTTTGAGCTGCTCGAGCATTTGTTCCATGCGTTCTTTTTGCTTGCCCGTTGACGTTTCAACCGCTTTGATTTGAGCCTCGATGGCTTCCTCAAAGTTGGACATCGATGCCTGCATCTGGGCGACCAGCACGTGCATGTAAGGTTTGACTTCATCCTCGGCGCCTTCGACTTCAGCATTGATCGCCGCGATCGTTTCGGCGGCCAGCGGTCCGGGGTCGGTGCCCTGTTGCATCGATGACATCAGGCCGTATCCGAACTGAGTGACTGCTTCGGCGTCACCTTTGGCATCGGCGAGTTGTTTGCGGAAGAAGTTGATGACTTCATCACTGCGGTCACCGGCATCAAGTCGCAAGTTGAAGCGGAAGTTAATGAGTTGCTCCCGGATTATTTCGCTGCGGGGATCGTCGCCTGTCATTTCTTCGATCACTTTGTCGACGACTTTGATTGCGTCTTCAAACTTGCCGCCACCGGCGAGTTGATTGACCTTTTGCATTGCGGCAAGCAGTTTTTCCTGCTGCTTCATTTGCTCCTTGTAGGCTTCGCGATCCCATGTGCCCGCAACGACTTCGGCGAGTGGTTCGTCGAGTTCCATCGGATGGCCGATCCATTCGATCAAGCCGGTTTTGCCGACGAGAAAAGACGACGGGATGCCGTTTTGGCCAGCGGCCAGCATGTAGTCTTCGCTAACCGATGCGTCCGGGTCGACGGTGAGGGTGTAGGCGCTGGTGAGTTCCGCAAAGGTCTTGTCTTTGCCTGGGTATTCTTTCTCGAGCAGTTCTTCGACGGTTTCGAGATCTTCGTCCGAGACACTGATGATCCGCACGCCTTCGCCGCGATACTTGTTCTGTAACTCGGCGAGGTGCGGCATGCTTTGAATGCATGGCCCACACCACGTTGCCCAAAACTCGACCACGTACACTTTGCCTTTTTCGAATTCAGTCACTTCGCCGAATCCGTCTTTGGTTTCGTGCACATAGTGCTCGATATCCAGGGCGGGAGCCTTATCACCGATATGCAGAGTGACTTCGGCCGAAGCAGGTTGCGCCGCCAAGAAGCCCGTCAACAAGACGGCTGATGCAAGTGTGACGGTGGAGTGGAAGAATCGACGGGTCATGCGAAAACCTGAACGGGTTGTTTTGGGTTAAAAAAGGACGGGAGTCGGGACGGCCGACGGAAACCATAGGATATCGGTGGATTGTCGACCCGTCGAGACATACGGGGGGTGGTGGACATCGGTTGCCATGAACGCATCAAGCGATGCAACCGGTGTACCAAAAAACGCGAGCATGTTTTCTCGCGTTTAGGAATGAGTACCGTTTGTAATGGCGAAAGGTTCTACTGAGCCGCCTGGAATTCCGCTTGTCGGAGCGTTTCGACGAGAGTTCCGATTTGCTCCAAGTTGAGTTCTTCGGCGCGGGCGTTTTCACCATGGCCGAGTGAAGACAGCACATCGTCGACGGTGGATTTCTCCAGCCGACCTTTGTAGGCGCTGATGACGACACTACGCAGGAATTTCCGGCGGTGGAAGAACAGTGAACGAACGGTTTGGTGAAAGTATTTTAGGTCTGGAATCGCATTACGCCGCTCGTGATCGATGTCCAACCGGATGATCGCGGACTCGACTTTCGGCCGTGGCCAAAAAACGCCCGAGGAGAGCACGCGAACGATTTCAGCGTTGCAAACCGATTGCACCCAAACACTTAAGGCGCCGTAGTCTTTGGAGCCGGGGCCGGCAATCATTCTCTCGGCCAGCTCCTTTTGGATGGTGACGACGATCCGGTCTGGCGGTGGCGTTTCGTGCAACAGGTTGCTAACGATCGGCGTGGCGACGTTGTAGGGCAGGTTCGCGACCAGCATGAAACGACCGCTGTCAGGCAATCTCGCTTTGGCGTCGCGGATGCTTTCCATGATGTCGCTGCGGAGCGAATTCTTGTTTCGCAGCGCGTCACCCTGGATCATTTTGACGTGGGGATAATCGATCAGTTCTTCACGAGCGAGCTGGTAAAGGTTTTGGTCGATCTCGACCGTCAGAATTGCACCCGCCTGTTCGGCCATGATCGCGGTCAAGGATCCGACTCCTGTGCCGATTTCCAGAATGACATCGTTTTTTTGGATGTCGGCCGAACGGGCAATCAGCTCGATCAGGTTGAGGTCGACGAGAAAGTTCTGTCCGTATTTCGAGACCGGACGCAGTCCCGCGGAAGCCAGTCGTTTGGAAAGGTAGCTGACCGTTTGGCGGGATCCCTGCTGGGCACGCTTGGCACGGATATAAGCGGCCTCCGATTGGTCCCCAGCGTTCGAATCAACTTGTGGCTGTTTCTTTTTGGGCGATTTGCTTTTCCATACGTTGCCCTCATCTTTCGCCGGGGGCGGCGATTCCACGTCGGGCCGCCTGAAACGGGCACGGTTTCGATCGAGTTTGATCACCTCTTCCTGAGTACCGCCTTCCGTATCGGGGGCCTCGTTTTGCGAAGTATCGTCCTGCGTGGAGGAATCGTGAGGAGCGTCGTCGTTGGGCGTTTCGTCAGAGGGCTTCATCGGCTCGTTTCGGTTGCGCGGTGTTGCAGCGATCGCTGCACGTATTTTGCGAGGAGGTCGGTTTCGAGATTCACGGTGTCGCCCACGCCTCGTTTGCCGAGAGTGGTTACGGCCAGGGTGTGTGGAATGAGGGCGACGGTGAAGTAGTCATCACCGGCATCGACGACGGTCAGGCTGATGCCGTCGACCGTGATGCTGCCTTTGGGGACGACTTGTACCGCGAACTCCGGTGGTAGAGAAAATTTCAAGTTGGACCACGGTGGATCATCGGTTCGCTCAATCAGCTGCCCCGTCGCGTCGACGTGACCTGTGACATAATGTCCACCGAGCCGGTCCCCGACGGCGAGGGCACGTTCTAAGTTGACCTGCGAGGATCCCGCGATGAGCCGGCCGAGATTGGTGCGGCTGAGCGTTTCCGCACCGGCTTCAAAGGTGAAGTTATCGCCGTCAATGGCCACTACGGTGAGGCAGCAGCCGTTAATCGCGATGCTGTCTCCGATTTGAGTGTCATCGCTGGTGCCGGGGGCGCGGAACATCGGAGCGGCCACGGTGAGGCGTTTGCCCGGTGGATCATCTTCGATCGCGACGACCGTGGCGAGAGTCTCAATCAGTCCGGTAAACATGGATAAGGGAGGTTAAAGGGTTACTGGCGAGGGGGGCGGGTGGCGGGGGGTGAAGCAGGTTCGACAAAGAAGCTTGCCGGGTGTTCAATGCTGCAGTCATTGGACAAACTACGCGGTGAAAACACAACGCCCAGCGTTTGACGTGCGTTCCGGGTGCGTGTGGGGCCCGCTCAAGGCCACGACGATTACCTTTTCCTGTTACCTCCCAACTTCTTTAAAAACCATGACACTGATCGAATCCATCCACGCTCGTCAAATTCTCGATAGCCGCGGCAATCCGACTGTCGAATGCGAAGTCACACTGATCGACGGTGCCGCCGGTCGTGCCGCCGTCCCGAGCGGAGCGAGCACCGGGATCCACGAAGCCTGGGAACTGCGTGACGGCGACAAGTCCGTCTTCATGGGCAAAGGCGTGTCCCAAGCGGTTGAAAACGTGAACGGCAAAATCGCTGAGGCTCTCGAGGGCATGGATGCGACGGATCAAGCCGCTGTTGACCAAGCGATGATCGACCTGGACGGCTCAGCGAACAAGAAAAATCTGGGCGCCAACGCGATCCTCGGCGTTTCTCTGGCTACTGCTCACGCCGCCGCTGCATCGACCAACCAACCTCTCTACCGCTACCTCGGTGGCTGTGGTGCCCGTCTCCTGCCCGCCCCGATGATGAACATCATCAACGGTGGTGAGCACGCCGACAACAACGTTGACGTTCAAGAGTTCATGGTCATGCCACTCGGGTTCGAGCGTTTCAGCGACGCACTGCGTTGTGGAACCGAAATCTTCCACAACCTCAAGAAGGTGCTTTCGGACAAGGGCTACAACACCGCAGTCGGCGACGAAGGCGGATTCGCTCCCGACCTCAAGAGCAACCAAGAAGCTCTCGACGTGATCATGACCGCGATCGAAAAAGCCGGTTACAAGCCAGGTGAACAAGTCTGGATCGCTTTGGACGCGGCATCGACCGAGTTCTACGACAGCAAGACTGAGAAGTACAAAGTTGACGGCAAGCAACTCTCGGGCGACGAAATGGTCGACTTCCTCGCCGATTGGTGTGCCAAGTACCCGATCTGCAGCATCGAAGACGGATGCAGCGAAGACGATTGGGACACCTGGAAGAAGCTCACGCTCAAACTCGGTGACAAGGTTCAACTCGTCGGCGACGATTTATTCGTTACCAACGTCGAGCGTCTGCAACGCGGCATCGACGAAGGGATCGGTAACAGCATCCTGATCAAGGTAAACCAAATCGGTACGCTGACCGAAACGATCGACTCGATCCAGTTGGCTGCTCGCAACGGTTATACCTCGATCGCCAGCCACCGCAGTGGTGAAACCGAAGACAGCACCATCGCCGACTTGGCGGTTGCCCTCTCGACCGGCCAAATCAAGACCGGTTCGGCTAGCCGTAGTGACCGGATGGCGAAGTACAACCAATTGCTCCGCATCGAAGAAATGCTCGGCGATGCAGCCCAGTACGGTGGGCCTTTGTTCGCTGCCAAGCTGTAATTCGCTCGCAGCGATCAAAAGCTTAAGTCTCGCCTGACCGGATGATCGGTCGGGCTGAGCGGCGCGGTTGTTTCCACGACGCGTCTCTTCATGTTCAAGCCTTGCCCGACTTCGATTCTCTTTTCCGAATTGGAATCTCGGCAAGGCAACTGTGACAACCAATTGCCACAACCCGTTGATTGCCCCAGCCCGTTAATTGCCCCAGCCTGCTAATTGCCCCAGCCTGCTAATTGCCGCTGTCCGCTAATTGCCGCAGTCCCTTGACGCGGTATTGCGATCGGCAACCCCGTCTTGTGTCTCCATGGCGAACGGGTTGGTGACTTGTCCATTCGTTCGTCGTTCGCCGTCTTCTTTCTCTTCGCTGCCAAACCAAGACGGTTTGTACTCGGAATCGAAATCGCTGAGGTAGTAGCTGAAGAGATTGTCTTCGTGGTATTGAGCGAGTTTACCGGCTCCGCCATTGGGCAACCCGGCTTCCACACCGCCGAGTGCATAATTGCTCGCATAGTCAATGCCGATAAAACCGGCCACAAAGAGTGCCACAACGGCGAGTGCTAATTTCATGCTGAATGTCTCTGTGAAATCGAGTGGGGGCATTCGAGCCTTACTGCGCACCGCCTGCATTAAGACTCGGCTGAGGGGCAAAAGCACACCCATTCTAATGACGTCATCGACCGGCAGTATCGAATACAACGATTGGTGAGTCCGTCAATTGACAACGCGACCACGCGACTTTGCAGTGACGACTGCGGGTGATCGCACACGTGAGCGTTTGATCCGGCTGGCAATTCGGTACGATGGTTCGCATCGCTTCGAACGCATTTCTCGTCAAGCCTCCCTCGTCAACGCATCCCTCGTCAACGCATCCCTCGTCAACGCATCAGAATCAAATGGATTCTATGGATCGATCCTCACGAATTGCAGCCTTCTTGCAATTCCTTCACGACGCGAGTCGCCATCTGAAACAAAATCGCGTGTCTTTGGACGCTCCGCAGGTGCAGTTAATCCGTGGTGCGGTCGAGGAGCATTCTGTTGATGACCAAGGCAAGCCTGCGATGTATCAACGGTTTGAGAGTGCTCTGTATGATGATGCGCAATCGATGGTCACGCTTTGGAGCTTCTTTGATCGCTATGAACCATCCGAGCTGCGAGATTTTCAGCAACTGATCTCGCTTGAAATTGCGGGACTGACGGGTGACCGGCATCCACGGAAAGTCTTTGATCGCTCGCCGTTCGGGATCATCGTTCTCGTCGTGGGAACTGTCACAATCTGGATGACGTTTCTTAGAACCTACACGGGCGACGATCTCAGTGACCTCTTGGAATTGATTCGATTCAACTGGATCGCAGGCAGCCTCTGGATCGTCGGCCTGTTTGTGGTGATCTGGTACATTCTCAAAACGCATCGCAACAATGTTCAGGTTGCATTGCTCTCGTCGATAGACCGCGCCTTGAACGTCTATTTGCGAGATTCGGTTTAGCGTTGTGATTCAATGAGCATTCCGGTAGTTGGCACCACCGGCATTGGTTGTGTCGGCCGTTGGGGCATCGATTTGATTACTGCGGGATTTCAAAAGTAGCGGAACGGCGCGAGCCGTCCGGTAACGCGGGACCGGACGGCTCGCGGGCTGTTGATTTAGTGAGCCGTCGGCGCTAGCCGCGGGCCTTACGGCTACGATGCGCGCATTGGACGCTCGCAGCTAGCGCTGTCGGCTCACTCATGTTTGCGAAACGACTAACTCAACAGTCCGCTTGCGCCGTACCGCTAAAAAGAGCACTCAAATAATGATGTCCTTCGGGCCTGATGAAGGAAGCGGTGTTTGCACGCTGAGTGTGAACCGCGTCGCGTGCTACTCCTTCGCCTCGCCATTGAAAACGCCCGCTTGGTTGTCGGTGGGCAGGTGTTCTTGGAGGTTGAATTTTGGGCGGTCGTGGCTGTTGATGTAGGCGGCGATGTCGAGGGCTTCTTGCGGGGATAGCGATGCGTTGTCGAGAGGCATCGCGACTTTGAGCCAGGACGCGAGTTTTGGCACGCGGATTAATCCCGCGCCGTCGTTGTAGGATTTGTCGCCCCAAACCGGTGGTCCATCGTCGCTGCCTAAGCCGTCGTCGCCATGGCACGATGCGCAGTAGTCTTCATAGAGCGGTTTGCCTCGGTCGATGTCGCCGACGGAATCTTTGAGAGGCCGCACGTGATTGGGGCCGAGCGGTTTGTCGGGGTTCATACGGATCGGCTGGTCCGTCGACAACCACGTGATGTAGGCGGTGATTGCGATCGCGACTTCACTGCCGACGGGAGGACGGATTCCGTTCTCGCTTCGCATGAAGCAATTGAGTGCTCTGTCCTGGAGCGTGATTACACGTTGCTCGCGTGGGGACCACGCGGGGTACGCCGCTGCGACACCAAGGAAGCTGGCTGCCTCGGGGTGCGTTCCTGCGTCCAGGTGACACGACGTGCAATTTAGCGAATTGCCGACATACGCCTTGGAAAGTGGATGATCTTTGGTGTTCTCGACGATTTCTCGGCCGAGTTCGATGACACGGCCCAACTCGCCGAGGGGCAGTTGTCGCGAAACGTGCTCGGATTCGGAGGTGGATAAGTCGTCACCAATCGCCTGCGCCGAAACGCAGGTGTTCAATAGGATGACGAGCGTTAGTGAAACGAAACTTCGAGTGGACATATGAATGCACTTCCTAAGTCGGATGACGTCAAGTAGAAGCGGTCCCACCGTTATCGATGCTTAGACGCGTTCAGCGACGAAGAACCATGCGTGAGGGCCATCGTCGCTATAGTTCGCTTGCGTGTCTTCTCGGACGATGAATCGAGTTCGCGTCATCGATTCGAACTTCCAGTTGTCGGCGAACAATTCGCGGATCGCAGTTTCGCTGAGTCTCCGTGGTCCCTTGCTGCCGGGTTCCAGTTCGCTGAAACACAGCACAAAGAGTTTGGAGCCGGGGTGGGTAACCGCGGCGAGTCCAGCTACGTATTGTTGCAGATCATCGTTCGAGAAACTGTGTAGAAGTCCGCTGTCGAGAACGTTGTCAAACTTCTCGTTGAGCTGTGAAAGTTTGAGAGCGTCGTGTTGCTTGAACGTGACATCGCACCCTCGTTCACTGTTTTTACGTTGCGCCGTTTCGATGGGGCCGGCGAGGAAGTCCACGCCCGTGACGGTATGGCCGCGTTCAGCAAAAAACAACGCATTTTCCCCCGTGCCACATCCGACATCGAGAATCGATCCGTGGAGGTGATCGGCGATGTTGACGAACTCCGGTTGCGGTCTGCCGATGTCCCACGCCGGCAGATCGTCGTACTTCTGTTGAAACTCAGACGCATCAATGGTGCATCCTTTGGTGTCGACGGTCGCTGCCGGTGAGCTTGTTTCCAACTGCGACGATGACAGCGCAACGCCAGCGTCGGTTGCCAAAGCTGGTTGTTGGGCGAAACGGCGAAGGACGACGTAAAAGACGGGAGTTAAAAAGAGTCCAAACAGAGTCACACCCAACATTCCGCTGAACACGGCGGTGCCGAGGACGCGGCGCATTTCGAAACCGGCACCGGTTGCGACCAACAACGGGATCACACCGAGGATGAACGAGAATGCCGTCATGAGGATCGGACGCAGTCGCATCCGGCAAGCGTCGATCGCGGCCTGAAAGCGGTCCTTGCCCTTGTCTTCTTCGGCTTTGGCAAATTCAACGATCAAGATCGCGTTCTTACACGCAAGCCCGATAAGGACGATGAATCCGATTTGCGTGAGGATGTTGTTGTCCATCCCTCGGAACCAGACACCAACCAATGCGAAGAGCAAACACAACGGTACGATCAAGATGATCGCAAGCGGCAACAGCCAGCTTTCGTATTGGGCGGCAAGCGCGAGGAACACGAACAAAACCGCCAGCGGGAAGAGGTACACGATCGTGTTACCGGCTTGACGCTCTTGATAAGCGATCTCGGTCCATTCGTATCCGAACCCAGGCGGTAGGTTGGTGGCAGCGAGTTCTTCCATCTTTGACAGCGATTGTCCGGTACTAAACCCGGGAGAGGTCGATCCGTTGATGTCGGCGGACGGATAGAGGTTGAATCGAACTAATCGGTCCGGTCCCGCGATTCGTTTGAGCGTCACGACGGAACCGAGTGACACGCTCGCTCCGCGCGCGCTGCGCGTGCGCAGCCGGAGGATGTCGCTTGCGTCATCGCGGAACTCGGGCTCGGCTTGTGCGGTGACCCGGTAGGTTCGTCCGAGCAGGTTGAAATCGTTGACGTAGGTCGATCCTAGGTAGACCTGCAAGGCTTCGAAAACGTTGCTGACCGGGATATCAAGCATCTGGGCTTTGGTTCGGTCGACGTCCGCGTAGATCTGCGGCACGCTCATCCGCGAGTTCGTGAACGCTTGAACGATGCCCGGTTCCTGGTTGGCTTGCGCGACCATGTCTTCGGTGACTTGGTTGAGCACATCGAGGCCGGCGCCGCTGCGGTCTTGCACGTACATCTTGAACCCGCCGCCTCGGCCAATACCGCGGACCGGAGGTGGTGGGATGATGAAGATTTGAGCTTCGTTGATGGCGGCAACGTTTTGACGCATTTCGGCGACGATGGCTTCCACGCTGCGACCACGAGTGGCGCGTTCTTTGGCGTCGTCGAGAGGCAGGAACGTGACGGCCGCGTTCGGGCTGATCGTGAATGTCGAGCCTGACAAGCCGACGATCCCGACCGCGTGGGCAACGCCGTCGATTTCGCTACCGATCTGCGCAACCTGTTTGGTGACCTTGTCGGTACGTGCCAACGATGCGCCGTCGGGGAGGCGGATGCTGACGATCACGTAGCCTTGGTCCTGTTCAGGTATGAAGCCGGTCGGCACCAAAGAAAAACTGAAACCGGTGGCAACAAGCAATCCGCCATAAAGCAGCAGAACGATTGCCGACGCACGCACTAAACGCGCGACGATGCCCGCATAGAAATTGCTGGTGCGGTCGAACGTGCGGTTGAACAAACGGAAGAACCAGCCGAACAGGAAGTCGATCAGCTTTCCAAAGCGACCTTTTTCGGTGTCTGGTGCTTGGAGTAACAGAGCACACAGTGCCGGTGTCAGCGTGAGCGACACGAAGGTCGAAATCGCCGTTGAAATCGAAATCGTCAACGCAAACTGTTGATAGAACTGGCCGCTGATGCTGGGGATAAAGACAGTCGGCACGAACACGGCGATCAAAACCAGTGTGGTGGCGATCAGAGCCGAGCCGACTTCGTCCATCGCCTTGTGCGACGCTTCGCGTGGCGAGAGTCCTTCGTTGATCAAGCGTTCCACGTTTTCAACCACAACGATGGCGTCATCGACAACGATCCCGATCGCCAGCACGAGGCCGAACAAGGACAGCGTGTTGAGTGTCACGCCGATCATCTGCATGACCGCGAAGGTGCCGATCAACGAGATCGGGATGGCGACAACGGGGATGATCGTGGGACGCCAGTGGTGCAGGAACAGGAACACCGTCAAGACCACGAACAAGGTCGTAACCAACAGCGTGAAGAACACCTCGCTGATGGATTCCTCGACAAAATCGGTCGGGTTGTAAGCGATCTCGTAGTCGACGCCCTCCGGAAAATCCGGTCGCATCTCTGACATCGTTTTTTTGACTTCGGCGGCCGTATCGACGGCGTTGGTGCCGGGACGTTGATAGATCAGCACCGCGATCGCCGGTTTGCCATCGAGGTAACTCAGTCGTGAGTAGTCCTGGGCACCGAGTTCCACCCGTGCGACGTCAGCGAGACGAGTCAGACGTCCGTCTTGCCCACGTTTGACAATGATCTGGCCGAACTCTTCGGTGTCGGCCAATCGTCCTTGGGTCGTCACGTTAAGTTGAAAATCGCCGGTTTGGTCGGTCGGAGGTTGCCCGATCACACCCGCGGCGACTTGCACGTTTTGTCTGCGGATCGCTTCGACGACGTCGCCTGCGGTCAGGTCAACGTGGGTCATCTTTTCGATGTCCAACCAAATCCGCATCGCGTACTCGTTACCACCGGCGATGCGGATGTCGCCGACTCCGTCGAGACGCATTAGGGCATCACGAACACGCAAGAACGCGAAGTTACTGATGTAAAGGCCGTCGCGACTTTCATCGGGCGATTTCAAGTGCACGACCATCAGCATGTCAGGAATCTGCTTGGTCGTCGTGACGCCGATCTGACGCACCGCTTCGGGCAGACGTGATTCCGCAACCGCGACACGGTTTTGCACCAAAACCTGTGCGTCGTCGAGGTCGGTTCCCAGTTTAAAGGTCACCGTCAACTGCATCGTTCCGTCGGCGCTGGATGACGATTCCATGTAGAGCATGTCATCGACGCCATTCATTTCCTGCTCGATCGGCGTAGCGACGGTATCGGCAATCACCTGCGGGGTCGCCCCGGGATAACTGGCCCGCACCAAAATCGTAGGCGGTGCGACGTTGGGATACTGCGACACCGGCAGGTTGAAGTAGGTGATCCCGCCGACCAGCACAATCAGAAACGACAGCACCGATGCGAAGATCGGTCGTTCAATAAAGAAGTGTGGGAATTTCATGAAAAGTCTCCCGTCGCAGGCACGTGAAGCGCGGTTCCCGACTGCGCGTCAGGATCAGGAGTCAACCATTCTTCTTTGGGGATGGTTTGGTAATCATCGGGAAGGCCGTCTTCGACGACTTCGACCGTACCTTCGACGGTTTCCACTTTCATATCAGGTCGTGCTTGCAAGAGCCCTTCGATGACGAGCGTTTCGTCACCGCTGAGCCCGCTGCGAACGACGCGTAATCCGTCCACGACCGGGCCAACGGTCACGGCGCGGCGCTGGACGATGGAGTCGTCAACGATATAAACGTATTGGGAGGCCTGGTCGGTTCCGATCGCCGAGTCGGGAATCAGAACCGCTTCGTATGCCGCGCTGCCGGGGATGCGAATGCGGGCGAACATGCCGGGGAGCAAGACTTGGTCTTCGTTGTCGAGAACACACCGTGCCCGCATGCTCGCGGTGTCAACGTCGAAACGGTTGTCGACGAAATCCATGTGTCCTCGGTGAGGAAAACCGGTTTCGTCGACAAGTCCTAAGAACACGGGGTTCTTGGCCACACGAGAGCTTTGCCGTTCGCCGGACATTGCCAATCGAATGTACTTCAGAACCTCCTGTTCATTCGCATCAAACGTGCAATAGATTGGATCGACCGACGTGATCGTGGTTAAAAGCGTTGAGGAAGTGGTGCCGCCGTTGATCAGGTTGCCCTCGGTGACGTATTCACGGCTGATCCGACCCGTCACAGGTGCGGTGATCCGTGAATAGTCGAGATTCAACGTCGATGTCTCGATGCCAGCTTGAGCTGCCTGGATCGCCGCTTTTGCCGTTTCGATCATCGCTTGGGCCGATTGAATGCCCGCTCGAGCTGCTTCGGTATTGGCTTTGGCTTGCAGATATTCGGCTTCGCGTTGGTCGAGTTCTTCGTCGCTGGTCGCGTTACGCTGCATCAACGTACGGGTTCGCTTGAGTCGTGCGTCGGCGAGTTGCACCTCCGCATCGGCTTGCAACTGTCGAGCCTTGGCCTCGCCCATCCCGGCGTTGGCCTGTTGCAGTTGCGATTGGGCTTGTGCCATCGCGGCTTTGGCCGCATCGAGGTCTGCCTCGAAAGGACGCGGGTCGATGACGAACAACAGGTCGCCTTCGTTGACAATTTGTCCTTCGTCGAAGTGGATCGATTGCAGGTAGCCACTCACGCGGGCTCGGATCTCGACGAATTCGATCGGTTCGAGGCGGCCGGTATACGCGTCCCATTCGACAATCTTTTTCTTGACCGGTTGGGCGACGGTCACCGTAACGGGCGGTCGCCCAGGAGGAGCCTGCTGGGCACCGCTGCAACCGATGAGAGAAAGCGTGACGAGACTCAGCGAGGTCACCAAAAGGAGTCGGGAAGTATTCAATGTTGATACTGGATTTGGAGTTTGAACTAGACCGTAGAATCTCTCTGCTGTTTCGAATCCGGTCCGCAAGACTGCGACCAGACACCGCCCCTATCCTGCCAGGCGCTGCATTTTGAGCGGGAAAATGTTTTATGGATAAGATACTTGTCGGTCAAGCTCTGAGCGGTAATATAGATGGGATGAACCTTCAGCAGGAACTCAAACGACCGGTCCCTTTTCACTCGCTACAGCAGGAAACGCTCCTTAATCTGATGCGTGTGGGGGATCAGATCGACAATAGGGTGTCACGCTTGTGCCGCGAGAACGGCTTAACTGTGTCCCGATTTAATGTCCTGCGGAACCTCGCCCTAGCCGATCGACCGCTGACCTGCGGCGAGATCGGCGAGCGGATGATTCAGGTTGTCCCAGCGATCACATCCCTAGTGGATCAGCTGGAGAAACACGGTTTGGTCGTCCGGAAGCGGTGTCAGCAGGACCGCCGCGTCGTCTATATCGCGATCACAGAAGAAGGACGCGCACTGAGCGAGGCGATGATGCCCTCATTGAAACAGCTGGAAACTCAGCTGTTGAGCTGGCTGACCGAGGACGAATTGAAGACGCTGATCGGTCTGCTTGAAAAGACGCGAGGCTCAATTGCGGCCGCAGATCAAGTTTCAGCTTGATTCGCGGCGGGACGTGATGTCGTCGTACTTGAAAGCGGTGTTCTTAGTTGGCCAATTGTGACCACAGCACACCGGCGGCGATCGCCGATCCGATCACGCCTGCGACGTTGGGGGCCATCGCGTGCATGAGCAGGAAGTTTTGCGGATCAGCTTGTTGGCCAACGACTTGAACCACGCGAGCCGAGTCCGGTACCGCCGAAACGCCCGCGGCGCCGATCAACGGATTGATTTTTTCGGTCAGGAACAAGTTCATGAACTTGGCAAACAGCACGCCGGCGGCGGTCGCGACGGAGAACGCCAACGCTCCCAAGCAAAAAATCAAGATCGAAGACGGCGTTAAAAAGTGGGAGGCGCTGGTACTCGCGCCGACGCAGAACCCGAGCAGGATGGTAACGACGTCGATCATCGCCGACCGTGCGGTGGCGGCGAGGCGATCGGTAACTGTGCACTCTTTGAGTAGGTTGCCGAAGAACAGCATGCCGATCAGCACGATCGCACCAGGAGCGAGCATCGTGCAGACGAGAAACGCGATAACGGGAAAGATGATCCGTTCGCGTGTGGAGACTTGACGCGAAGGCTTCATGCGGATCGTGCGTTCGGCTTTTGTCGTCAACAGTTTCATGATCGGCGGTTGAATCACCGGCACGAGTGCCATGTACGAGTAGGCCGCGATCGCGATCGCACCGAGCAGATCGGGAGCGAGTTTTGACGAGAGGAAGATCGCTGTCGGGCCGTCAGCACCACCGATGATGCCGATCGCACCGGCTTCGTTGGGCGAGAAACCAAGCACCAACGCGCCGAGAAATGTCAGGAACACACCGACTTGGGCTGCGCCTCCGAGCAGGATCAGTTTGGGGTTGGATAGCATCGTCGAGAAGTCAGTCATCGCCCCGATGCCGAGGAAGATCAGGGGCGGGTAGACCCCTTTTTCGACTCCGAAGTACAGGTACTGCATCACGCTGCCATCGTCATACACGCTCAGCGGCATGCCGGGGACGGCGGGGATGTTGCCGACGACGATGCCGAATCCGATCGGCACGAGCAGCAGTGGTTCGTAATCTTTCGCGATTGCCAGGAAGACGAAAATCAACCCCACCACGATCATGATCACGTTGCCCAACTCAAGGCTGCCGAAAGCAGTCGTGTCGAGTAGTTGGGCAGCTTTGGAAAGTAATATATCGGTTGTGTTCATCAATTTTTCTCGTCGCAGCCGGTTATCGGTTGCGTGTTTGCAATCGGTGGGAAGCGTGATGCCGGATGCGGCCTTCGAGCGTCCACGCGAGTTCCGAAGTGGTCAGGTGGCGGGTACGAACGATTCGCACCGGGCCGGATTCCGTCTCCGCCACAGCCGCGGCAATGACTGCCAGGATGTGCGCCGGTATCGTCCCATCGTCGCTCACCGCGGGAGCCGGTTGGGATTGCTTCTTAGGTTTGGCACCGTGATGGTTTGACTCGGGGAAAACCAGTTCGAGCCTACGCATTGCGAATGGGAAACTGCTGATGATCAGGATCAGCACGGTTAACGCCATGAACACGACGACCATCCCCATGATCGCCAATGGAAACCCGGTTTCTAAAAACAAGGGTGCGAATCGGGAGGTGGAGGCTTCAGCAATCATCACCATGCTCATTCGAGTTCTACTAGCAATTGGCCTTCGGTAACGGATTCACCCGCTTTGACGTGTACTTTGGCGACTTTGGCTGGCGCCGGCGCGATGATTTGGTTTTCCATCTTCATCGCTTCGAGGACGAGCAGCAGTTGTTCCTGGCTGACCTCTTCGCCATCGGCGACATCGACGGACAAGACGACCCCGGCCATCGGGCTGGTGATCGAACCGGCTTTGATTGGCGGACGTGGGCTGTCGGCACGCTTGACTGGTGTGGCCGCTTGGGCGGGCGCCGGAGCGGCCAAGGGTGCCGTGGGGGGAGAACCGCTAGGCTCATCCATCCGTTCGACGGTCACTTCGTAAGCCTTGCCCTCGACGGTGATCTTCAGCTTTTTCATACTTCTTGCTCTCAACCTTTAACGGTTTAAACGTGGTGGGTCATGTGTCGCCGATTACAGCGGGATCAAACCGTGTTTCTTGGGCGGTCGTGTTTCGCTTTTCATCAGTGTGCTGCGTAGTGATAGCGAAACGTTTGCACGAGTCGTTGATGGTTCGATCACGTCCGTGATCATACCACGCGAGGCAGCCATGTACGGTGATGCGAACTGGTCGTGATACTCCTTCACCAACTCGGCGCGTTTGGCCGACTTGTCTTCGGCGGCTTCGATTTCGCGGCGATACAACACGTTGGCTGCACCATCGGCACCCATCACGGCGATCTCAGCGGTTGGCCATGCGAACACGACATCGGCACCCATGTCACGACTGCACATGGCGAGATAAGAACCACCGTATGCTTTGCGAACGATCACGGTGATTTTGGGGACCGTCGCGGCGCAGTACGCGAACAACATTTTGGCGCCGTGTCGGATGATGCCGCCTTGTTCCTGTTGCACGCCGGGTAAGAATCCAGGGACGTCGACGAAAGTTAACAGCGGGATGTTGAACGCGTTGCAGAATCGGATGAACCTGGCGCCCTTGTCGGACGCGTCGATGTCGAGCGTGCCGGCTTTCACCTTCGGTTGGTTGGCGATCACGCCCACGACGATCCCGTCGACGCGTGCGAAGCCTACGAGGAGGTTCTTGGCGAATTGCTGATGGACTTCGAGAAATCGTCCCTCGTCAACGATCCGCTGGATGATCGGCATCATGTCCATCGTCCCTTTCGCGTCCGCGGGCACGAGGGTGTCCATGACGGGATCGGGTTCGAGGTTGATGTTCTCGGCGGGACGATGGGGTGGGTTGTCGAGGTTGTTTGCAGGGAGGTACGACAATAATTCGTGGACCAGCTCGATGGCATGGCTATCGTTTTCGGCGATGAAGTGAACGTTGCCGCTGATACCGGCGTTGGCAGCGGCGCTACCGATCTCTTCCATCGTGGTGTCGACACCCGTGGCCGCCTTAATCACTTGAGGCCCGCAGATGAACATGCTCGCGTTGTCGCGAGTCATGATGAGAAAATCCATTAACGCCGGTGAATAGGCGGCACCTCCGGCGCAACTGCCGGCGATCACCGCGATCTGTGGGACGAGTCCGGAGAGGGCGACGTTGCGATAGAACACTTGCCCGTATCCCGAGAGTGCATCGACACCTTCTTGGATCCGTGCACCGCCGGAGTCGTTGATCGCGACGAAGGGGAGTCCGCAATTCATCGCGTAATCCATCACGTCACAGATTTTTTTGGCGTGTCGTTGCCCCAGTGCTCCGCCGCCGATCGTGAAATCTTGGGAGAAACCGGCCACGGCCCTGCCATTGATTTGCCCCACACCGGTGACCACGCCGTCGCCGGGGAGCGTTTTCTTTTCCATGCCGAAGTCGTGGCAAGCGTGCTCGACGTGCATGCCCCATTCCTGGAAGGTGCCCTCTTCGAACAGCAATTCGAAACGTTCTCGAGCGGTCAGCGATCCTTTGGCGTGGACCTTCTTAATCCGCTCTTCGCCTCCGCCGAGCAGCCGTGCGACACGGCGTTTTTGTAAGTCATCCAGAAGTGATTTTTCGATGGTCATCTTGCTGTGCGATTGCGTCCAAACGAGTCAGGGTCCGTCGCGAAACATGCACGCTAAGTGAGTCAATGTGCCGCAAAGCACATGTTTGCGTGGCGGAGACTCACGATCGGCGTGATGTCTCTGCAACGTAACAATCGGCCGATTTCGTGTCATCACTAACCGTGACGCACGCCGCGTAGGTGTTTTCCGAGAGGTGGGTAATTGTCCGTGACGGTGCTTTAGAGGCGGTTTCGGGACCGTAGTCGGGGTCGCCTGTGCGGAAATGCCACTGTGAATTGTCTTCGGGCATGAGGCACGCCGAATCAGGCCGCCAAATGGTGCGATGTGCCTATTTCGCACGTTTTCACCCTCCAGGGCGAGCATGACGACGTCGTTTCCTGACGGAAAGGTTTGGAAGGCGAGCGGGGAATCTCGCAAGTGTGCGGCAGTCAAATATTTAGGCGTAAGTCGTTACATCTCGAGTCTGGCTGCCATTGGCAGTGGCAGCAACCGCCTTCCTCCACGGGGGCGGTGCGAATACGATCTGTGATGACTCGTCGGCGTTTAAGTTGCCTTTGGCGGGGTTTATTGGCGTTTGATTTCCTGAAGTGAGCACATGAGCACCCTGATTGTTGCCGTCGCATCGATGATCGGCTTTGTCATCGCGTATCACACGTACGGCCGCTATTTAGCGACGAAACTGTTCCAGTTGACCGACGATGAACCGATGCCGAGCGTGACCCAGCGGGATGACGTTGATTTTGTCCCGACCGATCGCAGCGTCGTGCTGGGCCACCACTTCACCAGTATCGCCGGTACCGGACCGATTGTGGGGCCGGCCCTGGCGGTGTTTTGGGGCTGGTTGCCGGCGTTGTTATGGGTGGTGTTTGGATCGATTCTTGTCGGTGGCGTACACGATCTCGCGGCGCTCGTGATCTCAATTCGCAACCGGGGCGAGTCGGTCGGCCAAGCCGCCGGTCACTTGATTTCGCCGCGGGCAAAGTTGTTATTTCTGCTTATTTTGGCGATGGCATTGTCTATCGTGTTGGCGGTGTTCGGGTTGGTGATCGCGAACATTTTCAAGTTGTATCCGGAGTCGGTTCTGAGCGTTTGGACTGCGATGCCCGTCGCGGTTCTGATCGGTTGGTTGGTGATTCGTCAGGGACGTCAATTAATCGTTCCGTGCTTGGCCGGATTGGGCGTGCTGTATTACACGGTCTATGTCGGCGCCTATCAGATGCCGCTTGATCTCGCGGATGTGCTGCCGACGGGAAGCACCTATGCAACGCCGGTTGTCGTCTGGACAGGGTTGTTGTTGGCGTATGCGTTCGTCGCATCGGTTTTGCCAGTTTGGTTGTTGTTACAACCGCGAGATTTCATCAACAGTTTGCAACTGGTCGTCGCCTTGGTGTTATTGGTCGCGGGGCTCGGTGTGGCGGCGGTGAGTGGTAAGGCGGATTTGATTACCGCGGCGCCCGCGATTGCGAAGGAAGTGCCCGCGGATGCTCCACCAATGTTCCCGTTCCTCTTCATTACGATCGCGTGCGGGGCGTGTAGCGGTTTTCACTGTATGGTCAGTAGCGGGACGACGAGTAAGCAATTGCGAAGTGCGTCTGATGCGCAGTTGGTCGGGTATGGATCGATGCTCGGTGAGGGAATGCTGGCCGTGTTGGTGATCTTGGCCTGCTGTGCTGGAGTCGGAATGGGGCGTTTGGATCGCACCGTTTCCGATGGGCAGACGGTGATTACCCGTCATTCGGTCGCCGAGGTGCCCGGAGGTTCTGGTGCAACGGATGGTTCTGCCGCGTGGCGAGCGTACTACCGTACGGGGCGTGCCGCCCCCGCATCGGTCGAGGGGGCGGCGGGTGTGGCCACCGCCGATGCCGGTGGATGGCGCAAGCAGGGGCTCGATAAAAAATTGGCGGCCTTTATTGACGGTGGTGCGAATTTCATTTCGTCGCTCGGGGTCCCGTTGAAGATGGGGGTTGCGATCATGGCGGTGATGGTCGCGTGTTTTGCCGCCACGACGCTCGATACGGCAACGCGATTGCAGCGATACGTCCTGACCGAATTATCCGCGTCGGCCGGTTTTAAACTGGGCACCAATATGTATGTCGCGACGGGGGTTGCGGTTGGCGTGGCGTTGCTGATAGCGATTTTTGCGGGCGACTCACCGGGCAAGGGAGGATTGGTGTTGTGGCCGTTGTTCGGAGCGACCAATCAATTGCTCGCGGGACTCGCTTTGATGGTCGCGGTGTTCTATTTGGCTCGCCGGAGTCGTCCGATCGCGATGTTGGCGATTCCGATGTTCTTGATGCTGTTAACGCCCGCGTGGGCGATGACGTTTGATCTCGTCGAAAATTGGTGGCCCGCACGCGACTGGGTATTGATCTGTTTCGCATTCGCGGTCTTGGGGTTGCAGTTATGGATGGTCATCGAGGGTGTCATCTTGTGGCGGCAACACAAGGCTTCGGTGTAATGAGGCGTTGCTGTACAAGAATTGTGTGGGCTCCGGTTATCTTTGATTCTCATAATGACTGAGTAACGATGCGTTTGGCGTTAATCGTTTTGACTGCGATGGCAATTCCGCTGTCGTTTGTTGACGCGCCGTATCCAAATGAATTGTTGCTCCAGCACGCTCCGACGACACTCGGAGTTGCTTTATTGACCTTTGCGGTGGTTCGTTTTCGGCCGTCCAACCTATCGATTATGTGCTGCCTCGGATTTCTCTGGCTTCATATCGTCGGAGCGCGGTGGATCTATTCGTATGTACCGTACGACGACTTCATCCAGATGTTGACCGGCCGTTCGTTGTCGGAGTCGTTTGGATGGGAACGCAATCACTACGATCGATTTGTGCACTTTGCGTCCGGGGTGCTCGGGTTGCCACCGATATCTAACTATCTGCAATCGTTTTGTCGGGTGTCTCCGGCTGCTGCTGCACTGTTGGCGATGGCGTGCGTCCTTGCGATTGGGGCTGCGTATGAGGTGCTCGAATGGCAGATCGCGATGACTTTTTCGCCTGAGATGGCGGAGTCGTATAACGGCCAACAAGGCGATGTGTGGGATGCACAAAAAGATCTGGCACTGGCGTGGTTGGGTGCTATTGTGACCGTACCGATGATTTACCGTTGGGTGCCTGTTCCGGTTTCATATCGTGAAGCCCCTGTCACGAAATAGTTCGTGAGTTTCTTGGGAAGCGACGATTGGTTGAAGGTCTTGGATTCACCGATGATCACTGTAAGGGCCGCAGCCGAATCTGATTTGCCGCTGCTGGAAAAAATCTATTTAGATTCTTTGGAGAACGCGGAGTGGTTGCCACGGATGCGGCCGGAGTTGCGGGATTTCAAAAGCGTTACCGAAGGCGAATTGATTTTTGTAGCGGTGGACGATGATCTCGGCGTGGCGGGATTTGTGTCGATCTGGCGTCCCGATTCCTTTGTGCATCACCTCTACGTCGCTAGGACGATGCAACGTCGAGGCGTCGGAACCGCCCTGCTTCAATCATTAGACAGTTGGCTTCCGCGGCCGTGGACGTTGAAGTGCAATTGTAAAAACACATCTGCTCTCGCGTTTTACGAATCGCTCGGTTGGACGATCGCGGAACAAGGCGAGAGTGAAGACGGTTTGTATTTGTTCTTGAAATTGAGCAATCGTTAGATCTTGGTAACGATCCGAAGGGCATGTTGAGTTGTTTTCATCGGACATGCAATTCTCGAATTACCCGTCAAGCGTGATGTCGGCGAGTCGAGATGTACGAATCTATAGGAGGCCGCGGGGGCGAATGGGGGATCCGGGGAGATAATTTGCACGGGCGTCTGCCAGATGGCTATGATTGGTGAGCGTCCTCCCGCACCGCGGGGGGCGGGAAATTGCCATCGCTTAGACAGTTCGGGATCTTCAACATGTCGCAGTCGGTTTTGTCGTCTCATCAAAACGCCCCCGAATCCTCTTTAAGTGATGACGATGTCGCCGCTGTTGATCGGCTCGGTCAGGTTCACAATCGGTTGCGAGAAGAACTCGGCCGCGTGATTGTCGGTCAACGCGACACGATCGATCTTTTGCTGGTTTGCTTGTTTGCTCGGCGGCACGCGTTATTGATGGGGGTCCCAGGACTGGCCAAAACGTTGTTGGTCAGCAAGCTCGCTGAGACGATGTCGTTGAAGTTTAGCCGGATTCAGTTCACACCCGATTTGATGCCGATGGACATCACCGGCACCGATATTTTGCAAGACAACGGGGAAGGCCGGCGTCAGTTTGAATTCGCACATGGCCCCGTGTTTGCCAACATTATTTTGGCCGATGAGATCAACCGAGCTCCGCCAAAGACACAGGCGGCGATGCTCGAAGCGATGCAGGAACAACGCATCACCGTCGTTGGGAAAGGTTTTGATCTACCGCCACCTTTTATGGTGCTCGCGACGCAGAACCCAGTTGAGCAAGAAGGGACCTACCCTTTGCCGGAAGCGCAGCTCGATCGTTTCATGGCGTTGATCGAATTGGATTATCCGTCGGAGGAAGAAGAGATCGCGATTGCTCGGACAACGACGGGGTCAGCGATGCCATCGCTGGAACACTTGATGACGGGTGAGGACATCATCGCTCATCAAGATCTCGTGCGTCGGATTCCGGTTCCCGATCACATTTACATTGAGGCGGCTCAATTGGTTCGCAAGACGCGGCCGGCAGGCGGGACGGCGCCGGATTGGTTGTTGCCGTTGGTGTCGTGGGGGGCCGGTCCGCGAGCGGTTCAGGATTTGATTCTTGGAGCGAAGGCACGTGCGGCACTTGAAGGATCGTATATGGTTCGCAGCGAAGACGTGCGGTGCGTGGCATTGCCGGTGCTGACGCATCGATTGATCACGACGTTTGCGGCGCAGGCCGAAGGTTTATCGGCGAGTGACATCGTCGCGCGATTGTTGAGCGAAGAAAACCAATAGCATGTGGACCCCGCAGAAGTCACGTGATTTTATCGATCCGAGCGTGTTGGCGTCGCTCGCCGGAATGCCGTTGATGGCTCGGCGTCCGATGCGGGGTACCGTTTCGGGACGACACACGAGCCCGACGCGTGGTTCAAGTGTCGAGTTCGCGCAGTATCGCAAATACGTTCCCGGTGATGACCTGCGTCGACTCGATTGGCGAGCTCATGGTCGAAGCGATCGCTACTACGTTAAAGAGTTTGAGGCGGATACCAACCTGCGGTGTTGTCTCGTCGTTGACACGAGTGGATCGATGGAGTTCGGGACCGTTCCCGAGAAGTCCAACGACGTGTTGTCGAAGAAGGTCATCACAAAACTTCAATATGCACGACGCATTGCCGCCGCGATCGGGTATCTCGCCGTCGGCCAAGGTGATGCGGTTGGGTTGTCGTGCGCCGCGGAGGGGATCGTCAAGCACTTGCCCGCACTTCGCAATCCGTCGCACTTGCGAGCGATCTTTGACGCGTTGGAGGAGATCAAAGGCGTTGGGCAAACGCATTTGGTTGAAGTGTTGCACGAGATCGCCGAAACGACTCGGCAGGGTGCGATGATCATCGTGATGTCGGACTTCTTTGTCGATCCGAACGAATTGCGAGCTTGCTTCGAACACCTTCGGTTTCGCAAGCACGATTTGTCTTTATTTCACTTGCTCGATCCAATGGAGCTGAACTTTTCTTTCGGACGGCCGACGCGGTTTTTGGACATGGAAGGCGGCACGGCGATTTTTGCGGAACCGAGTGAGATCGCCGATCGTTATCAGCAGGCGTTGAAAGAATACCTTGATAACCTCAACGATATCGTCAAACAGACCGGTGTGGACTATCACCGGGTGAGTTTGGACGAGCCTTACCAGGAAGTGCTGACGCGGTTTCTGACGCGTCGCGCGACGGCGAGGGGCGTGCGATGAATTTCCTGCAGCCGTGGATGCTCGCCGCTTTACCGCTAGCGTTGATCCCGATCATCATTCATCTGATCAATCAACGCCGATACCAATCGACGCAGTGGGCGGCGATGATGTTCCTGTTGTCGGCCAACCGGATGAATCGCGGATATGCCCGAATTCGTCAATGGTTGATATTGGCGTTGAGGACGCTCGTGATCGCGGCGTTGATCTTCGCGATCGGTCGTCCGATTGCCAGCGGGGTGCTTGGCGGTTCGGTTGCGGGAGCGTTCACGGGACGCGGCCCGGCCAATACGATCGTGCTGTTGGATCGATCGCCGTCGATGCAATCCAGCAGTGATGGGACGTCACGAACCAAGCTGGAAACGGGGGTATCGCAAATCGCCGAGGCCTTGCAGACGATCGGGACCGAAAGACTCGTGTTGATCGAGAGCAATGCGGCCACGCCCCGAGAGCTTGATGCTCCCGCAGACCTTTTGGATTTGCCCGAGGCCGGGCCTTCTGACGCATCCGCAGATCTGCCCACGATGTTGCTCGCCGCTCTGGACCATATCAACGCCAATCAACTCGGCCAGACCGAGGTCTGGATCTGTTCCGACTTACGGGCTCACGATTGGCGAGCCGATGACGGCCGTTGGACTTCGTTGAGAGACGCGTTCGTGGAATTCGGACGACGCATCCGTTTCCGGTTGTTGGCGTTTTCTGAAGTTTCGTCCGAGGGTATCTCGAACACCGTGAATTTATCGGTGCGTGTTGAGGAAGCGATGCTGGAGGTGGGTGAAGAGGAGTCGGCGGTGGTTTTGTCGCTCAAAATTGATGGCGATGCCGAAAGTATGAATGACTCGGAGTCAGTCTCGCAAACGGTTCCATTGACGTTGAGCCTGGATGAATCCCGATCGGTGGTAGACGTGGAATTGCGAGGCGGGGTGGGCGAACTCACCGGCCATCGTGTTGTGCTGCCGCGGGGCGTGACAAGGGGACACGGATCGGTTTCCATACCAGCGGATTTGAACCCTGCGGACAATGATTTCTATTTTACATTCGATGTCCCGCCCGCCCGGCGGACGGTGGTGGTGACCGAGGATGAGGAGGTCGGGCGGGTGTTGAAACTCGCCGCCGAGATTACCCCCGACGAGAGTTTGAAGAGCGTCGCCGAGGTGGTCTCGCCTCGAGAGGTGAATGGGATTTCCTGGGAGGACGTTTCGTTGTTGTTGTGGCATGCTGGTTTGCCAGACACGGCTACTTCGGATGCCAGTACCGCCAAGATGATTCGTGCATTCGTTAATCGCGGGGGGCGTGTCGTCTTCTTTCCACCGGAGGGCGGTAGTCGTTTGTCGACGTCGGGTGAGTTGTTTGCGATGCGGTGGACAACATGGAACGACCAACCCGACGAAAACGCGATTCGTTCCTGGAGAGGTGATGCCGATTTGTTGGCCGCGACGATGGCGGGAACGTCGCTGCCGGTCGGGCGATTGCGCGTTCAACGGTACGCTGGTCTGGAGGGTGAAGCGACATCGCTCGCGACTCTGGCCGATGGGAAGCCGCTTTTGTCTCGCGTTGCAACGCCGCGTGGTGGCGTTTACTTCTGCAGCACGACGCCTCTAGCGACCGATTCGTCGTTGGCGGCCGACGGCGTGGTGTTGTACGTGATGATTCAGCGCGCGTTGTCCGATGGTGCCAAGTCACTCGGCAATACGTCCAATCTGGAAGCCGGTGTTGCGAATCCGGCGGCGGCATCGAAGTGGCAGCGTTTGTCGGGGAGATCGGAGGCGTTGTCGAGTGAAAACGCGTTCGTCGCGGGAGTGTTCGAGCAACGAGACGAGGGACGTTTGATCGCGATCAATCGGAGTGAGCCAGAAGACGCCGCGACGACGGTCAGCGATTCTCAAGTGGATGCGTTGTTTCAAGGGGTACCGTTTGTCCGTGTCGATCGTGAGGCGGGCAGCGGAAGTTCGCTCGTCGAAGAGGTTTGGCGAGCGTTCTTGATCGTGATGTTGATCGCGATGATCGGGGAAGCCTGGTTGTGTTTGCCTCGCCAGCGGCCTGTTGAAAATGCGGGTCTTCCGGGAGGTGTCTCGGCATGATTCAAACCAACTCCATTTCTTTTGCGTGGACGCCTTGGACGATTACAATTGCGGTTGCCGCGGTGGTCGTCACCGCGGTCGTCGGCGTGATCGCGTGTCGTCGCACGGGTTGGCGAAGGTCAACGGTTGGATTGGAGTTGTTGCGATTGGCGATGGTGTCGATCGCCGCGTTCCTGTTGGGCGGACCAGAGTGGGTAGAGCAATATCGACCGGATGAGAAACCCGTGGTCGCGGTGTTGTGGGATGATTCGGCGAGTATGCAGACTCGTGACGCATCGGTTGCAGCGGAGTCTCGACACGACGCGATCTTGCCGCTGACGACGACGGAAGCATGGTCGTCGCTGAGTGATCGCGCGGACGTGGTGATCGAGTCGTTCGCGGAGACCAAAGAGGACGTTGCATCACCGGTCGCGGTTCATCCGATCTCCAATACTTCCGCGACGGTTGTGTCAGCGGAAATGCCGAATAGCGAAATTGGTACGGATTTGTCGAGTCCGTTGGTCGACGCGGCGCGGAAACACGAACATCTGCTCGGTGTGGTGTTGGCGTCGGACGGGGATTGGAACCAGGGTGCCGCGCCGGTTCAGGCGGCAGGTCGGTTGCGTTCTCTCGGTATTCCCGTGTTCGTGTTCCCGGTCGGCAGTGATACGCGGTTGCCCGATGTGGAATTGTTGAGCTTCGATGTGCCAACGTTTGCGATTCTCGGCAAGCGGGTTCGTATTGGTTTCTCGATCGACAGTTCGTTGCCACGCGATCATGTTGCGACGGTGACGATGAAGAATGCAGGCGGTGAGGAGATCACGAAAGAGGTGCGGGTTTCCGCGATGGGGCGAACGAACGACTCGATCGACTGGGAGCCCACTTCGCTCGGGGATACTTCGTTGACTTTGTCCGTTTCCTCCCACGCGGGCGAAGTTCGTGACGACAACAATACGATGTCTGCGCCGATTTCGATTCGCGAGGAAAAATTGCGAGTACTCGTGATCGAGTCTTTGCCTCGTTGGGAGTATCGCTATTTACGGAACGCGTTGTCACGTGATCCTGGAGTCGATGTTTCGTGTTTGTTATTCCATCCCGGACTCGATAAACGGGGTGGCGGCAATTCAGATTACATTAGCGAGTTTCCGGCCACCAAAGAAGAATTGGCTCGATACGACGTTGTCTTTCTCGGTGATGTTGGGATCGATGACGGCCAGCTCACGCTAGAACAATGTGAGTGGTTGCGAGGGTTGGTCAGCCAGCAGGCGAGTGGTTTGGTTTTCATGCCTGGTTGGCAGGGGCGACAATTCAGCTTGCTCGATACCGAACTGGCGGATCTTGTCCCGGTGGTGATGGATGAATCGCAGCCTCGTGGTTGGGGATCACGAACGGCGCAACATTTTGAATTGACGGAACTCGGGCGTCGCAGCCTGTTGACCAAGTTATCCGACACCGCGGACGAGAACCTCGAGGTATGGGGCAATTTGCCGGGGTTCCAGTGGCACGCTCCGGTGCTGCGTGCGAAACCGGGGACGGAAACATTGTGCGTCCACCAGGAAACCAGTAACCGGTTCGGTCGCTTGCCGTTGTTGGTGACACGAACGTTTGGCGCCGGGAAGGTGTTGTTCATGGGCACCGATGGTGCATGGCGTTGGCGTAAGGGCGTCGAGGACTTGTACCACTATCGGTTTTGGGGGCAAGTCGTGCGTTGGATGGCGTATCGCCGCAACATGGCCCAGGGCGAGAACATGCGTTTGTATTATTCGCCTGAGCGACCGCAGGTGCGGCAGACTGTAACGGTGAACGCCAACGTGATGGAATCCAGTGGTGAACCGTTGAGTAAGGGTAATGTGACGTTGCGGATCGTATCACCGAGCAATCACATTGAAACGATTCGGATGGAGTCCAGCGGTGAGCAGTGGGGAGCGTTCTCGGGGCGAGTGACGCCACGCGAGCCCGGCACCCATCAGCTCACGTTGTTTTGTAAACAAACCGGTGACACGCTCGAGACGACTGTGTTTGTACAGGGAGCGAGTCTCGAGCAGATCGGCAAACCGGCTCGTCCGGAAGTTTTGGAAGAAATCGCCCGGGTGACGCGTGGCCAAGTACTCGCCGTTGACCGGATCAATGATGTGGTGCAGTGGCTCTCGGCGATGCCCGATCCGCCGCCCTCAGTACGCCGGATCTCGTTGTGGAGTCATCCGGTGATGGTTGGGTGTTTCGTCGCTTTGTTGGCGTTGTTTTGGATCGCACGTAAGGGAGTTGGGTTGATATGAGTGTTGCAACAGAATCAACAGCGTTGCGCGTTCCCGATTCGCTGGAGCATCAATTGCTCGCCTATCGTCGTCGCGTTTGGCAAATCAAGATTGCCGAAGCCGTTTCGATTGCGGTGTTGGGAATCGGTGTCGCGTTTCTGCTGGTGTATGGCTGGGATCGTTTGGCGGACACTCCGCGGGGCGTTCGCGGATTGCTGCTCATCGCTGCGGGGACGCTAACTGCGATCATTCCGTTGTTTGCGTATCGATGGGTTTGGCGGCATCGCAAGCTCGAACCGCTTGCCCGATTGCTCAGTCGCCAGATGCCAGCCGTTGGCGATCAATTGTTGGGCGTTCTCGAGCTGAGTCACAGCGACAGCGAACAGGCACGTTCACCAGCGCTCTGCCAAGCTGCGATGAAACAGGTTGCCGAGGACGCGGAGAAACGTGATCTCAACCAAGCGACACCACCGTCGGCCTATCGTGTTGTTGGCGCTGTGGCGACAATGATCGTGATCGCCGTATTCGCATTAGCGGTTCTCTATCCCGCCGCATCAGCCAACGCGTGGTCACGGTTGATGATGCCATGGAAAAACACACCTCGCTACACCTTCACCCGGATCCAACCGTTGCCTGTTGAGTTGGTCGTACCGCATGGTGAAGCGACCACGCTTCCGATTTCACTCGCTGATTCGACACGTTGGCAACCCGCAACCGCGACGCTGCAGATTGGCGGCCAACCGGTAGCGGAGGCGACGCTGAACGACGGACGATATCTGTTCAATGTTCCTCCGCAAATTACGGTTCAGGAAACGACGTTACGGGTTGGTGATGTGACGCAAACGGTCTCGCTCAATCCCACCCTGCGTCCTGAACTCGCATCGGTTGTGGCGGATGTTCGTTTGCCAGAATATCTCGGACAAGCCAACGTCCGACGCGTCGATTCACGTGGCGGTAGCGTCACGATGGTTCGCGGCAGCGAGGCCGTTTTTACCGCGACGGTGAATCGCAATCTCGCAGCGGGGAAAGTCAATGCGGAGGAACGTGACGTCGTGGGGGCAACTCTCGCGAGTCGTCCGGTTGCCGTCGACGATGTTTCGACGTTGCAATTTCAATGGAAAGATCAGTTCGGATTAACTCCTCGAGAACCGTTTGAGCTCACCGTCAACGCGGTCGATGACGAAGCACCGACGTTGATATGTGACGGTTTGCCTCGTCAGGCGGTGGTGCTCGATAGCGAGACGTTGAAGTTCACCGCTCGAGCCAGCGATGATTTTGGGATTCGCCGCATCGGACTGGCGTGGCGCGGGCTCGACATGGGGTATGTCCAACATCCCGCCAAAGGCGAACGTGCTCTTGCTGCCGGCGATCATGACGCCGCGGATGTCGAGGCGATCGGAACGTTTTGTGCAAAAACGCTCGGCATCGAACCGCAACCGATCGAGCTGTTCGTGTGGGCGGAAGATTACCTGCCGGGCCGAAACCGTATCTATTCACCACCACACGTACTCTATGTGTTGACGCCCGATCAGCACGCCATATGGATGACCGAGCAGCTTAGTAAATGGCATCGTCGAGCACTCGATGTTCGCGATCGAGAACGTCAGCTTTATGAGAAGAACAAGGAACTGCGAGATTTACCTCCCAGTGAACTCGACTCGGAAGAAATCCGCCGTGAGATCGAACGTCAGGCGTCGGCGGAGCAGTCCAACGGTCGTCGGTTAGATCGGCTCGGCATGATCGGGGATGACCTCGTGCGGGCGGCGTCACGCAACCCTGAAATCGGCGTCGGGCATCTCGAACGTTGGGCGGAGATGCTGCAGGTTTTGCGTGATCTGTCGGAGAACCGGATGCCATCGGTCGCCGATTTGCTCGATGGTGCGGCCGAACAACCCACGCAATTGGCGGAATCCAAGAGTGGCAAGCCGTCCGAGAGCAGAGGCGGTCCGAAGGCGGGGCAATCTCGCGCTGGCGGTGCGGGTGCGGGCAACAAACCTTACGAAGGGAAAACTCCACCGCTGCGTAACGCACCGTCACTCGTCGATATGGAATCGTCCGCAAATTCACCTGATGAGGCGATCGCCGAACCGGGCGCACCGAAGAAACCGAGCAGCCCCGCACTGCGGCTTCCCGTCACGACGGTGATGGGAAAGAGCCAGCCTAAGAAGGACGCTCCGCCTGCCAATCAGCAGGACAGCATGCAGCAGGCGGTCGAGGAACAGGAAGGTTTACTCGCCGAATTTGACAAGCTCGCCGATGAACTCAACGCCGTGCTCGCGAATCTCGAAGGCAGCACTTTAGCCAAGCGACTCAAGGCGGCTTCGCGGCAACAGAACGTCGTTGCGGGCCGTTTGACCGATCAATTGCAGCCCGCCTTTGGTGTCGACAGCAAACAGATCGGAAAAGAGGTTCGCGAAGAACTCAGCAAATTGAAAGAGACCGAAGAAGCGTCCGTGACGAACGTTTCCTACATCATGGACGACCTCGCGGCTTACTTCGAACGTCGGCGATTCATGAATTTCAAAGCGACTCTCGATGAGATGAAAGAGTCCGACGTGATCGGCGGATTGAGGCAACTCGCTACTAAAATCGATGAAGAGCAAGGTCTTTCCGTGGCTGAAGCGGAATACTGGTCCGACGCGTTGGACCGGTGGGCAGAGAACCTCGTGGATCCGGCTTGCAGCGGTTCGTGTCCGGGTGGAAAGTCGCCGGAAAGTTTGCCGCCATCGATCGTCTTGGAGGTGTTGCAAATCCTCGAGGCTGAGGTCGATCTGCGCGAGGAGACCCGGGTTGCTGAGCAGGCGAAAACGGCAATGAAGGACGGTGAGCACGCCAAGGTCGCGAGTGGATTGTCGGACACGCAGTCCGGGATCAACGAGCGAGTCGTGAAAGTCATTGCCCGCATCGGTGAACTGCCTGACGCGAAAAAACACTTTGGCAAAGAACTTCAAATGCTCGCTCAAGTCGATGCCGTGATGGGCGAAGCTGCGGGGATTTTGGGGCGTGCCGACACCGGGGCGACGGCGATTGCCGCGGAGACCGAGGCGATCGAGTTGATTCTGCGTTCAAAACGAATCAACCCCAATGGCGGCGGTGGCGGCGGATCGACACCAGGCGGCGGAGGTGGTGGCAACACAACCGATTCGGCGCTCGCGTTGGTCGGTAAGGGACGCAACGAGAAAGCTGTCCGTGAGAGTCGCGATGTCGGCCAAACGACCGGGGACACCGGGGTTGTGTTGCCAGAAGAATTCCGACGCGGACTCGATCAATACTTTAACCGCATCGGAGGTTCGTGATGTGGATTCGTAGCTGGATGTTGATCGTATTGGTCTGCTGCTCGATGCAACTTGCTCGCGGGCAAGAGGAAGAAGTGGTGGAAGTGATCGAGGCTGACATCGAAGCGGCCGTTGAAGCTGTTGTTGTTGAAGAGTTCCTTGCGGTGCCTCCCGCCGCTGCTCCCAAGAACGCGAAGCCGCTGACGTTCATGAAACCGCTCTTCAATTTGGAAATTTCGTTCATCAACCGGGTTTGCGATCCGACCGACGACCAAATGAAGGAGATCGTCAAAGCGGCGACTGTGGCGTACCAAGCGACGGGGGATATGGTGAAGGACGCGGGCGGAGCTCAGATTCAGATTCGAGCCAATGAGATTCAGGTCAGGGGCCCCCGTAACGAACACCTCAGCGTGAACCCCTACGCTCGTGTTCGCGATGACGCGAGGGCATTTCTCAAACCGATTCTTTCAGAGCAGCAATTTGATACTTATGTGAAAGAAGCGGATGCACGAGACCATTTCGAGCGTGCCACCGTCGTCGGCATCGCGATCGGGATGCTGGACGCCAAGGTCGGACTGAGTGAGACGCAGTATGCCGAGTTGACGGATTTGATGATGGAAGGATGGACTGCGATCGACCTCCAGTCGATGATGTCGTACATGCACAACGAGCAGTATTTGCCGCCCATACCGAGTGAGATGCTCAAGAAAGTGCTGTCGGCGAAACAGAAGAAAGTGGTCGATTCCACTCAACAGATCAACCTTACCGTTCACTTCGGAAATCAATTCGGTGCGAATGCCGATTTCGACGAGGAGTGGATCAAATGACGTTCAGTGAACTGAGCAGGTCTCCACGACCACACGGAGCAAGGCAACGAGCGGTTCGTCGAAGCATCCGAGACGTCAATGAGATGTCGCCCAAAGGCTGGTCGCTCCTGTCGAGCGAAGCTTGGTGCCAGGGACGGGATGTTGCCTTTGAGCTGTTTCGAGCGAGGCGTCTCAGAGCCGTTCTTATCTGTCTCGTGTTTTGTTGTGTTTCTCATCCCGCAGTCGCAGACGGGATTGAACTGAGTCAGTTTGAACGATGGATTTTCTCCTCAATGCAGAATGCGGAAAATGCACGTCGCGTTTTGAACGATCGGATCGAAATGGAGATTGATCTGCTTGATCAAGTGACGCCGCTGAAGGAGCCCCAAAAGGAGATGATCCGCCTCGCCGGAAAAGGGGACATAGCACGTTTTTTAAACGAAGTCGATCGTGCGGTCCAAGAGTTCAAAATCCGCGAAGCAAACGGCGCGAACGGTCAGCAAGCAGTGAATGAACTCTATCAGCTCGCAATGCCGCTGCAGCAACGGCTCAATAAAGGGCTATTTAACAAGGATTCATTGTTGCGGAAGGTCGCCCGCACGGCAATCGACGAGCACCAAGCGGTGGAGTTGAGGAAACGTGAGGCCGAGCAAGCGAAACGCAAGGTGGAACTTGCCTACGCGACGTTTGTGGCAAACCTCGGACGACAGGTTCCGATGACGATGCAACAGCGTGACGCGTTGATGGATTTGCTGCGAGACAAAGCGAAGATCAACAACACTTCGGGGCCGTACGTTGCCTATGTCGTGATGGTTAAGTTGAGTGAGATGCCGGAGGCTCAGATCAAGGCGATCTTTGACGAACCTCAATCGAAGGCGATCCAGAGTACGTTCGCGCAAGCCGCAGCGATCAAACAAAGCTTGACGCAGATGGGGGCATGGGATGAGTAAATTTTGGCTGCGTCCGGCGATTCTCTCCGCTCTCGCTGTATTGATGCTGGTGGATTCGACATGGGCCCAGTTTCCCACCGCGCAAATGGGTGAGGTCGTCCCGCGTGATGTTCGCGAGGTTTATGAGAAGGGATTGAAGTACCTCGCCAATTCACAAAGTGAAGAAGGGGATTGGAAGAGCGGACAGACTGGGCCAGGTATCACTGGCATGGCAGTGATGGCATTCCTGGCCTCAGGGGAAGATCCAAATTTTGGTATTTACAGCGGCAACATTCGGCGTGGATTGCGAAGTGTGTTGAGTAGCCAGGACAAGACGACGGGAATCTATGGTGGCAGTCAAGGCCACACGAGTATGTACAATCATGGATTCGCCATGCTGGCGGTCGCGGAAGCGTACGGTGCCGTCGATGATTCCGATTTGTGGAGCGGTGGTTCGGGCAGCACCGGAAGCAATGACTCTCCACTGACGCTAGGTCACTCGCTCGAATTGGCCGTGCGTGGGGCGGTGACCTCGCAGAAAAAGAATCGTTTTGGCGGTTGGCGATATGGTCCCGACGCCAAGGATGCGGATACGTCGGTCAGCGGCGCGGTGATGGTCGGATTGCTCGCCGCCCGCAATGCTGGTATCGAGGTTCCTGACGAGGCGATTGATCGCGGCGTGGCCTATTTCAAATCGATGACCAGTCCCTCGGGGCAAGTGGCTTATTCGGGGGTCGGCGGTTACGACGACTCGATCCCGCGGATGTCGATCGGGGCACTCGTTTATGCGGTTTCCCGCCGAAAGGACATGCCCGAGTTTAAGGCAACGCTCGGTGCGCTGACGAATCGACTTGAGGCGACCACCAGCCATTATCTGCGATATGGCCAATACTATCAGGCACAGGCACTGTTCCAAGGCGATGTCGAAGCGTGGGAGAAATGGAACAAGCAACTCATTCGTGAACTCAAGGCTGATCAACAGGAGGACGGCAGTTTCACCGGATCACTTGGTAAGTCGGCCGACACCTCGATGGCGTTGCTCGCGATGGCTCTCAATTTCCGCTTTCTGCCGATCTACGAACGATGATGAGTATGTTTCGACAACAGATGGTAGATGGAAGGCGTCGATACGACCGTGGATTGCGGTCGTCATCATTTCACAACGCTGCTCGGCGCGGGGACCGACGGTTGGTGGTGTGGCTTCACGTGATGTTTTGCCTTGTCATATACGTATCCACGACGGTTCACGCTCAGTCCACTCCACCGCTCGGATTGTTGCGATTGGTCGGTGGGGATTATCTGCCGGGGACGTTAGCAAATTCTTCTAGAGACTCCGGACAATCTCACCAGTTGGCGTGGCAATATCCTCACTTCGCGGCACCTGTTTCTTTCGATCTGAAATCCGTGGTGACGGCGTCGTTTCCACCTCCAATTCCGTTCAAGCCCGAGGCGGGGGAGTTTGTGATCGATCTCGTTCAGGGGGACCAGTTGTTCGGCACAATCTTGGGCGTTGATGAATGGTCGGTCCACGCATCGCTTCCCGCGTTTGGTGAGATCACGTTGATGAGGTCAGCGGTACGCCGCATCTCCCAATGGCGTGACGGAGAATCGATGCTGTTCGTCGGTCCTGGTCCGATCAACGATTGGATTGTGGATGGCGAGCGAGACGATTGGCAATCGGGAGGCGGTCAAATCCGAACCGAGCGGGCTAACGCGTCGGCGTATCGTGATATTGGTTTATCAAACGTGGTTCAACTGAACGCTGAATTGAGTTGGGAGGGCAATCCAAACTTTGTGTTCGCGATCGGTGTCGACAAGGACAACAGCGATGAATCGGCCGCGAGCGCTTATCGCGTCGAGGTTTGGGACGATCAGGTTGTTCTGGTGCGTGAACTCGCTGAGGTCGCCGACGTGATTCAGCTTGGGGCTCACAAGGACCTCGGAGGTCACCTGAGTTTACTGTTGCAGATTCATCAAAATGACGGTCATGTCGTGGCTTTATCGCCGCAGGGCGGACGGTTGGGAGAATTTGAGTTACCTGCCAACGACTATCCCGATGTTCGTCCTGGTATTCGCTTAACTAACCTCAATGGCAGCGTCAGTTTGGATTCGCTGCACGTACGACAGCTCTCGGATATACCAGCTCAACAAACCGTACCGGACCATGATGTGCTCGTTCTCGAAGATCATACGATCTTGTCGGGAAAACTGATCGGCGTTCACGATGGCCTCTGGGGATTCCGTGCCGACGATACGGTTTATCAGATCGCGACGAAGCAGATTTCGTCGTTTGAGGTTGCCCAACAAACTGGGACAGTTCCGTCCGAACCGAACGTGGCGGTCGAGCAAACACCGGCAACGGGTGAGGATGATCGGACGCAGTTGCAAGTCGTCTCCCATGGCGGTATCCGGTTGACCGGAGCAATTCACTCGATCGCTGACGGTCGACTCGTTTTACGATGTGATGCGATCGCGGAGGAGCTCGAGTTCGATAACGAGCAGATCGGTCGGCTCACGGTTTCTAATTCCACGCGAGCGAGTCGTGGGACGTCTCCGTTTATTCTTGGGCGGATGGAGGTTCCGGGCGGTCGATTCAAAGGACGGTTTGTTGACACGGAAGAGCAGGCGACTCCGACGCCGTTGCGATTTGCTCTTTACGCGGCGGACCCGGTGAATCTCCGCCCCAGTTTTACCGGTCGCATGGTCTACCGGGAAACGCCACCACCTGAAACACAGCAGCAACGACAAATACGAGAGAAACGGGAAGCACTTGCGAGGCGGAATGCTCAGCGACAGGCACAACAAGGCGGCGTGTGGAATGTGCTAACACGTGCGTTTGGCAACAACGCGGCCAACAATGTTAAGCCTGTCACACCTCGTTCGATGCATTTGCGTTCCGGTGAAATCATTCCTTGCGTGGTGGGTTCGATCGATGAATCGGAAATCCGATTTGTATCCGATGTGACAGGCAAGACGCGATTGCCGGCCGATCAAGTCCGAGCGATTCAATTCGTTGCCGATTGTCGTGACCCCGAAATCGAAGTTGCACGGCGTGATCGTTTATTGACCCTGCCGCGGATCCGTAAGAAGAATCGACCCACGCATCTGGTCGTGGCGGTCAACGGAGACATTTTGCGTTGTCGGCTCCTGCGGTTGGATGATGACTCGCTGGTCGTGGAGACGCGTCTTGAGGAGATCGAGATCGATCGTTCCGTTTTGGCTCAAATCATTTGGCTCAATGATGCCGAAGAGGTCGATGCGCAAGACGATCCGGAATCGGATAAAGAATCAACTGAGTTATCGGTGCGGGCGATACTGCGAAATGGAAATCGAATGTCGATGATTGCCCGCGGGCTCGATAAAAGCATTTTGAGTGGCGAGCACCCGTTGTTAGGGGAATCGCGAATCAAGCTCGGTGACGTGAACGAATTATTGATCGGGATTGATATTGATCAGCCGGATGAGAATCAGCCCTACGGCAGTTGGCAACTCAAAGACGCCCCGGAACCGATCATTCCTGAATCGGGTGGTGAGGGTGGCAGTGGTGCGGGAACGCATTCGGCGTTGGTTGGGAAGCAGGCTCCCGATTTCACTTTGGATTTGCTCGAAGGTGGTCAGTTTTCCATTTCAGGACAGCGCGGGAAGGTCACGGTTTTGGATTTTTGGGCGACGTGGTGTGGCCCCTGTTTGCAGGCGATGCCATTGATTGAAGAGACGGTTTCGGAATTCGACGAGAACGACGTTCGATTAGTTGCTGTCAATTTGCAAGAAACCGCCGAACCGATTCGAGACACGCTCGAGCGGTTGAAAATTGCGCCCGAGGTAGCGTTGGATATCGACGGAGTGGCAGCGGCCCGTTATCAGGCAGATGCGATTCCCCAAACGGTGGTGATTGGGCGTGACGGGACGATCACGCATGTCTTTGTGGGCGGAGGTCCAAGTTTGGCGGGTAATCTCCGCGAGGCGATCACCAAAACGCTCGCCGACGCCAATTCGGATTAAAACCGGAGTCTTTGCAGACGGCGGGACTGAATCTAGCGGAGGAGATCATCTCAGGTGGACACCGCGTCCATTGGGATTCCATTCGGTCTCGCTCTAGGGTGGTGTACGCGTTCCGTTAAGAGCGATTTGGCGACAAAGACGTTTCCCTCCGCGCGGTTGGTCTGAATTGGCGAACGGGCGACCATGTCCCCCATCGCCATCACGCCTATAATGCGAGCATGACCGAAATCTCCCTCGAATCTGCTGTTTGTCACTCTCGCGTTTACGCTTCCGGCGGACGCAATCGCGGCACCGTTTTGGCGATGCTGATCGCGATCTGTGCTGGCGTTCTGGGCGGATGGGGATTGTTGGACGCGTCGGTCGGGGGAGCCCAGTCAACCGCAGTGACGGCGTCGGAGGAACCGGTTGACGGTTTTTTGATCGAAGTCCCTCGTCCGCTCACGTCGCGTGATGTTGAACGGATCCTTTCGCAATTGACGCGTCTTTCGTTGGCCGTTCGTCAGTCTTCGCCAGATGCCGAAAATGCGAGCGGGCGACGGGTGAGCGTGGTACTGCATTTTCGTCAATCCGAGGTCGACAGTGGCAGCGGAGAGGACGCCGGTGACGCCAGTGGACGCGTTGGGCAGCAAAACGCTACCTCGTTGGAGGATTCCTTGAAGCTTGCCCGCGCGATCTCGGGCGGTGATCTCAAGCGGATTCGACCGGTGGCATGGATTGACGCCCCGGTTCGCGGCAGCGACGTGTTATTGGTGCTCGCCAGTGAGTCGATTCTAGTATCCCCATCGGGATCGATCGGCGACGCCACGTATGGAGAGACGTCGGGTGACGAAACGACCGAGTTGATCTATCAGTCGATCGCCAAACGTCGGAGCTTACTGGCGCCGGAGATGGTGGCCGCTCTGGCCAATCCCGATATTGCGATCGCAAGGGTCAGGGGCGCCGAAGGACCGACGCGTTTTGCCAGTGGTGAGGAACTCGAGACTCTGCGTCGCGACGGTTTGATCGTTGAAGAAACGATCTGGTCGGATGCCGGCCAGCCGTTGGTGCTGAACGCGGATCGTTTGCGAGAGTTGCGTGCGGCGACGGCAATCGTCGATTCGCAAGACGATGTCGCCGATCGGCTCGGGCTCGCCAGACTGCGGAGCGAGTCAGTCGATGCGGCTAGCGAAGCGGTTGGTGTGCTGTTGCGGATCAACGGGCCGGTTCGTCGTGATCGCGTCCGTCGATGGCAAACCAACTTGTCAGCGACGATCGAGTCAGGAGAAACGAACACTTGGCTTGTCGAGATCGATTCACCTGGCGGGTATCTCGCCGGCAGCGCCTCGATGGCTGCATTCTTAGCGGACCCGGGACCGTCCATCCGCAGCGTGGGCGGTTACGTTTCGCGAGAAGCCCGAGGCGACGCGACCTTGCTCGCGTTGGCGTGCCGACCATTGGCGATGCACAAGGACGCGACGCTCGGTGGTAGCGGCGCCGATGCGATCGGTCCCGAGGATGTGCGCAACCAACGTGAACTGATCGCGTTGATTTCGGCGGCCACGGGACGCAGTGAAACGTTGATGCGTGGATTGCTCGATCCTAGTCTCACGGTTCATCGTTATTCAAATCGTCGTACGGGCCGAATTCGTTATGCCGTGCCAAGCGAGTTGGCAGCGGAAATGCAGGACGGCGATGCGTCGGAATGGAAACGAGAAGAGCGGATCGAGCTGGAAGAAGGCCTGTCGGCGCAAGCTGCGACTGAGTTGGGGTTGGTCGACGAAACGGTGGACTCGTTGCAAGCGGTCGCAAAACGCGTCGGATTAACCGACGTGCCCGAGCAGCTTTCCGATCGCGGTCTGGTTCGCTGGGTTGAACGTCTCGGTCGTAACGACGGGCTGGCGTTCGGGCTGTTATTGCTGGGGTTCATGATGTTATCGACCGAAGCAAGTGCACCCGGTTTGGGCCTGCCCGGGTTTATCGCGATGCTTTGTTTCGCGTTCTTTTTCTGGACGAAATTCTTGGCCGGAACTGCCGAGTGGGCCGAATTGCTCGCGTTCGGATTAGGGATCGCTTGTCTGGCGATCGAAATCTTTGTGCTGCCTGGCTTCGGCGTATTTGGGATCGGGGGCCTCGTGCTGACGGTGTTGGGCGTCGTGTTGATGAGTCAAACTTTTGTGATCCCTCGCAATAGCTACCAAGTCAACGAGTTGGCTCAAGGTGTTTGGATGGCGATCGGCGGGATGGGGGGATTGGTCATCGGGTTCTTGGTGATGCGAGCTTTTTTGCCTCAGGCGGCTAGCGTTGCGGGTTTGGCGATGGACGATCCGCCAACCGATATCGATCGACTCGAACGTGTCGCCGATTACGATCATTTGGACGGCCAAACGGGAGTTGCCGCCACGCGATTGCGTCCGTCAGGGAAAGCTCGTTTCGGGGAACAGTTGGTCGCTGTGGTCAGTGACGGATCAGCGATCGATCCGGGGCAATCGGTACGAGTCGTTGCCGTACACGGAAATCGGATCGTGGTCGAAGCGGTGGACGAGTAATGCCTGCCTTCTATGCGATTGCGTTGCTGATTGCGTTCTATGCACTCGTAGCGGCCGAGGTTCTCATACCCAGCGGCGGAATCCTCGGTTTGGCTGCGGCGGTGGTCGCCGTCACGTCAATCATCATCGGAACCACATACAGCGTTTCGATGGGGATGACGCTGTTGTTGATCTATCTGATCACCACACCGGTCCTGTTTGTGGTGATCATTCGATTGTGGCCGAAGACGCGGATCGGGCGAAAGATGCTCAACCGCGACACGCTTCAATCCGACACAACTCTGCCACCCCCGACCACGCTTGACGGCACACCGCTCGATGAACTCGTGGGTCGGGTTGGGATCGCGGTCTCCAATCTTTTACCCAGCGGGCAGGTCAAAGTTGATGGGCATAAAACCGATGCCGTCAGTACGGGGTTGCCGATCGATGCGCAATCACGGGTAATGGTGGTGCGGGTTTATGGGGGAAAGCTGCAAGTGCGAGCGGCGCACCCGGACGAAATCGAAGCCGAGCGGGCGAGAGTGCGGACGGACACGAATGCGATCGAGGTGCCCGTGTCGGTGGTCGAGCCGTTGTCGGACCGATCACCTGCAACCGGCACATCGGAAGCAACGACATCGGTGGTTTCGCCGCTCGACGACGTTGATTTCGAGGTGCTCGAAATTGAAACACAGCCTGAGAACACTCACGGACGGTCAGAGGCAAACTGATCGCATCGCATCGATACACGCGATCCGTGTCGTTAAATACATTCTGTGTCGTTGCCACTAAAATGGGTGATCGACCGGCGGCGACGATGCGACAATACGACTATCACGCTGACGTCACCGCGTCGTTGACCGTTCTGTTAAAATAAACAACGAGGGTGTTGTCTCAACGAAACACACGTGTTTAAGGAATCGATGATGAAAGTTCTGCTCGCAGTGGATGGATCTGTTCACGCGTTACATGCGTGTAAATATTTGACCGCGTTCCCGTTGCCGCATCCGTTGCAAGTGGAAATTTTGACGGTGGTGAATCCGCCCGAAGTTGTGCTCAGCGCCCAGAGTGAATTGTGGTATCCACAATTTATTGAACATCAAGAAGAGATCGCCAGACAAGCGACAACGGCCAGTCAGCGGGCGATACAAGGAATGGACGCTGAGGTGACGACTCATCAAATGATGGGGCACATCGGTCACTGTATCGTGGAACGTGCCAGGGATGAAAAGTTTGATCTCGTGGTGGTCGCTGCGAAGGGCCATTCTGCGTTTGAGCGTGTGTTGTTGGGTAGCGTTAGTGATTATGTCTCCACGCACGCGACATGCAGTGTTTTGGTCGTGCGGCAAGAGGTCCCCGAGGGTGACAAACCGGTCGATCAATCTCTGCCGCCGCGTCTGCGTCGTGGCATGATCGCGGTCGATGAACGAGGCGTTTCCGACGCGATGATGGGACAGTTATGCCGCTTCGCGTGGACAAAGGAACTCCAACTGACCACGGTAACCGCGTCGGTGAAGCTCGAAGTGTTTCGCGAGGATATCTTAGCGACGACAATGGAAGAGGGCGCCCGGCGACGCGCAGAGGCGAGGCGGTGTGCCGATGCCGCTGCGGCGCGTTTGAACACGTGTGGCGCCAACGCGAGCGGTGCCAGTATCGAGGTCGAGCACGTCGGTTACGGTTTGGTTCAGTATGCCGACGAGATCAAGAGTGATCTCGTCGTCGTCGGAGACAGCGGTCGAGGGCTGATTTCACGCATGCTGCTCGGCAGCACGTCTCGCTACGTATTGCATCATGTTCATTGCAGCGTGCTGGTCGTGCGTAAAGGTCGGGAATCAGCAACGTAGGGGTACGCCGATTCAGGACGCCCCGTCGCTCGAAACTTCACTTCCGCGCCCGTGGCGAACAATGTCACCGCTGACTAGGTAGATCGTTTCCTCGGCGACGTGAGTGGCCATGTCCGCGATCCGCTCGAGGTGTCGGGTGGCGCTGAAGCAGTGCAACCCCGGTTCCACCAACTCGGGATCTTCCCGCATCTTTCCTTCGAGTTCCCGGATCATTTCGACATTCAGGAAATCGACTTCGTCGTCCTTTTTGATAACACGCCGAGCCAATTCGGGATCGTGTTCGAGAAACGAATCGAGTGCCGATCGGACCATGTCGATGACCGCACCGACCATTTTGGTGAGGTCGTCAGGAACGCGAAATAGTGGGTAGTAATCCAATGAGACGCTGCGGTCGGCAATGTTGCACGCCAAGTCGGCCATCCGTTCGAGGTCGCCGTTGATTTTCACCACGGTGATCAACCACCGGAGGTCTTCGGCAACTGGTTGGTGGAGCGCCAGTAGTTTGAGGCAGTCTTCTTCGATCCGAATTTCTTGAGCATCGACTTGATCGTCGGTGTTGATCACCGTATGAGCCAATTCAGGACGGCGTTCGACAAGCGACCGAACCGACAAACCGATCATCTGCTCGACAACGCCAAATTGTTCGACGAGGTCGGATCGTAGTTGCGTCATCGCGCGATCGAGATGCTTGCTCATAAAGGTCAGTCGATGAAAAACAGAATGTGTGTGGAAGCGATAGGTCGAAAATGAATGCTTAGCCGAAACGGCCGCGGACATAGTCGTCCGTTCGTTTCTGCTGTGGTTTGGTAAAGACGTCGTCGGTAGGCCCCGATTCCACGAGCCGGCCTTCAAAGAAGAACGCTGTTCGATTGCTACACCGACTCGCCTGTTGCATGTTGTGAGTCACCATCACGATGGTGTACTGCTCACGCAATTCATAAAGAAGATCTTCAATCGCAAGAGTGCTGGCTGGATCCAATGCGCTGCACGGTTCGTCCATCAACAAGATTTCCGGACCAACCGCGATCGCGCGAGCGATACACAAGCGTTGTTGTTGGCCACCGGACAATCCGAGTGCGGGTGCATGAAGTCGATCTTTGACCTCATCCCAAACCGCAGCTTTGCGCAGCGACCATTCGACCAGTTCGTCGAGTTCGCCTCGTCGCAATTTGAGGTGCAGTCGAGGACCGAAGGCGACATTTTCGTAGATGGATTTCGGGAATGGGTTGGGTTTCTGAAAAACCATGCCGACTTGCCGTCTCAAATGAACGACGTCGGTCGAAGGGCTGAGTACGTCGAGGTCGTGAATCCGCAATGTGCCTTTGCTGTGAGCGGTTGGCACGATGTCGTTCATGCGGTTAATCCACCTCAGCAACGTGCTCTTACCGCATCCACTCGGTCCGATAAACGCGGTGACTTGATTTCGAGGGATCTTCAGGGTGAGGTCGTCAATTGCCTGAAACGACCCGTACCACGCATTGAAATTGGCGATTTCGATGCAAGTTTCATCCGCCAATTGAGGGGCGTTTGATGGGTTGCTCGTCGGATCGCTCGTGACGCTAGCGGATTGAGGCATGTCGCTCGGCAGCTTGATAGGCCGCGTATGTTCGGGGATCGTGGCCGAATGATTGTTGTGGAGAGTCATTGTAATGGTATCAAATCGGCGAATCAGTGGGGGCCCTTTATGAAACACCTGGGCGTCGCGGGGCAAAATACGTGCGGGGTGTTCTCTTTTCCCGGGAGGGGTAAATCGGAATGGACGAGACCGATCACTCAATTCTCATCTTTTGACGCAAGTAGATCGCCACGGAGTTCATGAGCAGCAGGATCAGCAACAGAACGATGATGGCGGCGGCGGCGAGTTGTTGGTAGGTGAACTGAGGGTCTCCCGCCCAGTGGAAAATAAGTACCGGCATGGTGACAACCGTGTCCATTAAGTTTTGCGGACCGGAGTTTTTAGCTACCGTGGCACCCAGGACCACGAGGATCGGGGCTGCTTCGCCGATGGCCCGCCCCATGGCCAAAATCGCTCCGGTCATGATTCCCGGAATGGCTGCCGGCAATGAAACATTGCGAACGGTTTGCCACTTGGTTGCACCGAGCCCGTAGGAGGCTTCCCGGAGCGAAGGCGAAACGCTGCGGAGCGATTCTTGGGAGGCGATGATCACGATGGGCAAAATCACCAGCGACAACGTCAAACCCGCGGCGAGGAAGCTTCGGCCGAACGGCAGTCGGAAATAGTACCAGGACGTTTTGGCGTAGGCTCCGCCGCCCTGCCCTAACCGCACGGTGCGGTGGCGGATTGCCGGATCCGATGGCTTGGGGGTTTCCGATTTCGGATCCCAAACCTCGAGTTGAAAGGTATTGCCCTGACGATCCACCGCCGGCATGGGTTCGGTGATCGTGATGGTCGGCTGTGACAGATCGGATTGCGGAATCAGTACCGAATCGCCACCGCCGGCCAGCGTGAGGACTTGGTAGTACCGCTCGACACCCATGATCTCAGTGCCGCTGGACTCATTCACTTTGATCTGGCCGAACGCGTTGAACATGAACACGAAGAGGCTCAGTCCCAACAATCCGTAAACGATCGACGGCACGCCAGCGAGGTTCGAGATGTTGAGGTTGATGAACCCGTGGAGTCGTCGCAGCCAGATGTTGGTGGGTTGGAATTCTTCGAGAAAAATCGCTGTCCCGATGCCCAGTGGCAAGGCGGAAAGGGCACAGACGAAGCAAATCGCGAGCGAACCGATGATCGCCGGATACATTCCCGAACTCGCGGGCTCGGAAGTGCTGTGTGACCCCGTAAGCAGCGTCGGCGTGAGTCGCGAATGTCCCTGGACCGCGATGGAGATCAACAGCACCACCAACACGAGGACGCTCAAAAGTGAAATCGCGACACATAACCCATAAAAGGCTTTGCTAACGCGTTTGCGATGTCGTGAATTAAGGGTTGATTCCGCGGTCGCTGATGCGCCTTGCCGGATCGCTTCGGGGATTGGTCGCTGAACACCGGGGTCTTGCGGCGCGTCCTGTGAGATTGAATCGATACTCATTGTGCTGTTTTCCTGCGGATCATGAGTAAGACTCTCGATAACGCCGCCGCACCAATTGTCCGATTAGCGTCATTCCGAACGTAATGACAAACAGGGCAATCGCCACTCCATACAGGCTGAAGTATTGAACCGTTCCGTATTCGTTTTCGCTCTTGATCATTTCGACGATAAAACCAGTCATGGTTTGTGACTGTGTCCGCGGGTCCATCGTGTACGTGGCCTGTGTTCCGGCGGCGAGGGCCACGACCATCGTTTCGCCGACGGCGCGACTGAAGGCGAGTAAGAACGCGGAAACGATTCCCGAGAGAGCTGCCGGGATGACCACTTTGACGGAAGTTTCAAATGGCGTGCAGCCGAGTCCGTAGGCGCCTTCGCGTAGGGCTCGCGGAACGGCGTGCAGGGCGTCTTCGGACAAACTGCAAACCATCGGCAGGCACAGAATGCCGACCGCGATCCCCGCACTGGTCGCGTTGAACGCATCGAACCCGCCGTCGGTCAACCATTGCAGCGAAGGTCCGATGACCAGCACGGCGAAATATCCCAACACCACCGTTGGGATTCCCGCGATGACCTCGAGGGTCGGTTTGAGGACCGCACGAACCTTCTTGGAAGCGAATTCACTAAGGTAGACGGCGGTGATCAGACCGCTGGGCAAGGCGATCAACATTGCAATCGCGGTGACGCGAAACGTGCCCGACAATAAGGGCAAAATGCCAAACTTGGCATCGTCGATGTTCTTGCTCTGTAGAGCGGTCCATTCGGTCCCGGTAAAGAACTCTTTAAACGAGACGTGTTCACTGTTGAAGAAGTTCCAGCTTTGTCCAACCAACATCACGATGATGCCAACCGTGATTCCGACCGTGGCCAGGGCGCACATCGCGAGTACGGCGACCATCAGTCGCTCTTGCAATACGCCCGCACCGGTCGATCGGAATTGTCGATTTTCGAGAGCTGCAGGTCGACTCACTTCACTAAGTTCTCATTCTGGAACAACTCGGCGAACGCCCCTTCGCGGCTCTCACCGTCTTCGGTGACGAAGTGCGTGCCGAGTTCGCGGGCGTCGAGGTTTTGTTGAGCATGGTCGATGATCTCTTGTGGCAAGCGAACCGAGTTGGCAGCTTCGCACAGATCGGAAACGTTTTCGATGTAAAATTCGACAAACGTTTGAACTTCCGCACGGTTGAGCGATTCGGAGTTGACGTAGATAAACAGCGGGCGGCTAAAGGGAGCGTATTTGTTCGACGAGATGTTTTCGACCGAAGGTTCGTAGGCGGTGTTGTCTTTCGGGTTGACGATCGGCACGGCACGCAACCGGTCTTTGTTGGCAGCATAGTAAGCAACGCCGAAGAAGCCGATGGAGTACTTATTGCCGGCGACACCTTGCACCAAAATGTTGTCATTTTCGTTGAGGGTCATATCACCGCGGAGTTCGCTGTCGTTTGCCTTGGCGAGCACTTCGTGGAAGTAATCATAGGTACCCGATCCGGTGCCGGGAGCGAAGATCTTGATCGGTTCATTCGGCCAACTTGGGTCAACGTCGCTCCAATTCTTGGCGGCGTCGTCGCCAACAAACATCTTCGTCAGTTGTTCAATCGTCAATTCCTTGACCCAGTCATTTTCTGGGTTCACGGCGATGGTCAATCCGTCGTAGGCGACCGGCAGTTCGATGAACGAGACGCCGTTGGCTTGGCATTTTTCAAATTCGCCGGCTTTGATCGGCCGCGACGCGTCGGAGACATCGGTGCCTTTGTCGTAGAAGCTCCTGAAACCGTTTCCGGTTCCGTTGCCGCTGACGATCACGTTGACCTGCGGGTGCAATTTGATGAACTCTTCTCGTACCGCGTCACTGATCGGTTGGACCGTGCTGCTGCCGTCGATCTTGATTTCACCGACGAGGTTGGATTCGGGAATGGATGCGTCGGCGGCGGGGGCGTCGGAATCCGTCGTCGTGGAACTGCTGCATCCGGCAGCGAAAAGGGCCGCGAAACACGCGAGCCAGAAAATGTTTTTCATCGGAACACGCCTGATGGGGAGGGTCGAGGATGTTGAGTTGTGATAGTTGTTGGCCGTCAGTTTATCTTGCGGCAGCTGAATCCTAAATGGATTCCGTCGCCGTCCGGTTCGACCCTCGCTGACACCGCGATCTGGCCATTTTCCCCGCGTATTCGCAGAAAAACAACGTTCTTATGCGTCTGAGGCAGGACGCCGGAGTGTGAAGATCAGGTTAAAAAAGCGGGGCCGGCGATTCGAGAGGGTCGCGAAGCGGATTTTGACCCATGGCAGGTAGGTCGTCGAATTGGTCATTGCCCGTATAATGCCGCGAAAACTATCTTCCCGAACATGGGCCGGCCGCGAGAAATCGGCAGGCCAGATCGGATTATTTCTTACTTAGCACACCCTTCCTTGCGAGATCCCTATGTCTGCGACGTCAGATGCCCCCCGCCCAGTCGGTAGCGACGGCCCCGAAAAAACCATCATTATCGGTAGTGGGCCGGCCGGCTGGTCTGCAGCGATCTACGCCGCCCGCGCCAACCTCGAACCGGTACTCTACGAGGGCACGTTCAAACAGGACATGATGCCCCTCGGGCAGCTCGCCTACACGACCGAAGTCGAAAATTATGCCGGGTTCCCCGCGGGGAACGTTCAGGCATTCGTGAAATCGGCTGTCGACAAGAGCCGGCACTACAACTTGCCCGAGCCGCCCGCCGGTCACACCAAAGATGACCAGCCACATTATGCCGTTCAGGGCACGGAGCTGATGGAGCTGATGAAACAGCAGGCGTTGAACTTCGGAACACGCGTCGTCAGCGACGATATCGAACGCGTTGATTTTTCAGGTCCACCCCACACGCTGTTTCCCGCTGCGGGCGAACCCGTTCAAGCACAGACGGTGATCATTGCGACCGGAGCACGCGCGAATTACTTGGGATTGCCCAGCGAAGAAGTGTACAAAAACAAAGGTGTCAGCGCGTGTGCCGTGTGCGACGGAGCGTTGCCGATTTTCCGCAGTAAGCCTCTCGCCGTTATCGGTGGTGGTGACTCGGCGGTCGAAGAAGCGACCTACCTCGCCAACCTCAAAGGGGCAGACAAGATTTATCTGATCGTCCGGCGTGACGAGATGCGAGCGAGCAAGGTGATGCAGGACCGTGCTTTGAACCATCCAAAAATTGAGATGAAGTGGAATAGCGTTGTCGAAGAAGTGCTCGGTGATGGAAAAATTGTCACTGGCCTACGTCTCAAGAGTACAGCCGACGGTTCGACGAGTGAGCTCACCGTCGGCGGCATGTTTGTGGCGATCGGCCATACACCGAACACGGCATTCCTCGGCGGTGCGGTCGAAATGAATTCAGCTGGCTATATCCAGTGGACGCGTCCATTCCGGACCAACACCAGCGTGAAAGGTGTGTTTGCCGCAGGCGACGTTGCCGACGACTACTACCGTCAAGCGATCACCTCGGCAGGCACCGGTTGCATGGCGGCTCTCGATTGCGAACGGTTCCTCGTGGATCACGAAGAGATCATTGGTGCTTCGTCCGCTCGCTAGCAACTTGTCTGCTCGTTAGGACAGTTGCCCGCAGAAGCTCAAGCCAAGACGTCGCCCGGTGATTCACTCACCGGGCGACGTATCGTATTCAGGCGGACAGGCGGACTAAGAGCGTTCACGCTCACTCCGTTTCTGACTTAGGCTGCATGAATTTTGGCATCTGCGGTTTCAAGAACCCCGAATTGTCTTCATAGGAGATCGGTTTGGGTTTCATGAAGTCTTGCATCGTACGCCGTCCGGGTGAACTCAATCCGGCGGCGTCGAGCACGTTGTTGATTCGTTGGGTCGTCGAGGCGGTGCCGTCCGCGGATTGCGTTTTTTTCGTCGGCGGGAGATCGTGCAGCAACGAGCGAACGTTGCGATGCATCGTCAGGAGCTCTGTTTTTACGACGTCATAAGACGCTTGGTTGCGAATCGCAGCGATCAACGCATCGTCCACGTCGCCCGGCAATTGAGCGCGTTGTGCTCGACTCTCGATGACGCCGGCAATGGTGAGTCCGAGGCTGTCGCCGGGGCTGTACATCGTCGTCAGGATGTAGGACTTCAGTCCCAATTCCATGAGCGCGGCTGCCGGTTCACCATGTTTTTTTCCGAGGGCACGTGTTGCCGGCGCGAGGTCTTTGAGCAGGTAATGGAGTACGGACGCACCGTATGCGGCGCGGTCGGTATTTTTGGTTGGCAACGCCGGCAATTCGATGTCTAGCGACTTGGCCAGTTGTTGCGATTCCGACATCAAGTTTGAAATCGCTTGCGGGTCGGCGTCGTGAATGGAAGCGGACGCGGCGAGGCCAATTTTTCCCGCCAAAACCCAGGTCGCCTCGCGGGCATTCATGGCCGGCGGCGAGTCTTGCGAATTCGCGGGTTGGGCGGCGGCGAACATCAGCACGCCGATCAAAGGGAAGATCAAATCGTTTCGCATCGGGGCACCTTTGGCTGCGAGTGTGCTGGAATCGCAAGTTTCGATTACGACAAACACGAGATCACCCCGTGTCGCTGTTTATTCTATGACGAAAACAGGACGCGATCGGACAGAAATTCGGCAGCAAAAGATTTGGCCCGTGTGGAACCGACGGCGACGGCGAATGTGTCACCGTCAGGTTACGAGCCTATTGTTTGCTCGGTTGCACGGTATCGGCGGCCGGTTTAGGCACTGCGAAGAACGTGTTGGCCCGCCGTACGCTATCGGGGTCCACTTTCTTGAGTTCTTCCATGGCCTCGGCGGCTTCGGGTTTGGGGCACGCTCGCAGATAGTTAACGACGGGGACGCGAACCCAGTTGTTTTCGGCGTCGGCGTTGAGGAATAGTTCTTTGAGCTTGTCGACTTGGCTCCAATCCTGCCAACGTGCCAAATCGGGGATGACCAAATCGGCGAGGTCTTCGCGATCGAGGATATAGTGCAGTGATTCCACCAAGGCGCTTCTGGCGATGACGCCGCCTTCGGTTCCATGGAATCGAATCGCCATGATGGCCGCGTACGTGTCGGCGTAGGAGGCTTGTTTGTTTACCAGGAACTCTTTGTTGACGAGATCGAGGCCGGGTTCACCGGCCAGGGTCAGGTAACAAGCGATGAGGGCATCGAGTCCCGTGCGAGCGGTCTTCTGCGTACTCATGAGCATCTCTTCGAGCATCGGCAAGTCATCTTTGCTGCCGCACACGCCGAGCATCGTCAGGTACAAACGCTTGCGATCCGGTGAGAGCGTGTCGTCGTTGAGCCACTCGATGAGTTGGTCATGGTCCATTTCCGACTTGATCTTTTGCAATGCCTCGTAGGGAGCGACCGCGAATTCATCGTATGCATCACGTGACAGCATTGAGTCTTCGTCTTGGAGATAATCCATATAGAAACGCAGTCGATCGGCATCGTCCTTTTCAGCGAGTTCCGGAATGCGGACGACGTATTGTTCGGCACGCGGCGTTAGCGGGAGGCATGACCACTGCATGTCGCTCGGGTCGACGCCGGAAAGCAGAAAGCGACGGCCCTTGGCGATATCGCCGAAGTAAACCGCCTTCACGGTTTGGCCGGGTTCGACATGTTTTTCACCTTTAAGAACCATGGCGATTTTCATTTCGACCTCGCCGGTGTCCGCGTTTCGGGTCGCGTCGCTCTGCATCGCCGAGGCGATCACGACGGCATCCATCGCTTCCATTTCCTGTCGCAACGTTTGAGCGACCGCGCTGCAAAACGGACAGGCGGCTGCGTAGCGAATCGACGGCATGCTGAGTAAAGACGCGATCACGGCAACCACGAGCGTAGTGCGGAACCATGGGCGATGCCAAAAGGTCTTCGCGGCGAGTTTCAAGTGCATTGGGATGTTTCGGCTGGGAGGAGGTAGGTGGATGGGCGGCGGGAAGTCGCGATTCGAGGTGGGGGCGGTAAAACTTGCAGACGCATCGCAGTGGGCGAATGTTATGGTGGCGGACACGTTTTGAGGTCGATGCCACGGTGTCGCGTGCATTCGTATTTTGCTCTGCGAACCTCAAGCCTACTACGGGGGATCGATGCTTGAATATCGGATCCGGCGTCGAGGCTGTCGGTCACTCCCCCGGCGGGTTGATTCCGATGCCGCGGCTACGCGTCCTGACGACAAATTGCCACGGAAATTTCGAGACGCCGAGGGGTGGTTTTGTTGCGAACGTCCGCTCCGTTGTCCGAGCAATCAGGCTCTTATGGCTATTCTACGATCTCGACGAGATCTAGTTCCCAAACAGTTTGTCAAATCTTAGCTTTTCGAGGCCCTTGTTGAGGCCCTGTTCGAGTTGTTGTTGGCCGCGGCCGAGTTGTTGTTGCAGAAAATTGCCAGCTGCGTCTTGGGCCGCTTGCTGGGCAGCTTGGACACCGAAGTCAGCGACGACCCGCCGAATCCCCGCCGAATCCAGGCTCGGCCGGCTGAGCGTTCCATCGATCGGGAGTGTCATCGTTTGACCGGCAAGGCCGCGCAGGTCGCTGCCGAGCCATTTGGCGTCGAGCGGAATTTGCGCGATCAGATCGAGCCGCCCGTCAAAGTCGACTTGCCCGCTTGTCACCACGCGGGCGCGGTCGATGTCGAACATCAGTGCCCGGTGGTTGACGACTCCTTGGGCGACTTGAAACTCGACCGATTGAGCCGGGAGCGTGATCAGGGTTCGGCCAGTGCGTGGAGGATTGGCGGCGGACCCGATTGCGGCGAGTGCCTGCAACTGACGAGCGCTCGCGATCACTTGGTCGGCAAGCGGACCGGCGTTCATTTGCACCCGCTCGATGTCGAGGCGGCCACGAATTTCACTGCGTCGCGGATTGTCGATCCAAACCACCGCCTGTTGCAAATCGGCGCTAAAGGTGCCTTCCACCCGGGCGGCATCGGCCGCGATCGGGGCCAGGTATTTCAGCCATTTGCCCGTCATGTCAGGCGTCAACGCGATTCCGCGAGCGATCGGTCCGGGGCGGACATCGATATACAGTTCCGGCCGATAATGGACGTCACCGGCCAGCAAAATTTCGCCGGTCGCGAGGTTGGTCGGTTCGTCGCTGAGTGGTGCGACTTGCGGACCAATCATGCGAGGTGTCAGGCGGCTCGGCCCGAGAACTGGGATGCGGCTCGGATTGATGGTGACGACGCTTTCGGTCATCCGAAACGGCACCTCGGCGGGGCCGAATAGCATTCCCGCCGTATCAACGGTCTCCCAGCCGAGGTTGCCTTTGATGGTGAACGCGTATTCGGAGGAATTGTTTTGGGCGTAGAGAATCTCCAGCGGTGTCTGATGGAGACCTTCGGCAACGATGGTGGTTCCCGAGAGCTTGGTCAAACGCCGAGCGACCTCATCCATTTTAAAACGAGCCGGACCCCGCAACTGCAGATCGACGGCATCGTTGTTCCAGGACGCCGTTCCAGCGAGAGTGGTGCCGCACCAATCGGTCGAGATCTGGACCGAGTCGGTTTTGACTGCCATCGTGGGCAGGTTCACGTCAAAACTGCCTTCGATTTGAATTGCCGGTTCGGACCAAACGACGGTTGAGTTTGCGGGCGTGCCATTGGCGAGCGGTTCGCTCAGCATGACGTCTCGGCCGCTGATTTTGGTATCGATGTGAAACAGCGCGGTGTCCCCGACGACGATCGTATTGCCTTCTAGTTTCCCGGCGACATTCCACTGCGTGGCGGCTGCCGGTGATTGGTTGCGGCTAAACGCGACGGAGCGAGTCTGGGATCCTTGGCCGGCGGATCCGCGGTTGATGGAAGACGTGCGGGTGCGATTTTGTGGATCGGACGCGACGCGTTTGTTGGAGCTTGTTTGCAATCGATCGAGATCCGCCAACCATGCGATCTCGAGGTCCGTTCTGTTGTTGATCCACTCGCCTTGAATTGCGGCGGAAACCGCATCTCCCGTGACGGTCATCGTCCGAATCATGATTTCTTGGCGAGGCCAGAACGCATTGCCGTCAAAGTGCAGCTTGACGAGTTCTTGTTCGAGTTCGTTGCCGCTGATGGGAAGACGCAGTGAACGGAGTTGTCCATCGAGTGCCTGCATCAAAACTTCTCCGGCGCCGTTCACGCTCGCGCGTGCGGTGAACTCAAAACCTCCCCGGCAGTCGCTGAGTGTTTCGGGCATCCAGGGATCCAGCATCTCCGTGATGGATTCGATTCGTCCTTGTCCCTTCAAACGCACGGGGATCATCAAGTTTTGATTCAGTCCTCGGACCGTTTGCACGAGGTCGACGTCGGTTTGCATGCCGTCGCCTTGGATCCGCAGAGATCCGCGTGAAAGCTCATCGAGTGACCAGCCGTTGCCCGTCGTTGACCATCTTCCTTCCACGTCGAGCGTTGAGATTAATTGCTGTTGTTGGAGTCGTTGGTCCGGTGCGAGTTCGATCGCGAGGTTATCGATTCGGCTGTTGCCTTGCAGTCGCCACAATCCGTTAGCTTCCGCATCCCAGCGGACATTGGCTCTGACGTCACCTTGGAGGTCTTGGTTATCGAGTTCAAAAATCGGCTGCAGCATTCTCGCGAGTTTGCCAAAGTTGACGTCGACTTCCGCGGATCCCGATGCGATATCGCCGTGGCCTTTGATTTGAGCGAACGGACTGTTCATTTCAAACTGTTCAGCGGATAGTTGCGTCGCATCGCTGGCGACAATCGCGGTTGCGTCCATGGGGGCGATCTGGACCGGTTTGCCATCGGCGGTCGCTTCGATCGTGTCACTGTGAATGACCAGTCGTCGCCGGCGTTGTCCCGGACGCGAGTTGCGAGAACCGAGTGTTGGGAGCGGTTCGATGGTGGCACGCACGATTCCCCGGTGCAACGTGGCGCTGCGCCGCATCGGCAGCACGCTCGGCATGGCGGCGTGGAGACGTGGCAAGTCGATCAATATGTCCAACGTCGCGTCAACTCGATCCAACCACGCGAGCGGGTTGGAGTTGGAACCGGACAAAGAAAGCGAGTCGGAAAATTCACCGTTCATCGCAACCGTGGCGAAGTCCGTCTTGGCTGACACTTGGCGAGCCACGATGCGGCCGGGTTGCCACATCCAATCGCCATCAAGTTGGGTGAGTTCGTTGCTCCACAATCGTTGATTCGTTTTCGGGTCGAACGCCGCCAGGCCACGCACCTCGATCTTGCGAAGTGAGATGCTCGGATTGCCCGTGACCGGTAGGTCGAGCAGGGTGCTTCCCGAAACGTCGCCGGTGATTTCAGCGGGCACTTGGCTCTCGGGGAACCGACGGGCGACCAAGGTCAAGACGGACAGCGGTAGTGAATCGGCGTCCATCTGCAATTTGACTGGTGTGGTCGCTCCGGTGAGCAGTCCCACCGTGACCTCGCCCTGCAGCGAGCCTTCTCCGCCGCCCGGTTGGCCGAGCACGCCCTGCCATTTCGAACGCAGTTCCGTGGCGTCGAGGATGACCGACGCGTTTGATTGTTTAAGTGACCATGTTGCTTGGGTGACCGCATCGGTAACATCGACCTGCAGGCCTTGAATCTGTACGGATCCTTCCGCCGTCACCTCGGAGGGCGAGTCCGCGGGGGCCAGCAACAGGGCAAGGTCTTTTTCGATCGAACTGGTCGAGGAGTCGACCGAACATGCGATTTGGACATCGCGTAAAACGAGTTCGCCAAAACGTCCGCGTTTGAGTTCGCTGGAAAAGAGCTGTGGCAATGTGAGCGATGTTTGCACTTCGCCGATGTTAATCGTTGATCCGGCGTGGTCACCGACGAGGCGAAGCCCGGTCAAACGAATTGGGGTCACCCATCCGATTTGGATACTCTCCGAATCGACCTGCCATCCATATGGGCTAAGCGACTGAGACAGCAGGGATCGCCCGATCGGCGAGTGACTCACGAGGCTCGGCGCCGCAGCAACCGCCAATGCGATGAAGACAAACGTCATCGCCCCGATCATCCGCCGACGTCGCGATCGATCGGCGCGACGATGCAGGGTGCGTTCGGTTTGCGTACGTTCGCGAACCTGAAGATCGTAACTGTTGACCGTTTTGCGTCGCATCCGTACGTCTCGCTCAATGGGATGGATCGAATCGGCGCCGAAGGATGACAGAAAAGGGGCGCGCGTGGATTCGCTTATAGCTGCAATGCACGAGCTGGCGCAAGAGAGGTTTCTGTCGGCGCATAAAAAAAGCTCCCGGAAAGTACGAGGTCCTAGGGGGGCGGAGGACAACGCGCTTCTGTTCCGGGAGCCGGTGGTCGGTTTCGATTTTTGAGTTTGCGATCGATCGGAGTCTACGTCTCGAAGACGTCTTCAATCTTCGCTGTTTTGCGTTTTGATTTCAAGTCGAATCGGGAAGCAAAAAAATGGTTCGAGGGAGTGCTTCGCATCCATGCTAGCACTTCTCGAACGATCCGAACATAGAGCAACTTGACGATCGTTGCGGAGTCATCCGTGACTCCGATTCAACCGCAATCTTCGCAGTCAAGAAGACGTAAAACGTTTTCCAACCAGTGCAAAGAGCGTCACATCCATGAACATCTTTCGCCGGTTCAGGTTGCCAAGACAACCCGTTCACGACGATGCGGGGAACTTAGCCGGGGTGGCTTTCTTGGGTCAAGCCAAGTTTCGAAAAGTTTTGAAAGCTGGTTTGCAGGTTCGTAGCTTGCGCCGCTGCAATCCCCTGAAAATACGAGTAAACTGGCCGTTAGAAAAAATCAAAATGAATGTCGTTCACATTCAACTTCGTTCCTCTGCGTTGTTCCTCTTCCCGTCGGAATTCTTAGTCATATGCGCGTCAGCTCACTCGTCACGGTCACACTCGGATTTGTTTTGTGTTGCGTCGTCGGATGTCATCCGCCCAAAGAAGAAAGTGGACAACCGAAAGCGGGGACTCCGGCAACGGGCGACCTGTTGCACATCGCGGTGATTCCCAAAGGTGAGAACCACATTTTCTGGCAATCGGTACGAGTGGGAGCGGAGCAAGCCGGGAAAGAAGTCGGTGCGCGGATCACGTTCAAAGGGCCGACAAAGGAAAGCGACCGCAGCGAACAAATCGACGTCTTCCAAGGCTTCCTCAACGCCCAGGTCGACGGAATTTGTCTCTCGCCACTCGACGCCGACGCATTGGTTCGCCCGGTTGAAGAAGCAAAACGCGCCGGTGTGCCGGTGGTGATCTTCGACAGCGGGCTCAACGCCGATCCCGAAGACTATGTCGCGTTTGTTGCAACGGACAATTTTCGTGGCGGACAGCTCGCCGCCGATGCGATGGCTCAGAGTTTGGGAGACGAAGGCGGGAATGTGATCTGTTTGCGTTACCACCAAGGCAGCGACAGCACACATCGACGGGAAGAAGGATTCCTCGACGGGATCGCCAAGTATCCCAATATCGAGGTGATCAGCAGCGATCAGTATTCTGGTACGACCACCGAGTCGGCGGTCAACAAGGCACAGGCGTTATTCAACCGGTTTGGCGACGACGTTGATGGTGTTTTCACCGCGTGCGAACCCAACGCGGAAGGGGTTCTGCGAGCGATCCGAGACCGAGGATTGGCCGGAAAAGTCAAATTGGTCGCGTTTGACAGCAGCGATTCACTTCGCGAGGCCATGTCGACGGGGCATGTTGCGGCAATTATTTTGCAAGATCCGGTGCGGATCGGATATCTCGCCGTCAAAACAGTGGTGTCAGCGATCCGGGGCGAGCCCGTCGAGAAAATGGTAGATACCGGAATTTTTGTCGCGACCCGAGAAAATCAAGAGGATGAAACCATCGCCCGGTTGCTCAATCCCCCGCAATCTTGAGCCTTGTGAAGCATCTGAATTTCACAAATCCCCGAAGAATTGTCGATTGTTAATGAACTGTTAATTTGCGTTGAACTAAAAGGAACCCTTCATTTTTAGCGATTCCCTTGCTCCAGGCATCGTGTTAAATATCCGTTCACTATCTAGTGGTTTGCCTCCGCGACCTTCATCACATCAGTTCATTTGACGCTGCTCAGTGGTGAAACATGTTGGTTTGGAGGGAATCGGCATTTTGGGTCGTTTCTGTTGTTTGCAGGGGTATCGCCCTTGTCACACCTGACTTCATGCGATTCAATCACGCGAAATATTTGAGTAATCAGGTGAGCTTATGCGTTGCATGCCCCGCAGCGTTGTTCACCTGATCGGCGGTCCTGTGGGGGTTATCTTGTGCCCCTTGTGTAACTTCCACAGGCCGCCACTTTTTTTGCCTCGCACATTCATGCATCTGCATGAATAAACTTCTTCAGCGAGCTGGCCGATCTCGCTTAGCATGCTGGCAGTTCACGCGTGCCCCGCATATCTTTTCGCGGTATTGCTTGTTACCACGAACATGATGGCGTAGTAAAAATGTCGAGTCTGGATACCGAAAAGGCTGTCCGCCAACGCTATTCCGGGGCCGCACTGGCGCGAGAATCCGCCCTGTGTTGTCCGGTCGACTATGACGCCAAGTACCTCGACGTAATCCCTCAAGAGGTGATTGATCGAGATTACGGCTGTGGTGACCCGTCCCAACACGTTCGTCCCGGCGAGACCGTTTTGGATTTGGGCAGCGGCGGGGGCAAAATTTGCTTTATCGCGTCGCAGGTCACCGGACCTCACGGCCGCGTGATTGGCGTCGACATGAACGATGAGATGTTGGCTCTGGCGCGTCGATCGCAAGTCCAGGTCGCGATGGCGATCGGGTATGACAACATCACGTTCTACAAAGGCAAAATTCAGGATCTCGCCGTCGACCGGGATGCCGTCGATCGCTTTCTCTCGGGAAATCCCGTAGTAGACGAAGCGAGCCTACGCACGCTGGAGTCGTTTCTTGCGGAGATACGCGCCGAGCAGCCCATGATTGCGGATGAGTCGATCGACATCGTGGTCAGCAATTGCGTTTTGAACCTTGTCGATCCCGACGAGAAAGAACTCTTGTTCGACGAAATTTTTCGCGTGTTGCGGCCCGGCGGGCGGGCCGTGATCAGCGACATCGTTTGCGATGTGGAGGTGCCCGAAGAGATGCAGGCGGATCCAGAGTTGTGGAGTGGTTGCATCTCAGGGGCGTTCGAGCAGTCCGCGTTCGTTGAAGCGTTTGAGCAAGCCGGCTTCGTCGACATCCGTATCGATAGCCTTCAGCAGCAGCCTTGGCAGATCGTCGAGGGGATCGCGTTCCGTTCAGCGACCGTAGTCGCCTATCGACCCCATTTGATCAGCGAAGGAGACGGGGTTATCGAGCAAACGGAGGAATATTTGCAGACGCGTGGCTCGTCGCGACGAGTTTACCGCGGTCCGTTCAAATATGTTGTCGACGACGAAGGGCGGATGTACACGCGTGGGGAAACCTGTCAGGACGCACTGGCTCAGGCGGCGGAACGCGAGTCGATCGCCGAGCATTTCGCGGTATTTGATGACGTCAGCCAGGGCGGTTCGGCGGTGAACGCCGGGGGGAAACCGCTGAGCCTGCCGACGGCCGATGGCGGAGGTTGTTGTTCGAGTGGCGATTGCTGCTAACGCTTTGTCCAACCTCAACTTGGGGTAGGCTCGAACCGGAGGACTCGTGGCCTGCCGCGAAACAGCCTACCGGTCCCGCCCCAAAGGTTCATGCCGGCAAAGCTCTCTTTTTCGTGACCAAGACAGCGCACAGCCTCACTTTTTGTGTCTGGTTTCCCTGCTGGTTTCCCATTTAGCGGGCAGGCGGGAGGCGAACCCAACGCGTGACGGTTTAAGTTGATCCTGCCCCGCCAAAGCTTTAGGATGAAACTGGCTTGCAGAGGGGGGGGTTGTTGTTTGCCTCGTTCTAGTGGCTGCAAGCGACTCCTCTTTCGAAGGGCAAAGTGATGAAATTCGGCGAAAACGTTACTCAAAGGTTTCAGGAGCTAACTTTGGGTTGTTTAGTCGTTGTTGTGATTGGGACGTCGACGTCAGTCGTCGTTGCCAAAAGTCCGTTCCACGCGTTGTTGATCGGAAACAACGCCTATGAAGCAGGAAAACTGAAGAACCCGATCAACGACGTCGAATTGTTGGGCACGGCTCTGCGAGATCTCGGATTTGAAGTCACCATCAAAACAGATCTCGGACATCGCGAAATGGACGATGCTCTGTTCGACTTTACGCAACAGGTTCCCAAAGGCGGACTGGCGTTCTTTTACTTTGCAGGCCATGGCATTGGGTTGCAGGACGATCACTTTTTGATCCCAGTCGATGCACGGCTGCGCGACTCCGCGGCATTGAAATACCAAGCCGTCTCGCAGGATTTTGTACTCGATGCCCTCAACAATTCGGGCGCGAATACAAAAGTCTTGATGATGGATTGTTGCCGCAATAACCCTTTTGAAAGAAGTTGGCACGCGACGCAGCGGAACGCTTCGTCTGACTGGTCGCCCCGCACCGAGGCTCCCGATGGAACTTTGATCGCGTACGCGACGGCCGAAAATCAACCGGCTCTTGATGGCGTGGGTGACAACTCGCCTTTTGCGTTCAATCTATCCGAAAAGCTTCGCGAACGTCCCTCATCGGGTCTGTATTTGCTCGATGCCATTCGGAGTGCCAGTGAAGCTGTCAAGCTGCAGACCGGCCAACGAGCGTGGGTGCACTTCGATTCTTCCATGCCAAGAGTTTGTTTGACAACAAGCCCGTACGCCGAGACGCAGGTCGTCGCTGTCACGACTCAAACGGCCGAGCGGCCGACAGATTTAAAACATGGATTGCCGACACTCAAGCCAAACAGGAAGAAGGCGGGTGTGGAGTCATCGTTGATTTCGCAAGCCCGGATGTATCTCAAGCAAGGGGACTATGACCTTGCGATTGAAGCCTACACGATGGTTGTGTTTGATCCCGAGGTGTCCAAATCGGATCGGACGGCGGCGCTGAGAGATCGAAGTTCTGCTTACATTCGACGCGGCATCGGGAACGACTTGGAGCGGGCTTTGATTGACGCTCAGGCGATTGGTCAACCGGGAATCCAATTGCCGCATCTTGCCGAGTCATCACGGATGCGAATTGAGTCGCAGCAAACGGGCACCATCTACCGTCATGAAATAGCGAGCATTACTTCGGCGTCGGGTGACTTGTTCTACGTGCAGTCTGTCTACGGCGCCCCGGATAAATATGGTTGGGTTGAGAAAACGGCATTCCGCCGCGATCAGTCGACCCAGGTGATTTCGGTGCCCAAGGCGACCCAAGAGCCGCGGGTGAATTCGCAGAATGGGAAAGTCGCGAGTCCGGTGGAGAGTTCGGTTGTGGCGGCCCCGATAGCCCAGCCCGCCAGCGTTTCGAACTTTGCCAGCATTTCGAATTCAGAAAGTGTCCAGCTGACGAGTCCGATTTCGAGCACGCCGAGTCGGTTTGTTCAACCGATGCCAGTCACACCGTCCTACACGTCGACCAACTTCCGCACCCCCTCTGTACTGAATCCTTACCAAAGTCAGTCGAATCGGAATTCGCAATCGGCGTCGTCCAGTATGCAACCCCGTTATCAATTACGGAATTCCAGTGGAGGGTTCGCACCTCGGTCCGGCAGTGGTGGTCGCTCGGGCGGCGGTCTGGGGGGCGGGTGTCCGCATTGCAAGCTGGGACGACGTTAGCGGTGGTCCGGAGCGGTGCCGGGTGAATTGCGGCGATACCGCCTCCAGCTGCACATTTACCCCCGGCTTTGTATTATTCTAGCGAGTGGTTGGCGTGCGAGGTTTGCTTGCCTCCATGCCGATGAGAGTCATTCGGAACCAGGCCACTGGTTTGCCCGATGACGATCAATTCTTCTAACCCGCTCGGCTATGACCAAAAAAAACAACTCCTACGATTTCTTGGAGCCCTCTGAGCACGAAGGTGACTTGGGCATGCTCGGATCGTATCGGATCTTGGGTGAGATGGGTCGTGGCGGGATGGGGTACGTGTTCCGCGCTGAGGACACCGTTCTTGAGAGACCGGTTGCTCTGAAGGTGATGAACAAAAAGATCGCGTCGACGCCCAACAGTCGTGATCGGTTTTTGCAGGAAGCCCGCGCGATGGCGGCGGTGCATCACGACAACGTGGTCGTGATCTTCGAAGTCGGCACGCACAAAGGCACGCCGTTCATGGCGATGGAGTTGTTGCGTGGCGAAACGCTCGAGGCGGTCAACGCTAGAAAGGAAACACGAGATTACGAAAAGGTTATCGATTATGCCCGGCAGATTTGCCGAGGCCTTGCCGCTGCTCACGCGAAAGGGATCGTTCATCGTGACATCAAACCGGCCAACATCTGGGTGGAAGAAGGCAGCGGTCGGATCAAGATTCTCGACTTCGGTTTGGCTCTCGCATCCTCACCCACCAGTGACACTACGGGCGTCGGTTCGGTGTGTGGGACGCCGGGCTATCTGACGCCCGAGCAGGCCCGCAGTGATCCGTTAGATGACCGCAGCGACTTGTATAGCTTGGGCGTTGTTTTGTACGAAATGTGCACAGGGAAACTGCCCACGGCCCAGCCGGCGATTGCCGAGCAGTTGGTTGCCCTGTTGACGCGATCCCCCACCCCGCTGCGCGAACTCAACCCCGATATCCCGCAACCACTCGCCGATTTGATCCATAAGTTGCTCTCAAAGGAGCCGGCGGATCGGCCTGCCAGTGCGCTCGAGTTGGAGAAGCAGCTCAAAAAGGCAGCACAGGAGTGCGAGGCGAAATCGGAAGTTGCCCTTTCGCTCGGTAAGCTGCAAGAGAGCTTGAAGGAGGTCGTCAGCAAGCAAGAGGAAGTCAAGCCTGAGACGGTGGAAGTTGTTGAAATACCCGAGTTTGAATCGTTGGCGTTGCCCGCGCCCGCACCGCTGCCTCCGTCAAGTAATCTCCCCAAACCTGCTGGCGCGGGTGGGCATCTCCGGCCTGGGCATCCGGCGAGACGTCCCAGCCCGGCTCCGGTGCAGAAGCAGGTTAGCCCGATCGTTTGGATGGGAGCGGGCGTGCTGGCAACGTTGTTTCTCGTTCTCGGTATCGTGTGGATGATCATTCCGCGGCAAGGCGAAACCTACGTCGTGACGGCACCGGAAGGTGGCACCCCCACCAACGCGAATCAACCAACAACTTCTCCGCCCGTTACGCCGCGCACGACTGCAACACACAATACGAGTGCCGGTACACGGGGGCCGACGAAGACGGGACAGCCCAAAGGAAAATCGCCTGGGGGCGATAAGCCCAAATCGCCAAGCGGGGCTCAGGCGAATCAAGATCGCAATCCGTCGGGTAATGCCCAAGCCAACGCAAACAACACTCCCACAATCGATGCTAGTTCGAACACGCCTGAGGATCCGACGCGGTCGACGGAGAATTCCATGGCATCAGTGGAAAACAATCCGGCTGAAGTTGACTCGACCGCGCCCGCCGAGAACGTGAATGCAGATCCACCGGTGATGGATGATGTGCCCGCGAGTGCCGACGAAACGATATCCCCTGAAGTCGATGCACCTCCAGTGGTCAGCGTCGTCAAGCACATTTCAAATACGATCGGAATGGGGGCAGACACCACAACACATAAAGGTGATTCGAAAGGGGATAATCAAGGAACAAAAGACTTGTTGATCGTGCAAACGAGAAACGACCAGGACCTAAAACACATTTATGTGCGGTTTGATCTCCGCTCGCCCGAGTTCAAGCGTGACGACGTCCAACGCGTCACGTTGAGTCTGGCGTTCCTGATTGGTCAGAAGATCAACAATACCAACTTGAAGATCTATGGATGGGGTGACCCGGATGCTGGGGCATGGAAAGAAGACGAAAAAGAGCGCTCGCCATTGCTATGGAAAAATTCCCCGTCGCAAAGCGACGTCGCATCGTTGCCTTTGCTGGCGACGTGGTCGAGTGACGCCGTGGATGCCGAGGAGCTAAGACGCAAGCAAGAGTTTGTTGATTTCTCCAGCGACGAACTCATGCAGTTCGTTTTGGATGCGTGGGGAAGATCCGCGAGTTTTGTGATCGCTGGCGGAAACGAACGAGGAATTCCGATTCGTTTTTTGAGCAAAGAACGTGATGCCGAGTTGGCACCTGCGTTGCGGTTCGACGTTGCCGAGTGAACGCGATTTGCCGTGGGGGGAATGCTTGCGGTGCTTCAAGTTTGACGTCGTACCCAAGACATCGCTTCGTCTTGAGTGTGCAGTTCATCGTCGAGTTGCATGCGGCGGATTTGGGTCAACCAATCGCGGAAGTGCGGACCAGGTGTCATGCCTTCCGCGATCAAATCGTCGCCGGTTAACAAAGGGTGGGGATCGAGTGACGACGGATCACGTTGTCGTTCCATGATCGCCCGTCGAACGCCCGAGTCGTCTTCCGCCAGTGCCCCGGCGACGGGAAGGACAACGTCGATGTCACGGTCGATGAGGATGGGTTGCAGACTCGACCATGCCGCGTCCCGACAATCGATGATTTGCGGTGTCAGCCGGATCGCGGCGGTGATCGCACGCTGCTCAGCCGTCGACAGTTTCCAACGCTTCGTTAATCCCTTTAAGTTTTGAAGAGCGTCTTTGGAGCAACGGTGGAGGGTCAATAGTGTCGTCGCCATGCCTGTTTCAAACGACGGATTGGTGAGGCGCTTGAAACGGGTTCGAAGCTCAGGCCACGCGATCTTTTCGAGCTGCGGCCAAACATGGCTGTGGAGCCCCGTTTCCACGAGCAGTCGTAGCCCCCGGACCGCGTTGGGGTGAGTGATCACGCGTCGCATTTCGGCGCCGATCCGCTCACCACTTACCAACGAGATGCTGTCGGCGTGCGCGACAATCGCTGACATAGTGGATGCTTCGACCGACAAACCCAGCGTGGTCACAAAACGGACGGCACGGAGCATCCGCAGCTTGTCTTCGTCGAACCGCCGATGTGCGTTGCCGATCGTGCGCAGGTGCATTGATTTCAGGTCGGTAATACCGTCGACATAGTCCAGTATCTCTTTGGCTGCGGGATCGTAGAAGAGACCATTGATCGTGAAGTCGCGGCGGGCGGCATCGGCTTCCGCGGTGCCGTAGGTCACGTGGTCGGGGCGACGTCCGTCGCTGTAATTGCCATCGGCGCGAAACGTGGCGACCTCGGTTGGAGCACCACCGGTATCGTGGTTATCGCCGCTGCGGGTGTCGCGTTTGGGCGGGAGCACGCCGATCACGCCAAAGGAGGCTCCGAACGCGACCGTTTGGCGGCGACCAAAAACCTGTTGAACCGAGTCGGGTGTAGCGTCCGTGGCGACATCAAAGTCTTTCGGCGTACGGCCGAGCAAGGCGTCACGCACGCAACCACCTGCTAAAACGGCGATGAAACCGGCATGACGCAGTCGGTCGATGATTCGGATGGCTTCACGCCCGGCGGGCGTCTCGAGGGCGATGTCCGGAAATTGCATGACGGTGATGCTAGCACGGGTGAGTCGGGGTTCGCGAGGGGCAGTTTGGTGTTAAGTCCTGTACACCACCGCATCCCCGTACCTCGACGAACGGCGTCCCTGGTCAAACGTGCAGTGGCAGGGCGCCAAAGTGTCACCTTTGGAGGGGGGGAAAACCAGATCAATCCGGGAGGTCATCGTATTTCAGCCTCCAACGGCTTGGACTCGCCCGAAACTGAGTCAACCAACACAAGAAGGTTTGCCAATGACCTGTCTCTCTGAGACGGTCGATTGGACACAATCTGTCCAGAAGTATCGCCCCAGCCCACCGGGTGAGTAAAATGGGAGCCTCAGACTATGCTGGTGACGTAGACCAGAGTAAGGGGCCTGTTCTCGGAATGAAAAAGGTCAAAAATCACTACTGCTTTATCAGCACTGAAAATGGGGTGAGACCGGACGGCTTGCGCGGTTTCGCTAAGTCTTTTAGCGGCAGGACGCGAGGCCTTCGGTTCAGGCAAGACCCCAAGCTCAGGTTTGACGAAGCACTACTCATTCGATCTTTCGGACCACACGAGGACACTGAGATTCGACGTAGGGACTCAGTAAAGGGGGCACTTGAATCGAAAGTCCCGATCAGACCGGTTAGTCCGGCTGAGTCGCTCGACCTGTTCGTGGGGGGGGTGGTGAAGGAGCGTGCTCGGAACGACGATTTGCACCGTATCGGAATGCGTATTGTGACGAACACTTTCGAAGTTGCCCGGAATTCGGGGATCGGAACTCCGTTTTGCGGGAAAACGCGTTCAAAATCCCGTGTTACCTCGATTGATGCCGCAAACAGATCACTTTAAAACGACACTATGAGCTCCCCTCTTACCACAGACGAATTCATCAATCGCGTTGTCTCTGTAGGCGTGGCAGAACGCCTCGAGGTCAACCGCGCCATTGGGGAACTCGGCGTCGGGGAAGTGCCCCTGGTCGACGTGATCGATCAGCTCCAGCGGCGTGGACTGATCACGACGTTGCAAACCGAGAAAGTGTTGCGGGGCGACCGGACCGGATACTTTTACGGCGATTACAAGGTGCTGTATTTGATCGGTGCCGGTACGTTCGCTCGTGTGTATCGGGCCGAGAAAGGCGGTCAAGTTTTTGCGGTCAAGGTACTGCGCAAACGTTTCCGCGATGAACCCAAAGAGCTCGAACAGTTCTTGCGTGAAGGCAAGATGGGTTTGAAGCTCAAGCACCCGAACATCGTCCGGATTTTCGACGTGATTGCGGATCGACACAATCCGTTCTTGGTGATGGAGTTCATTGAGGGGCAAACGCTTCGAGAACTCGTGAAGATTCGTGGCAAGTTGCCCGTCGAATTGTCATTGAAGCTGATTTATGAGATTGCGCAGGGTTTGGCGTTTGCCGCTGACCTCGGAATTTCTCACCGAGACTTGAAGTTGTCGAACGTGTTGATCAGTTCCGACGGCATCGCGAAGTTGGTGGACTTCGGGTTGGCTGCACTCGCCGATCGTGGCAATCCGGAGGCGGTGGCCGACTGCCCGAACGCCCGCGCCATCGATTACGCGGCTCTCGAGCGAGGTACCAATGTTCGCAAGGACGATCCACGCAGTGACGTGTTCTTTGCCGGGAACATGCTTTACCACATGCTCGCCGGAACTCCTGCCCTGACGGAAACTCGCGACCGAATGGCGCGGCTGAACATCTCGCGTTTTCAAGACATTCGCCCGATTCAAGACTACGTTCCTGATATTCCAGGCCTCGTTAACCAACTCTTGCTCAACGCGATGGAGTTCAACCCTGACCGGCGGATTCAGTCGTGCAAGGCTCTCGTGTCTGCGGTCAAAGGTGTGATCGAGGACATGAAGCGGGGGGGACAGGACCGTGTTGACCACCCGAGCATGAAGGTCAATGCAGAAGATGTCGGCGACGACCGTATCATCACGAATGAAGGCGAAGGATACGTGGTGATGTATGTCGAATCGAAAGCCGATCTGCAAAATGCGATCCGCGAGCGGCTCAAGGCGCGTGGCTACCGGGTGCTGATCATTTCTGATCCGCGTCGGGCGTTGGCCCGGTTTGACGACTCTGTCGACCAGCCCGCAGATTGCGTGATCTTTGGGGCGGCGGAGTTAGGCAATGATGCTTTGGATGCCTACAACGCATTTGCCGAGAACGCAGACACGCGAGACATCCCCGCGGTCATGTTGGTCGACCCACGGCAAAAGCACATTGTCGAAAAAGCGGTTCGTGGTTCCAATCGAACACTGCTGCCGTTACCTTTGAGCGTCAAGAATCTTCGCGTCGCATTGATCAAATTGCTCTCGGGTGTCAAACAACGCCCTGCCGGGACGTACTAGAGGCGGGAATCGATCGATTCGTTGTCTTCCAGAAATCGAGCATTGTGCCCCTATTGATATCGGCCCCGTCCTGTGGGAAGACGGTCGCGTGGTGCGATGGTTGTTGGTCGGCACAGCATTCGTCGAATATCGCTCGATCCTTGGGCCAAAGTGATCTCGCCCACCCGCTGTGTATTAGCGAACCGACGTTTCATCCCGATGGTGATTCGTTGGAAATGAATTCTTGGCGTCGACCTCCGCCGGAGCTTGTTCACGCTCCATTGGCCGATTCCGTGCTCCCACTACCCTGCCTACAAACTGATATTTTCCATCTATGAAACTTCCTCAAATGACCGTCGTTGGTGGTGGCCAAATGGCCCGAGCTCTCGTCGGCGGAATGATCGAAAAAGGTATCTTCGACGTCAGCAAGCTGACGATTGTGGATCCTTCATCTCCATCGCTGCAGTGGTGGGTCGAGAATCATCCCGGGTGTCGTGTGATGTCGGGTAGCACGGACGAGTCGGGGGAGAATGCTTTTGCCGCGTCCGAGATCGTGTTGCTGGCGGTGAAGCCGCACATTGTGGCGCCCGTGCTCGCCGATCCGAACGCCGACATGAGCGGAAAACTGGTGATTTCGATTGCCGCCGGGGTTCCACTGTCGAGCATCACGAAAGGGGCCGGGCATGCTCGCGCCGTCCGCGTCATGCCGAACACCCCGAGCCTGGTGGGAGAGGGCGCCGCGGCGTTTTGCACAGGCGAAAGTGTGACCGATGTGGACGTTGAATGCGTGGAACGGATGCTCGGCAGCGTCGGGTACGTGGCCCGGGTGAGTGAAAACCAGCTCGACGCGGTGACCGGGCTGAGCGGTTCGGGGCCGGCGTACGTTTATTTGATGATCGAAGCCCTCGCCGACGGCGGGGTCGCGGCGGGATTGCCACGGAAAACAGCGATGGATCTCGCCGTCCAGACCGTTCGAGGGGCCGCAACCATGGTTCGTGACACCGGTGATCACCCCGGGCTCCTCAAAGACAATGTGTGTAGTCCCGGGGGAACGACTATTGCCGCAATGCGTGTGCTGGAACAGAATGCGGTGAGGGGCGCGTTGATTGACGCGGTCACCACATCCGCAGCCCGCAGTCGCGAATTGGCCAAATAATCGATGAAGAGAGCCTTCGCACGCACGAACATGCGAGACCATTGATGCACAAACCATTGATCAAGATCGACGACAAACACGTTCCCCTGTATCGCATTGTGTGGGTGGCTGACCTTCCGCATTTCTGTGGCGAAGAGGATTGCGTCCGCGAGGGATACTACGAAGTTCGGCTGGACGTCGATGATTCGATCTGGACGCATCATGCCGATCGTGACCGCGTCATCGAGGCGTTGAATCAGTGGTGCGGGGATCCGCGGGATGACGGTGACATGGACGGCGAGGCGGATTTTTAGGCTCGTGAAATTAGCCACTTTGACTCCCCGGCACGACATCGCTACGATTCGCGGGCTATGAACGAGCCTATCACTGTTACCGCGACCACGATCCTCTTCCGATTCACCGGTGAAGACCGACCCGGCCTGACGGCGTCGCTGTCGGACCACTTTGCCCGATTCGGATGCAAAATCATTGACGTTAACCAAGCCGTCATTCACCGGTCACTGTTGCTCGGGTTGATGGTCCGGATCCCCGCAGAGGCGGATCCTGACAAGGTCATCCAGAAAATGCGGAAGCAGGCGGAAAAGCTGGGCCTGAAGTGCAAGCACACCGAAATCGAGGATTCGGCCTACGACGTCTGGGTCAGTGGCGAAGGGAAGTCACGATACATTCTTACGTTGCTCTCCAGAGCGGTGACGGCCGAGCAGTTTGCCGCCGTGAGTCGACTCGTCGCGGACCAAGGTTTGAACATCGACGTGATCACGCGTTTGTCAGGGCGACCCAAACGCGTATCGGACGGAAAACCGACGCGAGCTTGTATCGAATTTTCGCTCCGCGGTGATCCGGAGGATCCCAATCGACTCAAGGCGAGTCTTCTCGATCTATCAAGTCGTCTCGATTTGGATTTAGCATGGCAGCAGGATGATGCGTTTCGCCGAAACCGCCGCGTCGTTGCGCTCGACATGGACTCCACGCTATTGCAAGCCGAAGTCATTGATGAGATTGCGAAAGAGGCCGGCGTCGGCGAACAGGTGTCCGCAATCACGGAAGCGGCCATGCGAGGTGAAATCGATTTTGACGAATCGCTCCGTCGACGCGTCGCGTCGCTTGAGGGGTTGCCGGAATCGGTCCTGCCGAAAATTGCCGAGCGGTTGGAATTGACCGAGGGTGCCGAACGCCTGTTGTCGAACTTGAAGCGGTTCGGATACCGCACCGCGATCATCTCGGGAGGCTTCCGTTACTTCGGTGAGTATCTGCGCTCTCGATTGGACGTGGACGATGTGCACGCCAATGATCTCGAAATCATTGACGGTAAATTGACCGGGCGAGTTGTCGGTGAAATCGTCAACGCGCAACGTAAAGCGGCGCTGCTCGAGCAACTCGCCGCGAGCATTGGCATCGATTGCGAACAAACGATCGCGATCGGCGATGGTGCCAATGATTTGCCGATGCTTTCACGAGCCGGACTCGGGATTGCATTCCATGCCAAACCGATTGTTCGGGAATCAGCTCGCCATCAGGTTTCCACCCTGGGCCTTGATGCGGTGTTGTATCTGCTCGGCGTTCGTGACCGGGATTTGATCTAGCCGATCAGCGCGGGGCCGTTGCGGTGCAGTGACGTCGATCGATGCTAATTGGGGTGCCGACACGCGGATCGTTTCTTTGCGATTGATTTCCGCTTAAGTGACTTTTGCCGTCACATCACGAGCGACCGCGAAGATGAGGTGTTCGCCCTCAAGTGATTTAGCCGTCCATTCGAGCGTGATGTAGTCGCCGCGGGCGGTAATGTATCGGTTGCGAAATCGAATCACGGGGCGACCTCCAGCGAGTGCGGAGACCTGAGCGATTGTCCGTTCAATATCCTCTTCATGAACGAATGAAAGGAACGGTCGCGACAGCAACGTTTCTTTGGAATGCCCAAGTACCTTGCTGAAGTTGTCGTTGATGCGGACGAAGAATCCGTTGTGATCGGCGATGCAGAACATGTCTGGTGAGAGCTCGAAAAAACGATCCATGTCACTGCGGACACTTCGCAGCGTCGACGCTTGGTGAGCCATCATGATTTGAGACAACGCCATCGCATTGATGGGTCGTTTCGACGGGTCAACGTGTAGACAATTGATCGTGAGGCGGACGAGAGCGTCGCCGAAACCACAGGTGCGAAGTCGTTCAAGGCTTTGCAACGTCTCGCCTCGCACGGCAGAGCGATACACCTGTTGAAGATCTTCGCCTTCGTAGGGGGCGTGGCCGCTCAAAATTTCGCAGAGGATCCCGCCGAGGCTAAAGACGTCTGCGCGGGCATCGAGATTTGACCCACGGGCCTGTTCCGGTGACATGTATTCCGGCGTGCCGTTGATATTGTTCTGACGCGTGGTCCAGGGACCCGCTTCGGCCTCGGCACTCGCTAGGGTTTCGTCGTCGCTAGTCGATACCGTCTCCCCGCGTCCGTGCGAGGTTGATTCCGTTGGCAGTGATTGCTCTGGCGGCGATTGCGAGGTGTCATGATGAATGTGCCGGGCCAGTCCCCAGTCCATCACGTTCACTTCACCAAACTCGCCCACCATGATGTTGGAGGGCTTTAGATCGAGATGGATGACGCCTCGTGAATGGGCAAATGCCATCGTTTGGCAGACATCGGTAAAGACGTTTAGCAACTCAGCTTTTTCGGTGTTCTCGTCGTCGAGCATTGCTCGCAGTGTGATTCCGCCGACCAGCTTCATCACATGATACGGTTGTCCATTGACGCAAACCCCCGTTTCATAAATGGGAGCCACTCCCGGGTGCGAGAGGAAGCTCATGATCCGAGCTTCTTTCGCAAAGTCTTCTTGATAGGAATTGGTGGCCCGGTCGCGACGCAGGACTTTGATAGCGACCTCTCGTTCGAGCAGCCGATCAAACGCTTTGTAGATGATTCCCATCCCACCGGTTTCGATCCACTCAAGGATCTCGTATCGCCCGGTGAGCAATCTCGGGTGAGCGGGGATTTCGGTGTTCTTGGCGACGTCAGCCGAGTCGATGCGATCGGATCTGACATCGTCTGCTGTTGTCTTCGATGCGTGGCATTTGTGGGCGGCATCCGATTCCGAGTCAATCGGTATCGTTATGTGTGTCCCGGCTCTCGTTGTCTGCTTGGAACGCTGCATCGAATCGTGATCACTCCGTTCGGCGCGGAAGTGGGCAGACCGCCTACCCACGTAGCGGGATGAAGTTTCATCATAACAATTCCCGTGAACAGATGCGCATCAAAATGGCTGCTGGGCCCCTTCTGCAGGGCGGTTCGTTCTTGGCTCCACTAGTTTCTTACTTTACCGCGGGCTGGCATTGACACTGGGCCAAGAAAATTCATAGGACGGGGGGAATCATTGCGGGACGCGTTCCGTTTTGCCGTCACCGATGCGATTTGGATGGCATCGGTTTGTCAGTCATCCCGATGGCCGAATCTGTAACGAATTTTCAGATTTGACTCGATTTGCGTGTTGAAACGGTCGATCGCAGAGGATGGACGTCAAGATGAATTACGAAGAACCCGCTCCCTTGCCTAAGGATGCGACGATGAAGCGAACGGAAATCGCCGAAAACAAAATCACCCGTTATGCACGCCGTGCAGCGATTGCTGCATGTGTGTTGGCAACGCTCCCGTCTATCGGATGCCGCAGCGGTAAACCAGGTTGGAACATGTTTGGTCGCCGGGGCGAGCCTTCTGCCGAGATGCTCGCCGGCAGTGGTCCGACCACCACTTACCCCACCCCGCCATCGGCTCGAGCCACACCGGAAGCGATCGCATCGATTGCTGGTGGAACCGCGCCGGTCAATTCAAACGCAACTCCGTCAACGCCTAGTCCACCTACCGGAACCAATCCGTACGCGTTGGCTGGCAATCGGATGAAGGGGCCTGAGGACGGAGTCCCGACCGGTTTCCCGACCAGTATGCCGTCGACGTCATCGACGAACCCCACGCCTTCGACTTCGTTGGCGGCGGGCAACCAATCTGTTCCACCGGCCTATGCGCTGCCGGGGCGAACCAGCACGGCACAACCTAGCTACGCAGCGGCAGCATCAAACGGTTACGCCGTCACCGCACCTTCGTCGACGCCATCAACCCCACCATCGGCAACGTCGATGCCATCGGGGTACCAACTCGGAACTAAGTCACCTACGGCTTCATCGACGTCGGTAGCAAATACCACGAGTGTGTCGCCTCAACAAACCAAATCGGCGTTTGCGATGCCGCCTTTGAATGAGATGACACCAACGCGACTTGCAGCGGGAACATCGAGTTCGTCCGGATCCACCGGTTCGAGTTCCGGTGGCTTCACGCTCCCAAGCGGTATCGTGCCATCGGTAACTAGCGCGGTCGCTTCAAATCCAAGTTCATCGTCGCCTGCGGTTTCGAGCCCGAACGCTCCTGCGAATGCTTCCACCGGAGCTTCACAATCCGCGGTCGCTTCGTTAACTCTGCCGCCTTCGAGTGCGGCACCGGCGGGTGCGTCGACACCGATCGACAGCACAAAATCCGGTTATGGAAGTTCGGCTGAATACCAAACCGCGACAGCTGGCAACTCAACGACCAGTAGCACTTCGAGTAGCGGCAGCGTCCAGCCGGCCGGATACATGCCCGGAAGCACGAGCAAGGCGTCCAGCTATCCGACCACGAATTTGATGGTTCGGTAGTCACGTCTAATCGCGACGCGAGTGGCTTTCGTTATAGAACTTCGTGGCCGCGATGCGCCACGCCGACCAGCTGAGCACGATGATCGCGACGAGGTACCAGAATGCCAACGAGGCTTCGTGGTACCTCGAGCCGCTGTGCAGGAGCCCGAAGAGACGGGTGCCTACCGTGGTCACACCCGGTGGCAGTACCGGCAACGCCGCAGGCACATCTCCGCTGGCAACGACAGCGGCGATGATCAATGCCGCCAAGCCGCTCGTCCATATCAGCGGTAGTTCGATGCGAAACAAACGCGTCGCCCAATTGCCGTCGAGTCGGCTCGACTGCCATACCGGTTGGCTGATCTGGCCATAGCCGATTCGCAGGAGGATGTAGGCGATCACGCCGCTGCGGACACCCACAGAGAAGATGGTCGGTATCAACGTTTGTGTTGCCAGCAGCTCGCCGCCTGGTATTCCGGATGCGAACAAATGAACGACTGCCATGGCGACAACCGGTCCCGGGATCAGAAACAACATGGTCATCGCGCAGTCGATGAGCCAGCCGACGCGGGCGTCACCCCGTCCCCATCTCGCCAACGCCCAGGCCAGCGGTGTGACCGCTAACGAGGTAAACAACGCGAGTTGCAGCGTCCACGCGTATTCGCTGGCGAACATTGAGGGCGCGTTCCCGATCGAACGCACACATGCCTGCCACGACCAACTTGCGACAGGGATTCCCCCTTCGACTTCAACGAGATGGCCCGCTTGCACAATCAGTCCCGCCGCGATCGCGCCTTGGCAAACTAGCAGCGACGCGAGCATACCGACGATCGATGCGGCCACTCCAACGCGTTGCCACTTGTTCGCGTCGAATTGCACTTCGCCGTCACTGTCTCGAAAATCGGTTGACGCGCGATCGTGGTGACTTCTACCTGGGGTGTGCAATTGTCGGTGACGCAGTCGCAGCCAGACGATCGCGGGAATGCCACCGACGATCATGGGCAACCAAGTCGTCACGGTGATCGCGGTCATGTTCGGATCGAGGGCGTAGAAAAGATAGAACTGATCGGCAACCGTTCGGACGCTGTGCAGATCGGCGACGCTCATTTCTGTCGCCGCGAGCATCCAGACGATCACGACCGAGGCGAGTACCCAGGGGCGCGCGATTGGTAGTCGCACGCGAAACCACGCCGCCATGTTCCCGTAATCCAATGCGGAATGTTGGATGATTTCGGGGGCGATGTTGCGGGTCGCCCAGAACGTTGCCATCGCGACGATGGCGGCGCCATGAACGCCGTGAATCCAACCAACCCACAGCAGATTGCCGCCGGTCATGGTCTTGACCAACCACCCGAATTTTCCCGCGGTCGATTCCCAAACCGCCGCGTGCAGGATCAGGGGCGTCGCGATGGAAAACATCATCGCCAGGATCCAGGTTGACACCAGTCCTTGGCGGAGTCGGTCGAGGATGCGTGCTTTGGCGCGGAACTGGGCGAGCATCGCGGTGCTCGCGGCGGCTGGAATTCCGATCACGATGGCGATTGTCGATGAGACCAGCATCAACGCGAACGTCGTCCTGATCGCAGCGGTCCAGTCGTCGGCAAACGCGTCCATCGGCAAAATCGATACCTTCCTAAATATGATGAGAATCGCCAGAGTGTAGCCGAGCGGATTCTGCTTTTAACCGTCCCGAAACGACAACCCGGTGGTTAATGTAACGCTAGTGATGAAATTGACCTCCATTCCGAGCCTGTACCGCAATCTACGTCGTGGACGTGAGATTCTGGTGGTGCTGCGCCGCTACGGGTTGGCCGATTGGCTGAGCCGCTCGCAACGGTTGCCGTTTCGAGATTGGATCAAAGATCGATCCGGCGTGCCATTGACTCAGTACTCGCGGGTCGAGCGGATTCGGATGGCGATCACCGAATTAGGTCCGACTTTCATCAAAGTCGGCCAAGTTCTCGCCTCACGTCCCGACTTGGTCGGAGTTGAACTCGCCGATGAGCTCAAACGACTTCGCGGCCGCGTCGAGCCCGACTCGGCCGATCAGGTGCGAGCGACGTTGCGGTCTGAACTCGGCGACGACTTTGAGAAAGACTTCTCGTCGATTTGCTACACACCGCTGGCGACCGCTTCGATCGGTCAAGTTCACCGGGCCGTGCTGCTCGATGGCAGCCGTGTGGTGTTGAAAGTCCAACGGGCCGGGATCGACCGGTTGATGCGACAGGACCTCGAAGTTCTCGAAGGTCTCGCGCAGTTGGCTGCCAGGGTTGACTCCATCGCGGTGTGGGGGCCGAGGGAAATGGTCCGGCAATTACGCCCGATGGTGTTGCACGAACTCGACTTCAATCGCGAACGGGGCAGCTTGAAACAGTTCGCCGAGATGCTTTCTGGGGACCAAGGCGAAGTCGTTGTCCCGACGGTGATCGATCACCTGTGCACGCGACGCGTACTCGTGATGGAAGAAATGATTGGCGCCCCTTTGGCGACGCTTTTTGCCCATCATTTGCCGGCTACGGAGTATCCCGAATCGCCGTCGGAGGAGCGTTCGGACACGCCGCGAATCACGAAAAAAGACCTGCCACCGGACATCGGCTCGCGACTGGCGAAAATCTATTTGAAGATGGTTTTCGAAGATGGGTTCTTTCACGCCGATCCGCATCCGGGGAACCTGATTTTTCTGACAGACGGACGGCTGGGGATTCTTGATTTCGGGATGACCGGCCGGATCGACGAGACGCTGAGAGAGTCAATCGAAGAAATGCTGTTTGCAATCAACTCGGGTGACCGCAGACGATTGACCCGGTTGATACGCGGAGTTGGAAACCCACGTCTGGATCTCGATCAAGCGGCGTTGGAAATCGATGTTGCCGACTTCGTCGATACGTACGGCCGACAAACGCTCGATCGCTTTGATTTAGGTGGGGCGCTGAACGAACTCACCGAGATCTTGCATCGACACGGCATCACGTTACCGAATCAGTCCGCGTTGCTATTGAAGATGCTGATCTCGTTAGAGGGAACGCTGCGTGAACTTGGTGTCGGTTTTGATTCGCTCGACATCGTGCAAACGTACCTGCGGCGGGTGATGCTCAGGCGGCTGACCCCGCGACGCCGGCTCCGTCAAGCTCGACGGATTTATCTAGAAAACGAAGCCTTTCTCGAGGAGGCTCCCGAGCAGATTCTCGCGGTCCTTAATCAGACGCGGCTGGGAAACCTGCAATTGCGACTCGATCCGAAACGGATCACCCCCGCGGTGAACCGGTTGGTGGTCGGGCTGATGGCGAGCGCCGTTTTTCTCGGTTCTTCGTTGCTGCTGGCATACGAGGTGCCTCCGGTCTTATTTCCAGAAACGAAGGTTGCCGGGATCGAGCGACTCAGCGTGTTGGGCCTGATCGGAATTCTCGCCAGCATGTCGGTGATGACGGCGCTATGCATCACGATCTTGAGTAGCGACCGAGATTAGACGGCGATTCTTGGCTGGGCGTTTTCGGTGTCGATGTGATCCTGGAAATGACGCGTTACGCCGCGATTCGCTTGGCCGAGGTGCTGGGGACGATATGGCTACCGAGCGTTTGAATCTCGAGCGAGAGCAATCTCCGCACGACTTCACTGACCGCGGGACGCTGCGCCGGGTCAGCGGCCACCATGTGTTCGATCAGTTCGGCGACCGGTTCAATCGTGCTCTGAGCTACCGGTGCGGTTGCAGAAAGACTCTCCCACAACACACGTCCGAGCGCAAAGACGTCCATCGCGGGAAGTGCGGCGGTTTTTCCGCTCATCAACTCGGGTGAAGCATAATCAGGCGTCCCGCGGAACACGCGGTGCATGGGGCTGTGCGTTTGCGTTGCAAATCCGAGGTCGACGAGTGTCGCGTGGCCTTGGGAATCGATCAGGATATTGTCGGGTTTGACGTCGCAGTGGACCCATCCGGCACTGTGCATCTTCTCCAGCGCCTGGGCAACTTGGCGGGTCCACCAAAGCGCAACCGGCACGGCAAAATGCGGGATTTGGCGTGTCCTTTCGTCCATCGAAACGGCAGCTAATCGCGGCATCACCACGTAAGGTGCATGGGGAGAACCGGATGCATCGAGAATCGCGATCAAGTTCGGATGTGTGATCCCGGAAGCCTGAATGGCTTGCCCGATTTGTCGCTGAGCTTCACGGACCGCGTTCGGGTTGGGTGACTCTGCTTGGCTGGAGGGAACGACGCCCGCGACGGTCTTCAACACGTAGTCGTAACGAGGGTTTCCCTGACTGTCGGCGGGTTGCGCGAGGAAAAGATCGGTTCCCGCTCCGCGAGTCAACCGTGCGCCCAGTCTCCAGATCCCAAGGATTTGTCCTGTTCCTTGTGGGGATTCGGTATCCGGGGACACTGCAGGACGGTCGAACATCGTGACACTCTTGGGCGATTAGTCGGGACGGGTTTCCGATTACGATCATCGTCCCGCTAAGCCGGAGCAGGCAAATCGGCTGCAGCCAACCGAGATAACCGCTACAGCCGTCACAGTCAGGCGATCTCCCAACCGGCGAGATCCACCGGGACGCGTCGGCCCCCTACCCACTAACGAAACGCACACAGGCTTCGAGGGTTTCGGCAGCACATCGCGTCAATGTGATTCCTGCGGGAAGCGGGGCGGGTGATGTTTTGTGCTTCCGTTGGAGGGAGGCGAGGCGATCAAAAAGGACGCACCTACGCGGCGAGCGGTCCCGTTGTGGAAAAAACTAGGTTCTTCCGCTCCCAGTGAGGGGGTTTGGTTGGTGCCGAATGCGGCCTGAGGTGCGATTATGCGGGTTGGGCGGGCAAAGGCCGCAAACACCGGGAACTTTGTGGGCTTCAATCGCGTCGGAAACGTTGCATTTCGTTGACAGCGTAGCGCGCCGAATTAGACTCGCTGATTCGCGGACGTGGATTTAATCAAAATTCGCATCCGGGTTGCTCCAGCCGCCTTGGTAACGCTTACTGGCTGCGAGATGAGAAATTCTGCACCGTTGTCTGCCACTGCTTTTCCTATTCTGGTCCCACGGGCCCCCTCCGCCAGAGACCCTCGATGAATCTTCGTCAGTCCTTCCAAACGTCGTCGGATCGGTCACACTCCTCGACCTCCTCGTCCGATGCCACTGGCCCCTCACAAACTCGTCGATCTCGTCGGCGCGACAAGACGAACACCCGCCGCAAGTCGTCCCGTCGGTTAACGATGGAAGGACTCGAGCGTCGGCAACTGCTCGCGGCAAACTCGCTAATCTCGATTCCCGGAATCGATGACTACGATGGCGCCCGCAACATCGGCAGTGTTTCGTCATTTCGGTACCAAGAAAAAGAATCGCCCCAACTCAACGGGGTGAATGATTTTTACCAGAATGCGGAGTTCGTGCCGTTGGGCAACGGTACGGGCCAGCGTGACACGATCGACATCACCGGTTCGGTGGGCTTCACGCAGTTCGGTACTCAGTTCATCAGCGATATCGACTACTACAGTTTTGATTTGAAAGCGGGTGACATTCTCGATATCGCCACGCTTGGCGCGGTGACGACGTTCGATGTCTTCTTGCCAAGTGCGTTTGATTCAAGCCAAGCGAGCGGACGTTTTTGGTTTGCGCAAGACGACCCTTTTTCGAGTTACCCGATCGATTCGCCACTGCAAACTCTTGGCAACGCCAATGCAGCTCAGGTGGTTCCGTTCGATGGACGTTACACGATCGCCGTTTCGGCAGAGTCGGGACTTTCAAGTTATACAATTGGTCTACGAACTTACCGTCCAGTGACCGAAAGTCTACCGATTGGTCAGGGACAAATTGTGTTCTTGGACTTCGACGGCGGCAGTTTCGCACGCGATGATTTCAACGCCTTTTTGGCAAATCCCGGCATCCCAACGGGAGGACGATTCCGGATTCCGGACATCAGTCAAACGCTCGACGATGCGGGGGTCGTTGTTTCCTCCATTAATCAGTACCAACAAATTGCTGACCGGATCGTCAGTACGGTCGAACAGCAGTTCGCAGACATTGGAGTCTACGGTTCCAATGGATCGTACAGCAGCACGGGCAATCCCGGTGAATATGGCATCACGATTCTCAACAGTTTCGACCATCCCGACCCGGGCGACAATCCGCTGGTAACACGTGTTGTTTTCGGTTCGACAAACTCGTTTGAAGACATTGCTCCCGCGTTGGGACTGGCTCAAACACTCGACGTTGGTAACTTTGATTTAAGTGAGAGCGTACTCGTTTGGTTGGACGAAGAAGTCACTGCTTCCGAAGCTGTCGAAACGAGTGCCGCATTCAGCTTGTTTGATGTCCTTGGACTCGAAATCGGTGCAACGACGACCCACGAACTTGCTCACGTCTTTGGGCTCTACCACACCGACGGTACCAACCTCACTCCATCGTTGATCGATGGTGGTGGCGCACTGAACGAAGAGAACGGACTGGGTGTCGGGCCAGACGGAATCCTCGGCACGATGGATGATATTCCCGTTCGCTTCCGAACGGACTTTGTCGATCCAGGTGGAGTGATCTCGTTTGGAACACTTTATAGTGCAGATGCGATCTCCCACACGCTGGCAACTGGTACCAGAGGCGGTTCGCTCACGGGACGCGTCTTTAATGACCTCAACAGCGACGGCGTGGGCACGAGCGACCCGGGACTTTCCGGCGTTACCGTTTTTGCGGACGCCAATAACAACGGCTTGCTCGACGCGACCGAAGCAAATGCGGTGACAGGCGCAGACGGATCGTATTCACTGAACGTCGCCGCTGGCACCTACACCGTCATTGCGATGACGCCCTCTAACTTCACCGCGACGACTAGCACTTCGCAGACGGTAACAACGACGACAAGTGGCGCCGTCGCACCGACGTTTGGATTTGGACAAGTCAATCCGGACATTACTGGTAAAAAGTTTGCCGACTTAAACGGCAACGGTGCACTCGATGCGGGTGAACCGGGCGTGGAAGGAGCCTATATCTACGCCGACCTCGATGGCGACAACCGGCCCGACCTCGGCGAGCCTTTTGACATTACCGACGCCAACGGTTTTTACACACTCGACCTTCCGATACTTGGTCGTGCCTATGCAATTCGTGAAGTCGAAGAACCCGGCTTCATTCGGACGTTGCCGTCGAACGCCGAAGGTGAATGGGTTATCAACTACACCGGCGGACCACTCGGCAACAACTATCACTTCGGTGGTTTGCCCTCGCGTGACTACGGTGACGCTCCAGACACGTACTCGACCAGCATCGCAGCAGGTGGACCGAGTCACGGGACGCTCACCGGTTTGACGATCGGTACGCAAATCGATCGTGAATCGGACGGCGTTCCGACTGCCGACGCTAGTGGCGACGATGTTGTGAACACCACCACTGGGCAATTCGATGACGAAGACGGCGTCGTGCAAACCGTTGCTCTGCGACCCGGTGCGACAGGAATCATCACTGTCACCTTGACTAACACCACCGGCAGCACCGGCTACCTGCAAGCTTGGCTCGATCTCAATGCCGACGGCGATTTCCTGGATGCCGGCGAGCAGCTTCGTACCGATGCGATTCTGGGAACCGGAACCCACAACATCAACGTGACATTGCCGTCCACGTTTGACGTTAACATTGATGGCACTGCCGATGGCGTGCTCAATACGTTTAGCCGTTTCCGATACAGTCTCACGCCAGGCCTCGGTGTGGGCGGTGGTGCCGACACCGGAGAAGTAGAAGATCATCCGATCCGGATTCTGGCAGCGGGCAACAACGACGATGCGGCAACGGATGATTTTGTCACCGTGCCCCAGAATGCGATCGCATTTCCAATTGACGTCCTCGCCAATGACTTCAGTTTGCCGACGAACCCGTTGACGATTACCAACCTCAACGTGAACGGTACGAAAGGGATCGTGTCGATCTCGGGGTCAGCAGGGAATCAGGTCATCCTGTACTCGCCTCCTTCCAACTTCACTGGGATCGATCGATTCACCTATTTCCTTAGCGACGGCAGTTTCGCAGTCGTGACCGCATCGGTTCAGTTCGCTACGAGTGCCCCGATCGCTGTCGATGATATTTTTGAAGTTGCCAGCAACGAGACGAGCGTCCCGCTCAACCTGCTCGACAACGACATCGCGTCGGTCGCCGGCGGACTGCGAATCACGCAGGTCTCACGCGGTACCGGCGGGGGTATCTTGTCGATCGATCCAGGCAGTCGCGGTGTGCGATACACGCCATTGGATGGATTCGTCGGAACAGAACAATTCTCGTACTCGATCAGCGATGATTCGGGACAGACTTCCGCTCAAGCCGTCGGCACGGTTGTCTTGACCCCGCAGTCGCTGGTCGACGACAAGGCGGAATTCAAGATCGAAATCCTCGACCGTAACAATGACACCGAACTGTTGACGTTGCAGGCTGGTCAAACCTTCCGCGTGCGGGTTTCGGTCGATGACATTTCAAAGGCCGACTCAGAGGCGATTCAAGGGTTGCAATCGGCTTTTATCGATCTGCTCTACACGTCCGAACTCGTTACGCCAGTCGACACGAACACGACTGATGCGTTCCCGTTTGACATCACATTCGGACCTCAGTTCCAAACCGGTGCGTTCCAACTCGGTAACGCATTGACGCCAGGATTGATCGACGAGGTGGGCAGCACTCAATCCTTCAGCGATCTGGATACCATCGGCAGTTCGAACGACCTCGCATCGTTCACCGGGTTTGCCGAAGTCTTTACCTTGACCATGCAAGCAACCGGTTCCGGGCTGGCGATCTTCAAGACCGATCCGACCAATGCCGCAGTCAGTGAGACGACCCTGATTACACCGACGGGTCCGGAAGTTCTCGATTACGACGAAATCCGATACGGATCGACGCAGATTGAAATCGCACCGCTCGGTGACGGGTTCCCGGTCGCGTTGGATGATTCATTCCCGGTTGGCGTGGATTCGCTCGGGGCGACGATTCGGTCCAGCGCCGTAGCTCGATTCAACGTGCTCACTAATGACCTGATCGGTGCCAATGACATCGTTACGGAATTGACGCTGAAAGAATCGGCACTCAACGGTACCGTTCAGCGAGTCGACGTCGGCAATGACAATAATTTTGCCAACGATTATTTCTCCTACACACCAAAGGTCGGTTTTGCCGGGTTTGATCGGTTCTCTTACATCCTAACCGTCGAGAGTCCGCAATTCGGAACCGTCCGCAGTATCGCCGAGGTCACGATGACTGTCGGTGCGGTACAAAATCCGCTCGTGAATTTCGACTTCACGTTTGTGGACGAAGCCGGTAATGCAATCACATCGGTGCCGGTCGGTCAGCGTTTCGGATTGCGAATTGACGCGATCGATTTGGGAACCGGCCGTCCGCCTACGGAAGCCGTTTTCGCCGGCTTCTTGGATATCCTCTACAACACGAACTTCCTTTCGACGATTCCAGTTGACAACGGTGGGAACCCAGACCTGTTCGATTTTGATGTCGAATTTGATCCGCAGTTCTTGCTCGATCCTGCTGTCGGCGTCAACGATCGTCCAGGGTTGATTGATGAGTTCGGTTCGAATCAAGGCAGTTTGGGTGGATCAGGCCTGACCCTGGCTACGATCTACTTCCGCGGCACCGCGGCGGGAACGACGACGGTGACCGGGGGACCTGCGGACAGATTCCCATTCCAAGACACGCTGCTGGACCAGAACGACGATCCTGTGCCGATCGAAAACATCCAGTACGATGCGGCCACGATCACGATCCTTGGATCAGGTGAACCATTGCAGAACACTGCGATGCCAGCCGACGTCAATGGTGACAATCTCGTTACGGCGATCGATGCGTTGATCGTGATCAACGAAATGAGTCGTCGCGAAGCATCCGGTGAGACCGCTTCTTCGAGCGATCGAATTTACTACCACGACGTCAACGGTGATGGATACGTGACCGCAGTCGATGCGTTGCAGGTCATCAACCAACTCAACACTCTGACCAGTCCGAGTGGCGAAGCGATTGCTCCTGCCCCGGTTCAACAACCGGTTACGCAAACGGATGAAACGACTGATCGTGTAATCGTTGATCTGTCCTCGGACGCGAAAGTGATAAGCGAGTCCGGTTCCGATGACACCTCGGTTCAGTCACCAGTTCAATCCGCTGCGGAGTCGACTAGCGGAAGCGATGGCGATGATGACGATTTGCTGTCGTTGTTGGCCGACGATATCGCGAATCAGTGGAGCTAAAGTTTCTTGCTGACGAGGATATCGTCCTCGTTGCTCGAATCTCGGATAAAACCGCGGTGTGAGAACATTTGCAGCATGCGGTGATTGCGAGGATCAACCTCTGCCGTCACCGTGCTGATTCCCCAACCGTCGCAGATCGATAAACACTCATCGGTTAACACCGATCCGAGTCCGCGTCCTTGCCATGGATCGGCAATCATCACGGCGAACTCGGCTTGATCGTGATCGGCGTCTGCCACGAGTCTTCCCACGCCTGCGATCTCGGTTTTCCCATCCTGGTGAGTTTCTGCGACGATGGCGAGTTCACGCTCATAGTCGGTAAAGCAGAACCGGGCGGCCAGATCATGGTTGCTCGATTGCAGGAGATATCGAAACCGCATGCGGATCGATTCCTCTGAACAGGTGGCCAACATCTGACGCCACAATGGTTCGTCTTCGGGCATGATCGGTCGCAAGATGAACTGCGTTCCATCAGTCAACCGGCATCGTCTCACGTATTCGTCTGGATACGGACGGATCGCCAAGTGAGAGAACTCTCCGGGCCTCGAACGGGCATCGGTCGAGGTTGGCATCTCCATATCAATGACGATGTTTGCGTCCAACGCGATTGTCCGTTCGGGAGTGACGAGTAACGGGTTGACGTCCAGTTCGACGATTTCTGGGTGATCGGCGATGAGGTAGGAAACGCGGAGAAGGACGCTGATCAATTGGTCCAAGTCGACGGCTGGTTTTCCACGATAGGCACCGAGCATCGGCCAGCATTGCAAACGTTCGAGCATTCGTCTGGCGAGCCGTTCGTTCAGTGGTGGGAGTTCGAGCGAACGGTCTTGCAACAGTTCAGCGTCGACACCGCCGGCACCCACCAACATCACATCACCAAAAACCGGGTCCCGCCGTACCCCAATTAAGAGTTCACGACCGTCCGGGTCCACAACCATCGGCTGAACGGTCACGCCGCGGAACTCCGCATCAGGTCGTATCGTTTGGCAACGTTCTCGGATGGTTTTGAAAGCGTTTTGCACGCCGGTTTGGTTGCTCACGTTGAGGATCACCCCGCCCACCTCTGTTTTGTGGACGATATCGGGCGAATAGACCTTCACCGCAACCGGGAAACCAACTTGTTCAGCGTACCGAACTGCTTCATCGACGGTAATCGCGACGATCGGTCGTGTAGTGGCGATACCGTAGGCTTCTAAGAGTGCTTTCGAATTTGATTCCGATAGCAATTCCGAATCGCTGAGCATCAACGAAGCGAACGATTCACGCAGCGAAGCGCGGTCGCGATGAAACTCGATCGGCATCGTTCGAGGCGTTTCCTGCAAGACCTCGCGGTTACGTGAGTACCGAACGAGATAGGAGAACGCTCTCACCGCTTTCGCGGGTGTGTCGTAAACGGGGATGCCGGCCTGAGCGAGTCTCGCGGCTCCGTCTTGGATGCGTTGACCGCCCATCCAAACGGCGAGAACCGGTTTGCTGGACCGACGCGCCGCAGCAATCAACGCATCGGCGGTCTCGGTAGGTGCCGTCAGCGCTTGCGGAGTGAGAACGGCAATGGCCGCATCGACGTCGTCGTCAGCAAGCACCGTTGTGATCGCTTCGGCGTACCTTTCGGGAGTCGCGTCGCCGAACAAATCCACGGGGTTGGATATTCGGGGGTCGTCCGATAAAGGTTGCGCATGATTTTCGGAGTTGACGGAGCCAACTGGCATGGACGTCGGACCGTCTACCGGAGAATCTTCCGGGGTTTCGATATGGGCGTGGTGACGTTCCGCTGCAGCAAGTCGATCCGTCGTCTGTTTTGAAAACGTCGCGAGTTTGCATTTGTTTTGTAGGACAGCGTCGGCTGTCATCACGCCGGCCGCACCCGCATTGCTAATGACGGCGAGCCGAGAACCTTTGGGACTTTTTCGATGGGCCAATAACTCGGCACAGTGAATCAGGTCGTCGAATTCCTCCACCCGCACGATGCCTGCCCGAGCGAACGCGGCATCGTAGACCGCATCGACGCCGACCATTGCCCCGGTGTGAAGCGCCGCCGCTTGGGCAGTTGGTGCGAACCGTCCTGACTTGTAAGCAAGAATCGGCTTTTGGCGAGCGAATGCGCGGGCGGCCGACATGAAACTCCGTGCGTGCGGAATCGACTCGATGTACATCACGATCGAATCGGTATGCGGATCTTCGGCGAGGAAATCGATCAAGTCTGCGATCGTGACGTCGATCAGGTTTCCTAGCGAAACGAAATGAGAAAATCCGACTCCCTCCTTTTCCGCCCAATCCAATATCGCCGTACCGAGTGCGCCTGACTGTGACAACAGTGCGATTCGTCCCGGACGTGGGCACGTGTCGGCAAAACTCGCGTTCAAACCCACATGCGTAGAGATGATTCCGAGCGAATTCGGGCCGATGATTCGCATGGTCGGGAAACGTTTGGCTGCGGCGAGCAGTTTCAGTTCGAGTTCTCGGCCGGGGGCACCCGTTTCCCGAAATCCCGCTGCGAGAATCACCACACCGCGAACATTCGCGTGTCCGCACTGGTAGACCAGTTCCGGGGTAGATTCAGCGGGTGTGCAGATCACCGCGAGATCGATCGGACCTTCCACATCGGCGATACTGCCGACGCATCGCACCCCTTCGACTTGGTCATAGTGGCGGTTGATGGCAATGATCTCGCCGCCATAACCCGCACCCAACAAATTGCGGACCACCGTATTGCCGACGCTTCCGACTCGTTGGCTCGCACCGATAACCACCACTCGTTTTGGAGAGAAAAGGCGACGTAAGTTGCGAGTGGGCATGAGGACACTTTCGAAGGATTGAGTCGGTCTATTCGACCATAGCGGAGTCGAAAGTTTCTATCCAGACCGCGGTGGGAGACGCACCATCGAGAAGCCGTTCTTTCGTTCGAATGGGACGAAAGGCCGCACTGCGAAAAGCCGTGAGAGGTCGGACATCTTGTCGCATACCGTCTGACACAACACGTAGACAGGAAAAACGGACGTCCACGCGGATGAACCACCGGGGATCGAAATCTATCGCCGCGATTGCGACTAAGAATCGAAGCAAACCTTGCGCGGTCGTGTTTTCCACGTCCCAGCAAAGATTTGGCCGACCAAGCTAATGCCGAGTACCCGAGGAGATGACGTTCGATCGTGTTCGAAAACTCGCCTTGGGCGAACAGGGCACCTAATCAGTTCACGTGGGGACGGACGAGGCGAGGTGATTAGTGCGACTCTTGATGCCCTAGCAGTGTCATGCCTCAGGATGCGCGAGTTTGAATCGGCTCGACGCTACTTTTCTGTCTGAGGCGGATCGAGTGCCGCTTCGACCTGCTGGTAAGTTTGCATCATTTGATCGAGCTGTTTGAGAAGGCGGTCGATATCTCGGCCGTTGTCGATCGATTCGTTTAGAAGAGGACGCATCCACTCCTGCATCAAATGAAACTGTCCTTTGATCAATTCCGCCATGACTCGTGGAACTTTGTGTTGGACCAACACTTTTTGTTCCACCGGCGTGGTTGCTTGTTGGCGCGTCAATTCTTCAAGTTGATTGCCGGTGTTCTGTATCCGTTGACTCAAAGAATCCCCGATTGCGACGAGCGATTGTCGAAGCGAATCGACGCGGGCGTCCATCCGCTGTTCGGCTGAATGATCTTCCATCGCGATGGCTTTCGCGATCACTTGGCGGATCGATTCGAGACCGTCTCGCATGGACGCGAGTTGCCGCATCACTTGGCCGACTTGATCTTCGCTGTCCATGCCCGCCATCCGGACGCTTTCGACGAACGCATATTTGATCGAGTCCCAACGGGCACTTTCTTCGGGTGTCAAAATCCCCATCAGTTCTTTGAACTTTAGTACGTTGGCTTCGTTGTCGGTCGTCAACGTTTGGGCATCTTGTTCGTAGTTGCTGACGATCAGCGTTTGCAGTTCGGCGTCGTTCATCACCGGTGCAACGCGTTCGGCGATCCGGTTCATGTTCCGATAACTGCCCTGCAATTTGAATGGCGGTTCGGTTCGGTAGGCGTCGGCCTGTGCCGCGGATCGAATATAGGCGCGGTTGACTCGTAACACGACGTCGCGGACCCGCAGCAGTTTGCGTGTCACTTCGAACATATCGCGTACCTGATCGAGCGAGAAATTGCTTTCCAGCTCGATGCCTTCGATCGAATCTCGCTGCGCCGCCATGGCAATCTTTCGGGCGTCCGACAGCGGGGCCGTCGATAGCGGAGCGAGCGTTACGTTGCTCGACAAGCAGTTTTCGAGATAACTCATCTCGAACGCGTCGGCGCGGTCGCCGATGATTTCGCCGAGGTTGTATACATCGGCGCGGTTGGACAACATGTCTGGTATTTGGAACCGGTCTCCACTCTCGGTATACGGGTTGCCCGCCATCACGACGGCAACGCGTCGTCCGCGCAGATCGTACGTCCGGGTTTTGCCTCCACGAACGCCTTCGATCTTGCGGGTGGCATCGCAGAGTGAGATGAACTTCTGCAACAGTTCCGGGTGAGTGTGCTGAATGTCATCGAGATACAGCATCACGTTGTCGCCCATTTCCAAGGCGAGATTGAGACGCTCGATTTCCTCGCGTGCCGCTGCGTTGGGGGCCTCGGCGGGATCGAGTGAAGTGACACCGTGCCCGATCGCGGGACCGTTGATTTTCATGAAGACCAATCCGAGCCGATTGGCGACATACTCCATCAACGTTGTTTTTCCATAACCCGGTGGCGAGATCAACAGTAGCAATCCCATCCGATCGGTTCGTTTGTCTTCGCCCGCCGTTCCCATTTGCTTGGCAAGGTTATCGCCAATGAGCGGAAGATAAACTTCGTCGAGCAATTGGTTGCGGACAAAACTGCTGAGCACCTTTGGCTTGAACTCATCCAATCGCATCGAATCGCGAGCGGCCTTCACCAGGTCCGCTTTGGCTTGGTGCAAGGCGTGGAAACGGGGGACCACGGATTCACGATAATCGCTGAGTCGCTGCTTGAATTCGTGATAATGAACGGTCATCTTTCCATCGACAATCCTTTCGTGGCTGCCGACGAGAGAGGGGACGGAGACAGCGACGGGAACGTCAACGATCTGTAGATGACGATCAATGCCGCGAGCCTTGGCTGCGGCGGTGTCGTCCATCTCGGTACCGGTTTCTTGATCGATCTCACTCAGGACCAACCACGCTAGTTCGTTCCGATATCCTTCTGCCGCGTCGACGTCGGGCTTGGGATTTTCCGCTTCAATCTTTTTAATAAAGGCGTCGCTCCAGTTGCGAGCGAGCACGAAGGATCGAATCGGATCGTCTGAGTTTGGTTTGATTCCTCCGACCAACCATTTTTGCCGATCCGTTTGTGGCAATGCGTTCTTGAAGTCACTGAGCAAGTGCATTGCACGCCCGCTGACGGTGGCTTTGTTCGGCGAGACAAGGAGTTCGTGGAACAGGTAGTCAGCGATTCGAGGTGGCGTGACGGTTTTGCCAAACAGCGGTTTCCAGACAGATTCATCCGCGAGGGCGAGTTGTGCGAGGTGTTCCCGGAATTGCACCGCCGGTTCTGCTTGTGGGTACGCCCGCGCGAGTTTGGCAAACCCGGCGATCCATTGTTTCATCTCCGTTCGGGGTTTCGCCCCAAGAATTCGGGTCCACCAGAATTGGCTGCAGGCTCGCAGCGTCGGTTCGTAGCGGAGGAGGCCGAGTTGACGATCGATCGAGATCAGCGCGTTCAAGATGGCAGCCGTATCGCGATCGTGTACACCCTTGGCATAGCCCTCGTCGAATCGCCCGTTCATCTTCTCGCCAACCCAAGACGCATCGACGGATTGGCGTGTTACCGCTTCGGTGAACAGATCCAAGGCGAGATACTCGGCGCGATAGACGTGCCGGTTTTCGCTAACGAGCGGTTGGTCCCACAATTCGCGTGAGGATTCGAGCCGCGGGTCGTGCATCGGTTCGAAAAACTGCGTTCCGGTCAAATGCAAACACAGTTCTCCGCCACGCAAGACGGTGGTGAGATCGAGAGGTTGCGTATTGACCGCAAACTTGCGTTCACCGAGCCGAATGATATCGCCGCCATCTTCGAAGAGATCTTGGCGATCCTTGAGTCCGCGAGTGGCGTCTTCACGGATGACCTTCAAGCGTCCTTGGAGATCGCCGACACGGACGGCATCGCCGAGATTATCGAGTTCGTCAATGAGGCCGCGGATTTTGCCGACCATCAAATCGCCGGCAAAGTAGGCGGCAATCGCATCGGTCGAGTCCATCGTCGCGACACGGGATGCGATCGCTTTCAGGATTCGATCTGCGGCCGCGGCGAGCGATTCGGCGCGACGGTTCCGCTTCTCAACCAACGCAACTTTGCGAGATTCAAACGCTGTGTAAACCTCTTCGCGTCGTTCGGCGAGGGTTTCGATGAACTCATCAAATTCGGCGAATCGTCCCTCGAGTTCTTCGAGGCTGACCATCACCTTAGTGAGATACTCGTCACAACGTGCCGGGGTGTCACAGACGTCGAGATACCCGGACGTGGACTGCTGAAGCAACTTCATTTGCGAGGCAAATTCGGCACGACCTTCGACGCCGATGAGATCGCGACGACGGTTCTTCAGCCCGCTTCGCACACGATTGACATCGGCAAAAATATCGCCGATTGCGTCGATGATTTGCGTTCGTTGGGTCGCGTCTTCGATCTCGAGATTGCTGACGGTTTCGGTCAGAAGCTCAAGTTCAGAAGCCGCTTGGTCGATTTCCGCTTCGAGTTCTTTGGCAACCGCGACACTGCCGACACCGGCGATCTTGTCTTCGGCAGTAGCGATCGCGGTTCGATACGGGGCCAAGGAGTTATCCGTCAGCAGAAAGTCGACGCAGCGACGGCTTAGCCGCTGTGTGGCTTCGGCAAGGCGTGTTTCCAATGCTTCTGCGAGCGAGAGATCCGCAAACTTCAGATCCCGCAACGTGATTGCGTGCCCACGATGTTCGCGTAGCTCGGTCAGCGAGGAAACGAATTCTTGAATACTCTCAAATCGCGATCGTTCGGTTTCCTTCAGCGTTCGATCGATCGCTGATTTAACTTTCTCGGTCTGTTTCTTCGTCTCGGTGCGGACCCGGACGACTTTTTCGAATTCTTCGACGGCAGCGGACGCGGCGCTACGAATGTCGTTGAGCGGTTTGTCGAGATGGTGGGTCTCGTCTTTTCCGATCCAAAAGTAGCTGTCGAGAATGTCGCCGGATTTTTTAACGAGGTCCTGGTAGAGTCCATCATAACTGTCGTCTTTTTCGATCAGTTGCAGCACTTCGCTGCATTCAGCCATCCCCCGCACGAGATCTTGGTTGCCGATTTTAAAAAGCAACGAGTCGGTTTGGCTCGACGGTAGAAAGTTTTCGCCGACAAAGGGTGTCTGCCAAATTTGGATGGGATGGTGTTTTTGTGGCGTTTCGTGTGCTTTGAAACACACCATCTCGCCGGCTTCGAAGAAGGTTTGACCGTGACACACCAGTGGCGTTTCGACGGTTTGCCGGATTTGGTTGTACCGTAGTTGGACGTACGTCCCGTGTTCGATGTTGCTGAACAGGTACAGGTAATCTTCGCCGTTGGATGACGCGATCGTACGTTCGTAACGCATGTCCGCGAGTCCATGATCGAACCGTTTGAACTCGCCGGATTGCAAGTAGTATCCGCCGGGGAAAATCAAGCCTTGATCACCGGGCAACATCACGCAGGCATGTTGGATTTCGTCGAGCCGAACGGCTTGGTTGATCTTGCCGCTGAAGACGATGTAGCGAAATCCGGTTTCCTGATACGGTTTGATTTTCATCAACACCAAATTGCCGACGATCGCGTAATAGATCTCCGCGTCGTCGAGTTTTTGGTCTGGGTTATCGACTGGCTCGGCGTAGATGCCTTCGCCGCTGCTGGTGTTGTTTTCAACTTTGACTGTCAAGTCGCCGCCGACAGTTTCGACAAAGACTTTGTCTTCGATCGAAATGTGGGGATGGTCGCCGTAGCGGTGCATGTCGCGGGTTGCCCGCTGCCACATGAATGCGTGTTGGGGCGGTTGTTTGACCTCGTGGTCACTTCGGTTGTCGATGTACTCGATTTCAGAACCGGTGATTCGCCATTTGAACGACTTGATGTCGCCCGCCGTTTTCCCGACTTGGAAAACCATGTGCAGGATCGGGCCTTTAACGAAGAACCGCAGAAACGTGGTCCCCTTGTAGAATCGATAAAGTTCTTCGAAGTCTTTAACGAATTGCGGATCGCTGATCAGGTCCAAAGCCGAAGCGTGGAACTCATGGTTTTCCATCCGGTAAACCGAGAACACATCGGGAAGATGGATCTCGGTTTTTAAGCCGAACTGAACGTTGTACCCGAAAACGAAATGATCGCCGATCGACACAATGTCCCGTGGGACACAGTTGTGGTCGGTGGTAATCCGCTGCGTTGCGATCAGCCGAGTTTCGATGTTGCCGAAAACGTCGTTGCGATCGGAGTTGAGTTTGCCGAGCCGATCACGCAAATCTCCCGCAGCGTCGCGAAGACGATTGCGAAGGATTTCGTAGGTCCCGCCGGTGAGTTGGGTGTCACTCATAGAATGGTTGTTGGCGATTGGCAGTGCGGACGCTTCCGTAAATGATGTTCCGGTTGTGATCGCGGTGATACGAGCCAGAACATTTGGCCTTGTGGGACGTGAACGTCCCGCCGCAGCCTCTGTGATCCGCTATCGAATTGCGATGTTGGAAATGCAGGCCTGCGGCATCAGTCATTCATCAAAGGCTCAGCTCTTCGAGGAAGGTTTCACCCGTTTGGCGGCGACAGTCGTCTCGCCGTTTTTACCCGGGCTCGCGAGGAGTCGTCCGGCTTTTTGATCCGTTACGTTGGCGGTCGCGGCGATGCTGAGCAGACTCGTTAGCTGGTTTCTCACATCATCGGTCGATGCCATTCCCATCATTTTGGCGATGAGGGCGGCGATCGAGAGGTCTTTGACACCGTCGGTATCCAGTCCGAACTGACCGATCAGGTCCTGCACTTGGCTGCGGAAATAGTCCGCGTTGCCATCGAAGAACGTGTCCTTAATATCGGTCGCGACCTTGCTGTTGTAAACGAATCGGTCGATCGCCTTGCCGCCCTTGACGGCCGAAGTGATCTGTTCGAAGAACTCACCGTCACCGCCGACGATGTCAATTCGAGCTGCCTTGAGGGCATCGCCGATGACGCTGGCTTGGCTCTCGGCGATTCCACGTTGAGCATCGATCGCGGCGATTTCGACGTCTTTCTCTTTGTTGAGCGAGAGTTTGAATTCTTCGTGCTCTTTGCCGACGCCGTCGAGTTTCTTCATCGCTTCGGCCTTCTCGGTGATACCCGTTGCTTCGGCACTGTATTTCTCGCGTGAAACCTTCGCTTCGGCGAGGCCTTCCTTCTCGAGCGAGGCAGCCTTGGCTTCTTGCACTTGGGCTTCGGCCAATCCGATCGCGGCGGCTTGGGCCGACTCGGCTTCGGCGAGCATCTTGGCCGCTGCGGTTTCTTTCTCCGCCGCGTCGCGTTTCGCTTCGGCTTCGATCCGAATCTTCTGAGCGTACAGTTCGCTGGATTCTTTCTCTGCCTGGGCAAGTTTCGTCTGGCGAATCAATTCCTCTTGTGCGGTCATCTCGGCAGCGGTGACTTGCACCTTCTTGGCCCGGTCGGCCTTGGCGATTTCCACGGTGTCTTTGATCCGTTCCTGCTCTTCGACAACCGCTCGTTCGACGGCAACACGTTCGCGAATCACTTCTTGGATGTTTCGCTTTTCGACTTCGATCGCTTTTTCCTTCTCGACGTCGGCGACGCCAACGACTCGCAAACGTTCGGTCGCTTCGAGGTCGCGATCGCGAGTAACGCGTTCTTGCTCGACGGCATCGGTCTTCTCTTTGTTTCGCTGAGCGACCAAGACTTGGCGCGCTTTATTTTCTTCTGCGATGCCGATTTCTTCTTCGGTCGTAATGCGTGCCCGTTCGGATTCGAGCCGTTGTTCTTCGCGGACCTTGGCAGCAGCGGCTTGTTCGCGAGCGGAAATCTCGGCGATTTCACGTTTTTGCTTCTCGACCGCTTCGACGCGTTGACGTTCCAAGGCGAGAATTGTTTCTTCCGCTTCGACGTCTTGTTTCTTGAGTGTTTTTTCTTTGTCGCGGGTGAACTGGTTTTCCTTCACCTTCTCCATCGACGTCAGTTCGGTGATCTTCTTGATACCTTCGGCGTCGAGAATATTGCTCGGGCTGAGCATTTCCAACGGAGTTTGTTCGAGATAGTCGATCGCCGCATCGTCGAGACGGTATCCGTTCAGGTCGGTACCGATCACCTTGAGGATTTCGTCTTTGAACTTGTCGCGTTGATCGTAGAGGTCGATGAAGTCGAATTGCTTGCCGACCGTCTTCAGGGCTTCACTAAATTTGGCGTCGAACAATTCACGCAACGTTTCGAGTTGACTGCACCGTTTCGCTCCGATCGCCTCGGCGACCTCTTTCATTTCGGCGGGCGAGTTGGCGACGCGAATGAAGAAGGCGACTTTGATGTCGGCTCGGATGTTGTCTTTACAAATCAATCCGGCGCTGCCTTCGCGGTGGATCTCGAAGCTTTTCAGCGTCAGGTCCATGAACTCGTATTGCTGGATCAGTGGAATGACCATCATTCCTTGACCGCATACGGCTTCCACACCGCCACGTCCGGATCGCACGATCGCACGATCGGGGCCGACCTTGATGTAGTACTTCTGCAAAAGGACGACTACAAACAGCAAACAGAGCAGTGCGCCGGCGATCAGCACGATCGCACCGTCCGCCGCATAGCTGTCGGTGATGAAAGCGGAGAGCATGGGAGAGTCCCTTAGTTACAGTGAATCAGAAGGAGGAGTGGGCAAGGAACAGGGCCGACAGGCGAGCGCAACCGGGCGCCAAAACTCTCAAAATTAAGCATTTCAGTGGAAATGGGTCGGGGAGAGCGAGTTGCGGAAGGACGCCAGTCTAATTACAGCCCCGCTCTAGGGTAGAATACGGCTTGCCTGACTGCCGGAACTACTGGCAAGAATTTTCGAATGATCGCGGATCGCGACGCGATTAACAAGAATTTTCGACTGATGCCCTGGCGCGAGCAACACGAGCCAGGGCAATCGAGTCAAACGATCGGGATGCTGTTGTGCCCCAATTTCGCCGGAAGTCGGCGATGATCGAGCTATTGTGACGAGTTTAACTGGGCTCAAACCGCCTCAAAACTCGATGACGACCTTCCCAACGTGTTTTTGTGAGGCAAAGTACTCATACGCCGCAATGGAATCTGCGAACGAGAAGGACCGGTCGATCACCGGTTTGATTCCATTGCCGACGACGGCCGCGACGGTTTGTTCGTGCATCAACCGGCTGCCCACGTAGATGCCACGAATGGTCAGCAGATTAAAAACGCTCAGCAGCGGGCCAACTTTTGCACCCGGAGAATCGAGTACGCCGATCAAATGAATGTACCCGCCGACGCTGGCGGATTTTAATGATCGTTCGAGCGTTCCCGGCCCGCCGACTTCGACGACATGATCAACGCCTTCGCCTTGGGTCAGTTGCTGAACCGCTTTGTGCCATTCCGGGGTCTCGCGGTAGTTGATGCCCTCGTCGGCTCCGAGCGAACGGGCTTGTTCGAGTTTGTCGTCGCTCGACGATGTCACGATGACGTGTGCGCCGGCGGCTTTGGCCAGTTGCAGGGCGAAGATCGAAACTCCACCTGTACCCAACAGCAGTACCGTCTGTCCTGGTTGCAGTTGTCCGCTGGCGAAAAGTGCATGCCAAGCCGTCACGGCCGCACAAGGCAAGGTGGCTGCTTCGGCAAAGGATAATTCGTCCGGGATCGCCACGAGCGATTGTTCGGGAGCGACGATCGTCTCTGCCAACACGCCGTCGATGCCGCCGCCGAGGCTTGTCTTGAGTTTGGCGTTGGTCGCGGGGCCTTCGATCCAGTCACGCACAAAGTTTGGGCTGACCCGATCACCCACTTTCCATCGGGTCACATTTTCACCAACCTCCACCACTTCACCTGCCCCGTCGGACAGGGCCACAACCGGACGGGTGTCGTTACGGAGGTAGCCACCCGACGCGACGCCGAGGTCGCGATAGTTGAGGGACGCCGCACGCATCGAAATCTTGACTTCGCCGGAACCGACGGTGGGTTCGGGGCGGTCGATCAACTCGATCGCTTGAATACCGTCTCCGGATTGGATCGTAAATGCTTTCACTGATTCTCTCGTGACTGAAGTGGGATGGTGGACTATTGGATGGTGTCAACCTCCGCCGAATCGCTTGCTGATGCTATGACGGCGAGGCGTGCTTTTTGACGTCAGTTCACCGGATGAGTGTGCGAGCGGGGGATCGATTCGTTCAATCGAAACGGACGTACCTGCCGGCAGCAGAGGACGTATGATTTCTCTGATTCGATCTTGATCGATTGAGTCGGCTTGGATCGCAACGAGGAGGGACTGGTTGACGGATAACAAAACGGCGTACTCACAGCCGGTTTTTCGCTGAAGAGTTTGTTCGATGGCAAGCGGATGGACTTTGTAGCCGTTTTCGAGAACGATCACATCATCCGCTCGGCCGATGATTTGCAGTTGGCCGTTTGGGGCGGATTCGACGAGGTCACCGGTATCGAGCCAGCCCTCATGGTCAATCTTGAGGGCCGTCGAAGCGGGATCATCGAGATAGCCTAGCATCACCAGCGGACCGCGAACGAAAAGCCGCTGGTCAACAATCCGGGTTTCACAGCCCGCGACCGGCGGCCCCACACATCCAACTGCGGTATCGCCCGGCGATGAGCTACAGATGACTGGTGAAGTTTCCGTGCAACCGTATCCCTGAATCACCTCAATCCCATGGAGTCCGAATCGTTCAAACAGATCAACGCTCATTGCCGCGCCACCACAGCCTAGTACGCGGAGTCGGCTTAGGTTCGGATCGCCCGCGTCCAATCGCTCCACGATCTGTCTCGCCAGCATGGGGACACCGTTAATCATTGTGGGAAGGGATTCGGTGGCGATCCGATCCAGGCCCCTTCGTCCGTAGTCGAGCGTCCACTGGCAACCCGAGAGCAGCCACGTCCCCATATCACATGTTCGTGCGTAAGCATGAGAGAGCGATAAGAGGGTGAGTCGCACGTCGTCGACATTCTGAGGCACGGCAGCTAGTTTTGCGGCGGCGTTGGTGGTTAGGTTACGCTGCGACAACATCACGCCTCGCGGCTTGGCAGTCGTCCCGCTAGTCCACAGAACAAGACTCGCTTGATCAACGTCAACGCTGTCCGCGGATTGCTGGAGTCGTGCGAACGATTCGTCAAAATTGCCGAGCGATTCAAGGGTGGGATTGTTCGTGAGGGTCAACGCGACGCCGCCCGATCGCTCAAACATTTCTTTTCGAGAGTCACACGGTAGTTTCGAATCGATCGGGATCTCAATCGCACCGCAGGCAATGCATGCCAACGCATTGACTACGACGCTGGTGGTGTTCTGGCTTTCATAGACGAATCGTTTTCCGCGTTTGTCGCCGTCCATGTTCGTGGTATCGGGATCCTGCCGTGATGACGAAACCAGGCTCTCCATCGCCGCCGCGGCGTGGTCGACGGCGACGACAAGTTGACGCCATGTCAGCGTGGGCCAACCCGGACAGCGAAGCGCGATCGCATCTGGGCGTTCCTTCGCATGTTGCAACAAAGCGTCTAAAAGGTGCCGTGGCATGGACTAGCGTTTGGTGAGTTCGTAGAGAAAGATCGCACCGGCAACACCCACATTCAAACTGTCGGTCGTCTCAGGCATGGGCAGCGTTGTTCGTACGTGGCAGGCCGCCTGCACGTCGGCGTCGAGTCCTTGTGCTTCATTGCCGAGCAACAGAATCGTGGGAGCACCTGCCAAGTGTTCTTGCAAGTGTTCGATCGCGATTGAATCGGGTGCAAGTGTTGTCGCGGCAAAACGAAATTCACCCGCCTGCAAACTTGCGATCTGTTTAAGTGGTTGATCAAAACGATAGAATCGATGATGAAACACAGACGCCATGCTGACTCGGATTACCCGCCGCACGTACGGGAAGATGGTCGCTGGTCCGATCAGGATGTCGTGGACTCCCATCGCGGCGGCGGACCTGAGCAGGCTGCCCACGTTCTCGGGATCGCTGATGCCGACCAAGCCGAGGGCGAGGTTAGGACGTCGGGTCTGCAGCGTCTCGCAATCTAGCCAGGGTGGACAATCGCCATGGGCGAGCACGCCGCGATGAAAATCGTAGCCCGCGATCGCTTCTCCAATTTCCGGCTCAACGACGAAAGCAGGCACGGAGTCGGGAAGCAAGTCGATGTACTTGTGTTCCTGCCCTTTGTGAATCAGTAACGATCGTATCGATAATTCACTTTGTAGCAGCCGTTTCACAACGAGGGACCCCTCGGCGATGAATCCGTCCCCTGGATCTCGCAGACGAACGTTTCGGTAGGCAGAAATACGAGGATCAGCCGGATCGGACAGTGTAATGATCACGCGGATTAGCAAGGATCGAAGGCGGGAAGGGTGACGAACGGCCCATCTGAACCAGATCTAATAAGTTTTAACGCCTATGCGGCCTGTGCCCGTGATGCACCGTGAACAATGACGGTTTCGCGGTCTGGAGGTCGATTCGTCGTGTTGGTTCAGACGATTAAACCGGCTGTCGGGAATTCCCGGCATGTGCTTTTCGATCCGCAAATCACGTCAAGGAAGACGCACCACGATGTCACATTCAATCTGGGATTGGTGGTTCGGCGACGGACAAACGCAACACTCGACTACCAACTACTGGCGCGTGCGACGTATCGAACGTATGCTTCATCGGGCGAATGGTTCCGCCGCTCGTCGTCGATTGGGCGTCTTCCTCGCGGCTCTCGGCGTTACGTGTGTGGGGGGAATTGCCTCCACGGTTGCCGCCGAACTCGGAACAGGAAATACGAGTCTGGATTGGGGGGCGTCGACGACGTTTGCGATGATTATCGCCGATGAAGAGAGCGACGAGAAGTCGCCTGTTGTCGAGAAAAATGATGCCGCGAATGCAGCGGAAGGTCTGCAAGAAGACGAACTGCGACGCAAACGCTTGCGAGACCTGCTCGGTGAGGACGACGACCCGACCAGCCGCGGTGATGAAATCAACAATGATGCCCCGGTAATGGATCGCGGTAGGGATCAACCAATGCTCCCGTCCGAACTCGATGAGGACGGTGATTTTGCCAAACCGTTCATCGAAGAGCGATTGCCGGAAATTGATGGGGGGCGGTTTGTGTTACCTCCCATCCGTGCCGTTTCGATTGACCAAGCACCGATCGGTAACGGCAGGCTGCCCGACGGGCTCGTGGCGGGTAAGGATCTGCAACTCGTGCCATTGCCCGAAGACGGCTATTCACGGTTGGCTCTGACGGGAGGCGGCGCGTGGCCTCAACTGATTCGTCCTTGGGCGGCACCGAATACGTTTTCGCACCCGCTGTACTTTGAAGACAGAATGCTCGAGCGTCACGGTCACGAGCGTTGGGGTTGTTTCCAACCGCTCGCCTCGGGTGCCCGATTCTTCACGACTTTCCCGATGCTGCCATATCTCGCAACGGTGCAAGAACCGTGCGATATCGTTTACAGCAAAGGTTACTACCGGGCGGGTTCACCTGTCCCGAAATTTTATCAGCGTCCACCCCTGGAAGCTCGGGCGGTTGTCGTCGAATCCGCTGTGGTTTCGGGAACGTTCATCGCGTTGCCCTGACCTCACGAATCGAATCGTCAACGTTCGTCAATTCCTGTACTCAGACCCCCGCGTCTGACATTTAAGAAAATCGCCCGCTCGCACAAGCTCCTCAATTCGACACGGATGTCGATTGTTTTGAGCTCTCGGCCTTACCCTCGTAAAGTTATTGAGATCAGCCATGGATCGGCAGTTCATTCACGACGTTAGCGTCGAATCGATCGAAAAGAAATCGAGCGGTCGTCGCGGTGGTTCGCGTCTGCGACGAAGACTATTAGCGTCGCTGGTTTGTGGATGCGTGGGCACACTCGCGACGGTTGGTTGTGGCCTGACACAAAAGATCCCCGATAGTCCCTACGACACGAAGACGTCCTACCATGACCACTCAGCCATGCGGATCGAGTATCCGCAAGTGCAAGAGTGTGCGACGCCTTCGTCCATCGCGGCCTCGTCGGCGATGGCACCTAACTCGTTGCAAGATCCCGCGTCGATTCCGGCGATCGAACTGGAATTGCAAGATGCCATCCGGCAGGCTTTGCGGAGTAGTCCAGTGCTGCGTTCGATCGGCGGCACCGTGGTGACAAGTCCGGCGGCGGTCTCGACTTCGTACGACCCTGCCCTCGCTCACGCCAACCCGTCACTCGGTGTGGAAGCGGCTCTTTCCGCTTTCGACGCCCAGTATTCACAGTCGCTCTATTGGAACAAGGTTGATCAGCCGCGGAACTTCAACGCGGCCGCTCTTGGTGGCGGTGTGGGAACCGTTTTCCCGTCATTCGCGAATCAAACCCTCGCGACGTACAGCAATGAGATCTCCAAGAGAACAGCGACAGGAGCCTCGTTCGCATTACGTAACAACGTCGGATACACCCGGACCGATGACCCGAGTCGTGCCAGCCAATTGTTTCCGAGCGTGTTCACCGGATTCCTCGAAGCTGAATATCGGCAACCTTTGATGAAGGGCTCCGGTACGACGTACAACCGGATCGCCGGAACGAGTGGTGCGGTGGGTGTGTACAACGGCGTTTTGATCGCTCGTGTCAACGAAGACGTCGCGTTAGCTGATTTCGAAGCCGCCGTGATTTCGTTGATCGCGGATGTGGAGCAAGCTTATTGGGATCTTACCGCTGCGTACCGGGTTCTCGAAGCTGTCGCGAAAGGGCGTGAATCGGCCTTGCAGACGTTCCAGTATCAACAGGTGCGTTTGGAGGTTGGTACCGGCCGTCGTGACGAAGAGGCCCAGGCCCGGTCGCAGTACTACCAATTCGAAGCGCAGTTGCAGTCGGCTCTCGCCGGCGATACCGGGCTCTATCCGGCCGAACAAAGATTGCGATATCTGATCGGAATGCCGGCCAGCGATGGGACGTTGCTCAAGCCGGTGACGTCACCCGTGGACGCCAAAGTGGTCTTCGACTGGGACAGTGCACTCGGCCAAGCTTTGGTGCGACGGGTCGAAGTCCGACGCCAGCAATACAACGTCAAACGACGCGAGATGGAATTGACCGCGGCGAGATTGAACCGTCGACCTCAAGCTGACTTTGTCGGTCAATATCGCTGGCGTGGTCTGGGTGACCACTTGATCGGTGACGGCAACGACACCAATCCGAACGATAACTTGTTCGATTCGATCACCGATGGGGATTATCAAGAGTGGACGGCTGGGGTCGAGTTCACTGCACCGATCGGTTTGCGTTCCGCCAGTAGTGCGGTTGCTCACGCGAAACTGAATCTGCAACGCGAACGGGCGCTGCTCAGTGAAACCGAATTGCGGATCAGTCACGACCTCGCAGGCGCCGCTCGTGCGATCGATCTGACCTACCAACTCGTTGAAACGAACTACAACCGTTACCTCGCCGACTTGAGGCAAGTGGATGTGCTCCGCCGTCGTTATCGCGACGGAACGGACAACATTAACTTCCTGTTGCAGGCACAGCGTGACGTGGTCACGAGCGAAGTCGCGTTCTATCAATCAATCTCGAACTACAACTTGGCAATTCGCGATTTCCATCGTCAGAAGGGATCGCTGCTGGCTTACGCGGAAGTCAATCTGGCCGAAGGAGCTTGGTGTCCGGGTGCCGAACGGGACGCGTACGAACTCGGGCGGTACCTGGAACCACGATGCCGGCCAGAGAGCGTTTCTGTGCCATGCCCGGTCAGCGCGGGGCCGTTTGACCCCTCAGCGCCACAGGGAACCGTCGGTGCGGTTACTACTCAGTGGCAAATGATCGACCAAGGCATCAGCTCGCCGGGCGACGTCATCGTCTCGCCCTACATGTCGGACGCTCCGGTTCAGTAACGGGAGTTGAAATTTCAGCGGCGTGAACCGTCGGAAATCCATCGGGGGATCTTAGGCGGCGCGGGACGATTGGTTTTGTGCCGGGTCGCTATTGACGGTATTCATGCGGGCGACCGCCCGTTTTTGCCGAACCATCGCGAGTGCCGCTTCGCCGATCCAGGTGTCGATGCGGTCGCGATCGGGCGGTTCGGCGCCGCGTAAATAGCGTCGACCTGAGTAGGTTGATGCGTACTCCTGGATCGCTTGAGAAAGCGCTTCGACGTTCGACTTTGCGATGCTGTCAGCGGTCGTGAAACCCGAACCGACGAGGAGTTGGGTCTCGCGGGCCAACATGTCGGGCAATTGACACATCAAGATCGCCTGACAACGCCATGCGCGAAGCGTGTCGTGGGTGATCCAGCGGGTGGCGAGTTTCGCGGCGAGATCCACCGGATCGGCTGCCAAAAAGTCTCCGACCGAGTGAATCCCGAGCTTGGCGAACCGTGCAGCGGTCTTGGATCCGATCGACGGAGCGTCCACGAGTGGATCTTCGACACGCAATCGGACGTTTTCCGACTGCGGAGAAACAAATGGGATCGTGATCGGTGCCGAATCGGTCTCGTCGCGTTGTGGAGTCGCTGTTGCCTGAATGGTTGGTTTGTTGATCTTTTTGACGTCCGCGTCGCCCTCTTGCAGGATTTGGATCGTCGAGCCAGTTTGACGCTCGGCCCGGAGCCGATTGTATTCACGCTCTTTCGTATAAATGTGCCGCACCTTTTCCATGACTCGCAGCTCGCTGGGCAGGTTTTTGCTCAGTGTTCCGGTCGCTTCGAATTCGTCGATCAGTGCGGTGATCTTTTTTTGTTCGATTTTGTGTTCAATCCGCCGGATCCAGTGTTGGTGCGGCGTCCGGATGCCGGCTAACACGATTGCCAGAGTCGTCCCCTGTTGCGGGATCGGTTGGTTGCGGGATGATTCCGCCTCGAGAGCGGCTCGTTCGATCACGCGTGCCCAGCCTGTGACGCACAACCCGATCAGCTGCGCGAGGCATCCTCGGGAAACGCTGTCGAGGCCCGCCGGTGGGTTGCTGCGGCCGGCCTTGAGATCGTAGTGGTTGAGGAGAGTTTCGTAGTGTTGGTGGGCGACGCGGGCCGAGGACAAAATCGCCTCGCCGAGCCATCCGGGGCTGTCCGACAGTTGAAAAACGATTCGCGAAGGATCATTTTGCCACTGGGCGAAAAGGGCCGGGTAGGATTTCGTGACGCTCCACTCGATCGGCCGGTGCAGAACCTTCTCGACGGGAGTTTGTGCCGTGTGCAGCGGCTGAATCGGGTCGGTGAAGTAGTGGCTCAGGACTCCCGCGGCATGGGCGGCGTCGCTCCAACGATTCGTCCGCATGTAGCGTTGCAGCCGGTCATACCACTGGTGGGCTACCCGAGGTGCCCCTCCCCAGTACCCGTCATCGACGTGGATGACGTGGTTTTGGAAATCCCGAAATCGCACGTCAGGATCTTTGGCACCCGCCAAATAGCGGTGATGGTGCCGAAGGAGATGCCCAACGAATCGCTCGCCAGCGGGGGTCCCGACGAGCGGTATTGCGTCGATGGCAAAATGGTGGTGCGTGCTGCGGCAGTGGGCAGCACGCAGGATCGAAAGCAGCAGATTGGTTGACGTTTTAGTCACCGGTATTACTCCGTAAACGGATATTGCCGATGAATTTCGGCGTTGTCATCGAATCGCTGGTTCGCGAAGGCGATAGCGATTTAGGCCGCGCGCTTGGTAGAGGTCACTTTGGAAACCTTCACCCCGTAGGCAGCTGCCTGACGTGCCAGCCGGTTTCGCAATGAGCGTCCGATCTGGCCGCCGTCCAGGGAGTCATAGTGCAGGACCCGCTGCGTGAAGCCTTCCCGACTGAGCGGTCGGAAGACGCAGTGGCCGACCGGAGGCGGCACCTCACCGTAAAGTGATTGCAGCCGAAAGGCATGATCTTTTTCTGCAACTGCGTAGTAGAGGTCGTAAAGTTGGTCGACGGTGAACGAGGTAACGTCGACGAGAGGTCCAATGGCCACGGGAGCATCCTTGCTTGGAACGATTGAGAGGGACCAGACGAGTGGAGTATTTCACACCCAGCTTCGTACTGGCAAGATGGAAATTTGAGTACGTGAACGACGAGCGGACTGCTTAATCGGCAAAGTTTACCGAGCGGCGCAGACGAAACCGTATTTCTAGGTAAGTTCCAATCCTCCTATGAGACGGATTGTGCCGAACAATAGCGAATAGCCGGCGCGGTCAACCAAGTGGAGGACCCGACGCCAGGCCGAAGAGGTCGGTTCATTGATTCGTCGTGGTGTGGGATTGCGACATCGATCATTGGATTGAAAGCTTCTCGTAGTTGATAAAGAGACGGCGGGGCGACGTTTGGGCACGTGGCATCCGCCGTTTTTTTTTCATCACGCTGGCGTCTTGAGCCGACAGCACGTGTCAGACTCGAAACACCCATCTGATCGTTCGCTCTCCGTGTTTGGCCGCGTCGTTAGGCAGCCGGGTTGAGGTACGACGACAAACGTTCGGCACGCGAAGGGCTTTGCAGTTTCGCGACCGCTTTGGCTTCGATTTGTCGAACCCGTTCGCGAGTCACTTTGAAGATGCGTCCGCACTCTTCGAGCGTGTAGCTGTAGCCATCGACGAGGCCATAACGCAAACGAATGATTTCGCGTTCGCGGAACGTCAGCGTCTTGAGCAAATCATCGATTTTATTTCGCAACATGCCGCTGGCAGCCATGCGGACGGGGTTGTCGTTCTCGTTGTCTTGAATGAATTCACCAAAACTGCTGTCTTCGCCTTCGCCGACGGGGCGGTCGAGGCTGACGGGATGGCGGCCGATGTCCATGACGCGACGGACTTCTTCGATCGGCACTTCGGTGTCTTCGGCGATCTCTTCGTAGGTCGGCTCGCGGCGGAGGGTTTGCGTGAGGCGTTTTTGTGCCTGACGCAGTTTGCTGAGGACGTCGATCATGTGCACAGGAATGCGGATCGTACGAGCTTGGTCAGCGATCGCACGGGTGATCGCCTGGCGAATCCACCACGTCGCGTATGTGCTGAATTTAAAGCCTCGGCGATATTCGTATTTGTCGACTGCCCGCATCAAGCCGGTGTTGCCTTCTTGGATCAGGTCCAAGAAAGACAGGCCGCGGTTGCGATACTTTTTAGCGATCGAAACTACGAGCCGAAGATTACCGGCGCTGAGTTCTCGTTTGGTGGCTTCGTACTGGTCAAAGAACTTGCGGGTTCGGACCATGCGGTTGTGCAGACTTCGCGGGCTCTCTTGGGTGACGAGCATCAGTTCGCGAAGTTCCTGACGCAGGTCGGCGGCTTCGTCGCGACTGATGGCGTCCTTTCCAAGCGTGGTCAAGCGATCACGGATATAGTTCATGCGTCCCGAGATTTTCTCGAGTTGATGCAGCAGCGGAGTCACGCGGCGGCTGCGGAGGCTCAGTTCTTCGACCAGTTCGAGGCATTTGCGACGACGGCGGAGGAAACGGTTGCGGACTTCGGCTTTGAGACGCGGTGAGACGCTGCGGCGGACCAAAATTTCAAAGTCGGCTTGGTTTTGTTCGAGCAACGGCTCGAGCGTTCGCAAGTTGTGTGGCATCCGCTGCGAGATTTGTTCTTTGGTCAAGCGCTCGGTAAGCGAGACCTTGATCGTGCGATCAAACGGAAGTTCGCCGCTGTGTACTTTCTTGAGCACATCCACGGTCGCACGCATCGCGTAGTCGGTTTCGAGCAGCGAGCGACGGTACTGCTTGCGGGTGATTTCAATCTTCTTAGCCAGCGAAATTTCTTGCTCACGGGTGAGCAATGGAATCTCGGCCATTTGGCTCAAGTACATGCGGATCGGATCTTCGCTCGCCTTCGGCAGGTCGGCGGACGTACCCAGTACTGGTCCGCCGGTGTCTTCAACTCCGGTCAACTCGTCATTGGCTTCCGCGGATACTTCGTCGTCAACGTCGGCATCATCGATCGAAACTTCGAGTTCTTCGTCAAAGACACGCATCTCGCCGGAGAGGTCATCGCCTTCACGCAGGCCGGGAACATTGGGTTCGGAAGGGCGGCGTGGTTTCTTGACCGCGGCGGCCACGCGTGCTTGTTTTTCGGTTGATTCGATCAGCGAGATGCCACGCCGTTCGAGTGCGAGCAGCAATGTGTTGAGCTTCTCTGGGTTGACGTCTTCGTCGGGCAGATAAGCGTTGACCTCATCGTAAGTCAGGTAGCCGTCCTTGGCTCCACGGGCGATGAGTTGCGAGAGGTTTTGGTCCATCAATTGCATGTTTCTAACTTCGTGTTAAAAGGGTCACGTCCCATCGTAGGACGGTGAGCCCGCATCGGCTTGATTGGCATGACACCCTGCGGATGTCAGTTCGATCACTGGGAGTGACTTGCCCGAGAGCGGGAACGCTCGTGTAAGTCAACCGACGTGGGCTCGAAAGCGGGAGGGTAAAAGTGGTCAGGTTCGTTTCGAGGGAATCTCGGGGTTAAAACCTCGCGGCTCGAGTGTGGAAACAGAATTTGGTTTCGATTGGTGATCGGAGTGTGTTAACGCGGGCTGTGGCGAATGCGTTCGGCGGCGATGATCGCTTGCAGAACGGCGAGTTCTTCATCTTCGGGTAGCGTTGCCGATTCCAATTGGACGATTTTGCGTGACTTCTCTGCTTCGAATTCACGCTCATGGAACCGCGTGAGGATCGTTGCGTAACGTTCGTGTGGGCTATCAACGAGGCGATCGGCCCGACTGTCAACGCGTTGTTGTAACGTGATGATTTGGTTTTTGAGAAACTCGTTCTCGAGGAGTGTCAGCAGCGAGTCGGCGTTGAGCTCATGACCTTGCAGGTCGAGTTCTTGGTACGCCGAGAGCAACATTTTGGCGGTGGTCGATTGCAACCAATCGGGGTCGATTGCTTCGATTGCCATTGCCGCCACTTCAGGGCTCTCCAACAGCGTTTCAAACAGTTCGCGGTCCACACCGGTGAGCGGTTGCGACTGCGAATCGTCGACCCGCCGTGCCTGCGGGGCATTTCGTGAGGATGTCTGGCTGGCGTGTACCGGCATGGAATCGTCGATACCGAACATCGCCGCATCTTCCATCGCTGCCGAAGCGAACGGATCGTCGAAGCCGAAGTTCGCGTAGTCGTCTTGGTAACCCATGTCGGGTGAGCCCGCCCCGGATGAGGTCGCGCCGGGCGATGGTTGCTGTGGTGGGCGAGAGGCTTTTTCGGCGTCAGCTTTTGCCTGCTGCTGATACCGAGCCTTTTTGGATTCGCTTGCTTTTCGATCCGCCCGCAGGACTTCCAGTCGACGTGACAATCGTTCGAGCGGCAATTCAAACGTGCGGCTCATCCGCATCAGCAACTGGTCGACCTTGAGTGATGCACGGTCGTCGCTCTGTGGAACCTTCACGAACAATCCGAGCAAGGTTTCGATCGCGGAGGTGACGCGGTGGGTGTCACGTGTGAGGTCGACCCCGTCGGTCAATCGAGCGATCTTGTGGTCGACCGCATCGGGCGAGTTGGCAGCCATTTCGAGCAACGCCGATGCAGGATGGGCGGCAAGGAAATCGGCGGGGTCGGCGTTGTCGGGGAGCGTCAGGATGCGCAGATCGGCATCGGCGGTAACAAACAGTTCAAGGACTTCTTCGGCACGTCGGCGTCCTGCGTCATCGCCATCGAGAACGAGCACCACGCGGGGAGCGTACCGCTTGAGCATGCGAACGTGTTGGGCGGTTAACGCGGTGCCGAGAACGGCGACGGCGTTTTCGATGCCGGACATGCGAGTCGCCACCACGTCGGTGTAACCTTCCATGACCAACACTTCGCCCGCGGTGCGAATCGCGTCACGCGCGAGATCGAGGCCGTACAACTCGGCCGACTTGCGATAGAGAAGGGTTTCAGGCCCGTTGAAATACTTGGCCCCCGCGGTTGCTTTCCCACCCGAGGCGGCTACCGTCCGTTCGGCGATCGCGGGGATGATCCGGCCACCAAGCGAGATGACTTTGCCGTGGGCGTTGTTGATCGGAAACATCAACCGGCCGCGGAAAAAGTCGTAGCAACCATCGCTACCCGATGACTGACCCCGTGATGAGTTGCTCCGCGGCTTTGCCACGCCACAGGCCACGGCGACTTGTTCGGAATAGTTCTTACGTTTGAGCAGATTGACGGCGAAGTCCCACGAGTCGGGAGCGAAGCCGATGCGAAATCGTTGACGGTTTTCGTCGTCGATTCCACGCGATGCGAGATAGTCCCAGGCCGCTTTTGCGTCATCGGACTTGCGACCATCGAGTTGTTCGTAGTACGCCTGGGCGACCTCCTCAATCGCTGCGGCGAGAGTGGCCTTGTCGTCGGGATCACCCGGTTTAGTTTTGGGCCCTTTTCGATATTCAGGGAGCTCAATTCCGGCGCGTTCGGCGAGCATTCGCAACGCCCCGGGGAAATCAACTCCTTCCCGCTGCATCACAAAACTGAAAACATCACCGCCAATGTCGCAGACCCAGCATTTCCAAGACTGTCGTTCTTGGTTGACCGTCATCGACGGTTTGGTGTCATTATGGAAAGGACAGCGGGCGACGAAGTTGCGCCCCTGGGGACGTAGTTCGAGATCGCGACCGATGACATCAACGATGTCGGACGCGTTGCGCACTCGTTCTTTTACGTCGAAGTCCGTCTGGAATGACAAACCAGCGCTCCTGCCAGTAACGTCGTCAACAATTGAAAACGAATTCCAAAAATGGAAATGGGCTTTCGATTGTCTCCGACACGATTGCGGTGTGGCGTCTGCCCTCGTGTGAATGTGCGGATGAGAGTCAACACGAATGACGTGTTCGTCTCACCGGCCATCACGCTCAAAGCAGATGCCGTTAGTGAATCGGTCAACCTGTTCAATCACGACTGCGATTGATGCATCACCCTTCCTAAGTGACCGGCCCCGCCCGCATCATTGACAAATTCCAGAAGAGGCCGAAGCAAACTTCCTGTGCGTCGTGATACGAACGAATTGCCGAGGCAAATTTCGATTCGGTACGTCCCTGTAGCGTCGTGTCTCAACCGGGTTGGGGTGGTGTCCCGCTAGATGTCGCCGGTTAGCCGCTTCGTTACAAGCAAGACATGAGTTTGGTGACCTTTGGAATACCAGTCAATAGCAATCGAATGGCAAACTTGAGCCGAAATCGAAAAATTGCCGCCAAGATTTTTTCGCCCACAATCGCGTCGGCAAGCGTGATGGCGGCGTCATGCTGACGGCTTAAAACGACCGTTTTTCCCGTTGAGAGCGGCCCGTTCGAACGGCCGGGCAAGGACGCAGAGAATGCCGGAGCGGCAAAAACGGAGGCACCTCCAAATCAAACCTGTTCGGATTCAAAATCTCACGTCACGCCCGCGGCTTCGGCAATTCCGCCGTCTGCTCCACTCAGACTGCCAAACCACGCATCTTCAAAATGCGCCTCCGACGCAGCAGACTGCCGCAACGGCGGTGCGTTTGGGAGGAAGCAACGAGACGGGAGATGTCGTTGCCCGTCGTGTGATGGAAACGAAAAACCCTGCGGTGGTGATCTTCGGTTGAAGAATCACCGCCACAGGGTTGAGGAGTCGTCTTGATAGCGAACGCCGCAAATCCATGGGCGTCTGAGGTGTGTCTCAGTTGCCGCCACCGCCACCGCCACCACCGGTTTCACCGGTAACGAAGTTGAAGGTCGTCACGTCGCCGATCTGGATGAACTGCGGCGAAGGGCTGATCCGCACGTAACGGCGGTCCGCAGAGATAATCGCCAACGCGAACAACGAGGCACCTTCAGGGATCGTCGTAATTTCAGGTCGATACCCCACGGCTCCTTGTGGAAAGAATCCGCGGTTGTTGCCACCTTGAAAACGTGGATCGATTGACGAATCGGACGACCCGGAGTAGCTCAGCGAAGGGTAGTCCCGCAAGAACTCTTGGATGATCTCTCCGTTTGTCACTCCGCCGCCGGCATCCGGACCGGCAAATTGACCGAGGACTTCACGGCCCGCTTTGCGACCGAAGTCTTGCAGGTGGGCGAGCTGAGCTTCGGCGAGCTCTTCTTTTCGCTGGCCCGATTTGACTTCGAAGATCACCAGGGCGTTCTTTTCCATCAGCGGAACTTGCTGGCGGATGAACCTTTGGGTTGGCCGGCCGACATCAGTCAAGATTTCGACGGTCGCTTTACCCGTTGCCACGTTGCCCCAAATGCGTCGCAACATCACGCGGTATTCACCGCTGAAGCCGCGTGGGCACAAATAGGTTTCACAGACTTGACCGGTCGGGTCATCGCCCGCCCCCGGGAAGGCATCGCCGAGTAGCGTGCCGCCACCAGGACTGGTCGGTGTTTCCAACGAGCAAACGGTTCCGGCAGGTTCTTCAACGGACAGATCGATGTCGGCGTCGCCGGTCCAGCAAACCCGAACGATCACATCATGCGAAGACGCGCGACGGAGAGCTTCGCTGAAATGGGCGGCACCTTCGGTGTCTCCTTTTTCGACCAGCTCTTGATGTGTCGCACGCGCCAGCAGTCGGGCCTCTTCAACAAGCGGCTGCATTTTCTGTTGCCAGGCTTGGCCGAGCACGCCTTCGCAGGCCCATGCCAAATCTTCGGCGTTGCCGAGCCGTTTGGCCAAACGCAGTCCGGTGACGTACGGTTCACGTCGGTCGGGATCAGCTGCCGACAATTGACGGCACAATTTCATCGCAGCCGCATCGCAGCGGATCGCTTCGAGACGACCGATCACGTTCAGCACGTCTTCGGGGGTCTCGGCAAAGTCAACTGCCGACAACAACGCGCGTTCGACTTCGGAATCAGGGGCATTGGTCGCGGCAAGCGCGATCGCGTAAGCCTGATACATCCACGGTTGGATGTGTCCGGCCGATATCGCCCCACCGATCACAGCTCGAATTTCTTCGAACTTCTGACGGGCTTCGGATTCCTTGCCTGCTTCTTGCAATGACGAAGCCTTGATGTTGAGTTCACCCACCGTCGCTTTGACGCGGCGGTCCAACACGGTGAGTTGCTCTACCGAGTCGATTGCCAGGCCGGCAAAGTAGTCACGCCATCGATCTTCGAAGGACTCGCCGTCCTTGGCCGTTAAACGGATCGGGCCGTAATCGTTGGGGTCCTGGGAAAGTGCCGGTGCGGTCGCCGCGGCAGCATCCTTCGTGTGGGAAGGTTGAGCTTGAGGAGCATTCGGTTGGGGCTGACGGGCTTTGTCTTTGAGCGAGATGTCGTCAGGCACGACGAACATACCGCCGCCCATACCGCCGCCGCCCATACCGCCACCGCCCATGCCGCCCATTCCGCCGCCCATGCCGCCGCCACCCATGCCGCCGCCCATGCCGCCACCCATGCCACCGCCCATGCCACCGCCCATGCCGCCACCACCCATGGAGATCACGGGAACGACAAGGTCACCGACCGGATAAACTTTTGTGACGAGATTGGAATTGGCATCGTCTTCGGTCGTGATGTTGAGCACTTCGTCTTGGATCATGTAGGTGAGTTCCAAGTCACGCAGCATCAGACGCAAGAACGAACGTAGGGAAACGTTGTCGAGCGAAATGTCGACGGGGGTATCTTCGGTCAGACCGATCGCTTCAATCGCCGTTCGGTTGATTCGAATAGGAATGTCGTGAGCTTCCGAGAGCACGCGGATCGCTTCGTTGAGTGGCGTCTCAGGGAAACGTTGGGACGTTTCGTCGTCAAGCGACGCTTCGATTCGACGTTCGGTTTCGCTATCGCCGACCAACTCGATCGCACCATAACGTTCGATCCGGCGACGGCTGAGGCGTTGCCAAACGTCTGCATCGGGATAAACGATTGGTGGCTCATCGACGAATGGGATCGCAGATTTGAGAACCAACGAGAATGCGTCGATAAAGTTACGTTCACGCAGTTCGCGATAACGTCGGTCACGAGCATAGGTTTGCAACCAGAGAGTTTGGTCGGTCACGTGTCGGCCGAGCACGCTGTCGTCGGTGATCGTATCACCAGCGATGCGAGCGATTTCCAACGAAACGCCGCCGTCAGCCTCGGTGTATCGGCCTTCGTCGATCAACGCGTTCATTTGCGCCGACAACGTTTTCAAGCGGGCTTCTCGACGGAATGTTTCGTCGAGCAGTCGTGCCGAAGCGGTGGCACCGGCCGAGATCGCTTGCAGGTTGACCTGTTGAGCCAAGAACTCGGCTTCACGTGCCGAGGCGACTTGGATCGACGCACGCACTTCACCGATCAGTTCACGACGTAGTTGTGGGTCGATATCGGGCGTCGATTCCACGCGAGCGAGCAGACTCTTCAGACTGCCGGCAACTCCGATGGGGTCCTGGCGAATCAATCGACGGGCCTCACGCAATTGAGCTCGCACTTCGGCACGCAAACGGCCTTCGGCACGCGAACGCAAGTTGTCAACGCGGTCCATCAACTCGCCACCCGTTTCTCGCAGTTCATCGTCGCCGACGGGCATTCCGAATGCACCGCCAGGGGCGAGCATCGACGGTTGCGCGGGTGCCGTGAACGGCTGCGGTGCACCGAAAGGTTCCGCGGGGGCTGTGTCGCGGCTTGGTTGTGGATCAACGGTTGGTTCACCGACAGCACCGAATGCATCTCCGGCACCGAACGGATCGTCGGCAACCGAGGGGGCCGCCGTATTATCGGTCATCGGAGCGGCTGGCTCGGACGAACCGAATGGATCATCGCTAGATGCAGGCGCTTCTGCGGGTGCATCGAATGCGGGCTCATCGGCCATCGCATCGCCGAATGGATCCTCTGCGTCCGCGGCGGGTTCGGAACCGGCGGCCGGTTCGTCACTGCCGAATGGGTCGTCGTCCATTGCACCCCCGTCTCCGCCGAAGAGATCGTCGAACGGGTTCTCATCATTCGGGTTTTGAAGGATGAGCGTTTGTTCGGAAGGGTCCGACATCTTCAGGATGGCCTTGGCGCCTTGGTTGTTCGGGTCATCCCGGAGCGCTTGCTCGGCGACGGCTTTGGCACCGCGTTTGTTGCCTTGCTGCAACGCCATGCTGCTCGCTTCGGTTAACGCCTCGGCGCGTCGGGCGAGCATTTGCGCCGTCTCACGCAGCATCGGCGATCCGGCGGTGGGAAGCATCAAACCGCGATTGACCGAGTGCTCGGAAATCAAACCGGGCAAGAACGCCATGTCAGGATTATTTGCTTCGACTTCCCCATCGAGACCGAGGCTGATCGATCGGCCTGCGACCAAGCCGCGGATCGTCAAAGACAGTTCTTTGGTGGCCGCGGCCACGCTGCCGATCAGGATCGAATCACGATCCAATCGCAGCGGTGGATAACGGTCGCCATGTACCCAAGTCACCGAATCGGTGTCGGAATCGGCAGATGTGATTTCGTCGATCCAAATTGGGCTCATCAAAGCCGAATCGGCCACACCGCGAGCGATCACCGCTGGACCACCGACGGCAGGATCGTCACCGACAACGCCGAGGACGCCACCGGTTTGGTTTGCCAGAATCGCAATCGTTTCGAGGTTCTTGGTTGGTCCGATGGCGATCGAGTGAACGCTGATCCGGTCGGCCCGCAACGCATCGATCAATCGCTCGAAGCGAGCCGCGTTTTGAGTCGCATCGAGTGATGTCCCGTCACCGATGTAAACGATCGAGCGTGAATGGCTCTTGTCTTGTGCCGATAGTGGTGCTCGCACGTTGTCGAGAATCTTGACGAGGTTGGTGTTTCCCAATGGCAAACGCCGATCGAGTTGACGAACCGCTGTGATGACCTCGGGGGCAAGTGCCGTGGTGAATTGGTTCGTCAGGGCGAGCGAATCGACGTCAGCGGCGAACAGTTGCACGTGCGTGTTCTCACCGTCGAGGCGACGCAACAACATTTTCACTGCGGTCATCGCGTCGGTGCGGAACGCACCCACCTGGCTCGCCGATGTGTCCACCACCACGACCACGTCGGACGGCTGGTTCGTCACGGCAGCCAAGATGGCATCATCGGCTCCGGGCTGGACCGAAATTGCAATCGCCGGTGCTTCTTGCTTGCCGGTGTAGCTGACGATCCGTGCCGAGGTTGCCCCCGACAAGACGGCGTCTGAAGACGCGGCCGGTTGGTCGCCCGCTAACGCTGAGGGGCCACTGATGGCGACCGCGGAAACCGCGAACGTCAGGCAGGCCATCAGTAAAGACGAGGATTTTGCAAATTGCCAACGCTTACGCTGGTAAGGAATGTCAGGGAGGGCCGGTACGGCACGTAGCGTCATCATCGGTGGCTCGAGATGGGGAAGAGAAGTGAGGCGATACGCTCGCGATTTCATGCGAATCACTCGTAAGTTGGGACAAGGTGTGACGAGAAAGCGTGCGGAATGGATTCAGTTTATTTGTCGAAAACTGAGATTCCACGAAAAAACCCCCGTTCCAGGCGAGCGAGGGCAGAATTGGGTTCCGGTTGTAGGGTGTAGCATTTTGCAACAGGTGCTTCAAAATACTACAGCGTTCCGCTGCACTCGCTCGCTGAGAGCTTTCAAAGTGTAGATAACGCTATTTCAGTGCCAAACGGCGATCGATTCAGGTCACTTTGTCTTGTGCGTTCGGGTTCGCCTCCAGCCAACGAGCCATCGCGGGCCCGACAGTGCTCATCGGGACCCACCGTTGACGAGTCTTGTGGCTCTGCACCAACGTCTCTGGTTGAATCTTCCCTGCGTCAATCCGCTGGAGTAGGTCCTGCTCGCTAATGGGGCCCACCCGCTTCGCTTTGTGGAACCAGCCACTGCTCATGTAGAACCAGTCTGCGCTCATGGTTGGAAAACTCCATCGGTTACGGCCGTGGTAGCAACGATGCCCGCTCGGTTGGCATCGATCGTTGGACGGAAAATTTGGAGCCATGCGTTTACTTTTTTGAAAGTAGTATTTCATGACACCAAACGATGGTAGCGTAAGACAGGCCCCCGTTGCAAGGAAATATGGTGGCTTTCGTCATCAATCTGAAGGCTGGAAACCCGTTTCTTTCGATGTGGTGGCCTGCCCATAGTACCCCTCTTTTGGTGACGGTTGTTCACCTGCTCTTGATCCGCAAATAGGAAATGCCAAAGGGTACAAATGTAGACGGTAGGGCTGCGTCTCAACTGAAGCTCGAAGGACGTTGACGCACACGATCAGGCAAATCCGGATTTTTACAGGTGTTTACGTTCTGACTTGCCGCTGTCGCCCGCCTGGAAGGGGGTGAGCGATGGATCAGCCGACGCTGCGACCCTCGGGGCGGTTTGTTGTCCCCCGGATGGCGGTGTCGGCGGTCGCGTGTGGCGATCATTTTGTCGACGATCGGGGAAGCGGAGCGTCGTGGGGCACCCCGATTAAACCCCGTCCGGGCCACCGATCACCGTCTGTCTCGCCCCCCCACCCATGCCAAGCCGGGGGGTTGGGTTTCTTCGTTGATCTTTTTGCAGATGTCAGGACCCTCGCGTCCACATCGCATTTCTGTGCCGGAAAATGGAGATTCCGTCGGCTCAGATGCAGATTTTGACCTAGGTTTGCCAATGAACGGTTTGCTGGCGCGGTGGGCCGGTCGCGTATTAGATTGCGACCGTCAGTTGAGCAAGCCATTGTCCCCGCCACGCAGCGCTCGTTCGTTTCGAGGAAACGGACTCTCGCTACAGACAAGGATCCTTGCTTATGACACTCTCTCCGGCTTTTTCTGATTTCCCTGGTTCTTCCGACTGCAGTAGTGGTCTGAGTTCGGGATCGAGTATTGCACACGATCGCGCCACCGCATCATCCATGGGTTTGCTTCCTACGATCCCCGAGTCGACAAATTCAACTCAGCCGTCGTCTGAGCCGGGGCCCCTGCGGGACCGCCGCAGTTCTGGTCGATCGGGGGCGGCGGGACGTGCAGGCGTCGAACGTCGCCAATTCGGGAGCAGCCATTCAGGGTTGTCCGCCGAGGGACGTGACCTCGCATCTGCGATTGATGCCTACAAGCTAAAACATCACCGTCGCTACATTACCTGTGACGAAATGTTGGTTGTCTTGCGGTCGCTCGGATATGAGAAATCGTCGGCCGTGAGCGATTAGCAGCGAGTGACTGTCGGAGTGGTCCTTAGCGCACGACGGTTTCGGGATCCGGATCGATCTCATTGGCGATCATCGGTGGCAAGTCGTCGCCAGGAACTAAACCTGTTCCCGGAAGCATCCCACGTCCCATGCCATCGGACCCGGAGTCGAGTACCGGCCAACCCTCATCGAAGCGTGTTTCCGCGGTGTAATCCACCGGGGGACGGTCGAACGATTTCGGCGGTGAACCGGTATGCGATCTTCCGAATTTGAGCAGTTTGCTGCCTGCCAAACGTGTTTCCGATCGAATGGAACCGGCTTGGAATGGCCCGATTCCCATGACCCACGTGTCGCGTGCGGTGGAGCGTGATTGACTGATTCCCGATTGCCAAATCGCTTGGCGGGTCTCGCGGTCGTAGGCGAACGCGGCGATCTTGGCGGCTCCCTCGCGGGCGTCTCGTCGGGCGAGCGCGATTTCAGGAACCTGAGTGATCGTGGGCGAGCTTGGTATCAACGACGCTGCCGAACCGATCGAATTGTTTTCTGGGATACCGAATGTCACGCGGTGGTCGTCTGCGCCGAGCGTTCCGATTCGGGCTTCGATCACGATGTCGGCGTCTTTGACGCTGTCTTGAATCAAACATCCCGCCGCCATGATCTGCTGGCGTAGCGCGCTGGTGACATAGTCTGCGTTGACGAACGAGTCGCTTTTGACAGAGCGTAGGTAACTCGTGTCGAGAAAAACCTTCTCCCCGCCGAGGGGCCGAAAGTCGATGGTGGAAACACTGCGGTCAACGGCGTCGGACAGAAGCAATTGTTCGGTGGCTTGGTGGTCGCGGGTGGTTCCGCAGCCGATAACCAAAGCGAGCAAGGCATGCCACAGCACCCGTTGAAACCCGTTGCCACGGGCTCGCCCGGTGGGAGAGGCACTCGGTTGTGAAAGAGAATACGAACGCACGGGTAGTATCGTGAACGCCAGCGGTTCTATGGAAAGGCAGGATGTGAGGCAGGCGACCGGGACCTGGCGAGTGAGGCTCTTTGAAGAGCGAAACTTCGCGCGGCGGCGTGGTCGGTTGGAACGAATCTCAACGAGACGGTGAATACCAAACCGTCGCCTGTGGCGACAAGACGGGTCGATAAACGACCATGTCTCCGCATTCTGCCACGGCTGCGTGGTTTGCCTGGCTTGCCGGCGTGTCGCTGCGCGGCTCGACTCTCGAGCGGATTGTGAGTTGCCGACCTGAGCGAACGATCGTATATTTGCGAGCGAGTTTCCCGCTGAGATGTGCAAATGAATGCGCTGACGAGGCTGGGCGGCGCCTCCCGTGTGTTTCGATGATGAGATAGGCGGTTGGCAATCGCGTTTCGCACCCACAACCGTTGTTGTGGGTTGTCGATAAGCGTGCATTTTAAGTTCTACCGGTATCTCCGGTGGCGCTGTCCGTCGTTCACATCGTTTAGGCAGGGAGGCTTTCGGTAATGTTAGTTTTATCGCGTCGTGCTCAGCAGCAGATTTCTTTTCCCAATCTCGGGGTCACGCTCAGTATCCTTCAGGTGAAGGGACGGATCGTCAAAGTCGGCATCCAAGCGCCGCCGGAGATCACGGTCTTAAGGCAAGAATCGCTTGAGAATGCTCCTCCCGAACAGCCAAAATCGGGAGCCTATGATGCGGTGAAACCGAAACGGAGTACGTCTTCGACAGACGATGCTGAGCACTGGCGTCGCAATCAGCTCAATACGCTTGGTCTGTATCTCGACGTGATTCAAATGAGATTGGATCAGGGGCAAACCGAGGACGCGAAGTCGGTTCTGGAAACCTTGATTTCCAATTTAGGCAAGGACAACCGTAAGTTCGCGCCGGCAATGTTGAGCGAGACGCCATCGTCCGCGCCTTCGCAGGACGAATCGCCAGTGCATGTCTTGGTCGTCGAGGACAGTGACAACGAACGCGGACTGTTGACGTTGTTGTTGGCGAAATATGGGTTTGTTGTCCATGTCGCGCGCGACGGCGCCGAAGCATTGGAGCAACTGCAGCAATGGACGATCTTGCCGGACGTCATTTTGATGGACATGCAGATGCCGATGTTCAACGGTCTGCAAGCGTTGCTGCGGATACGTGAAAACGAACGGATGCGGGACGTCATCGTCTACGCGGTGACCGGTTCACGTCGTGTTCGTGATCACGAACCCGTTGGTCGCAGTTGGGATCGCTGGTTCGCCAAACCCGTCGACGTCGAACAACTCGTTCACGCGATTACAGAGGATTGTGCGAGAATGCGTTCGGGACAATCCGAAGTGCAGGACGACGGTAATCAAGGTGATGGCGGGGAGACGCCCGGTGAGAAAATCGGCAGTGCCCGATCGCTTGATGGAAACAACCTTGCTGAAAACGGGGTCGGTGGAAACGGAGTCGGCTCATGTCGTTTTTCATGATCGATCGTCACGACCGTTCGTGGTCGGCCCTCGGTTGCCGCTACGGAACCGCCATCCTTAGCACTGGCGTCATGATCTGGGTGCGGTCGCTGCTGCAACCATGGCTCAAGGAGGAGTGTCCGTTTAGCCTGTTTTATCTTAGCGTTTTACTGACCGCGTGGATTGCCGGTATCGGGCCCGCTGTTCTCGCCATCGCGCTGGGCACCTTTGCGGCGGCTTACTTTTTTATCTTGCCTACAGCGAATTTGTGGGTGCACCACTTACCGGATCTGGTGCAGTTGGTCATTTATGTGTTCGTCAACTGTGTGGCAATCTTCCTGTTCGAACGGGCGGAGCGGGAGCGGCGATTGGCGGAGACTCGTTCGGAGGAGAATCAACGACTCAGTGACGACCTGCGTCGCGCCGACATTCGCAAAGATGAGTTTTTGGCGCTGCTCGCACACGAACTACGCAACCCGCTCGCGCCGATCCGATCGAGCCTCGTTCTGTTGGAACGGAAGGTGGATTCGCCCGATGTCGTTCGACGCGTTCGCGACGTGATACACCGCCAAACGCTGCATTTGATTCGGCTCACCGAAGATCTGCTCGACGTGTCACGATTCTGTCAGGGAAAGGTCGAACTGCAGGTTTGCCGGATGGATCTGCGGAAGGCGGTGCGTGACGCGATTGAGATGGTCGAGAGTTCATTTGAATCCAAGGCTCAGCGATTCGAAGCATTGCTACCCGAACAACCGGTATGGATCGAAGGGGACCGCGTTCGGTTGGCACAATTGACCGCGAATCTGTTGTGCAACGCGTCCAAGTACACGCCCGAAACCGGACGCGTTGTGCTCCATCTTGAACAGATTGATGACGCCATTTCGCTTGTTGTGACCGATAACGGAATCGGTTTTGATCCGGATCAAGCGGACCGAATTTTGGAGCCGTTTGTGCAGATGGACGGCAGTCGGACGCGTGAATACGGTGGACTCGGCGTCGGTTTGACGATCGTCAATCGGTTGGTTGCCTTGCACCACGGGCAGCTCTCGGCGCACAGCCGCGGTCCTGGGATGGGCAGTTGTTTTTCGGTGACGTTGCCTGTTGCTGAGAGCTCGGCGGACGAAGATTCCGATGCCAATCTGTTTGAGCCGGCGGAGCAAGCTTTTGACGTTGCCACGCAGGACTTAGCGGTCGATGAGGCGAAGCGTCAGTCGTTGTTGTTGGTCGATGATAATGCTGATGCCACAGCAATTTTGGCCGAGCTGTTTCGGTTCGAAGGGTTCCAGGTGGAGATCGCCAGCGATGGATTCGAAGCGGTTCAGCTCGCCCGGAGTTCTCGACCAGACGTCATCGTGATGGACATCGGTTTGCCGGGGATGGACGGCTACGAAACGGCTCGCCGGATCTTACGTTCTCAACCGAGCGATAACTTGCGGATGATCGCGTTGACGGGCTGGGGGCGGCCGGCGGACCGGGTTCTCGCCGCGGAAGCCGGGTTCCATCTGCACCTGATCAAGCCGGTCGCGTTCCGTGAATTGCTGGGGCACGTCAGACACGTGATGGCACAGCAAGAGAGTTCGAAAGCCGAACGGCCGTTGGTTTCGACGTAGTTGCCGGCCGTAAAACGGCTAGCAACGTGGGGCCTAATAGCGGCCTCGGTTTGGCGCCGAAACACGGCTGCTGATTTGAGGTGCCACCGGAACTTGCGTTAGGTTCTGCGAAGCCTTGCCGCGGAATTCGACAAACATCAACGCGTCGGCCCGGCCGGCCGTGGTGCCCGTGATCGCACCGAAATCGAGGAACGGTACCGCCGATTGGGTTCGATCGGGGCTGGCCACGACTCCACAGGAGAGCAACAGCACCATGTCCGATGGCCAGCGGAATCGTTCGTGCAAACGCCAGCTGACGAGCTGCGGCACTTCGATTTTGGTTCGGTGTACTTGTTGGTTTGGTAACGGAAGGTCGAGCTCGACGGGGACAAATTTGTCGACTTGGTCGATGTTCGCGTTGATCACGCAATCGAGTGTCCGGCCGTCGACGCTCAACAGTGGGCTGAGTTCGAGTTGATAGCCTTCTTGGATTTCGCCCGTTTCGGGTTCGTAAGGAGGCCATCCGGCGGGTGATGGTTTCACGTTGATGACGTAATTGCGTCCCCGGGTGCTGGCGAGTTTTTCGGTTTGTCCGTTGTACATGATCAAGTCAACGGCCTGCACTTGCCTGACGTCGGTCCGTTGACGCAGCAGGTTCATCACGAGGGCGGCGTTTTCTTTGGTGAGCAACCAAGCTTGAATGCCCGGCGACTGCACGTTGACGTGCTGCATCAACGCGTGGGCGCGGGACCGCCAGTTCGGGTTGCCGACGGTCATGACTTTGAGGTTCATCACTTGTGGGTCTTTGTCGCCGGCGACAAAACGGTCGACGATTCCTGCGATGACTTGGTGCATTTCGTTGGTATGGTAGACCGTCAATTCATCGCGGTCGGCGCTCATGAACCCGAACGGTTCGGTGTGCCAGACGTCGGTGCCTGTTTCGCGAACGATCCAGTCCACGACGGCTTGGTGGGGCCGATCGTGGGAGGTGAGGTAGCCGGTGTAGGAACGCAAATCGTAGACGCGGTGTTCTTGACCGGCGCCGCGAGGCAATTGTCCTCCCGAGCTGAGTTGTCCACCGGGACCGCCCACTCCAGTATTTTGGTTGGGGACGGCTTGGAGGCTCGGTGGCGTGTCGGCGGCGCGGGGCATGAAGCCGCCTTGTCCGCCTTGGGGCTGCGTCGACGGCGGCTGGGATCGGGAAACCGAACTCGGTGGCAATGCCATCCCCTGGGCAAAAATCGACTCCGTTGAAATCAACATGGCGATGGTCGCGATGGCGATGATCGCAGTCGTTCGGACCCCGCCCGGAGTGGCCGCAGGGGCGGATGCGAATAGGGGTGGATTGCGTCGCATGGTGTGTTTTGGGAGCAAGAGGAACGGCGTCAAATTGCCGGTGACGAGCATGCGTGCCTGTCGCCATCCGTTGCAGCAGCTATAAGAATTTTGCGTGTCATCTCGCAAGATGAATCGCGAGAAAAACTGCCCGCCGCGCCTACCCGCTAGGGTTTTTCGGCTTCCGCCAACAGCTTTTCCGCATTGGCCAACGCGATCTCCGCATCGGTCGGTTCTTGGGCTGTCGATTCGGGAGCCGCGTTCTCGTCGATCTCCGGTTCTTCGATTCGTCGTTTGGTTTCAATCATCGACTGAATTTGAACGGCTTTCTTGCCTTTGTACGCGCCTGCGGAGGCATTGAATTTCGGGACATCTTGGATCGCCAATTCGAGCGCCTGGTTGACTTCCTGTTCTGTGGTGATGATGTCGCCCACCGACAGATCGAGCAGGTCGCTGGTCTTGATTCGGCTGCGGGCGAGCGTGACGACGACGTCGACCGATGCGGTATCGATGCTGTCGGTGATCTTGCGACGTGTGGTCTCGGTCGGTTTGCCTTTGCCATAGCCGACCCAACCGTTGCGAGAGAGTTTCGCGTTGTGCTTTTCAATCGTGTTAAACGGGATGCACAGATTCATCATGCCCCGGATCTTGCCGAGCAGGACTTCAAACCCGATCAGGATCGCAACTTCATTGGGTGGGACGATTTGCGCCAGTTGTGGGTTGCTTTCCGTGGTTTCAATCGTGGGTTCGAGTTTGATCACATTTTCCCAAGCCGGGACGATCTGTTCCAAAAACAGATCAACAACGCGGCACATCAGCCGGGTCTCGATTTCGGTGAGCGGTCGGCGAATGGTTTCGCCGGGGACGGGATCGCCGCCGAGCATCCGGTCAATGATGGCGAACGCGAGCGAAGGGGCAATGTCGAGCACCCAGTGGCCCTCGAGGGGCGTCGGTTTGATGATGTTGAAGCAGCTGGGGTTGTCGAGCGAAAAAACGAATTCGCTATACGTCAACTGATCCACGCTGATCAATTTGACTTCGAGCATCGTCCGCAACAGCCCCGAAATCGAAGCTCCAAAATTACGGGCGATCGATTCGTGCAGGGATTGCATCGCCCGCATCTGGTCTTTTCCAACCCGCTCGGGACGTTTGAAGTCGTAGGCGGTGATGCGGGCGCCCGGCAGAACGCCAGGCGAATACGGCTTGCTTTCCGGGCCTCGCGCTTTGGTGCCCGAAATCATGGGGCCGCGATCGTCAGTCGGTTTGGCGGCCGTTTGGGATGAGCTTTCTTCCGACGAAGGATCGGCCGCCGCAGGTTCACCGTCCGAGGGGGTGGTTTGCGAATCGGCGGCCTCGTCGTCCAAATTGGCCGTTTCCATTGCTTTGAGCAGATTTTCGACTTGGTTTTGGCTTAGTGATTCGTCGGACATAAAAAATCTCAGCTTCGCAGATGACCGTTCCCACGTACGATGTACTTGTAGCTGGTCAATTCTCGCAACCCGCATGGACCACGAGCGTGGAACTTATCGGTGGAAATCCCGATTTCGGCCCCCAATCCGAACATTCCGCCGTCGTTAAAGCGGGTACTGGCGTTGACCATGACGGCGGCACTATCGACTAAATCCGTGAATCGTTCGGCCGCGGCCAGGTCGTTGGTGATGATCGCTTCGGTGTGACCGGACCCGTAACGGGCGATGTGATCCGCGGCTTCTTCCAGCGAATCGACGACCGCGATGCTGATGGTGGGGCCGAGATATTCGGTCCCAAAGTCCTCTTCGGTCGCCGGCACGCCGCCCGGGACATGGGCAGCGGCCCGTTTGTCGACACGCATTTCGATCCCTCGCGACGCCAGCCGCTCGGCGATCGCGGGGAGGGCGTCGGCCATGATTTGCTCATGGATCAACAGCGATTCACACGCGTTGCAGACGCCCAAACGTTGGCATTTCGAGTTTTCAATGACGTTGACGGCCATGTCGACGTCGGCGCTGGCGTCGACATAAACGTGGCAGTTGCCGTCGTAGTGCTTGATCACCGGCATCGTCGCCTCCGCGGCAACCCGGCGGATCAGACCTTCGCCCCCGCGTGGAATGGTGACATCGATTTGTTCGTGCATCTTGAGGAAATGGCCCACCGCGGCCCGGTCGGTCGTGCCCACCAGTTGGACGGCGTTTTCGGGGACTCCGACCTTCGCCGCGACCCGGCCGAGGATGTCGACGATCGCGCGGCTGCTGTGCATGGCCTCTTTGCCGCCACGCAAAATGACAGCATTGCCGCTCTTGACGCAGATGCCCGCGGCATCGGCGGTCACGTTGGGGCGACTTTCGTAGATGAAAAACACCACACCCAAGGGCACGCGGCGTTTTTCGATTCGCATCCCACCCGGCCGGGTGAAACCTTCGAGCACCTCGCCAATCGGATCTTTCAAAGCGGCAATTTCTCGCAGACCGGTCGCAATGCCCTCAATCCGCCCGGCATCGAGTCGGAGCCGATCGATGCTCGCATCGCTCAGCCCGTAGCCCGACGCAGCTGCGAGATCCTGTTCGTTGGCAGCGATGATCTCGTCGGTCGCCTCAATCAAGGCGTCCGCCGATTCGAGCAGCCAGCGGTCTTTGATCGTCGTGTCGAGGGAGGCGAGCTCCCGCGATGCGGCTTTGGCGGAGGTGGCAATTTTCAGACAGGAGTCGGACAGCTCGGCGGACATACAATTCGTTTATCGAGGATACGGTGGGTGTCGTGTTTGGGACGTGCAGCTTAGGACAAGAACGCTTTTGCGTGCAAGGAGCGTCGGATATCTCCAGCCATTTGCGGATAAACTCTCCGCCCAGCGTTATCGAGCGAGTCTCGCAGCGGCGAGGTGAAATTGGATGCCAATTGCGAATCCTCGTCATCGAAACGCGAGCGATCGGCGACTCCGTTCGCCACCCAACACGCGAATCCGGTCTGCTAGGCTGAGTGAAAGCATAGCGACGCGTTAAGTGTTGCTTTTGGTTTGTTCTCTTTCACGGAAGGTGCGACGAAACCAAGTTGCTGGGAAGTCGTTATGCGAGCGAATGAGTGCTTCACTTTGACGCATTCGCTTTACATCGAGAGATCACGCCGCAGAATGGGCCCATCTTCACTGATGCAAATGCTCACAAGACGCCTCTTATCACCGCCGAAAAGGAAAAGGCAATGAAACCGGTTCAATCTCTTAATCACATCGGAATCGCAGTTCGTTCACTCGACGACCAAAAAGCCTTTTACGCCGACACGCTCGGCGCCGAGTTTGAAGGCGTCGAAGAAGTCCCCAGTCAAAAGGTTCGCGTCGCGTTTTATAAGATCAACGACGTTCGTTTGGAATTGCTCGAACCGACTGATCCGGAAAGTCCGATCGCGAAGTTTATCGAGAAACGTGGTGAAGGAATGCATCACATGGCGTTCACCGTGGATGACCTTCCCGCACGTATCGCCGAATTGCAAGCTGAAGGGCTGCGGATGATCGACGAAACACCGCGCCCCGGAGCCCACCACATGAAGATCGCCTTCATTCATCCCAAGAGTAGCTGCGGCGTATTGACCGAGTTGTGCCAACCACCCCAGTAAACAGTTGAAGCGGCGCGTCATTTGGCAGTATCAACGATTAGCCGCTGTCATAAGCAATCACCACAAGAGACGAAAGCATGTCAACGATACCCGAACTCACAATCGCGGATGATTTTCCGCCTGTTGATTACGACACCTGGCGGGCGACAGTCGAGGAGGACCTGAAAGGGGCGCCGTTCGAGCGAAAACTTGTTTCGCATACGTACGAGGGCATCGACATTCAGCCCGTGTATACGTTGCGTGATGATCTCGGTGAGGACGCCGCGGGGATGCCCGGTTTCGCTCCCTTCCTGCGAGGTCCGCATCCGCAGGGCAAAGTCATGTGTGGCGTGGACCTGCGTCAAGAACACGCCCACCCGGATATCAAAGCCGCCAACAAATCGATCATTGGTGACCTCGAAGGTGGCGTGACTTCGCTGGTTTTGCGATTGGATCGGGCTGCACGAAACGGCTTCGGTGTCGATGATCCGCAGTACGCCCACCTCGGTGGCGACGACGGTGTGATGGTCGGCGGCGTTGAAGATCTCGACGCGACGTTGGCGGGCGTTCATCTCGATCTGCTCGACGTTGCGATCGATGCCGGTGCGGCGTTCCTGCCCGCCGCCGCCACGCTTGCGGCCGTTTGGAAAAAACGTGGTATCGCCACCGAAAAAGCACGCGGCGCGTTCAACGCCGACCCGTTGGCGACGCTCGCCCGCGACGGAGAACTTCCCGTTGCACCGGAGAGAGCACTCGAAGACATGGCCGCTTTGGCCGCCTGGACCAGCGAAAATTTCCCCAACGTCACCAGCGTCGTTGTCGATACTTCGCCTTACCACGATTCGGGAGCCACCGCGGCACAAGACATCGCGATGGCGATGGCGACGGCGGTGGAATATTTGCGTGCGATGGTGGCAGCGGGCATGTCGACTGAAGACGCCGCCCGGCAAATCTATTTTCGAATGAGTTTGGGAACACACCACTTCCTGGCGATCGCCAAGATCCGAGCGGCACGCATGCTCTGGTCACGCGTTCTGGAGGCATCCGGTTGTTCACCCGTCGGCATGCGTATTCACGCCCGGACGAGTAACCGCGTCATGACTCAGCGGGACCCGTATGTGAACTTGTTGCGAAACAGCGTCAGCATGTTTGCGGCGATTGTTGGTGGTGTAGACAGTGTTACGTCGCTGCCGTTCGATCACGCTTCACGGCTACCGGACGACTTCAGCCGCCGGATCGCACGTAATACCGTGTTGGTCTTGCAAGAAGAGTCCCACCTGCACCGCGTGCTCGACCCGGCTGGTGGCAGTTGGTTCCTTGAAAAACTCACTCGTGATGTTGCGGAAAAAGGATGGGAGGTCTTCCAGGAGATCGAACGCAAAGGTGGCATGTTAGCGGCCTTGATGAGTGATCTGATTCGCAATCAACTCGATACCGCCTACGCACCGAGGGCCAAAGACATTGCCACTCGCAAAGAAGGCATCACCGGCGTGAGTGAATTTCCAAACCTGACCGAACAACGCGTCGAAAGCGTTCCGCCAGACCTCGATGCTCTCCGCAGCGAGTCGGCGACTCGGTTGGCCGCCCGAGATAAATCCGGCGTCGCCCTTGAACAGCTCGCGGGGATTTCTTCGCGGGTTGAAATGGCATTCGAAGCGGCCGCAATGGGAGCCACGATTTCTCAGATCGCTGATGCTCTCGGCTTTGAGGAAGAGGCCACGACGATCCCTCCGATCGAACCACATGCGTTTGCACAGCCTTTTGAAGAGCTTCGTGACGCGAGTGATCGATGGATGGAAAAAACCGGTCATCGACCTCGGATATTCCTAGCCAATATCGGTCCGGTTGCTCACTTCACCGCACGAGCCACGTTCTCCAAGAACTTTTTCGAGGCGGGCGGATTCGACACGATCGCGAGTGAATCGTGTGCCGACGAAGCTGCTGCGGCAGCGGCGTTCAAGGCCAGTGAAGCGAACATCGCCGTGATCTGTTCGTCGGACAAACTTTACGCTGACAAGGCCGCTCCAGTCGCCCAGGCTCTCAAGGCCGCCGGCGCGCGTACGGTCATTCTCGCCGGATTCCCCGGTGCTAACGAAGAGACATGGCGAGAAGCCGGTGTCGACCGATTTATCTTTATGAAGTGCGACGTGCTCGGCACGCTCCGCGAGTTACTTGCACAAGAAGGGGTTCTGTGATCATGAATACGACCAACGCTACCAAACTGCCAAACTTCGCTGACGTCCCGCTGCAATCCGACGCGGCGGCTGATTCATCCGCAGCGGAACGTTGGGTCGACGCCATCGGCGGTGATCCGACTCGTCTCGATTGGAAAACAAACGAGCAAATTCCGATCAAAGGTTTGTACAATTCGTCCGATCTGGAGGGCGTCGACCACCTCGAAACGATGCCCGGGTTCGCACCTTTTCTGCGTGGCCCCTATCCGACGATGTATGTGATGCGTCCGTGGACGGTTCGGCAGTACGCCGGATTTTCGACCGCGAAGGAATCCAACGCGTTCTATCGCCGGAACCTCTCCGCCGGTCAAAAAGGGTTGTCGATCGCATTCGATCTGGCGACGCACCGTGGTTACGATTCCGATCACCCCCGCGTCGCCGGTGATGTCGGAATGGCGGGAGTCGCGATCGACAGTATCTACGACATGCGGACATTGTTCGACGGCATCCCGCTCGACGAAATGAGCGTCTCGATGACCATGAACGGCGCCGTTCTGCCCGTGATGGCGTTGTACATCGTCGCCGCCGAGGAGCAAGGCGTTGCACCGGAGAAGCTTTCGGGAACGATTCAGAATGATATTCTGAAAGAGTTCATGGTACGCAACACCTATATCTATCCGCCCGAGCCGAGTATTCGGATCATCGCGGATATTTTTGACTACACCAGCCGATTGATGCCGCGATTCAATAGCATCAGTATCAGCGGTTACCACATGCAGGAAGCCGGTGCGACCGCCGACTTGGAACTCGCCTACACGCTCGCCGACGGATTGGAATACGTGCGAACGGGGATCAAGGCGAACCTCAATGTCGATGCGTTTTGCCCCCGATTGTCGTTCTTCTGGGGCATCGGTATGAACTATTACATGGAGGTCGCGAAACTGCGTGCGGCTCGGATGATTTGGGCCAAGCTGATCAAACAGTTCAACCCGAAACAGCAGAAGAGCCTCTCATTGCGGACGCACAGCCAAACGAGCGGTTGGAGCCTCGTCGCTCAAGACGTCTACAACAACGTGGTTCGCACTTGCGTCGAAGCCATGGCGGCAACGCACGGTCACACGCAATCGTTGCACACTAACGCACTCGACGAAGCGATCGCGCTGCCGACCGATTTCTCTGCCCGGATTGCTCGCAATACGCAGTTGTTCTTGCAACAAGAAACGGACACGTGTGACGTCGTCGACGCTTGGGCGGGCAGCTATTACGTCGAGAAGCTCACACATGATCTCGCGCAGCGGGCATGGGAGCACCTCGCCGAAGTCGAAGCGGCTGGCGGGATGACCAAGGCTATCCAAGCTGGCATTCCAAAAATGCGGATCGAAGAAGCGGCTGCACGCACGCAAGCTCGGATCGATTCGGGCCAGCAGACCGTGATCGGAATGAACAAATACCGTCTCGCCAAAGAAGACGACTTGAAGGTGCTCTCGGTTGATAACACCGCGGTGCGAGAGGCACAGATTGCGAGCTTGAAAAAGTTGCGGGAAGACCGTGACCAGAGCGAAGTCGATCAACGGCTCGCCGACTTGCGTGCCGCGGCAACGGATTCCTCCATGAACCTGCTCGAGATCGCGGTCGCAGCGGCTCGGGCGAAAGCGACGGTTGGCGAAATGAGTGAAGCACTTGAATCCGCGTACGGGCGATACGAAGCGCCCGTCCAAGCCGTTCGCGGCGTGTACGCGAGCGAAACCGAAGGAAACGCGTCCGTTCAAAAGGTGCAACGTTTGGTTACCGCGTTCGAGAAAGCCGAAGGGCGTCGTCCACGAATCCTCGTTGCTAAAATGGGACAAGACGGACACGACCGTGGCCAAAAAGTGATCGCGTCAGCGTTCGCCGATCTCGGTTTCGACGTTGACATCGGTTCCTTGTTCCGCACGCCTGCTGAAACCGCAAAACAAGCGGTTGAAAACGACGTGCACATCGTTGGAGTCAGTTCGCTCGCCGCGGGCCACTTAACGCTCGTCCCGCAATTGCGTGACGAGTTGGCCAAGCTCGAACGGGATGACATCATGGTCGTCGCCGGTGGCGTGATCCCGCCTCAAGATTATCAAGCGTTGTATGACGCGGGAGCTGCCGCCGTGTTCGGTCCCGGCACCGTGATCAGTGAAGCCGCCGCGGCGTTGTTGAAACGATTGGCAGAGGAACTCGAACTGGATATCAAACTCGAGGACGAAACCCCCGCATGAGTCCTCGCCGTGTGCTGACTGCTGATGATTATTTTGACGGAGTTCGCGGTCAAAACGTGTCGATGCTCGCGCGGGCGTTCACTCTGGTTGAATCGAGCAGCCAGCGACATATACCGATTGCCGAAGAGTTGCTCACACGGCTGATGCCATTTACCGGTGGCGGATTGCGGATCGGGATTACCGGTGCGCCAGGTGCCGGTAAAAGCACGTTCATCGAAGCCCTCGGGTTGCTGCTAGTGGCCAAAGGGCTCCGGGTCGCGGTCCTTGCGGTCGATCCGTCGAGTGGGGTGACCGGTGGCAGTATCCTCGGTGACAAAACCCGCATGGCGAAACTCGCCGCGGAGGACAACGCGTTCATTCGTCCTTCTCCGTCGGCGGGAACGCTTGGCGGTGTCGCGAATAAAACCCGCGAGATCATGCTGGTCGCCGAAGCCGCGGGATACGACGTGATCCTCGTCGAGACGGTGGGGGTGGGCCAAAGTGAAACGATGGTTGCCGAGATGACTGACTGCTTTCTGGCGTTGATGTTGCCCGGTGCGGGTGATGAACTTCAAGGCATCAAACGAGGCTTGCTCGAACTCGTCGATGTGATTGCCGTCAACAAAGCCGACGGTGCGAATCGGAAGCCCGCCTTGCTCGCCGCTCAGCAGTACCACAACGCACTCGATTCGATTTCCGGACACGCCAGCGACGCGGCACCGGCGATTTTGACTTGCAGTGCACTTCATCAAGAAGGCGTTGATGACGTTTGGGATGCGATCACGAAACGCTGTGAGTCGAGTAAACAATCCAAAAAGTTTGAACACCGCCGCAGACAACAGAACCTGCGCTGGTTGTGGTCGATCGTGGAAGATCGATTGCGTCAAACGTTGCACACCCATCCCGGTGTGCAAGAAATATGCGATGATGTCGAAAGCCGTGTGCTCGTGGGGGAAATGCCCCCCGCCGCTGGCGCACGGCAGTTGTTTGCCGCCCTGAAGTTAGACCACGAGTAACCCGATGCCGATTATTAGACCCGTTCGCGGATTCACACCTCAATTCGGAGAGAACTGCTTCTTTGCTGAAAACGCAGTCGTGGTCGGCGACGTCATCATGGGTGACGATTGTTCGGCTTGGTTCAGTACCGTGATTCGAGGTGATGTGAACTCAATCCGGATCGGAAACAAGGTCAACATCCAAGACGGCGCGGTGCTGCATACGCTCTACCAAAAATCCGTGATCGAGATCGCAGACAACGTTTCGATCGGACACAACGTGTGTGTGCACGGTGCCAAGATCGATCAAAATTGCTTGATCGGTATCAACTCCGTGATCCTCGATCACGCGCACATCGGTGAGGGATCGATTATCGGTGCCGGTTCGGTTGTCTTGCAAGGAACCGTTGTCGAACCAGGAAGCCTGTACGCCGGCACGCCCGCTCGGAGGATCAAGGATGTGGATCCTGAACAGGCAAAAGAGATGATCGAGAAGATCGCCAACAACTACATGATGTACGCGAGTTGGTTCCAAGATGAAGCGTCCACCTCGGATCGCTAAGCCGACGATTGATCGAGGCTCTGTTAGTTCTCGCCGGCAATCGTGACGCCTCGCGGCTAATTGCTAGCGGTTTATTCCGGCGTCCCAAAAAGCACACAGATCGGTGTCGGGACGTCTTGCGTCTCCCGGACAAACATCAGCTCGCCGGACTCTTGGTCGATCGAAAATACCGTCGCGGTGTTACTCTCTTGACCGGCAACGATCAACCATCGGCCGGTCGGATCCATGCCGAAATTGCGAGGCCAACCGCCTCGAATCGGTTCGACTTCCGTCAGCGACAATTGGCCGGAATCGTCCACGCGGAACGCGCTGATGCTGTCATTACCGCGGTTCGCCGTGAAAATGAATCGACCGCTGGGGTGAACGCGGATTTCGGAAGCACTGTTGAATGTTTCTTTTGCTTTGGTCTCTTCTGACAGCGTGGGGATGGTTTGTCCGGGAGTCATCGTGCCTGCCTCGGCGTCGTAGTCAAAAACGGTGACCGAGAGGGCGAGTTCATTGAGCACATAGATTCGCGATCCGTCAGGGCTGAACTTCATATGCCGGGGACCACCACCTGGCGGACAGATGCCGAAACCGTGATGCGTTAGCGAAGGTTTGTCGGCGTCGAGTTTCCAGATGACCACGCGGTCCATGCCGAGATCGGGGACAAACACAAATCGATCGTCAGGCGACGTTCCGGTCCAGTGAGCGTGCGGGGCATCTTGCCGATTGCCCACCACCCCCGAAACCGCTTTGGGCAACAACTCGGAGTGTTCTTTGACTTCGGTCAGACCAATGATCGAGCCGTCGTCTGCGAGATCGTACAGCGACGTCGACCCGCCGCCGTACTGAGCCGAGAACAGCACCTTCCCGGCGCGGTCCGTCGCGACGTGGGCGGCACCGCCATCACCGGTCGCGGCCGATCCGAGGTACTCGAGTTTCTTTTTGCCGACCTCACCGGTGACCCGAAATGCCGAAACGGAATCGCCCGCCGAAGCCGCTTGGTTCGCCGGAGCCCCGGTTGCGTAGAGCGTCTTGCCGTCTGGATGGATCGCGATGAATCCGGGATTTTGGATTTCAGCAGCGAGCGAGGAGCGAGTCAGTTTTCCTGTCTTGATGTCGAAGGTCGAGTGATAGATTCCTCGGCTCTCGCCTCCACGGGGCGTCGAGGTCCCGAACCAAACGTCGACGATTTGCCCGTACGAGCTGGACGCTGAAGCGAAGCAGTATGCGGCCGAAAAGAATGCAATACACAGCGTGCGAATCATGGACAGAAGCCTCTCTGGGGGTCGGACGAAGTCAGTTATCGCCGACAGTTTAAGTGCTTTGCCGCTACGGATGGGCTTTTTTGACCGGGTGAAATGAAATTATCACCGGTTCGGTCTGCGAGTCTTGCTCACGAGGTTGATCCGCCCGTTTCGCGGTCGTTGGTCCAGCGGTGCGACGGCTGTCCGTGTCGCTGCTGCTAAATGAATCACCCTCCGCCAACAATCAGGTTGGCGGAGGGCAATGATTCAGTCGAGGCGGCTCGGGGGTTTCTCCCAAGCGTCGCGATATCGGCAACCGGAAGCGGCAGATGCCTAGCCGGCCATCCGCGTGATGCGGTTGTGAGGTTGAGCGAGTTCTTCGGCGGTGGGTTGATAGCGGAACTGCATCAGGTAAGCGTCTTCGGTGGCGTCGTCGTAGAAGTCACGCAGGACCGAGATGGCTTTGAAGCCGAGGTTCTTAAAGAACAGTTGTGCTTCCAAGTTGGTTTCCCGCACTTCAAGCATGATGCGATTGCGGCGTTCCAAGGAGAGTTTGCCGAGCAGTTTTTGCATCATCACGTTGCCAATGCCTTGACGACGGTAGGCACTGTGAACTGCAAAGTTGAGGATGTGCAGTCGGTTCTTGTGCAATTCATAGATCATGAAGCCGACGACGCGATCATCGCACTCTGCCACCATGCCGATGCAATTGCGTTGGCGAAGGCAGCGGATGAAGTCGTCTTCGGTCCACGAGAATTCGAAACAATCACTTTCGATGCCCAACACGTCGGGCATATCACGACGGATCATCCAGCGGATGTGTGCGGTTTTGGTCGCTTGTTTGATTTGTTCCACGTCGGACTCCCTTCCGGTGCAATGAAGTTTTTTTCGTCGGTTTCGGAAACCATCCTGGTGTCCCCCGGCGAGGAAACGGAAATTAGCAGATCACCCCGATGGCACCAAGACAGAAATGGAAAAAGGCAGCCGGCTTCTTGAAGATGCCGACTGCCCTAATTTGCTGGCTCAATATGCGAGTTTGATCGCGTTAATGACGTAGTTTACGCAGTCTGAGTGGATTCGGTGGTTGACGCCTCATTCGGCGGTCACGCTCCCCAAACCTCCCTCTGTGTTCACGTATCAACCGGCTCCCAATTCGACATCGATTTTCGCTTCTCGCGCTGCGTCTCGCAGTTTGCTGAGGGCGCGAGCTTCGAGTTGACGGACGCGTTCTTTTGTGACGCCCATCTCCGCTCCGACCTCTTTAAGCGTCAGCGGTTCAGCACCGCGTTGCAGACCGAAGCGAGCCGAGATGATCTTTTGCTCGCGTTCATCCAAACGATCGAGGATCCGGGCCAGTTCGCGTTGACGCTGACGCTGCACGGTTTCTTCGGTGTATGGGTCGAGACGTTCGTCTTGATGACCGACAAACACTTCTTCGCCACTGGTGCGGAAGCGGTCGCGATGACGGAATTCCTTCGGAATCGTGCGTGCGAAGTTCTTCATGATCGCCCACGTGGCGTACGTGCTGAACTTGTTGCCACGCGAGTAGTCGAACTTCTCGACCGCGCGGATCAACGACATGTTCCCGTCGCTGATCAGCGAGAAGAAATCTTCGGTGCTGGCAACGTGACGTTTGGCGATCGAAACCACCAATCGCAGGTTCGCTTGGACGATTTTGTTCTTCACCCGCACAGCGTCTTCGTACAGCGATTGGATTTTGTCCATCGTTTCGCTGTTGCTTTGGCCGCTGGCGATCAGTTCGTCACGCAACACCCCGGCACGATGCTTGAGGTAATTCATTTTGCGGAACAAATGACCTTCCTGTTCGCGGGTCAACAACGCCACGTCGTAAAGTGCGGCGAGGTAGCTAGGCAGATCCGCGGGCGGACGTACTTTGCGAGCAGCCGAGGCTTCCGGCATTTCGGCAAGATATTCCGCTTCGCGACTGACGTCCTCGAAGTCTTCGTTGTAGATGTGATCGAGCGGCAGTTCGGCCAATTGTTGCATCCGCACTTCGTCGAGGATGCGGCGAATGCTCGAACGGGTCCGTTTGAAACGTTTGCATAACTGAGGAATCGTGGCACCGTGCGAATGCAACTGAGCGACGACGCGTTTGTCCTCTTCGGTCAACGATTCGCGGTGATGCGGGAAAATGGCCAGTTTTTGATTCTGGGCGTCGAAGTTCTTCAGCGTGTAGCGGATCGTTTCAGGTGAACGGCTCATTTGCTGGGCCAATTGCACCGTCACTTCAGAGAGACTCGCGCCGCCCTCGGCCAATTGCCGAGCCCGTTCGATCATTTCCGTCTTCTCGTCGCTGCTGAGCTGGCTAAACCGTTCGCCACGACGGACTTTGTCACGGTTGGCCGCGATAAATCGCTCCACGCTGCTGTGCAGGAATCCAACGCGTTTGCGTTTGCCGAACAGAAATTTGCGGCTGACCAGACCGGCTTCGCGCCAGCGACTGATTGTTTTCGTGGAGACCCGGAATTGCTTCGCCAGATCGTTCACCGTATGAACCCGCTCTCCAGCGGATTGGGAATCGATATCTGCCGAATCAGCGAGGTCCTCGATCAAAAGACGCAGGTCATGCTGCAAGTCCTCCGATCGAATCGTTTGACGTAGCTTCGATTCGGGGCGGTAGTTCGTGATCCGGAAGCAAACGTAGTCGATCACGTAATCGCGATCGGGTACGAGTTCGCTGAGCAGTTTTTCTGCCAGCAGTCCTTGTTCGATTTTCTTGTTACGAGGTGCGAATCGAGTGAGTTGGTCGCGTAGTTCGATCAATCCGACGTGACGATAGCTGGTATGCATTGTCTCTAGTTCCCAGTGCGTGATCGTGCGTGTCCGATTTTCCTTGCAACCCCGGCGGGTCGCCGACACGATAATCTGATTTGCCCGGGGATCGCCTAATCCATAAGGCGATTTAGGGTGCTGACTCACAGGCAAAATGACGGCCAATCGATGGCCGAAAGTCTACCAAACGAGTCAAGTGTTTTCGTGCGGCTCCATGCCGCGCGAAATCGGATCCTGTCTTGATCTAACCCCGACACGCTACCTTTGTTGCGTGCCCGAAATTCTCGACGTTGACGGGGATCTCTGTCTTCATGGTGACCGTTGAAGTGGCGGGAGAGTTCAGCGAAATGCTCAAATTTCCCGAAAATCGTTGGTTCCAAAGATTCCTGCTTACCTGAATTACCTGGTCGGAAACGGACGACGTTCGTTTCGTCTTGCAGCTTGATTGGCAGAGTCATCTTTCTGGTCCCCAAACGATTGCCCCTTCTGGCGGCACCCAATTGGACGGGAACCACTAGTGAAAATTTCAGGCCAAAAAGAACAATACCGCCAAATTATCAAGTCTTGACTTCGGAAGTGTCCCGTAAATTGCGGAGTTTTCGGTCCAAGAAATATTTCTGAATCGCGACCAAGTGTCCTGTTCATGAATGCGGAATTGTCACTTTTACAATCACTTTGCAACTTTAGCCGTCTCAAAACGAGAATATGGGCAATTCCCGGACAACCATTCAATCGCTTGACGGGTTCCTGCCGATTCTGACGGAGGAGCGGCATTCTTTTGCCGTTTTTGAAGGTGTTTCGATTCGCTTTTTCGAAGTTTGAGTTTGTCCCTATGAGCCATCGCCCGGTGAGTGAAAGCCTAGTCCGTCGAACTCTCGTTAGCGGGGGGGCGGTCACCCAAACCGCAACCGACCCGGTCCCAAGTGCTGCGGCCTCTCGACGAGGATTTTTGACGTCGGTGATCGCCGGCGCGTGTGCCGCCGGCGGGCTGCTGCCGGCGACTCCGGCCAATGCCGCCGGGACCGGGGAAACACGGCTGGCGATTTCCAACGACCACGACCTCTTCCGCGTGCGGATGCAGATGGATGTCAAAGGGAACGTGGTCCTGGTGGAAGACCCGCTGTTACCGGATGGCAAGAAAAAGATGCTGCCGATCACGGCGGATCTGAATCTCGACTACGAAGAACGCTTTCTTCGTCCCGAGGGGGCGACCAAAGAATCCGAGGTGATTGCCGTCGAGCGGCATTTTCACGATGCGGTCGAAACTAGCCGCTTAAGCCGCACGGACCAGAAAACAGAGCTGCGAGGTAACGTCGCTGACGTGATCGCACGGCGTGACCAATTACCCGAGACGATTTATTCCGACAGCGATTACTTGACGCACAGCGAAATCGATTTGCTCCGGGCTCCGATCTCCAGCGTCGCCGTCGACCGCCTGGTGCCTCAGCAGATGATGCGGATCGGCGAGAAGACCCCCATTCCATCGCGAGACATCGCTTCGTTCTTCAATCTTTCCGCGGTCGCGCAAAACGACGTCGAGATCGAATTGGTTTCAGCGGATGCGTCAGAAGCGAAGCTGCAAATGCGTGGCAAGATCGACGGCTCGGTGTCGGGCGTGCCTACCCGACTGCAGGTGATCGGAAAACTGACGCTCGATCGCAAAGCCGGTGTCGTGTCATGGGCGGCCGTTGCGATCCACGAAACACGGGAAATCGGCAAAGCGGCACCCGGATTTGACGTCACCGCGACGGTTCGCATGGTTCGTAAGCCGCTTGCCCGCGTGCAATTGCTGCCCGTCACCCCGGCCGAGATTGCATTCGACGAGCCGCCACCACCGGAACGCTTGCTCGTCGCCATTTCAAGCAAACACGTGGGTGTGGAAGGTTTGATGGACCGCCGTTGGCGGATGATGCAGGACGTCCCCGGTGAGTCGGTCCTGCGGATGATCGAAAATGATGAGTCGATCGCTCAGTTGAATTTGCGGCCGTTGCCCCGATTGCCCGAAGGCCAGCAGTGGACACTCGCGGCGTTTGAGAATGACGTCCGCAAGACCCTCGGCAATCGCTTTGGCGAACTGATCGAGAGCCACGAGGGGATGACGGACGGCGGCTTGCGGTTGCTGCGGGTGGTCGCAGGGGGGCGCGTTGAAGGGGTTCCGATCCAGTGGATTATGCTGCACATCAGCGACAACACCCGAAACCGCGTTTTGGCCACGTGGACGATGGATGGCGAGAGTGTTCCGCGGCTGGCGGGATCGGATATTCAGCTCGCCGCCTCGATGCGATTGCTCGACCGAGCGAGCCAGACGGCCCAAAACGATTCTGATACCACGAAAACCGGTGAAAAACGCGATTTATCACTCGTCGATTCAACTGACGAAGTAGAATCGGTGGCGTCGACCGCAGAGGTGCTTTCGCCGAGTGACGTGAAACGACGATAAGACCGTTTCGTCGGTGGTACGGGAGGTGTCGCCGCGAGCCTCCCGATCCGTTTTGTCAGGCTATGCGTCTCATACGAATGTGTCCTCGCTTCCGGTCGACAACTCACTCGAACGCTATTCTTGACGAAACCCATGCAAATATCTGGCAACGAATGTCCAAATCGTCTTCGATTTGGACGCCTCATCCGCGTGAAGACACTCACCCTCACGCTGGCGATCGGTCTGACCTCGATACTCTCGAATTCCACCGTCACCGCCCAAGAGGCCCGCGCGGATGCGTCGAGTCAGGTGCAGACGCAGTTTGCCCCCGGTGTGGTCACCGTCATCCCACCAGCTCCGGATCCGAAGGAGACCTTCGACGGACCTCTGACGCTGCAGTCCATGATTGACGCCCACCCTGAGATTCAGTGGGAAAACACTGGGAATCACGAGGGTGGCAAGCCGCATTTTGATCCCCGCAGCCGCACGCTGCAGGAAATGCTCAAACAGGTGATCCTCCGCCGAGAAATCTACAGCTTCGAATTTTCCTTCAAGCCGCTGCGTCAGATTTACCTCGATATCCCACGTCCGGACGGCCGGATGCAGCGAAAACTGGTCCAGTACATGGTTTACCGGGTGCGTTACCGCGGTGGAGACATGCGTCCGGCGGCCGATGATCTGAACCAACCCATTTACCGCAGGATTGAATCGGTCAGCTACAACTCACGTCGGGTGTTCCCGATGATGGTGCTCGAAGACCACGAATCGGGGAAACAGTTTGTCGATCGGATTTTGCCGACGGCGGTCGATCGGATCGCGATTCGCGAGCAAATCACGGCTCCGCTGTATAACAACGTCGAAATCTCACGGGTGAAAATCCCGCGAACCAAAGACGAGGACGCGCCGGGTGTTTGGGGCGTGGCCACTTGGGTCGATGTCGATCCGCGGCTGGATTTCTTTTCCGTCAATGTTTTCGGTCTGACCAACGCCTTTGAACAGGACGGGGAGGGTGTCGACGCCCCCTATCGGCGAAAGGCTCTGATGCTGAATTTCTACCGTCCGGGCGATTCGATGGACCAAATTTCCGACCGCGTGCGGTTTGGGGTCCCCGCCTATGAGAACGAAGAGGACCAATCCTACGTGCTGAAAAAATATGGTCTCGATAAACGGCTTGATTACCGGTGGGTGTTCCGGTAACTTTCTCCCCTCTCACATCGAACATCTACGCGTCGCTCTAGGGTGACGCTTCCCCCATCAACTCAACGACCGGCCATGGTGCCGGTTTCGAGATTAGCAAGCGAAGAGACAATGGCACACAAAAAGGGTCAGGGCAGTAGCCGCAACGGTCGCGACAGCAACGCACAACGTCGTGGAGTGAAGCGTTTCGGTGGCGAAGCGGTTCAACCAGGTAGCATTCTCGTCCGCCAGGTTGGCACGAAATTCCACCCCGGAAAGGGCGTCGGAATGGGTAATGACTACACGCTGTTCGCACTGGTCGCGGGCAAGGTCCGTTTCGACCGTGAAGGTCGTCGCATCAACGTCGACGTCGCCTGAGCATCTACTATTGAATGGATTCAGCGTTGAGGGGCTCAACCCTCCGCAAGCCGAAGCGGTCCAGACATTGTCGGGGCCGCTGTTGGTGTTGGCCGGTGCGGGAACCGGAAAAACCCGTGTGGTGACGTTTCGCATTGCGAACCTGATTAAGCACGGCGTCGCGCCGGAGCGGATTCTCGCGGTGACGTTCACCAACAAAGCCGCCGGTGAGATGCAGGAACGCGTGGGCGAATTGCTCGGCCACGGCAAAAAACGCCGCCGCAAAGGTGAGCCTGCTCCACCCAAACCCACGATCAGCACGTTCCACTCCCAGTGTGTCCGCATTCTTCGCGAACACGCCAACGTGCTCGGGTTTCCAAAGAAGTTCACGATCTACGATCGCAGCGATCAAGAATCGCTGGCCCGTGCCGTGCTCCGCGAGTTGCGGTTGCCCAACACGGCTTTGAAGCCTTCGGACATGCTGTCGATTATCGGTTCGTGGAAAAACGAATCGATCACGCCCGACCAAGCCATCGGTCATGCCAGCACCGACAAAGAACACTTTGCCGCCGCCGGATACCGTCGCTATCAGAACGCATTGCGGGCACGTGGCGCGATGGACTTCGACGATCTCCTATTGCACACCGAGGTCCTGCTCACCCAGCACGAGGAAGTGCGTGAGGTCGAAGCGGCAAAGTACGATCACGTTTTGGTGGATGAGTATCAGGACACCAACGGCAGCCAGTACCGGATCACGCAAGCACTGACCAAAGAGCACCGTAACTTTTGCGTCGTCGGTGACGATGATCAGTCGATCTACGCGTGGCGCGGTGCCGACGTGACCCACATTCTGAGCTTCTCGAAAGACTGGCCGGACGCCAAGATCGTGTGGCTCGAGGATAACTATCGCTCCACCGGCGCGATCCTCGAAATGGCTAATCGGTTGATCGCGTTTAACACCGAACGGCACGACAAAATCCTCAAGCCCGACCGTCCGGTGGGCAAACGTCCGCGAATCGTCCAGCATAAAGACGAAACGACGGAAGCCGAGGTTGTCGTGCGTGAGATCCGGCACCTGATCGACAACGTCCATGTCCAACCCCGCGACATCGCGATTCTGTTCCGCACCAACGAGCAACCGCGGTTGTTCGAAACCGAACTTCGCAAAGCAGATGTGCCCTACGTGATGCTCGGTAGCCAATCGTTTTTTGATCGCCGTGAAGTTCGAGACTTGATCGCGTACTTAAAGTGGATCGATCAGCCGGACGATGAGATCTCGTTGCTGCGAGTGATCAACACGCCCGCGCGAGGGCTGAGCAACAAGACCACGAAGCTGTTGATCGAACGCGCCGTCCAGCGCGGCGTTCCGATTTGGCAGGTGATGCAAAACAACGCCGCCACGGAAGACTTACCGCCGGCAGCAAAACGCGGCATTGAACAACTCCGTCAGCTTTGTGCTGACGTCCAATCGCGAGCCGAGAATGACTCACTCGTCGATGCGATGGAAACGTTGATGCAGCGAACCGGCTACGCGGACGAGATCACAAAGTTGTACGATCAACCCGATGAACGCGAAGCTCGGATGGCCTCGATTGGTGAATTCACCAACGCGATTGCCGCCTACCAAGACAAGAGTGAAAAGCCAGAACTGTCCGGTTTCCTGAGCGATATCGCTTTGTCGGGACGTGAGATGGGCAGCGAGAAGGATAAGCTCGCGATGAAGAACGCCGTGTGGCTGTTAACGATGCACGCGGCCAAGGGTCTCGAATTTCCGGTCGTTTACATGGTCGGGATGGAAGACGGTTTTCTGCCACACAGCCGCAGCGTCAAGAGTGGGCGCGAGGAAGACATCGCCGAAGAGCGGCGGTTGTGCTACGTCGGGATCACGCGTGCCCAGGAAACGTTGACGATGTCGCTGGCGTTGACCCGTCGCAAATGGGGTAAGCCGCGTCCGACTCAGCCGAGCCGTTTCCTTTACGAGATCACCGGCAAAGCCGACAATCCGAATAAGTATCGGAAGCAAGGCGTGCGAGGCGCCCGTGTTCAACGCTGAACCAAGCAGCGTGTGGGTGTGTCTCGACATGTGAGATTGAGTGTTGGCACCGGGGCCGATGCGAGACAGTTGGATTGGCAGTGTTGGTAACCAGGGCGAGGGAGTTTCCAATTGGTCACAAAAACAAAGACGGGCGGGCGCGGGCGTCGTGCGAAAACCCGATCGCAGTGTCAACGAATCTTCTGCGGTTGGGACACGCCGTTGTTGCAAGTCGCAACGAAGTGGTTGATTGAAAACGCTGGGCAATGCGATTCGACGAATCGTGACGCTGAAGCGATGCCGCTACTCGCCGATCAGCTCGATGCGGACGACGAAGCCGGCGACGCGGATGCTGTTGAAATGCCGGCGGGTGACGCGTCGGCACTGATGATCGATCTGAGCTCGCTCGACGTTGTTTTGCCATCGAGTCGGGCCGTTACGCGGTTGCAAGAAAAGCTGCGGATGGCCGCCCAAGCCGCCGGGGCTGCATATCGTCCGCCACGGTTTTATCTCGTCGGTCGGCTGCCGAGTTTGTTGTATCGTCGGCCCGCCGAATGGGCGTCAGATTTTGAACAGACGCTCGCGTGGGCTCGTGTCTTGGCCGCTTCCGAACCGGCGAGTTTGCAAACGCTCGTTCCCCGCCTTCCCGAGGCTGACGCGACCACGGGTTGGCTCGATCTGGCGACGACCGCGCGGAGGTTGTGGACCAAGACGTCGGCGGAGAATTGGACGTTTTCCGATGTGGCGGGCAAAGTCGAAAACCATTCTGAGCGACGACGCTGGGAGTTTTTGTTACAGGTTCACCACGATTATTTGGCCGAACTCAAGGCCGCCGAACGCTGCGATCCGAACGCCGCGGCGCTCGACGCAATCGCTGACAAACGCTGCCGCGCATTACGCCCTCTCGTCCTCATCGGCGCCTCGGATCTGCCCGAGATGGTCAAGGTGATGCTGTCGCAAATCGAAACGCCCGTCACGTCACTCGTGGCCGCGCCCGATGAGATGGCAAATCATTTCGATTCGCTGGGATGTCTCGTTCCCGAGAAATGGAAAGACCACGTCCTGCCCGTCCGTGATGACCAATTGATTCCCGCCGCGGGCATCGAAGATCAGTCTCACTGTGTCAGCGAAGTGTTGGCTGAGTTCGGTGAAACTTATAGCGTCGATGCGATCACGATCGGGGTGACGGATGAATCGCAAATCGAACCGATCGAGAATCAGTGCCGCTTGTTAAAAGTGGACACATATCGACATCTCGGATGGACCGTATCGGAAACATCGGTCGGTCGACTGATCGACTTGATCGTCACCTATCGACAGCGGCGTACGTGGCGATCCCTCGCGGCCTTGGTCAGGCATGCGGCGGTTTACGCGATGATCGAGGATTATTTCCGTGCCGCCGCTAGCGAAGACGATTCGAAGAAATCGAAGCCGAATTGGTTGACGACGTTGGACCAGTTGATGTCCGAAGCGTTTCCCCGCAGCGTCGATCAGCCGCTGCCGACGGTGAGGTTTGAATCTAAGCTCGCCGGCGAAATTCGAGATTGCGTCGAAGAGTGGCTCACGCCGTTAAGCCAGAAACGCCAAACGATCCGCAAATGGAGCAAGGTTCTTGCGGAGATGCTGACGCGTGTTTTTCCTCAGGCCGACGAGCAGGACGCCAAGGGCACGTGCGGCGAGCCCAGTCGCACGTCCAAAGCGATCGAAGCGGCGTGTCAAACTCTGCATGGTTTTGAGGAACTCAGCGTGCCTCTCGATACACCCGTCGATTCGATCACCGCGATCGAGTTGTTATCCGCACGCATCGCCGAGATCAATTTGCCCGATACGCCGGCGCCCGACAAAATTGAAATCCTCGGTTGGCTCGACTTGGTGCTCGATGACGCACCCGCGCTCGTATTGTGCGGGCTGAATCATCCGTTCGTGCCCGAAGCGTCATCGGGTGATCCGTTTTTGCCGTCGTCGTTGCAGAAGTCGCTCAATCAGCGGATCAATGATCGTCGGTACGCCCGCGACGTTCATGCGATGCAGCAGATGCTATGTGGTCGCGAACAAACCCGCTTTCTCGTCGGCACGCATTCCGCAGACGGTTCTCCGACACCGCCCAGTCGCTTGTTGGCGGCGGCGACGGCGGACGATGCAGCCCGTCGTGTGTGTGGATTACTGACCGGGCATCGCCCGTCCGTACAAGTCGTTCTTGATTCGAGTTCGGTTGCTAGCCTTGATCAAAGTAAGACCGAACGCATGGATTATTTTCGTCCTCCACCGCCGCAGCCCGGTCGGACGATCGAGACTTTGAGTGTTACCGCGTTCTCGGCGTATCTGGCGTGCCCATATCGGTTCTATCTCCGGTACGTGCTCCGGTTGCGGCCGCTCGACGATTCGGCGCTCGAACTCGCGGCCAATCAGTTTGGCGATTTGGTGCACGGTGCACTTGAATACTTTGGCGAAAGCGACGCCAAAGACGAGTCCGATCCGACCGTGATTGAAGCGGAGTTGATCGAGCAATTGCATCGCTTCGCCGAAGAACGTTATGGAACCAACACGGCATCGACGGTTGCTTTGCAGGTGCGTCAAGCGGAACGACGATTGAAGACGGTGGCGTTGCGCCAGGCCGAAAGGATTGCTCAAGGTTGGCGGATTCACGCGGTGGAGGCATCCGTCGACGAACTTGACATCGACCGGAAAACAAGAAAGCCGAAGAAACCCACCGGCATTCTGCTCGATGGCCAATTCACCGGACTCCGTGGCCGGTTTGATCGCATCGACTTCCACCCCGAAACGAATCGATGGGCGATCCTCGATTACAAAACGCACGGGCATCTTCCTGAAAAGAAACATCTCAAAAAGCTGCCTGATGGTTCGACGACGTGGGTCGATTTGCAACTCCCGTTGTACCGACGTTTTATCCCCGATCTCGGGATTCCCGCGGATCCCGTTGATGTGGAGTTGGGATATTTCAACGTGGCCGAGAAAGATGCTGAAACGAAGGTCAATGTGGCGACGTTCACCGAAGCCCAGTTCGCTCAAGCGGATGAACTGATTCATCACTGTGTGCGGCAGATCCGCAATTGTCATTTCGAACCCAACGAAGCCGGCGTTGAATACGACGACTATGAAATGATGTTCAACGAAGCCACCACGACGATCGCGGTCGACGACGAAGATGAGTTCAGCGGTAACGAGGTGACACGATGAGCGGACGGAAAGCAGCTGTGGCGAAAACGGAGAACGTGGAGTTCGTGTTCGTCGATGACGATGCCAACGATGCGTTTGATGAGTTGTTGCTCGAACGGGAAATGTTGTCGCCAGAACTGTTGCGTAGCGCGTTCGAGCCGACGCTCGTGCGTGCTTCGGCGGGTACGGGCAAAACCTATCAGTTGACTGCGAGGTTGTTGAAAATCTTGTTGACCGGTGCGCCGCCGGAATCGGTGCTGGCTACGACGTTTACGCGCAAGGCGGCAGGCGAAATTCTCACGCGTGTGCTCGTCACGCTCGGCACGGCGGCGGATCCGGAAAACCCCAAGGCTCTCGATGCGCTCCGGCAACAGGTCGGATTGCCTGGATTGCCGCGCCGCGTTTGTGGCGATTTGTTTCATCGTTTGTTGCGGAACATCCACCGTCTTCGCATTTGCACGCTCGACAGTCTGTTTTCGCAACTCGCCCGCGCGTTGCCGTTTGAGTTAGAGCTGCCGCCGGGGTGGCGACTCACCGACGAAGTCGAAGAGGTTTGGCTTCGCCAACTCGCCGTCGGCAACATGATCGATTCGCTGCATTCGTCTGAGATCGAGTCGCTGATCTCGATGCTCGGCCGTGGTGACGTGAAACGCAATATCGCTCGCGAGTTGATTCAGGTTGTCGAGACGACGTATGCGATGTCGCGGCAGGCCGGCGTCGAAGCCTGGGATCAGATCACGGTGCCTAGCCGGCCGGAGTCGCCGCGCATCACCGCAGCGTCGGGTTCGTTTCGGATGGCTGAAATCAAACAGAAATCCTTGCGAGAGCTGCTCGAGAAGATGGCCGATCACCTCGACGCTCGCGACTTCGGTCCGCTCGTCGAGCAAACGCTTCTCAAGAATATTCACAAATCACGCGTGGCCGATGAAGAGGTCAAATACGGACGCAGCAAGTTTCCACCCGAATTGGATAGCGATTTCGACGTTCTGTATCAGTCCGTTCAGTGTGAATCGCTGTCGTTGTTGAGAAGCCAAAACCAGGCCACTGGCAGTGTGGCGGTCTACTACGACGGGGCAATCAACGAAGTCAAGCAAGCTCAGCGTGCGTTCGCGTTTGATGACATTTCGGTTCGGTTGGCGAGTGTCTTCCGCAACCTCGATGCGGCGACGATTCAGAACCGTCTTGATTCCAAAATCGACCATCTGTTGCTCGATGAGTTTCAGGACACGGCTCCGGTGCAGTGGCAGGTACTCAAGGTTCTCGCCCAATCGGTTGTTTCCACACCTGAGCCGCAGGGCGACGGGGCCGAAAACGGTGCTGCCAATGTGCGGGCGGTTGATCCTCGACGAAGCCAATCGTTTTTTTGTGTGGGGGATACCAAACAAGCGATTTACGGTTGGCGGGGTGGCGTGGCGGAAATCTTCGACGCCGTTGATCGGCAGGTCGAAGGGATCGTCAGTCGGTCGCAGGACGAGAGTTTCCGAAGTTCTCACGTTGTTCTCGACGGCGTCACGTTAGCGTTTCAAAACTTAACGCGGCATCCCTTAGCGGAGCCGCCCGAGTTCAACGACCCGTCGGATAAGTCCGTCTACGAGTCGATCGCTCTGCAGAGGTTTGCCAAAAAGTTCCCGACGCACACGGCAGCGAAGAAACTGCCGGGTTTCGTTCGTTTTGCCACCGGTCCACTCGTTCCGCCCAAGGTGGATCCCGAAAACCCGGATGCGAAGCCGGTCAAACCGACGGCCAAAGAAATCACCGCTGCGCTGATGGACGAGACCGCGACGCAGATTCAAACCTTGCATCAATCGGCACCTCATTTGACGATCGGTGTGTTGACGCGGACCAATGCGACGGTGGCGATGTTGATCGATCGATTGGAGACGCTTGGAGTGGACGTCAGTGCTGAGGGGGGCAATCCGTTGACGGATTCCGTACCCGTGCGATGGGTGATGTCGGCGTTGATGATGGTCGAGCATCCGGGCGACGGCCGTTGGCGCTTTCATATCGCCCATTCCCCGTTGGCTGACCATCTCCCTCTCGCCGATTCGGATCCGGTCGACGCGGCGGCGAACCTTTTGCGAGAAATGATCGACGACCGTGGGCTCGCCGAGACGGTGATTTTTCTCAGCGAGTCACTGCGTCCTGCCTGCGATGCACGCGATGGAATCCGACTGCATCAACTCGTCGAATTGGCCACCTTGTATCGAGAAACCGCACGGTCGCGTTTGAGAGATTTTGTCGATCTGGTGAATGTGAAACGGGTCCAGCGTCCGCGGGCCGCGGCGGTGCGAGTGATGACGGTTCACCAATCCAAGGGGCTCGAATTCGATGCAGTCTTTTTGCCAGAGATTCACAAAGAGCTGATCGGGCAGCCGCCTCAGTGCATCGCCGATTTGCCGGATCTCGGCCAACCACCGGCGGGGATGAGTCGCAGCGTCAGCGAAAAACAATGGCATTATTTGCCGGAGCGTTGGCAGCGGACGTTTGGCTCCAATGTGACGGCGCGGATGACCGAAGCGTTGTGTTTGCTGTACGTGGCGATGACTCGTTCCCGCCAAGGTCTGTATATCCTGACCCCGCCGAGTAGCAAGCGAGACTTCAACAACAAGAACGCCGCTTCGCTGTTGTTTCATGCGTGGAATGTCGCGTCCGGAGAAGATGTCGCCGACCCTACGGCTGGGAACGCGGTTCTGTATGAGTCGGGCGACCCGCGGTGGTGGAGCAACGGTGAGGATGCAGGTGAGACTGTCGTCGAGAACACCGAAGAGGCGGCGGAAGTGCCGCAGCGGGTGCTCCGGTTCCGGCCGATCAGCGGTACACCGCGGCGCAGCGCCGTGGCCGTCTGAGCAGTGTGGCAGCCAACGCTCGCGAAACGGCGTAGCGGCCGGTGGGCGTCGGAACCGGCGTGATGATTGAGATCGAGTCCGCCTTCGGAATCCGTCCCGGCCCCCTGTAGCGTCCGTTGTGAGACGGTTAATCTTTGACGCATGCCGACGCATTGCCTTATCAGTTTTGGATCCAATTTGGGCGATCGCGATACCGTCGTCGCCCGAGCGGCGAGGTTGGTCGATCAGTCTGGCGTGGTCGCGCGCCCGTTGGATTGCCCAACGACATCACCGCGGGCAGGATTGCGGGCGAGCCGATTGTTTGAAACGCCGCCGATCGGTGGCCCAGGCGGGCAGTCACCATTTCTCAATGCCGTCGCCGCGTTTGCGACAGAGGCTTCCGCCGCCGAGGTGCTCGACGTGTTGCAACACGCCGAACAGCAGCTCGGGCGAGAGCGGAATGATCGTTGGGGAGCGAGGTCGATCGATCTCGATGTGGTATTGCATGGGCGATTGTGCGGCGAGGCACCGGCCGGGCGGCGAGGATTGATTGGCGGACGCGGGCCGGTCGGCTCGGCGGGCGCACTCGTGGTGCCCCATCCTCGCTATACCGCACGGAAATTCGTTGTCGTGCCCGCCTGTGACGTGGCTGCTGACTTTTGTGACCCACGGTTTGGGTGGACGATCGCCGATTTGGCCGTTCACCTGGATGCCGCCCCGCCGTCGATGGCTCTCGCCGGCGGTGATGAATCGCTGCGACGTACGATTTGCGAACGATTGGCCGCAGAGCATTCGATTCAAATCATCGATGCCGATGCCGTGGCTACCGGGGTTCCCATCGCCGATGCGTTGTTGACCGAACGGCCGTGGAACGACGCGCTGCCTTGGGTTTCACCGACGGTGCCCCGATCACTCCGCGATAACCAGTCACCGCGTGAGAACATGGGTGATCGCGATGACGAACGGAGTGCGGCAAAGGAGGAGTCGGCCTGTTCGCTGGCCCTGCCGCGTTTGATCGCCAGGATCGAGCGAACTACGGAGCAAACTCGCTGGCCGGCGCCGCACCGGATGTGGCCGTCTGGTTGGCGATGGCCTGAATATCGCCTGGAGGTGGATGATCTCGAGTGGGCGGTTGGTGAGATGGCGTCGGCTCTCGATTCGATGTGCTGTCCGGTGCGACCGGTTACCGATGATGGAGACTGGTGGTGAACGCCGGCGACGGCCGGTTCGATCGCCAAGTGGCCGTCATCGTAGAATGGTTTTCTCTTACGTTGAATGAAACATGTTTGATTTAGTGCTCGGAACGAACAACGCCAAGAAGTTGGTGGAACTGCAAATGATGATGCCCGCCGGAATGGCTCGGCTGACTACGCTTGCAGACATCAAAGGCTCGATCGATGTGGTCGAAGACGGCACCACGTTCGCTGAAAACGCGGCCAAGAAAGCGACCGAGCAAGCCTTGCATCTGGGACGCTGGGTGCTTGCCGAGGACAGCGGGTTAACGGTCGACGCGCTCAAGGGTGCGCCGGGAGTTTATTCCGCACGTTACGCCGGTGAGCACGGCAACGACGCCGCGAACAACGAGAAACTGCTCGACGAATTGAAGGGGTTGCCCGCTGAAAAACGGGACGCGCAGTTCAACTGTCATTTGTGTTTGTCCGATCCCGAGGGGCAGGTCCGATTAACCGCGTCGGGGATTTGTCGCGGGCGGATTGGCGAGTCGTTGTCTGGTGCGGCCGGTTTTGGTTATGACCCGTTGTTCATCATTCGTGAGTACCACCGCACGTTCGGTGAACTCGACTTGGCGGTAAAACGGGCGATCAGTCATCGATCGCGAGGGCTGCGAATCCTCATTCCCAAACTATCTGCGCTGATTGCGAACGTTGGCGGCTGAGCAGGGCCTGAGCCGCTGCACACCGCTGGACGGGCTCAACTACAGAGGCGAGCCGAATACAGGCCGAGTGGGGACGGGATGGAAGCGCGGCCAAGGCACCTCGGGTGCTTTTTCCTTCGGCTTGATCGCGCACCCGGTCTTGGGACTGACGTCCAGGGGCGAGACCTCGGAGCAGAACAGCCCGTCGTCTGGCGTGACCAGCACGACACCTTCATGCACGAGTTCTTGGCCGATTTCTGTCGGGCCGTAGGGGACGTCGCTATTCCAATCGCCCAACAATCCGCCACGATCGGCGGGGTCATGGAGACGTTCGCTGGGGATTCCGAGCGCTAAGCAGCCGGTCGAGCAGATGCAAACGCACGACCACAGGCAGAGCCAGCAGAGCGAGAAAATCGGTCGATGAAAGCGAGTGAATCCCATGTTCTCGTTACATCGGCCGTTGCACTCGGATTCTTTAGAAAAAATGGAATAGCCGTTTTAAATTGCCTAAATTGCCAGTCCGAGATCCCGCGTCAGCGAGCGTTTTTAATGCCCATGAGGGTTGTGCCGACGTGTTTGACCACGAATCGAAAACTTGTCTCAATGTGCTCCCGGCCTCATTCGGGTGTGCACTTGAAGTGTACGTGTGATCGGTGTGCGAGGCATGCTCATCTCGAAACGAGATGAAGGGAGGATGTGACGTGATCGCACATTTTTGAACTCCGATGGATTGCGTCGCTGCGAATGTATAACGATCGAACGGTTGATAAAGGGGACACGAAGAACTCAACGAGCACACCTCCCAATCACACGATGACGGCACCTGTAAGCCTGCGTTGTGGTACGTCCCTCGCCGGGCGGACCGTCGGCGAGACGGTAATCACCAATAACGGAACAGGAGATTCAACGGTGACACGGACTTATCGAAGAGGTTTATTGCTTGCGACGCTGGTGTGTGGACTTTTCAGTGGGATTGGTGCGAGCGTTCAGGCGAGCGGAGCGTGGTTAGGTGATTGCTGCGGCGAATCATCTTCTTGCTGCGATGACGTGTGTTGCGATGATCCATGTGTGACGCAGTGTGATTGCGGGAACGTCGGATGCGATTCCCTCGCGTGCTGCGATGCCGCCGGATGTGCCGAGTCCTGTTTGCCAAAGCTCGATAGCTTTGCGCAAAAACTTGGTTGTGGCGGATGCATTCAAAAGAGCGATCAATGCTTTGACGACTTCATCAGCCCGATGATCGACTTTGTGCACTTCGAGGACCCACGCAACGTGACAGAGCTGCGTCCGATCTTTGCGCACCATCGGTTCCCCAATCAGCTCGGCCCCGGCGGTGTTCCGGCGGGCGGCAGTTTGCAGCTCTTTGCGTTGCAATTTCGCATCGCGTTGACGGAGCGGTTGAGTCTGATCGCGGTAAAAGATGGTTATGTGATCGACAGCAGCGAAGGAGCGCTCGATGGTTTGCTCGATTCGGGATGGGCCGACGTGACAGCCGGTTTGAAATACAATCTCGTTCGCAATGTCAAAACGGGAACGTTGCTTTCGGCCGGATTCACCTATGAGATTCCGATGGGTAGCGAACAAACCCTGCAATCGGTCGGCGATGGTGAGTTCCACTTCTTTGCCACCGGTGGTCAGAGATTGTTCGATGGCAATGCCCACGTGCTCAGCTCGTTTGGATGGCAATTGCCGGTCGATCAGTCGGTGCAAAGCACGACGGTTCACTGGAACAATCACATTGACGTTCGCTGCCACGACAAAGTCTATCTGTTCACCGAAAACGCATGGTGGCACTGGACCGACGACGCGGATACGGGAAGCGCGTTCGGCGTCTCCGGATTGGATTTGTTGAATCTCGGTGACACTGCCGTCGAAGGCAACGATGTCGTGACGCAGAACGTCGGTATGAAGCTCAAACCGAAACGCAACATGGAACTCGGAATGGCCTACGAATTTCCTCTCACGGATTTCGAAGACATCATCCGCGATCGTTGGACTTTTGACGCGATCGTTCGGTACTAGGTCTGGCGGCGGACCGTCGACCCATCTCGCTCACAAGGAGCGTGAACTCGATTTGCCCTGCGGCTCGGAGTGGAAACACTTCGGGCCGTTTTTTGTTCTGCGGCGTACGTTCATCGGGGTAGAGAGTTCCTTTCATCTCGAGGTGATTGTTCTGCCCGAGAGATCTTGAGTTGGCGAATCGGGCGTGAACAAAAATTCCGGTCGATGAAGTCGCCCTTTTTTTGGAAAAAACACCTCGTTTGCTGGCCGCTTTGGAAGCGTCTTTCACCGCTGGCACGCATTGGTCGTTTGGTGGCGCTCTTCTGCACATGACCGTGTCATCGTGTTAGACTTTGCGGACGTGGCTTTGCCCACGCAAAAATGCTATTTTTCATTTTGGCTCTCACCTTTGGCGTTTATTCATGTCCACTGTCGAAACGATGCAGGCCGACGCAGAGGAATTCCGCACGCGATATTCCGCCGTGCGGGAAATGATCGGCCGTGTGATTGTGGGCCATACCGAGATCGTTGACGGTGTTTTGACCGCGATGTTGTGCCGAGGCCATTGCCTGCTCGAAGGCGTTCCGGGGCTGGGCAAAACGATGCTGGTGCGGACGCTCGCCGAAGTCCTCGAATTGCAATTCAGTCGCATTCAGTTCACCCCCGACCTGATGCCCGCTGACATCTTGGGCACCAACATGATCGTGGAAGATGAGAGCGGTCGGCGGAAATTTGAGTTCCAACGCGGCCCGGTATTCACCCAGATTTTGCTCGCTGACGAGATCAACCGGGCGACTCCCAAGACGCAATCCGCGATGCTCGAAACGATGCAGGAAGGCACTGTCACGGCGGCCGGAATGCGTTTCGAATTATCACAGCCGTTTTTTGTTCTTGCGACGCAGAACCCGATCGAGCAGGAAGGCACCTATCCGCTTCCCGAAGCTCAAATGGACCGGTTTCTATTCAAACTCGTGGTGGGTTATTCCTCACGCGAGGAGCTCGGTACGATCGTCGATCGAACCACACGCGGGGAGCATCCCGTGATCGAAAAGGTGATGGACGGCAACGAGATCATTCGTTGGCAAAAGCTCGTCCGCGAAGTCATTCTTGCTCCCCATGTTCAGGATTACTTAGTGCGGTTGACGATGGCGACGCACCCGCAGGGGGCCCACAGCGTGCCGATCACGAATGAATACGTGCGTTGGGGCAGCAGCCCCCGTGGTGCCCAAACGCTGGCTCTTACCGCGAAGGTTCGGGCCTTGCTCGACGGGCGGTTCAATGTTTCCTTTGAAGACATCCGCCGCGTGTTCTTGCCAGCCATGCGGCATCGTGTGTTGCTCAATTTCGAAGCGCAAGCCGAAGGCATTGAGACCGACACCGTGTTGCTCGATATTCTCGAAAAAGTTCCCGAAAAAGCGGAGTGATTCTTTCCTCCAAAATCCAATCTCCCATCTGTTGAAAATTAATGGCTGCTCCCGCTTCGATCGAAATCTCATCGCAGTTACTTCGCAAACTGCACCGAATCCACCAACAGCGTTCGGATTTGGCAGGCCAAGCCCGACGGGGACCGATGCAAATCAAAGCCGTTGAGGCATCGGTTGAAACGGCCCAAGCCGAAGTCGATAAGGAAATCGCTGTTTTAAAGAAGACGCGAATGTTGTCGGATGAAAAGCATCTGCAACTGCAGACCCGCGAGGCCCACGTTCGGGACCTTCAGCGGAGGCTCAATGAAGCGGCCAGCAACAAAGAGTTCTCGCTGCTCAAGGAGCAAATCGCAGCGGACGAGCAAGCCAACAGCGTGCAGAATGACGAGATTTTCGAAATTCTCGAACGCATCGATTCACTCGAAGCCCGCTTGGCCGAAACCAAAGAAAAACTCGCCGCCGCGGAAGCGGAGCGTGACCAACGGATCGCAGAAATTCAAGAGCGACAAAAGCGAATTGCGTTGGATCTCGAACGCGTCGAAATTCAACTCGAAGAAGCCGAAACGTTGATTCCGGTTGCGGTCAAAGCCGATTACAAACGGTTGCTCGAGGCTCGTGGCGACGAAGCCCTCGCGCCGATTGAGGACGAGTCCTGTGGCGGGTGTTATCAAACGCTCACCACGCAGGTGGTCAGCCAAATCATGTTGTCGAAATTGACGTTCTGCCCTAACTGCAACGCGATCCTGTATCTCGCCGAAGATCGGTACGTCTAAACCTACCGAGCGACTTCTGCCGGCGCGCCGTCCGGCACCAAACCTGCAAGGCATTCACTGCGTAGAGCTGGTTTTGGTAAGTAGAAATTCTCAATCGAGAGGTGTTCGTCAGGGTCTGCCATGCAATTTGTTTCATTCTGCCATCAATTGCATCCGCGTCTTTTCAACCCTCTTCTGGGTGCCGTTCTGACGTTGGTCGCCGTTTCGCAGGGCTTTCTCGCTACGCCGGGCGTTGCGGCGGCTGAATTGAGGGCGAGATTGTCGACTCGTGAGGCCTATGTCGGCGATCCCTTCGTTTTGCAAGTTGTCGTTGAAGATGTCGACGATGTTCGACAACTGTCAATTCCCGACGTGGATGGGGTGAGCATCCGGTCCCTCGGGGTACCGGCTCGGCACTCGCAGCAGATGTATATCAACGGCAGAGTCTCAAGCTCGATGTCGCTTATTTACAAATATGCGGTGACGGCAGAGCGTCCAGGCGAGTTTGAGATTCCTTCCATAAGACTGAATGTGAACGGCCAGAATCTCTCCACCGATCCGCTGAGTTTTGTTGCGACGGTGAGCGAAACGGGAGATCTGCTCTTTGTTGAGATTGAAGGTAAACAGGATCACGTTTACGTGGGACAACCGCTCGACCTGACGCTCAAAATATGGGTGCGTCCATTTCGCGATCGGCAGTTTGAAGTCACGCTCGATGAAGCCGACATGTGGTCCATGATCTCGCCGCGGACATCGTGGGGCAGTTTTGCGTTGAAGATGCAAGACCTCGACGAACATCGCCAACGTCCGGGCGGCACCGAGGTGCTGCGAAAGGACGCTGAAGGGACGCAGCGAAGCTACTATCTTTACGAGATCGAGGCGACGATCTATCCCAAGCGACCAGGACAAATTGACGCCAGCGACGTCCGTGTTGTCATGGACTATCCCGTTGCTTTGGAACGTACCCGCGATCCGATGGAATCGTTCTTCAGTAATTCACCGCTCTCACGGATGTTGAATGATGATCGTTTCGGTTCGGCATTTGGCCCACGTTTGAGGATCACCAAAACACGACCGATCGACGCCAATGCGAGCGTTGACGCGACTCAGGTGTTGCCGATTCCGACGGACGGGCGTCCTGAATCCTACCAAGGTGCAGTCGGGAATTACGAAATCACAGCACGCACGAATACCCGGCAAGTTGATGCGGGGGACCCGATCACGTTGCAGATCACGATTCGTGGCGATGGACCATTGGAACTGGTGCAAGCACCACGGTTGGACATCTTGAATCTTGATTTTCGCGTCGATCAACAACCGTTGGCAGGGTTCGTCCAGGACGGAGCGAAATATTTTACGACAACGGTGCGGCCACGAAACACATCCGTCAAAGAGATACCCGCGATCGAAATGAGCTTCTTCGACCCCGAATCGGAAACATTTCAGACGGTTGCGAGCGAAGCAATTCCGATCGTGGTTAGCGAATCCGAAACGTTGGGATTGGATGCAATCGTGAGTGATGCGGGAGTTCGTAATCGCGCCAGTGAGTCAAACGAATCGCAAGCCACCGCGTCACAATCGATCTCTCCCGCCGCGTACTTGTTTCGAAATCAAACGTCGGAGTCCGTGTTGGCTCACGATCAGCCCCGCTCGATATTGCGTCCCGCGTTGATGCTCTTGCTGATCCCACCGTGTTGCTTTCTGGGCATTTGGACGGTCGTCAATCGGTCGCGTTTGCGTTCACCAAAAAACTGGCTTGGTTCACGCCGGCACCGTGCGGTCACTGCGCTGAAGTCCGTTTCGACCAGCAATGAGATTCCTGCGGTCCTCACTTCCTATTTGAATTCGCTACGCGGTGTTTCGGGATCATCGAGCGATGCCGATTGGCTCGAAGGGCTGGGGTTTTTGCGACGCAACGGTCAGTCACAGTTGGCGGCCGAGCTCGAAACGTTGTCGCACGAATGCCGAAACAGTTCCCGGTCGTTCGAAGCGTTGTTGCGGCAGTCGATTGACTGGGTCGAGCGGACGGACGCGGCGAGGAAGTCGTGGTGGCGAACCGTTGGAACGCGCCGCGCAAGCTTAGATCCGTCTGGAAAACGTGAATCGGTGATCCGGCAATCGGCCATCGGGATGATCCTGATGTTGTTCTGCTCGCTCAGTCCGGTGTCTGCGTTTGCTAGCGGGGAAGAGGTTGAGGTGGTCGCCGAGGACGTGCAAACCGCATCTCCGACGATTTCCCTCGACGCATCGCAGCGGTCCGCGTTGCTCGCCGAAGCGGGGGAAATCTACGCCGAAGCGTTTGGGAGTGACGGTGACGAGTCCGCGGAGAAATTCAAAATCGCGGCTGCCAAGTATCAACAAATCGTCGATAGTGGAGTCAGCAATGGCGGCTTGTTCTTGAATTTAGGCAATGCGTATTTCAATAGCGGGCAGGTTGGCCGAGCGATCGCGAATTATCTTCGGGCTCAACGCTATGCCCCCTTGAGTTTTCGGGCGCAGACAAACGGTCTGCTCGCCCAGGTCGATGCCGGGGTGGCGGTTTCTCAATGGCGGTTGCCCCTGCTGTGGATCGTCGTTTTGGGCGTGGGTTCGGTGGTGGGCTGGGCCCTGCTGATCGCTCGGATTTACTCCAAACGCAGATCGTTTGGGTGGCTCAGGGGCGTCATGTTGATGCTGGCTGTACTGGGTTTCACGATGGTTTTGCGCGAGATCGCATGGGAAGGCCGAGATCACGCCATCGCCGTTGTTTCGGAGTTGACGCTGCGTTCCGGGGACGGGGAATCGTTTGAAATTGTGGAAACCGTTCCCGCGGCGGAGGGCCGAGCATTCGATGTCGGCCGGACGAGAGGTGAGTGGATCCAGGTGCGAATTGACGAATCCCGGCAGGGATGGACGCGACTCGACGACGTCGAATTCGTCCGGTGAGAAAATAAGTCTTAGGAAGGACTTGCGGTCGGGGGGGAATATTTGTTAACGCTGAACGTGAAATACTCAGGTAGAGATTCGTCCAAAAGGCGGCGGTTTAAAAAACTACCTTGAAATGTCTGATTTCTCGCCATGGAAGGCTCGTCAGGAATGTTTACAGGACGAAATTTAACGCTTTTTGCCGTCATCGTGGTCGGCATTGCTTCGCCGTTGGGGTTGGGACTCTCGCTCTCGACGCAGTGGCCAGCCGGTTCGGTAGCTTCGGCAACTGAGGCTCAATGGATTTGGGCAGGCGGCACGGCGCGGGATCAAGCGATCGAGGTCGGCGAAACTTGCTGGTTCCGCAAAGTCCTCAATCTGCGTCAGCGTGGCGAAGGGATCCTCGAAATCGCTGCCGATGACGATTACGAAGTCCGGGTGAACGGACGAGTGATCGGAAACGGCAAGTCGTATCGCCAAATGCAGGAGTTTGAAATCTCCGACTATTTGGAAATTGGCCGAAACGTCGTGGCCATTCGAGTCAAGAACACTCATGGTGACACCGCCGCTCTCGTCGCACGCGTTTCGATCCAGCCGGAAGGCGACGAAAAATGGTACACGTTCAGTACCGACGATAGCTGGCGAACCAGCCTCACCGAAGAGAGCAGCTGGGACAACCCGATGCTCAACGATCGGACATGGGACACGGCGGTTTCGTTTGGCGTGTTAGGTGAAACGGTTCCTTGGGATCGCCAACAAACCGTGGCCGTCGAAACCGAAAAAGAACAAAGCGAACGTTTCCAAATTCAACGCGGATTCGGTGTCCAACGCGTCCTCAATGACGAGCAAGTCGGATCGGTGATCGCGATGGCGTTCGATGAATTCGGACACGTGGTTCTGTCGCAGGAGCAAGGGCCGCTGTTGATCGTTGTCGATCGCGATGAGGACGGCATTCCCGAAGACGTCCGGACTTACTGCGACCAAGTTGAATCGGTTCAAGGCATTCTGCCGCTCAATGGCGAAGTCTTCGTTACCGGAAAAGGCCCCGAGGGTACGGCACTCTATCGCTTGACCGACTCCAACCGTGACGGAACTCTCGAGACCGTCAAAACGATTCTGAAATTCCGAGGGGAAGGTGGCGAGCATGGACCTCATGGTCTCCGCCTCGGGCCTGATGGAATGATCTACGTATCACTGGGAAGTCACGTTCAACCCATCGGCAAAACGGGCAAAGGCGAAACGCTGCGTGATATTTACGAAGGCGACTTGCTGCCACGATTCGAAGATCCGGGTGGACACGGTCGCGGTGTCAAAGCCCCTGGTGGAACCATCATCCGGACCGACATCGATGGCGATGTCGTCGAACGGGTTGCTGGCGGTCTGCGAAACACTTACGACTTGGCGTTCCATCCCAGCGGCAGCCTATTCGTGCACGATGCCGACATGGAAGCCGATGTGGAAACTCCCTGGTACCGTCCGACGGTATTGCTGGAAGTCACCGAGGCCGCCGAGTTCGGCTGGCGAACCGGATGGGCAAAATGGCCTGAGTACTACTACGATCGCAATCCAGTTTTGCTCGACACCGGACGAGGCAGCCCGACCGGAATTGAATGTTACGAACACCACATGTTCCCGGTCCGCTATCACGACAGCGTTTTCTTGGCCGACTGGTCTGAAGGTCGCATCTTGAACGTGCGGCTCAAACCGGGCGGCAGTGGTTACTCCGCTGACAGCGAAGTTTTCTTAAAGGGAACACCGCTTAATGTGACGGACTTGTCTGTCGGACCTGATGGAGCACTGTATTTCTGCACGGGTGGACGCGGAACCGCCGGCGGTGTGTACCGTGTCGTCTATCAAGGGAAGATTCCAGATGCGATGAAACAGATCGGCAACGGCATCGCTGCCGCTGTGCGTCAACCGCAACTCGACGCCGCCTGGTCGCGCCAGGAGATCGCAACCATTCGTCATGAACTCGGCGACGATTGGAGTCAACAGGTTGCCGGTGTGGCATACAGCGAAGACAACCCGGCGTCGTATCGCATCCGTGCGTTGAATCTGATGCAAATGTACGGGCCGACCCCGAGCGAAGAATTGCTCGTTGAACTTTCCAAAACTGAAAACGAAGCCGTGCGTCGCCGAGCAGCAATGCAGTTGGGGTTGTCGCCCTCACGGGGTGCTGCGGCCCGTTTGCAAGAACTGCTTTCTGACGGTGATGTGCGAGTCGTGCGGACGGCATGCGAAGCGATTCTTCGCAGCGGCCAATTCCCTCGCGATACCGATCCATTGATCACCCTGCTGTCGTCACAAGATCGCACCGTGGCCTATCTCGCTCGCCAAGTGTTGCAGCGGATGCCAGTGGATGATTGGAAAGAAGAAGTGATGGCGTCCGACGATACTCGCACCTCGCTCGTCGGGATGCTCGGTCTCGTTGCGGCCGACCCGACACCCGTGACCGGCGCCGAAGTGCTGCAACGGGCAGGCAAAATGATGGAAGGGTTCCTCAGCGATAAAGACTTTGTCGATACGCTGCGGTTGTGCCAAGTCACGTTGTCGCGATGCAAAATTCCACCGACCGCTGTGCCATGGCTCCGCGACCGGATCGCTCAAGAATTCCCTTCGGGTGATTCACGGATCAATCATGAGTTGATTCGACTGGCCGCCTACCTCCAAGCCGAATCCATGATTCCCCGGGCGATGGAATACATCGATTCCGACGCGCCAAAACTCGATCGCGTACTGACCGCAATGTGTCTGCAGCGGATCGATCGAAACTGGACCGCTCAAGAACGGTTCGCAATGTTGAAGATGTATGAACGGATTGCCGCCGAAGATTCGGAAGGTTCGCTGCCGATGTACATGGTCGCGGTCACGCGTGATTTTGCTCGGCATCTCTCCGATGACGATGTGCAAGCGATCTTGGACGAAGGCGGGCGTTGGCGAAACGCGGCTCTCGGAGCCATCTTCCGCTTAAAGCGTCCGGTCGACGACGCCACCGCCGAGAAACTACGAAAACTCGACGACGAACTCGTTGCTGAGCCGACGATTGATGACGTCAATCGTCGTTTGCGAACCGGCATCATCGCGATGTTGTCGACGGCAACGGATGAAGAGTCTGCCGATCATCTTCGCAAGATCTGGCGAACCGAACCCCAACGTCGTGCGGTGGTATCGCTCGCGTTGGCTCAGAAGCCGGACGGCGAGAACTGGGATTACCTCGTTCGCAGTCTGAATATTCTCGACGGTCCGTCCGCTGAGGAAGTCGTTTCCAAACTACGTACCGTTCCGATCGCGACCGACGATCCGATGGCGTTGCGGGCACTCATTCTGATGGGTCTGCGGCAAGAGAAGGATGGCGGATCGTTTGAGAACGTGGAGCGGCTGCTCGAGCACTGGACCGGCATGACTCGTCCCGAAGGTGCGGCACGAACGATGGCTCTTTGGCAGCGATGGTATTCCAAAACATTCCCCGATCGCCCGGCCGCGGACTTGCCGCGTGAAGATGAATCGAAGTGGGATCTGGATCAATTGTTGACCTTCCTCGAATCGTCCGAAGGCGAGTCCGGGGATCTGCATGCGGGCATGTCCCTCTTCCAGAGTGCACAATGTGCGAGTTGTCACCGGCACCAAGGCACAGGCACCCCGGTTGGACCCGATCTGACCAACATGGCCAAACGGTTCACCCGTCGCGAAATCTTAGAATCGATCCTGCATCCGTCTCATGTTGTGAGCAGCCAATACGCCAGCAAGAAAGTCTTGACGGTTTCTGGTCAAGTGTATGTGGGGATGGTCAGCACGATCGGTGACGAGCTCCAAATTCGTGATTCACGCAACGAAATCACCATGATCCCGAATGACGAAGTGGACTCGATCCAACCAAGTGGTATGAGCATCATGCCGAGTGGATTGATTGATGATCTGACTCTTACCGAGGTGCGTGATTTGATGGCCTACCTCGGTCTGATTCGTCCGATCGAAATCGCGACGCGACCGTAAGAAATTGTCACGCCATCGGAACGGGCAGATGCGTCTGCTCGTTCGGCGGGATTACGTTACGGATTGCTGACCGCTCGCCACGCTCTGACGTCGTTGGGACCGCAGAACTGCACCAAGATTGCTCCGCGTGCGGCGTGTCGGTCAAAGACGAGTTCATGAAATTCGTCTTCACCAGGCCACGGATAGCTATACACGACGGCAAAGTCATCCAGTTCCAATCCGAGTTTTCGATACGCGTTCTCGGTGTCGTGACCAAGGCTCGGTAGCGTCGGATCGTCGGCCAGCGATTCTGAGCCCGTTGGCAGGAAATTGCCCCGCACGAGTTCGGGGACCGCCGACAACGTAGCGGTGTGGTTGGATGTCACGTCATCATTACTACGCAGCGTTTGACACCAATCCGCAACCGTTTGGTGTCCATGCGTCAACAGCGTTGATTCGGATTCGATCCCGATGCAATCCCATCCGAGGCTATCGGCGATCAGGGTCACTGCGGCGAACCCGCATCCCCATTCCAAGAAGCGATTGCCGATCATCATTTGCGATTCTCGCAACCAGTCCAGCGTTTGATAAACCAATTCGTAGTCTGCGGCAACGAATTGCTCGATCTGAGGCACGTCCCATCGATCTTGGAACGCTTCAATGCGACATCGTAGGTCATGCACCATCGCGTGAATTGTGGTAGGAATCGGACGTGCGTCGAGGTTGCGCGGCAGTGAGATGGGTTGCAACATAAGGTTTGATCACAAAGAAGTCGGGAACCGAGATCATGTCGACCGCAAGATCGCAGCGGTTCGCGCGCGGCAAGACTGCAGATAGCTTGTCCCGAAAAGATTCAGATGATTGAGTAAATGGTAGAGGACGTAAATGTCGACGCGGCGTCTCCATCCATCGGGCAGCGGCCACCGCGCGAGATACGCCTCGTGGAAAACACCGGGGCATCCTCCAAACAGTTCGATCATTCCGAATTCCGCCTCGCGGCATCCACGATACACAGCCGGATCGATCCAAACAGGGGCTCCGTCTGGATCCGACCAAAAGTTGCCGCTCCAAAGATCACCGTGCAAGAGGGACGACAGATCTTCGCGACCGGCCAACCATTGGTCCATTCCCCGAATGATGTCTCCCAGATCCTTTTTCAACGTCGTGTCGAGTAATCCTGCATCCGACGCCATGCGTGTTTGATGTTCGATACGTCGGCTGGCAAAGAAATCGGGCCATGATCCGGTGTCGCTTGTCCAGCGATTGGGTTGAACCGTCGAACCCAAGAAATTGTCGGTAGGCCATCCGATCGAGTCGCCCGCGGTGGCGAGATGGTGCTGTGCGAGCGAATCACCAAAACGTTGGTAATCAATGCCGCTGCGTCCGCGTTCGATGAACTCGAGCAAGAGGTGAGATTGTCCCCCTGACACACCGAGACCTAGCACCGCGGGGGTGCGGATGATGCCGGCGTCCCGAAGGTTTTGCAGGCCGTTGGCTTCGCAGCGGAAGTTTTCCAGAAAACCCACGTTGTTCTTTTTCCAGAACAACACCCGCCGCGACGATCCGTCTCGATCGTCGGGGTGTTCAATCGTCAGGCGTTCGGCGTCGCTGATGCAGCCACCCGCCAGTTTTTCGCGTGCGACGAATCGGCAGCGAGAGCCAACCGGGAGGAGATCGTCGAGGAGTTCAGGGAGGAACGCGTCAGGGAACATTGCCAACGTAAATTGCGGGAAAAAGGCGTTCGCCATCGCCGAGAGACGTCCTCGCGGGGCGGAGATCGAGAATAGCGTGGGCGAGTCGGGCCGGCTACCGAGCGAAACTCATGTATTCCTCCTCGCGTTGCCGCGTTACTCTATTTGATGAATTTCTGGTCCTAGATTGTGGAAGATGTGATGTCTCTGTTTGATTGCGATGTCCGCCGTATTCGCGTTTGTGCCGCGACGCTGTTCGTGTTTGGTTATTTGGTAGCGGGTGGGAGCCACGTGCATGCCGATTCGGTCGCCAGCGACGTGCGATTGTCTCGCTTCGAACTCAAGAACTCTCTTGGAGCGAACATCACCGACGCCGACCTCGAAGAAGGTTCGTGCGTCGTCATCGCCTTCTTAGGCACCGAATGCCCGCTCGCAAAATTGTACGCGGCCACGTTGAGCGACTTGCACGAACGTTACCAATCCCGCGGGGTCTCGTTTCTCGCCGTGATGAGTAATCGTCAAGATTCACTCGAAGAAATTGCTGCGTTCGAGCGTCGGACTGAATTGCCGTTTCCGGTCGGTAAAGATCTCGGCAACCGCTTTGCCGATGCTCTGGCAGCGCAGCGAACTCCCGAGGTGTTCCTGTTCGATTCGCAGCGGGGGTTGCGGTATCGAGGGCGTATCGACGACCAATATGGTATCGGCACGATTCTCGATCGTCCGAGACGTAACGATCTGCGTGAAGCGATCGACGAAGTGTTGGCAGGAAAGCCGGTCTCCGTCCCGCAGACCGACGCGGTCGGTTGTTTGATCGGACGACGCAAATCGCTGGAAAAAATTTCTAGCGATTCGGCGGTCCAAAAAGAGGGACAAGCAATCACTTATCATGAGCATATCGCTCCGATTCTAAGTGCACATTGTGTTGACTGTCACCGTGAGGGTGAGATCGGTCCGTTCGTGCTTAACGACTACGATGAAGTCGCCGGGTGGGCCGACATGATCGTGGAAACAACACGCGAGGGTCGTATGCCTCCTTGGCATGCCGGGCCATTGTCGACGGCCACATTTCGTAATGAAAGAAAACTCAGTGATGAGGAACTCGGTCTGCTTGAGAGATGGGCGGACAGCGGAGCAGAGGAAGGCGAGGCTCCTGTGAAAGCCAACGTTTCCAACCCGGCAGAATTGGCCGTGATTGAAGACGTCCGTGACGAGAACGGACGCATTTGGGAGTTGCCTCGCCAACCGGACTATGTGTTTCCGATTACCGACAAACCCGTTTCGATCCCCGCCAGCGGCGAGGTGAAGTATCGATATTTTCGCGTCGACCCCGGATTTGAGGAAGACGTTTGGGTCTCTGCGATGCAACTGCGTCCGGGCAACCGAAGTGTGGTTCATCACATCCTCGTTTTCGCCCGCCAACCGGGAACACGTACCGGGCTCCACGCACAACGCGGCTTCCTGGATGGTTACGTGCCCGGGTATCGCGTCGAACCCTTCGCACCGGGCTACGCCAAACGAATTCCCGCAGGCAGTGAATTGATTTTTCAAGTCCACTACACACCTACCGGTTCACCGCAGGAGGACTTGAGTGAGTTCGCGATCGTGAGGGCAACGGAATCGGAGATCACGCATGAAGTTCGAACCGATAGTGTATTGCAGACGAAATTGGCGATTCCGCCGGGTGAGTCAAACTATCAGGTGACCGCGTACGGTTCGCGTCTGCCCAAAGACGCCGAGCTGCTCGCGCTGATGCCTCACATGCATGTCCGCGGCAAGTCGTTTCGCTATGAGTTGCAGTCCGCGCGGTCGTGGTGGTCGTCAAACGAATCTGCCAGCATTCTGCTCGACGTGCCGCACTACGATTTCAATTGGCAAACGTCCTACGTTCTCGCCGAACCGCTGAAGCTGCCCAATGGCGGACGGTTTATTGCTCATGCCACATACGACAACAGCGAGAAAAATCTCAGTAACCCTGATCCCACCCAAACCGTCCGCTGGGGCGATCAAACTTGGGAAGAAATGATGATCGGATATTACCACTATGCCGTTCGTCGATAGCCGCGAGATGTGCCGGGCAACCTCATGTCAAAGAATGTCTTTCACGGCAGCGTAGAGTTGATGCCAGCTTGCGATCGTGCATTTTGCATCAGGCTGTTAGGCAAGCAGTTGCAGCCGGTCGTCGGTTGAATGTTCTTTCGAATCCAACTCATCGTTTTCATAATCGGTGAGGAAATCGTCGTGCAGGTTCCTCCAGCGGGTTGAGTTTGACGTTGCGTTTTGCCCTTTGACATGAACCGGCGTGGTTTCAAGGGATTCGATGTGAGTGACCGGCAAGACATCGGTGCGTTCGTCGGCGGGTGATTCCCATTCCAGGAACGCGACATCGATTAGGGACGTTCGTCGCACCGATGAATTGGTTGGTTCGGATGGTGAATCAGACGACTGCAATTCAGGTGTTTGTGGTGAGGCGGTGAAGCCTGCCGCCGCGTAAGCGACCGTGGTGGTGGCGTCCGCTAAACCGATCGCGTCGGAGCCGAAGGCACGCCCGACCGTTCCGGATGCCAGCAGGTTGCGAAGCTCGCTGCTGGTTAGGTCTGGATTGCTCGATAGCGTTAATGCCGCTAGGCCCGCGATATGGGGGCTCGCCATGCTGGTGCCTGACAAGGTCGCGTAGCCACCGCCGACGTAAGTGCTGAAGATGCCAACCCCAGGGGCATCCACCTGGACCGCGCCGCTGTTACCCACGTTGTTGCTGAATCCGGCGATCGCGCCTGAGGACGTGTAGGCTCCGACGGAAATCACGTTGTCGTGGTTGGCGCTAAAACGAGCGGGATAACCTGGGACGATGGCCGACTCATTGCCTGCCGCGGCGACGACGAGTGATCCGAGTGAGCGGGCGTACTGAATCGCCGCATCGATGGAGCGGCTGTATCCGCCACCGAGGCTTAAGTTGATGATGTCGGCGCCCAAACTAGCCGCGTAGCGGATCCCAGCGGCGACGTCGCCAACGGTGCCTGTGCCGTCAGCACCCAGGACGCGCACGGGTAGGATCGTCACGTCAGGGGCGATTCCGGTTGCACCGATGCCGTCGTTCGCCGCTCCGATCGTACCGGCAACGTGCGTGCCATGGCCGCTGACATCGTCGGGAATGTTGTCGTTGTCCGCGAAATCAAAACCGCTCACGTCATCAACGAAACCGTTCTGCTCGTCGTCGATTCCGTTGCCTGCAATTTCTCCCGGGTTCACGAACAGATTGGAAACGAGGTCGGGGTGATCCAAATCGACGCCGGTATCGACTACGGAAACGATGACGTCGCGTCCGGTGTATCCCGCCGCCCAGGCTTCGGGGGCTCCGATGGCGTTGACGTTCCACTCACGCGTTCCACCGAAGTAAGCGACATCTGGCAGTGGGGAAACGCGGTTCGGATCACCCGTGAGTTGAGAGTCTGGCGTTGTGGGAGAGGACTCGGGACGCAACTCAGCCGCAAACGTCAGCAGATACTGCGTCGTATAGAGCGACGTGGAAGTGACCGCGAGCCAATAATCGCCGGCATCGAGTGAGATGTTGATGACGTCGTTTTGCCGGCCGGGATTGGTCGAGCGGCCGATCAAGTTCCCGGTCGAATCGATCAGGAACAGGTTTGCGTTGCGGTTCAGTTGCGAGAGGGTGATTTGAACGTCGCCGCTGCGTTGGAGCGAAAATTGAACCACGTCACTTTGGTCGTGCCAGCCGAGTCGGCCGAGAAACGATCGCTCACCATCAATCGCACCGATGTTCCTGGCGGTGTCACGAGTCGATCCAGCGTCTTTTGCGGAAAGCAAATTTGTTGACGCCGCGATGGACACCTCCGCTTGAGAAGTCTCCATGTTGTCTGAGTTGGATTCACTCGCTGCCGATTGGCAGTCCCATCCGTCGGCGGCGAGCAACCGCCGACCTTCGAGCGTCTCGATACGAAGGGACCGGTTCTGCCGCCGTAATGCCTGGTAACGCATAGCACGTAATCCTTTCCGTGTAGGCTGGTGGAGCCATGTTCGCTTTCCGGTGAGATTCTACGCATCGGAGGAACCGGGGGAAGGAAATCGAATTCATCGAGCGAGGAGACGATGGATTGGAACCTGTCGACTGCCGGGTGCCTGCGTACCGCTCACTAGGATTGGGTGCATTTCAGTCCGGGCTGTTTTCATTCGTCGTCGTCGACGATACTAGCCCGGTCGACGAGTTTGCTTTCACTTCGTTATTTTCGGTTTGTTTGGCGCCTATGTGTGGAATCACTGGTTCGGTTTGGATGCGGGAAGATCAGCGTGTGGACGATACGCTGATCGGCCGAATGACCGATGTTGTCTCGCATCGTGGGCCGGACGACGCTCAGATCTGGACCGATCCCGACCATCGTGATGCTCGCGGGAATCCGATGGGAGTCGCATTGGGGTTTCGGCGATTGTCGATTATCGATGTCGAAGGTGCTCGGCAGCCGATGCCCAACGAAGACGGCCGCGTGCGGATGGTTTTCAATGGCGAGATTTATAACTATCTCGACCTTCGTCGGCGGCTTGAGGGAGCCGGCCATCGGTTCGCGACGCAGGGTGATGGCGAATCGATTTTGCACCTCTATGAAGACATCGGCACGGATTGTTTTTCGCAACTCAACGGCATGTTTGCGATCGCGATCTGGGACGCAACGAAGAATCGCTTGGTGCTCGCGCGAGATCGGATCGGTCAAAAACCGCTTCATTACGCATTCAAGAATGGTCGCTTGGTTTTCGGTAGCGAACTGAAGTCATTGGCTTGCGTGCCCGGCATTTGTGAGGAGATCGAACCGGCGGCGATTGATGAGTTTTTAACTTATCAATACATCCCGCATCCCGGCACGATTTGGAAAGGCGTGCACAAGTTACCGCCGGGACATTTCGCCGTTCTCGACAGTCAAGGGTTTCGGGTTGAACGGTATTGGAACTACGACCCGTCCGTTGAGGTCGAAATCAGTCATGGCGACGCGGTCGATCGACTGCGTGAATTACTGAGCGATTCGGTGCGACTGCGAATGCGGAGTGATGTGCCGTTGGGGTCGTTTTTGTCAGGCGGTATCGATTCGTCGCTCATCACTGCGCTGGCGGGAGATCATACTGACAAGCCACTGCGGACATTTAGTATCGGGTTTCCGATTGCGGATTTTGATGAAACCACCTTCGCCGCTCAGGTGGCCGAACATCTCAAAACGGATCATACGCGGTTTGAGGTCACGCCCGATGCGATCGGGATTCTTGAAAAATTGGTTTGGCATTACGACGAACCGTTTGGTGATTCATCTGCCGTTCCGACGTGGTATCTGTCCGAACTGACGCGGCAGAGCGTGACGGTCGCGTTGTCCGGAGACGGCGGCGACGAGTTATTCGCCGGTTACGAACGCTACCGTGCCTTGTGGCTGAGTCAAAAGATTCAACGCATGTTTCCGATCCATGCGATGCCGGGGATCGGACTGATACAGAAACTCCCGGATTCGAATAGGCGGCGTAGTTTGATCCGACGAGGGAAGCGGTTTCTCGAAGCGATCGGCCAACCTGCGGTACGCCGCTATCTGAATTGGTTGCAGATTTTCCCGGAGTCCTTACGTGCGTCGATGTACACAGACGAATTCGTCGGGCAATTGCCGGACGAGGATCCGTTTGCGTTTTTGGAGTCTGTTTGGGATCGGAGCGAGGGGCGAGATTTGGTCACACGGGCATCCAGTTCGGACGTGCTATCGTATTTGCCTTGTGATTTAATGACCAAGGTGGACATTGCGTCCATGGCTCACGGGCTTGAGGTGCGCCAACCGATGTTGGACTATCGGGTGGTCGAGTTCGCCGCGACTTTGCCGGTGCGGTACAAATTTCGTGGCAGGCGAGGAAAATTGTTGCTGCAAGACGCATTCGGTGACCGCATTCCGCCGAATATTTTCACGCGACCGAAGATGGGCTTTGGAATCCCTATTGGAAGTTGGTTTCGTAACGAATTTCGGCCATTAGTGCATGACACCATGATGGCGAAAGACGCTTGCATTCACCGTTTCTTCCGCCCCGAGTCGATCGAAGAGTTAGTGACTGCCCACGAAAGTGGCGAGCAAAATCACGGATACCGCTTGTGGAATCTGTTAATCTTGGAGACGTGGATGAGAAGTGTCACTCGCTAGCCATCGCCCGATGGAAAGATGCTCGTCAACGCACTAGCATGGTGATACGAAAATCCATGCCTTTTCCTTCTACATTCTGCCTCGCTTCAAAAAGTTATTCATGGCCCAGCGCAGCGCATTTGATATTTGCAAACTGCTCCGCGACAACATCGCGAAGGTTGTCCTCGGTAAAGACGAGCTCATCGATTTGCTGATTCTGGCCACAATGGCGGGCGAACACGTTCTGCTGGAGGACGTGCCAGGGGTCGGAAAAACGTTGGCCGCAAAGGCTCTTGCCCATAGTCTGGACGCGCAGTTTTCACGTCTTCAATTCACACCCGACTTGCTGCCGAGCGATATCACAGGCAGCATGATTTATCGCTCGGCAACGGGCGAGTTCGAGTTCTCGCCTGGGCCGATTTTCGCCAACGTTGTTTTGGCTGACGAGATCAACCGAGCCCCACCTCGGACCCAATCCGCATTGCTCGAGGCAATGAGCGAGGGGCAGGTGACGGTGGACGGGGTGACTCACGAACTGCCAAAGCCATTTATCGTGATCGCGACGCAAAACCCGTTCGAATACGAGGGCACGTACGCGTTGCCTGAGAGTCAGCTCGACCGTTTCTTGTTGCGAACATCGATCGGATACCCGGTTCGAGAAATCGAACGCCAGGTTCTCCAAACTCACCAGGCCGGCGAGCCGGTCAATTGGTTGGAAAGCGTCGTCTCACCCGCCGAAATCATTTCGGTGCAAGAAGAGGTTGGTCGGGTCCGGTTTGATGATTCGCTCACCGGATACCTGTTGGACATTGTCGCTGCCACGCGCCAACACGAGGCGTTCCAGGTGGGGGTGAGCACGCGGGGAGCGATCAGCTTCTATCGTGGCTGCCAATCGCTCGCCCTGTTGCGTGGCCGTGATTATGTCGTTCCCGATGACCTCAAATTACTCGCCGTTCCCGCACTCGCTCACCGAGTCCTGCCCGAAGGCATTTTCCAAGGCGGCAGTCGTACGGTTGTTGAGCAGCAGTTGGCGGATTTGATCGAGCCGATTGCAGTGCCCGTATAGTTTACCATTGACCCTCAATCTCACACGCCGCGATCTGGGCGTGGGGCGGATATAGCAAACTCATTCATGGAACGACGCAGTACCCGCCACCGTATGACCCGACTGGGCGTCCAAGTGATGCTGATTGGCGTCTTTGGCATCCTGGGAGGGTCGCTCAATGGGCTCAACTTGCTGGTGGTCGTCGCGGCGATCACGCTGGGGGGGGTGATGGTGCAGTGGCGGATCAGCCGTTCGATGATTAACTCGCTGCGGGTCGACCGGCGGATGCCCGCCGAAGCGTTTGCCGGTAAGCCGATGCGGGTCCGTTACCAAATCCATAACGAGCATCGTCTGATGCCGATCTGGTTGATCAGCCTGGTCGATATTCTAGAAAAGATGCGACGTTCCGACGATGACCTTTTGCCGCCGTCCAAGCGACCAGCAAAAGCATCCCCGAGCGGTCTGCAGACGCTCACGGGCGTCGGTCTGCTGATGCCAGGTCAGACTACCAGCGCGTATTTTGATCTCGTTGCGCACCACCGTGGCAGGTATCGGTTTGGCCGATGGACGGCGTCGACGCTGGCCCCACTCGCGTTGTCGACGGCGTATCGAGAATCCATCCGTGAACAGGATTACGTTGACGTTTATCCGCGACTGTATCGTCTGCAGCGTTCCTGGCAGCGAATGTTGCCCAGCCGCATCGGGAACGTTTCGACCACGGTGCATCGTCAAGGGCCTTCCAACGACGTGTTTTTTGGATTGCGAGAATATCGCCATGGGGACAGTCCACGGCATATCCATTGGCGGACGACGGCCCGCTTGGGCGAACCGGCCGTGAGGCAATTTGAACAGCAGAAACGATTCGATTTATGTCTGTTGATCGATGCTTGGTCACCGCACGCGGAGACGAACACGAGTGACAGTCTGCGGCAATCCAGTTCGTCGACACTGCGGGACCGAATCAAATCGCTCGCTCCCAAATCCGCCGCATCCAAGCGGGAGGCCGAGGACCGCGCGTCGCTGGGTTACGCGGTTGACGAGCACGTCGAGAGGGCGATCAGTTTGGCGGCGACTGTCGTCGTGGAGCTCACCCACGGTAGCGAAAATCGAGTGCTGTTAGTGGTTGCCGGCCAAGAGGTCGGAGTCGTTGCCAGCGGTGCGTCGCTGCTTGGTCGGAAACGAATGCTACAGGCGTTGGCTCGGATGAATCCGAGTTCGCAGGTTCCATTTGCCGACGCCTTGGTCAAGGCGTCCAATGCGGCGACCCGTTTGCCCGATCTCGTTGTCATTAGCTCGAGATCGCAAACACGTGCGGCTGCCGCTGACGCGGCCACAGCTCTGTCGCTGCGACGTTGGAAAGCTCGCAGCCAAGTGAATTGGATCGACGTCTCGAGCAAAGATGTCAATCAATGGGTCGCATCGGAGAGCCTTTGATATGAGCGCAGCAGTATCACCAGCAAATGCGTCGCAGTCCGATCGCGGTGGAGCCGCCCACGAGGCTGTGCCGTGGCACCAGCCGGATACTCCGCTACGACTCCGGACGAAGTTCGCGTTCGCGTTGGTCACCGGGCTCGGGGGGATGTTGTTAGGCACCGCATCGGATACCGAGTCGCTGTCTATCATCATCGTTACGTTTTCGCTGATCGGTTTTATTTGCGTCGATTGGCAGAAGCTGTTTGCCCTTCCGTCTTTGGTGGCATATGCCGCCATGGCGTTGACCGCGTTCGTATGCGTCGCGGAATTCATGCAAGATTCCGATCAATTGGGGCGGAAGATGGTCGCCGTCGCGCAGCTTCTCGCGGTTGCGCAGGCGATTCTGATGCTGCAGGAAAAGACGCACCGGCTGTTTGAGCAGTTGCTGATTTTTGCATTGTTGAACTGTGTCGTTGCCGCCGTGTTTAATGATGCCTTTAACTACGCGATCTGGTTTATACCGCTGACGATCATGACGGGGCTCGCGCTTGCGTTCCTCGCTGCCGACGAGACCGCGACACGCGCCGTTGACGTGGGCAAAGCGGCGAATACTCCGGTGACGACGGACGGGCGGACGCAGAGGTTGTATGCGTTGGACAATGGGGCCGCGACACGTTCGATCACGAGAGTCGCTCTGGGGCTGCCGTGGACCAGTGTGATCTTGCTCGTGCCAGCGGTGACGGTGATTGCGGCAACGATCTTTTTCGCGTTACCGAGACGCATCGATGCGCGGCGGGGGGCGTCCACCGAGGCACTCGTTGGTTTCAGCGGAAGCGTTCAGCTCGGGCAGATCGGTCGGATGCAAATGAGCAAACAGCGGGCGTTGCGGGTCAAGTTTGTTGAACCCGATAAGAACCAGCCGTATTCGGTGGTGGGCGGGATTTATCTCCGTGGTCGGACGCTCGAACAATACGTTGCCGATAGAGAAGTCGCCGATGGGGGTGGGACATGGCAGACCGTCCCCGTCGCACTCGCCGGGCCCACGCAGGCTTTGCCGGTCCGTTACGTCCCCAATCGGACGAGCGATCAGATGTTTTTCGATCGTGTCCACGTGGAGGTGCACTGCGAATCCATGCGGACTCCCGACCTGTTCGCGGTTGCACCCTATCACCGAATCATCGGCAGCGAGGGGGTCGTCAATCTTCCTAACCAATGGTGCATCACGCGGCTAGAAAAACAACCTTCGACGAATGGGGGCGGGAGATTTCCTAGAAAGGAATACTTCTTCGGCACGCAAGCGTTTCGAGACGGGGTGCAGTCGGCGTGGATTCATGACTTGTCGCTCTCGCCGATCGATCCGCTCGCCGCCGCGGGACGACAAAGCATCATGAAGGACGAGGACTTGGACGCACCCGACGCGGAGGTTTTGGTCGCCAATCAGCTCGAATATCTTGATCGGTTGCTCCAGTACTCAGAGCAGATCATGCCGTCGGCGCGTCAGATCTCAGATGAAATCATCAGCAAAATTCCGGCGAAGAAACGTACGCCCGTTGAAATTGCGAGGCAGCTCGAACGCGATCTTCAGCTCAACTCTCATTATGAGTATACGTTGGATGGCGGCATCCAGCCGATTTTGGGGATGGACCCGATCGAGCAGTTCTTGAGTATCGATCGCCGTGGACATTGTCAATATTTTGCCTCAGCGTTGGCGATGATGCTTCGCAGTCAAGGGATCCCTGCCAGATTAGTGGTGGGGTACCACTGCGACGAATTTAGTGAACTCGGGCAGTATTTCATTGTGCGTCAAAGCCACGCGCATGCTTGGGTGGAGGCGTTAATCGACGCCAAAGATCTCCCGTTCGGGCAGAACGTATACGGGCAGCCTCGATCGCGACGGTATTGGCTCCGTTTGGATCCAACGCCGGGAGGAGGGGGAGTTATCGATGACGGCAATATCGGTGGCGGTCGACAGCTTGCGGATTTAGCTCAGAACCTCTGGACCGACTACATCATCGAAATGGATCCTGCCACCCAGGAGACCACGTTGTTGTCGACTCCCGCGTTCGCGCCGATGACAAACTCCTACCGAACTTGGATTGAGCAAGCGAAATCACTCGCGTTGAAGATCAACGCTGGCGAGGTACAGGGGATCGGCGGAGGAAAACTGTTTTCGACGAACGGGGCGATTATTGCGATCGCGATCGGCTTTGCAGCGGTCATCTTTGTCAAGCTGCAGTTTCCCAATTTGTATGGACGGAGGCGGCGAGCGACGCAAGCTCAGCGGGCCGCGCGGCCGTCGATCCCGTTCTATGCCGAGGCTCTCGAATTGCTCGAGCAAGCCGGTTATGCTCGGAGCCCTGGGCAGACCCCTGCGGAGCTGACGGCGAGTCTCCCCGCAGATGGGCTCAGGAGTCCGACCGATGTCTTGACGCAATTGTTTTACCGAATTCGATATGGCTCCGGTTCGTCCGCAGATTCGAGGGGCGGACTTGGGGGTGACCGGTCCGAGTCCAAGACGATGATCGAGCAGTCACTGGATCAAATCCGGCGGGCGCTCCCGCAGCATCGCAAGCCCAAACCTACTGAGAAATAGCATCGCACCCGCATGATCGTGACCATTGATGGGCCTGCCGGAGCGGGCAAAAGTAGTATCGCTCGTGATGTCGCAGAGGAGCTCGGTTTCGCATTCTTGGACACCGGTGCGATGTACCGGGCGATCACGTTCGGAGCAATGCGAGCAGGTGTGCCGCTCGATGATGTCGAGGCGCTCGTTGCGTTTGCCACCGACGCTGAATTGACTTGGAATGATGATCGGATTGACCTCGATGGACAGGATGTCTCTGAGGAGATTCGAACGCCGGCGGTCACGTCCAACATCCGGTTCGTTGCCGATCCGTCAGAGATCCGCGGTTGCTTGACCGAGCAGCAACGTCGCATCGCCAGGGGGCGGGACATCGTCACCGAGGGACGCGATCAAGGCACCGAGGTGTTCCCTGACGCAGACTGTAAAATTTTTCTGACCGCGTCACCAGAAGAGCGGGCCCGGAGGCGTCAGTTGCAGCTTGCCGCGGCGGGGCGAGCCGTCAGTTTGGACGAAGTGCTCGCCGCACAAAATCAGCGAGACCAAGAGGATCAGTTGCGAGAGGTTGGCCGGTTGCGGGCAGCCGACGATGCCATCGTGATTCAAACCGATGGGATGGATCCCGATCAAGTCAAGCAAGCGGTGCTCGACGCGGTCCGTAGCTGCCTCGCTTAATCCGCGTCGCCCATCAATTGGCTTCGCCCCGCTTCGCCCCAGCGTCGCCTTTCACATTTGCAGCATTTGTATGGTTTGCCGTAGCCACCGTCGCCAGACGGTGGGCCACGTTCTGGCGAACGTATCGACGTCTCAAGAGCCTATTATCTTATTCAACAAAGCTCCATCTAAGAACTACCGAGAGGTCCGCGTTTTGATACGTGTGATTCCGAGACCTCTGGCTTCATTCCGGCCAAGCGGAAACGCGGTGGCGCAAGAAGCTTTGCGAGGGCTCCTCGGGATACGGAATTCCGCGGAGTCCCACCACCAAATCGGTTTGCCGTTTCCCGCTCGATCGTTAGAACTGAAAGCTCTCGGCGTCTTCTTTGGGTGCCACTTGGTAGCCGTAAGGTTCCATGCTGCTGCCCGCTCGGCCTTGGCTGAGGCTGCGGATGGCGCTGCTGTACCCGAACATTTCTTTGAGCGGTGCGTGAGCGGTGATGACCGTCATTGCTCCTCGCGATTCGGTTGACGCGATGATAGCGCGGCGTTGCTGAAGGTCACCAACGATCTCGCCCATGTAATCATCTGGCGTCGTTACCTCGACCCGCATGATTGGTTCGAGCAAGACCGGTCCGGCAGCCTCGAGGCCCGATTCAAACGCATCTCCCGCCGCGATCCGGAACGCCACTTCGTCGCTGCCTTCGTCGTGCACCTCGGCGTCGTAGACTTCGAAGCGAACGCCCGAGAGCGGGAATCCAGCGATCATGCCGCCGCCAACGGCGCGCTCACGCATCTCCTCAATCGCGGCGGTTCGGACGGCATTGGGCAAACCGCAATCCGGTGGCAATCGATCGAATACAACGACCGGTGCCGAGGGATCTTCGGTTGGCATCACTCGTGTTTTCAATCTCGCGAACATTTGTGTCGCCCCAACAACGCGGTTGCACTGACCCACGACGTCCGCCGTTCCGCTGATCGTTTCGCGGTAGTTAACTCGCGGTTTGTAGAACTTGACGTTGAGGTTGAAATCGCGAGTCAATCGGTGCTGGATCACTTCGAGGTGAAGTTCTCCCATGCCGCTGATAATCGTCTGTCCGATCTCTTCGTTCTCGACCGCGCGGAACGTGGGGTCTTGCCGACGGAGCATGTTCAGCGTTTCTTCGAGTTTCTTTCGGTCCGCCGTGCTCTCGGGTTCGATCGCCATGGAAAGGACGGTTTCGGCGAACTTAATGCTAGGCAGTTCGATCGGAGCTTTGGTGTCGCAAAGGGTGTCTCCGGTGATGGCGAATCGGGGCCCGATCACGCAGCAGATGTCGCCGGCGACAACCGAGTCGCTCTGTCCGTCGCGGTCTTTTTTGGTTGCGTGGATTTGCCAGATCTGGGCGACATTCTCTTTTTTGTCCCTGTTTGGGCAGAACACACGCGAGTTCTGATCGAGTTTGCCGCTGTAGACGCGGATCCAGTAGTTGTCACCCGTCTTGGCGGGCAGGATCTTGAAAACCAACCCGCAGAATGGCTCTTTGACGTCCGGCTTTCTCGTTTGCTGTTTGTCCTCTTTCCCCGGGGTGATACCGACGACAGGTGGGCGGTCGAGGGGGCTTGGGAGGAAGTTGCCAACGCCGGTCATCAGCGGTTGGACACCGATTCCGTGCAGTGCCGAGCCGCAGAACACCGGTTGGATGGTTCGTTCGATGCAACCTTTGCGAAGGGCAGCAAGAATCATCTCACGCGGGACTTCCTTTTCTTCCAGGGCGAGTGTCATCGCCTCCTCGCTAAGCTCGTAAACGACTTCCATCAACTGCTCTCGCCAGAACGCGGCGTCGTCGGCGAGTTCTTCGGGCAGCTCGATTTCTGTGATCGTCTTGCCTTCCGTTTCGGGATCGAACTGAAGGAACTTCATGTTGACCAAGTCGATCACACCGCGGAATGGGTCGCTGACGTGGGTTGGGCCTTGTCCGACCGGGATTTCGACCGCAACGGGGCGTCCACCCAGACGCGGGCCGATGTCATTGAAGACGTCGTCAAAACTGGCGCCCTCTCGGTCCATCTTGTTGATGAAGACGATTCGAGGGACTTCGTATCGGTCGGCCTGTCGCCAGACCGTTTCGCTTTGTGCTTCGACGCCTTCCCGGGCCGAGAAGACGACCACGGCGCCGTCGAGGACGCGGAGGCAGCGTTCGACTTCCGCGGTGAAGTCGACGTGGCCAGGGGTGTCGAGCAGGTTGACGTTGTACTCGCCCCATTTGTACTTGACGCAGGCGCTGAAAATCGTGATCCCCCGATCCTGTTCTTCGGGGTCGTCGTCGGTGTCTGTCGTTCCATGGTCAACGCGGCCGACGCGATGCTTCTCGCCACTGAGATACAGCATCCTTTCGGTGACTGTCGTTTTTCCGGCATCGATATGGGCGATGATGCCAATGTTACGGATCTTGGATATGTCGGCGGCCATAGGTGTTAATCAAGGAACTGGTAGGCGAGCGGCGTGTGGCAGGGGCCGGAGGTGCGCAAAAAAAAATCGCGATTCGGAAGCGACCGAATCGCGAGTAATTGTGATGTGTTTTGACTTCTTCGGATAGGCGGTTCAGACGCTCCGAAGATCGGAGCGACGATTTTACCGACTCGAGAAGAGCAAGGCTTTTACCACGCGAAGTGGGCGAATGCCTTGTTAGCGTCGGCCATGCGGTGAGTGTTCTCACGGCGGGTGTAAGCGGCACCTTCCTTCTTGAAACCGGCCAACAATTCGTCGGCGAGTTTGAGGTGCATCGGGCGACCCTTCTTCTCACGAACGGCACCCAGGATCCAGCGGATCGCAAGGCTTTGTTGACGTGATTTGTTCACCTGCATTGGCACCTGGTAGCTCGCACCACCGACCCGCTTGCTGCGGACTTCGATGTACGGCTTGACGTTTTCCAGTGCGGTCTCGAACACTTCAAAGGGAGTTTCTTCGCCTTCGTGTCGCTTGCCGATTTCTTCGAGTGCATCATAAAACACCCGCTGAGCGGTCGTTTTCTTGCCATCGAGCATGAGGCAGTTGATGAATTTGCTGGCGAGCAAAGACTGGTGCCGTGGATCGCCTTTAAGTTGCGAGCGACTGGAAGTGATTCGTCCCATGAAAGTACGTCGGTAGAGTGAGAGATTGTGTGAGGTTGAATGAGGTGGTTAGGTGGCGTTTGTAACGGAAAGTTACTTTTTCGCACCGTAGCGACTGCGGGATTGCTTGCGACCGTCGACACCCAACGCGTCGCGGGATCCGCGGACAACTTGGTATCGAACACCCGGCAAGTCGCGAACACGACCACCGCGGACGAGCACGATCGAGTGCTCCTGCAGGTTGTGACCTTCGCCGGGGATGTACACGGTGACTTCCTTGCCGTTGCTCAACCGAACACGCGTGATTTTCCGCAGAGCGGAGTTTGGTTTTTTCGGCGTCATCGTCCGAACTTGAAGGCAAACGCCCTGCTTTTGGGGGCATTTTTCGAGCACTGGCGATTTGCTTTGGCTCTTCTTTAGCTTTCGGTTCTTGCGGATGAGTTGGTTGATTGTGGGCATAAATGGAGATCTAGACGAAAAAACCGCTCAGGAAGACGAAACCACCACAGCGATTGACAACGAAAGGGTGAGTCACTGGAAGTCGCGAAGTATCGCGAGTGAGGCGGATTTGTCAAGGCCGAACACCGGCCTGAGTTTTTCGCTCCTTACCGAGCGTGTTTAGCCCTCGTGAAACATGGGTTTGAGCCGTTACACTGAAACCGATCTTGGAAACGAAATTGGGCGAGAGGCCCAGGCCGGCGAAAATGCCTTCGTTGGGGGGATTTGCCAGCCGAACGGGACGCACAGGCGATCCGCCCTGGATGGCGTCTAGCGGGAATCCGTCTCGGACGCGATCTTTCCTCGCCCGGTAATGCGTTTCCATTGCCGGGGATGTAGGTCGTAGGGATCCCATCGACCACTTCCCCAACCGCTATCTTGCCTATCCAGAAAAAACACCTAATCGATCCCCCTCCAGACGAGAGAAAGACCACCCGCAGATGAATCAACGAAAAGGGAGCCAGTTCGCCGGATTGGCCGTCGCTATTATTACGCCGTTCCGCGATGGCAATTTGGACGTCGCACGGCTTCGCGAACAAATTGAATTTCAAATTGACGCCGGAACGAACTGTATCGTCCCAGCCGGAACGACCGGGGAGTCACCGACGCTCTCGCACGACGAACACGAGCGGGTGATCGCCGAAACGATCGCGTGCGTGGCCGGACGCGTGAAAGTCATGGCGGGAACGGGCAGCAACAGTACCGCTGAGGCTCTGCGATTAACCCGCCGGGCCGCTGCCGAAGGTGCCGACGCGACCCTCCAAGTCGCACCGTATTACAACAAGCCGACGCAAGAAGGCATGTATCAGCACTTCCGGGCGATCGCCGAAGACATCGACATTCCGGTCTGCGTCTACAACATTCCCGGTCGAACCGGGAAAAACATCGAAGTCGAAACGATCCAACGGCTCGCCGAATTGCCCGGTATCACGATGGTCAAGGAAGCGACCGGTTCGCTCGACCAGTGCTCGGCAATTTTGGGAACAACGGATTTGACGGTGCTCTCGGGCGATGACTCGTTGACCTTGCCGATGATGAGCGTCGGCGCCGAAGGTGTGATCTCGGTCGCGGGTAACGTCGTTCCTGGCGTGATGCTCGAGTTGGTTCGTGCGGCAGCGTCGGGGGACTACACCACCGCCGCGGCACTACACCATCGGCTGTATGCGTTCTGCAGCATCATGCTCGGGTTGTCGACCAATCCGATTCCCGTCAAGGCGGCCATGCAAATGCTCGGCCGTGATACCGGCGAACTCCGTCTGCCGATGGTTGCACTCGATGACCGCGAGCGAGCCATCTTGCAGGAAACCTTGCAGAAGTTCGGTATCGAATCGACGGTCGGCTAAACGTTAATGCCGATGGGCGATTGGCCCGGATCGGGGCTGCCTCGCGGCACGCCCCGGTTGATCAGCCCCGTTTGCCCGGTTGATGTGTTACCCAGCGTCGTCTGACGCTGAGGTTTGGTGGCGGCCGTTACCAGCCCAAGACATGGGCGAACACGAGCGGCGCGCAAATGGACGCGTCGCTTTGGATCATGAATTTCGGCGATTCCGGATCCAGCTTGTACCAAGTGATTTTTTCGTTTGGCACCGCGCCGCTGTATCCCCCGTAGCTCGTCACGGCGTCGCTGATTTGGCAGAAGTAGCCCCACAGTCGCACGTCTTTTTCGAGATCCTGTTTCAGCAGCGGAACCACGCAAATCGGAAAGTCGCCTGCGATTCCGCCTCCGATTTGGAACATCCCGATCGGGGCGTCGGCACTGGTCGCTTCGTACCACTCGATCAGACGTCCCATCTGTTCGGTTCCCGTGGCGAAGGCGGTGTGATTGGGAACCGTGCCGTCGTAAACGCGGGCGGCGTAAATGTTGCCGAGGGTGGAGTCTTCGATCCCCGGGGTATACACCGGGATCCCCTTGTCTTTGGCCGCAGCCATCCAGCTGTTTTCTCGCGGAACTTGATAGTGTTCGGCGAAAGTCGGGTCATCGAGCAGGGCGAACATGAAATCGGCAGGCATCCAGGTTTCATCGCTTGACGCCTGCTGCACCCAAAGTTTCGTGAGCCGGTGTTCGAGGTGCCGCATCACGGTTTCGGGGATGCAAGTGTCGGTAACACGGTTGAAACCGGCATCCCGCAAGCGAACTTCGTCTTCGACCGACAGCGCCCGCCAGTCCTGGATGGTCTGGTATTCGTCGTGGGCGACCAAGTTGAAAAGGTCTTCCTCTAGGTTGGCGGCGGTACAGGTAATCGCGTGGACTTTGTCTTGGCGGATCATTTCAGCGAGTGATAGCCCGAGTTCGCCCGTGCTCATGGCGCCTGCGAGTGTCACCATCATTTTGCCACCGCTGTTGACGAATTCACCATACGAGCGAGCGGCGTCACGCAACTCGCGGGCATTGAAGTGGCGGAAATGCGTTTCAAGAAAATCGGTGACTTTCATTCGATAACTCTTCGATTGCGATCATGGAGGCTGATGGGGCGGAAGCCAATTTGGTAGTGTTTTCTTGTCTCTGCGTCGATACGCCCTTCAAAAAGCGAGAGCTTTTTGCAGAACAATTGTCCGCCTGTTAGGTTAGTACAGGGGCAGCCCTTCTTCCCCAGCATCGTTTTGACATGTCGGATTGCTCCTCCTGAAGTTGCCCATGGTTTCGTCCTCTCACCGCGCCCCCATGCCGGCGTCCGTCGAACAGAGTCGCCGGATCGCCCGTTCATTGGTCGTCGGATTGATCTTCCTTTTGTGGTTGGGTTGGATGACCGTGCCACGCACGATGTCGACTTCCGAGGCCATTTGGTTTATGCCGACGCCGACGTCGGGTGAGTTTGGTAATCAGCTGGCGGACCCCGACTCGCCAATGCATCGGAGTTACTCCTTCTTTTCCAATGTTCGGAACGGATGGAGCGTGGGTGGATTTCCGGTGGATGCCTACCATGTCCTGCAGAATCGATCAGTCACTCGCGTGTCGTTCCATCCGTTGGCGATGCTGGTGAATTTGCTTGCCATCAGTGTGATGTTGGGCGGAGCCGTTTTTTTCTCATACTTGGATTCGCCTCAACGCGAATTGCTGTCGGTATTCCGATTGCGAGGCGGGCCACGCAACCGCGGGGCGATCGTGTTGATCGCAGCAACGGTGCTGTTGTCGCTTGTTGCCGCGTACCATTTTCGACGTTGTGAACGATTGAATCGAATGGCGTACCATGCGCGCGAGGCGGGTGTGGTCCGGTCGGTGAATCACCCCTTCATGACGCACATGCCGGCGTGGTTTCAGTCCGCGTGGACGCATGTCCATAGGATCGAAGTTTATACGTCGATTTGGGACCCGAATGCTGAGCAGCGTCCCGTTGATGAAGCATCGTTGGACGCGATGAACCTAAGTCTTAATGACTACCCGGCGATTCAGTCGGTGGGCCTCATCGGCGAATTGTCTCCGGAAATTATCGCAGACGTTACGAAACTACCTCTGATGCAATCGGTCTCGGTGCATCGTCCAAAAGACTTAGAGCAGGTTCAAGAACTGCTCTGTCAGTTGCCGCCGCTTGATTCGCTCGAAATTCAAATGTCGAGGCCTTACCGTTCTCGGCGTCATGGCGGAATGAGGAGAGGCTACGATTTCGACGACGGGTACGGGGACCGTCGCGACCGCGATCGTTGGCAGCGAGAATTTTATAATCCGCAAGCCCGCGAAATTGTGAACTCCGATGTTGTCTTGGATCTAAGTCATCTCGCCACGCTGAGGATCTTGCGTCTAGGTTACGTGCCCACGTCGGCAGTGGATTTGGAGGCCGTTTCAGCCTCCTCAAAGTCATTGCAAGAATTCGACTGGCAAGTCGCTGGAAGGATCCAAAAACGTTTTGAATTGCGTGACTTGCCCACGTTGCAAGTATTGTCGCTCAGTTCGACGGAGCCCGATGAGTCGCTGGTCACGATTGATCTGAGAAGGATGCCGCAACTGCATTCGCTGACCTTGCCACGGGAGCAAAAGTTCGACTTGTCATTGGTCGAGTTGCCTGTTTTGAATTCCATCGAATCACGCTCGTATTCTTATATGGGAGACGAGGACGAGATTGAAAGCTTGCCAACGATTCAAGGCTTAACGATTGATAATGCACCGAGTTTGACATCGCTCGATCTTGTTGCCGACAACTTGAAACGATGGGATGTCAAGCGATGTCCTTCGTTACGAACCATCTCAATCACGGGTCTGCGTCCGGAATATGTGTGGGATCCTGACGTGTCGGATCCCTTTAATCCGGAGGAGGCTCCGGACGCCAACGAGAAAATGGATGCGTTGTGGCAATGGCTTGCCGGTGAACAGGGGATCAATACTCTTTACCTCTCCAATCTCAATCTTCATGACGTCGATTTTTCGCAGTTCGGCAAGCTCAAGTATTTGAAGGCGGTGTGGTTCTCCGATTGTGCGGTGGCGGTGGAGCAACTCGAGTTGTTGGCTGCGCTGCCTTCGATGCGTGAGTTGCATGCGCCCCAAACTCCAATGACTGAAAAGAGCGTCGGTCGTTTGCTCGCAGCAAATTCAAACTGGGAAGTCTTGAAGGTCGATTGGTCGGAGTTATCTAAGATTGAAATTCGCAATCAACCCCATCTCAGAAGCGCGTTGGGGAACGTTGAGCTTCGAGCAAACTCGATCGATCTGGAAAATCTCCCACGCCTACGAGATCACGTCTTCACCTCGGGCGGAGTTCAGGCATTGAGCCTTCAGAATGTTCCGCAACTTCAAGGCTTATTCGTCAGCGGGAAAATACCGGGAGACTCCGAACTGAGTGGTTTATTAGCGTTGGAACACTTTTGTATTTCAGGGTGCAAGTTTTCGCTGGGGCATCTTGAGGCGTTGAAAAAATGCAGCCAATTACAAACGCTATGTCTGCCCGGTTGCGTCGTGCCTGCTGAGCTATTTGATGAGTTGCCACGCTGGCGCAAGCTCGCTGCCCTCGATTTGAAGTTGTTGCGCGTCGCCACGCCGTCAGGTCCACCGGTATGGTTGTCCGACTCCCACACCGCACCGCTCGGTGCGATGCGCTCCCTGAGCCGGATCAATTTGGACCGGACCGAGATTACCGGACGGTCAATCAGCATCCTTTCCAACTGCAAGGAATTGCAGGCGATTTCGCTTCGTGGTTGCGGGCTCTCTGAGGAAGACCTCACTCCGCTGGTAGGGAATCGCGTGCTCACCGAGTTGAACGTGACCTCGCGAACCAAAGTACCCGAATTGCTCGAAAGCGTCGTCGTGCGCGGAAGTTGGGTCGCTGACCCCGATGACATGAGTACATTTGACATGTCATGGAACTCAATCTTTACCGGTGAGCCACGCCCACGAGAACGGAGTCGATCGTTGCAGCGTGGGACTTCTGGTCGGAGAGGTGGCGGCGGGGGGGCGATGTCGCGACGTGCCCCAGTGCCTCAGAGTGAACCCACACAGTGACCGTCAGTCCTGACAATGTGAACAGGTACGTGTGGACCATCTCGATGATGCTGACGTCGTGGAACATCCCGTTGCAGAAATAGCCAGACAGGATGCCGATCGCCAGCATTCCGATCTGGCGTTGAGGTGAACCGTCGGGGTGTGTTCTCGCCAGTTGCCACCCCATGCAGAGGATGCTGAAGACGAACAGGACGTGAAGGGTCAGGCCAATCAGTCCGATGTCCACCAAGAGCGATAGGAACACATTGTGTTGCACATACGGGCGGACGTTCTCCAGGGGAATGCCGTGCGAGCGGATTGCGTGATAAGGTTCCGCGGCCGTTAAATACTGGCCGAACCCGTGCCCGGCGAGTGGTCGGTCGAGAAACATTTCCCATGCGACCGTCGCGAGTAGGGGACGCAGTTCAACGCTCTTTGCCGCTTCGCTCGCGCTGAGTGCTTTATCTCGCTTGAACGAAAGCAATTGCTCTTTCAGGCCGAGTGTCATCGCGCCCGCGAATAGGATGGTCATCACGAAAGCGACGACTCGCACTTTCATTGGTACATAGAGCATGCCCAGGATGGCCAGCGACAGGGCGGCGCCGCACCAAACGCTGCGCGTCAGTGTGGCATAGCAACCGGCAAGTGCGATTACCGCGAGGAGTCCATAAGCGACCTTTCCATAGCGTCCCGATGAGAAAAATCGGATCACGCAGGCGGTCAGTCCGAGTGTCATCAGGATGCCGTTGCCGGCCGGATTCAACAGCGGCCCTCGGCCCCGCCCGTAAAATTCCCACACGTCCGGGTCATTGATAAAGCGAGGAAACACCAGCGAGCGGATATCCATAACTTCGAAAACGGCGGTAATCGATAGATAGGTGCCCAAGACAACCAGGACGGTGACGAGAGCATTGATCGCACTGGTGAGCCCCTGCCCGTCTGATCCGAAGCCCGTGCGGGCGACCATGTACAGCGTCGCGGGCATTGCAATGTAAAACAGCCAACGAGCGACAGGAGGCGGGTCAGGGCTGAACAAGCCGAATCTCAGACAGCTCAACAGGACCCAGATGACCAGGCCGATGGCCACGAAATCGAGGCGGTGGAAGTGATCAATAGATTCGCTGCGCCGAATCAACCGCAACGTGAGTATCAACATCACGCCGGCCCACGCGATGCGGTCCAGGCTCAGCGAAATCGGTCCCTGAATCGCAAAAAACGCCGGGCCAAAGACAGTCCCGAGTACCAATATGGCAATGACCGCAGATAGCACGCGGACTCGCATGAGAACGGGTAATGCCCATGGCAGGGCAGCAATCAAGAATAAAAAGGCAAGCCAGAACATGCCCAATCCTAGGTCATGATTTCTGCACTAGGCCATAAAAATGTCCTTCAATTTGCCTTTGCTCGTTTTGCGGCCCACGGATTACCCGGTTGAACGGCCAACAGGCGACTGACTCCCAATGTGTTGGGATGCTGCTTCGTGGTAAAAGACTGGCGCGGCGCGTCTCGCTCTTTTGATACCACGGAAAAAACATGACTCAGCACAGCCCCACGTACGCCATCACGATTCGTTTACGTTACGTCGACGCTCCCGGAGCGATGGGCCAAATCACCACCGCGATCGGTGACGCCGACGGGGCAATCGGAGCGGTCGATATTGTTAACATCGATGGCCACTCAATCTCTCGTGACTTCACCGTCAACGCAAAAGATGTGGACCACGGAAAACGGATCGTCGATTGCTTGCGGAAGGTCAAAGGGCTCGAAGTCGTCCACGTCTCCGATCGCGTCTTCCTGATGCACCTGGGCGGCAAGGTTGAGGTGCTCTCCAAATCTCCGATAAAGACTCGTGACGACCTGTCGATGGCATACACGCCCGGCGTTGCTCGCGTTTGCAAGTCCATTGCAGCGGATCCCGATGCGTCCTTCGCGTTGACAATCCGGCAAAACACCGTGGCGGTTGTGAGCGACGGTTCGGCCGTCTTGGGACTTGGCAATATCGGGCCCCGTGCCGCCATGCCGGTAATGGAAGGCAAGGCGATGTTGTTCAAGGAATTCGCCGGCGTCGATGCGTTTCCGATTTGCCTGGATACGCAGGACACCGAAGAGATCATCCGGATCGTCCAGTGTCTCGCGCCGACGTTTGGAGGTGTCAACTTGGAAGATATCTCGGCACCTCGCTGTATCGAGATTGAGGAACGCCTCGATAAGCAACTCGAGATCCCCGTGTTCCACGACGATCAGCACGGTACCGCAATCGTTGTGCTCGCCGGGTTGATGAATTCGCTACGTCGGATCGGCAAGGACATGTCTCAGATTCGAATCGTGATCAACGGGGCCGGTGCGGCCGGAACCGCGATTTGCAAGCTGTTGATCACGTCGGGTGCTACCAACATTATCGCATGTGACCGCAGGGGGGCGCTGCATGCAGGCGAAACCGAGTCTGATGCGACGAAGCAGTGGCTGGCCCAGAACACGAATCCGCACGCGGTTTCGGGATCGCTCAGCGAAGTCATTCGAGGCGCAGACGTATTCATCGGCGTTTCGGCCGCCGACGTATTGAAGGTTGAAGACATCAAGAGCATGAACGACGATCCGATCGTGTTCGCCCTGGCCAATCCTGATCCCGAGATCGAACCGTCTCTGGCGGGGCCTCACGCGCGGATCATCGCGACCGGCCGCAGCGATTTCCCCAATCAAATTAACAACGTGTTGTGTTTTCCCGGCTTGTTCCGCGGCGTGCTGAACGTCCGCGCCACCACGGTCAACAATGAGATGAAAATTGCCGCGGCGCATGCGATCGCGGACGTGATCCCGCCGTCGGATCTGCTCGACGACTACATCATTCCGAGTGTGTTCGATCGGCGAGTCGCGAAGGTTGTCGCGCAAGCGGTTTCGACCGCGGCATTGGAAACGGGCGTCGCACGTAGGAAGACGAAGGCTGCTTATGACATCACTTGATCGGGAAAAGGTGATTTGCGGGTGAGTGACGTCGCGTTCTGGTAGAATTCGAAGTCGCCAGAGTTGGATTGGATTGCGGTCGGCGAGTGCTACCGCGATACGTCTCTCGGCTCCCGCCAAATCCCCACCCATTGAGGTTCTGATGTCTTTACTTGGTACGCATGAGACTGCCCGAATCGATCGCCACTTGTCGCTGTGTAGGCGTTTCCCGAGTTTGTCGCGATGGTGCCACGGGCTAGGGCTGATGGCGGCAGCTGTCCTTGCCATCGGCGGAGGCATCGCACGGGGGCATGAGGGCGTGCATTCGTCTGATCATCAACATGCCACTGAGGGGGCTGCGACCAACGCCGTTTCAACTTCGCGTGCTAATGCAAAAGTATTGCCGTCACCGCCGTCGGGTGACGATGTCTTTCACTTCGTGATCTATGGTGATCGAACCGGTGGTGTGCCGGCTGGATTAAAAGTACTCGAACAAGCCGTCGTCGATACCAATCTGCTCGATCCCGATCTCGTCATGACGGTCGGAGACCTAGTGCAAGGTTACAACGAAACGGACCAATGGCTCGAGCAGATGCAAGAGTTCAAAGACATCGTCAATCGATTGAACATGAAGTGGTATCCCGTTGCCGGCAATCACGACGTCTACTGGCGTGGGCAGTCGCCGGCGCCCCCGGGGCAGCACGAGTCCAATTACGAAAAGCACTTCGGCCCGCTCTGGTACAGCTTCGCTCACAAGAACTCCGGGTTCATCGTGCTTTATTCCGATGAAGGTGACCCGGCTACGAATCTCAAAGCGTTCAATGTGGCTGCCTTGCAGAACATGAGCGAGGGGCAGATCAAATTCTTGGAATCGGCGCTGAAGGAAATGCAAGACAAAGATCACGTCTTCGTTTTCTTGCATCATCCGCGTTGGATTGGCGGTGGTTATGAAGGTAGCAATTGGCCACGAGTGCACGAGAAACTCGTTGCCGCAAAAAACGTGACGGCTGTTTTCGCGGGGCATATTCACCACATGCGATATGATGGCGAACAAGACGGGATTGCCTATTATGCACTGGCAACGACCGGCGGTGCGCTTCAAGCGGAGATTCCCGATGCCGGGTACCTGCACCATCTGAACGTCGTCACTGTTCGTGAAAAACGCATCTCCGTTTCCGCGATTCCAGTCGGTGCGGTGATCGATCCGAAGCAATTCACGCCTGAGTTTTTGGCGGAAGTCGACGCGGCGAGAAAAGTCCGGTGTGTGCAAACATCGCCCGCTCTCGTGCTCGACGTCGATGGCGCCTGCCAAGGTTCGGTGACGATGAAAATCAAAAACCCCGGTACCCGTGATGTCGACATCACGTTGATGCACGAGACGGAAACGTCCCGTAGCGGTTGGCAATCGACACTTGATCACAGCCACTTCGTCGTTGCCGCAGGTGCCGACAAGGAGATCGCGTTTGAGATCGTCAGAAATGCCGGTTCGATGGGTGCGGTTGTGGTGCCCGCGGTTCGGATGGAGATTGACGTGCTGGCGTCGTCGGCACGGGTGCGCCTGCCCGCGGTCGATGCTCCGCTGCGGGTCACGCCCGGCCAAGTGCCTGCCGAGTATTTTTCGGGCGTGTCGGATCATTGTCTCTTGATGACGGACGACAGTTCGGCGATCCGAGTTGACTCCAAAGATCTCGAATTGCCTGATGGTCCGATGACGGTCGAAGCTTGGGTGCGGCCATCCAGCGTTCTCGGCTACCGTGGCGTCTTGGCGAAAACGGAGAGTTCCGAGTTCGCGATTTTCAGCGATGAGGGGGTGCCGGAGTTTTCCATCTATGTTGGTGGTCGTTATGTCACCGCGAAGGCAGTCAAACCGATGGTCGTCAACCAGTGGGCGCACTTGGCCGGAGTTTACAATGGCAGCGAAGTGAAGCTTTTTGTGGACGGTGAATTGGTAGGTGCGAAACAAGTTGGGTCTGAGAGCGTGAATGGGAAGGCAATCATTGCGAAACGTAAACGCAATCAATTGCCTCTGTTTATCGGTGCCGACACGGATGCTCGCGGAGCACCGACGCGCGGGATTCGTGGAATGATCGACGAGGTGCGTGTGTCCAAGGCTGCTGTTTACTCGGCCCCATTCACGCCAGTCCCACGGCACACGCCGACATCCGAAACCGTACTGCTGATGCACCTCGACCGATCGATCGGCCCGTTCGTCCTTGATCACAGTGACGCAGCAGCGCAGGGATTGCTTGGCGCTGAGAGCGTTTTGGTCGAGAGCCCGCCGAAGAACTAGTCCGCACCAACTTCGAGTAGACGTTCGATGCGCCCACCGGCAGGAGTGGTCGGGCGGGGGCGGGCATGGTCGGGTTGCCTGATACTAATTTCGAGACCACGATTGAGTCATGGAACCGTCTTCTTCGCAATCCGTTGTTGCTTTTGAGTCGTCGCACCGAGCACCTTGTCAGGAGGTCGGCTTGGTGCTCCAGGCGATCGGCATTCCGTCTGAAGTTGTCCACGATGGTTCTCTGTGGTGCGTCGCAGTCGATGCGCGGCATCATTCTGCTGCGGTCGAGGAGATCGAAGACTATCTGCGAGACAAATCTGCGGAACTGCCACGCGTGGAATCACGCGTGAAGTTATTCGGGGGCGCGATCCTCGGGGGGGTGTTCTATGTTTCAATTCTCGTCTCCGTCGCGATCCTCGACAATATTTCCGCCTATGGGATGCAGTGGGGCGAAGCGGGCTCGATGCGCGCCGGCGCGGTCATGTCCGGGCAGATCTGGCGAACCGTCACCGCCTTAACGTTGCATGCTGATACTCTTCATCTGATGTCCAACCTAGTCTTTGGTGGATTTTTTGGCCTTTTGGCCGGGCGGATTTTTGGAGGCGGCGTCGCTTGGTTGGCGATTCTCATCGCCGGAGCGATGGGGAATGGACTGAATGCGGCGCTGCGGGAGGCTGCTCACACATCGATTGGTGCTTCGACGGCAGTGTTCGCCGCGTTGGGGATTCTCGTTGCACATGCTTTGCGACCGCGGGCGGGAGATGCATCCACGCCGATGCAAAGATGGAGTCCGCTGATCGCGGGCGTTCTGATGTTCGCGTTTCTTGGTTTGGAGGGCGAACGCACCGATGTGCTGGCGCATACGACCGGGTTTGTTTCCGGACTCATCATCGGCGGGCTGGGCAGCCGTTTGCCCGAGCGGGTACTCGCCAGTGAGCGGTTTCAGTTCGCCGCGGCGGGGATGGCTTTGGCGATCCTGGTGGTGTCATGGGGAATCGCAGCGATTGCCAGGTAGTTGGCGTTCCCGCCTTTCGGGTGAGCGGCCGGATCGGGGCGGTAATCGCGAATTACGCATCGCGGTAACTGCACAGGCAAAACCGAGTCGAGAACATCCACGACCGTTTTTGGGGGCCACAAAGAAGCCAGAATCGAAACGTGTTCTGGGGTGGCAAGAGAGTTTGGGAGGGAGCGATTCGCCTGAAATCATTCGCAAGAACTTCGTCCTGACGACCGCTCAACATCCTCACGCGGCAGGTTGTTTCGGTTTGTAATAAACCGTTTGCCGCGTTTTTCTAATTCTTCACTTCTGTATTTTATTCAACGAGCGGTGCGAGTGGCCTTTTCGATCCGAGACGAATCGAACAGGTCAACGTCCGCTGAGAATCAAACTAGTCAGCCAGTGAGACGTTCTCAGCGCAAGGTCCCTTAGGGCCTCGACCTTCGGTGTAAGTCACACGTTGTCCTTCGCGGAGGTCATCGAAATTAACCCCTTGAAGACTTGACGAGTGAAAAAACAAGTCTTTGCTACTTCCAGTGTCGATGAATCCAAATCCCTTATCGGTGACTCGTTTGATCGTACCCTCTGCCATCTGTTCATTCCTAAAAGGTGTCTTGTAGCCGAACCCAAAAACAGTGTGCCTTCGGTGAACGACTACTGGGGGAAAGTGTATCGCCCCAGTGGCGTTTTGGCGATGCGAGACGGGAATCTCGGTCTGCGATTTTGTGTATCCAAAACGCGTTGGCCCCGCGAATCGTTGTGAATGAGACCTCCAAAGAAGTTTGGTGAATTCTTTCACACGGGAGACAATTTGCGGTTTTTTGTGCCGAATTGGGGCTCATCGGCACTCATTTGCGTGCTCGGGCAATATCGATTGCCGCCGGCCAGTAGACCGAGTTCAGATCTGAAACGGGCGGGGGCGGGCTGCAAAATGAGCCGGCCTGCAACGCAAGACGTGCTCGATCACGATGCAAAACGCGGCGTGTCGCGGGCGAAAGTCTGGCGGCAATAAGTGGGATGCACTAAATTTCGAATTCGCGAAGCCACTCACTTCATAGAACCGTCTCGATCCACGAAGGAAACGAATTGATAAGCGCGATAGCAGGGACCCTCAGCCACGTCGGAGAAACGAGCGTAACGATTCAGGCCGGGCCGTTTGACTATGAGGTCTTCGTAGGCGATTTCACGCGGCGACAATTACAACCAAAACTTAATGACGATATCCGCTTGCACACGCTCGATTACATCGAGGGTAATACGACGGGCGGACGGCTAACGCCTCGTCTGGTGGGATTTCTGACGCTTCCCGAACGCCAGTTTTTTGATTTATTCTGCAGCGTTGACGGCGTCGGTGCGAAGAAAGCGTTACGGGCGATGGTCCGGCCGGTACGCGAACTCGCTGTCCTGATCGAAGAGCAGGACACGAAAGCATTGTCGACCCTGCCGGGGATCGGAGCGGCGACGAGCGAGCGAATCATTGCCAAACTGCGTCGGAAAATGCCTCGGTTTGCCCTCATGGTCGCCGGGGAAGATCTGGCCGAAGGCGGAACTTCGCAAACTTCGCCGGTGATCGAAGAAACGTACGAGGCTCTCGTTTTGCTAGGACATAGTGAAGCAGATGCCCGACACCTGATTGATGAAGCGATCGCAACTGGTAAAAAATTCAAAGATACCGAGTCGTTGTTGACCGCTATCTACCAGAAATCGAAGTGACCACCCCGGTTGCCCGGAACCTGATACAATCGCAAATGACCCCGTCGCGTTGTCGACGGAGGGGGACACCCCTAAATCGTTGATTTTTTGACCGATTCAACTGTCGCGAATGAAACATGCCCGAACCTACCCTCGTCCTAGCCGTCGACGACAGCATCACTCAGGTCACTGGCATGCAGATTCTGCTGCAGCAACACGGTTACGAGGTGATGACGGCGGCTAACGGGCGATTGGCCCTGGAGTCAATCCGGGAACGCCGACCGGCACTCGTTGTCACCGATTTGCAGATGCCCGAAATGGACGGTCTGCAACTCGTCGCCGCTTTGCGGCAAGAGTTCGCGGGACTACCGATTATCTTGACCACGGCCAAGGGAAGTGAAGAGATTGCGGCCAAGGCGCTGCGACTCGGTGCCTCCAGCTACGTTCCGAAACGAACGCTCAACGAAGACCTCGTTCCGACGATCGAGCGAATGTTGTCGATGGTCGACGTTGCCGACCATCACACCAAACCTTCGTCTCTGTTGAAATCTGTTCGGCTTGAGATGACACTCGGCAACAACGACGTTGAGGTCCCGAGTGTGATCGCGAGGTTGGAACAACCGTTGGCGGAACTCGGGTTGCTCGACGACACGATGCAGATGCAAATTTCGACAGCGTTGGATGAAGCGTTGATCAATGCGATCATTCATGGCAACCTCGGAATTTCGACGGAGCTGCGATACCAAGGGACCGATGAGCAGTTCCGTGAAGTGGTTCGAGAGAGACAGAAACAGGAGCCTTATCGTGACCGCAACGTGACGATCGTGATGCTCGCCAACCGAAGTGAGGTGACGTTCACGATCCGCGATGAGGGTGGCGGATTTGATGTCGGCGCGCTCCCTGATCCGACGGACTTTAGCAACCTCGGTGAATGCGGAGGTCGAGGGCTGTTGCTGATCAACGCGTTCATGGACAAGGTCACCCATAACGCGGAAGGTACCGAAATCGTGATGCTCAAGCGGAAGGTGGACGCGTCGCTTGAGAATGATTGAGGTCTTTGAGATAGGCCTGCGTGCATCGCACGAGTTCATCGAGCATCCATCCTGCGGCGGTAACGTCGCCCGTGTGGGCCTGTTTCTCGAGCCGTTGTGCCGAACCGGTAACCGCATCGGCACCGAGGCATCCGGCGGCCCCTTTGAGAGTATGGGCGCTACGGTGCAGCGCGACCGCGTCGGCTGAGTTGAGCTGATCACGCATCATGGGGAGTAATTGCTCGGCTTCCTCGATGAACGCGATTGCCAATTGGCTCGCCATTTCTTCATCGCCCCTCGTTTTGTCAACGATCGTTTCCCATGCCGACGGTCGTTTCTGGTCTGTGGCGGGCTGCGTTTCTTCCGCTGGAAGTAACACTTGCGGCTTAAGCGTGGCGGGGGCGTGCCGTTCCACCGCAGCCGGTTTGGCGGGAGCTTTCGCCACTGGTTCAGGCTCGGGCGGTTTTTCGCGAGGCCGTTTCGGAGGCGTTTTCAATTCCTCGCTCGCCCCGTCATCGCACGGCGGTTCGAGGGCGTCGATTAACAGTGGCGCTTTCGTCACCTTTTCCGGCGCTGTCTTTGCTTCGGCAGTGGGAAGTAAACCGGCCGTTCGGCTGGCGGCGAACTGTTGTTCGTGCTCCGCGGCCAATTCGTTGAATTTCGACGCTTCATTCGATTCCACCGCGTCTTTGGGATTAAGCGATTCGATGTCGGTGTTGAGCGAGTTCGGTGCGTCCGCGAGCACACGCTGCAAATCGGCTACGTCGAACGGTTTGGAAATGTAGTCGTCCATGCCCGCGGCGAGGCAGTGTTCGCGATCGCCCTTCATGGCTTCGGCGGTCATCGCAACGATGAATTGGTGGTTGCCTGTTTGAGCTTCGCGTTCACGAATGATCGCGGTGGCTTCGAAGCCGTTCATCTCGGGCATCTGAATGTCCATCAAGACAATGTCAAACGTTTCGCGTTCGAGAGCCTCGACGGCTTCGCGACCGTTGACCGCCAATTCCACCTGGTGTCCCCATTTGTTAAGAAAACCCAACGCCACGCGTTGGTTGACGATCCCATCTTCGACCAGCAGGATTTTTCGAGGTGCGATCTTTGGTAAGGCATTTGGTAGGGGCGGATGCAAACGTTTCTCATGGTCAACGCCCATTACCTCAAGCACAACGTCACGCAGTTCCGACGCGATCACCGGTTTGGTCAGATACCGATTGATGCCGAGTTCACGCATGCGTGGCGAACTGAGGCCCGCAAACGACGACGAGAGCATCACGATCGGTCCGTGACGGAGTTCGTCGGCGCGTTTGGCGAGTTGCTCAGCAAATCCGACTCCGTCGAGATTGGGCATGTGGTAATCGAGCAGAATTAGTCCAAACGGGTCGTCTTCAGATATCGACTCGGCGATCAAGTCGAGTGCCCTTTCGCCATCGTCCGCCATGACGGGTTTGAGATTCCAGAGTTGGAGGATTTCCTGCAGGATCCTGCGGTTGGTCGCGTTGTCGTCCACGACGAGAACGCGGGTGCCGGCGATCTTTGAGAAGGCCGCCGGACGACGCGGCGTTTGGTCAGGTGAGATGCCCAAGCGGACAAAGAAGTGGAACGTCGTGCCCACGCCGAGTTCGCTCTCCACCCACACCCGACCATCCATCATCTGGATCAGCCGGGCAGAGATTGTCAGTCCCAGGCCGGTGCCGCCGAACCGCCGCGTCGTTGACGCGTCGGCCTGCGAAAATGCCTCAAAAATCTTTTCTTGTTTCTCTCTGGCAATGCCGATGCCGGTGTCCCGCACGGTAACGTGCAACACCGCTTCGTCATCATCGAGAGTCTCGGGATTCACGTCGACAACGACTTCGCCGCTGTTGGTGAACTTGATCGCGTTGCCGACGAAGTTAACGACGATCTGACGCAAACGGCCGGGGTCACCAATCAATTCGTTGGGGATCCGGGGGTCGATTCGGCCGGCGAGTTCGAGACCTTTCTCGTTCGCTTTGAGCGTCAGCAGTTTGATCGCTTTGCCGATGCAATCTCTCAAGTTGAACGTGACCGTGTCGAGTTCCAAACGGCCAGCTTCAATCTTCGAGAAGTCGAGGATGTCGTTAAGCAGACGCAACAGAGAGTCCGCAGATTGCTGGACGAGCGTGAGGAACTCACGTTGTTCGGCAGTCATTTCGGTGCCCGAGAGCAGTTCGGTCATCCCCAGGATACCGTTCATCGGGGTGCGGATTTCGTGGCTCATGTTCGCCAAAAATTCGCTCTTGGCGGAGTTCGCTGCGTCGGCAATCTCTTTCGCCGCCAGCAGTTCTTCGGCGGCCATGCGACGGGCCGTGATGTCTCGGCTGATGCCCACCATCCCCATGACCTTGCCGTCTTTGCCGAACAACGGAACCTTGGTGGTCAAAAGCCAAGTGGACCTGCGGTCCGCGGCCTGGCAGATCGTCTCTTCTTGATCAATGAGCGGCTCGCCCGATCGCATGACGACTTGATCGTCGGCGACAAAGTTGCATGCCAATTCCGGTGGCGAGAAGTCGTAATCCGTTTTGCCGACCAATTCGCTAATGTCGTCCACACCGAACATGTTCAACATCGCTTGGTTGCCGGTCATGAAACGGCTGTAGCGGTCCTTGACATAGATGATGTCCGGGATGTTGTTCATGATCGTCTTGAGAAGATCACGTTCCCGAGCCAGTTCCGTTTCGGCGCGCACCTGCGCGGTCACATTGCGGGAAATACCGAATGTGCCGATTATTTCTCCACTGTCATCACGCAGCGGCATCTTGGTGGTCGCGCACCACGAGTCGGGCTTGCCGTCTCGCGTTTCTTTTTCCACTTTGCCGACGATTGATTCGCCCGTGCGGATGATCCAGCGTTCGTCCTCGAGTGCCTCCGTTGCGTGTTCGTCGCCGAAGAAATCCGCGTCGGTTTTTCCGATCGCATCTTCCGCTTTGGCCAGCCCGAACATTTCCGCCAACGCTTGGCTGATGCGGATAAACCGACTCTTGCGGTCTTTGAAGTAAACCGCGTCGGGAATGTTGTCAAACCATGCGTCGATCAGAAAACGCGCGTGTTTGAGTTCAGCGTCCTTCTTCTTCTGATGGGTGACGTCCCAACAGATGACCTCCACTCCGATAACGTCACCATCCGAACCGTAGGTTGGAAGCCGAATGACTTCGAGGAAGCAGGCCCCACTCAATTCGCCTTTGAGCAGTTCGAATTCACGTTGATCCCGATCACGGACCGACGGGATGTACTCTTCGATCACGTGATCCGGTTTGCCGGATTTCATCACCCTTTGTTCGATTTCCCAGCCGACTTGGGCGACTTCGGACGAAAACAGGTCGAAATCAGTCTTCCCGATGATTTCCTCGCGGTCCATCGCAACGGCGTCGCAGAAGGCATCATTCACCTCCAAAATTCGACCCGCGCGATCCTTGCGAATCACACAAAGATCGAGTTGTTCGCTGCGACTCTGACGAGTGCTAGCTGCCTTCTGATAGAGGCTGTGATACACACAATGCGCAGCCGCACCATTCTCGCTGACAGAAGACCGACCGGATTTCGACGAGGAGTAGTTCATGAGTTCGGCTCGGGTGGGGAGATGTTAGGAACATTGTACCCCGCTCACGGGAAATTAACAGAAAACAATTCGGCCGCTGCGCGATCGCGCCGAGGCCCGTCCGGCTGGTCGGTTTATCCGGGGGGTGACGATATCCGGGCGTGACGAGTTGTGCGTCCGGGCCATTGATTAGTTACCTTAGATGTCAGCACCGGAGCACAGCCGGATCGATTCGCAATGGGTTCATTTCGGCATCGAGTGTGTTTTCGGCTCCTGACGCTATGTTATCCCCCGCCTGCTATCCCGCCTCTTTCAATCGCACGCAATGGCAACTTTTTTCAAAATCTCCTGTCCCGGATGCGGCAAAGCTCTCAAAGTTTCCGACAACCTGTGCGGAAAAAGTCGTGCGTGCCCCTATTGCCGTGCGACCGTGCGGATTCCGGATGTGCCGCCCGCCGAACCTGAGGGAACACCGCCCGAAATCAAAATCGACCTCCGTCCGCCCGGCGAACGTGGCGGCGATGACGCGACCGCATCGGCACCTGGCACCAAGCCGTCTCAACCACCCACGAAGCCTGCCGCAGTTTCGAGTGCCGTCGTTTCGCCAAGCGTCAGCACGACACCGACCGTGGCCGTTGAGGCGCCAAAACGCCGCAAAACCGTCCGGCGAAAACGAGCGGAAAAGAGCTGGTTCCGATCGAGCAGCGATTCCGCCAGCAGCGATGTCAGTCTCGTGCTGTCCGGGTTGATCGCCGCAGCGGTATCGGCGGTCTGGTTCGCCGCACTTTACCCGTTTCGCGAAAGCTATCTCGGGGCCCTGTTTTGGATGCGTGGACCGGTTCCGTTTCCCACGACATTCCTGATGTTCTGGGCCGTCGCGATCCTTGTCCTGAAATGGATCAGGCTACAAGAACAACGCGACGCGATGCTGTTGGATGTCTTGCCCACCGAAGTCTCTCGTGAAATCACCATTGATTCGATCGATGGTTTTATCGAACACATCAATGAACTTCCCGGCGCGAGCAGTGATAGTTTTCTGATCAACCGAGTCGTCCGCGGCATCGAACACTTCCGCGTCCGCAAAAGTGCGGCGGAAACGGTCACGATGATGGAGTCGCAGTCGGAAATCGACGCGAACAATGTTGCGGGCAGCTACACGGTATTGAAAGTCTTTATTTGGGCACTGCCGATTCTCGGTTTTATCGGCACCGTGATGGGCGTCAGTAGTGCCGTCGCTAGCCTAGCGGGAAGCCTCAGCAGTGGTGGCAGCATGGACGCGATGAAAGGGGCGCTGCAAGAAGTCTTTGGCGGACTGGGCACCGCGTTTGATACCACGCTGCTCGCGCTGATCATGAGCATGCTTGTCAAGATTCCCGCGTCAGCGCTTCAAAAAGGCGAAGAAGATCTAATCACGCGCGTCGACGAATACTGCAATGAGAATCTATTGCGGAGGCTCAATGACGGTCGCGAAGGGGGGGCCGAACGTGGTTTGGCGGGAGGCGGAGGCGCAGCCGATACGAAGGTATTTCGTGATGCCGTCGAACAGGCGCTCGGGACCCAGCACGCCGAAATGGAACGCTGGCTCTCGAAACTCGATGCGATCGGCGGACGCTTGACCTCACAGGTCTCTAAAGGCTGGGACGAAGTCAACGCTCGAATCGAAGAGCAACAGCAAAAACATGTGGAGGTTTTGCATCAACAGCAACTCGATCAACAAGCACGTTTGCAGGCTCAGCTTGATCAGATGGCGAATGCAGCGGACAAAATCCAAACGGCATTGACCAAGCTTGCAGATCAAACCGAGTCGCTGCAAAACAAGGTTAACGAAACCTATTCGCAAACCGGCGAGACACTCACCCAGCATCTCGATGGAGTGCAAACGGGACTCTCCAGCCTCAGTAGCGTGCTCAACAAACTCGGCGATCAACAGGTCGTCGTGCAACAAGTCGCGGCCGCCCCCGAAGCGAAGAAGGGCTGGTTCAGTCGTAACAGTCGGTCTTCCCGGCGCGGGGGCAAGAGGTCCTAATCATGGCGCGTCGACGAAACAGCTCCGACGACGACATCTCGTTGTTCCCGTTTCTCAGCATCATTGCGTCGGTCATCGGTGTCTTGACGATGATGATCGCGACGCTCGCACTGGCGCAAACCGACACGCCCGACGTCGCGCAGATCGAAGAATTCGAGCAAAAATCCAAGCAACTCAAGCAGACCAATCAGGAGATCGAAGAACTCCGTCGCGAAATTTCTGTTTCCGACTCGTCATCGCTGCAGCTCCGAGAGCAAAAGAAAACACTCGACATCACGGTTGCCGAGCTAGAGGACTTGCTTGCCGAACTCGAGCAAGTCGAATCCGAACTTGCCGAACAGCAAGCGATCAAGGTTGTCATTCCGCCTGTCGACGAGAACTTGCGAGAAACGGCGGCAGACATGCAAAGTCAAGCGGAATCGCTCCGCGAAGAAATCGCTCAGCTCGAAAAAGAACTCACCACACGCATCGATGCGAGCGAAGCAAACGTAACCGTATTGCCCCAGGGTAGCGGATTGGATTTCATCCCCCATTTCGTCGAGTGTGCAGCTGACTCGATCGTCTTGCACGCTTCCGATCCTCCCAAACGGATCCGGACAGCGAACATCACCACGGACGAAGATTTCTTGGCGTTGCTCGAAACAGTCGCCAATGGAACTCGTGATTCGATCGTGTTCATGGTCCGCAGCGACGGGCTGGGAACTTGGCGATTGTGCAAAAAATTGTGTGATGATCGTAGTATCCGCAACGGAAAGATCCCGATCGTGGGCCAGGGCCGTATCGATTTGAGTCGATTCCGGTCGCCGGAGAACCGCGAATAGTTCCAATCCGAATGGCATCACCCTGAGAGTGACCCAAGGTCGGCATTCTCTGTAATTCTTGTTCCCTTTTTAAATTCATCTACTCTTTCCCTTTTGCCTGCCAATCATGCGACGCAAAGTTGATGACGATGACGACGGCGGCCTCGATTCGCTGCTCGACACGATGACGAACGTGGTGGGCATCTTGGTGCTTGTCTTGATCGTCACCCAGATCAGCGTGGCGGACGTCGTCACCAAACTGACGACTGAAAATCAGATCGATGATGAAACGCTCGCGGAACTTACCCAGCAGTTGGTCGCTCGCAGGCAAGAGCAGGACGAGCTCAAACGCGTCCTGATCGATCCGCTCAATATTGATCCCGAGCAGCAGCGTCGAGAACTCGAATTGAAACGTGATTTGCTTGAACGGCGTCGGAAAGAGCTCGCCAAGAAACAGGAAGAGAAAAACCAATACGCGATGAAGATCGAGGCGGACCGCGAGCAAGCCGAGAAGAATCGCAAACTGGTCGCTGACACGAAAGCCCAACGTGACGAACTACAGGTCGAGTTGGCACAGTCTCTTGAGCGAAAAGCGGAACTTCAGGCAAAGCTCGACTCGACACCGAAAACGGCGGCCCCGGCCGATATCGAAGTGAGCATTCCGAATCCGCGTCCGGCGCCTTCGGGAGCCAAACAGTTGGTTTTGATCTGTGCTCACAACGAACTCTATCCGCTCCGGCTCGACGATTTTCGCGAACGTGCCGAGGCGCAGGCCCGCCACATCATCGCCCGGTTCAAACTCGATCGCGATCCGGCGGCGGGCATTGATCCGAAGCGGTTCACCGAATATTGGGAGCGGCTCAGCGACAAGGATGAGTTCTTTGACGTGGAGTATTTCGTCGCGGGAGAACGGTTCCCGCGATTGCGGTTCATTCCGCGGCCCGATGATGGGGCGAGCGAGAAAGAGATTGTTAACCCGCGTTCACGCATCCGCTCGCCAAAGCTGCTCGGTGCGATCAATCCAGAAAAAATGTATGCCCGCTTCTTTGTTCTTCCAGATAGTTTTGGCGTGTACGTGACCGCTCGACGCTTTTTTAGTGAAGCCGGGGTGCTCGCCGGATGGGAGCCGCAACCGGAAGATTGGCGCTATCAAACCGGGGTTCCCGGGGGCATCGAACTCGGACCGCCCCGTCCACCCAAACCGACTCCGCCGCCCGACCCTGACGCGAAACCCAAACGGCCTAACTTGATCGACTGAGACGTCGTGGATCGAGATCTATGGATTAGCCTCGGTAATTCGGCCTTGTTGAATTGGATTGCCCGCGGGTTGGAGTTTCGGGGCGACAGATCGTCCTGTCGACAAAATTCTGGCCAATGCGGCGGTGGCATTGGGAGCAAGGACGTCTAGAATGGGGCACGGACAAGTGAAATCACTACTCCCCCCCGCCTTGCTGTTTACCCACCTTTCTCCTCCCGCAACCCGATTTCGGGGCTCTTCCCAATGCCTTTGAACAAACATCACAAGACGCTGAACTTGACGAATCTGTTGGCGTGGTTGGTCGGTCTGACCCCCATGCTCGCACTTTCATCAACCGGATTTGCCGATGCCGCCACGACGCAAACGTCCGTGGGCATCGCGACTGAAAAACCTGCCGAGGGACCCTTTGTGGCGTTGGATGATGGGACCTTTATGGTGCCCTACACACAACGCATTCCTGGGACCGATATCGAGTTTGAGATGATCCCGGTTCCCGGTGGTGCATTCACTCTCGGTACTCCCGAAAATGCCGATTACTTCGTTGATGATGAAGGGCCGACGATCCCGTTGAAGGTCAAGCCGATGTGGGTGGCTAAGACCGAAACACGCTGGGACATGTACAAAGAATACATGCGGATGTACGGCGTCTTTAAAGAGTTCGAGTCGCAGGGAATCCGAGTCGTCGACGAGTCCAATGTCGCCGATGCGGTCACCGCACCAACGGAACTCTACGACCCGTCGTTCACGTTCGAGTACGGTTCCAAGGCGACGCAGCCGGCCGTGACGATGACACAGTACGCCGCGCAGCAGTTCACCAAGTGGCTCTCTCGCATGTCGGGTGTTCAGTACCGCTTGCCGACAGAAGCCGAATGGGAATACGCCGCACGAGCCGGAACAACGACTGCTTACAGTTGGGGCGACGATCCCGATGAGATCGAAGACTACGCGTGGTACTTTGACAACTCGCTCGACGGGCCTGGTGATGTCGCAACAAAGAAACCAAACGCGTTCGGCTTGTACGACATGCACGGCAACGCCGCCGAGTGGACCGTCAACGAGTACACCGAGGACGGCTACGAATGGATGAAAGAAGCCAATCCCGGCGACGCAACCAGTGCAACTCGCTGGCCTGAAAACCCATGGCCGTGCGTCGCACGTGGCGGAAGTTGGGAGATGGATCCACCGGACTTGCGAAGTGCCGCTCGATTGGCATCTGACGATGAAGAGTGGAAATCAGAAGACCCGAACTTCCCGCGTAGCCCATGGTGGTTCACCAGCGATCCGTCGCGTGGCGTCGGTTTTCGTATGTTCCGATCGTATGAAACGTTACCGGAAGAAGTCATCACGAAGTTCTGGGAAGCATCGTCTCAGGAAACCCTCGATGACGTCGAAAGCCGCGTGAGCGAAGGCCGTAGCGGATACGGATACGTCGACGAAGAGCTCAGCGAAGCGATGAAGAAATTGGCTGAGTAAGCCTCTCCGGCTTTTTTGATATCCGAGGATTCAACAGAAGGATCGAACTCCGTTGAACACGCAAGCAGGCGGGGCAGCGATGCCTTCGGTGGACACGAAAACGCCGATCGGATGGATCGGCACGGGCGTGATGGGACACAGCATGGTCGGTCACCTGTTGGCCGCCGGTTATCCCGTCACCGTGACAACCCGAACGCGATCCAAAGCGGAATCGCTGCTCGACGCCGGGGCCGTTTGGGCGGACTCACCCAACGAGGTGGCCGCGCAATCTGAGATCGTGTTTGGCATCGTCGGTTATCCGGCCGACGTGCGAGACGTCTTTCTGAATCCTGAAGTCGGCGTCATTGCGGGATTGAAGCCCGGCGGAATTCTCGTCGATATGACGACGAGCGAACCATCACTCGCCGTTGAAATTCACCAAGCGGCTTCGCAGCGTGGTTTACACGCACTCGATGCACCTGTGTCGGGAGGTGACCGGGGGGCAAAAGACGGCACGTTGTCGATCATGATCGGCGGTGACGAGGAGGCGGTTCACCGCGTGATGCCGTGCTTCGAATGTTTCGGAAAAACGATTGTGTACCAAGGCGGACCCGGTGCGGGACAACACACGAAGATGGTCAACCAGACGTTGATTGCTACCGGGATGATCGGCGTTTGTGAAGCGCTCGTCTACGCGTCGCGCGCCGGGCTCGATTTACCAACCGTTCTCAAGTCGGTGTCATCGGGAGCGGCGGGCAGTTGGTCACTGAGCAATCTCGCTCCGAGAATGATCGAGCGAGATTTCGACCCAGGTTTCTATGTCGAGCATTTTGTCAAAGACATGGGCATTGCACTTGCCGAAGCAAAACGGATGAAGCTGGCGTTGCCCGGTTTAGCCCTCGCAGAGCAGTTGTACCTGTCTTTGATGGCCAAAGGTGGCGAGCGTGACGGCACTCAAGCACTCGTCCGTGCGGTCGCAGGCCTATCGGGAATGGATTGGAATTGAACAGTCGAACTCGATACGGTCTGGCGATGTGCTTGCTCGCGATCATCGCCGTGATGGCGGTTCGAGGTGGATTCATCGTTGCCAGATCCACGGCTCTCAGTGATGATCCCGACGCTTACCGAGTAATCGCCGAAACGCTCTCAAAGACCGGCGTGTTCGGATTACCGGTCGGTGACGCAAACGCACGCCCTACTGCGTTTCGTCCGCCACTTTACCCGTGGCTCCTGTCATGGTTCGTGGGTGAGGACGGGAAACTATCCAACTCGGCGCCTGCCGTTTTGAATTTTCTGCTTGGCGTCATTGCCGTTGGATTGACGTGGGACATTGCTCGACGATTGGTCTCGCCGCGTGCTGCGTTGGTTGCGGCGGGGCTCGTGTTGATCGATCCAATATTGCTATGGCAGTCCACGCTCGTCATGACGGAAACCATCGCGACGACTCTTGCGGTAATGGTTTGGTGGTGGTGGGTGGTGCGAATCTGTCATACGCCAATGGCTGAATCGGACGAATCGTGCGAAACCGCGAAGATGCCCGTGTACGTGAATGCTACGGTCCTGGGTGGATTGCTTTTGCTGACGATTCTCTGTCGGCCGACTTTTTTGGTTTGGTCCGTCTTGATTCTGCCTGTGATGTGGTTGGCCGGACCGGCTTGCCGCATTCGTCGTTCGGTATTCATTGCGACAGCCGTGTTGGTGATCGCAACCGGTGTCGGTACTTGGACGATCCGCAATATGTCGGCCGTTGGGAAGCCAGTTTGGGGCACGACGCATGGCGGTTATACGTTGTTGTTGGCCAACAACGATTCGTTTTACGACTATCTCGAAAACAAACCCTGGCAACTGCCTTGGCGATCCGAAGCGTGGGAGCCCAGCGAATTTTTTGCAGCGTACGAGGCACTGCCTCGCAGCGGTGATGAATGTGCAGATGACCGCGTGGCGTACGATGCGGCCAAGTCGGTGATTAGCAAACGACGCGAGATGTTCTGGTATTCGTGTTGGATACGTCTTGCCCGATTGTGGCAACCTTTTCCTCATGCAACCGGCGATCGATCAACCGCTTCGATCGTCGTCGTCGGTTTGTACCACTCTGCGGTGTACTTATTGATCTTGATTGCGATTTGGCGATTACGAGATTGGTTGCATCCGCGGCGTTGGCGAGCTTGGGTTCGATGGTGGCCAGCAATCGCATTAGTGATCACGCTCAGCGGAGTGCACGCGGTCTATTGGAGCAATCCGCGAATGAGATCCCCTGCCATTCCCGTGCTTGCGATCGCTGCCTCCGGTGCGTTCAAGCGACGGAGCGACCAGCCCGGCTGAGAAGGCGAAGGGGCATTGAGTAGTGGACGCTATTCAGTCGGGATTGCGTGGATGGTCCAGTAAACCTCTTCGCTGAAAGGAATTCCCTGGGCGTCGGTCACATCGAGTTTGAGATGCAATTGGTGGACAGGCCGAATTCCTTCGGAGTGAAGGGTGAGCGTCTTGCGGTCTTCGCTTAACACCGCCTTCTGGATGACGAGTTGTTGTTTGCCTTCCTCTCCTGTTTCGGGATGAAAGCTGGGTGAGCCGTAGCTCCGAGTCCATTGGTAGTTCCACTGCTCGGCGACATACGAACGAACGTCGGAGGCGGATTGAGGATCCAGCGGAAAGTTGAATGTCAGATGCAGCGTACTCGGGTGCACCTCGCATTGTGTGATCATTCGCATCGGCTTTCCGGTGTAGCGGACACGATAAATGCCACCGTCCGCCAACCCAGCACGACCGTTTTCGTTCCACCCGTCGAGCCCGGTCACATACACTTGACCGTCCTGTGGATTGACGTTGCCACGCATGATTCCGGTGCCAAAATCATGTGGGCATTTCACGATCGCCGCTTGCGTAATCACATCGCCGTCTTTCGTCGTCACCTCTTGAGGCATCAGATAAAACAGCCATCCTTTGCCGAAACTGGTGTGCAGTAGTCGTCCGGAGAGAGGGCCAAATCGTTCATCATCGACGAATACTTGACCGCCCGACGAGTTGTCGACTTCTTGGGGCATCCAAATGACGGGTTGGTCAAACGTCTCGGGCGGGATGACTTTCGTGTGGTCGATTTTTCCGCCGTCAGGTGCCCATGCTGCACTCCGTTGGGTTTGCGAATACCCGTAGAATCCGCCGGGCTTCACAAAACTAATCTTCGAAGCCGGCATCCAAGTGCCTTGGTTATCGCTGACGGTGATGCGATCGTTGGGGAGGATCCCCATGCCGTTTGGCGTGCGAAATCCGGTGCAAACGACCTCTCGCGTCTTCCCATCGGGAGACACTTTGATGACGGCACCCGGCAGTTTGTAGTCGGTGTATTGCCCGCTCTTGGCGTAGTATAAGTTACCCTTCGAGTCGACTTGGAGATCAAAGTTAAACGCGTGGAAAAATGTCGATACGTCCGTGTCGGCGCTAAAACTCTCGTAGAAATCAGCTTCGCCGTCCCCATTGAAATCGTGCAGTCGAGTGAGTCGGTCTTTACACGTAACGTAGACCAGCCCATCGACGACTTTGATGCCAAACGGTTCGTACAGCCCACCGGCAAAACGTTTCCATTCCAAACTCAATAGGTCGTCGTCGATTCCGGAAACAATCCAAACATCACCGCCCACCGTGGCAACCACCATCCTGCCGTCGGGATAGAAGTCGAGTGCCGATGTGCGAAACCATGTGTTCCACGGAGTCTCTTTGGGCATAGTGATCGTATCAACCGCATACGCACCGGTCTCGAGGCCGCGATAGCCAACTGTCTTGAATGTCTCAGGCCATCGCAATTTACCGCCCTGTGTCATCGTCGCGGGATCAATGGGCGTCAGTGGTTGCAGGGTTCCGGTGTTGGAAGGAAATGCGAACCGAACGATGTCGATCAGGCGTGTTTGTTGGTCCGCGGGAATGCGTATCACCCGCCGTCGTTGGGCATCCGACTTGATGATGACGCCATCGATATCGCCGGAAATCATTGGAGGCTGGTTTTCCGAGTCCGAAGACCCGACCGCCAGTACGAGCGTTTTACCGCCGCCGATCTTCAGCGTATGTCGAATCGCATTTTCGTCTTGGAGGCTCGAAGGCGTTTCCAGGATTTCGCGACCATCGATGGCGTAGGACAACACCACTTGATCGCCGTGGAGATAGTGTCCGTGGTAGTCGAACCATTGATTCGGGAGTGGACCGCGCGGCAACAGGTCTTCCGTGGGATATTCGAGAGATCCGTCGTGTCCCCATTTCCAAATCGAGAGCTCGTCGATCAGCCTTCCTTTGGGTTTGGGGAGCCCTTCGCCGCGACCACGCTTATGTTGCGTTTGGTCCAGGTCCAGGAATCCACCCGACCAAACCGAGGCTTGATCCATCGTGTGCAGATCATACGAGATTGTTTGATTTTTGAGTGCTATGGTTAGGGCGCTGTTGACCTCGCGGCCGAGTTGGGAGGCCAGTGCGGGGCCGTAGTCTCGATCCGGATCCGGCTTGAATTCGCCCATCTCGGTGCCCTTCGGCAACGACGCGAGGTATTCGTCCGTGACCGGTTGGTAATCCGGATTAGATCCCTTCATAAAGTGGTGACGGATATAGCCGACGACTTCATATCGCTCGCGTGGTGACAACGTCGTGACAGCGGCCATGAGTCCGTTGCCGTGAGAAAGCGTTCGAAACATGCTGTGGGGGTCAGCGCCGAACTTCAACGGTTCGCGTCCAAACGCGCGAGCTGTCGCGAGCGACGGAGTGTTCCCATCGCTTCCGTGACAATGCACGCAGGATGCGTCATAGATCATTTTGCCACGACCCTGCCTTCCCGATTCGACTTGCCGGATGATCTTTTCATGGTCAAGATTCGCCGTGTCGTCTTTGGTGATCAGTAGTTCGGGGGCCGGTTTGAGTTGCTCGGCGCGGTCAGGCCCGCCTTCATGGATCGCAAACAGATAGCTGAGCAAGTCCAAGACATCTCGCTGGGAGGAGAAAGTCGCCATCAATCCTTCCGGCATCATCGACGTCGACGCGTTGCTTCTAACGTCGATCTCTTCCTTGTCGATCGAGATTTCTGATTGCAGGTTAGCCGCATCACGCAAAACGATCGTTTCGTCGTCTTCTCGGACCAGCATTCCCGACACGATCTCGCCATCGTACGTGACCAATTGGACCGTCTCGTAACCTTTGCGGATTGACTGAGAAGGATGCAGTAACGCCTCCACCAAATGCACGTCGGTGACATCGTTTCCGAGACGAGCTAGGTCTGGGCCCAGCGGCGAAGATCCATTTTCGTCCTCATGACACGCCACACAGGCCGCCGCCGATTTGTAGTAGACAAGGGCACCGTCTTCAGGGTTACCACGCAGTCGAGCCTCGCTGGCGACGACCGCCGGATCGGCTTCTTCGAACAGTTGTTGTAACGATTTGCTTTCCGAAGCCGCCGCTTGGTGAGTCATCACGATCGAAAGCCAAGCAAACAACACGACGCAAAGTCGCGTGACCAACAGTGGGATCTTCATCAAACAGCTTTCCTTCGAATACCAAACAACAACCCGCCATCGCCCAGCCTCCACCACCCCGTGCCCATCCAAGTCACAACACGGCAAAGACCCAACGCATCAACATCACAGTTGTACCATCTCCACCCGTCACGCGAGCGGTAAGAGCCATCTTTGTCTCAATCAAGTCGCCGACGTAGATCCTCGTCCGTGCGGCTCGCAGATATGTCTTGCCATCTTGACAATTTTGAGTACGAGGTGGGTGGTGTCTTGCTTGGTTCAGACCGTTGCGTTTTCATTGAGTTGCCATTGTGCACCTGGATTTCATCGGCTGCTCGCGGGTGCCCGCCAGATCAATTGGGCTAGCCCGTGTGTATGCCTTTTGCGGCGATGAGTTGGCGAAATCCATAGCAAGACAAGATCAGAAATCAGGTTGGCCAGTTTGGGATTGTTTTTGTCGGTCGCGCGGGCAAGAGATTACGCACAACAGCCCCATGTCATTTTCTGTTGTTGGTGCTTAATGCGATAGCGTCATCCTAATGGATTCCCCAACATTTCCGGTGTTGAACGTGTGCCCCGTCTATGCCGGGTGGGAGTACGTGATGGGCAATAACCTGTGAAAACGCCGAGAGTGAACAGATTGTTAGGTGTTGAGGATTTGTTTGGGATCCTTGGTTTCGAGGTGAAATGCGGGTTTGGGAGTGGTTATACTTTTCGCGTCTGGCTCGTTTGTTTCTTTCCAGCGATGAGTTGTTTGGCTCATGCGGAACTGAACCGTGACGCGGTTGCAGACTGGATCTTGTGTTCGCGTTGAGCGAGGACGACGCTTCGTTCGTTGGGCGGCGTTTGTTCTGATCCATGTTCGTTCACTTTCACCAGGACCCATTTAAAATGCCTATGCCATCTGCCAGTCGACTCACTCTGCTACCGGTTTTCATGCTTGCGGTTATCGGCGTTCCGTCTGTCAATGCGGATGAAGCTTCGGTCTCAGACGCCCCCGAAACGGAGCAGTGGATCTCGCTGTTTGACGGCGAATCGATGGATGGATGGGAAAAAGTTGGCAAGAAAGATAGTCACTGGGAAGTGAAGGACGGTGCACTCGCAGGTTCGGGCACGCAGTCGATGCTCGTGTGCACGAAGGGACCTTTCAAGAACTTTCGTTACCGCGCCGAAGTCAAAATTAACGATGGTGGCAATTCGGGAGTCTACTTCCGCACGACTCGCAAACCCGGTTTCTCAGATGGTTACGAGGCCCAAGTCGACAGCACCCACCGCGACCCGATTCGCACCGGCTCGCTGTATGGTTTTTGTCACGTGTACCCGCAACTCGTTAAACCCGATACTTGGTTCACCTACGAAATCGAAGTTCGTGACGACGTGTGGCGTGGCCGCGAAATGACGCGGATCAAGGTCACCGTCGACGGGAATGAACTGTACGAATACCTGGATTTTGCCAAAACCTATCCGGCGGGTCACTTCGCATTTCAGCAACATGATCCGGGAAGCAAAGTGCACATCCGCAAGGTCGAAGTTCTGCCGTTGGCAGATTGATCTGCAACGGGATTTCGAAACGAGAGTCGAGAAAAACGCGATCGGGAAGCACGCCTGCGTTCACCGGAACGATCGACGAAGAATCGCATCTATTCTCATGAACGCCGATTGAAGATCAGCCGGGTTTCGTTGGCGGGGATCCAGCATCGGCGTCCGTCGGCGAGTTCGATCTCCAACCAATCGTCGCGTTTCGATTGAACGTGGAATTCTAAGCCGTCGTGCAGTGGTTCGTTGAAAGCGGGGTTATACGTGTACGCGGGGCCTTTGCGACCGTAAACCTCGCCGACGACCACGACGCCTTCGCTGCCCGAGTGAAGCATCGCACTGAGTCCGATGAGCCCGGCCACCAAAATGATTGCTGCGATTCCTACGGCGGAAACGCGTGTTAGCGTGTTTCGATATCGCTCGTGAACCAGCAGCACGCCCAGTAGCAGGAACCACAACGGCACCATCGCGGCGCAGATCCATCGCAGCGGCAGGGAACTCAATCGCATACGATGTGGTTCGTCCAGCACATCGACCGTCAGCGCACGAGCAGCACGCAGGTTCTCTCGCACAATCGGATCGAACGGACGGTAAATTTGAGATTGGCGATAGCAGGCAATTGCTCGTCCCAATTCACCCGATTGAAACCAAGCGTTGCCGGCGTTGAACCATGCGACACCTTGCAGTCCTTCTGTCGTCGCGGCACTTTCGTACTTCAACGCGGCCTGTGAGTACAACGCGTTAGTTTCCGGTAAACCTGGCGTCGTGTCGAGTGCTTGCTCGAACAACGACTCCGCTTCGCTCCACTCAGACGCGGCAGCGTTTCCGGCCAATAGTGTCAATGTCAGCAGCAGTGCCATCGTCGACGCGTTTCGGAATTTCGCAAGTAGCCTTCCCGCGAGTTCATTAAGTGGCGGCACCGATGGTGTTGGTTTCTCAGCGGAGAATTCAAACCGATCGGCTTCCAAGTTAGCCTGCTCGATCGAACGAATGTCTTGCTCGGACAGGTCGAGTTTTCGCAGACGTTGCTGCGCGTCGCCGCTGGTCCAGGCACCGTCGGGCATCGAGAATCCTGTAGCCAAAAATTTTCGAAACGCCTGCCATTTCTGGATCGTGCCTTCGGGAGTCTTTTTCAGTTCATGAAACGCCCGCGATTGCGCACGGTAGACCGGGTTGATTGCCCGGCGTCGGCGTTCGCGAACCCATGGAAACGCAAACGCGAAAGCGACCACCCCGCACGCCATCCACAACAAAACGTGTTCGGCCAAAATTCCGGTCATTTGGTTCATGAATTCAGTCATCTTTGTTGGCCGTGCGTTGTGCCAGATTCCATCGGGTTGATCGGTAAGCGTCGGTTCAGCGGTCAGGTTTCGTATATCAAAAAAGCGGCTGCCATCATGTGGTTTTACCGTCAACGAAACCGCTTGAGTTTGCAGGTCGTGATAGGAACCGGACTGAGGATCGAACACCGGTATCCGAAGTGACGGGAAGGCGGAGATATCGGTGGTGAGCGGCCGCACGCGGGCGCGGAATCCGGTTCCATCGGGATACCAGGTGCGACCGAACTCTGGCGAAACGTGAAACCGTCCACGGAGACTTCGTTGCAACGTGAGCGGTTTCAGGTCGAGCATTCCGTGAGGAGCGTTACTGTGAACGCGCAGGTCGACTTCTAAGACTTGCCCGACTTCCAATTCGTCCGTTGCGATCGAAACTTCGATCTCGCACGGTGTAAACAGATTGCTGAATAGCTCAGAGCGATTTTCGCGTGGTAGCGGCAGCACCTCGATCGATATCGGATCGGATTCGGCATAGACGCGCTCGTACGACGTCAGCGAAGAAAGCGGCTCAAATAATCCATTGTTGTAGTACGCCGCGTAAGGAGCGAAGGCACTCCCGTTTCCGTTTCGCAGGGCGCACTCGAGCCGTACCGCGGGAATTTCTACCAAGCCAGGTTCGTGGAAACGAATGAACATAGGAAAACGGACGATGCCAAACTGATTGGGGTTTTCATCCGGCGGTACTCTTTCCGCGATGATTCGACGGCCACCAAAGGGCATGCCCATTTGTCTTTCTTCGGGTGCGGTGCACCGGGGAATGACAATCTCTAAATCGTCATCATTGAAGAACGGAGGAAAACACTTGAGCGATCGGAATCGGTTGGTGGTTTCATGACTTGACCACGTAACGTCTACCCGCAGAGGCTCGCCGGCGTAGACGGTTGTTGATGCCGGGGACAGTTCAAACTGCATCTCGTCGGATCGCTGGGGAGCACTGACGATGAATTGCGTCGGCGGAGAGCGGTACGCGTGGGTGTCCGATAGAAATTCAAGAGCCGGAAAAACGGACAATCCGGTGCGCCGCGGAAGAAATCGGATGACTGCTTCGTGCGCATCTCCACTACGAGCTTTGGCCCTGACTTCGATGTCAAAAATCGAGACATCGTCATCGATCGGGATCTCTGAAGGTTGTTCGACGGCCTCAGGGAATTTGACCGTGGCCGTGGCGACCACATCGGTAAACCAAGTCTCCTGCTCGAGTTGGAGGGCAACGTCCTGCACCTCTCGCTGAATCGCAGGCGGCTCGGCGGGATCGCTTTCGCTTTCCGTTTGTGCGTGCAGCGTCGCAGAGTCCTGTGCGACCATGAGCATGCAAAACAGGGCAATCAAACGCACGGTTTTCCATACGGCGTGATGGCGATGTTTCGTCAAGTCGGAGAGGATGGATTGATCGGCCATTACCAGTCCTTCTCCACGTTTCCCTGATTGCCCTTGGCTCTTTGCTGTTGGCGGAACTGCAAACTGCCCTGCTCTTCCATCAGGATGTCATCGACGCTGTAGTTAGGTACGGGCAGCGATTGCATTTCCGATCCGCTGGCGAAGTCTCCTTGTCCTTGCATCGAAGACATCATGGCTTCTTCCGAGTCGCTCGCTTCCATCATTTCGTCGTATTCAGCGTCTTCGTCCCAGTCGCCTTCGTCTGATTCGCCGGAATCATTGCTGGCGAGCAGATCTAAGATCTCCTGAATCTTCTTGATCGCGACGAGTTGTTGATCGCGACCTTCGGGCCATGTATTCCATTGTTGGAGTTTTCCGGCTGCTTGTTCTTGCGCGACGACGACTTGATCCATCAGCTGCAGCGGTTCTTGCAGCACGCTTACCGGTGGAGCAGGATCCGGTGCCGAATGAACGGTTGTCGATTGAGATTCATCGCCAAAGTCCGCCGGCAACGAAGGTGGTTCCGCGGTCACTTCCGAGATGGTTTGGTCGAGATCCTTCATGATCTGACGGATCGACACGCCCTCGTTATGTAGCGTGCGTTGGGATTGAGCGAAGCGTTTCGAATCCTCGGCAGCCGAGTCCGGTGGGCTAGGCGGCTCGGGAGGAGGTTGTCCTCGACGTGGCCGGTTGTTGCGGTTGGAGTGGTCGGGAACGTTATCGCGAAGTTCACTCTGCTTGGTTTGTAATTCCTGCAGCAGTTTGATCAGGTCCTGCATTTGTTCTTGAAGTTGACGCTCACGTTCGTCTTCTTCCTCGATCAGTCTGACGTAGTCGGCGATCAGCTCGGCGGTCGGGTCTAAACGCCGTGCCGCTCGTTCGAAGCGAGGGTTCATCCGACACGCTTCTAGAAAGCGGTTTTGAGCGAACCGAGCTTGTGACAACGCTTGCCGAGGTTCCGCTTCGGCTTGTGCTTCAGCAAGCGAGAGATGGCACAAGCCTTGGTTGAAGCGAATTGCTGCGATTTGCGACGGCGTCAATGCGTCGGACGGAAACTCGGAGTCAATGACGCTGTAAGCGTCCAATGCTTCGGCGGCCTTGCCCTCGTTTTGCATTTGCACGGCTGCCGTGAATTGTCGTCCAAGCTTGGGCGGGTCGGCGCCGGCGGTTTGAATCCCGGCGATTATCAACAGGGGAATCCACAGCAAACGTGTCACCGCGTTTGCAGGCCCACGTCGCGGTGACAAACCGCTGGCAGCGCCGCGTCCGCTGAACTCGGCGAAGAGCAGAAGCAGCAGTGCCACGGTGATCAGCGGGAAGCTGAGTTCACGATAAACGACGTAGGTCTCGCCACCAGCGGTACCGGCGATGGGTTTGTTGAGTGCGAATTGCGCGTACATGCCGGCAAGATCAAATGCGGACGTTCCCGCGGCCAGATAGGTTGCATCATCAGAAAGACGCGACAGCTCACGCAGTCCTTCGTCGTTCAATTTCGTTGTAACGATTTGGCCGTCATGTTTGAGGAAGTCGGGCTTTCCGTCTTCGGTTTCGATCGGGATTCGTGATCCGGCCGTGGGGTCGCCCAAGCCGACCACCAGCAATCCGGTTTCGTTTTCCTTGAGCAATTCGGCGACTCGTTCGGTTTGGTCGCCGTGTTCTTCGCCATCGGTCAGAACGATGAGATCTTGCATGCCGGATCGGTCCGGATCGAGCACATTGTCGACGCACTTTTCGATCGCCGATAAGAGTGTCGTGCCACCGAAATCGACGACCCGCGGCGTGGCCTGATCGAGCATGTAGCGAACGAATTCATGATCGTGTGTCAGGGGGCAGAGGATATTCGCGCTACCGGCGTAAACGACCAATGCCACCCTTTGCGAACGAAAGCTGTCTAACGCATCTCGGATGCCGTCCTTCGCCGCTTCGAGTCGCGACGGGTAGGCATCCTCCGCGAGCATGCTTTGTGAAACGTCGAGCACAAATACCACGTCCCGGCCGCTCTGGGTGACAGAATGTCGTCGCGGTTGATCGCCCGGGCGAGCCAATGCCAACAGCAGGAGCAGCAACGCGGCTATCCGTAAACCGTCACGCCGAGTCGACGAAACCGGTACGCCACCGCCCATCTGATCCCGTACCGCCGCACGACGTTGTCTTGCTCGGTGGAGCAGCCACGCCACCGGGAGCAAAAGAAATATCAGCAGCAACATGCCAGGATATTGAAATGCAAATGGACTCATGGAACCGTCCGCAACCAAGTGGCTTCGAGCATCAGTGCGGGAAACAAAAACAGCAACGCCACCGCAAGTGGCAGCCAATACAATTCGGCAACCCGGGTGTAGTTACGAGTCACGATCCGCGATCGTTCGAGTTGGTCCACTTCCGCGTAGACAGACAGCAGCGAATCGTAATCGTATGCGGTGCGAAACAAGCCTCCGGTTTCTAATGCGATGTGTTCAAGCACGCGTTCGGCTTCGGAAAGAGGCGGTTCCGCATCAGGTGTTTGCGGATTGGGCGGAGCGTGGTCCCCGAGGCTGATGCAGTAGATCCGGCAGCCCCATTCGCGGGCCAACCCGGCTGCCTCGATTGGCAAGTGTTGCCCGGAGTTGTTTTCGCCGTCGGTCAGCAGAATAATCACGCGGCTCGAGATCTCGCCTTCCAGGCTTCGCCGCTGGCGGACCTCCGGATCATCGAGTTGTTCTAAACGGGCGGCTGCGACCGCCAACGCGTCTCCGTAGGCGGTGCCGTCTTCGTTTGGCCGTTCTTGAATCTCAAGGGATCGCACCAATTGCAGCAACGCCTCGTGCCCAAACGTTAACGGGCTGCGTGTGTCGGCGTAGCGGGCGAACGTAACCAAGCCTATTAGATCACCGCCGCGGCCTTGCAGTTCTTCTCCATCACCCGCGATGAAACGCTCGACTAATTCTTTGGCAACTTCCATCCTCGTCGTTTGTTTTTGATCGGATAATTGGATGTTCATCGCCATGCTGCTGCTGACGTCCACCAATAGCTCAATCGCGATCCCTTCGGAAACCTGTGTCGAGTGAGTCGAGCCGGCTTGGGGGCGCGCGAGTGCGATGATTAACAGCGTCGCCGCGATGACCCGCGCGGTCGGCGGTATCCAAAGAAAGCGTGCTCGACCCGTGTCGGCATGCTGCCAAAGTTGCAAGGACGGGACCGCCATGGTTGGCCGATTATGGCGGCGGATCAGAGCGATGACCAACGGCACGGGCAGCAGCAATAGGAGCCAAGGGAATGCGAAATTCATGTCCGCAGCTCCTTCTGTAACCGGGCCACGAGCTGCGCCGCCTGCACGTCGTTGGCGTATACAGCCCGTTCCACCTCGACGCGTGTTTCCTGAGAGACCGGACAATCGGGATCGTTGAGCAATCGTTCCAAAGCGTCTTTGGGGATCGATCCTGACTGTAATTCTTGGATCAACTCGGTGGGCTGGAATTTTGGCGTCGCGGACGCGGCGATGGGTTCTGGTCTTCGTCGCCGCGACAATTGGCCGCCGATGAAAACCAACAAACACAGGACGGCCAACAATGCGAAGCCCCAAGCTTCCGGTGATGATTCCAAGCGGTTTGTATCTTCGGGAGGCAATGGTTCGGGCGCGTCGCTAATTTCCGAAGCGTCAAACGGGCTCACTTCCAAACTCAACTCAGGCAGTTCGACCTCATGAGGGCCGTCGGCCGTTGAGAGCATGACGCGGGCATCACCGATCGTGTGAGTGCCCGATGAGACCGGTTGAAAAAAGAGACTTTCGCGTTGGTGATACTGCCCATTTGCGTACTCAAGCGGGACACGCTCGACCGCAATCGAGTGGAGTGTCGGCTGCGAGGGCACTTGTAATTCAAAGCTTCCCCATTGCTTTCGGTTCATTTCGACACGTAACTCGACAATCTCCCCCGGATTCGCTCGAGCGGGGATGAACCGGGCGGTGATACCGTGCGAGTCGTCGACCGCAGGTCTCGTTGCCTGCACGATCGTTGTCTCTGATTGGGCGATCACGCTGATACCGCCGAGCGACTCGGCACGGACGGAAACGTCTTTACCAATTGCGACCAAGCAGCAGACTGAAGCGAGGACAACGCGAACGAACGGGAGCATGTCGAACATTCAGCCTCCCGTCTCGTCAGCGATGCGTCGTTGACGGGATTGAAAGAATCCGGCAAGAGCGGTGACGCAATCTTCACCGACAGCAACCTCCATCAAGCTGATCCCGGCTTGCAGCATTTGTTCTTGCAGATCCACGTGGTGAGGACGGACTTGTCGTGCGGCGCGAGACAAATCGACAAACCGGTGGTCGCCGGTTTCGGTGTCTCGCATGTGAATCAGCTCGGTAATGCCCGAAGTGCTTTGAACAGCGTCGAGTATGTTGATCGCATTGACATCATGACGGCCCGCCAAGGCGCGCAGTTCGTCTAAGTAGTCGGCCGCGAGGAAATCCGATAACACGAAAACGACCGAATGCTTCCGTGCCATGTGCCCGAATCGATTCAGCACCGATTCGAAATGGGTTGTGCGGCCTTGGGGGCGGAAGTTCAGTAGCGAGTCCATGATCCGCAACGCGTGCCGACGGCCCTTTCCCGGAGGAATCACCAATTCGACGCGATCGGAAAACAAGATCAGCCCCACGCGATCGTTGTTGCGAATCGCCGCCATCGTCAACAATGACGCCAGTTCGACGATCGTGGCGTGTTTGCGCCCTGAGGGGGATTCCAAAATGGAGGCGGAAACATCCACCAACAGATAAAGAAATTGTTCGCGTTGTTCGATGTAGCGTTTGATGTGAGGTTCGCCGGTCCTCGCCGTTACCTTCCAGTCCATGGAACGGACGTCGTCACCGGGTTGGTAGCGGCGAACGTCTTCGAACTCGATGCCTTGGCCGCGGAAGATCGAACGGTATTCGCCGGCTAACAAATGTTCTACCGGGCGTCGGCATTGCAATTCCAAGAGCGAGAGCCGCGAATCAGAATCAGCAATGGGTTCGGGCATCATGACTCAACCACCGGCACCGCTGCGAGCATGCGGTCAAGCAAATCGTCCGAAGTGATCGAGTCAGCCTCGGCGCGGTAGGTGATTGCAAGTCGATGTCGTAGCACATCGTGGGCAACGTCTTTGACATCTTGCGGGATGGTGTAATCGCGACCGTTCATCATCGCGTTGCCTCGCGCCGCCAACGACAAGTAAATCGATGCTCGCGGTGACGCGCCAAAACGCACATAGCGTTCGATGTCCAGCTCGTATTTGCTTGGGTGCCGGGTGCAGTCGACCAAGCGGACGATGTAGCGTTGGATCTTTTCGTCAAGAAAGGTTTCGTCCAACACCTGACGCATGAGCTTGAGTTCGTCGAGCGACAGCACCGATTCGATATCGATCGTTGCGTCCGTCTTTGCCATCCGCTGCATGATTACCAATTCGTCGTCCATGGATGGATAGCCGACTTTGAGTTTAAACATGAACCGGTCAACTTGTGCTTCCGGCAAGGCGTAGGTGCCTTCTTGCTCGATCGGGTTTTGAGTGGCGAGCACCAAGAACGGTGATGGCAGATCGAAGGTCTCTTTGCCGAGCGTGACCTGTTTTTCTTGCATCGCTTCGAGCAATGCCGATTGCACCTTTGCGGGAGCGCGGTTGATTTCGTCTGCCAGCAGCAAGTTGGCAAACACTGGCCCCTTTTCGGGGGTGAAGGTGTGGCTGCGCGGGTCGTATACTAAAGTTCCCGTCAGGTCGCCGGGGAGCAGATCGGGGGTGAACTGAATGCGACTGAATTGGGCGTGGATGGCGTTGGCAAGACAATTGACCGTCAACGTTTTGGCGATTCCAGGAACGCCTTCGAGCAACACGTGGCCGTTGCATAACATCGCCAGCAACAGGCGATCGATCAGCGTTTGCTGGCCGACGACGTAGCGTGAGACTTCGGTCCTTATCTGCTCCAGTTTCTTGCTGGAATCGATCATCTGCATGGCCAATCGCGTTGTAATTTCAAAGGTCAAATAGCGGCCGTCGTTGGGCGGATCGCAAACGGAGCGACTCTCTAATTGACCACGTTTTGTGGATTTGTGCCACATGGCGGCCGCCACCCGATTGCGTTCTCAACGAATAAAACGCTCGGCATAACCGCAACCTCCCCGCACCCATGGCGACGAGTTTTTGGGCGGTGAACGAAGCCCGTTCTTATCGACGTTCGTGGACGCGAAATCGCTTCAAAAGCATGACGTGGCCCGGCCGAGCAGCTATCCTTTGTCTGCCGCTCTGTTGCCCTGCCGCTTTGCCCCGATCCGTAAAGCCGAATCGGCTCGGGAGGGCTTGTTTCGATTCCCCACTCAAACTAGTCAGACGAGTTCAAGACATGAAGCCTCTCGAATCCATGGTTTTGCTGATCTGTTTCTTGTTGATTGTCAGCTGTTTGGGACAGGGCGATTGTCGGGCGGATGAAGTGACGCGGCCCAACGTCGTGCTGGTGATGGCCGACGACATGGGGTGGGGGCAAACGGGCTACTATCAGCATCCGATTCTCAAGACTCCTCATCTCAATGAGATGGCCGCTAATGGGTTGAGGCTGGATCGGTTTTACGCGGCCGGTCCGGTCTGTTCACCGACACGAGCGAGTGTGCTGACAGGACGAACGCATAATCGCACGGGCGTTTTGTCACATGGGTACGCACTGCATCGCCAAGAACGCTCGCTCGCATCGGCAATGCAAGCGGCGGGGTACGCGACGAGCCATTTCGGGAAATGGCATCTCAATGGTATACGCGGACCCGGGGTGCCTGTGTTGGCATCGGACGATCATCATCCCGGCCATTTCGGATTCGATCATTGGTTGACCGTCACGAACTTTTTTGACGTCAATCCGATCATGAGCCGCATGGGTGAATTCGAAGAGTTCGAAGGCGATTCATCGGAGATTGTGGTCGCGGAAGCGTTGAAACATATCGGCGAAATCGTCAGCGACGATCGGGAGTTCTTCACGGTGATTTGGTACGGTTCACCTCATAGTCCCTGGGAAGCCTTGCCGCAGGATCAAATCCCCGGTGAGCAAGTAAAGTCCGCACACCACCATGGTGAACTGGTCGCGATGGATCGCAGTATCGGTACCCTTCGCTCGGGTTTGAAGCAGCTCGGTGTTGATCAAAACACACTCATTTGGTTCTGTAGCGACAATGGCGGCCTTGCCGGTGTCGGACATGACTCCGTCGGCGGCCTCCGTGGTCACAAGGGGACGGTTTGGGAGGGAGGAATCCGGGTTCCCGCGATCGTTGAGTGGCCTGCCGCAATCAGCCCACGTGTAACGTCTTATCCGGCGTCAACGATGGATATCTTTCCGACGCTCGTGGATCTGCTCGGTCTGCCGAGTGAGTCGATGTTAGATCTCGTCGATGGGATGAGTATCAAGCCGTTGTTCTTTGGCGAGATCGGAGCACGCACGAAACTGATTCCGTTTCGTTACCAAGACAAAGCTGCAATCGTCGACAACAACTTGAAGATTGTTCAGGAGAACATTGGTCGCGATAAGTATCTGCTCTTTGACCTGGACGCCGACAAGACCGAGTCCAACGATCTGTTCTCGGAGCGGCCAGCGGATGCACAGCGACTACGACAGCAGTTGGACGAGATGGTCGAGTCGATTGCCAACAGTCAATCCGGTGTCGATTATGCCGAGGGCAAAGTGACTCGTGAGGGGCCGCACGGCCGGTATTGGCGTGAAATCCCTGAGTACCAACCCTATCTTGCCGACTGGGCTCAGCGGCCAGAGTACAAGGGACAGACTGTTCGAAAAGCGAATCGGAAAGCCAAATCAGGGCAATAGCTCATTCTGATATTATGGTTTTCTTTGCTAAATGAGCGTGACCGAGCGAAGGTGTGCGCAATTACCTACAGGCCTTTTGAATGAAGGCCGTTCGCTATGTTTGTTTGCCGGCGTGTGTCGTTTGCTGTTGGGGATGGCTTTACATGCCCTTCGAAAGTTCGATCGACAGAACGCTCTGGCATCTCTTGGCTGACATGCAGGAGACGACGCTGACGTCCTCGTGATGTGAACCGTATTTGTTGTTCGCGTGTTCGCGATGTGTCCTGCACTGGATCGCAGACGTTGTCTTCTGTTTCCACCGTCGTCCATACAGCGTAGCGATGGGGCTACAATGGTTTCGATCCGTTGTCGTGGCTTGTGTCGACTGTTCCACGTTGAATGGACGGCGCGAGCGATCTGAGAGATTTCCCGTCATCACGTTTTATCCCTTTCCAAGTCTCTGTCAGGATTTACCTATGAACCAACAGTCTCCGGACGCAAGCCGTCGGAATTTCATTAAGCAGTCAGCCGGGGCTGCTGCAGCGGCCACCACCATCGGGCTCTCTGCCCAAAGAGCAAACGCTGCGGCGGGGGCCAACGAGCGGATGCGGATCGGATTCATCGGGCCCGGTGGTCGGGGTTTCGGGGCGCACGTGAAATCGCTGTGTGAATTGCACGGCGAAGGTCGCAAGATTGAGTTGGTGGCTGTCGCGGAAGTTTATAAAACTCAGCGGGATCGCGTCGCGGATTACATCAAAGAAAAGACGGGAACCGATCCCGGTCGATATGTCGACTACAACGACATGATCGAGAAGGAAAACCTCGATGCAGTTTGCATTGGCACCCCAGACCATTGGCATCACAAGCAAACGGTTGATTCGCTCAAAGCGGGGCTGAACGTTTACTGCGAAAAGCCGATGACAAAGACGGTGGAAGAAGCCTTCAGTGTCGAGAAGCACTGGAAGGAAAGTGGCAAGGTGATGCAGGTTGGTGTGCAATCAACCAGCCTTCCCGTTTGGGACGAGGTTCGCGCGTTGCTGCAGGACGGGAAGCTCGGCAAGGTCCTGGGCTTCCAAACCGAGTATTTTCGAAACAGTGACGTCGGACAATGGCGTTACTACAAGCTCGAAAAAGACATGAGCCCCGCCACGATCGATTGGAATCGGTGGTTGGGGGTTAATGAAGGATTGGCACCCGATCAACCTTTCGATCGTGAAGTCTACAAACAGTGGAGACGATTCTGGTCGTTCGGCAGCGGCATGTTCACGGACTTGTTCGTGCACCGCACCACCTCGATGCTCAAAGCCACCGGGTTGAGACTTCCGGGCCGCGTCACCGGCGCGGGCGGCATTTTTCTTGAATACGACGGTCGGGATGTTCCCGATGTGGCGACCGTGGTCGCTGACTTCAACGAGGGGGTTCAAGGACTCGTCACCGCGACGATGTGCAATCAGGAATCGCGTATCAATCAGTTGATCCGTGGCCACTTCGGCACGTTCACCTTTGGCAACGGCGAGCAGTTTGACGGTTTTGATTTCATTCCCGAACGCTCGCCCGTGACTCACGTTCGCCAGCAGGCCGAGCGGATCAAGACGACGCCGGTCAAGAACACCACGCTGGCTCACTTTACGAACTGGCTCGATGCCTGCGAGGCGGCCGATCCGATGAAGTGCAATAATCCTCCGGACCTGGGGGCGTCCGCAATTGCGGTCGTAAACTTGGGTGCACAGAGCTATCGCAACGGCAAGGTGTATTTTGTGGACGGCGACAAGCGTGAAGTCTCTACCGAGGATCCCGGTTGGGCGAGTCGGTGGGAGAAGCTCTCGTCAACACGTGGCAAACCCAATCACATCCCCGGTTGGAAAGCGGGTGATTACGGTAGCGAGCTGATCGATCCCGAATACATGAAATTCGCGGGACCTTGGACCAATGGTGAGGATCCCGCGAAAGGTTAGGCCCGCTCGACGCGCTTGGTATTTCGACACCGCCGGATCTCAGATTCGGCGGTGTTTTTTATTCCCAGCCGAGTCGCATCAGAGGCGGCGACTTAGCAGCCTCGACGTCGCCAGATGGTGGGCCGGTTCCTACGGCCAAATCAAGGCCGTACGGCGGGAAGTGAACCTACGTCGTTTACAAAAATGCTCAAGCGGGACAGCGCTACTTTTCACGTAGGTCGGTCTCTCGGGATGTCGATTGTTTTGGTGTTCTTTTTAGCGGAACGTCGCGAGCCGTCCGGTCCCGCGTTACCAGACGGCTCGCGCCGTTCCGCTACTTTTGAAATCCCGCAGTAATTACATCGACGTCTCTCAGAGACCGAGAATTGCGGGCGTGACCCGCTTCCGGAGCTTCGGAAAAGCTCCGTTACGTGAGACGCGAAAACGCCAATGCGTCTGCCTGAAAGTGATGCGGCGCGGCTTAAAAGCGAGGGCGATTGAGGATCTCGCGGACTAAGAATGCCTGGCGCACTCCGCCGGGGCGTTGAAACATCGCCCTGATCTCGCTCGCGGTGCTGGGGCGAGTTTTTACGGGACCGCCACTGGCGTGGGGGATGCCTGCCGAGTGTTCGCTTGGGGCGAGGCCGGTGCTCCTGTCACTAAGCTCTCGTTCGAGTGTTTCCTCCTCGAGGATCTCAATCCCGACAACGTGTTCATCCTCCTCTTCGTCGTCATAGCCGAATTGTGCGGCATCGACGCGACGCTCATGCAGTGCGCTGGTGTACTGGCGTGGTCGCGAGCGAGTTTCTTGTTCCGCCTGTCGTTGAGCTTCGGCACGTATCTCCAGCGACTTTTGCTGTCGAATGGCGGCGGCACGGCGAAGGAACTCTTCGAGATCGTTGGGCATCGTGGGTGACCTACGTACGGAGATTATTGGTGAGCATTGATGCTGGCCGATTCAGGTCGTTCGCCTGACAGCGAGCGACGCATCTCGGTATCTGCGATCACGTTCTGCATGCGGTAGTAATCCATGATCATCAATTTGCCGCTCCGGAAGGCTTCGGCCATCGCACGAGGCACAGCCGCTTCCGCTTCGACCACTTCGGCTCGGCTCTTTTCGATCTTGGCTTGCATCTCTTGTTCTTCGGCGACCGCGGCGGCCCGTTTGCTTTCGGCGTTGGCTCGGGCGACAGCCGTGTCGGCTTCGGCTTGGTCGGCTTGCAAGCGGGCACCGATGTTTGCACCGACATCGATGTCAGCGATGTCGATCGATACGATTTCGAACGCGGTTTGCGAATCGAGTTTCTTCGCGAGCACCGCTTTGCTGATCACGTCGGGGTTTTCCAAGACCGCTTTGTGGTTGTCGGCGCTACCGATCGCACTGACGATGCCCTCGCCGACCCGCGCGATGATCGTCTCCTCGGTGGCACCGCCGATCAGTTGTTGCAAGTTCGCACGTACGGTCACACGGGCTTTGACCTTCAATTGGATCCCGTCTTTGGCGACGGCATCGAGCGACGGTTTGACCGAGCCGCGGGGTGGGCAATCGATGACTTTCGGATAGACGCTCGTTTGAACCGATTCGAGCACATCGCGTCCTGCCAAATCGATCGCGGTCGCTTCACGGAAGGTCAGCGAGATCGTTTTGGCTTTCTTTGCCGCGATCAGGGCGCGGATGACTTGTTGAACATTTCCGCCGGCGAGGTAGTGAGCCTCCAGAGCCCCGCCGGTCAGTTCCGGGTCGTCGAGACCGGCTTGGGTCGCCATGATTTTGCTGCGGACGATCGCACGTGCGTTCACTTTGCGAAACGTCATCGCGATCAAATTTGAGAAGCCGATGTTCGACTTCGTCAGCACGGACTGAATCCACAGCCCGAAATAGTTCGCGAATACGAAAAAGATGACCACGATGGCGACAAAAATCACCAACGCACCGATCAGCGCGATCATGCTCCCGTTTGAGATCGCGGCAGCAATTCGCGGAACGGAGGCCAATGTTTCGTGAAGCTGGTTCATAGGTCTTATCGAGGAGAATGGTGCAGACGATCACGGAAGGGGTGATTTATCGGTTGTCTCGGTATTGTAGCAGCGTCGACACGGTTGGTGTGTGGGCGAGATGGCAATCTGGGGCACGATACTAGGGAGCGTCACTATGGAAGTCAGGCGTGTTCAGTTAAACTGGGGCCTTGTCACCGTTTGCCATTCCGTTTAGCTGACGGGGATCGCATCAAAGTACCCCGTGCGGCCCAGATTTTCGGGAAGGACGCTCACACGCCTTTGCCTCACGCCCTTTGGGACGGTGACATTCCATTTCCAGACGTCGTGCAGTTTCCGCTCGCTGATTGACGTTTGTTTTATCCACCCTCTGATCAAATTTACTTCTGATGGCAACTCAACGACTGACGAAACACAACGCAGCGATGATCCGCGCGGGCGTTACGTTGTTGGCCGATCGTGGGGCGGATGCCCTGTTGTTGCTGTTGGACGGTGGGACCGATTGGAAACGCGTTGCGGAATTGACGGAGGCGACGAAACACACGGTGATCATTGCCGTCGACACACTCGAGGATCTTGACGGGGCTGCCGAAGCGGGACTGCGTCCACTGGCACTGAACAAGGAAAAGGCGCCTTTTCTCGAGCGACTTCAGGAAGCACTGCTTGAATCGGCTGCCGACGAGCTGATTCGCACCAATGGCGAGGTGGTCGCCGTGTACAGCGGTTTTCAGCAGGGGCGGCTCGACTCGATCAGTCACCTGCAGTTGGACGAGCGGATGCGGAGGTTCACCGTCCGCGACCTGCAAACGCTCGAAAGCAGCGTCCCGCTGAAAACGATCAAGGCCGTCGTCGACTTGGCGTCACAAATCGGTCGGGAAGGCCGCGAAGGCAAACCGGTGGGCACGATGTTTGTCGTCGGTGATACCCGCAAAGTGCTCGAGCACGCCAACGACAGCGGCGTGGATCCGTTTCGTGGGTACAACAAAAAGCACCGCAACCTGCTCGACCCGAAGGTTCAAGAGGACGCCAAGGAAGTCGCCCAGCTCGATGGGGCCTTCGTCGTCACCAGCGAAGGGATCATCGAACGCAGCCGTCAGATGCTCGAGGTCTCTCACGAAGACCTCAAAATGACCAAAGGACTGGGGTCGCGACATTGGGCCGCAGCCGCGATCACGAGGAAAACGAAAGCCGTTTCGGTCGTCATCAGCCAGTCCACCGGGACCGTGCGATTGTACCAAAATGGCTTTTTAATCCTGCAAATCGTGCCGATGGACAAGGCCGTCAAGTGGCAAGAATTTGCCTTCGAACCGCCTCCGCAGTCCAGCGAAGACTGAGTCGGGTGACGCGCGTCTGGTCGTTCGCGCCCTGCCTCGGATTTGTTAGCTTCATCGTGTAATGAGGAACCCCACGTCGGGGCTCGCTTTTTCCGTAGCCAACCAATCCGATTCATCCACCATGACGAAGACACGAACCGAACGCGACTCGATGGGCGAGGTTCACGTTCCCGCAGACGCTTATTACGGCGCTCAGACCCAACGCGCGGTCGAGAACTTCCCCGTCAGTGGCTGGCAGTTGCCGCCGTCGATGATCTCGGCGATGGGACGTGTCAAATTAGCCTGCGGAATCGCCAACCGTGATCTCGGTAAGCTCACCGGCACCGGAAAGAACCCGCTCACGGACAAACAGGTCGAGTCGATGCTCGCCGCGGCCACCGAAGTCGCCGAAGGGAAACTCACCGGCCAATACCCGGTCGACGTTTTCCAGACCGGCAGCGGGACGAGCAGCAACATGAACGTCAACGAGGTGATCAGCAATCGTGCGATCGAAATTGACGGCGGCGACCGCATGGCCGAAGTCAAGCCGATCCATCCCAATGACCACGTCAACATGGGACAGAGCACCAATGACACGTTCCCCACTGCGATTCACGTCGCCACGGCGGTCGAAATTCAAAACGAATTGATCCCCACGCTCCAGCGGATGCTCGCGTCGCTGCAAGAGAAAGTCAAAGCCTGGGACAAGATCATCAAGATCGGACGAACGCACTTGATGGACGCCACGCCATTGCGGCTCGGCCAAGAATTCAGCGGCTTCGCTCGTCAAATTGAAATGTCGATCGGCCGCGCCGAACGTGCCCGCGACGCCGTTTTGGAATTGCCCGTCGGTGGCACCGCGGTCGGCAGCGGTATCAACACGCATCCTGAATTTGGGTCTCGCGTCGCCGCCAACCTGGCTGAGCAAACCGGGATCGCGTTCGTCGAAGCGGTCAATCATTTCGAAGGTAACGCCAACCGTGACGGATTGGTCGAAGCCCATGGCCAGTTGAAGTGCATCGCCCAAACTCTGCTGGGGATGGCCAACAACATCCGTTGGCTCGGAAGCGGTCCACGGTGCGGGTACTACGAAGTCAAATTGCCGACCCGCCAACCCGGCAGCTCGATCATGCCCGGCAAGGTCAACCCGGTCATGTGCGAATCGTTGATGCAGATCGCCGCACGCGTGATCGGTAACGACGCGACGATGACGATCAGCGGCGGATGCGGCGGTAATTTCCAGCTCAATATCATGATGCCCGTCATGGCCCACACGGTGCTGGAATCGATCCGGTTGCTCGATGGCGGATGCTCAGCATTCATCGACTTCTGCCTCGACGGGATGGAAGCCAACGAAGAATCCTGTAACGCTGCCGTTGAACAATCCTTGTCGATGTGCACAAGTCTGAATCCGTTGATCGGATACGAGCAAGCGGCGGCATTGGCCAAGGAAGCATTCAAGACCGGACAAACGATCCGCGAGCTATGCGTGCAGAAGAACATTCTTCCCGAAGATCAGCTCACCGAAGCACTGGATCCTTGGAAGATGACCGAACCGCAAGCGTGATGAGATTGTCGTGAGGAGTGAACCTTTCGTTTCGGTCCAAATCATCGGTCGACACAACACATCACTCCATCATGAACACGAATCTCACCCGGACGAGCAAATTCCTCAGTCTGGTGCTGCGGCATCGGCCTGAGGTGATCGGGTTGCGGCTCGATGCTGAAGGTTGGCTCGACATCAATGAATTGATCGCCAGCGCGAACCAGCGTGGCACCGCGATCACGTTGGAACAGCTTCACGAAGTCGTTGCCACGTGTGAGAAGAGGCGTTTTGCTCTCAGCGACGATGGGCTTCGCGTTCGCGCCAATCAAGGGCATTCGGTCGCAGACGTTGAGCTGAACCTTCCATCAACCCAGCCGCCTGACCAGCTGTTTCATGGCACCGTCGCGGTGTTTCTTGACAGCATTCGCGAGCAGGGTTTGCGGCGGCGTTCTCGCAATCACGTGCATTTGTCGGCGGATCGCGAAACGGCCACCAAGGTCGGTTCGCGTCGCGGCGTCCCTGTCATCCTTGCCGTGAATGCAGGTGAAATGAATGATGCCGGGCACGTGTTCTACCGCTCGGCAAACGGCGTCTGGCTGACCAATCACGTGCCACCTCGATTTCTCGCGTTCCCCGAAAATTGAACCGAGACGTCATGCAGCGATCCAAAGTCGCTTGGCGTTTTCTAGTCAGACTTGGAATCTTCTGCGGCGTATCGCTTGAGCTTGCGATCGAGCGTGCTGCGTTCGATGCCGAGTATCGTGGCCGACTGGCTCTTATTGCCGCCGGTGCTGTTGAGCACCCGCTCGATATGTTTTCGTTCGAGTTCGGCGAGCGAAATGGCGGGAGTGGATCCGTTTGGTCCAGTGGGTGAACTAGTCGCGGCCATCGAAATTGACCCGGCACCCGTTGGCGATGGCGTCGGGCTTCCATGAACAGCCCGCGTGAGCATCAACTCGTCAGGTCCGATTTCATGCAACCCACGCACATCGAGCGGCGCCATTACGACAGCACGTTCGATCACGTTACGTAGTTCGCGGACGTTACCCGGCCATGAATACTCCAGCAACTTCTGGCTCGCCTCGCGTGTCAACTTCATCGGGCCGCGACCCATCGTTTGCACAAACGTGTTGACGAAGTGTTCGGCCAAAAGCACGACGTCGCGGCCCCGCTCTCGCAGCGGTGGGACGATGATCTCGATCACGTTGAGTCGGTAGAAAAGGTCTTGTCGAAACGTGCCGGCCTGCACCATCGCTTGCAAGTCACGGTGTGTCGCCGCGATCACCCTCACATCGACGTGAACCGCCGTATGGCCACCAACTCGTTCAAAAGGATGCCCTTCGAGAACCCGCAGCAGTTTGGCTTGTAGGTCCAAATTCATTTCGCCGATTTCGTCGAGCATCAGCGTGCCACCGGACGCGGCTTCGAATTTGCCTTTCTTCTGTTCGGTTGCACCCGTGAAGGCGCCCTTCTCGTGACCAAACAACTCACTTTCGAGTAGATCCTTCGACAGTGCCGCGCAATTCAAACAAACCATCGGCTCGTCCGCGCGGGGACTCGCAAAGTGAATCGCTGACGCAACGAGTTCCTTCCCCGTGCCCGATTCTCCACGCAACAAAACCGCTGCACCGGAGCGAGCGACTTGCGCGATCTGATATTGCACGTCCGCGATCTTGTCGCTCCGGCCCAGTATCTCCACCCGACCGGCGAGTTGTTTTCGTAGTCGGCGGATCGTCTCGCGAGATTGATGCAGGGTCTGTTCGAGTTGTTGCCGCCGTACGAGCGATCGGCAGGCTTCACAAAAAATCTCGCACGCCGTGACGATCATTGCCAAGTCGCGTTCGCCCAACGAAGGATCGCCCGCCGTTGTGATCACGTGTAACAATCCACCTGCCCTCGACGAGCCATTGTCCGAATCGTCCTGTTCCGAAGTCGGCAGGCTCAACGGCACCAAAACGATTGATTCCACATCGATCTCGCCGCGGGTGTCCTCCGTCGCGAGCCGGCGATCGCCGACGACGTTGCGGGCGAGCAGTGCGGACGCGCCGGGGAAGCGAATTTGGCGTACCAGTGATTCGGGTGGGCGACGATAGCGATGCCCTTCTCGCTGGTGAACGTGGCGAGGCATCGGCAGCTCGCGATCGGAATCGAAAAAGTACAGCCCGATCTCCGCGGCTGGCAATTGTCCGGCGAGCGTTTGGATCAAGAGTTCTGCTGCCGGATCAAAATCGTCTGCGGGACTCTCCAGGCGTCCCATCGCAAACGCCATCTGCAACAGCGATAGGTCTGACGAAGACCCGTCGGAGCGTTGCAACGAGGTTCGGCTGTCTGGCCGGCTTGTTTCGCCAGGCGATCTAGGTTGACCGGTCTGCCCCGCTCTCTTTGTTTTGCCAGACTCGCCAGTTTCTGTCCCTGAGTTTCTCTGGCCGGACATGCCCAGCGTGCTTGCGGGTGATCGCGACACGATGTCCAGCCATTCGGCGTCCGCCTCACTTGCGAAATCGTCTCCGAGCATCAAATCGTCTTGCGTCGCATCGTCTTCGTGATTTTGCCCGAGGCGTTCGCTCGACGACGGTCCCGATCCCGACCAATGCGTTAAATCATGTGTGAATCGCATTTCGAACCCGGCGACTTGTAAACGGTCGCCTTCGCTAAGCCGGGTGGCTTGGGCAATTCGGGAGTCATTGACGAAGACGCCGTTACGGCTGCCGAGGTCCTCGATAAACCAGCTTGTTTCATCGCAGGCCAACCTGGCATGACGACGACTCGCACGTCCGCTACGCAAAACGACCTGGTTTTCTGACGATCTCCCTAGCACAACCTCCGACGGAGGGGCTAAACGGTACACGTCAGTCCAGCGTGAGCCTCGATGGAGCACCAAATAGGCATCCATTATCGAGGAAACGGCGGGTGGCGAGGAAGGCTTGCTTGTCACTGGAAAACACCACAACTATTCTACACGGTTGCTTATACTATCAATCGTAGTCCCGATCCTACGAAACTTTTCACCTGAGCAGGAATCTGTCTCGATGCGTTCTCTCTTCCGACGCCCGTTTAACACCACCTCCCGTCAATCTTCAGTGAATTCGCGTCGATTCGATCTGCCGAGGTTGGCTGGTCTGACGTGCTTGATGTTCGTTTTGTCCATGACGGTTGTGACGACGACCGCAAACGCAGGACTCGGACTCGGAAACCAGGGGGCGGTCGGCGGGGTCATGATTGATCCTGGCGGCAATGTGCGAGCCGCCACCTTGCAAGAACAAAAAGAGATGGCCGAAACGGTGCGGGCCGCGATCCAAGGACCCACCGGTGACTTGGCCGATGCGACCGGCAAACGCGTCGTGTCGCTCGCGAAATTGCAGCAGGCTCTTCGCGAAATGCACGAAACCGGCGGACGGTTGGATGACGAGACCGCATTCCTCGCCGGGCTCCAACGAATCGAATACGTCGTTGTTGATGAAGAAAACAACGACATTCTGCTCGTCGGCCCCGCCGAACCGTGGGAAGTGCGTGCAGATGGTGCCGTCGTCGGCAAGCAATCTGGCGGCTCGGTACTACGTCTCGATGATCTCGTCGCGGCGTTTCGTAGCGTCGAAGAGGCCCGTCGTGAGGGCGGCATCCGCTGCTCGATCGAGCCGACCGCTGAAGGTCGTCAACGTCTCCGCGGATTTCTCAAAAACGTCAAGCTGCGCCCCGGCCAAAATCCCGCTTTCCTCGAAGCTGGAATGCGGGAAGCCTTTGGTCCCCAAATGGTCACGCTCGCCGGGGTTGCTCCGGACAGCCGTTTTGCCCGGACACTCGTCGCGGCCGACTTCGAGATGAAGCGAATCGCGATGGCACTCACCGAGTCGCCCGTCAAAGGGTTGCCGAGTTATCTCGAAATGGCCAAAAACAAACGTCAATCGGCCGCTCAAAGTCCACGGTGGTGGATGGCATGTAACTACGACGCCGTCGCCCGTGATGCGGATGGCCAGGTCTGGAAGATCAGCGGCCAAGGCGTCAAAACCATGACCGAAGAGGACATCGTCGCCGCTGACGGCAGCGTGGAATCCGACGGACGCAAAGATCCGCTGGCGGTCAAATGGGCAGATACGATGACCGAAAAGTACGATGCGTTGTCGAAAGAACGGCCCGTTTTCCGCGATTTGCGTAACGTGATGGACCTCGCCGTCATCGCCACCTTGATCACCCAGGAACAGCTCGATCAACGCAGCGGAATCGATCTCAATGTCTTGCGTGGTGGCGATTCGTTGATCGAAACTGCCCACTACGTTCTGCCTCAATCACTCGCGCCCCAGTGCAGTTTCATCCATGGACGCGCCGGTTGGACCGTGACGGCGTCGGGAGGGGTGAATATCAACGCGTTCGGAATCGTCGAAAACCAAGTCGAGCAACCCGAACTGCAAACGCTCGTTTCGGTGCGTGATGCGGACCACTCGAGTCGTTGGTGGTGGGACGGCAAGTAAGCGGAGGTAGCTTTTCTCGTCTTGATTTTGCTGCCGGGCAATCGGTAAACCAGGGAGGTTTCGCAGTCGACACTGAAGTCGCTGCGACCGTTTCGTCCTTCTTGTTTTTGTACCGGCATGAATCAATCGCAGAATTTCCCCATCAATGCGGGAACCGTCGTTACCGAACCAGCCGCGGTGCAAACCGCCGCTGAAAACACGCCGATTGTCGATCCACCAGGGATCGCGGATGCCACTTCCGCGTTGATTTCCAACATGACCAACGGGGATTTCTCCGGCGTGGCTGCTTACGCGACCACGCATCTCGCCCCCGCGGTTCTTTCTGCTGGGATCGGACTATTTGTCATCTTCCTGGGGTATCTCGTTGCGAAATACCTGATGCGAATCGTTAGCCAACCGGTATGCCGCCGTGTCGATGAAACGCTCGGCAAATTCGTTGGCAAGATGGTTTTCTATCTCACGATGTTCGGCGTCGTCGGTGCCGTGCTCAGCAAACTCGGGGCACCGTTGGGCGGTCTTGCCGCGATGTTGGCCGCCGCCGGTTTTGCGATCGGTTTGGCCTTCCAAGGCACGCTCAGTAATTTCGCAGCAGGCGTGCTGATGCTCGTCTTCCGGCCCTTCAAAGTCGGCGACGTCGTGACCGCGGCGTCGGTGACCGGCAAAGTCAACGAGATCGATCTGTTCACGACCACTCTCGATACGCCCGACAACCGCCGCATTATCGTCCCCAACAGTTCGATCGCGGGTGGCACCATCGAGAACATGACTCACCACGCCCACCGACGCGTCGAAGTTTGTGTGGGCGTCGATTACACCGCCGATTTGCAAACGACTCGCGAGGCATTGCAGCGGGCGATCGACAATCTCGCCTCGTACACGATTCCCGGCGAAGGACGCGGTGGCGCCGTGATTTTGGCTGGACTCGGTGATAGCGCCGTTGAATGGAAAGTTCGGTTGTGGGTTTCCGCCAAAGATTACTGGCCGGTAAACGAAATGCTGATCGGCGAAGTCAAAACCCAGCTCGATTCGGCTGGCGTTTCGATTCCGTTCCCACAAATGGATGTCCACGTGAAAACAGGGACAGATGCCATTCTCACGGCATCCCAATCTTCGCGAGTTCGGCCTGCCCGCCGCGCCGCCGATCGGCTCGCAAGCTAAACGCATTTCTATTGTTGCTGCAGCCACCGTCGCCAGGCGGTGGGCTATTTTTCTGTAGCCACCGTCGCCAGACGGTGGACTATTTTTCTGTAGTAGCCACCGTCGCCAGACGGTGGACGCGTTTTGGCTTTTCGAGTCACCACCCTGGGCCGCAGTCGCTGTGCTGCCAATCTTCTCTGTCACTGATGACAAGCCCCCCAATCATTCGCCGTTAGTCATCAGACCGTAGGCTTCGCGTCGCTCCCTCGTGTTTGGTGCTTCCGCGTTGGCGGCGGAGTCGCGAGGGGCGCCCGAGCGTTCAAAGCCTGCGAAGAACACCCTGCAGCCAATGCCTCCCTCGGTGTTCAAACGGTCACAACCGACTATCCTGTAATGCCGACGCGACGCAAACTTGCGGCAACGGCATTCCGTGCAAAAGGGCGAACGATGTGGCACACGAGCGACGGTGATCGAACTCTGGTCGACGACGAAGCGATCTTGGTCCGCAGCGCGATCGACTCCCTCGTTGACCATTTGCTTGATCGGCTCAATCACGAGTCTCGCGATCGAGAACAGGTGGCTTCCCAGCGATTCGATTTCGAAATCGGTGTCTATCTTTTCGACGTGTTGACGCCAAACCAGCAGATCGGATTGCTGCACACGGTGGCCAAGTATTTGCTCGAACCCACCGACGATGTGCTTGAACTCACCGCGGCGAGCGAGTCTGCTGTCGCGGCGATCTACGCTCACGCCTTGCGTCAAATTGAGATCGAAATCGAGATCTCGGAATTCGCCCTCAGTGACTCCCCGAGGAGCGAATTCGATCAGGAGGCCGCGACGGAAGCCTTACTCGATCCGGTTCATGCTGACTTTCTTGATTTCGATGCACTCAGTTCTGGTTTCTCGCAATTTGCCTACGAAACAGATCCCTTCTACTGGCGACGGCTCGCCCGGAATGCCTACACCGGCGCGGGAGAATTCGAGTTGGTGAACGAGGCGGCGGACGTCGACATGGGGCCCGATCTCCACTGCACCGATATCGAACAGTGGCGGTTTCTCGTTGACTGCCTCTGTGATTGGGTGCTATGGGATCGAGATTTTGAAATGGCCGCCTGTTTTCTCGATGCCGATCCCGCGCGTGCCTCAGAAACCAGATCCATCATGGGGATTGAAGATGACTATTTTACCTGCATCGTGCGGGATCCCAAGACGGCCGAAATTCCAAACCTCGTGTCGGCAACCCGCGACATTGTCCGACGCAAGCCACGCTAGGAAGAGCTCGCGACATCAATTGTGAATTGGCCCTTCAGCGGTGACCGATTCGTCAGCCTTGCCTGCGTTGAACCCTATCTCGTTAGGGCGGCTGTCTTGGTCTCGGTATGAGATTGGGCGGTTCGGTAAATTGCCTCGCCTTGACGAAAGGCACTTATTTTTCAGTTCCAGCCAACATTAAAATGAACGGCATGCATTTTCTGATCACCAACGATGATGGGATCGACGCTCCCGGCCTCCAGTCGCTCTACGACGCGTTGTTGATTTACCTGACCGATCGCGGGTATGACGACGCCGAATTGATGGTTGTTGCACCCGATCGCGGCCGGAGTGAATGTGGCCATAGCGTCACGAGCACCCGGGACCTAACTGTTCGTCAGGCCCGGCCGGGTTGGATCAGCGTGGACGGAACACCAGTCGATTGTGTCCGCGTGGCCCTGACTTGTCTCTGTCCCGATGCCGTTGCAGTCTTTTCTGGTGTCAATGCGGGAGCGAATGTGGGGGTGGATTTAATGGTCAGCGGTACGTTCGCAGCTGCCCGCGAAGCGGCGATCCATGGAAAACCCGCGATGGCGATTTCCCACTACCGTCGTCCAGACATCCCCAAAACATGGGACCATGTCGGACGCTGGATCGAATCAACCCTCGACGATTTTTTCGCAGAGCAAGTTTCGTTGCCTGCCGGGAACCAGGAAAGTGGGGCGTCGTTCACTCAGGTGAACGGTTTTGACGACAAGTTCAAGACGAATCGACCGGTTTGGAACGTCAACTTGCCCGCGATCCCGCCTGAAACTGAGCAAACGCCACCGGTGGTCCGATGCTTTGTCGACACCACGTCCATGGTACGACGTGGACCTGAGCTCAGGCCTTTGTTGCAGCCGGACGTCGACAATGTTGCGTCCGATCTGCCCGTGAATGCCACGGTCAGGCTTGTTTCAGAATTTCACGACCGTCCCCGCATGAGGGGCTCGGATGTCGAGCAGTGTTTTGCCGGGAAAGTCACCGTTAGCTACGTGGATGCCCACGTTACGTCACAGGACTGCTAACGATCCATTTGGCCAGCGACGGCTACGCCGCGTTCCAACATCGATGCGACGGCTGACGGTGTGCCGCCGTCCGCCTTGGTCGATTTGGTGATTTGAGGGGCGAGTTCGCCACGCACGATCGAGATTTCACGGGGGGCTTCAATTCCGATCGCCACCCGGTTGCCCGCGATGCGGTTAACCGTGATCACGATGTTGTCACCGATTACGAGTTGTTCGCCTTCTTTGCGACTGAGAACCAACATGTTGAATCCTTTCAGGTATTCGTTGCTAAGTGGAGTTAAGGGAACGCTTTCTATCACTGCAAGCGGGAGCAAATTCTGAGCCTTGACATCGTCTGCGGCACTATTTTTATGCGTAAATTGAGTGTGTTTCAAAGAAAACTTAGTATTCTTCGAGTTTTAGCTGAATTTTGAAAATAAAAATGCCGAAGGTGGGGGATTCAGAATGAGCCGGTTTGCGTGACAAAAAGGGCGTTCTTTGGTCAAAACGAGACCAAGTCTCACGTTGAGACGATTCTTGGGAAGTGTGTCCCGTCTGACACAAGTACTATCAGCTGTCCCAGTGACACGTTTGGTCCACGGATTTCGGGTAGGGGTGAAATTTCAGGAAGAAATGTTTTGCCAACAGCGAAGACCCATCTTGAAGCCATGGGGCGACGTAGTTAACATCCCGTCCTCACAAGTGAGAGACGGATTGCAAGATCCAGCTCACGCTCCCAATCCCCTGTAGCTCAGTTGGTAGAGCAGGCGGCTGTTAACCGCCTTGTCGCAGGTTCGAGTCCTGCCGGGGGAGCTTTCTGGACGGTCGTTCGAACAGAACGTCGTCAGAGGTTAACACGGCGATGGCGTCCTCTTGGGCTCCATCGCCGTTTTTCGTTGCCGGAGCTGGCATGGGGTAGAATTCGCTCGGATCGCTCTCATTCCAAGCGAAATCTCGGTCAGGGCGTACTTCGGGAAAGAGTCGTAGGGCATAGGTGCCTGTTCGGCCCTTGGGGTCCGTCGAATGCAGTTCAATGACCTCGATGTAATGCTGGAGCAGTTCCCGGCACTCTTCCGCCGTGGCTGCGTCAATCAGCTCACCAATGTCTTCCCAATTCCTGACGAAACTCCGTGCTTGGTCAGTGATTTGCTCAACCGGGGCTTGTTGCTGTGACAGGTCCTTCAATTGATGCTTGAGGTCCGTTGCTTCGCTTTCCAATCGCTCCAATTCGTCTTGGACACTGACGAGCCCCTTGGCACCCATAGACTTCAGTACCTCGATCAACCGGCCGATCTCAGCTTTGTTGGTGCCAAGACGCTTACGAATCAGTTGTTCCCCATCTTGGAGTCGCTCAGATTCACCCTCCAGGTGAGAAATGGCTTCATGAACAATTCGTTCGCGGTCTTCGAGCACTTGGCCAAGTTCCTTGATCCGATCAATTACCGCCTGTTCCAGAGCCAATGCCGGCAGTCGGGGCGCATCACAGCTGTACTTGCCACCTTCGTGCGTTTGGCGAGTGCAGACATAGTAATATGCCTTTGCCTTCGAGCCATGAGCACAGGCACCGACCAAATGGGCACCGCATGAACATCGGAGGAGCCCGGACAGGAGATAGGTTCGGGCATTTGGCTGCTTGACGTTAATGCGTCGTTTCACCATCTCACCAAGCGAAGCCTGTACACGCTGGAACTGTTCTTCATCGATCAAGCCCGGGTGATTGCCCTGATGTTCGGCATCGCCCCAGCGAATCTTCCCGATATACACCGGATTTCGCAGAATGCCGATAATCTTCTGCTTCGAAAAGAGTTTCCCGCCGCGAATCTTTCCTGAGCGAGTTTCATATTGCGGGTAGCGGATACCCAGATCACTCAACTCGCGGGTCACCGCACCGGCAGATCCGTGTCGCTCGTATGATTCAAAAATACGTCGGACGATCTCGGCACCCTCTTCGTCAATTTCCAGATTTCCGGGCTCGTCTTTGACCGACCGATACCCCAGAACATGTCCGCCGTTCCATAATCCTCGCTCGACACGATCGCGCATGATGGAATAGGTGCGTTCTGCCGTCATCTTCCTCTCAAGCTGGGCAAACACGATGATGAGTTGAATCATCGCTTGGCCAGTCGGCATAGACGTATCAAACTTTTCCCGCAGCGAAATGACGTCGACCTCGTGTTCTTCAAAGAGCGCCCACAAATCCACAAAGTCCTTGAGGCTGCGTGTGATGCGATCGAGTTTGAAACAGATCACCAAGTCGATGTTGCCTGCCGCGATGTCGCGTTTGAGTCGTTGTAGCTGCGGTCGGTTCTGGTCTTTGGCGGAACGCCCAGCATCGATATAGAACTCCAGCGATTCAATGTCCCAGCCTTCGCGGCGCTTGCGGAACTCAACTTCCTGCTCAATTTCATGCTGCTGGGCGATTAAGCTATCGCCTTCCGTCGCTTGGCGCTGCGACGAAACCCGAACATAACCTGCGATTCGCAGCGGACGACTTGTTTTCTTTGTGTTCTTGCGTCGCATTGGTTGCACCCTTCAACTTCGGCTCTGATCAATCAATTACTTATTGTTCCCTTGGAAGTCGATTCCGGGAAGCGAGGACTTCCGGATTTCGTCGACGAAGACGCGATTCTCGCAAGAATCTCGCCAATCAATTTGTGTCGTTTCTTACCACGCTTGTCGGGGGCAACGCGAAAGAGCGGATGCTCCTTGTTTTCCAAAATGGCATGGTTAAGGTGCAAAACAGTTCGTTGTGGCGTTGGTGTTTTCGTGCGTCGGCGATGAGGTTCCACTGACCGCTGCAATGTGGTTGCCTTGTCCATTGATTTCTCCGCACGATTGATGTGTAGAAATAAAAAAAGGCACGCCCCATGACGAGACGTGCCTCGAAAAATCGTCAACAGTTGATCATCAGTCACTGTTCATCGCTTTTTGCTCCGGTGGATACCGCTGCATTATCGCGGCGGCAGTTTCGGAGAAATGACTCAAGATCGGCTTGCGATAAACGGATTGTTCCGCGTCCTATCCCAATCCTGTGACACTTCAACTTGCCCGCTTCGATCAGTGAGTAGACCAATGATCTGCTGACCCGTAGCTGGGATGCGACCTGTTCTACCGTCAGCACTGAGGTTCTCCGTATCAGGGAATCGATCATCCAGTTCCTCCGCGATCATCGAGAGTAAAGCGAGTTTTTCGTCGGCGGTCAGGCGTGGCTTCCTGCCAAGCACATTACGCCGATGCTGAACGTTGACTTTGATGTGAACATCACCGTCTTCGTATATCCATGTATGAACGCTAATCACTGGGCTGCTCCTTTGCCTTCTGTTTGAAGTCGAGCAGTTTCTTCAAGTTGGTCCAGGAAAGAAATTTGTTATTCACCGAGCCATCGGCGAAGGTGACGCGTGCTCCGTCAGCCTCTTTACCGCTCCATGAACACGTGCCATGGCCGGCCTCGAAAATCATGCAAATAGGTCTTTGTTCAGTCATTTGAGTCTCATTGCCTCACTGAGCTTGTAACGGAGCCGTGAATCGTTCCATGACGGCTCCGCGTTGGTTTGATTCCATCGCCTTAGTTCATCCAAGGCGATATTGAAGGGAAGCCCGAACTTCTGAATCAGCACACACGCAACGCGAAACAAGTTGCGGTCGCCGCCTTGTCCGGAAACAGAAAACATTCGCCCGATGTACTTCCGTGCTCGAATGCGAATTCGATCGTTGTCGCATCGATCATCAATGATGATGCGGTCAGGTTTGTCATTCCGTCTGATGATCCATGACGGATCGAAGAGCGGGGGTGGTGATGACCAGTCGCCAAGCTTTTCGTATCGCCTGCCGGAATGGTGTCGTGATGGTGGAGCGACGACGTAACCGCCGTCTGCCCGAAGATCGAGGTTCAAGCCATGTAGTTTGGCCCCGTTGCGAATAACGGGTCCGGGATGTGTGTAAAACAGGTGGCAACCTGATCCAGTGCGAGCCATCATCGGCGTGTCAGCAAGGTGATGCTGACACCAATGAACAGCGTGTTCGTCATCACAATCAACGGCAACAATGCCGCTGATTCGACCGGTCACAATTCCGAGATTGTGCGAAGTGTCGGTAAACCAACCATCGATCTCATTCTGTGTCGCTCTGCGACTTTGGAATGCTTTCCAAGGGATCAATGGTTTCTTGCCGGACTTCGGATCACCGTCCGCCGCTGGTGCCAGCGGGATAATCGAAAACCGGCGTTCCAGATAACCGGAAGCCTCATCGAGCATCTCACCGGACGGAATGACTCGCGTATTCACGAGCCACATTGCATCCATCCTCGTCAAGCCGCAGCCCAGATTAGGAAGAGAATGAAGATGACGACGCCGATGACGGCACCAACACCGTCCACCGGGTCGGGACCTTTCGTCATTCCCATGCGGCGATTGATATTGATCTGTTTCATTGAAAGTCTCCGGTATGCAGTGAATACAAAGTGGTGAAAATGCCAAACAGGGCACCGACCGCGAAGCCAAGCCAGAATGCCATGGCAATCGCGAAGTACCCTGCTTGGTTACGTTGAGGACGAAGTTCTGTCGTTCGTTTAACGTGGATGTACGGGCTCAAGTGTCACCCCCGCTTGCTGCAACAGCATCGCGATGACCACCGCGAACGTCAGAACGATCACAGCGAATCCGAAGTTCTCGCAGAACTCCCAGAAGCGACTGCGCTTTTTGTCCGGTGCGTCGACCGCACACTTACGTTGAACATGGATTTGTGTCATTGGGTACCTGCTACTCCTGTGATAATGGCCAGAATGATGAGGAAGCACGCCGTGAAGATGATGCTGAAGCCGAGAGCTTCACAAACATCTTCGAACTTGCTTCGTTCGACTTTCTTTCCGGTTTCCACCGAGATCTTTCGCTGCACGTGCATCTTGCGATCCGAGACCTCAGGGAAGACGATCTCTGCTTTCTTAATGTGATTCACATATTCCTCCAGACGTATTCGATGATGAGAATGACCATGACGATCCCAAGACCTTTGAGAACGCCTCCGATTCCGCCCATGGCATGGGCGTGGCTAACGCGTTTCATTCTTACTCCTCAATGGTGATGACCAGGTTCTCCTCGATCGTGCCGTAATAGATGCCCTCTTCAGCAAGTTGCGAAAAGAGCTGTTGAGCCATGTAGTTGGGGTCCGCCATCATCGGTGCAATCGCATTGCTCAAAAATTGCGCCTGACCTTGCATGACCGATAGCTGGTTCTGCACCTCTGCCTGCATGGAAGCGATTTGCATCATCATTTGCTGCTGCATCACTTGGCTTGCCTGAGCCATCTGGTTCTGCGGAGCTTGACTCACCACCATAGGTAACGAGCTTGGAGCCGTACTCATTGCCTGAGAAGGCGGCACACCATTCTGTGTTGGGTCACGAGCCTGTGAGTCATTACCCATCTGTTGCAGACGATCTGCGAGTTTCATCAAACACCTCCTTATCATTGGGTGGGCTGTTGGTGGCCCTCGGGGAAACAAAAAACAAGGTGAGCCCCGAGGGGCTCACCAAGAAGACTCACCGGATAATTTTGGTATCCGGCACGAGTTGTGATAGCCTTGGCATCAAGGCGTACAACCAGAACAAGCCACAGGCTTGGATCTGGAAGAGAATAACCATCGCGACCATGATGGGTTTGGGGGAAGGAAGTAATGCCTTCCCTCAAGCAGCGCCGGTCAAGTCCTTGCGACTTGACAAGCTGCTATGATGCGGAGGCACTTCCTGCCCCGGCACGGTGACAGGGTGGGCGGGTCGGAAAGTTGCTTCACGTGAAGTAATAGCCGGGGGACCGCGGGGGTGGAACAAGCACCGTCCTACAGGACTTTTTCACCAGTGGAAAAACTCTTTTTCACAGGAATTTCGACACGTTCCACAGTGAGAACAAGTGGTGAGAATAAGGGCAAACATCCTTTATCCCATCCAACCGCTTTTCCGTGAGACAAACCCAGACAACTGGGTCCGTGCAGTTTTGGTACACCGCCATTCTTTGTCTCACTTGTTCGTGCGACTCCGATCCAGTGTCCAATTCAACGAAGAGCAAACCGTCTTCAAAATGTAGTTCGGCATCCGGTCGAAGCGATGCGTCGACATCTGCGTAACGCACAACGTAATCGGCTTCCTGATTCAGCAGCCATTTGGTCAGATACAGTTCATGACGTACGCGATCAGGGCGAATATCCTGCGTACAGAAGACTTTGTTCTTCCTTCCGGTATCCTTGAGCAACACCGTTCCGACTTCTTTCACTGATCCTCGTTTGCAGAGCGTCGCCATTCGCCGTGCGGCCGTCTTGTAGCTTTCGAACCCGATTTCGCGTTGGATGTCGTCGATCGTGCAGGCATGGTAACAGAGCTTTGCGATGGACTGATCGCGTGCCTTGTAGTCCAGTTGTTGACGTGTTGCCATGCGTTCTCCTCACTGATTCCGAACGAGAAACGTGGTCTATACAGATCAAAGGTTTCAAGGAACACGTTGTTTCCTTCTTTAACGTAACGCTCATTCTGCTTGAGATTCATGAGCTCTTTGGCGAACAAGCGAATTTGATTGTCGAGCGATTGGTAGTGCGTTCGCTGGTCGTCCATAACGCGATACTGACTGAGATAGCTGACGCGTTCGGTTTCCCGATCGACAATGGATTCGTACCCGTCGTGAACTTGACGCGGAACGTATTCCTCGTAATGCACTTCCATCGGATTGAGCGTCGGTGTCTTCAGGAGTTGTGCAAATCGAATTGCCAATCCGCCGTCATCAACGCCGTATATCTCTTTGCGTCCACAGTTCTGCCAAATGCGAGGCGTGAGGAGTCCGTAATCACCCGTTTGATCGAGCAGGTGAATAAACAAGCCGTACTTCCTCATTTCCTCAATGGCAGCAGTTTCATAACTACCGATAATCTTTGACGCTTCATCAATGACCAAGGTGATCGGTCGCTGAAACATCCCTCGCTTCGCTGCGGTAATCAACGAGAGCGACACGGCTCCCATCACCATGCGTGTTGAATCGATGCTGAGGCCGTTACCATCGATAACAAAGACGCCACCGTCGTTAAGGAACGACACAAAATCCCAGCCAACGTTGTGACAACGAGCCTTGAAAGCCGGTGACATCCGTGACAACATTCGCTTGGCCGCGCCGACTTCCTGTCGCTGTTGGTACACATTCATGAAAGCCAGAGGTTCCAGTTCCTCGGAATCAATCATGCGGAACTCTTCGCTCATTGGGTCGAGTACGCGATGAAGCTGCGTTAGTGGCACCACCGGGTTGCGGTGCCAGGCAGTCAACGCTTTTATCAGCCATTCTTCAATCAGCGGGTTGGCACGAATTCCGTCTCGCTGTTGATCTCTGGCCACAATGTCGGCAAACGCATAGTTGACTTCATTGCGAAGCAGGTCAGCTTGATAGTCATTGCCATCGATCGGTATCAAGAACTGCCAAGGAACAACGAGATCAGTCCTAGCCAAGCAATCGATCACGCAGGGAATATTCTCATCCGAGCACTTTATCGCAGCGACATCGGCAAGCGATCCATGAGGATCGAGAGTTACCGTGGCGGGTCCAATCCGGGAACCTTCCCCCGTCGACTTTCCGCTTCCGGTCGGTCCCACGCCTTGCAAATGGTTACCGTTCATCCGATCCACTCCTTGATCTGGGCCAAGTATCGAGCGTAAAGCTCTTGTTCAGCGAGTCGGCGATGAACGGGGTCGGGGATAGCACGCTGTAGCAGGGCCAGTTTTCGTTGGTAATCAGTCTGAAGTGACGCGAGTCGTTGTTCGGGCGTGTGTTGGTGTTGTATTGGACGGCGACGCGGAATCGCCGGTGGCTTTATCGGTTGTTGTTTTGGAACTGAGCGTGTCTTCGGCTCATGGCTCTTGATGGCCATAAATGCGAGTACGACGAAGAGGATCAGGAACCAGACGCCAGCAGTAGTAAACATAAGATGAATACTCCAATCCAGAATGGTTCGTTGTCCCAAATACTGTCGGCCTTGCTGGCAACGCTTGCCGTAATCCACGACCCGCCGGCCCAATGAATCGGAAACACGAATCCATAAACGATTTTCTGATATGGGTTCATGTCTTCGTATTTTGCAAACACCAATATGCCGGTGATGAAGTAGGTCAGCAGGATGAACATCAGGAACTCCGTGATGAAAATGCTGTTGTCGATAATGAGCAACAACCGTTGTCCATGAATTACACGCCTCTACCCTTAAGCGCATGCGCTGCGCGAATCGCAAACGGCGCAAGAAAAAAGCCTCCCGAGTTAACGGGAGGCTTGAGAGCGAGGCATCTGCATCAGTGATCCTACAGTTGGATGGTCATGTCACGTCGTAAGTCATAGATGAATTGCTGATGCTCAGCGGTACCGATCTCCATCGCAAGATCGCGATCGGAAACAAGAATCTGCACATCCATGAACGTCTTGGCGGTTCTACGACAGCGATAGCCGCCGAGATAGGTTGGACGTAACTCCCCGGTCTCCTCGCAAAGGTATGGAGCACAGAGAAGGTTCCAAGCATTCCCGATGAAACGGCTCCACGCACCGTGATCAGGAATATCGTCGACGGTGCGCTCGGAGTTTTGCAAGCTGACAGCAAATGCATCAGCTTCAGTGACCAAGTCCGCAGTTTGCGGCGACACTGTGAAACCGAAGGAATTGCGAATGCTCCATGCAGCGACGTCCGCAAGGACGTGAACTCGAAGTCGCTCTTCGTATCGCGCAAGCCGTCTGCAAACCGTTCCGGGATGCCCACCGAACACCTCGGACAGATCCCGCACCGACCATCCATCAAAACGAGACCGCTCCAACATCAGTGCCTCGGTTGGGTACTTCTTCGAATACGACCGTATGGCTCGAAGCTTAACGTCTCGAATGTTTGAGCCGTCGAAGTGCCAGTCGTCTTCTGACGTGGTCGCAACAATTGGCACGTCAGGCGGTACATAACCAGCACCACTGATCAGCGGTGATTGGGGGTCCGCGTAAATCGTTCTCATCTCAGCGTCTCCTTTAGCGGTGACCAAAGTGCGTACCGCGAGCGCAAACCGAACACCGGTCTTATTGAATTCGCTGCGGGCCGCGCGGCGAGAGAGAACTGGCCAAAGGTAAACAAACCGACCGAGTACGGAGCATTCGATCGTGCAGGCCGCCGAAGAATTTGTTACCGTAGAGATGTTAGGTTTACGGAGCCGGTGGCAGGCACGGCGAAGCCCGGTCGGTCACCGGTTTCTCTTCGCTTCAATCTGTGCAATGTTACACAGATTATGAGGCTAGTCAACCCTGGCCGAATGTCAGCCGGTCATTTTTCCTGAATAGGCTGCACAGAAAGTGCCGGAAACCGAGTCTTCGTGTAAAGCCGCGGAGCGGGCCGTTCGCGTAATCCGTAGACCTGAAGCGAGCCAGATTTGGCCCCCGTTCCAGTAGACGTTGTCAGTGAAGCGGGACGTCCCCCAAAAAGCAACTCGCACCCGGCGCTGGCAACGACGTAGCGGATTTCCGAGACGACACTGGAAGCTTGCTCGGGTGAGTACGTTTTTCCCTCAAGAGAAGCAAGCCAAGCGTTCAATTTGCGAATTATTGGTTCCTGAACTGCTCGAATATCTTTGAGGATCTCGCTGCCGGTCGGCGCGATTGCTTCGCGTGACACATCAGTGTCGGTGTCCTCCTGAGGCTCCATTGGCGGGATACGAAATCGACTACGAAACTCTTCGAGAGTTTCAGCTTTCGAAATGCTGCCAGTATCCGGTTTCTTCCTCAAGAAGATTGCAGACATTTCACGCGGTGGCTCTTCAGTTTGAGTAGCCTTACCCACTTCAGGATCAAGTAGAAAGACTTCGCAAACGTCCCCCTCGCTGAGTTCAGCCAAGTCTCGTTCAGGAACAACCGCCGTTACCTTGCGATCTTCCGATGGAATATTGAAGACCGCATGCTTAATTCGATCGCTGTAATCGGCACGTTCGAACACCGCGACTCGTCTAGATGCTTCATCTCTCCGTCTGTCCGCCACCGTGTACGCGATCACCTGGCCATCTTCGCGCCAGGCCACTGGAAATTCCAGCCGCAGTGGCTTCGACGCATGCAGCTTTGTCCGCGGAAGTTGTTTAATGATCAGTTCGAGTTGCAGTTCGAGTTGGCACTTATCCCCAGCTCTGCGATTTTTTACTTGGTCGACAGGTTCCGACAGATCGATTTCAGATTGCAACTCTGGAACGAAGTACTGTGAACGACTTGTTGTGGAATCGATGGGGACGCTGCGGAGGAACGTTGCGGCGAACTTTCGACGTAAACCAGTCGGCTCATCAGCAACCTGGTTGCTTGTCCGTTCTTTATCCTGTGGGGTTTGTCGAGTCATGGCCGCTTTTGGTTGTGTTTTTCTTTTCTTCACCGCTTCATCCATCTTGCAAGCAAGGCAATAAGGCATTCTACACAAGTTTTGACTTAAACGCATTGCAGCTAAAGTGGCTTTACGGTGAGGATTTTGTCTTCAGCCATCGATACAGTGTCGAGCGTGAACATCGTAGCGTCGAGCAGATTTCGTCGATGGACAGTGTTTGAACGCGGTGGAGCGACCTTGCGGTTGCGATGCGTGGATCACTCGGGTCGAGTTTCGGTCGGCCGCCGAGTCGGCCTCGGGCACGAGCGGCCATCAATCCGGCTTTGGTGCGTTCAGCGATCAGGCGGCGTTCAAAGTGGGCGAGTGCAGAGAACACATGGAAGATCAGTTCGCCGCTGGCCGACGTTGTGTCAATGGCTCCGTCGCAAATCGACCGGAAGCCAACGCCACGCTGCTGGAGGTCATCAATCAGGGTGACCAGATGTCGGATTGAGCGGCCAAGTCGATCCAGCCGCCAAACAAGAAGCGCATCGCCCGGCTGGAGTTCTGACAAACACGAATCCAGTCCTTTGCGACTTTCTTTCGCCCCTGAAGCCTTGTCGGTGAAGATTAGTTCCCTCGGAACACCGTTTTGTTTCAACGCGTCAAGCTGGAGTCGCAGATCCTGCTCAGAAGTTGACACACGAGCGTATCCGATGGTCCGACCGCTGATGTTCCCGTTTTCGTTCGTCATGGACGAGTTTACGGTACGCTGATTTACGACACCAGAAAACAAGACTCGTTTGACGGGAAAGGGGACTGTGTTCCGGTCGCGGCTGTCGTGTCTCGAAAAACGACCGTTAAACGGGACCGAAAATTCGCATCCCATGCAAGCATGGTGACTCGCCGCACTTCGACCATTGAGTCAGTCAACGGCACAGAGCGGTATCCAAGTCACTGACTAAATATCCGTCACCTTGAAGCAGCGGATTCCAATCAATTCAATCGCCAGATCGCATAATTCAACACACTGGCAAAGCTCACCCAGACCAAATATGGAACCATCAACCAGCCGGCGAGTTTGCTGCTCCTGAAAAATGCGACTGTCGTTGCCACGATCGCGGACCACAATACGACAATCTCAGCGAACGCCCATCCCGATTGATGCTGGCTGAAGAAGATCCACGACCAAGCGACGTTCAGAATTAGCTGCACGCCGAACAACATCAGCGGGATCTTCGCTGGCTTGAATCCGGCCGGTTTCCACACCAGCCACGCGGCGACCGCCATCATGATGTACAGCGTCGTCCATACCGGGCCAAACACGTAGCCTGGAGGATTCCACGAGGGCTTCTCGATGGTCTTGTACCAATTTCCAATTTCGGGAGTCGTTGCGATCGCGCCAAGGCCGCCCGCGCCGAGGCAGATGGCGATAAAAACGGCCAATCCAAACCAGCGATAGCGATTCGTCACCTATTGCTCCTGTAAGTTTTCTTTTTCATCGCCGTCAGCCGGCCAGAGTACACCGAGGAAATGAACTTCTGGTACTTGAAATGGAAGATCGAAGTCGACCATCCGTTTTTCGATTTCATCCGTCCCTCTTCGAACCATATCGTCCAGTTCGTTAGCTGTCTTTGGCTTGGGCATTGCTTCATCACGCCGAAGCGTTCTTTTGTCAAGCAGCTTGTTCAGCAATAGCAACGTCTCCCAGTCACGGTGGATCTTGAACCCACCACTCTCGAATTCTACGGCTGCAACGAAAGCCCGTACGTTTGATGTTTGCGAGGTGACTTTGTCGATGACGCGGTACACCAGAAGTGGATTAGGAAGCGTATTTCCCGGCAGCGCCGCTACGCTTGATGTATTTGCCCTCGCTTGCCGCACGGCCTGGTCCAAGATCGCATGTCCTACGCCCAGAATTCTCTCACTCGGAATCGATTTGTCGGCCGTCCGCTCGAAAATGACGTTCTTGTAGTTGGTTCTGATTGCAGGTGAATTCAGCCAGCGTTCTGGGGTTTTAAACGACACGCCTTCATCGGATTCCTCGTAATTGCGGTTGTTGAGTTTGACCATTGCAAGAAAAAACTGACGCAGGGCAGGTAGGTCAAGTTTGGGGATCTTGTCAGACATTGCCTGGAAATCGAAATGGGAACAGTGTCCGATGAGATCTCTGACTGTGTCAATCACATCCTCTCCGCCAAACTTAGCAGTCTTCTCGTCAAACCACTTGGAGAGCGAACCAGGAGGCACATCGTTTGCCTCTGTAAAGACCTCGCGAAACATTGAGGGCGACGACATTCCCAGGACGAGCTCTAATAGGTCTTCGGGTTCGTCCATGACGTTACCCAATGATTGCATGATGTTGTCAATCTTCTCGTTTAGCTTGTCCCAGATGCGAGACTCGACCGTGCTCGGGTTGCGCAGAGTCATCACTTCAACCTGCTTTTTCTGTCCGTAGCGATTCAGTCTTCCAACTCGCTGGTGAAGGCGCATTGGATTCCATGGCAGATCGACGTGAATCAACGTGTTTGAGTTGTTTTGGAGATCAATGCCTTCGCCGGCCGCTTCCGTCGAAACCAAGAACTGAACCTGGCCCGAGTTGAACTTTGCAGCCGCCGTGTCGCGAGTCTCTGTAATGGACCTCGTGCTACCGTCCGAATGTACGACGCCGTCGGCTCTGGCATCGCCGTTGATAAATCCGACGCACTTATCGCCATACTTCTTCATCAATGCCGACATCAGCAGCGATTGCGTAGCTTTGTATTCAGTAAAAAACAAAACGGCACGACCGGGATAGCATTCATCCAGCACCGACAGAATCTTCTCGATCTTGGTTTCTGTCTGAACAGCGTCAGCGGCTTCGATGAGCTCCGCTATCCTTGGTTCTTCATCCTCCATCAAACTCAACGCCAAGGTTTTTTCAGCAAGTTGTTCGTCAAGGCGATTCAATTCATCCAAATCGTTTGTGCTTTCAAGTTCGTCATACGAGCGCAGCGTCTCTTTCTGTTCTTGTAGCTTGGCAAGTTCTTTTCGAGTGGAATGAATGCGACCATGTCGATTCTTAAGTGCTCGCCGGATCGCTGCCACCGAACTAGATGCGAGCTTTTGCATAGCGATTAGTACGAGTATTGCAGTACGTTGGTCATTGGAGCTGAGAGTTGACGCGTATGCTTTGCCGGTTGCAATGAACTCGGTCAACATGTCATAGAATCGATCCTCATCAGTAGAATACGTGTACGTGTCGGATGTGACCTTTGGCGGATAGAACAGACGGTTACCCTTTAGGTCTGTAACATTCTGTTTGTTGTTGCGAATCACGACTTGTCGCAGAAATGGCAGTTGTTCGTGCAACGGCTGTTTCGGGTCAAACAAGTCGGGACGAAGCAATTTTAACAGCGAAAGGAACCCATAATTCTTGCCGCGGTGGGGCGTACCCGTAAAGAACACCATGGACTCTACGTGGTTGGCTTGGACGAGTTTTTCAACAAACCGATAGCCCAGTGTTGGTCCACCTTGTTCATCGGCGTTTAAGTGATGCGCTTCGTCTACGAGGATTAAGTCCCACGGTGGTGACTCAAGCATGCGGTCGTGTCGGTTATTACTGTCTTTGCGCAGCGTCTGCATCGACGCAACAACCTGCGGATGGGTGTGCCAAAAGTCGGATTTCTCGGTATCCGCTTCGGAAACATAGAGTGCGACACGAATGTCGAACATATCCCGCAGGCGAGCCTGCCACTGGTCCACCAGCGATGCCGGGCAAATGATCAACAGGCGATTCACGTTTTCGCGGGAAAGTAGCGGCCACAGGATCAACCCAGCTTCAATTGTTTTGCCAAGTCCCACGTCATCGGCGACGAGCCATCGGGCGGGCCATGCTTCGAGGACACGACGGCACACCCATAGCTGGTGCGGCAACAGTGCGATGCGAGACTTCGACAATACTCCCCAAGTATCGTTGACTGACTGGATCGCCTCGGCCTGGAATCGTGTTACGACTTCAAGAGGGATATCCCACGTTTCTTTTCGTAACGACTTCTGTGGGCTATCGACCTGGACCAGTTCGTCAATCTTGCATTGCTCAATACCGTGCTCGAATTTGACGACGGCAGTCTGGTCATCGACGACGAGAACATGCCCGATACCAAACTTATTGCTGCGAACGTGATCGCTCTTTTCAAACATTCCGCTGAATCCTGTCTCTTTGACCATCTAAAAGATCGGTTCTTCCCGGTCAGTTTCATCTTCGCCACCATCATCGACAACATCTTGATGGAAAAACATTTGCCTGAGGTCCACATCTTCAGCGATGAATTGGAACGGGATGTCGAAGTCATTCATGAAAGTCGCCTGTTCCGCTCCCAGGTGTTCTTCAACAAAGCAATACAGGTGTCTCGCCATATCCCATCGTTGTACTTGGAGGTCCAGTCCTTCGCATCCAAGTTGTTGGAAGATGTCTCGCACGCGCTTCACGGGAACGTATCCGTGCCGAATCGCGTGTGGGTTGCTGAGGACGTTGAGACGAATCAACTCGCGAACAACGAAACACGACCCGAGACCGAGCACTCGTGAGAGAGGAGGTACGCTTACGCCACCGCCTTGAAAAAGGCTACTGGATCGAGAATGAAGCACTTCTACGAGTTGGAATGGCCTGTCAATTCTGCCAATCGCGAGGAACAACTCGGCGTATCCATCCAGGTATTTCGACATCTGAAAGATTCCGACGAACTGGCGCATCCAGTGAAAATATTCCGCCTCGTCAATTTGACGTTCCAAATAATCGCTCACGAACTGCATCCATCGTTCGCTCTCCGGCTCAGATGCCGCAAACATGTCGAGCCAGCCTTCGCTCCCACACTTAGCGATGAACTTTCGATGCTGCTCTGGCTGCGCGCGCCCGATCGTGTGCATGAGCGCGAGTAGGAAGACTGTTATCCATTCGACGCGACGGTTATTTTCGTTGTCTGATTCTAAGTTCGTCGGAGTCCCGAAGGGATATGTGCGACGCGCGTATTCTTCCAGGAACGACCGTCCATCGAATTTGTCTTGTGGGAGAGTTCGGCTTTCGGACCACCACTCGTGAATATCGTTCAATGTTGCTTCAGGATCGACTTCATGGTCGTCTTCTTCCCGGTTTGAATGCTCATCCCAATTGAAGTTCTGCCGTTGATCGGCTGGCAATAAGAAAAAGAGACGATCTTTCGTATCATCGTCCAGAGATGCAAATGCTTCGCTATGCACCGGATTCGCAAACCAAGTGCCTTTACAGCCGCGACGCTTAAGTTCACCAAACAGTGGTTGGGCCAATTGCCCTCGGGCTAGATACTCCAAAGCTGCTCGCTGATGGTCAAAGTCCATTGCTTCGACAACCCACTCGGCCATAAGCCGTGCATCTGCTTTTAGCGTGTCACGGCAAACGTCGAAGAAGGCCATCGCATCGCCTATGTACTCGTCACTCAGCACACGCGCCGCTGGCGCAAATCGTGCGCGGAATCGTTCATCATCGCGGCGGTCGTCTCGTTCCAAATCGGTCTCGTGTCCGATAAGCAGTACCTTCGCTGGGTGATATTGGTTGTCTTGTCCCTTAAACTCGACTTGCTCAAGTAACTCGCGTGTTGCTCGATATTCCAAATCCGCCATCAACTCCAAAGACTTCTTCGTGATGGTTGCTCCAAGTTTCAGCGCGACGTCCGAGGGCGCGAAACATCCATAGTGAAATTCCCAGGCCAGAACTGAGGGGACATTCAGAATCTTGATATGCGCCGCGGAGAAATTGGACACGGATGCAATTTGCTTCAGCGACTCAAACACGTGTGAATTAGAGACGACCGTGCCGGCGGGCGCATGTTGCTCAAACGCTTCCCACTTCGAGACAGCAGCGAACACGTCCGGGTCGTCGGCCAAGATGCCGTCCAGCGCGTACTTGATCTGCGACGTCGAAATCAGCGTTTGATAGTTGCCACGGAGCCTAGTTGGGACTGCTTGGCACTCTCGGTACAGCTTGGCCGCGCCGCGATCGTGATCTGCCCAAAAGACCTCCCGAATCAACGAGTCTGCCGGAGATTCCTGTTTCGCCCGATGAGCGATGCCAGTTCCAATCAAGCTGAATAGAGAATCCCAAAAATCATACCTCGATGCGTCACTTGCAAGCCCTAAGTCGGCGCGAAGCCGCTCCCATCCATCGTTCGATGTTGTGGCCTCGAAAACCTGGCAGAGTTGATCGCCAAGGGCTGACCCCAGGCTGGCTGCAGTCTGCCTGTTCTGAGCAAACTCACGAGCGAGCTGTGCTCGGCCGACATCCAAAGCGAATGGTCCATTCAACAGAAAACCAAGCTCCATGGTTTCTCGTGTTGGGGCGGTTACCCAAATCGTCGGAATGTCGTCCTCGAATTCATCGAATTCGCGAGGGCCTAACGCCAGAAGAAGCGATCCAAAGTCCGATTCCAGCTGTAGTGTTCGCAACGGCTGCGGAATGATTCCATCCGATCCGAGCAACGGCGATAGGGTTCCGGTATAGCAACGATTCGCTGCCGTGACCTTCTTAGGTAGCCACTCGGTTTCACTTTGCCCTGCATTCACAATGCAGCGTTTGATCTGTCGAGCAAACACGACTGCAATGTGGGCAAGTCTCTTGAAGTCATGGAGTACCTGATCGGCTGTCGTCGACGTAAGCTGTAGTTGCACGACAGTTGATTGGGTGTTCCCGTCGAGAAGATCGTTGCGGCAACTATCCAACGAAAGTCGTTCGTCTCCGATCAGTCGTCGAGGATACATGGCGCCGGTCACCTCAAATGCCAACCTTCCGCTCAGCAGTTGGGGACGATCGCAAATGAGGTACGAGCTCTTGAAGCCGAGCCCAAATTTCCCCGTCACTGCACGGGAGGTGTCGCTTTCACCATGGCCCTTGTTCGACAGCGAAAGTACAAGCATCTTCCAGAGATCATTGTCAAAGCCCATCGTTGCATCACGCTGTTCCAGCGGATACTGGTTAATTCGACGGCCAAAGTGCGCGAGTGTGATGCAAGTTTCGTCGGTTACGACATGAAATGTTTGAGAGTCCGCAGTTTCATCATCCGAAAGGCTCCAGTTTTGAACGAGTTCGATAGCGGCATCATCAGCGTTTTGAAAGATTTCAAACGGGACAGCGGCTTCCGTGTACTGGTAGTATTCTGCAACACGCTGTTTGATGGCTTCCAGAATACGCGTTTGAACGTCCTGATTGTTTTCGAGAACTTCACGAAGCGCATTCTTTGCCTCGCGCAGTTCAACATCTGGATTGCGCCGACCATCCCTCGATCGTCCTTCAGCTCCCGACCGTTGTTCCGCGAGAAGACGATCGGCTGCGTCCCAACTGTCCAGGATCGCTGAGACTTGCGGATCACTTCGTAGCCCCAGTTGATCGAGAATCAGAAATCCATGCTCAATGATTCGTTCTTGGGCGATGCTGATATCGAGTTGGTCACTTTCCGAGAGTTCATCCCACGCAGTTCCAAAAGACGTCTGATGTTCGTAGCTGTTGTAGGCGTTGACGATGAACTTGACTGCCGAGTCCTTTAGTAGCGTGCTCAGGTCCGATTCCGTCTGGTGACGAGGATCAATTTCATTTAGTCGAAAACACAACACGCGAGCGCCGTTCACCACTGCGTGTGGGAAAGGATAGTGACGCTTGCCGTACCCAACAAAGATGTTCCTTGGCGTTGTATTGCGCGGAACGAGAATCTGGTCACCGAAAAGATTCATGACCTTCACATTGGCGTCGGTGACAGTTTCCACAACGATACGCTGCTTTGACATCATCGTCAGGCCGTCTTCCAGCTCTCCTCCCGCGGTCATTTCCAGCAATCCAAATTTCCGTCGCGTTTCCTCCAGCGTTCGGTTCTTTCCTAAATATTGTTCGGCCAACTCAGCAATGGTGGGATCATCACCGAGTAGAGAAAGGAAACCTCCGATCTGTTCATTCGGCACAATGTCACGCCAAGGCTCGAAGTAGTCGCGTAGCCTTGTTCCGGCCTCATCAAGGTCGGGCTGAATTTTCGACCATTCAGGCTCGCGACCATCGTCAAGGCCGTTGTATAAAGACGGAATGCCGGTTGAAGTCAAAGTGACTGGCATGAACGGAGCAAGTGTGCTTTCCGTCGACGCGTTGAGCACACTGGAAACCGCTATCCCATCGTTGTGACAACAAAGTTCGTTCGCAGATTCCCAGTTTCCTTCCTCGTTCGGTAGTAACTGATCGGTCAGGGCACGCTGGTAGCCGCGGATGTTGACGGCGAGTCTTAGATAGTCGTTGAACATGGCAATGAGATTGTCGCGGCGGCGAGCGCTTTGCTCACGATCATGCCGCTGTTGCAAATGGTCGAGGAACGCCTTGATTCGCCCCTCAGAAATCGCAACATCGGCCTTGGCAAGCTGATTGAAAATTTGTTGCGTCGACGATGGGTAATGATCTGCGGCGTTCCCAATAAGGTCTCCGCAAGCGAATAGGTCCTCCGGCATCCCGGACACGACGCTTTTCCAGTGCAGGAAGACCTCCGCGTTTAGTGGACCGACGTGATTCCTTTCATCCTCATTCAATAGCTCGCCGAGCATCGACAATGCTGTTTCTGTGCTCGGGAAGAAACTGCGTCCCAGGCTTGCGTACTCTGGGTGCTCCCGCAACTCGCTTTCCAGCATCCCTGGTTCGTAAAATATTTCAGGGAACTCGGATGTCAGCCTGGCGACGTCATTCGCAATCAGCGGCAAGTCGATGACGTCGACCGGAGAAATCGGCGGACCACTTCGCCGGGGAAGCCAGGGTTTTGCCTTTAGCTGTTGACGGCAATCTTCAGAAAGGTCTGATGCGTCGGCCAAAGAATCCAAAATGATCTTCCAGTGACTGGCCAACTCACTTTGAGCGAGCACGATCTCGATGACAGCGGTCGCGTCCAGCACTCGCGTGAATTCCAGCTGTCGGCGCCAGGTGGCCTCATCGCCACTCCTGCACAGGATCTTGATCGAATCGACTAAACCGCTTGGCAGCGAAACATCGCTTTCCCAATAGCAGTGCTCTTCTATCGAGACGAATATTCCGTTGCGGTCCTGGTGAATCGGCATCCGTTTGCAAAGGTCATTGTCGTCGATCTCTTTCAGCAGAGTTGCGTACTCGTCGGGGGAAGGCTCAAGTCCGACGAACGCGGCGGGGCCGATCTCGCCTATGAGCGGAATGGTGCTTTCGGCACCGATGAATTTAATCGAAAAAGCTGTCAAATGGTCACCGGAAAGCAATGGCATGAACACCGGGTTCAACAGACGCCATTCTGAGTTCTGGCCTCCAAGCGATGTGTGAGTGATTCTTCGCCAAATATCAGACTCGTCAGCGAAGGTGATCAACAGCGGAGCGCCAGCCTCAAACTGCGCCGCCTCACCGTGCAACAAATATCGGACGACTTTTCGATGGGCATCGGACTGGCCAGATTCCGGCCGGAACCCAAGCAGCGTTTTCAATACTTCGACTCGGTCTCCGGGTCTCGTCAGGTTTGGTGTGCTCTGTCGCGTGATCGTTTCAACGATCTCTCTCTGCGTACACTGGGAGGGGGGCGCGTCGGGGAGAATCGCCTCGAAACATTCTTTGGACACTAACAGGACCGATTCGCCGGCGATGGCTTTCTGAAGTGAGTATGCCCGTGGCGATGGCGTGACGAAAAGCGTTTTATTCTGCCGGTGTTTCTCCAGCTTGTTCCAACTGACCAGGACGTCCTGTCTGTCACGACAATCTCTGGCCGTAAACAAGGTCAAATCGGCTACCGTAGCGAGGACCTCATCGAGATTCGCAACCTTGTGAAGCAGTTGCGCCGCTAGTATCGCGACGGCCTCCCGTTCCCCAGAATCACGTGCTGATTGCTGCCGCTTAGCCAGAGCGTTCAGGATCTGCACCGCGCCCTTTGAGTTCAGTCGAACTCGCTCGGAGTTTACTGTCAGGCTTAGGTTAAGCGGGACGAAAACGACGCCAACGTCGTACTGATTCATTTCGCGGATTAACGTGTCGGCGAATGCCTCAGGTAAATCCAGCGAAAGGAACCGATCTGCCGGAATGAATGAAAGCAGGCGCCCCACATCAGCGCCCTGCTTTCGAACTTCGACGAAACCGCAATCATGGAATCCCTGGCGAAAAACCCTTACCAGTCCATCCGCGTGTGAATCAAGTTCGCCACCTTCTGCGAGCAAGTCCAGGAAGTCACAGAGATAGTCCACTTGTTTCGATGATCGGATTGTCTCGCTGGGGCTGACACTCTCGATAAGCTGATCGACGTCTGCCGGTTGCCATGAAGTTTCAACGCCATCGTTCAAAAGGGTGGGGCAGCCGACTGCTGTCACATTCGTGCGCGAAAGGGTCCTCGACAGCGCAGGGAATAAATCCGATGGCAAGGACCGATCTGGCGTGTCCGGCATTAAACAAATACGCGAACTCGAATCGAACAACCGCCACGACCGACTACCGTCCGCGTTCCACAAAAGTCCCCAGTTGTTGACACTGCATACTTGGTTGCGAAATTCTTTAAAGAACTCTGAGGTTGAGATCGCTCGTGTGATCACCAACAGTTCATCGTCATTCAGTCCCGACTTCCCACGACCGGCCAGCGCGCCGAGCGAATTGGGCATCAAGGGGAGCGTACCGATGTCGGCGAGTCGCTGATTCCACCGGTGACGCAGCTGTTCATCGTCACGAAGTCCATCACCTGTGTTGCGAGATTCATGAAGGCCAATGGGTCGGTTGCGCCCGGCGTCCACAAAGAAATAGCCGTGGAGAAAAAGGGAAAGGTCGACGTTGGTGTCTGGAATCGGAATAACCTCCGGCTCTCCCAGCGGCAAGAATACAGCCCAGCTGATGGAAAGACTTCCCGGTATCTTTGGCGACCTGCGGAATGACGCACAAACTGCCGCATGCTGCCTTGCCTTTTCTCGAATGTTCCGCGGATTACCTGTTTCGGGATCGCGTCCCAGGTCACTCGGCCAATGCTCATCACTTTCGAGATCGTCTAATTTCTTATCAAAAGGATTCAGCTCGGTGGTAGCGAACTCAATTGTGCAGGTTGCGGTTGCCCCTTGCTTCACACGAACATTGCCGTGAAATGAAGTAGGCATTGCGGCATCCAATTGATCAAAGTCTGCCCTTCGTCCGCTTTCCTCCGTTAGTGCTATCTCGAATTCTTGAGTTGCACTTTCGCCGATCCCGCTCCAACCGCGAATAGATTGCAGGTTTTCGAGCATTGGAATCAGCTTGCCGATCTCAGGCGACAACTCACTTGTGGAAAGCCATGTGGGCAGACTGTCACCAGGATAAAACTTGATGACTGGTTCGCTATCTATGACCTGGTCGCGTTGGCGCAGCGGTATCCAGAGACAAAAACATTTTTTGCCTCCAAAGTGCTTCAACATCGCTGTGAGCAGCAGTCTTTTGTCGCCATCTGAAAACTCGTCCCACTCTGGATGAAACCCATCAGTCTGATCGGACCAGGGATTCAACACATCAGCGACATACTTCGTGCTCTCTCCGTCAGACGCTTGCCCGAAGAAGAAAAACGCCTCGCAAAGGTGGAAGATGCTCTTTAGTCCAAGACCGAACTTCCCAATCTTGGCCGCATCCATGGACTTCGTGTTTTCACCAAAACGTCGGATGTTGGCGCCATCGTTTCGCTCGAATTTTCCGTCATTGATGACAAACATGCCTGGCGATTGAAGAAGCGGATGAGCGGCTCCGGCCGGTGGATCGCAGATGCCGATATGTAGGTTTTTCGCGCCGGCATCATCTGCGTTCTGAACCAACTCTTTGATGAGCGGAAAACCGGTTTCCCCAATTGCGTACCGCCCCTCGCTCAGATTCTGACGAATCTGTCGAATGAATGCCGCAGCGGATGGGATGAAACCTTTGTTTGCCATGGATCGCTTCGAGCCTTCCTCAGATGTAGAACTTGAAGTTAGGCTTTCGCTCCTCGACCGTTGGATTAGAGATAAGTATCTCGCCCACGGCGTCCGAAAAACCGACTGTTACCGGCTTGCTTTCGCCCAGCCGGCAGGCGTTGTAATTGAGCTTGGTAAGCCCCAGTATGTCCTGCGCAACTTGTGTAATATCTGCATTCCCATGTTGAATGTCGATTTGCAGTGGCACGGGTGTTTCCCACCCGTCGTAAGTTGCTAGTCTCGGTTTGAATCCAGACGTGTATAGGTAGCCCGTGCGATGGCTCACGCGTCGAAAAGTGCCGCGAACAACAGGCATGCTTACTGTGCCAGAAATGCCGACGCCACGAAATAAGCGAGTTCCGAATCGGTCCGATTGCACTCTGATTCCGGTGAGCTTGCAGCTGTCAGGGCATGCTTCCTTATATCCATCAAATTCGTCTTTGCTAATCTCGGATCTTGAATGCAGGAACACCTCGGTCAATGGTTTTCCATCCAATTGCGAGTAGGTTTCCAGCACGCCCTTGAGAAGCCCTTTTGCAGCTTCCTTTTTCAGATGGAATTGACCGGTATCCGTTGAATACCACGGACCATACTCCCCAAGAAATACAACCCCGTCGCCCGAATCCAAGAACATTTGCGCAGCACAGCATGCAGTGGAGCCATGTTCATCACTTCGACGAAATGCAATCCCCACATAACACACACCTTCTCTCGCTGACGACAACTTCCAGGGTTTCCCACCACACTTGTAGTAGAACGCTGTGCCCAAGTTCCACATTCGATCTGAAAGTGGTGTTAGACCCCGCTCTCCGAATGCATTGTCGTCCGAAAGCCGCAATGTCGATTCCTGAATGATTTGCAATGGCACCCCCAGCTTCATTGCCCGAGCCTTGATCTGTCGGCGGAAGTCAGGCGCGAGTAAGTATTGCTCACGGTTGTATTCGTCAAACAACTCGAACTGGCCTCGCTTGCGAGCCTTCTTGGATTTCGCGTCAATCCCCTCGTCACTCGGGTTTGCAATCACAGATTTTGGTCGACAGTTTTGCTTGACCTCGTCAGGTACAACACAGACGATCACTCCGAGGTTTTTATCGAGACGTTCGGCCTTACTTGCTGCCCTTTCAATCTGCTCCAGGTAAAGGTTAGCAACGGAAAAACTTCGTTCATGGTGATCTTTCTTGCGCGAAGCCTCGACAACGATCGGCTCGTCTAGAAGATAGGTACCATCCGGTTCATCGCTCCACGTCGCCGCAAACGCGACGTCAAACCCCGGATAAGGTGGCCAAAGTCGATGCCTGCTCGGATCGGCAACAGCATGTGGCCGTTTCATCGCCCGCGACCATGCCCCCATTAACGCAATGCCCTTGGCGGTACCGACAACGGCAAAATTCGGTGATTCGGGATGATTCGGGGCACCGCACGAATAGGGTCCAAACAAACCGAGGCCATCACGAGGGTCAATTGCAGACTGACCGCCGGCAAATTCGAGCGAAGGCTCATCGAAAACAATAACTTCCGGTTGATCAGTCATCTTCGGTGCCCTCGTCTTCGTCGTCATTGATGCTCTTGAAGGCCACTTCGTCTCTCAACTTCTTTGCATCCTTCAATGCGATTTCGTCAATCCCACAGTTGACGGTCCAATGCTGGGCTGAGCTGCTGACGATGACGGAGTCGTCGTTGGTGTTCCCCACGACAATCTCGTCACCCTCTGCCAAGAACTGCATCAACCCGACGATCCGATTCAGCCAATCGTTGTTCCACCACGTTCCGCCTATGTCCTTGCGCCTTGACAGTGCCGGTCGTGGCTCAAGCAACCTTCCTTTTGTATCCGTGATTCGCAGGCGGGGCCTGACAGTAATTTCATACCCTGATCCCCGCCATCTTGCGGAAAACTTCGGTGCTAGCGCGTACCGGTATTTAGCCTTGGAGAGGCCACTTCCGAATGTTCTCTCGCCGGCGATTCCAACGCGCGTAGACCGCCCATCGAAGGTGACGATGGGCAGCATCTCGTTGCGAATCAAGCCATGTGGAAAATAGAACAAGTCTCGATCGGCGCAATACGAGAGTCCGCGGTTTACACAAGCAACATCCATCGAGCGGCGCAAGAGTTCCTTGACGATATTGAACACCGATATGGAATCCATCTCGCCATCCTGGGCAGATTCCCAAACACAACCGCCTTTAGATTCGAGATTGAATTGCTTTGACAGGTCGACAGGTGGTGGGCAAAAACTAATCAATCGCTTACCTGAAACTTTCCTAAACGCCCAGTCGTTCCTCATGAGTTGTATGTCGGTCGAACGAATGGTGCTCGGACTAACGAAACGCAGTAAAACTTTCGGAACTTCTTTGACGGAGAATACATTTGCGACGAGTGTTTCCTGCTGCTCAACCAGAACGCATTCAGGCATGTACGAATCAAGGACAATCGAAGTAGCGCCTTCACTCTTAGGGCACTGAAACGATTCAAGAACTTTCCGAAGTTGACGTAGTCCGCTCGCCCAGCCTTCGTGAAAGTTGACGGACTCCATATCGGACGTCGCCTTATCCAACAGCTCATTTGAAACAGGTTCTGAACAAACAGGCACAACGAGATGTGTGCCACGTTCTTCCGCTACTGCATGAGCAAGATTGCGACGTGCTGTGAGCTCGGGGTGTGCAACGGACTCTGGTGAGACGATCGGGATGTATCGCACAGCACGTTTACGAATAAGTCCTTTAATGGTTTCTGAAAGAGAATTCCCAGCGATTGGTGAAAGATGCCGACACCACACGTTGTAGCCCGCAAGCATCAAGCGTCTGGCAAGCCAAGTCGCCAGGGCCGTGTCCGAATCGGCCTCGTCAATCACGATGTAGTCATAGCGTGGAGCGAGAGAGAGTCCGCCCGCCATCGAAAAGAATGGGTAGCAGAAGATACTCGGATGCTCTGCGATCACTTCCTTGTGAGTTGTGCTAAGCAACGTCCTGAATCGTTCAATTCCGTAGAGATCGACGTCCCATTTGTACTTTTCCTTGACGAGCTTGATCGCGTCGTCCCGCTCGTTTGCGCTAATCTTCGCTGTTGACAAGAATACCCATTGGTCGCATGTGTGTTTGTGCTTAACAATCTTTTTGGCGTCTTCTTTTAGCTTCGTAAACCAGTCTTCACGAACGCTGTATGCGAAGATCGTCGTTCTGCCGCCATTCATTTTGTCGACATGAATTGCGTCGCGCCCCTTGTCGCCTGAGCCACCGATCGGTTCGAGGTTGTGGTAGCCATCCAACGCAAGGATGTCATGGCAAAGACGCTCAAACTGCAAGTAGTCAGTAAGCTGCTGAAGGCAGTAAACGATAGGGTTCGCACTCATGCGGCTCCCCCGCATTCAGGCCGGTGCAGTATTCTTTCGTCGCACCCAAGAAAATCTGAATGTTCGTCGTTGAACATAGCGAAACGGCCAATGAGTGATTCACCTTCGACTTGCCGGGCATCTTTCTGTGACTCGGTCATCTTCGTTATTTAGTCCGTTGGTGTTGTTGCAGCAGGTGTCGATTACACCGCATCAGCTAAAGTCATTTCGCTCGCCAAGCCAAAGCCCTTCCAGTCCTATCAGCTCGTCTTCATCTGATCTTGTCTGCACGTAACGATGGCGATCCTCTGTGCTCGTGCCGCGAAGCAATAGTTCTACTTCGTCCAAGTATGAGTGCGGACGGATTTGATCGCGGTCAGCCACCCCCGTTGAACATGCCTGAAGTAGCGTTCGGCTGCCTTCGTACATGCTGCTAAGTTCGTCAGCGCTAAACTGCCAGCCAAAATACAACGCCATGGCGCATGCACTTTCGGCGACAGCGCGTTCATTCATGCCTTCCCAGGGATGTTTATCCGGTGCGCCGTGCTCGGACGTAAGTTCACAGAAGAAACCAACAGCACGCCCCGGCAATCTCGCTATTGCGTTGACGTTACCGCTGATCAACGCATCGAGAAGAATCCGATACTCATCAAATTCGGATCCGTCAGGAATGGAGGAACGAATCTGCCCGTAACTCGATTGCGGAAGGAGATACAAGAGGCGATTTAGATGATACCTGCATTTCTGCACGAACCAGCGACGGCTCATTCCGTTCGCGGGAACAGGAACAGCCAACAGGCCTTTCAGCGAATCACTCAGGTCGTTTCGTACTCGAATTGCTCGTGACAGAAAGTCAGAGTCTTTCCAGAAATACAGCTTTGCGATGTCAACAATTCCCGACAGATGGCGATAGTGAATGAATCGACGAAATGGCCCGTACTTTGATTGCGTCCTTAGTCGTTCCAAAGGAATCGAAAAACCCTCAGCCTCAAAGATTTGCCGAATTGAATCGAACGACTTGGGCTTGAGCATGAGGTAAACGGTGAGGTCTCGTATCAGTGCATTAAAAGCTGGCTCGTCATCTGTGTCTTTCATGGAGGGGCAGTCAGAGAGCCACGCTGCCGCAGGTACGACATCGTTTTTTCCTTCGTGAACTTCAAATTCACTTTCCGTCACAGCTGAAGCAATTGTCGTTGCGACTCCCTTCGCTTCGGCGGCTGGGCAAACCACTATGAGGTCATCAACGTACCGCAGATATCGCTCGCCAAACTCAGAAAACAGCGATGTGTCAACGTCCTCTAACGCAACATGCCCAAGCAGATGGGCAAAGTCCGGCCCAATAGGAATACCGCGTCCCGGAATTGCACGAACACCTTCGAGAACGCGGATTGCCTTCGATTTCGTGCTCCTATCTTCGACGCGGTCCAAACGGCGTTCAAACTTCGCCTGCAATACATCCCACGCCACGCTGGGATAGAAGTGGCGGATGTCCGAGATGACTGCCACGTGGTCGGGATTCGTCGATAGCAGCTTGGCGATTTTCTGGTTGCGGGCCGTGTAGCCGTCGAAAAAGTATTGATAATTTCGGCTGCTCCGTTCCTGTTGAGGCCAGTGATAGCTGTAAACACATTCTGGAACTGCAAACGCCTGCGAATGCGACAGCAGATGGAGGACGTGAGCCTCTGCTAAAAGAGTTGTCGGGCTGCCGAGGGTGTAATCACGATACACCGCCGTACCCTCCTTCTCTAGCTCTTTGAGGATTGGGAAATCGTAGTAACGCCATTCTGTGCGTGTGCTGGCTTTACCCGCCGCCACGTTCATAATCCAACTAACGCGCTCCCTGTCCGTACGACTGTCGAGCATCGCGCGCATCGCGACATAAGTCGGAAGATGCGCGATCCTGGCAGCGTTCAGCGCGCGAGCCGCCAAAATGTCCGGCTTCATGACGCACCTCGCAAGCTCTCGTGCCGCACGACCAGGATTTTCCCGTCGCAGTCGTTTTCATTCAGAGGGTGGTGCCAACGAAAGTTATCGGAAAGACGCTTTGTGCCGCGAAACAGATTCAGCAGCTTGTCGAAGAACGGCTCAATCGCGTCGAAAAACCTCCAAGATTTCTTCCAATCCGGTTCGATCCAGACGAATGCACTGGATCGGTTATGTATTCTCTCCGTGATGTGCTGGAATGAGCGTTCAAATTTACTGAAGTTGTTGGCGGCGGCATCGGAGAAGGCTGAAACGAGGACAACAAAGTCTTCGCAGTCAGGCGAATTATTGAGCCATTGGTCGACGATCGCAGAAGTAGAAAATTGATCAGCAGCGTCCCAAGCATGAGTAGTCCAACGGATTCTGACTCCCTGTTCCTCCAACCACGGCACGGCTCTTAGCAGCATATTGTGGTAGAGGCTTCGTGCCGTTGCTGAAAAATCACCAGCTGTGACATCAATCGTCAAAGGGAGTCTGGGAAGCGAGCCGTGTACTCGCAAGGAAGCAATCAACGAGAGAAGACCAAGTAAACCCGCGCCGGATCCGCAAGGCACATCAAGGATCGCGAGCCGACCATCACCCAATCTCGCAAGTAATTCATTTGATACCGGCTTGAGACGTTCTTTGTTATCGAGCACTAAATATCCGCTTCGACAAACCGACGCACAAAACCGGTCGACGAACGCATTATGTGTGCGCTCCCTGTCTGCTCCGCCGGTCGAACTGCTTGTTAGCTTCTTGCAGGCGTCTTCGTAGCGGCCAATGCCATGAAGTTCCTGCACGTAGTCTGCAACCAGATTCTCGGGAATCTGGAGCACATCATCGCAGTAAAGTTCCTCTGGAAGCGTTCCGAATCTGTGATGATTCATGCGTTGGCTCGCTCCCTCTTCGAAATGCCCCGATCTCTTAACATCATGAGTCCTGTGCCGTATTCGAGTTCTTTACCGTTACGAGTAGATGCTCTCTTGCCCGTGTAGCGGCCACGTAGCGTTCGCAGCGGTGGCGGATTTCTGCTTCGTCGAGTTGGTTCATTGGGTCGTCTTTGTGGGCGCAGGCCATTGCCACGGCTCGGAATTCCAAGCCTTTGATGCGTTTCATGGTGCCCACGCGGATACCAGCCTCGTCGGAGCCAGGGTCTTCTTCGCGAGGCTTAAGCTCGAACGTGGCGATACCGGCTGACGACAGTGCTGTGACGATTTTGGGCTTGCGTGGAGTGACGCAGATTTCGTGCGTTGCGAGTCCATAATCTGTCATCAGCATCTGAACCCAGGCGACGATTGCCTCAGCTTCCGCCTTTTCGGTTTTACACTTCTCGACCATCGGTTCGGGGCCTTTGAAGACCGAGTGGTCACCGACAGTTGTCACAACTCCACCATCGAGGTCGTCAATCTCGAGGCCTTTCAGAATCCCTTGAGCAAACTTGCGAATCTGTTCGCTGGTGCGATAGTTGATCTTCAGTCGTCGTGAGCGACCGCGAATATCGATTCCGGCGCGGCTCATCGGGATCTTCGTGCGATAGATTCGCTGATGACCGTCACCCACCGTGCAAAGCGGGTCGGGCGTTCCTTCATCAATCGGACTGATGGCTCGAATCAAACGCAGGGCTTCCAGACTGAAATCCTGGACTTCGTCGACGAGAACATGAGCGTATCGTGTGAAGTTGGCTTGCAAGACGGCCAGGCGAGCCTCGTGAATAGCACCCTCAAACGTCAACAGGTTTCGTTTCTTCAGGCCGCGTTGGAACGCCCGAAAGACAGGCCATGCCGCCTTGCGTTGTTTCCGACTTATTCTCGGTCGACCGGACCTCACCGTGCCGAGATAGGTTTCTTCGTCGTCGATACCGTTCGGATCAATGACCAGCTCGTACTCATGCTGCATCTCTTCTTTGGAAAGCGGTAGCTCTTCCGAATAGCTCAGCCAAACTTCCGCCCAGATCTGAGCCGTTTCCTCATCCTCGGCGATTCGTCCCTTCCAACCTGCTCGATTACAAATGGTTCGAGCGAGGGCATGCAGGTTGGTCACTTCAATGCGACCTGCTACATCCGGAGCGAGACGTTGCATGTGATGCTTGATGGTCACCGAGAGATTGGTGGTGAATGTCGTTACGAGGATTCTCGCGGACTCGTCCTCAAGCTGGCGAGCCAGATGTACCGCACGGTGCATCAGGGCAACGGTCTTGCCGGTGCCTGCCGAGCCGGTGATGTTCATCGGCCCCTTCGTCTTCCATTTGACCAGCTTCCGCTGATACGGGTGAAGAAAGATACGCCATTCTTCCAGTGTGCCTTCCAGAATCTGCTTCAATTCTTCTTCGCCTGCCACCAGAACCAGATCGAAGTTTGGAGTCTCCTGAATCTTCGTGAAGTCGCCGGGGCTTTCGGGGGCGACCTCCGCCGGTCCAGCAACAACACCAAGCATCTCGTCGATTGCCTGCTGCAGCGTCATACCAGCAGCGAGGCCAAACAACACGTCACGACAGTCAGGAGGTAAATACGCACTCAGCGATTCCAGGCCATCGTCACTGCGGATCGACTTTACTGCCGGTACGAGAGGCTTGGGCACACCCGCTTCAAACAGCTCATCATCCGACAGGCGAGCAAGAGGGTAATCAGCCAGGCTTGGTTGAGTCGGCACTGCTTCCTGAACGACAGACTGGACTTCCTCGGCATCGAATACCTGAAAGACACCCGTCATCCCATGGACTTCAAACCGTTTATTCTTTGCCCAGTCGTAGGCCTTGTCGTGGGCATCGATATTTACCAACAAATACGTGTCGCCCTTCTCGGGAGCAATCACGATTGCCCGGTACCCATCGGGAAGTTTCTTCACTCCACGGACCTTTGGATCCAACATCGTGCCCGGAAGTGGATGCAGACCGATTGCCGGTGATTGCGGGTCATGCTGAAACTCCTCGATCAGCTCGGAAACTCGCTTCTGCACCTTGCTCGGGAGCTTATGAAAGGATTTCAATATGTTTCGGTGGACCATCAATTTGGCCATAGTCAAGCTCCTGAGATTCCCTTGGCGATCAGATCGATCAAGTGTGTAATACCTTTCGCTTGCAGGTCATCCGGTGTCACGACCTTCCAGCCCTGGTCTTGCCACGCTGATGCGAAATCAGACTGATCTCCGGCTAGAAGTGCGACCGGCGGTGAACAATTCGGCCAGGCCAACTCGGCAAACGCATCGTCTTCGATCTGTTCGTTGAAGTATTCGACTTTCGGTAGAGCCGCAGGCAACGGCAAAGCCGCGGCCGCCAACTCCTGCACGTATGGCTGCAGGCTCGGGAGAACATCTTCCATCACCGGCTGCCAGTCATCCGAGACCGCCTCCACAGCTTCGAGCGGTATTTCGGGAGCTGTGGTTTCACTTTCCGAAGCAGCCCAGAACCGGAAGTTCTCGCCGAACTGGTACAAGTTCAGACAGGCCAGGAACCGCCTCCATCGCTCAGTGAAATCGCTGCCTGTTGTCTCGGCTTCGCTGTCGCCAAGTCGTGCGAGCGTGATGACCTGGTTCTGCCTGTTGCTGACGGCATCACCGACGGTGATGTAACTCACCAGGTCCTGATTCAAGCTAGCCCTATCGTTGTAAACCCATTCTCCATTCTGCTGAGTTGCGACCTTGGGGAGTGCTGCACCGGGGCGCCATGTACTGAGAGCCGCCCGCAGTTCCTGGGCATTCACTGTCCGTTGGCCTGCCAACATCTGCAGCGGAAAATACGATGCAAACGTCGCCAGTTGGGCCCAACCGGGAGCATGCGGTGCTGCGATGAATGCTTTGAGCTGAACCAGCCCATTGCAAATCATCTTCCGGGCATCCGGGATGATCCTGCCTTGTCCCTTAGCCGCGTTCGCGTACTGCTGAAGCATCTGGGCGACCGGTGCATGGCACACCATCACGTGATCAGCGTTTTCAGGATTGAGATCGTCCCAGGTGACGCTCCAAACGTGGTACTTGCCACTCGCCAAAATGGAACGCCGCTTGTTCATGTCGTCCGCGAGGCGGTTAACGGGATGGCAGTGGTACTGAAAGCCGTCGGTGAAGATCGCAACCGGCTTGATACGATCATCATCCGTCCGCAAGACGAAATCAGGCTGTGATTGAACCGAAACCCCCTGGGCGGAACCTAGTGTAGGTTGCAATTCCAATTCCCAAAGTCGCTCGACACCGGGCAACGAGAAACGGAAGCCCTGGTTACCGCGAATGATGGTTTGTTCCCAACTGCCGTTTTGTTGTTCGACAAATGACTCCAAAAGGTCAACGAACTTCTTCTCCAACATGCTGCCAAACAGAGAGTTCGGCTTGATGGCTGCGAGGGCCTGTTGCGGCACCCGTTTCTCACCTGCAGCAATCAACTTGTTCAGCAGCGTGATTCCCCGCTCGCGGCTGATCGTGTCGGACTTATATTGCAGGTGATAAGTGCGAATGCAGCGATAGCATCCATCGGTATCCTGGCGATCCGGGTCCTGCCGCATTTGGCGACAAATGCACGTCTCCAGAGTGTTCCGCGCCAAACGCAACACATGCATGATGCCCTCGCCGTCGCGGTTTTGGCCGTCCTTCTCCTGATAGAGCGTCTTCAGGTAACCCGTTCCTCCGGGAACGCCGTCCAGCAGCACAACGTAATAGCGTTTCATTCCGGTAGCGGGGTCCGGCATGATCTGCGGAGAAACATTCAGGTGGGCCGGGTTCCCTTCAAACCGCAGCCGCAGGCCCAGGTGAACACATGCCGTCAGCGTGTCGATGTCATCATCGTCCGCGATCGGGAGCAACAGGCGAATCGCTTCCGATTTCAGCTCTCGGTACAGGTAGACCGGTTCCCAGTTGTACGGAAGTTCGTTTCGTCCTTCCTGTCGACGTTTGTCATTCGCTCGTCGGCGCGAACAGCTGCGACGATGCCGAATATCGTCCAGCGATGCTCCCGGCGAGACCGTGATGCCACAGTCGCGACACACTCGGAAGCCGTCTTCCGGAGCCTCTTGATCGACGCCAAACGGAACGATTCCCTGTTCGCCCTGATATCCGACGTTGACTTCTCGCATGATCACCGATGCACGGTACTCAATACCGAAAGGCAGTCCCTCATCACCGACGGCACCAGCCGGTGTGTCCTGAGTCAGGTCGAAGCTGCGAATGGTCTGGTAATACTCGCGATTCCGTTCGTCGCTACGGTCGCCGGACAGACTTTCGTAGTGCTCCATGTACGACAGAGCTTGCGAACGCGAGAACTCGATGAACTTTCGGTGCTGACCCTGATCGAGTTGGCTGTCTGAATCACCGTCATGTCCGCACTGTGGGCAGGCTGGCTGGGCTTCGGGCTTATCCAATTCGTCCTTGGGCCGCATGTGACCACAGGCACCGCAAATGGCCCATGTGAAGATCAGCGGATCCTGTGGGTTACCGATCGCAATCTGTTGAATGTCGAAGACGCGGCTGTGAGTGTAGAAGTGATTAGCCGGTGCCAGCTCCTTTAATGCCACACCTGCGGGACGCGTGATCTCGATTGGCTTGTGTTCCTGGTCGGACTTGCGATGTTTGTTGTAGATCGCACCGTAGAAGCGGACGCCACGTTCCGGAAACGCGTAATTGGGAAGGAGACCGTTATCGGTCAGGATCTCAAGCGCCGTGGTTCTGCTCAGGCTCATCAATCGCCCCTGCAGAATTCGCAATTCCTGCTCGATCTCCAGGCGTGCTTCCTTCTCTTCCTCGTCCAGCTTGGCGAGCTGATCACGAAGTCGTTTACGAGCGTTCTCCAGATCGCGAGTCATTCGCTCGAATTCACCGGTCGCCAGGTGCATCCGTTGCAGCAACAGATCGGACGATGTTTCGGTGACAAATCGCTCGCGAGTATCGGATTGCACGTCGTTGTGAAAACGTTTCAGGAACAGGCCGCGGAGGTCGGCTTCGTTCTTCGTAATCCACTGCAGCATCCTTGGGATGTTGCCCTCAGGCTTTGCCATGTCCTCGACGAGCTGCTTACCCGACTTCGGCAACTCAGTCAGTTCGCCGATTTTGGTGGCGGAGTCGAACCCGTACGCAAGATATTGGCGGACCAGCACCGCGGACGCGTCCAGCCAGCAACCGGGAGGATCCACTTTGCCTCGCAGCATCTCCGACGGGCGACCATAGAAGAACAAGTCGTGAGGACGTTGGTTGACCACCGAGACAATCAATGCTGTTCCCGTTGACCGGCCAGCCCGCCCGATCCGCTGCAGATAGCTGGCTGTGCTCGGCGGGATCGAGCACAGCATGGTGCTCGACAAGTCACCGATATCGATCCCCATTTCCAGCGTGCTGGTGCAGGTCAGGACATTGGGGTCATCAGTATGTTCAGTTCTCGAAAAATCAAGCTCGAGCTTCTCACGATCCTCGGTCGCCAACAGACCGGTATGTTCGCTGGCAACGACCCGCCTGAGTGCCCCTTTCCGGTAACGGTCCTGATAGTATTCCTGTCGAGGTGAGTAATCTCCATCCGCGTACCGACCTTTCTGAGAGTAATACTCCCAGCTCGGCGCGTCTTTCCAAAACTCGGCTTCAGCGGCAGGACGAATCAGAGCTTTGCCGCTCTCGCTGCAAATCAGATTGACCCGGTCCGACGTCAGGATCGCGGCGTGGGCCGAGACGGCATAGAAGTTTTTGGTCCCATCCTGATGAAGCCTTGTGAACAACCCGGCTTCCGTCCCGCACGTCAGCAAAGCCGCGATCAGATCCAACAGGCTGGTTTCGTCCGCGTTGGGCTTTCGAAGTGAACGTCTTGCCCAGACCAGTTGCCACGGTTGCCGACCGCCCTTTTTGGTCGGTGCCAATACGTGGTCATGCGTTCGTTGCGACTGCGTCACCATCAGATGCGGCTTGTAGTGTCCGCCACCGGGGTAGGTTTCGCGTCCTGGAATGGTGCGTCCGAACGGGTATTTTCCCCAGAAGTTGTTCTTCGCGAAGCTGTCCAGAAACGGATGTGCGATCGCACCGCGAATGCGAGCCCGATGCAGGAATCCGTAGATCCACAACTTGATCGCCTTGTCCGGCAGATCCGCCAGTGCGGGATCAATTCCGGGAATTCGTTCCCGAAGGTTTTTCAGAGTCGATTCGATCCGCTGATCATCCCAAGCGATACAGGAACTACCGGCAGGCTCTATTGTCCGACCATGAGTTTGCATCAGGCCGAATTCACTGGTCACTTCCCAAGTCAGTCGAAGATCGATCTCATCTCGTAAACGCTTGGGTGGATCGGATGCCGATGCGTTGTCGCGATAGTTCACGAAATCGGAATACTCATGCAAATCCGGCGGCAACAATGAAGCCATCGCCTCGCGAATGCTTCCTCGCCAACCGGGACGCGGCTGCGACCACCAATCCAACAAAGCTGGTCCCGCGTCACTCAACCGGATCCCGCTGTCGCCAGCGTCATCAATCACATGCTGAAGTGCGGTGCGGAACGTGAACTGGTACGTCCGAGATGAAAAGAATCCGGCACGGTGCGAAGCGTCCTGCACACTGTCCGTAAACGCCAGCAGTTTCGGGTCATTGTTCAGTACCGAACCAAACAGCTCATCGATTGCCACGCTGGACAACGTCGCCGATTGGCTACCGATGAAGAACACGCCATCTTTTGATTGGCAGTTGGGGCATCCCTGATCACCGACGGTGTTCTGCTTCTTGTCCAACCGCGTCTCGTGATTAACTTTGACCTTGAATCGCTTGGGATCGTTCGTCAGCGGGCAGGGACCGTCCTCCAGTCTCAGGACCAGACTTTTGGGGCACATGTACCACTGTTTGAACCCAAACTCTTGCTGGGCCAGATTTTCAGCTGGAGCTCCCTCTCCTTCTGAGGGAGGGGCGTCACTTAGTCCTTCCCTGTCCGGCGAGATCACGACAATGTTCGGATTTCGCATTCCCTTAAATCCGAACCAGCCACGGTAGATTTTTGACGGTTCGGCATCGAGCTGAAAGCCGCTGACGCCTTTCGCGCCAATCTGAGTCTCAGTGTTCGGATCGGCGAGTCCTACCCAGCCCGATTCACCGCATTCACTGCAATGAAAGACCGGCAGGCTGGGGAATTCCTGGGTCGGTTCATCCAGCCAGCTGAACACCGGTTTGTCATGAACCAGTCGCCCCAGTCGGCGCAGCTCGCGAATCCACAGCTGGACCTGAGTCGGCACCAGTGGAAATGCATGACCGCTGCGGACCTCCTTGGCCTGGGCAACCAGAGCGAAGAACGAGGCACATATGGATCCTCGGTCGGTCGTTTTTGGGAAGTCGTTGAACCCCAGTTCTTCACGGGCCAGTAGATCGACCAGGTTTTGCCAGGTGAGCGGACCTGAGCCGTCGGTTTCCGACTTTTCAAAGATGTTCAGCAGGTACTTGAATAGCATCCGTCCTTTCAGCCAGCCGCCCAGCTGTACGGACCACGCTTCGACCGCCTCCAGAGTCGCCTTTTCCTCATCGCTCAGCTTGTGATCGTCTTTGGAGAACAGATGATGGGGGATATCGGGTCCGGCATACTGAGGTCCGCCCCAAAGCACCGACTGCCGCAATGCGTACTTCAATGCATCTTCATCTTCGAGTGGTTGGCAACCCGTTGGATTCGGCAGTGTCACCTCCTCCGGATCCAGCACGACCATCTCTGCCACACTGACTCGGTCTTCTCCAATCACCGCTTCGGCGTTGATCTCTTCTTCAAACAACGTGCTGGCAAACTTGGCGAGTCGATCACTGCCCGTTTCCTTGGCATCGACGCTGCCGTCGGCTTTCTTGTTCGTGCTGTCTTTGGCTGGTTCACGATCATCCAGCGTGGCACTGGTTCCAACGACACACAGATCGCCCTTGGCAATGTCGAGTCGTTCTTTCAGCCGACGAATCAAACAGGCGACGTCGGCCCCTTGAGCTCCGTCATAGGTATGCAATTCATCCAGCACCAGATACTGCAGCACACCTGGATCGTTGAATCGCCACAACCGCTGGTCCTGCGGTCGCAGCAGCAGATAGTCGAGCATCTTGTAGTTGGTCAGCAGGATGTCGGGAGGATCTTCCTGTTGAGCCTCGTGATTGCTGATGCCGTGGGCTTCGCCCATCGCTTTCGTGCCGCTCCCTGCCGAAGCACCCGGGTCGGAGGGATCGTAGCGACCGGTGTAGTTGCCAACTCGAATTCCTGCTTGCTTCAGTTCGGACGTCCGCCAAATGACCTTGGCGAAGCGTTTCTCCTGGTCGGCGGCCAGAGCGTTCATCGGATACAGGATGATTGCTTTGATGCCCTTCTGGCCTTCCTTGCGAGCACGCAGGCAGTGATCAAGGATCGGGAACAGGAAGCATTCGGTTTTGCCGCTGCCGGTTCCTGTGGTCACAATCGTTGGTTTCGGTTTCTGCGACTTGCTGGCCAGTCGCCGCCATGATCGGTTCTGGTGTTTGAAAGGGTGAAACTCGACCGGGAAATCGAACGGCACGCGTTCGTTGGCATCGGCAGGACGATACGGTCGGCGAAGCTGAACCCACGGACCTTTGAACAAACCGGTATCCGGATCGGTCAGGAATCGCTCGAACGCTTTCTCGACCGACTTCTCTCGGAAGTCGAAGGTCGACTGCAGGTAGAACAGAACCTGCTTGCGGATATTCTCGGCTAGATGGGCTGGCAGCATTTATGACTGCCCTCCATACCGCTTCTCGAACTCTTCCCACGCTCGGGCGTAGTCGGCTTCGCGGTCGACTTTGGTGAAGGGTGGGTAGAAGGTTTTGGTGACGGTTTGCAGGCCGTCATCGATTTCCCAGCTGACTTCCAGTGGTGGGGCGTCGCCGATCTCGTCGGCGAAGGGCCAGTTGGGACTGAGGGCGTCTTCGGCGGGGCGGGTTTTGTAGGCCTCGGGGTGTTTTTCGAGGGCTTCGTTGCGGACGGTGCGGAACTGGGTGCCGCCCTGATTCTTGCGGACGGTGTTGGGGAGATGGCGGCCGCGTGCGTCGTACTCGTCGGCCAGTTCATACATGCGCATCACCGGAAACTGAACTCGGTAGATCGTCAGCAGTTCTTCGAGCGTCAGCCCCAACGCCATCGCCACCAACACATCGATTTCCAGTAGTGCCTGACGACGCGTGAAGTCGCTCCGCAGGGGCGTTTTCCAAGTCCAATCAGATGGGTCCAGCTCGTCCCACGGAAGTTCGTATTCGCTTGCAAAGCGGTGGTCTTCAGCTACCCATGCCTCAAGGTTAATGTCTTGAGATGCCAAAGACTGCCAGAGTTGACGATATTCATTGGTCAGACAATTCAGTCTTAGTCCTCGAACCAACAATGCGTTTGAAAAAACATCGCCTTCGATTATTGGGAATTTTTCCAAGAACTCCGTCGTACAGTTCGCACGTCCGGTCACTCGCAAAATGAAGTCGAATGGTACGGAAAACGTGGCGGTGGTAAACATCGCCATCATTCGTTCATCTTTGAATGCGACACTCATCAACGCATTAATGTGCTTCACTCCCTTGGGAATTATCGCACTGTCTAGTGACCGTTCGCCCTTGCTAATCATCTTTCGATTGGCATAGCGAAAATGTTGCGTTGAGTCCGTGCCATCCGGCCACTCGGGTATTTTGTGGAACGAGACGTCTGGCTGATAGACTGTCCTTGGCAGAAAGTTCTCGCCGATATTGGTCAAGTCGATGTCATCATACGCGCGATGCGAATTGCAGTTAGTGTTCGCTGTCTTATATAGAGGTTGGCCGACGTAAATGTGCGGGCCTGAAAGCACCAACTCACTTATACTCTGGGGTTGATATGATGGATTTTCAACCCTTTTGATTTGACGGTCTTCTTGTGCCCCGACTTCGTTAAAAAGCTGTGTTGCATAATAGGAACCTTTCAAGTCTGACAACCGCCGAGGCGCGGTAGCGACGCGGGAGATCACTTGGATAATCTCACTTGCATGAATTTGCGGCAACCTAGCTTCAAGTGGTGACGTTCCTTCTTCTTCGATGAACCTTGCGAATGTAGACAATTCACTCTCTGTGATGGTGACGATCCGTCGGCTATGCCCCCGAATCTCCCACGTGTCGTCATCTGCTTTGATTCCCGGCACTGGATCGTTTGGTTGCGAATGAGAATAGCAATGGCTTAGCGTCCTGGGGTCAAAAAGATTCGCAACCATACGAAATTCGATCGTGGATGACGGTGCCTGGTATACGTTGATGCTGAACTCAGCTCGATTATAAACGTCGGCGAATAGTTTGTGCTCATTTCGGAAATGGTAGTGTCCTCGCAGTCGTTCGTAGACGAAGCGTCGAAATGATCCGCCATTTGAGTCATCGAAAACGCCTTCCGGGTGCAATAGAACAAGAACTCCTGTGCGACTTATGATGTCCAGCGAGCGAACGATGAAGTTCTTGTAGTAATTGGCCTTCATACCCGCCAAGACGCCGTACTGCCGCGGCGAATTGAGACAGGCAACAGCACCTTCTCCACATCGAATCGCGGTTGCGATAAACGGACGGTTATTCTCCTGCGCAACAATCGCTTGCCTTGCGCGGTTTAGTGCACCACTCTTCGCTTCTTTGACTCCCAACATCGGTTCGCGTTCAGACATCGTTGCGGCTTCGGCCCACTCAGCCTTATTCCACGGCGGATTTCCAACAATCAAATCAAACCCACCGCCCATCGACTCTTCGCCGAGCACCTCCACAAAGGCTAATTCCCAATGATGAAAGTTTTGCTCACCGCGAATCGATTCGGCGACGCCGAACCACGGCACTCCACCGGCTAACAGTTCGGTATCGGGCACTTCGCCTTCGGGTGCGGCCTGCAACAGGACGCCGATGTTGAAACCCAGCTTGGCACTTAGGATTTCCGTCCATGACCTGTCGGGAGGATCGCCAGACAACAACAACCGGGCCGAGGCCAGAAATGCATTTCGGGTCGGCAGGTCGGCGACCTGATCGAGCGGCCAAAGCCAGAGGCTGCACCACGTATCCATCACCAATCGCAGACGCTGGAAGCTGCCGGACGTTGATTCGAGTTCTCGGCAAACCCGTTCCTGCTCAGCAAGCGACGGGCTTGGCTTGACCGCTTCGGAGCTGTTTGCGGGAACCGGCCAAACGGTGGCTGTGCAGACCGTGGCACACAGTGCTTCCGCGCGCTGCTGAGCGTACGTTCGCCAGTGCTGGTCAATCAGTTCACAGATGGCGATCGCTTCGTTGAGTGGCTCCTTCGTCCACTTGGGCGAGACCTGCTTCTTGATCCATTCACCAGCCGTATCGCAGTCGTCTTTCCAGAACGACTTCATTAGCTTGTCGCTGCGAGTTGGCACCATCTCCGGATCAAAGACCAAGAAGTGGTAAATCTCGTCGTCGCCCCGTGATTCACCTGGCTTCAAGAGACGCGGCAGTCCAGCTTTGTGCTCGCTGTGCTGCTCATCGAGCGTCAGGAAAATGTCGCACGAGATCCGCTCAACCTGACGCATGCGACCTTCAGGCAGCAATTCGTACAAAGCGAGCAGTTCGTCCTGATCCTTCTGGTTGCTCACCCATTTCCAGATCGTCTGCCGCTTCTCGTACAGCTTCTTGTCGTCTTTGCCCAAGCCAGCTGTACTTCGCTCCCTCGCACACTCGCAGAACCGCACGACCTGGGCTCGGCACTCGTCGGCATCCTCCGCCAACTCGTCCCACTTGATCTTGGTGACCAAATCAAGCGACTGTTTGCGGAACTTGGCAAACTCTTCCGGCGTCGTGTGTTCACGCAACTGCTCAATATCCGACTGGACCTGCTGAATCAACTTCGACGCCCAGGCATGTTCGCCACGGCGAAGTTGTTCCGTCGTCCAAACCGCTCGTCGGGCTCCGATCAGGCTGTTTCCACAACGCAGCCGCAGGCCGAACCAGGGCGTTGCTCCCGACTGATAGATATCGCGACCGCCGTTCTCCCCTTCCTTCACCAACAGACGATGGATACTACCCAGCCACAGCGAAAGCTGTCCCAGCTCAACGGCCGTTTCATTCAAGTCAACGCCGTAGATGTTGTTGGTGGCGATGTAATGCTTCACTCGCCGCAGCTCATCGCCAAAGCGAGCAGGCTCGATCGTGGTAGGAACTGTGCCGCTCTCCCATTCGAGCGACTTTTCAGCCACGAGCATCGTTGCCGATGAACCGCTGGATTCCAACTCCGGTACTGCGCCGACTACGGAGACCACTTCCGTTTCCACAACGGTTGCCGAATCCGCCCGCTTCGCTGTGTCTGCGTGTCGGATTCGCAAATCGGTGAGCGGAACTTCACCACTGGGGTACTTCTCCTGCAACTGCTTCTGCTTCATTTCGAGGTAACGGGTTGCCAGCTGCTCGGCGGCTTCGTTCAGGAACGCGCCACTGCCCATCGCCGGTTCGCAGATCTTCAACTGTAGGATTTTGTCGGCGTCGTCGGGTGTGTAATCCTTCAACAGTTCACGCAGGGCTTCCTCGACCAGGCATTTGGTCAACACTTCCGGCGTGTAGTACGATGCGGACTGTTCACGATCGATCCCGTTCAGGTGCAGGATGAATTCGCCTTTGCGGTAAACCCTAGGCTTGCCGTCTTCGAGTCGTTCGACTTCGTCCTTCTTGAATTCTTCCAGCCGATCCTTCGGAACGAACCAGGTCGGTGTCTTTTTGTCGCCAAAGTCCTTGCTGGCCGGTTTGACGTGGATTAACTCCTGATCAGCAAACATCCCCTTGTACGAAAGTAAGCCTTCGTAGACTGCGCCCAACTGGTTGATCCCCAGTTCCGCATAGTTGACGCGGCCAATGGTTTTAGAATTCTTGTCGGTACTGAGCGATAGCTTGCGTATCACCTGCTGCAAACAGCCGTTGGACAACATGGCCCGATTGAGCAGCGGTGTCGCATCAGGTGAAAACAGCGTTGCCGTTAGCGGACGAACTTCAAACGCCCGCACGGTTTCGCCATTGAATAGCAAGCGAGACTGTGCGTCCCTGTTGGAGTCGTCGTTCGGATGGAAACCGCCGTGAATGATGCGGAACAGTGACTTCAAATGCTGGTGAAAGTACTTTCCTTCACTCGTCGCATCGGTCAGCGGCACCAGCTCCAGATCACGAAGTGATTCCAGGCTGTAACCTAGCCGAAAAATGTTGTCGTCGACCGGCAGGATCTCCAGCTCACCACCGCGTGCTTCCGCGTAGAAACAAAACAACAGCCGATAAACGAACGTCAGTGCCTCGCGACGCAGATGCTCAGCCGTGATTTCATACGTGCGGTCGTCGAGCTCTGGCAGGTTGAGGGAGAAATTCTGCCCCGACCGTTTCAATTCGTCTTTCGAGAGTTTCAACAGCGGACGCTTCTCACGCTCGGTTCGGTCACGAGCCCACTCGTTGACTAGTAACTCGATCGCCTCGCGGACCGCGAACTGCAAACTCTCCGTTACACCATGAGCAAATCGATGGCTTTGCTCTTCCAGTTTGTCCAGCAGCACTTCGTCCGATTCGCCATCAGGACAAAGCGTATCGGCGGATATGAACGCCGCGATGTGGTTGAAGGTGTCCTTCTCTTTGCGACCGAACGCATCGTCCAGATCAAAGGACAGGAATCGGCCTTGAGCGAACGTGTTGCGATCGAGCAGCAACACCTGGCTACCGGCCAGCATCAGGATCCAGCGAGGTCCATCTTCCTCCGTAAAGATACGTCCAACGCAACGGCTCCAGTCGCCTTCACACAGTTTGTGGTCGGCCTGATTCTTGAGCTGATCCTTGTAGGGCTGCATGCCGAGAGGATCTTCGCTGGGCATGCCTTCTTTGAGACTGCCATCAGGAAGGCAAAAGTGCGTTTCGCAAACCACCAGCCAAGGCTTGTTGTATCGGTTGACTCGCCCCAGCGTCGGCACGTAGGTCTCCCCGCCCTCGGTGGGATGATCGAGTGGTTCGAGGTCGGTGTATCCCAGCGCATGCAGCAGTTGTGAGTGCCAGCCGCGAGCTTCATCACCAGCAAACTGTCGCCGGATTGGTTCTTCCTCATCCAGCACCTGAGTTTTGGCCCGGAAGTAATACTGCGACAGGTTCTGAAACCGCCGCGGCGGAGCATTCGACCCCAGCTCAACCCACTTCTTGACCAGCTCCTTCACGTCCTTGGTAAAGGTGCTGTCCAGGTAGTGCGACGAGTAGTATTCGCCAACGTTCGTAATGCAGGTGTCGAGTGGCATCTATTCCGATTCCTGAATGCGTTCGAGACCAAGATGTTCCGCGATCTCGGCAAATATGGCGTCCACTGCTTCCAACGATTCCTCTGAAACGGGCAACTCCAAAAAAACGAATGGCTGTTGATTTCGACCTCTACCAAATCGTTTTGGGCCATCAAACTTGCGGCCGTTCCACTCGTCACAACCAAGTGACGTTGACGCGCCTATCAAGATGACCTCCTCCTCCTCGGAACGGGCGTTTTGCGGAACCAACTTGATGAGCACAGTGTCGATTGGAGAAACACTCGTACTACCCTCCTCACTTCGGACTGATCCTTTGCCAAAGGAATGACGAGCCAGGTCTTCCATCTTTCGCAGGAGCTCCACCGTTTCCGGCCGACTTGTGTCATTGATGTTGTACGAGGTTACTGCGGGCCAAGCCGGATCAACTGCGTCGGAAACCGCCGGAGGAACGACCTGGCGGAACATCGTGCTCACTGCCTGCTGATACGGCGCACCAAGAACATCGAGCAAAGCGGCCGATTCCGCGATGCTTCCGTAACCAAGCCAGCCGATTTGCGATTTCACTTGCTCCCATTGCTCGGTTCCATCTTTCGACAGAAACAACGGCCGGAACTCTGACTGAGCAAAGTCTCCTGCAGAAAAGAACGGCTCCCGATCCCACGTCAGCGCAACGATGTGACAGTTGGAAGACGGCAGGTTCGCAAATCCAGCAGAACGGAATATGGAAAGAACTTCTCGTTTTTCGAGTCGACGGGGGCGACTCGACTTATCTCCGAGTCCGCCCGCCTGTGGAGGTCTCGCATAGGACTGGAGAATTGGCAGTGGCTCGGCCAAACGTGCTCCCCCATCCCAAATTGAAATCGCCTGGGTAAGTCGGAACTTCAAAGATAATTGTCCATTGATGGAGCTGTTGAATTTCTTCCTTGACATTCCTTTTTCGTTTGATGCGGTACAACTTAAATACCTCGCGACTTTGGCTTCTACAAATACCGCATATTTGCTGCCGCTGGTCGTGGTGCAAACGATGATCAAGTCGGGATTACCAAAGTCGTAGCAACCTATTTCAACGATTAGCAACACCGACGCGATTTCGCCAATCCAAGCTGGCTGGCTTCCGTTTCCCCAAACGACGGCACGAAGCAGGTGTTCAACGCCATTGACCCCCGACGCTTCAAGAGCCGCTGCGATTGCGTTGACGATTCCGCGTTCGCCGTACCAAAGTAGATCAACACTCATCAGTTGACTCCTTCAATGACAAGGACCAACTGTGTGGACGGTTCCGTCGATGCAGTGAAGTAGGTGTCCTGCCAGTTGTCTTCTCGGTCGCGCAAGTAGGCGTCCATCTCTTCCAGGTCTTTGCGATACATCTTTGTCTTGCGATGATTCGGCGGCAGCTTTTCAATGCGGGATTCCAGCAACTCCTGACGACGATTCTTCCAGTTGCGTAGCCTGCGGTTCTCACGTCGCAGAAAGGGCAGCAAGCTGTCGACATGTTTCCGACCAAGTTCACGCATATGTTCAAGACTGGATTCCACCGCGGCTTCGATCAGCGGCCCCTGGATTGCCTTGATGTCGCCCGTGTTGCCTTGATTGACGAGACTGTCAAATCCGGCGGCATCCAACGCATCGCGAAGCGAACGATGCTCGAACCCGCCCCCTTTGCGAAATGAGATCGCATGGGCATCCACCACCAGCGGAGCCCCCGCGCGGGAACTGACCTGGCCGATGAAACAGAAACAAAGTTCGCCGGATTCGAGACTGCGTGATGTGATGTGGGGACATTCGCCCCGCTTCATCAGCATCAACAGTCGCTCGGTGATCCATTGCAGAATCGGTTGCTGGTCCGTCGCAAGCAGTTCCCGAGACCAATGGCCCGATGTGTTGCGAGCCGCCTTGATCGCCAACTCAACACGATCCGGATCTTCCGTCAAACGGAATTGGTTGTCCTCCGGCCACGCTTCTGACGGAATCGCCGTGGCACCGAAGACCACATCGCCGCGCTCGTTGGGAGCACCAAGTCGACGTCGCAAGTCCTTCGGTGCGTTCAGCAGCATCAACTTTCCGTTTTCTTCGATGGCCGCATAATCCTGATGTAGCTCCGCCAGGTAGCGATAACCATCCAGCAGGAATCGCTTGTCGTCGTACAGCCGCAGTCGCGAATACTTTTTGCCAGATGAATCAGCCGTGGGATCCGCGGCGGAAGCTTCCTCAGTTTCACCCAGCAGGAATTTCAGGAAGTCTTCCTGTCCCGCCGGGTTGGCCTGGCTCAGGACGGATTCCAGTTCGGTCGACTCGACTTCACCTTCCGACGAAGGTTTCTCCAGGACGTCGACATTGCCCTGCAGAATTCCGGCCTCGGCGATGTAGCGTTCTTCCGCTTCAGGGTCGTACAGTTTCAGGACCGTTTCGCCCTGGCGTGTCGAACGATTGATCTCCTCGACCTTTTCGATCAGTCGCTCGAAGATCGATTCGTCGCCTTTCAACATTCCATCGCGTGTGCTGATTCGCAGGTATCGAAGAACCGGGCTTTCAGTTTGTCCAAAGCGGTCGATGCGACCATTGCGTTGAATCAAAGTGATGATCGACCAGGGCAAGTCGTAATGGATGATGTTGTGACACTGGTGATGCAGATTGACACCTTCGGAAGCCACGTCTGTCGCCAGCAGCATTCGGACATCAGATGCACCTGTTCCAAATGCCTCCACTGTCTTCATCAGATGGATGTCCGGACACGACCCGTTGATCGTGGCCAGTGCCTGCTTGGGTTGTTGCTCGAACTTCGGTGAGTATTTGATCTTGAAGTCTTTGGCCAATGTGGCGGCCAGGGCATCCTGTGTTTCGCGATACTCGGTGAAGACCAGAACGCGGGGACTGGTTTCCTTGCCGTCCCAACCGATCGCTTCCAATTGGCGTTTGAGAAGCTGATATCTGGACGAGTCGCGAATGCTCAGCGTGCCGAGTTGCGAATCCATACGATTGAGGTAGGGAAGCTCGGGACTCTCCGGGTCTTTGGCCTGAACCGCCGTAATCCGTTTCTGTAACGTTTTGCGACAGGATTCGGGGCTGGACAGAAACTGCTTGTAGATGCCGTACTGCACCAGGACGTTGTTCTTCCAGGCTTCCTCGCCCTTGTTCTTTGTCGCTTCGGCACGAAGTTCAGACAGAATTGCGTAGACCTTTTCTTCTTCAGCCGTGGCCGGAACTGTCGTCTGATCGATCGGCACAAGCAGGCGGTCAGTCAGATCGGCACCTGCATCCTCTCGCACGTCTTCCTTAAACCGCATCAGGAAGAAGCCTCTGATGTCGTCGGCGCTGTACTCCTTGAAGTCCGGGTCCGGAATCGCAGACGGATCAAGCAGCGAAATCAACCGGCCAAAGGTCTCACGTTTGCCGTTGTGCGGTGTAGCAGTCGTTAGCAGCATCGAATCCGTTCGCCGCGACAGCAATCGAGCCAGCCGATACGCGAGATGTCGTTCCGGGACACTGGCACCCGCGACGTTGTGGGCTTCGTCGATGACGACACAGTCCCAACGGGTGTTTTCCAGAAAGTGCCGATAACTGCCCACATTCTTCAGCGTATCGATACTGATAATGACCCGTTGGTAGACTTCAAAGGGGTTCTTGTTGGCCGGGATTCGCAATCGCAGCTTGGCGATGCCCGCCGAGTCCAATCGAACCAGGGGAATTCCAAAGCGATTCCAGAGCTCCGACTGAAACTGAGTCAGCATCGATTTTTTGGCGAGCACAAGAATGCGATTGGCCCGGCCCCGACGCATCAGTTCCGAGAGCACCATCCCCACCTGGATTGTCTTACCGAGTCCGACGGCATCCGCCAGCAAAAGTCGCGGCCGAAGTTGCCGCAGAGCCCATTCGACGGTCTGGATTTGAAACTTCATCGGCTTGAAGACGCCCATGCCTTCCAGATCAGGCTCAACGCCGGTCGCGGGCATCTGTCGGAGCTGGGCTTCCAAAAATAGTTTCGCCATCCGATAGCCACTGGACTGATCCTGCACAAGCTGCGTGTTGCGAGGATCAACCGGCTCAATCGTGTCCAGTTGAGTCAAAAAGATGGCTTCGTGGCCACGGACCAGGTCGTCCGCACCGACACAGTGAACGGCGTAGTTCTGGTGACTGTGATCGGACGGGTCGACACGAGTGACCAGCCATTCGGCATCCCGACACAAGACGCGCATACCTGGCGTGGGAGCTGCAATTTTAGGCATCGTCGTAGTCCTCCGAATTAAGACGGAGGTCATTCAGCCCGGCTAACCGAAGACACGAGTTCAACACTTCCACATCATCCTCGAAGCCGATCGGCGAATCGAAATCGGGCTCGTCGTCGTCGCAGCTTGAAAAGTAAAGCATCGCCGCAGCTAACCAGGTTTGGTGGTTTGCCGACAGAGAATCCCAGACATTCGCCACCCGCTCGATCACGTCAACAATGGCCGATGCCAGTCGCACATTAATCATTCGATTCGCTGCGTGCGCCTGTTGCGTTTGCTCCAGGTGCTGCCGAGCTTCCTCCAATAAATGACCGGGAGAAATTGTCTCTGCCCGATCTGCATATTCAGACAGGCGGTCGAATTGAGACCGCGTCAGTCCAGTAGGATGAAATTCAAATTGATCACTCACGAGTGATGTCCTATTTGTGTGCCGATTCAGCCTGTGCTGCTTACTTCCCGCCTCGTTTCTTCGACTTAACCTTCGGTTTCGATTGCAGAACGGGCTCTGCAATCTTCGAACGAAGTCGTTCAACATCCGCCTGCTTGAACAACCGGTAGTTGTTCAAGGGATGGCGGTACTCCGGTAATTTGCCGCTAGATCCCCAGGCCCGAACGGTGTTTGGAGAAACTCCAAGCGTTTCCGCCGTTTCTTTGACCGTCAGGAATTTCGCTTCGGTGGCCATGACCAATACCTCGCTTATACGGAATAGCCGATCGCGATCCTCCAAACATTACCAGACATTCACAGCCGAAACAATCAGCACGGGCGCCGTCGGCGTGATGCGTGCCGGAGTTTGCCGGTCGGCGAAACTGGGGAAGGTCGCAGCGACACGGCAGCCCGCAAGAAGATCGGCAACCCACGGACCGCACCGTTCTCAGGAGAAGCCAACTGCAGGTTTCGCTGTCGAATATGAAATGCGAGGGCGAATTAGCCCCAAGCGCACATGCTTTGAAGATCTTTGAAGATCAGGCCTTTAGAACGTCCTCTATCAGGCGGTTGATGTGCGAGGAATCAATGCCGCCATTTGGATCGTCGCGAGAGATGATCAAAGTGCCGTTGGGACCGACGCCTTCGGTGTGTGGCAGAATTTCATTGTCCCGGTACCACTGCTCCTTCTCCAACCATCGACGCTTGTAGTCACTGTTTCCGAGCATTCCGAGATGCTCCCAGTAGTACATTTTTCCCGTGTCATCATCTTCGATCGTGAAGTCGGGGAACTTGTTTTGTGGTTCGCCATCCAGCTTCAGCTCCTGCTCGTATTCGTAATCGATTTTCCTGGCATGAAGCAGATTGGCGATAATGACCTCAGATTTGGAGCGAACAAGTTCACCACGAGTTGTGTTATGAATCAGTCGTTCCTCAAGAAACGCTCCCTTGATCTCGATCGGCTTCGGAGGGCCAAACAGATTGGTCAGGCGGCAAGCGGCGGCCGAGTATCGTTCGGAACTGAATCGGTGCAGGTCCGTCGCCGATCCTTGCAGCAGTACAACAACTTTCTCCCTTTGTCGGGTGAGCGCCGTGTATAGAAGTTCGCGCGTGACCATGAGCGGGGAACGCGGCAAGACGAGAAACACTTTCTTAAATTCGCTGCCCTGAGCTTTGTGAACGGTGAGCGCGTAAGCCAGTTCGAGACTGGCCTCGCCTTCTTCCTTGAAGTCGCTTTGATAGAACTTGAACGCAGTCCCTCGCTGCGTAGAGAATTCAATTTCCAGATATGTCGGGTCCCAATACTTCTTCTTGGTTCGCCTGTGTCCTACTGCAACTCCGATTTCGCCGTTTGCCAAATAGCCTTCCTTCTCAGGCATGGGATACATTCGCTTTTTATAGATCCTCCGGTTGCGATTATTGATGACCTTATCCCCATAAACGATCTGGTGCTCACCCATCGGCCTGGGAATGCTTCGCTTGCCCTTGAAGCTCCTCGCCTGCTCGATCGTTCGTTCCTTATACCTTGTATGAATTAAGCGATTGATCGTCTCCACCCCCCACGGTTTTTGGCGGACGGGGCTCAAAATCTGCCACGCTTCGGCAGCCAGACCTGCGCCATCGAATTTGCCCCATTTGGTGTTGAACCAGAGAGAACCGTTGTCGTCAGGATTGCCTCCAAGAGAAATGCTGAATGCCTGCCAGTCCTCATACTCGGGACTAAACTCAAGAGTATCACGGAGTACATCCGGCAAAGCCTTCTCCAATTCGTCTGGCGTTTCCCAGGTCACGAACTGAACCGTCTCACTCTTGCGCTTTCCGGACAATATGTCGAAGACCTGATCGTCGCCAGCGCTTGTTTCGCCGCCGCCGAACCACGACGCGAGCAACAAGTCATCACGCTCGCCGGCACCTTGTCGACGTGGAATCATGAGCTCCGCGAATCCGGGGGAAACGTGCGGCTCATCCGCAGGGAAATCGTCGGGTTGAAGGCGAGCGACGATGTCAATAAAGGGGCGACCGGCACCGATCGGCGGAAGTTGTCGATAGTCACCTACAAAAATAAGTCGATCGACTTTGTTGAGCGATTCGATCAGCGAGGCCATCATTTCTTCGGTCAGCATTGAGCACTCATCAACGATGACCGTCTTCGCAACCTGATCGCCGCGTTCTCCTGTCATCAAGTACCGCTGCGTTGATCCGTCGTAACGATCCGTACCACTCAAATGTTGGGCCAATGTGAACGCCTGACTATTCTTAATGCCGGCTTTTCGGGCGACATCTTCCATTCGAACGCGTGCTTTACCAGTCGGAGCAAGTAACAGCACGCCGTCTTTGCCGATTCGCGGCTGAGCACACAGCACGGATAGCAGGGTTGTCTTTCCCGTGCCGGCCCTCCCGATAAGTACACTGAACCGAGACGCTGCAAGTTCCTCCAACGCAGTCGTTTTCTCGGCACGGGCCAGTTCTTCTCGTTCACGTTCCTCAGGGTCGTCGGGCAACGCGACTTTGTTCTTCGCCAGAAAGGAGTCCAACGAGTCGCGCCAATCAATTTTCAGGGCATGCCGTTTTCCTGCGATACGCTTTTCGATCGTACGGCGTATCAGATCGCCAGCCGCACCAAGACGTTCAAGTTGATAAGCTGGCTTATCGTTCGCCATTTTGACGATGCGAATCTCATCCTCAAACAGTTCTTCTTCGGCGACTGACATGAGGTCCGCCGTGACTTGCGATTTTTGTTCATCGTCGTCGCCCGCCTGACGTCGCAAATCGCGAATAACGTCATCGCGTTGACGCAGCGTATCGCCGTTTTGAGCCGCATCTTCAAGATTGCGAATAGTCAACGCACGCAATCGCCGCGCATCGACGGCGGTTTTGACCAGAGATGGCTCTGGAATGGGGAACTTCTTCCGAATCATTCCACTGGGAAACAGACCGCGATCAACGATCCCAATCGAAGCGGGTTCGGCGGTGAGCCGCGTCGCTTCATAGATCAAATAGGGATTAGCAACGATGTCGTTGTCCGTAAAAGCGATACCCCAGTCTTCTCGCTCTTCGGGAGATGCCAACACACTTGCCTGATCCTGTGTCAAATCCATTCGACTCAGCAGTTCCAGGAATCCTCGCCGGTCTTTATTCATTCGTTTCCATGACTTGGCGATCGTGCTGTCAATGTGCCGTGCAAGTTCTGCTGGCAGGTTTGATGATGGATCTCCGACAGCATCAAACCACGCCGGCCATGGATTTTCTTTTTCACCGACCTTGTCGATCAACGCCTGCGCAACAAAGTTCCCCATCGTGACGCCGGTGGCGGACAGGACTGATCCGAGACCAGGAAACGGTCCTCGCTTGTTCCAAAGACGTCCCAACTCTCGGTCGATCCACTTTTCATACGGATCAGACGCGTACCCGAACAACTCGGAACTGCGTTGTAGCGCGTCTCGGATGGAAAGCAGCCCGCTGATAGCGGCGTCATTACTGACATGCTCAGTGCCGTAGGAGAACTCACTGAACCGGTCTTCAGGCGCGAACGCAACCGCTTCAACGGGATCGAATGCACGTCCTTCGTCGCTTTCTTCCATTGCCTGTTGGTAGGGCAGAAGAAATCCGTCCGAGAAATCAGGTCGAATCGTATGCGTTACCATGCACTCCCAGAGCATGCTTCGCAACCTATCACCAGGATCTCCGTCATATTTGTATTCGGTCAACTTACCAAGGTGCTTGACGCGCCCCACGCCGATCAGCACACGTCGCCCCGTGTCCTCGACCAGCGGAACCTGCTTTGCGTAGAAGAACACCAACGATTCTTGAGGTCGCACATGCTTCCAAAAGCATTCGAGTAGAGCAATGTGATTACGACGGTCCTGAACCCAGTTGGTTTTGAATCCCAATTCTTCCTCCGAGGGTTCAAACTGCAGGTCGACTCCTTCTAGCGGATAACGCTCGACTTTTGGATTGACATCCTTTTTCCCCTTTGAATCGCCAAAGACTTCGTCTCGCATCATCCAAAGAAAAGGGACAGCCGCCGCTGAGTAGGCCGGATGACGTAGGGATGTGGGCCGAAAGTGACCGTGAGTCGTCGAGTTACCCCTTGCATATGGATGCTCAGTGACCCGATCGAACTCGAAATCGGCCATGAACGTGGCTCGTTCTTTCACGCATGGTGGAAGCCGAATTCCCTCGTCGATCAGTTCAAGAACCGACTTTCCGGCGACTGCTTCTTCCGCTTCTTCATCCTTGCTGTCCGCAATGCCCTTGAGTTTGAGACATGAGGTATTGAACTTCGGCTGATTGCAGACTGTCCCGGTCCAGCCGTTGTCATGCCAGGGAACACGAATGGACACGTGTTGCATGGGGTAGGAAATGTCAGTCATGGCGCTCACTTCTTCATCATTTGACCGTTGGAAGTTCGTTTTTTGTCTGACATGCAGTTTATCAAACACAAGGCTACAACGAAGCTGAGGCGACTCTCGAAATTTGCTCGTCTTCTACGTGGAGAACAACACCCAAGCGGTTCACAATTACGCGAATTAAGAGCGTCGCCACAAAACTGAGTCTGACCATCGCAGGTCAGACTCAGAAAGCCTGAGTGTCAGGCACAGTGTTCGCAGCGTCCATGCTGCTCACGCGTTTGAATCACCGCAGTGATGTTGCGAGCCCATTCGTTGTCGTCGTCTTCGCCATTGAGCGTCGCACGAATGAATTTCAGGGCTGACTCTTCGCACTGTCCGAACGTAATCGATTCCAGCTGACGAATGTCGCCTTTGGCCAATCCGAGTCGGCAGACTGCGAACTCCTGTAGTCCAGTCGGTGACGTTGAATCGTTCAACCAGATGTAGCGAGGGTGACCAGCCACCTGAAACGCCTGACAGCAAAACCATCTCTTTTCCGTCAGGTTTTTTGCGAGTTCTTCCGCCGAACCGACTTCAGCAACGCACCAGACTCGATCTGCATGAAGCATCATTCACCTCCTTTCGTTCTTGTTTGGCGTTGGTTTCGCCGTTTCTTCACATCATCGACTTTGTTGGCAACAACCAGGCACGTGAACGATGCAATCGTCTTGTGCCAATTCTTACCGAGCGACTCATCGCCAACCGCGACGGGCGGGAATCCGCCTTTGCGAATCCATTCGTACAGAGCGTCGGCCAGTTCCTTCGCTTCGTCCCACTCTTTGCGTTTCAACGCTTCGAGCATTTCAGTCCATGTTTGTTGAGGATCCATCACAGGTCCTCCCCAAACTCGACCATCGCTTCCGGCCAATACTTAATGCCTCCGTCGTTGAAAGCATCGGGTTCGACGGTGTAACCGTCACCGCATTCAGTGCATTTGACATCGATCGTCGCGTCGTCTGCACCAGCTACTTCGAGTTGGCCGCTGCATGAGCGGCACTTGCCATCGTTAAGATCTACCAGCATCGATTCGTCTCCTGTGCCTGTTTGAGAAAGAGCTTGCTCAGACATTGGCTCCGCTGACCGTCAGCAGAACTGAGGAGACATTGCACCGATCGAGATACCAGCGCAAGCAAATTGGCGATGAGCTCACGGCAGGCGGTGACTGCCGAGCGAATGTCTGGCACGAACGCAGTTATGCAACTCCGTCCCGGTAGATGCGGATCAGCACAAAAAAACGCGTTTGATCCCGGCTTCCTGCCGATCACCAAACGCGTTGCACTCGCAGACGCCGGATTGCTTTGCTGCTACTTTGTCTGCTTCTTCGGATTTGCCTGCGGTTTTTCCGCGGGCTTCGTTCCCTGGGGCTGCTTGACGCTTCCGTGACTTCCACCGTTCGCCATGACTGTTCTCCCTTTGAAAAAAGTGTTCTGCGCTCGTCGTGTTAGTCCATTTTGGACTAAGCCAAGTTGGACTATACCATCAGCCGCGAAGGGAGACCAGTGCTTTATGGAAAAATCGATTTACACGCGTGAATACAAGGCCCTGACTCGTTTGCTGTGTCAGACGCGTGAGAATGCCGGAATTAGTCAGATGGAATTGGCCGAGAAGCTGGGACAATCTCAGTCATTCGTGAGTAAGTGTGAACGCGGGGAGCGGCGGCTCGACATCATTCAGCTTCGAACGGTTTGCCTGACACTGGGCCTGACGCTGCCGGAGTTTGTTGAGCAACTGGAACGGGCTCTCCGCTCACGGAAGTAGCAATTTCGGTGGGCGATGATTGTCGATTTCCCTCTGACGGAGCAGTGTCACCGCACAACGTTGCCGACAATAACTGCTGACTCCTCGCGTAGTATTTGCTCAAGGTGTCACGGGATGTGGCGAAGAACACTACTTCGAGGCCGAAAAACGCAACGTCAATCCAACGCAGTCCGAAGACTCCACCAAGACTAAGGCGGTAGCAGCCGTATGCGATCGCGGTCGCCACCAGCATGTTGGCGTAGAACTGATAGTGCCGGTAGTGAATCTCTATCAGAAGCACGAAAGCATTTACGTTCGTTCCGAGCCGCGAAAAGTCGAGCGATGGGATTGCCAGGCCGGTCCAACCGTGGAGCGTATCAACGGCCGCCCATCGGATTGCACTGACTGTCATCCCAGCAGCGATCGCTGCCAATGTCAGGAACAAAAAGCCTCCGATACTCGGCGATTCGGTGGGGCCAATTGCGAACCAGCTTTTTAACGTCGGCGAGAAATTCGACAGACCAGCAAGGACGGTTGCGCCCGGCACCAGGTAGGCAATCAATGGGCCGAAGTTGTCATTGGTTACCGCTTGCATGCAACGACGGTGCAACGTTGCACGCATCACCGGTGGAATGCAAGCCGATCGGTCGGAGACCGCTCCACGGAATTCGTCTCAAAAGAAAGGAAGTTCAGGTCAGTTCAATCGCCGCTGGCCTGATCCTCGCACGATTTTCTGGCGCTTCCAGGTGTTTCGCGCTACGCTCGCCGTTGGTTCTTTCCATTTCCACCGGCTTCAACGAAAGAGGAGTAGCCATGACTGCAAACGGGACCTTGATGAACCATTGTGGGGCATCACTTGTGACGAAGGGCGATCTGGAAATCATTCCAGCACCGCCACCAACTGAAACGTAACCGTTCACCAGAA